>CAVQFM010000001.1:0-157888 GCA_963711705.1 uncultured Actinomycetes bacterium
GAGCGCCACCTCGGCGGCTTCCTCGGCCACCCGCCGAGCCCGGTGAGCGGCCCGGCCGAACCGGACAGCGCGGCCGTCCTGGATCACCCGGCTGACCGGCCCGATCACGAACAGCGCGGGTGAGCCGGTGCCGGCGCGCAGCAGGCGCAATGGTACGGATCTCGCAATTTGGGACTTTCGGCCCTGTTCTAAATCGGACAGAACTGATGAACTCACACCTGAAGGCCACAGGCCGGGCGGATGTCCCCGGCGCTGATGGCTAGTTCGGGGGGCGGAGGGCTCCGTGTGCCCTGCTGGGGAGGCGCACGGGGCCCTCATCATTGTCCCGGCTACCGACGCCGCTGTGACCTGCGACGGAGCGTGCGGCCTGGGACCAGGAAGGGTGCCAGGGAGCAGGATCAGGCGTGCGTCGCGGTCGCGGTCTCAGTGCCGTCCGTAGTGCCCGCGTCCGCCCAGACCCGGACGATGTCACGCATCGACAGCAGCCCGGTCACCTCCTGCCCGTCGACTACCACAAGGTGCCGGAAGCCGGCCCGCACCATGGTCTCCGCCGCCTGCTGCAGCGTCCAGTCCGGGGCGGCGAACACCACGTCCACCGTGCGGTGCTCGGCCACCAGTTCGGTGTCCGGGTCCTGGCCGGCACCCAGCGAGTCCAGGATGTCCCGTTCGGTCAGGATGCCCACTCCGGCGTGCTGGTCGTCGATCACCACGGCCGCACCCACCCGGCGGGCTGACATGAGGCGGGCCGCCTCGCGGAGGGTGTGCGCGGGCCCGATGGTGAGCACCAGCCTGGACATGCCGTCTCGTACTTTCACCATCGCTCACTTCCCGGGCTGTCTCGTAACGCCGCGGCCGGCGGCTCGATGGACAAGAGCTTGTGCCCTTGTGACGAGTTATTGACTTCCAGCATCCGCGCCCGCCGCGATGAGGGCAAGGGCCCGCCACGCATCCACCGGATTACCGTCCGAACGGATGTAGTCGCGTTACGTCATATTTCGGGGTCAGCCAGGCGGCTGAGCACCTCGTCATGCAGCCGCCCGTTGGTGCTCACCGCGCTGCCCGCGTCCGGGGTGGCCTGGCCGGCCAGATCGGTGAACACCCCACCGGCCTCCTCGACGATGACCTGCAGCGCGGCCAGGTCCCACAGGTTCACTTCGGGCTCGGCGGCGAAGTCCACCGCGCCCTCGGCGACCAGCATGTGCGACCAGAAATCGCCGTACGCCCGGGTCCGCCAGGCCGACCGGGCCAGCCGGAGGAAGCCGGGCAGCAGGCCCTTGTCCGCCCACTCGGCCACCTCGGAGTAGGAGAACGAGGCGTCCTCGATCCGCGAGACGTCGGACACCCGGCACCGGCTGGCCTTGGTCAGGCTGCGGCCGGTCCAGGTACCGGTCCCGGTGGCCGCCCACCACCGGCGGCCGAGAGCGGGCGCGGACACCACGCCCATGACCACCTTGTCCCCATCCATCAGGCCGATCAGCGTGGCCCAGACCGGGACGCCGCGCACGTAGTTCTTGGTCCCGTCGATGGGGTCGATCACCCAGCAGCGGGGGCCGGCGCCGTCGCGGCCGAACTCCTCGCCCAGCACCGCATCCCGGGGCCGGGACCGCCGCAGCACGTTGCGCAGGATTTCCTCGGCCGCCTTGTCCGCGTCGGTGACCGGGGTCAGGTCGGGCTTGGCCTCGACCCGCAGGTCGAGCGCGCGGAAGCGGCGCGTGGTGATGTCGTCGGCCGCGTCGGCGAGGACGTGGGCGAAACGCAGGTCGTCGTCGTATCCCGCCATGTCGCGAACCGTATCGGATCACAGCCGCCGCCGGCCATGTGCGCAGGTAGCTGAGGTGGCGTCTGAAGAACAAGGACCTAGTCGGAGTCGTCGCCCTCGCGGCTGCGCAGCAGGCGGCGCAGCGAATCCAGCCGCGTCACCAGCCGCGCGTCCCCGCCCTGATCACGGACCCAGTCGTCGAGCGCGCAGTCCGGCTCCAGGTGGGTGCAGCCGCGCGGGCAGGCAGCGGTGCCCGGGGCCAGGTCAGGAAAGGCGCGGACCACCCGCTCGGGCGCCACGTGGGCCAGGCCGAACCCGCGCAGCCCGGGGGTGTCGATGAGCCAGCCGCCGCCCGGCAGCGCCAGCGCGACGGCCGAGGAAGACGTGTGGCGGCCCCGCCCGGTGACCGGGCTGACCTCGCCGACGGCCCGGTCCGCCCCCGGAATCAGCGCGTTCACCAGCGTCGACTTGCCCACCCCGGAATGCCCGACCAGGACGCTGACCCGGTCGGCCAGCGCCTCGCGCAGCGGGCTGAGCCGCTCACCGGTCAGCGGCTGGCCGAGCACCACGTGCGGAATGCCCAGCGGCCCGTACACGTCCAGGATCGGCGCCGCCGGGCCGAGGTCGGCCTTGGTCAGGCAGAGCAGCGGGCTCAGCCCGGCGTCGTACGCGGCGACCAGGAACCGGTCGATCAGCCGCGGCCGGGGCGGCGGGTCAGCCAGCGCGGTGACGATGACCAGCTGGTCCGCGTTGGCCACGATGACCCGCTCGACCGGGTCGGTGTCGTCAGCCGAGCGGCGCAGCACGGAGGTCCGCGGGGCTATCCGGACCACCCGGGCCAGGGTGCCCGGCGCACCGGACACGTCGCCGGCCAGCGCCACCCGGTCGCCGACCGCCACGCTGCGCCGGCCCAGCTCGCGGGCGCGCATGGCGGTCACCGGGCGGCCATCCAGCAGCGTGCCGTACCGGCCCCGGTCCACCGCGGCCACGAACGCCTCGGCCGCGTCCTCGTGCGCGGGCCGGCGCCGGGTCCGCGGCCGCGAGCTGCGTGCGGGCCGGACCCGCACGTCGTCCTCGTCCAGGTTGCTGTAGTCCGGCCGCCGGTTCAGGGAGTGCGCTCCAGCATCGCCGCCCACACCTGGGTGAAGTCCGGGAACGTCTTGCCGACCGTGGCCGCGTCCTGCACCAGCAGGCCGGGCACGGCCAGGCCGAGCACGGCCGCGGCCATCACCAGCCGGTGGTCGTCGTACGTGCTGAATGGGCGGCTGGCCCGCAGCGGCCGCGGCTCGATCCGCAGCCCGTCGGGCAGTTCGGTGACCGAGCCACCCAGCGCGTTGATCTCGGTGGCCAGCGCGCCGAGCCGGTCGGTCTCCTGCAGCCGCTGGTGGCCGATCCCGGTGAGTACCGACGGCCCGTCGGCCAGCGCCGCCAGCGCCCCCACGACCAGGGAGATCTCGCTGCAGTCGGTGAGGTCGGCGGTGACCGCCCGCACCTGGCCCGAGCCGGTGACGGTCATCCCGTCCGGGCCAGCCGTGCACCGGCCACCCAGCCGGGTGAAGACGTCCAGGATCTGCCCGGCTGGCTGCGAGGTCACCGCGGGCCAGTCCAGGATCGTGACGCTGCCCCCGGTCAGCAGCGCCGCGGCGAGGAACGGCGCCGAATTGACCAGATCAGGCTGAACGATTATCGCCGGGCTGCTGATCACCCCAGGATGGATGTACCAGGTGTCCGGCAGGTCGCCCGCCCCGCCCGGGTGCCCGGCTGATTCAGCCGTGGCCGTCTCCACCACCGCCCCGGCCTCGCGCAGCATCTGCACGGTCATCGCGATGTGCGGGGCGGACGGCGCGCGCGGCCCGCGGTGCCGCACTTCGAGGCCTTTCTCGTACCGCGGGGCGGCCAGCAGCAGCCCGGACACCAGCTGGGAGGAGGCGGAGGCGTCCACGGTGACCGCGCCGCCCGGCAGCGACCCGGTGCCGTGCACGGTGAACGGGATGGCGCCGCGGCCGCCGTCGTCGATGTCGGCGCCGATTTCCCGCAGCGCGGTGATGATCGCGGCCACCGGCCGCTGCGACGCGCGCGGGTCGCCGTGGAACTTGACCGCGGCCGGGACCAGCGTGGCCACCGGGGGCACGAAACGCATCACGGTGCCCGCGTTGCCGACATCGACCCGGGTCGCGGTGCTGGCCCACCCGGGCGAGACCCGCCACGCCGAGCCCGGTGCCGGGCCCATCTGCACGGTCGCGCCGAGGGCGCGCAGCGCCCCGGCCATCAGCAGCGAATCCCGGGCCCGCAGCGGGTTCCGGATCTCGGTGGGCCCGGCGGCCAGCGCGGCCAGCACCAGGGCCCGGTTGGTCATCGACTTGGAGCCGGGCAGCCGCAGCCGGGCCCGCACCGCGCCCGCGGCGCGGGGCGCCGCCCAGGGCGGTGCCGCGTGGCCAGAGTCCTGCTGCCCGGTCTGCATAGCTGCGAGCGTAGTGCGTACCGGGGCCCGTCCGCCCGCGTCTGAAACGAGGGAAATCATCGAACCGGCCGCCGCCACCCGGTGGGCTGGGTGGACGGGACGGTGCTGGTCAGCGGCGGGCGGGCGGCGGCCAGTCGCAGCCGGCGGCCGGCTGGACAGGGACTGGACACCGGCTCGACCAGTGGGGCAGGTTTGGTAAACCAGGATTGTGGCTATGAAAGGCCACATTCTGTGCTGCGCTGCGACCCCAGCAGTGCCAGGTACCCGATCGGACCAGCTACCCCGGGCAGGATTGACGACATGTGCGGCCGTTTCGCGTCGGCGCGAAAGCGCCAGGAACTCCTCGCGGAGTTCGACGTGCAGCGCGACCGCGTGACCGACCCGCTGCAGCCGGACTACAACGTGGCGCCGACCAAGCCGGTGTACGCGGTGCTGACCCGGTCGCCGAAGAGCCCGGAGGAGCCTGGCGACGCGGAGAACGCGGACGATGGCAGCCCGCGGGCCGAGCGCCAGCTCCGGGTGGTCCGCTGGGGGCTGGTCCCGTTCTGGGCCAAAGACGCCTCGATCGGCAGCCGGATGATCAACGCCCGGGCCGAGACGGTCGCGGAGAAGCCGGCCTTCCGCCGCGCCTTCGCCAAGCAGCGCTGCCTGCTGCCCGCGGACGGCTTCTACGAGTGGGTGACCAACGACCCGAAGACCGGGGATCCGGACGCCCCGCGCAAGCAGCCGTACTACATCTACCGCGAGGACGGCGGCGTGCTGGCCTTCGCCGGTCTCTACGAGCGCTGGCACGACAAGAGCCGGCCCGACGACGACCCAGCGGCCACGCTGTGGACGGCCACCATCATCACCACCCGGGCCGAGGACGAAGTCGGCCGGATCCACGACCGGATGCCGATGGTGATCGACCCCAGCCGGTGGGCGGACTGGCTCGATCCCGAGGCGACCAGCCCGGAGGCCGTGCACGAACTGCTCGCCCCGGCCGCCGTCACGCACCTGACGTCACACGCTGTTTCGACGGACGTTAATTCGGTACGGCACAACGGGCCGGGGCTGATCGAGCCCCTGGCCGCTGCGGCCGGCCCCGCGGGAGCGGCATCGCGGGGAGGGGCCAGGGAGCACGGCGGTGCCTCCCACCGGGCCCCCGGCACGTTGTTCTGAGGCCCCAGAGCGCGGCCGGCCCTACTCTTGGACCATTTTCGCTGCGCTACCGGTGCCCCGAGGTATGGCAGGAGGACCCGTGGAGACCAGCACTGTACGCAAGCGCCTGGAAGAGGCTTGCCACGAACTGGACAAGTCGATCGAGGTGCTGCGGGGGGAGAAGCCGGCCGTGAGCGGCCGCGATTTCCCGCAGGACCCGGCCGACGCCGGGACCAACCTCTCCGAGGACGACCGGACCGAAGCGGTGCTCCACTCGGCCGTGTCACAGCGCACCGAGATCCTGGCCGCGCTGACGCGTATCCAGGAAGGCAGCTACGGCAACTGCGCGGACTGCGGCCGGCCGATTCCCGAGGGCCGGCTGGAGGCCCGCCCGGAGGCGGCCCGCTGCGTGGCCTGCCAGTCCAAGCGTGACCGGCTGCGCCGCTGAGCCGCCAGCCGGGCGGCGCGCGGCCGCCTAGTCCATGGGCTTGCGGGCCGAGACGAGCAGGAAGATGCCGAACGACTCGCTGCCGCCTGCGCCGCCTGATCCCTCGGTCCCGGCCGCCAGCTCCGCCCGGACCAGGCGCATGATCGCGCTGGGCTCCCGGCGCAGCACGTGATCCACCATGGACGGGGACAGCACCGTGCGCGGCCGGATCCAGCTGACCTCCAGGCCCGCCTCGGTGAGCAGGTCACGGAGCTGCTCCGGGCCGAAGCACCGGGTGATCCGGCCGTCTGGCCAGGGCACCAGCACGACCTCGGCCTGCGGCAGGTCGGTGAGCTGCGCCCAGCGGTGCTGCTCGGCCAGGATGGACATGCCGAGCACCAGCGAGTCCACACAGGCGAGCAGCTGGCCACCGGGCCGGAGCACCCGGGCGATCTCCGCGGCCACGTCCTCGGCCATCAGATGGCGGGACAGCGCACCGTCCTCGGCGATGACGCCGTCCACCGAGCCGTCGGCCAGGAAGGCCAGGCTGGCCGGGTCGGCCACCACCGGGACGAGCTGGCCGGGCGCGCGGTGCGGCCGGGTGGCGGGGCGCCGCCGGTGCAGCGCAGGCCGGTCCGGCAACGGCTCCACCAGCGTGGCCAGCTGAGGCATCACCCGGACCACGGCGTATCCCGACGCGGCGGCCTGCGCCGCCCAGCCGCCCTGCGGGCCGGAGATATCCAGCAGGACCTGGCCGCGGGGTGGCAGCCAGGCTTGCAGCTGGGCGGCGCCGACGGCGCGCTGGAAGCGCCAGTAGGCCGTGAGGGTGCCTGAACCGAAAACAGCGAGGGGGCTTGTCGTACTTGCCGCCACCATGACTCCATCCACGCCAGACTGCGCTGTTGCGGCCGGCGGCCTGTCGCAGTGACAGGATCGAAGCGCCGCCGCGAGGACAAAGACGCCCACGCAGTCCTTCTTGTGGTCAATGTTCCCCGGCCAGGTGCCCGGCTCACCTCACCTGACGGTCATGAGCGCCATCCGCCGGCCCGCCGGGCCGGGTGATCAGCCCGCCGGCGGAATGAAGCCGCTGGCTGGCATGTTGCACCCGGCGTGGTTGCCACCGACTACGCACCGCGAACCAGCCCTCTGCTGATGCCCGGCTTCGTGCCGGGGGCGGGCGGGGATGTATCCTCCGGCCAGTACGGTCGCTACCGTGGGCCGGTACGGGAGATCTCCGAGGGGGTGGGTCCGGTCACCGAGACACTCGAGCAGCGCAGCGAGCGCTTCGAGCAGGACGTGCTGCCCTTCCTGGACCAGCTCTACTCGGCCGCGCTGCGGATGACCCGGAACCCGGCGGATGCCGAGGACCTGGTGCAGGAGACGTTCGCCAAGGCGTACGCGTCGTTCCACCAGTTCCAGCCGGGCACGAACCTCAAGGCGTGGCTGTTCCGGATCCTGACCAACACGTTTATCAACAGTTACCGCAAGAAGCAGCGGGAACCGCAGCGGTCGGGCGCCGAGGAGGTCGAGGACTGGCAGCTGGCCAGGGCGGCCTCGCACACCTCCTCCGGGCTGAAGTCGGCGGAGGCGGAAGCGCTGGAGCGGCTGCCCGACTCCGATATCAAGAGCGCGTTGCAGGCCCTCCCGGAGGACTTCCGCATCGCGGTCTACCTCGCCGATGTCGAGGGCTTCGCGTACAAGGAGATCGCCGACATCATGGGGACGCCGATCGGCACGGTCATGTCCCGCCTGCACCGCGGGCGGCGGCAGCTGCGCGACATGCTGCAAGATTACGCGGCCGACCGGGGCGTCACCCGGGCGGGCGCGGCTGCCTCGGCGGCACCGGAGGCCGATGGTGAGCAGGGGATGGACACGCCATGAGCTGCGGCAAGCCACACGAGACCCCGTGTAGTGAGGTACTGGACCGGGTCTACTCCTACCTCGACGGTGAGCTGGACGGCTCCGGGCGGGCGGACATCCGTCAGCACCTGGAGGAATGCGGCCCGTGCCTGCGGGAGTACGGCCTGGAAGAGGCGGTCAAGCGGCTGGTGCACAAGCACTGCGGGCACGATGTGGTCCCCGGGGACCTGCGGATCAAAGTGCTGGCCCGGATCCAGGAAGTCCGGGCGACGATCGAGATCACCGGCACGCCCGCCGAATGAGCGCCTGACCCGGCTGAGCCACGGCTGGTCACCCGCCTGCTTGTCACTCTCTATGACGCATCGCGCTGGCCTTCGGCGCGCTGATCGCGTTCGGCGGGCTGCTCCGGCTGGCCCGGCCCGGGGACCGGCAGGCCAAGGTCGCCGGCCGGGCCGGCCCAGCCGGCTGTAAGCTGCCCCGGTGGTCGAATCGGGGCTGATCGAGTCGGTGCTGGTGGCCAACCGGGGCGAGATCGCCCGGCGGGTGCTGACCACCGCGCGCCGGCTGGGCATCCGGTCGGTCGCCGTCTACTCCGAGGCCGACGCCGGCCTGCCCTTCGTCCGGGAAGCCGACGAGGCGGTGCTCATCGGCCCCCCGCCCCCCGCCCAGAGCTATCTGGACCAGGCGGCCATCATCGCGGCCGCGCAGCGCACCGGGGCCCAGGCCATCCACCCCGGTTACGGGTTCCTGTCCGAGAACGCGGAGTTCGCCCAGCGGGCCGAGGCCGCCGGGCTGATCTGGGTCGGGCCGCCGCCGGTGGCCATCGAGCTGATGGGTGACAAGATCAACGCCCGGAACCTGATGGCCGAGGCGGGCCTGCCGGTCGCCGCGGGCACGGCCGAGCCGGTGACCGACGCCGACGAAGCCGTGGCCGCCGCGGCCGCGATCGGCTACCCGGTCATGGTCAAAGCCGCGGCGGGCGGCGGCGGGATCGGGATGAGCGCGGCCGCCGGCGACGCCGAGCTGCGGGCCGCGTTCGAGACCGCGCGGTCGCGCGCGGAGCGGTTCTTCGGCAGCGCGGCCATCCTGCTGGAGCGCTACCTCAGCCCGGCCCGGCACGTCGAGGTGCAGATCCTCGGGCTGGCCAGCGGGCGGGTGCTGGCCCTGGGCGAGCGGGACTGCTCGGTGCAGCGGCGGCACCAGAAGGTGGCCGAGGAGACCCCGTCACCCGGGGTCAGCCCGGCGCTGCGCGGCCACATGCTGGCGGCCGCGGTGCGGGCCGGCGAGGTGGTCGGCTACCGGGGCGCCGGGACCGTCGAGTTCCTGGTCAACGTGCCTACCGGCGGCTTCGTGTTCCTGGAGATGAACACCAGGCTCCAGGTCGAGCACCCGATCACCGAGCAGGTGACCGGTATCGACCTGGTCGAGCAGCAGCTGCGGATCGCCGGCCGGGGCGAGGTCAGTTTCGCCGAACAAGCCGTTAAGCCGCATGGGCATGCGGTGGAGCTGCGGGTCTACGCCGAGGACCCCAGCCGGTTCCTGCCCAGCCCGGGCACGATCAGCGAATGGTCCGAGCCGGCCTGGCCCGGGGATCCGGGTGGACGCCGGGTATGCGGCCGGCAACCAGGTGACCCCGTTCTACGATCCGCTGCTGGCCAAGCTGTGCGTGCACGCCGCGACCCGGGACGAGGCGCTGGCCCGGGCCCGGGCCGCGGTGGCGGATTTCCGCATCGCCGGGGTCCGGACCAACCTGCCGTTCCACGCCGACCTGCTGGACAGCACCGAGTTCATTAGCGGCGCCTACGACACGTCAGTGGTCAGCCGGCTGCGGCCCTGACCACAGCCAGCACAATGAGGAGCGGGCACACCCCCAGGCGGGGCGCTGCCGACGGAGAGGAGCAGCGAGTGGCCGAGATCCGCGCGGAGATGGTGGCTAACGTCTGGAAGGTGGTGACGGCCGAGGGCGAGCAGGTCTCCGGCGGTGACACCCTGGTCATTCTCGAGTCGATGAAGATGGAGATCCCGGTCCTGGCCGAAGACCCGGGCACGGTGACCAAGCTGGCCGTGGCCGAGGGTGACGTGGTCCAGGAAGGCGACCTCATCGCGATCATCGAGTGACCAGGAGGGGCCGGCTGGGTCAGATGCCGGTGGTGGACCGGGGGTAGGCCACCGCCGGGTCGGTGACGATGTTGACCAGGTAGGGGACGCCGGAATCGAAGGCCCGGCGCAGCGCCGGGGCGATCCCGTCCGGGCGGGTGACCAGTTCGCCCGCGCCACCGAGCGCGCGGGCCACCTCGTCGTAACGGGTCTGCGGCCGCAGGTCGGCCACGACGTCATAGCCGTAGATGGCCTGCATGGGGTGCTTCTCCAGGCCCCAGATCCCGTTGTTGCCGCAGATCATCACGACCGGCAGCTGGTGCCGGACCAGGGTGTCCACGTCCATCAGCGAGAACCCGGCCGCGCCGTCGCCGAGCAGCAGCACGACCTGGGCGCCCGGCCGGGCGATCCGGGCGCCGATGGCGTAGCCGAGCCCGGTGCCCAGGCAGCCGTACGGGCCGGGATCGAGCCAGCCACCGGGGCGTTTCGGCTCGATGTACTTGCCCGCGTAGGACACGAAGTCGCCGCCGTCCCCGATGACCACGGCGTCGTCGTCCAGCACCCGGAGCAGCTCGCCGTAGATGCGCACCGGGTGGATGGGGTCAGCCGCGCTGGCCAGCAGTTCGCGGTCGGCGGCGGTCGCGGCGCGGGCCGCGTTCTGCAGCTTGGGCAGCCAGCCGTGGGCCCAGCGGGGCCCGTCCGGGCCGGGCAGCGACCCGGCCAGCACGGCGAACAGCGCGGCCAGGTCACCGGTGTACGACGCGGCCAGCGGGAGGTGCCGGGCCAGCTGCGCGGGCGAGTCGGCGGCATGGATCACCGGGGTGGGCCTGGTCCCGGGATCCTCGCCGAACGCGCCGTAGCCCAGCCGGAAGTCGAGTGGCGTGCCGGCCACCACGACCAGGTCGGCCTGGCGCAGCGCGGCCGACCGGGCCCGGGTGACCAGCAGCTCGTGGCCGGCGGGCAGGATGCCACGGCCCTGCCCGTTGGTGATCACCGGCAGCCGCAGGTGCTCCGCGGCCGCCCGGGCGGCCTGCTCGGCGCCGCCCGCCCACACGTCTGAGCCGAGGATGAGCACCGGGCGCTGGGCCGCGGCGATCAGCCCGGCGATCCGCTGCGCGGCTTCCTGGTCCTGGTCCGGGTCCTGGCCTGGTGCGGGCGGGGCCTGGCTGGCCGCCTGGAGCGCCCCGGGCGGCGCCGGGCCGAACAGCGCCTCCAGGGCGATGTCCACGAAGACCGGGCCCCGGTGGGGCGCGGCGGCCAGCCGGAACGCCTCGGCCACCCCGGCGCCGATCTTCGCGGTCTCGTGCTCGGTCCAGGCCTGCTTGGTGACCGGGCGGAGCAGCTCGGGGTGGTCGAGCTCCTGCAGGCTGCCCGAGCCCCACCGGGAGTCCGGCGCCCGGCCGCCCAGGATCACCACCGGCGACCCGTTGAACTGCGCGGTGGTGATCGCGCTGACCCCATTGGTCACCCCGGGCCCGGCGGTCAGCACGGCCAGGCCGGGGGAGCGGGTCAGCCGGGCGGTGGCCTCGGCGGCGAACACGGCGCTCTGCTCGTGCCGCACGTCCACCAGGCGCAGCGGCGGGCGGGCCCGGGTGGCCGCGTCATACAGCGGGAACACGTGCCCGCCGGACAGGGTGAACATGGCGGACACGCCACTGGCCTGGGCCGCCGCCACGGCCAGCGAGCCGCCATGCGGCGCTGGCTCCGGGCCGCCCGCCGCCGTCCCGCCGTCCGTCATGCCGCGAGGTTACCAGCTAGTAGCTTGGCGGTACAGGCAGTGGCGGGTGCAGGTCTTTGCGGCGCAGCCGGGAAATGGCGTGATAATCCTTGTCCGGCCCGGTGACCCGCCACCGCTCCTCGATCAGGTCCGCGCTGTGCACCACATGAGTGAGCAGGTAGCGGTCCGCCCGGCAGGGGTGTTCGGCCTGGCCGCGGCCGGTGCGCAGGTCGAGAACGTAGAACGGGCGGCCGTCGGCGAACCGCACCGCGGCGGTGCCATCCGGCCGGGCCGCCAGGCCGAGAATGCGCTGGGCCGGCCCGGTGTGCGCGCCAAAGCGAAGCTCGCCCCGCTCGGTGTAGCTGGCCAGTTCGCCGCCGTCGCCGGCCGGGAGGATCGCCGCGCTGCCGGTGAACCGGCCACGGGTGCCGGTGCGGTGGTCCACCAGCTCACGCTCGATCTGCCAGTGCCCGCGCAGGAAGCCGAGCGTGTCAGGTACCCGCATACCGCCCATTGTCGCTGATCCGGCGGCCGCTTCCGGCCCCCGCCACGGCGGGTCGGTTTGCCCGTTTTGGTAGGGTCCCCGTCGACCGCCCGAACCCACCTTCCCGAGGAGTCCATCCATGTCCAATGCGGCTGTGCTGCCGCGGCGCTCCCCGCTGGTCCTCGCCGACCTGCTGCCCGGTGCGGCGGTCCGGGACGGCCTCCTCGTCGTCGGCGCGGCGGCGTTCATCGGGCTGCTGGCCCAGATCTCGATCCCCCTGTCCTTCACCCCGGTACCGATCACCGGGCAGACGCTGGGCGTGCTGCTGGCCGGCACCGCGCTCGGCTGGTGGCGGGCCGGGGCCGCGCTGGTGCTGTACGCGGTGGCCGGGGTGGCGGGCGTGCCGTGGTTCGCCGGGCACTCCAGCGGGTACGCGAGCGCCTCCTTCGGCTACGTGGTGGGCTTCGTGGCCGCCGCCCGGCTGTGCGGCTACCTGGCCGGCCGGGGCGCCGACCGGTCCGTGCTGCGCTCGCTGCCCGCCATGATCGCGGCCGAGGTCGTCATCTACGCGTTCGGCCTGACCTGGCTGGCGATCGATCTGCATCTGGGTGCTTCGGCCACGATCGCCGCCGGGCTCACGCCGTTCCTGGCCGGGGACGCGATCAAGGCGGCCATCGCCGCCGGGCTGCTGCCCGCCGCGTGGTGGCTGGCGGGCCCCCGCCGGGGCGGCGCTTCCGGCGGCTGACCCCGGGCGGCGCGGCGCGGGCGTGGTGGCAGGGGACGGAACCGGCCGTTAAGTGAACTGGTGGGGTGCGCTCAGCCGCCCCGGTGCAGCCGGGTAACCAGCTTGTAGCGGTCGCCGCGGTACCGGGACTGGGCCCACTCGACCGGGGTGGCCGACACGTCGAAGGCCTGCCGGGACAGCAGCAGCAGCGGCATGCCCACGTCCACGGCCAGCAGCCGGGCGTCCTTCGGGTCGGCGAGCGCGGTCTCGATGGTCTCCACCGCCTCGGCCAGCTGGACGCCGTACGCGGTGGCCAGCGCCTCGTACAGGGACGTGAACCGGTCCAGGTTGCGGCGCAGGCCGGGGAACCGGCGGGCGGGCAGGTGCGAGGTGTCGGTGGACATCGGCTCGCCGTCGGCCAGCCGCAGCCGGTGCACGCGCAGCACCCGGCTGCCGAGCGGGATGGCCAGCAGCCCGGCCAGCTCCGCGTCGGCCGGCACGTAGCTGGTGTCCAGGATCCTGGTCTGCGGGTGCAGCCCGTGGGCCCGCATGCCCTGGGTGTAGCTGGCCAGCTCGAGCAGCTGGGCCACCTTCGGCTTGGCCACGAACGTGCCCTTGCCCTGCATGCGCAGCAAGCGCCCCTCCACGACCAGCTCGGCGAGGGCCTGCCGGACCGTGGTCCGCGACGTGCCGTAGTGCTGGGCCAGTTCCCGCTCCGGAGGGACCGGGCTGCCCGGCGCCATGGCCTGGGTCAGCTCGAGCAGCTGCCGTTTCACGGCGTAGTACTTGGGGATCCGGGGGGCCGGCTGGCCCGGCCGGGCGGGCTCACCGTCGCGGATGGCCGGAGACGCTGTCACAGTCACTTCCCTCCGCAGGATCTGCTGCGTTCCGGACATGATCCCACTGCCGGGCACCAGGTGGTGGCCTGGGCTGGCCTGGTGGCCAGCATGCGCGATGATGAAATCGTGCCCACTCTGAACGACCTCGCCCGCCGGTACACCTCCCTCACCCCGGCCGACGTCGAGTGGCTGCACGCCCTGGTGTCGGACTGGCAGCTGCTGGCCGACCTGTCCTTCGCCGACCTGGTCCTGTGGGCGCCGCTGCAGGACGACTCCGGGTGGGTGGTGCTGGCCCAGATGCGCCCGACGACCGGCCCCACCACGTTCCATGACGACGCGGTCGGCTCGTTCGGGTCCACCGGGGCCCGGCCGTTCCTTGACTCGGCGCGGCGCGAGCGGCGGATCTGCCGGGAAGGTGACCCCGAGTGGACCCGGGGCGTGCCGGTCCGCCGGGAGTCGATCCCGGTCACCCGGGAGGGCAAGGTCATCGGGGTCATCGAGCGGAGCACCAACCTGAGTTCCGCGCGCACCCCCAGCCGGCTCGAGCTGACCTACCTGAAGGGCGCCGACGACCTGGCCCAGATGGTCGCGTCCGGCATGTTCCCCTGGCCCGGCCAGCAGCCCGCCCTGGTCCGCTCGCCCCGGGTGGGCGATGGGCTGCTCCGGCTCGGCCGCAGCGGCAAGGTCAGCTACGCGAGCCCGAACGCGCTGTCCGCCTACCGCCGGCTCGGCCTGGCCGCTGACCTGGTCGGCGCGGAGCTGGGCCCGGTCACCGCCCGGCTGTGCGCCCCGGGCCGGCCGACCGACGACTCGCTGATGGTCACGGCGAGCGGCCGGGCGCCCCGGGAGACCGAAGTGGAGGGAAACGGCTCCGTCGTCCAGCTGAGGGCCATCCCGCTGGTGGTGAGCGGGCTGCGCACCGGCGCGCTGGTGCTGGTCCGGGACGTGACCGAACTGCGCCACCGGGAACGCGAGCTGATGACCAAGGACGCCACGATCCGGGAGATCCATCACCGGGTGAAGAACAACCTGCAGACCGTGGCCGCGCTGCTCCGGCTGCAGGCCCGCCGGACGGAGGCGCCAGAGGCCCGGGACGCGCTGGAGGAGGCGGTGCGCCGGGTCGGGTCGATCGCGACCGTGCACGAGACGCTGTCCCATGCCCCGGAGGAGATCGTCGACTTCGACGACGTCGCCGCGCGGGTGGCCGCGATGGCCGGGGAGGTGTCCGCGGCCGAGGCCCGGGTGAAGCCGGTCCTGCTCGGCCGGTTCGGCCCGCTGCCCTCGGCGGTGGCCACGCCGCTGGCCCTGGTCCTGGCCGAGCTGCTGCAGAACGCGCTGCAGCATGGCCTGGCCCAGGCCGACGCCGGCGGCACGCTCGAGGTCTCGGTCCGGCGCACCCCGGACCGGCTCACGGTGACCGTGCAGGACAACGGGGTCGGGTTGCCGGCCGGGTTCGACCTGGACGCCGCGACCAGCCTGGGCCTGCAGATCGTCCGGACCCTGGTCGTGGCCGAGCTCGGCGGGCGGCTGGAGGTCAAGCCCCGGGCCGGGGGCGGCACCAGGGCGGTGGTTGATCTTCCGCTGGACGCGGCCGGGCCGTTATCAGCCCGGGGGCCAGAACTGGGTAAGACCCAGGCCTAAGCCTGGGTCTCAGGGCCAATCAGCGGTCGGCCAGCGCGGGCTGGGTCAGGCGTGCGCGCGGGCCCGGATCCGGCTCGCCCGGCGCTTCACTGCCCGCCGCTCGTCCTCACTCATGCCGCCCCAGACACCCGCATCCTGGCCACTTTCCAGCGCCCACTGCAAGCATGGTTCGATGGCGGGGCATCGGCGGCACACCTGCTTAGCCTCGTCGATCTGGAGCAGCGCGGGCCCGGTGTTCCCGATCGGGAAGAACAGCTCCGGGTCTACGTCACGGCAGGCGGCGTTGTGGCGCCAGTCCATGCGGTCCACTCCTCCTTGGCAGCCGGGCCTGCGCCCGGGTTGGCGGCCCTAGCCCGAGAGCTTGTGAATGTATTCACGAGCTGAGCCGTATGTCGGGAGCCATATAGGTTCCCGGGGTGGCACACTTACACGCAAGCTGAGCCAGCGCCCCCGCTGAGCTCCGGCCCAGGCCTGGGAATCATGACGCTCGCGTCAAGAACTCCCAGATGACGGCGCATAGCACCGCTCACCCGAACCGGGTTCTAGCCTGTCAAGGTCATGATTCAAACGCAAGACTATTTGGCAAAGGTTCAGGCGGATTTCCGTGTCAGATGGATCACATCAGGTGGTGCTGCGGGTGGGTCAGGCAATTACCCGCAGAGCATCCGGAACTGAACGAAACGTGACCACCTCGTGCTCGCCGACGTACTCCCCGTCGATCTGGACCGCGACCGGCCGGCCCGAGCTGATCCTGAACTCCGGCTGGTCATGCAGGCTGACCACGTCCCGGCCGCTGAGCGGCGCGCGGCGCGGGGTAATCATCTGGCGCAGTGCGTTCAGCGTGCTCATGGTGCGCAGCCGGCGGAGCGCGAAAAGGTCGAGCCCAGTATCGAAATCTGCTCGCGGACTCGGGTTTACCGGCCGGTGGCCGAGATACGTCCACGGTGACGTATTCGACACGATGCCCATGAACAGGTGCCCGACGGGCGGCCGCCCGTCGCACTCCAGGGTGAGCGCGGGGTGCCGGCGGTCGGTGACCGCGTAGAACTGGCGCAGCGCGGTCCACACGTAGAGCCAGGACGTGGCGGGCTGGCCGCGGGCCCGCAGGCCCTCGATCACCCGGACCACCTCGGCGTCCAGGCCGAGCCCGGCGTTGAAGGTGAAGTACCGGCTGGCCAGGCCGGTCAGGTCGATCCGGCCCAGCCCGATGTTCCGGTACCGGCCCGCCTGGACGGCCTGGATGATCTGGCCGGTGGCATCGATGAGGTCGGCGGGCAGGCCCAGCGCCCGGGTGAACACGTTGGCGTTGCCGCCCGGCAGCGCGGCCAGGGCCGGCCGGGCGGCCGGGGCCGTGCCGCCTGGGGCGGTGCTGGCCGGGGCGGTGCTGCCGGGGGCCGTGCCGGCTGGGGCGGTGCTGCCGGGGGCCGTGCTGGCTGGGGCCGCGCTGGCCGGGGCCGCGCTGGCCGGGCCGCCGTCCAGGCAGGCGGCGCTGGCGCTGCGCAGCAGGCCGTTGACCGCCTCGTTGACCGTGCCGTCCCCGCCCAGGGTGAGCACCAGCTGATGACCGTCGGCCGCGGCCATCTCGGCCAGGCTGGCCGCGTGGCCCCGGTAGCGTGTCTCCACGACCTCCAGGTCCATCTGGGAGGCCAGGGCGTGCGCGATAACATCCCGGCGCAGCTGGGTTGTGGTGGTGGCATGTGGATTGACGATGAGGAGCGCGCGCACGCGCTCAGGGTAACGAGGCACGGAGGAACGCGGGAGATGCAGGAGCGGCCGCCAAGCCTGCTCGGCGCGGCGGGGGTGCAGGCAGCCGACGCTGCCATCGTGCTGGTGGCCACGGTGCTGGCCGGGGTGGACACCGCCACCGGCCAGTCCTACCAGGTGGGCAGCGGGATCGCGCTGACCCTGATCGGGCTGGCCACCGCGGCGGCGCTGGCCGCTGTCGCCCTCGGGCTGGCCCGGGTCCGGAAGTGGAGCCGCACGCCCGCCTTGCTGACCCAGTTGTTCGTCGGGATCGTGGGCATCTACCTGGTCCAGTCGGACCGGTATGAGTGGGGCGTGCCGTGCCTGGTGCTGGCCGTGGCCGGGTTCGCGGCGCTGCTGGCCCCGTCCAGCATGCGGGCGCTGACCCGCCGCCCGGCCGCGTCCGATGCCGGCCCCGGGCCCAGCGGATCCGGGCCGCCCGCCAAGGGCAGCCAGCCGGCCAAGGGCGGCCAGCCGGCCAAGGGCGGCCAGCCGGCCAAAGGCGGCCAGCCGGCCAAAGGCGGACGGGCCGCCGGGAGCAAGCCGTCCTCCGCAGCCGGGCGGCCTGCGGGGGGGAAACGGCCTCCGGGAGGCGGCCAGCCGGCCCGCGGCCGACGCCCGCGGTAACGCCGGCCCGGGCGGTCAGTCTTCCGCCGTCAGGCCATCCCGCAGCTGGGCTAGCGTCCTGGCCAGCAGGCGGGAAACGTGCATCTGCGAGATGCCGAGCTCACTGGCGATCTGCGACTGGGTCATGTTGCCGAAGAACCGCAGCAGCAGGATCCGCTTCTCCCGGCTGGGCAGCTGCTCCAGCAGCGGCTTGAGCGATTCCCGGTACTCGACCCCCTCCAGGGCGTCGTCCAGCATGCCCAGCGATTCGGCCACCGCGGGCGCGTCGTCGTCACCGGAGTCCGGCGCGTCCAGCGACACGGTGGAGTACGCGTTGGCCGACTCCAGGCCCTCCAGGACCTCTTCCTCGCTCATCTGCAGGTGGGCCGCGATCTCGGCGACGGTGGGCGCCCGGCCCTCGCGCTGCGCCAGGTCGCCGATGGCCTTGGTCAGCGCCAGCTTGAGTTCCTGCAGCCGCCGCGGCACCCGGACGGCCCAGCCCTTGTCCCGGAAGTGCCGCTTGATCTCGCCCACGATGGTCGGGGTCGCGTAGGTGGAGAACTCGACGCCGCGGGCCAGATCGAACCGGTCGATGGACTTGATCAGCCCGATCGTGGCCACCTGGGTCAGGTCGTCGAGCCATTCTCCCCGGTTGCGGAACCGCCGCGCCAGGTACTCGACCAGCGGCAGGTGCAGCTCCACCAGCTCGCCGCGGATGCGCAGCCGGTCCGCGTCCCCGTCTGGCAGCACCGCGAGCCGCTCGAACAGCTCCCGGGCCCGCCCCCGGTCGGGCACCGCGTGCTGGATCCGCGTCGTGGCCGGCACGCTCGCGTCAGCCACCTGCGCCTCGATGCCCGCTGACATCTCGGCGTCGATCTCCTCGGTCACCCGAGTGTCCACTTTCCGCGTTACCCGGATCTCGATTTCCTCGGTCACCCGGACCTCGACAGCTCGCGAGTCTTGCGCAACATGACCGTGAGCCTCCCGCCCGGCCCGGCCCAGGCGTCCACGTCGCCGGCCAGCGCGGCGAGCACGGTCCAGGCGAACGTGTCCCGGGCGGGCAGCTGCGCCCGCTGGCTGAGGACCGACACCGCGATCGTCATGCTGTCCTCGGCCAGAGTGAAGTCGCAGTCCAGGCTCGCGTCCGGGGCGGCCTGGCTGAGCAGCAGACCGCATGCCTCATCGACGGCGATGCGCAGGTCCTCGATCTCGTCCAGGGTGAAGTCGAGGCGGGCGGCCAGCCCGGCGGTGGCAGTGCGGAGTACGGACAGGTAGGCGCCCTCGGCTGGCATCCGGATCGTCACCCGATCCTCGGCATCCTGGGGCGCTGGCTCGCCGCGTACCGCGGTCGGCACGGCCGCAGCAGTACGTGCGGTCGTCTCTTCTGTCACGTTTGTCCTCCCGTACCGCGAGCCCCGTGAGCACCAGCGGCCGTCGTGGTCCTGACTGCAACCTACCGTCCGCGGTGCACGGCGCTGACACGCCGCCCCGATTAATGATCGCAGTTCCCCGCCAGCTGCCCACCAGGCCAGCTGCTGTCCCTGGCAACCCGGCCAGCGGCCCGCCCCGGCTGCTGCGGCAAGTGGCCACGGCCAGCCACTCAGGCCGTCCTGACCTGCGGCGAAGTTACCCTAGCTAAGGATGCCAGAGGCCGCGCAGGCGATGCCCGCGCGGCCTCTCGTTGGCCACTGGCCGACCGTAACCGGCCGGCCCAGTCAGCCCTGCTTCGTCTCCCAGAAGATCTTGCTGATCTCCTCGATCTTGGCCAGCAGCTGGTCCGCAGCCGCCACGTCGGTGCTGCTCTTGGTGCCGCCAGCGCCACCGCCGGCCAGCTTGGTGGCCTCGTTGAACAGCTGGTTGAGCTGCGGGTACTTCTCGAAGTGCGGGGGCTTGAAGTAGTCGGTCCACAGCACCCACAGGTGGTGCTTGACCAGTTCCGAACGCTGCTCCTTGATGATCAGCGCGCGCGTCTGGAAGGCCGGGTCCGAGCTGTCGTGGTACTTCTGGATGATCGCCTTGACGGACTCCGCCTCGATCCGCGCCTGCGCCGGGTCGTAGACCCCGCAGGGCAGGTCACAGTGGGCGTGCGCAGTGGTCTTCGGCTCAAGGAGACGTGCCAGCAGTCTCATTGATCCCCTTCTCTCATGTCGGATCATGGGTACCGGAGACCGACACTACCCCGTAGCCTCCGGCCTGAACGTGGGAGGGCAGATGCGCTGGCCACTATGGCGGGTTGCGGTCGCCGAGCAGTCCATGGCGCCGTCGCTGTGGCCCGGCGACTGGCTGCTCGTCTGGCGCGGCCTGCGGCCGGGCCGGCCACCCCGGGTCCGGCCCGGGCAGATCGTGGTCGCCCGGCATCCGGGCCGGGCGGACTTCCTGCTGGTCAAGCGGGCGGTGCGGCGGCAGGACGGCGGCTGGTGGCTGGAGTCGGACAACCGGGCCGCGACCGCGGTGGACAGCCGCTCGTTCGGGCCGGTCCCCGGGGAGCTGATCCGCGGCCGGGTGCTGCTGCGCTACCGGGCCGGGCACCCATGAAACGACGAGGACCTCCGGCCCTCGGGGGGCCGGAGGTCCTCGGCTGAGCGGTTAACCGGTCACTCGTGGATACGCTCGGGCGGCTCCACGCCGGACTGCCGCTCGACCAGGTTCATCATTTCCGCCCTGGGCAGCTTGGTGCGCATGGCCCAGTAGTAGATGATCAGGCTGAACGCGGCGACGATCACGATGTCCCACCAGAACGGGATGTTGAAGGTGTTGGTTGGCGCCTTCGCCGGCGGCGTGCTGGGCGTGGGGAACTGGCCCTGCCAGGAGATGATGCCCATGCCGATCAGCCACACCGGCAGCCACACCGCCGACTTCCAGTCCAGCGGCGGCCGGTTCTGGTCGAACGCCATGCAGATGCCGATCAGCACGTACCCGATGATCAGCACGATGCCGAGCTTCCAGACCACGATGAAGCCCGACCAGTAGATGAGCAGGTCGGCGACGACGAACGCGGCCGGGGCGAGGAACGAGGCGGCGGGCATCCGGTACGGCCGGTTGGCATCCGGCACCTGCCCGCGGAAGGCACCCAGGGACAGCGGCGCGCCCGCGTACATCAGCACGCTCGCGCCGGTGATGATGCCTACCAGCGAGCGCCAGCTCGGGAACGGCAGCAGGAAGAGCAGCCCGAACAGGAACGCGAAGATCAGCCCGACCCACGGAATGCCGTTGGCGTTGGTCTTGCCGAAGAACTGCGGGGCGTACCGGTTCCTGGCCAGGCCGTAGCTGACCCGCGAGGTTCCGGTCGTGTAGATGAGGCCGGTGCCGGACGGGGAGATGAACGCGTCCACCCGCAGGATGTGCGCCAGCCAGGCGAGCCCGGCCAGGGCGGCGACACCGGCGAACGGCCCCTCGATGATGAGGGGGTTGGTGATGTGCTGGAGCCCGTGCGGGATCTGGGCCGGGTTCAGCGCGCCGATGAACGCGACCTGCAGCAGGGTGTAGATGACGGTGCCGATGAGGACGGCGATGATGATGGCCCGCGGCAGGTTGCGCCCCGGGTTCTTGATCTCGCCGGCCAGCTGGTCGGCCTGCTCGAACCCGGAGTAGGCGAAGATGATGCCGGCCAGCGGGAGCGCCGCGAACAGGCCATGGACCCCGCCCGGCATGAAGCCCGCTCCGCCGGCGGTGAAGTTGCCGGGGTGGAAGTGGAACAGCAGCACGATGATGGCGAGGATCGGGACCGCGACCTTCCACCACGTGATGGCGCTGTTGACATTGGCGAAGATGCGCATGGCCAGGAAGTTGACCGCGGTGAAGATCGCCATCAGGATGACGGTTATCACCAGGCCGAGCCCGGTGATCTTGCCCGTGTCCGCGTCGAACAGGCCGTGCCAGTAGTACGCCGCGTACTGGATGAACGCGTAGCACTCGATGGGCGCGATCGTGACGGCCTGGACGTACGAGAAGAAGCCGAACCCGATGCCGGCCACGCTGCCGAACGCGAAGTGCGGGAACCGGGCGGTTCCGCCGGAGACCGGGTACATCGCACCGAGCTCGGCGTGGCACAGGGCCAGGACGATAACCACGACTCCGGCGATGATCCAGTCCAGGACCGCGGCCCCGCCTATCAGCAGCGCGGCGGTCAGCGGGGCGAACAGCCAGCCCGAGCCGATGATCGACGTCTCGGATGCCCAGGTTGCGCCGATTAGCCCCATTTCTCGTTTGAGGCCGACGTCTGCCGGCCTGGTAGTGGTGGCTACCGACTCACTTGCCATGTTCGAACCTTCTTCCGGGTCCGCATACGTTGGCCATACGGCCGTGGAGTAGGGCTCATGGTAATGATCGTCAAACTGCCTGAGAAGAAGGCAGTGGCTTCATTTCGGTAACGCGGATGACGATCCGTCCGCCTTGGGCACACAGTGATGTGCCTGGTAGCTGCCTTCGAAGCAGCTCGGAGTGCCCGGCAGAGCGGGTAAAAAGGGCAATACAGCTAAACGAACGGTTCCGCCGGCTGCCTCACCAGACGAGCCCCGTCCCGCGGGCAACTGCCGCAAAAAAACCTGTGCCCACCACGCCGGCACCGGCTGGACGCCCGCAACTGACCCGCCGTGCTCAGCCCGTGGCGGTCGAGGCCCGCCGGCTGTCCTGGCTGCGCCGCCGGACCCGGAGGGTGGTCACGCTGGCCTCGGCCGTGCAGGGGTCGCAGCGGGCCTGGGACCGGCCCGCGGTCAGGTCCACGAACACGTTCCGGCAGGACGCCGTCTCACAGGTCCGCAGCCGGTCCGGGCCGAACTCGGTGATCACACGGGTCAGTCCCAGCACGGCCCCGGCCGCGTACTTGTCCGCGACCGAGCCGCTCTCGGCGTGATGCAGATGCCACGGCTGGCCGTCGTGGCGGGCGATCTCCGGGTGGATGGGGTGCCGGGCCAGCAGCGCGTTCAGCCGGCCGGCCGCTTCGCCGTCCCGGCCCGCGGCGCACGCCGCGAAGATCAGCCGCAGCTCGGTGCGCAGCTGCTGCAGGGCATCAAGATCACCCGGCACCACGCGGGCACTGAGATAAGCCCGGTCGGCCGTGAGTGCTCGGTATGCCTCGGTAGTGGCGAGCTCATCGTCGCGACCATCACCAGCGCCGCCCGTATTGATCAAGCGCACCGCCAGCTCGGCATAGGAGGTGAGATCCACTCCAGTCCTTAAGCTGCTCGGGGGGCATCGGGTCCGCTTCCCCGCCCACGAGTATGGCACACCGGGGCCGGCCCGGCCGGCCCTTCGCCGGTAACCCCCGGGTGGTACCGAGCCCTGGTGACCCGGCTGTGGCGGGTGGGGCGCTAAGGTGCGGCCCATGTTCGCTGTCACTGCCGCACGCATCGACGCCGACCACCCGCTGTCCGGCCTGGAGATCGCTGACCGCCCCGACCCGGTGGCGCCGGGCGGCTGGACCACGGTCAGCGTCCGGGCCGCGGCGCTCAACCATCACGACGTGTGGACGCTGCGCGGGGTGGGCATCACCGAGGACCGGCTGCCCATCGTGCTCGGCTGCGACGCGGCCGGGGTGGACGAGGACGGTAACGACGTGATCGTGCACTCGGTGATCGGCGACCCGGACGCGGCCGGCGGGGACGAGACGCTGGACCCGCGCCGGTCCCTGCTGTCCGAGCGGTACGACGGGACGTTCGCCGAGCGGGTCGCCGTGCCCCGGCGGAACCTGGTGCCCAAGCCCGCGGCGCTGTCCTTCACCGAGGCCGCCTGCCTGCCCACGGCGTACCTCACCGCGTACCGGATGCTGTTCGAGAAGTCCGGGGTGCAGCCGGGGTCCACGATCCTGGTCCAGGGCGCGGGCGGCGGCGTGGCCACCGCGCTGATCCTGCTGGGCCGGGCGGCGGGTTTCCGGGTCTGGGCCACCAGCCGCAGCGAGGAAAAGCAGGAGCGGGCCCGGGAACTCGGGGCCGAGCAGGCATTCCCGGCCGGGAGCCGGCTGCCCGAGCGGGTCGACGCGGTAATGGAAACGGTCGGCGAGGCCACCTGGGCCCACTCGCTGCGGGCGCTGCGCCCCGGGGGCCGGATCGTGGTCTGCGGCGCGACGAGCGGGGCCGTGCCCCCGGCCGACCTGAACCGGGTGTTCTTCCTGCAGCTGTCGGTGGTCGGCTCGACCATGGGCACCCGGGATCAGCTCGGCCGGCTGGCCCGGTTCTGCGAGCAGACCGGGGTGCGGCCCAGGATCGACCGCGCGCTGCCGCTGCGCGAGGCGGCCGGCGGCTTCGCCGCGATGATCGACGGGGATCTCTTCGGCAAGGTCGTCTTCACCGTCTAGGGACACGCCTTAGCCCGGCCGGGCTACTGCTGATAGCCGGCCAGGAACTGGGCCAGCCGCCCGATGGCGTCGGCCAGCACGTCCACCCCGGCCAGGAACACCAGCCGCAGGTGGTCCGGGCTGTCCAGGTTGAAGCCGGTGCCGTGGGAGAGCAGCAGATGCTGCTGCTCCAGCAGGTCGATGACCAGTTGCTGGTCGTCGGAGATCTTGTAGGTGTCCGGGTCGAGCCGGGGGAAGACGTAGAGCGCGCCCGCGGGCCTGACGCAGTCCACGCCGGGTATCCCGGTCAGCTGCTGCCAGGCGAAGTCCCGCTGGTCCCACAGCCGGCCGCCCGGCTGGAGCAGCGCGGTGATGCTCTGCTTCCCGCCCAGCGCGGTCTGGATCGCGTGCTGGGCGGGCACGTTCGGGCACATCCGCATGTTGGCCAGCAGCTCGAGCCCTTCCAGGTACTCCGCGGCCTCCCGGCGCGGGCCGCTGATCACCAGCCAGCCGGACCGGAATCCAGGCGCCCGGTAGGTCTTGGACAGCCCGGACATGGTCAGCACGACCAGGTCCGGGGCCAGTGCCGCGGCCGATTCGTGCACTACCCCGTCGTAGATGATCTTGTCGTAGATCTCGTCGGCCAGCACCAGCAGCCCGTGCCGGCGGGCCAGGTCGAGCAGCCCGAGCAGCATCTCCCGCGAGTAGACCGCCCCGGTCGGGTTGTTCGGGTTGATGATCACCAGGGCCCGGGTGTCCGCGGTGATCTTGGCGGCGACGTCGTCCAGGTCCGGGGCCCAGCCCGCGGTCTCGTCGCACCGGTAGTGCGCGGCCCGGGCCCCGCACAGCCGCACCGCGCCGGTCCACAGCGGGTAGTCCGGGCTGGGCACCAGGACCTCATCCCCGGGATCCAGCAGCGCCTGCAACGCCATCACGATCAGCTCGGACACACCGTTGCCCAGGTAGACGTCGTCCGGGCCGATGCCAGGGATGCCCAGCGCCGTGTAGTGCTGGGCCACCGCCAGCCGCGCCGGGTAGATGCCCCGCGCGTCGCTGTACCCCTGGGCCTCGCCAATGTTGTGCACCACGTCGTGTACCACGTTGTCCGGGGCGGCCAGCCCGAATGGTGCGGTGTTGCCGATGTTCAGCTTGAGGACCTGGACGCCCTCGGCCTCTAGCTGGCGGGCCCGGCGCAGCACCGGCCCCCGGATGTCATACCGGACATTGCTGAGCCTGCTGGCCTGCGGCACCGGCACCGCGCACCTCCTGATCCAGGACGAGAACCCGGACCGGCGCGGCACTGCGGCGGTCACGGAGCGAAGTTAAGAGCGTACCTGCAGGCACTCACTCACCGGCGGAGAACCGCTCGTGCGCCCACCGCCGCACGGCCTGGCTGTGCCCCCACCGCCGCCGGATCAGGCACTACATGGCTGCCGCATCAGGCACTGCATGAAAGCCACAGCCGTGCCGTCAGGTGCGCATGGTTGTGGCAGCCATGCAGCGGGCCCCGGGTTAGTTCGCGGCCGATGTGGGCGGCGAGCCGGGCGCCGGTGGTGTTTCCGGGGCTGGTGGTGGCTCCGGGGCGGGCGGTGTGGCTGGCCGGGGCGGTGCGTCCGATTCAGGTGGCCCGGCTGGCCGGGGCGGTGCGTCCGATTCGGGTGGCCCGGCTGGCCCGGGCGGTGCGTCCGGTCCGGGCGGTGTGTCCGGGCGGGGCGGCCGGTGGGGGCCTGCCGGGCCGAACACTTCGGCCTTGATCCGGTCCATGGCATCATCCAGGATCGACCGCAGGTCGCCCACGGCTTCTTCGCTGACCGCCTGCGCGGCCGCGGCTGCGTCCCGCAGGTCCCGGCTGAAGTGCCGGGCCAGTTGCTCCAGATCACGGTAGGTGCCCGGATCGGCCCAGCCGGCCGGCCCGGACGGCCAGCCGCTCCAGCCCGCCCGGTCGGCCCACGGGGGCCAGTCCCGGCCCCGGCCGCGCCGTCCCGCGCCCGGTCCGGCCCGGTCCCAGTCGTCCTGGTCGCGCGTTCCGTGGCCTTCGTGACGCCGCGCTTCCTGCCGCTGCCGCCGGGCTTCTTCCCGGCCCTGGCGGGCCTCTTCCCGAGTCTGGCGGCCCTCGGCCCGGGCGCGGTCCCGTGTTTCGTGGCGCTGCTGCCGGGCCTGGTCCCGGTCCGCCCGGGACGGCCCGCCCGGTGCCGCGTCCGGCTGGGCGGCCTGGCCCCGCGCGGCCTGGTCGGCCTCCTCGGCCTCCTGGTCAGCGATATCCCATTCCGAGCGGGCCCGGGCCCGGCCCCCGTCGCGGGCCCGGGCCGGGTCCTCCTGCGTCCCCGGGCCGCTGTGGCTGGGCCGGTAGATGTCCCGCGCGGCGAAGGTCAGCTCCTCCCGCAGGTTGCGCACGGTCTCCCGGACGTCCTCGGTCACCTCGCGCGCAATGTCCCGCACCGAGGCGGTGATCTCCTCCTCCAGGTCGCTGAGGTCACCGGACCGGTTGCGCAGTTCCTCCCGGCCCTTGTCGGTGATCCGGTACACCTTCCGGCCCCCGTTCTCATCGTGGGTGACGAGTCCCTCTTCTTCGAGCCGGGCCAGCCGGGGGTAGATGGTGCCCGGCGAGGGCGCATAGACGCCCATGAACCGGTCCTGGAGCAGGCGGATCACCTCGTAGCCGTGCCGCGGTGCTTCGTCGAGCAGCTTGAGCAGGTACAGCCGCAGCCGTCCGTGCCGGAAGACGGGGCTCATCGTGATCCACCGGTTGCCCCGGCGGGCTGGGGTGCCCGGGGGTCGCCCCGCTGCAGCAGGGTGACCTGGCCGGACATGGTGGTCACCGAGACCCGGCTGGAGCCGCCGGTGCCCAGCCGGCCGCTCAGCGCGTTACCGCCCGGCTGACGGCCGGGGGACAGGCCGCCGAATTCGCTCTGCACCCGGCCCGCGGCCGAGCGCAGCTCGACCTGGGTGCTGGTCTCGCCCGGGAGCCGGATCGCTACCGTGCCTGACGCGGTGCGGACGTGCAGCCGCCCGGCGCCGTCGAGATCGATGTCGGCGGTGATCCGGCCGCTGACGGTCTTCGCGTCCAGCCGGCCGACCAGGCCGTCGGCCAGGGTCAGGTCGCCGGACACCGAGTTGAAGCCGATCTGGCCGCCGACGCCCTGCGCTTCGATGTCCCCGGAGACCGTGGTGGCGTCCACCGACCCGGTCACCCCGTCCAGCGTGATGCTGCCGGACACGCTCTTCACCGACGTCCTGGCCGAGATTCCGGACACGATAGCTCCCGCGTTCACCACCCCGAGCTGGACCGGGCAGTCATGGGGCACGGTGATCGTGATCACCGCGGAGTGCCGCTGGGGCACCAGCCAGCCGAGCAGCCCGTCCCAGGTCAGGTCTTCGTAGCTGACGGTAAGGATGCCATCCTCGTGGCTGACCAGCAGCGGCTGCCCGGAAATGCTGTCGATATCGAGGCAGCAGCGGTCCTCCGTGCTCAGCACGGCCACCGAACCCGAAATGACCCGCACTCGCAGCGCGGTCACCCGGTCGAAGTCCAGGGCGGTCGGTGCGTCAACGGTCCAGCGCGGCATCGTGTGGTCCTCTCATCCGGTACCACACAAACGATATATCGCGTCTTCCAAAAGTCAAGATGTATCGCGACTATGGGCGATGTGCTGGGGGCCGTTACTCGCCGGCCGGCCCGGCCGGTTACCCGTCCTCGTCGTCCAGCCGGGCGAGCCAGGTGGCCAGCCGGTCCACGGCCGTCTCCGACTCCGGGAACAGGTCCACGAACTCGCGCAGCCGCTCGGCCAGCCAGGCCAGGGTCACCTCGTCGGCGCCCCGGCGGCTGTCGAGTTCCTCGATCCCCCGGTCAGTGAAGTACACGGTCACTCTGCCGGGAAAGCCTCGTTGACCAGCCTCTGGTGCTCCGCGGCGTGCGCGGTGGCCGACCCCGTGGCCGGCGCCGAGCTGGGCGGCAGCGAGTCGTGGCCGACCGGGCGGCCGAGGGCCTCCGGCAGCTTGAGCGCCATCGTCGGCCAGGCGCCCATGTTGGCCGGCTCCTCCTGCACCCAGGTGACCGACTCGGCCGCGGGGTACTTGGCGATCTCCGCCGCCAGTTCCTCGGCCGGGACCGGGTAGAGCCGCTCCACCCGGATGATCGCGGTGTCCGCGCGTTCCGCCGCCGCCCGCGCTCTGGCCAGGTCGTAGTAGATCTTGCCGGAGCACAGCAGCACCTGCCGCACCGCGGCCGGGTCCCCGTCCCCCTGGTCGCCGATGACCGGGCGGAACGACCCGCTCGCGAAGTCGGCCACCGCGGACGTCGCGTCCTTCAGCCGGAGCATGGACTTGGGCGTGAACACGACCAGCGGGGTGCGCCGGCCGGACAGCGCCTGCCAGCGGAGCAGGTGGAAGTAGTTGGCCGGGGTGGTGGGCAGCGTGACCGTCATGTTGCCCTGCGCGCACAGGCCGAGGAAACGCTCGATCCGGGCCGAGGAGTGGTCGGGGCCCTGCCCTTCGTAGCCGTGCGGCAGCAGCAGCACCACGCTGGACGGCTGCCCCCACTTCTGCTCACCGGAGCTGATGAACTCGTCCAGGATCGTCTGCGCGCCGTTGACGAAGTCACCGAACTGGGCTTCCCAGCAGACCAGGGCCTCCGGCCGGGCCACTGAGTAGCCGTACTCGAAACCGACCGCGGCGTACTCCGACAGCAGCGAGTCGTAGACGTGGAACCGGGCGGTTGGCGAGTTGAACACCCGCAGCGGGGTGTACTCCGCCCCGGTGTGCCGGTCCACCAGCACGGCGTGCCGCTGGCCGAACGTGCCGCGCCGGGTGTCCTGGCCGACCAGGCGCACCGGGTGCCCGTCCATCAGCACCGACCCGAACGCGAGCAGCTCACCGGTGGCCCAGTCGATCGCGTTCTGCTCGACCATGGTCGCCCGGCGGGCCAGCATGGGCTGCAGCCGGGGATGCGGCGTGAACCCGTCCGGCAGGTTGAGCTGGGTATCCACGATCCGCTTGATGGCTTCCTCGGAGATCGCGGTGGGCGTGTCCGGGTGGACGATGGGAAACTGCGCGGTGGTGGCCGGCCGGACCACGGCTCCCGGGTCGGCCGGCCGATTGGCCGCCTCCCGGGTCTCGGTGAACGCCCGCTCCAGGTGCTGCTGGTAGTCGCGGAGCGCCTGCTCGGCCTCTTCCATGGTGATGTCGCCCCGGCCGATCAGCGACTCGGTGTACAGCTTGCGGGTGGACCGCTTGGCGTCGATCAGGTCGTACATCAGCGGCTGGGTGAACGACGGGTTGTCCGCCTCGTTGTGCCCGCGCCGCCGGTAGCAGATCAGGTCGATGACCACGTCCTTGCGGAACTGCTCGCGGTAGGCGAACGCGAGCCGGCCGACCCGCACCACGGCCTCCGGGTCGTCCCCGTTGACGTGGAAGATCGGGGCCTGAATCATCCGGGCCACATCGGTGGCGTACACGCTGGACCGGGACTCGGCTGGCGCGGTCGTGAAGCCCACCTGGTTGTTCACCACGATGTGCACGGTGCCGCCGGTCCGGTAGCCGCGCAGCTGGGACAGGTTCAGCGTTTCGGCCACCACGCCCTGGCCAGCGAACGCCGCGTCCCCGTGGACCAGCACCGGCAGCACGGTGAAGCCGGGCTCGCCCTTGTCGATGATGTCCTGCTTGGCCCGGACCACGCCTTCCAGGACCGGGTCCACCGCCTCCAGGTGGCTGGGGTTGGCTACCAGCGAGGTCGGGATCGTGGCGCCGTCGTTCGCGGTGAACACGCCGTCCGCACCGAGGTGGTACTTCACGTCACCGGAGCCGTGCGTGGTCCGCGGGTCCAGGTTTCCCTCGAACTCCTGGAAGATCTGCGCGTACGACTTGCCGATGATGTTGGCCAGCACGTTGAGCCGGCCACGGTGCGCCATGCCGACCACGGCCTCATCCAGCGCGGCGTCCGCCGCCTCGGTGAGCACCGCGTCCAGCAGCGGGATCAGCGACTCGGCCCCCTCCAGCGAGAACCGCCGCTGGCCCACGAACTTGGTCTGCAGGAACATCTCGAACGCCTCGGCCACGTTCAGCCGGGACAGGATCTGCATCTGCTCGTCGTGACCGGGCCGGTCGTGCGGCCGCTCCACCCGGGCCTGGATCCAGGCGCGTTCCTCCGGGTTCTGGATGTGCATGTACTCGACGCCGACCGTGCGGCAGTACGAGTCGCGCAGCACGCCCAGGATCTCCCGCAGCTTCATCAGCGGCTTGCCGCCGAAGCCGCCGGTGGCGAACACCCGCTCCAGGTCCCACAGGGTCAGCCCGTGCTGGTTGATGTCCAGGTCGGGGTGCTTGCGCTGCTTGTACTCCAGCGGGTCGGTGTCAGCCATCAGGTGGCCGCGGACCCGGTAGGCGTGGATCAGCTCGTGCACCCGGGCCGACTTGGTGATGTCGTCCTCGTGGCCGGCCGGGATGTCCCGCACCCAGCGGACCGGCTCATACGGGATCTTCAGCGCCTTGAAGACCTCGTCCCAGAAGCCATCCTCGCCGAGCAGCAGCAGGTGGATCCGGCGCAGGAACTCGCCGGACTGCGCGCCCTGGATGATCCGGTGGTCATAGGTGGAGGTGAGGGTGACCTGCTTGCTGATGGCCAGCCGGGCCATGGTCTCCTCGGCCGCGCCCTGATAGGCGGCCGGGTATTCCATCGCGCCCACCCCGACGATGCAGCCCTGCCCGGCCACCAGCCGGGGGACCGAGTGCTCGGTGCCGATCGTGCCGGGATTGGTCAGGCTGATCGTGGTGCCCGCGAAGTCCTCGACGGCGAGCTTGCCGGCCCGCGCCCGGCGGACCACGTCCTCGTAGGCCATCCAGAACTGGCGGAAGTCCATCTGCTCCGCGGCCTTGACCGCGGGCACCAGCAGCTGGCGCGACCCATCCTTCGCGGTCACGTCGATGGCCAGGCCGAGGTTGACGTGCTCGGGCTGGATGACCGCGGGCTTGCCATCGGCCTCGGTGTAGGCGTTGTTCATCTCCGGCGACATGCCGAGCGCCTTCACCACCGCGTACCCGATCAGGTGGGTGAACGACACCTTGCCGCCCCGCCCGCGGGCCAGGTGGTTGTTGATCACGATCCGGTTGTCGATGAGCAGCTTGGCCGGGACCGAGCGGACGCTGGTCGCGGTGGGCACGCTCAGGCTGGCGGACATGTTGACCGCGGTGCGGGCGGCCGCGCCGCGCAGCCGGGTGGCCGCCTCGGCGGGGGCGGCCGCGGCGGGCGCTGGTGCGGGAGCCGGTGGCCGGGCGGGCGGGGCCGGCTGGGCGGCCGGTGGCGCCGGGGTGGCGGGCGACGCGGCCGGGGCCGGGGCGGCCGTCCTGGGGGCGGCCGGCGCCGCGGCGGGCCCGGCGGCGGGCTGGCCAGCCGGCCGGGCGGGCGCGGCAGGCGGGGCCGGTGCGGCGGCCGCCGGGGCGGGCTCAGCCGCGGCCTGCCCGGCCCGCGCCGCGCTGCCCTCGGGCGGGGTGTAGTCGGCGAAAAAGTTCCACCAGGCCATGTCGACCGAGCCCGGATCGGCCAGGTACTGCTGGTAGAGCTCGTCCACCAGCCACTCGTTCGGCCCGAAGTCCTTGCTGGCCGTGCCGTCGCCAGGATGCTCGGGCAGCTCTCCCTCCGGACCGCTGGTGGATGCTGCTTCGCTGAGATCCGCGGACTGCGGCGACTCAGAAGACACGGCGGACATCGCCCTCTTCCGACGCTGGTTACCTGTCATTGCCCGGCCTCAAGGCTACCGCCGCGACCGCTGCCCGAAGTCCGTGCCCACATCCTCATGATCGCGCCGGCATGCGCTCCCTGTCATGGGGTGAGAGCCAGTTCACATACGGCCCCTTGGGCACGATACGGCTGGGGTTGATCCAGTCCTGGGTCTGGTAGTAGTGCCGCTTGATCTGCACGAAGTCCGTGGTGTCGCCGAACCCGGGGGTCTGGTAGAGATCCCGGGCGTAGCCCCACAGGCCCGGGTAGTCCACCAGCCGGTGCAGGTTGCACTTGTAATGCGTGTGGTAGACCGCGTCGAAGCGGGCCAGTGTGGGGTACAGCCGCACGTCGGCCTCGGTGATGCTGTCGCCCAGCAGGTAGCGGCGCCGGATCAGCCGCTCCTCCAGCGCGCTCAGCGTGCTGAACAGGGCGTCGAACGCCTCCTCGTAGGCCGCCTGGGTAGTGGCCAGCCCGGCCTTGTACACGCCGTTGTTGACCGCGTGATAGATCAGCGTGCTCAGCGCGTCGATCTCCGCGCGCTGCGCCGCCGGGTAGAGGTCGGGGGCGCCGGGACGGTGATAGCCGCGGAACTCGGTCCCGAACGTGATCGTGATCTGCTGGAAATCGTTGTCCACGATCCGCTGGCTCCGGGTGTCCCACACGAACGGGACGGTGAACCGCCCGCGGTAGCCGGGGTCGGTGGTCAGGTAGAGGTCGGACACGAAGTGCGCGCCGGTCACCGGGTCGGCGCCGCCGCCGTCGGCCGGGAAGCGCCAGCCGCGTTCGTCCCGGAGCGGGTCCACCAGGCTCAGCCCGATGACCCGATCCAGCCCGAGCAGCTTGCGCACGATAACTGCCCGGTGCGCCCACGGATCGGCCAGCGAGGCATACAGCTGGTAGCGCCCGGGTTCGGCCAGGTACCCGCTCGATCCATCACCGGTGATCCGGGTGCCGAACACGTTCGCCTGGCGCACGAATCCGCCTGACGGCGAGACCTCAGGACCGGTGTCGGGAGTAACTGGCCTCATCCTCCCCTCGGATCCTCCCTCCGGCGCAATGTCATATTGCGTCCGATTTGTCAGCTGATGATGCCTGGCCGGGCGCCCTGATGGAAGTGGTACCGCGCGGGTGTGGTGGCCGGGCGGGATCAGGCCCGTGGGCCCACTGGCTAGCATCGCACCGAAGCCGCCCGGTTTCTGGCAGAGTGCCGGGCTCGGGCCACCGTCCCGGCCTGCGCTGCCTCCGCTGGCCGCGGGCGACGCTAGCCCGCAGCGCCCCCCGGCACCTCGCCGCCTCCTGACCACCGCCGGCCGGCTACCGCGGGGCCGAAGACGTCCTCGCGGCGGTGGGCCAGGCAGGGCAGGCGGTCCCGGACTTGCGCGGTGAGCGCGGTGTCCAGCCCGCCGGCGGCCACCCCGGGAAACGGCCCCAGGTCCAGCCGGACCACGCCCATCGGGTCCACCAGCATGCTCCGGCCGATCCCGGTCGGCGCCCGGGTCGGCGGCGAGTCCGGGTCCGGCACCTGCCCCGCGGCCGCCACCCACACCGTGTTCTCGATGGCCCGGGCCCGCACCAGGGTGACCCAGTGCTCCTCCTTGTACAGCCCGGCCGCCCAGGCGGCCGGCACCACGAGCAGGTCCGCGCCGCGGGCGACCAGATCCCGGGCCAGTTCAGGGAACCGGATGTCATAGCAGGTCAGCAGGCCTACCCGCAGGCCCGCCAGGTCGGCCAGCACCGGCTCGGAACCCGGCGCGACCACCTTGGACTCGGTCTCGCCCAGCGAATCGAACAAGTGGATCTTGCGGTACGCGGCCACCCGCTGGCCCGATGCCGCGTACGCCACCGCCGTGTTGTACACCCGGCCGTCCAGTGCGGGCTCGAACACCCCGGCGACCAGGGCGGTCCCGGTGCCGCGGGCCGCGTCGGCCAGCCCGGCGCCGAACGGCCCGTCCAGCGGCTCGGCCACCGCGGCCAGGTCAGTGCCGAACCGGGCCTGGGTCGCTTCGGGGAACACCGCCAGGTCCGCGCCCTGGCTGGCCGCCGTGGCCAGCGCTTCGCGCACCCGGCCCAGGTTGATCGCGGGATCGGGGCTGACCGGCAGCTGGCACAGGGCGACTCGCATGATCGCAGCGTAAGTCACCGGGTAACGGGCTGGTGCCGGCCGCGGGCCCGCAGGCGTGATGTGATGGCCGGGTGGAACGACCATTGCTGAACCGGCGGCTGGACGGGATGGGCACCACCATCTTCGCCGAGATGTCCGCGCTCGCCCTGACCACCGGGTCGGTCAACCTGGGCCAGGGCTTCCCGGACACCGATGGCCCAGCCGAGATCGCCGCGGCCGCGGCGGCGGCGATCATGGAAGGCCGGGGCAACCAGTACCCGCCCGGCCCGGGCATCCCCGAGCTGCGGCACGCGGTGGCCGGTCACCAGAAGCGCTTCTACGGCGTGGACGTGAACCCGGACACCGAGGTGCTGGTGACCGCCGGGGCGACCGAGGGCATCGCCGCCGCGCTGATCGCCCTGCTGGAGCCGGGCGACGAGGCGATCGCGTTCGAGCCCTACTACGACTCCTACGCGGCGTGCATCGCGATGGCCGGGGCCACCCGGGTGCCGGTCACCCTGCGGCCGCCCGCGTTCCGGCCCGACCTGGACGCGCTGCGCGAGGCCATCACCCCGCGCACCCGGCTCCTCCTGCTGAACAGCCCGCACAACCCGACCGGGGCGGTGTTCAGCCGGGCCGAGCTGACCGGGATCGCCGCGCTGGCCTGCGAGCATGACCTGCTGGTGGTTTCCGACGAGGTGTACGAGCACCTGATCTTCGAGGGCGAGCACGTGCCCATCGCCACCCTGCCCGGCATGCGCGAGCGGACCGTGACGATCAGCTCCGCGGCCAAGACGTTCTCCTTCACCGGCTGGAAGATCGGCTGGGTGACCGGCACCCCGGAGCTGGTCACCGCGGTCCGCACGGTCAAGCAGTTCCTGACCTACGTCACCGGCGGCCCGTTCCAGTACGCGGTGGCCCAGGCGCTGGCCCTGCCGGACAGCTACTTCGCCTCGGTCAGCGCCAGCCTGCGCGGCCAGCGCGACCTGCTGTGCGCCGGGCTGGCCGAGGTGGGGTTCGAGGTGTTCCGGCCGGCCGGCACCTACTTCGTGACCACCGACGTGCGGGCCCTGGGCGAGACCGACGGCATGGAGTTCTGCCGCACGCTGCCGGACCGGGCGGGCGTCGTCGCCATTCCCAGCTGCGTGTTCTACGACAACGTGGCGGCCGGCCGCAGCCAGGTGCGGTTTGCGTTCTGCAAAAAAGAAGAAGTGCTGCGCGAGGCGATCGCGCGCCTGGCAGGCCGGCGTGGCGCCTAGCGGGGCGCCGGTAACCGGCGCGGAGGACAGGTTCGGCGCCGATCTGTACGCCGCGCTGCGCGGCCCCGGGAACCTGGTGCTCTCCCCGGTGAGCATCGCGGCCGCACTGCAGATGGCGCTGCTGGGCGCGCGCGGCGACACCGCCTCCCAGCTCGCGGCGGTGCTGCACCTGGCCGGCCCGCAGGACGCCGGGCCCGGCCTGGAGGCCATCTCGGACCTGCTCGGCGAGCTGGCCAAAGGCGAGCTGACGCTGCGCGCACCGGACACCATGTGGGTGCAGTCCGGGCTGCCGGTGGCGCCGGACTTCAGCGCGGCGTTCGCCCACGCCGCGTCCGTGACGCTGCGCGAGGCCGATTTCCGCGACGCGGCCGAGCAGGCCCGGCAGCAGATCAACCGGCTCATCGCCGGGCAGACCGAAGGCAAGATCACCGACCTGCTCGCGCCGGGACTGGTCTCGGCCAGCACCCGCCTGGTGCTGGCCAGCGCGGTGTACCTCAAGGCGGCCTGGGCGCATCCGTTCCCAGCCGGCGGTACTCACGATGCCCCGTTCCATCCCGCGCCCGGCACCTCGGTCACCGTGGCGATGATGCAGGTCCGGGCGCGGCTGCGGTACCTGCGCGGGGACGGCTACCAGGCGGTCGAGCTGCCGTACGCGGGCGGCCGGCTGGGCATGGTGATCGTGCTGCCGGACGGGCCCGCCGGCCCGATGGCCAGCCGGCTGACCGCGGGCGGGCTGCGCGGGCTGCTGGCCGGGCTCGCCACGCGCCAGGTCACCCTGGCCCTGCCCCGGTTCCGGGTCACCAGCCAGTTCGCGCTGCGCCCGGTGCTGACCGGGCTGGGCATGCCGCTGGCGTTCACCGCCGGGGCCGACTTCAGCGGGATCACCACCGCCGAGCGGCTGGCCATCAGCGAGGTCGTGCACCAGGCCTACATCGACGTGAACGAGCAGGGCACCGAGGCGGCCGCGGCAACCGCGATCACGATCATGGCCGCCGCCCGCGCGCTGGGCGGCGATCCGCCGGTGCAGGTCACCGTGGACCGGCCGTTCCTGTTCGCGGTCGCCGACACCGGCAGTGGGCTGCCGCTGTTCCTCGGCCAGGTCACCGACCCAGCCGGGGCTGGCCGCGGGCCCAGCTGACTGCGAGACTGAAGATATGAGACTCGACGGGCTGCACCACGTTTCGCTCAATGTCCGTGACGTCCCAGCGGCGCTCGACTTCTACACCGGGGTGCTCGGCCTGACCCAGCGCACCGACCGGCCCGACTTCAGCTTCGACGGGGCCTGGCTCGACGCGGGCCGCCAGCAGATCCACCTGATCGACGCGGACGTGCCGCCGTCGCTCGGCCAGCACTTCGCGCTGGCCGTCAGCGACCTGGACGCGGCCGTGGCCGAGCTGCGCGCCCGCGGCGTCGAGGTCACCGACCCGGTCGGCGTGGGTACCGGCCGGCAGTCGTTCCTGGCCGACCCGGCTGGGAACCGCATCGAGCTGCAAGAACCCGGCCGCTAGCGGCCCCCTGGGGAGGTCTCGTGGATCTTGACGCGCGGCAGGCCGGAGATCTACGAGATACCTCCCGGGGCTGAGCCAACGTGCTGGCCCTGCTGCTGGTCGCCGTGTCCGTGGGGCTGTCCAACCTGGCTGCGGCGATCGGCATCGGCTTCGGCGGGGTGACCACCCGGACCCGGGTGCGGGTCGCGCTGGTGTTCGGCGCGTTCGAGGCCGGCATGCCCATCGTCGGCCTGGTCATCGGGGCCGGGCTGGCCAGCGGCATCGGGCAGCTGGCCCGCTGGATCGGTGCCGCGCTGCTGATCGGCATCGGGCTCGCCACCGTCGTGCAGGCCGCGCGCCAGTCCCCAGCCGCCGGGACTGATCACCCGGCCCCGCCGGGCAGCCTGGGGCGGCTGCTGCTCAGTGCGTTCGCGCTCAGCCTGGACAACCTCGCCGCCGGGTTCGCGCTGGGCACCATGCATATCGGCATCGCCGAAGGGGCGATCGTCATCGGCGTGGTCAGCGTCGGGCTGTCCCTGGCCGGGCTGGAGCTCGGCAGCCGGATCGGTGCCGCAGCCGGCCGGCGCGGCGAGCAGCTGGGCGGCGTGATCCTGGTGGCGGTGGGGGTGGCCATCGCCGCCGGGGTGCTGTGACTCAGTCGGCCAGGCTCAGTGCGATCTTCGGGCATGACGCCACGGCCTGCTGGACCGCGCCGGCCTGCCCGGCGGGCACCTCGGGCTGCAGGATGTGCAGGTAGTCTTCGTCGTCCAGATCGAAGACCTCGGGCGCTAGCCCGGCGCACAAGCCGTTGGCCTCGCACAGATCGCGATCGACCGCCACCCTCATCGCCCTGTCCTCCTCGCCGGGCCCGGTGCCTGTCAGCGCTACAGTACGTCCTGGCCGGCTGCCACACGCCTGGCCGGCCGCCCCGCGTCCTGGCCACGTCCTGGCCGGCCGCCTCGCGTCCTGGCTGGCCACCCGCACGCCTGGCCGGCCACCGCGGCCCGCCGGAGGAAGGCAGGAACATGGACCTGGCCCGCCCGATGCCGCCTGAGCTTCAGCAGGCGGCCGAAGCGGCCAAGGGCTTCATGCCGCCCGCCGAAGGCCTGGCGCTGTACCAGACCGCGGCTGCCTACGCGCCCCGCGGGCCAATCCTGGAGATCGGCAGCTACTGCGGCAAATCCACCATCTACCTGGCCGCCGCGGCCCGGGCGGCGGGCCAGCTGGTGATCACCGTGGACCATCACCATGGCTCGGAGGAGAACCAGGCCGGCTGGGAGTACCACGACCCCACGCTGGTCAACGCGCGGACCGGGCAGCTGGACACGCTCCCCGCATTCCGCGCCACACTGGCCGGCGCTGGCCTGGAGTCCCAGGTCATCGCGGTGGTGGGCGGGTCCGCGCAGGTGGCAGGGCTGTGGCGGGCGCCGCTGGGCATGCTGTTCATCGACGGCGGGCACACCGACGCCGCCGCCCAGGCGGACTACGCGAACTGGGCCCCCTGGGTCGCGCCGGGCGGGGCGCTGGCCATCCACGACGTGTTCCCCGACCCGGCCGACGGCGGCCAGGCGCCCTACCGGGTCTACCGCCAGGCCCTGGCGTCCGCTGAGTTCACCGAGGTCGGCGTGCACGGCTCGCTGCGCGTGCTGGAGCGGGCCAGCGCGTCCTGAATACGGCAACCGCGCTTGGCCTGGTCCCGTTTGGGGTTACCAGGTGCACGATGGGGGACATGGGCCGCGGATCGCGGGAGTTCCGTTGCCCCTGCTAACCCGGGCCGGCCGTGGCGCAGCCGCAGGCGCCGGCCATGGCCTGGCCAGCCAGCGGCCCGGCAGGCAGGTCGCGGAACAGCCCGGCCGCCGGGGTGGCCCGGGACAGCGCGTCGGCGGCCAGGATCATCGCCGCCGCGGTCCAGTTGCTCCGCTCGGCCGGGAAGTGCGCCTTGTTCACGAACTGCCAGCCGGTCCAGTACCCTCCGTCCGCGTCGCGCAGGTACTGGATGTCGGCGAACATCTGCCGGGCCTTCGGGTACTCGCCGGCCGCGTCCAGCGCCATGACCAGCTCGCAGGTTTCCGCGCCGGTCACCCACGGCTGGTCCCGGACGCAGCGCACGCCGAGGCCGGGGACGACGAACTCCGGCCACTGTGCGTCGAGCCGGCCGGCCGCGGCCGGCCCGCGCAGCGGGCCGGCCAGCACCGGGTAGTACCAGTCCATGGAGTACCGGCTCTTGTCGGCGAACGCCTCGGGATGGCAGGCGACCACGTGCCGCAGGCGGCTGGCCGCCCGCTCCCAGCCCGGCTGCGGCTCGCCCAGGTAGCGGGCCAGCCGGGCGGCGCAGCGCAGGCTCTGGTAGATGCTCGAGCACCCGGCCAGCAGTGCGTAGCTGGCCGGTGTGCCGTCGGCTGCGCGCTGCCAGGCGATCTCACCCCGGGGCGCCTGGAGGGCCAGCACGAACCCGATGGCCCGGCCGACCGTGGGCCACATCTGCACCGCGAACTCCCGGTCCCCGGTGATCAGCAGCTCGTGCCAGGTGCCCACGGCCACGTAGGCGGCCTGGTTGCTCTCTGCCGCCGGGTCGGTGACCTGGCCCGCCTCGGTCCGCTTCGGCCACGATCCGTCCGCCCGCTGGGTCCGGCGCAGCCAGTCGTAGGCCAGCCGGGCCGGCTCGCGCAGCCCGCACGCGGACAGCGCCATCGCGCATTCGATGTGATTCCAGGCGTCGCTGTGCCCGTCCGGCCAGCCGATCGCGCCCGCGGGTTCCTGCCGGGCGGCGATGTGCTCACCGGTGGCCAGCACCTCGGCCGCGGTCAGGATGCCGGGCACCGATGGCACCGCGGGCACGCCGGGCAGCTGGGTGCCGCTCGCCGGGCTGGCCAGCTGGTCAGGCCGCGGCATGCGCTCGCTCGGCCGGGGCGACGGCGCGGCTGCCGGGGGGCGCGGCCGGCTTGGCCGCGTAGATGACCAGGCTCTTGCCGATCAGCGGGTTCAGCGCCCGCTCGGTCAGCCGGGTGGCGGCCGGGCGCTTCATGATGTCCCAGACCAGCAGCCGGTGGTAGGCGCGGGCCACCGGGTGATCGTCGTCGTGCACGCCAACCGCGCACTTCAGCCACCAGTAGGGCGAGTGCAGGCCGTGCGCGTGATGGTGCCCCCCGGGTACCAGCCCGGCCTGGGTCAGTTTCGCGGCCAGTTCCAGCCGGGTGTAGATGCGCACGTGCCCGCCCGGCACGTTGTGGTAGTCCGCGGACAGCCGCCAGCAGATCCGCTCCGGCAGCCAGGCCGGCACGGTCACCGCCAGCTGGCCGCCGGGCCGGAGCACCCGGGCGATCTCCCGCAGCGCGCGCCCGTCGGCCGGGATGTGCTCCAGCACCTCGGCCGCGATCACCCGGTCGAACACGCCGTCCGGGAAGGGCATCGCGGTGGCATCCCCGCGCACGGTGCCAGCCCGCGCGCCGGCCGGCACTTCGCCAGCCGCCTGCATGGCCGCCACCATTTCCTGGACGCCGCGCAGCTCGGCCGCGCCGGTGTCCAGCGCCACCACGGTCGCGCCGCGGCGCAGCGCCTCGAAGGCGTGCCGGCCCGCGCCGCAGCCCAGGTCGAGCACCCGGTCACCCGGGCCGACCGGATACCGGCCGAAGTCGACGGTGAGCACTCACTGGCTCCGTTCGGTGGGCCGGCGGGCGGCGGCGATCGCGTCCCGGTACTGGGCCACGGTGGCCCGGGCCACCGCGCTCCAGGCGAATCGTTCCTGCACCCGCTGCCAGGCGGCCGCGCCCAGCCGGTCGCGCTCGGCCGGCGCGTCGAGCAGGTCGCGCAGGGCCGCGGCCAGCGCCTCCGGGTCACCCGGCTCGACCAGCAGCGCGGCGTCCCCGGTCACTTCGGGCAGCGCGCCGGTCCGGCTGGCGATCAGCGGTGTCCCCGAGGCCATGTGCTCCACCGCGGGCAGCGAAAAGCCTTCGTACAGCGAGGGGATCACGGCGATCTCGGCGCTCGCGGTCAGCTCGGCCAGTTCGGTGTCGCTGATCCCGTGCACGAACCGGACCCGGTCGCCGAGAGCGAGGTCGCTGGCCAGCCGCTCCGTCGGCCCGCCGGGCGCGGGCCTGCCGACCACGGTCAGCTGGGCCTCGCGTTCCACGGTGAGCTTGGCCACCGCCTGGAGCAGCGTGGCCACCCCCTTCAGCGGGGAGTCCGCGCTGGCCACGGCCACGATCCGGCCGGGTACCCGGGCCGCCTGACGGGGATGGAACAGCCTGGTGTCCACGCCGAGCGGGATGACATGCACGTTGGCCGGATCGGTACGGAAATCACGGCAGATGTCGGCCCGGGACGCCTGCGAAGCGGTCAGGATGGGCCCGGCCCGGCGGGCCACCCGGCCCTGCATCCGGACAAAGGAGTACCAGCGCCACTTGCCGGCCCGGGCCATGCCGCGCGCCGATCTCAGCTCGATCCGCCGGTCCACGCTGATCGGGTGATGAATGCTGGTCACCAGCGGCAGGCCGAGCCGCTTCAGCCCGAGCATGCCGTAGGCCAGCACCTGGTTGTCATGCACCAGGTCGAAGTCGGCCCGGCGGCCGCGCAGCTCGCGCAGCGCGCGCAGGCTGAACGTCAGCGGCTCCGGGAACGCGCCGGTCTTCATCGTGGCGAATTCGAGCACGTCGATCCAGTCGCGGTACTCGGCCAGCCGCGGGGTCCGGAACGGGTCGTCGTCGGCGTACAGGTCCAGGCTGGGCAGCTCGCGGAGCACCGGGCCGGCTTCCAGCTCGGGGTAGGGCTGGCCGGAGAACACCTCGACGTGGTGGCCCAGCGCGGCCAGTTCCCGGGACAGGTGGCGCAGATAAATGCCCTGGCCACCGCAGTGCGGCTTGCTGCGGTAGGACAGCAGCGCGACGCGCAGCGGCTGCTCGGTGGTCATCACGCAGGTTCGCACCTCTCGTTCGCCGCTGGCCGTCCGTTGCCGTGAGGCCCTGCCCGCGTGGCCGGCTAGGACGCGAACATTACCACCGGGTACAGCGGCGGCCGTTGGCCAGCCCAGCTGGTCCGGGCTGGCCGCGGCAGCCTGGCCATGGCCGGTAAGCTGCGCCGACGTACCCTGAGGGGCATGAGCTGAGGAGGCTCCGCTGACGAGGCGTGCACTGATCACCGGGATCACCGGGCAGGATGGCTCCTATCTTGCGGAATACCTGCTGGCCCAGGGCTACGAGGTGTGGGGCCTGGTCCGCGGCCAGTCCAACCCGCGGGTCCGCCGGGTCCGCCAGCTGCTGGAGGATGTCCGGCTGGTCCGCGGTGACCTGCTCGATCAGGGCAGCCTGATCTCGGCGGTGGAACGGGTGCAGCCTGACGAGGTCTACAACCTGGCCGCGATCTCCTACGTGCCCATGTCCTGGCAGCAGGCCGAGCTGACCGGCGAGGTGACCGGGCTGGGCGTGCTCCGGGTGCTGGAAGCGATCCGGGTGTGCAGCGGGATCAGCGCGTCGCGCACCCCGCGTAACGGGCAGATCCGCTTCTACCAGGCGTCGTCATCGGAGATGTTCGGGCAGGTCCGTGAGTCCCCGCAGACCGAGCAGACCCCGTTCCACCCGCGCAGCCCGTACGGCGTGGCCAAGGCCTACGGGCATTTCCTGACCCAGAACTACCGCGAGTCCTACGGCATGTACGCGGTATCCGGGATCTTGTTCAACCACGAGTCGCCCCGGCGCGGTGCGGAATTCGTCAGCCGCAAGGTGTCGCTCGGGGTGGCCAAGATCAAGCTGGGCTACGAGCGGCAGGTCCGGCTGGGCACCCTGTGGGCCCACCGGGACTGGGGCTTCGCGGGCGACTACGTCCGGGCCATGCACCTGATGCTGGCCCAGGACCAGCCCGGGGACTACGTGGTCGGCACCGGCGTCACGCATTCCGTGGAAGAGCTGGTGGAACGCGCGTTCGGGGTGGCCGGGCTGGACTGGCGGGACCACGTCACCGTGGACGCGGCCTTCGTCCGCCCGGCCGAGGTGGACCAGCTGTGCGCCGATCCGGCCAAGGCCGCTGCGGAGCTGGGCTGGGAGCCGAAGATCGGTTTCGACGAGCTGATCACGATGATGGTGGAGTCGGACCTCAAGCTGCTGTCCGGGCCGGGCGGCTACGAGGACGACGCGTTCAGTCCCGACGCCTGGTGACGTCCCGGCCAGCTGGTGACGTCCCGGGTCAGGAGGCGACGCCGGTACCGACCGCGGCGCCGATCAGGAACGTGATCCCGGCCGCCACCGCGCCCAGGATCAGCTGGCGCAGCGCGCCGCGCAGGAACGGCCGGTCGGTGAGCCGGGCCACCAGCCCGCCGCCGACGAAGGCCGCGACCCCGGCCAGGCCCAGCGCCGCGGCCAGGTCGTCCAGCCCGAACAGGTAAGGCAGCAGCGGGATCAGCGCGCCGATCGCGAACGTGACCAGCGACGCGCCCGCCGCCGTGTACGGCGAGGGCAGCTCCTCGTGGTCCACCCCGAGCTCCTCGCGGACATGCACGCCCAGCGCCTGCTCCGGATGGGCCGAGATCTGCCGGGCGACCTTGTCGGCGAGTTCCGCGTCCACGCCCTGCTTGCGGAAGCTGGCCGCCAGCTCCAGGCGCTCGGACTCCGGGTTGTGCTCCAGCTCGAACCGCTCCTTGCGCACCTCGGCCTGGACCAGCTCGTTCTGTGAGGAGACCGACACGTACTCGCCGGTCGCCATGGAGAACGCGCCCGCGGCCAGGCCGGCCAGCCCGGTGAGCACGATGAGGTGCGGGTCGCCGTGGGACGTGCTGACCCCGGCGCCCACCCCGGCGATCAGCGATACGTTGGTGACCAGGCCGTCCATGGCGCCGAACACGGCCGGGCGGAGCCATCCGCCGGACACGTCCTTGTGCTCGTGCCCGTGCGCCTCGTTCTGCTGGCTGGCCTGAACTGTCATGGTGGGGTGCCTCAGGTGTCTCCGCATGCCGGGCGCACGCTGGCCGTCATCAGCGTCCGCACCCGGCGCAACCAGGGCTCCAACCGCTGGGCCTGCGGCCATTATTCCCTGCGCCGGGCCGCCGACGCGGCCGCCACCAGTCGCTGGCGCCACCGGCCGCGACTCCGGTTGCTCACCAACCGTGGGCCCGTGGCCCAGTAGCCCACTGTTACAGGATCGTCACTAATTGGCGGCATTCGTCTCGTCGCGGGGCGGGCAGGCCAACGTGCGGCTACGCTGATCTTGCTGTGGGGGCACGGAATCGCTTCCGGCTTCGCGGGTAATGATCAGCGCAAGACCCCGGGCGACCTCGGGGCACACCGGAAGGCCACGTCTTGATCACCTTCGAGGGCGTGACGAAACGGTATCCCGATGGCACAGTCGCCGTGGACCACCTTGATCTGGAGGTTCCGGCCGGCCAGACGATGGTCCTGGTCGGGCCCAGCGGGTGCGGCAAGACGACCACGCTGCGGATGATCAACCGGTTGATCGAGCCCAGCAGCGGCCGGATCCTGCTCGACGGCCAGGACATCCAGCGGTCGAACCAGTCCGAGCTGCGCCGCGGCATCGGCTACGTCATCCAGCAGTCTGGCCTGTTCCCGAACCGGACCATCGAGGACAACATCGCCACGGTCCCGCTGCTGATCGGCTGGAAGAAGGCCCGGGCCCGGGCCCGGGCCCGGGAGCTGATGACGCTGGTCGGCCTGGATGAACAACTGGCCCGGCGGTATCCGTACCAGCTGTCCGGGGGGCAGCAGCAGCGCGTCGGGGTGGCCCGGGCGCTGGCCGCGGACCCGCCGGTGCTGCTGATGGACGAGCCGTTCAGCGCGGTCGACCCGATTGTCCGAGCCACCCTGCAAGATGAGCTCATCAAGCTGCAGGCGGAGCTGCACAAGACGATCGTGCTGGTCACGCACGACGTGGAGGAGGCCATCAAGGTGGGCGATCAGGTGGCGATCTTCCGGCCGCACGGCCACATCGCCCAGGTGGACAGCCCGGAGCGGCTGCTGGCCGCGCCCGCCGACAGCTACGTGGAGAACTTCCTCGGCTTCGACCGGGGCATCCGCCGGCTGTCCTTCCTGGCCGCGTCCGGGCTGAACCTGGACGACCGCACGGTGGTCGAGGAGGACACGGCCGCGTCGGTGGCCGCCCGGGCGGGCCGGGACACCGGCGAGGACTGGGTGCTGGTCGTGGACGCGGGGCGCAAGCCGCGCGGCTGGGCCGCGGTGGCCGGCCTGGACTCGCTGCCTGCCGGGTCACCGGCGCGCGAGGCCACCCTGGAACCGTACGGTCACACGTTCAGCGTGCACGGGGACTCGCTGCGGTCGGCGCTGGACGCGACCGTGCTGTCCCCGGCGGGCCGGGCGGTCGGGGTCGACGACGACGGCCGGGTGGTCGGGACGACGTCCTACGACCGGCTGCGGGTGGCCATTCATGCTGCCGAGCAGGCTGCGGACCGGTCGGCGGCTCCCGGCAACGGGACCGCAGCGGGCGCGCAGCGCCAGGACACGGCGGCGGGAACGGCCTGATCACCCATGGACTGGTCCGCGGTTCCCACCTACATCTGGGAGAGCGCCTATCTGGGCATCGTGCCGGCCCTGCTCGGGCTGGTCATCTCGGTGCCGCTGGGCATCGCCTGCGTGCGCTGGAAGTGGCTCTACCCGCCGGTGCTGTCCGGCGCCAGCGTCCTGTACGCACTGCCGTCGCTGGCCCTGTTCATCGTGCTGATCCCGTACACCGGGCTGACCGACACGACAGTGATCATCCCGCTCACCCTGTTCTCGCTCTGTGTCCTGGTGCCGAACGTGGTGGACGGGCTGCGCTCGGTCCCGGAGGACGTCCGGCAGGCGGCGACGGCCATGGGCTTCGGCGCGCTGCGCCGGCTGGCCCAGGTGGAACTGCCGATCGCGGTACCCGTGGTGATCGCCGGCCTGCGGGTGGCCGTCGTGTCCAGCATCAGCCTGGCCAGCGTCGGCCAGCTGATCGGGGTCAGCAGCCTCGGTTACCTGATCATCGACGGGTACCAGCGCGACTTCGTGACCGAAATCCTCATCGGCGGCGGGCTGATCATCGCGCTCGCGCTCGTCTGTGACGTGCTGCTGGTGCTGCTGCGCCGGGTGCTCACCCCGTGGCGGCCACGGCGCGGGCGCCGGGAGCGCGCCCAGATCCTGATCGGCGATCCGGCCGTCGCCGCGCAGGCCGGGGGGGCCGGATGAGCTTCCTGAGTTTCGCCTGGGACTGGCTGAAGCAGCCGCAGCAGTGGCACGGGCCCGATGGCATCCCGATCCGGATCCTGGAGCAGCTCGGCTACACCGCCCTGTCCCTGGTCATCGCGGCGCTGATCGCGATCCCGGTGGGCATCCTGATCGGGCACACCGGGCGGGGCGCGCTGTTCGCGGTCAACCTGGCCAACGCCGGGCGGGCCATTCCCACCCTCGGGCTGCTGGTGCTGCTGGCCGTGACGCTGGGCTTCTCCCCGCTGGCCTGGCTCGTGCCGCTGGTCCTGCTGGCCATCCCGCCGATCCTGGTCAATGCCTACGAAGGGGTGGCCGGGGTGGACCCCGGACTCAAGGACGCCGCCCGGGGCATGGGCATGACGCCCTGGCAGCAAATACGCAAAGTCGAGGTCCCAGTGGCGATGCCGCTGATCGTCCTCGGTTTGCGTACCGGAGCGATTTTCGTGGTGGCTACCGCGACGATCGCCGCGTACATCGGCCTGGGTGGCCTGGGCCGTTACATTATCGACGGGCTCGCCACGGAGAATTACGGGGAGGTAGCCGGGGGTGCGGCGCTTGTGGTCGTGCTCGCCCTGGCCGTCCAAGCCTTCTTCACCGGCGTGCGCCGTCTGGCCGTTCCGGCGGGCGTGCGCCAGCAGGGTCGCCCGTCGTGATAACGTCCTAACCTATCGGAAAAGAAGGGAAACACATATGTTTCCGACATCACGATTCACGGTGCTCATATCTGGCTTGCGCAGACGTCCGTGGCGTGGCACAACGGTCGGCGGCCTGGCCATCTTGACTAGCCTGGTGCTGGCCGCGTGCGGCAGCAGCGGCGGCGGGAGTGGCAGCGGGAGCAGCAGCAGTAGCTCCAACCCGCTGGCGCCCACCGCCGCCAAGGGCACCGTGGTCGTCGGCTCGGCCAACTTCCCGGAGGACGAGCTGCTCGCCGAGATCTATGTCCAGGCGCTGAAGGCCAAGGGTGTCAAGGTCACCCCGAAATTCAACATCGGCGCCCGGGAAGTCTATTACCCGCAGATCGAAAAGGGCTCGATCAGCATTCTTCCGGAATACAACGGCGCACTGCTGACCACCTCGGTGGACAAGAACAGCACCGCCGCCACCACCAGCGAGGTGAACGCCGCGCTCAAGGCCAAGCTGCCCTCCACACTGGAGATCCTGAACTCCTCCACGGCCCAGGACAAGGACTCGGTCACGGTCACCCAGGCGACCGCGAAGAAGTACAACCTGAAGTCGATCGCGGATCTCAAGCCGGTTGCGAAGAAGCTGGTCATCGGCGGCCCGCCCGAGTTCAAGACCCGGGCCCAGGGCCTGGTCGGGCTGAAGAAGAACTACGGCCTGACGTTCAAGTCGTTCGTCCCGCTCGACGAGTCCGGCCCGCTCACCCTGGCCGCGCTCAAGGACGGCAAGGTGCAGGCGGCCGACGTGTTCACCACCACGCCGCAGATCATCACCGACAAGCTGGTGGCACTGGCCGACCCCAAGTTCAACTTCGCCGCGCAGAACGTGACCCCGCTGGTCTACAAGAAGGCGGTCACGCCGACCGTGGTGAGCACGCTGAACCAGGTGTCCGCGGCGCTGACCACCAACGCCCTGCTGCAGATGGACAAGGCGATCATCATCGATCACGCCGACTACTCGACGGTGGCCGCTGCCTTCCTGAGCGCCGTCGGCATGGGCTGAGCCCGGACCGGGCTGACCGGCTCTCAGCAGCGCCGGGCGGGACCGCGAGCAGGATGCGGCCCGCCCGGCGCTTCGCGTTCCCCGGCGACCAGGGATGATGAACGGTGGCGGCGACCAGCCGCTGCCGACCCGACGAGGAGTCCAGGGATGACTGCCGCCGACCCATCCGGCCCGCGCCCGGTCCGCGCCCCGCGCGGCACCGAACTGTCCTGCCCCGGCTGGCCGCAGGAAGCGGCCATGCGGATGCTGATGAACAACCTCGACCCCGAGGTGGCCGAGCATCCGGACCAGCTGATCGTGTACGGCGGCTCGGGCCGCGCGGCCCGCAGCTGGGCCGCCTACGACGCGATCGTGCGCTCCCTGCAGGGGCTGCGCGGGGACGAGACGCTGCTGGTCCAGTCGGGCAAGCCGGTCGGCGTCATGCGCACCCACGAGTGGGCGCCCCGGGTGCTGATCGCCAACTCCAACCTGGTCCCGCAGTGGGCCACCTGGGATGAGTTCCGCCGCCTGGAGTCTCTCGGCCTGACCATGTACGGGCAGATGACCGCCGGGTCGTGGATCTACATCGGCACCCAGGGCATCCTGCAGGGCACCTACGAGACGTTCGCCGCGGTCGCGGCCAAGCGGTTCGGCGGGTCGCTGGCCGGCACGATCACGCTGACCGCGGGCCTGGGCGGGATGGGCGGCGCGCAGCCGCTCGCGGTGACCATGAACGGCGGCGTGGCCATCTGCATCGACTGCGACCCGTCCCGGATCACCCGGCGGATCGAGCACGGTTACCTGGACGTGGCGGCCGACGGCATCGACGACGCGCTGCGCCGGGCCACCGTGGCCCGCGACGCCGGGCAGCCGCTGTCCATCGGCCTGCTCGGCAACGCCGCCGAGATCGTGCCCCAGCTGCTGGCCATGAGCGCGCCGATCGACATCGTCACCGACCAGACCTCGGCCCACGACCCGCTGACCTACCTGCCCCGGGGCGTGCCGTTCGAGGACATGGCCGCGCTGCGCGCCGAGGACCCGGCCGGCTTCACCGAGCGGGCCCAGCAGTCCATGGCCGCGCACGTCGAGGCCATGGTGGGCTTCCTGGACCGGGGCGCTGAGGTGTTCGACTACGGCAACTCCATCCGGGGCGAGGCGGAACTGGCCGGCTACCAGCGGGCGTTCGCCTTTCCCGGCTTCGTGCCCGCCTACATCCGGCCGCTGTTCTGCGAGGGCAGGGGGCCGTTCCGGTGGGCCGCGCTGTCCGGCGACCCGGCCGACATCGACGCCACCGACGCCGCGATCCTTGACCTGTTCCCGGACAACGAGCCGCTGGCCCGGTGGATCCGGATGGCCAGGGAGAAAGTCCACTTCCAGGGCCTGCCCGCACGGATCTGCTGGCTCGGCTACGGCGAGCGGAACCTGGCCGGGCTGCGCTTCAACGAACTGGTGGAGCGGGGCGAGGTAGCCGCCCCGATCGTGCTCGGCCGGGACCACCTGGACTGCGGGTCGGTCGCCTCGCCGTACCGGGAGACCGAGGCGATGGCCGACGGCTCGGACGCGATCGCCGACTGGCCGCTGCTGAACGCCCTGGTCAACACCGCCTCCGGCGCGTCCTGGGTGAGCATCCACCACGGCGGGGGGGTGGGCATCGGCCGGTCCATCCACGCCGGCCAGGTGTGTGTGGCCGACGGCACCCCGCTGGCCGCGCAGAAACTGGAGCGGGTGCTCACCAACGACCCCGGCATGGGTGTGATCCGGCACGTGGACGCGGGCTACGAGGAGGCCGCCGAGGTGGCCGCGCAGCGCGGCGTGCGGGTCCCGATGCAGTCGCCATGAGCACCTTTCCCGCACTGTGGCAGTCCCTGCTGCCGATCGGCCGCGATCCGGCCACCGGCGGCTACCGCCGGTTCTGCTGGTCCCCGGCCGAGCTGGACTGCCGGGCCTGGTTCGAGACCACCGCCGCAGAACGGAACCTCCGCCCGGTAACCGACCGCAACGGCAACCTGTGGGCGTGGTGGGAGCCACCGGAACCCCAGCGCGCCCGCCCAGCCGCCATCGCGGTCGGGAGTCATCTGGACTCGGTGCCGGACGGCGGCGCGTTCGACGGCCCGCTCGGCGTGGTGTCCGCGTTCGCCGCCGTTGACGAGCTGCGGGCCACCGGGTTCGTCCCAGCCCGGCCCATCGCGGTGGCCGCGTTCGCCGAGGAGGAGGGTGGCCGGTTCGGTGTGGCCTGCCTGGGCAGCCGGCTGCTCACCGGCGCCATCGACCCGGAGCAGGCCCGCGGCCTGACCGACGGGGACGGCACCACGTTCGGCGCGGCCATGCAGGCCGCCGGGCATGACCCGGGTGGGCTCGGCCAGGACGAGGAACTGATCGGCCGCCTCGGGACGTACGTGGAACTGCACATCGAGCAGGGCCGGGCGCTGGCCGAGCTGGACGCCGTCATCGGTGTGGCCGACCAGATCTGGCCGCACGGCCGGTGGCGGCTCGACTTCACCGGGCAGGCCGACCACGCAGGCACCGCGGCCCTGGCCGACCGGCACGACCCGATGATCCCGTACGCGGCCACCGTGCTCGCCGCCCGGCAGGCGGCTATCGAGCACGGCACGCTGGCCACGGTGGGCCGGGTGGTGGCCAGGCCCGGCGCGGCCAACGCGGTGTGCTCCTCGGTCACCGCCTGGCTGGACGCCCGGGCGCCAGACGGGGAGGGACTGGAGGAAACCACCGACCAGATACTGGCGGCGGCCGGCCAGGAAGCCGCCGCGCACCAGGTCGGGCTGGACTACCGGCCGGAGTCCTTCACGCCTGCGGTCGACTTCGACGCTGATCTCCGGGACCGGCTGGTCAGCTCGCTGCTGGCCGCCGGGATCGGCGCCCCGGTGCTGGACACCGGGGCCGGGCACGACGCCGGCATCCTCGCCGCCCGGCTGCCGACCGGGATGCTGTTCGTGCGCAACCCGACCGGTGTGTCCCACTCACCGGCCGAGCACGCCGACGACGCGGACTGCGCCACCGGGGTGGCCGCGCTCGCCGCCGTGCTGCGGGACCTGGCCGGCCCATGACCGGGCCAGCGGCTGGCCCGCCCGGCCCTGGCCTGGCCGACGGCACCGGGCGGCCGGCGGCTCCCTCGGTCCCGGCCGCGCGGACGGCGCGGCCGGGATCCGGCGCTGGCACGCCGAGCTGGCCTGGACCGGCGCAGGCGAAGTCCGGTCCGGCGTGCTGATCGAGGCGGCGGACGGCCTGTTCCGCTCGGTCACCGCCGGCGTCCCGGCCGCGGCCCTCCCGGCCGGCACGGTGCGGCTGGCCGGGCTGACCCTGCCTGGCCTCGCGAACAGCCATTCGCACGCTTTCCACCGCGCGCTGCGCGGGGTCACCGAGGGCGGCCGCGGCACGTTCTGGACCTGGCGGGAGCTGATGTACCAGGTCGCCGGGCGGCTCGACCCAGAGAGTTACCTGGCGCTGGCCCGGGCCGCCTACGCCGAGATGGCGCTGGCCGGGGTGACCTGCGTGGGGGAGTTCCACTACCTGCACCACGGGCCGGGCGGCACCCCGTACGCCGACCCGAACGAAATGAGCCGGGTGCTGATCCTGGCCGCGGCCCAGGCCGGCCTGCGGATCACCCTGCTGGACACCTGCTACCTGGCCGGCGGCCTGTCCGCCACCGGCGCGGCGCTGCCGCTCAGCCCGGTGCAGCAGCGGTTCAGCGACGGCACGGCGCGGCAGTGGGCCGAGCGGGCGGCCGCGCTCGGCGCGGACGCCACCGGCCTGGTGGCGCCGCACGCCCGGGCGGGCGCGGCCATCCACTCGGTGCGCGCCGTGCCGCCCAGCCAGCTGCCGGAGGTGGTGGCCTGGTCGCGCGCGAACGCCGCCCCGCTGCACGCCCACCTGTCCGAGCAGCCCGCCGAGAACGAGGCCTGCCTGGCCGCCTACCAGGCCACGCCGGCCGCCGTGCTGGACGGCGCCGGGGCGCTGGGCCCGCGCAGCACGCTGGTCCACGCCACCCACCTGACCAGCCGGGACATCGAGCTGATCGGCGGCAGCCGGAGCTGCGCGTGCCTGTGCCCGAGCACCGAGGCGTTCCTGGCCGACGGGATCGGGCCCGCCGCGGCGCTGGCCGCCGCGGGCAGCCCGCTGTCGGTGGGCAGCGACAGCCACGCGCTGATCGACCTGCTGGCCGAGGCCCGCGGGATCGAGCTGGCCGAGCGGCTGGCCAGCGGGCAGCGGGGTCACTTCGATGCCGCCGCGCTGGCCTGGGCGGCGACCGGCGCCGGGCATGCCTGCCTGGGCTGGCCGGACGCGGGCGAGATCGTGCCCGGCGCCGTGGCTGACCTGGTCACGGTCGCCCTGGACAGCCCCCGGCTGGCCGGTGCCGCCCCGGCCACCGTCCTGGAGTCGGTGATCTTCGGCGCCGCCGCGGCCGACGTGACCGGCGTGGTGGCCGGCGGCCGCGACGTCGTCCGCGACGGCCAGCACCTGCTGGTTCCCGACGTCCCCGCCGCCCTCACCGCCGCCATCCGCCCCCTGCTCGCCTAGCCCCGCCGCCTTCTCAGTCAGCTACCCCCCGGCCCCTCAGCCGCCGGCCTCTCAGCCACCGGCCCCTCAGCCCCGGCCCCCTCAGCCCACCGGCCCCCTCAGCCGCCGGCCCTCAGCCGCCGCCCGCTCCGCCACTCGGCCCGTCTTCGTGATCATGAGATTGGGGACATTCTTTTGACCCCAAGGTCATGATCACGAATGGTCTGGGGTCCGGGCCGGCCGGAGGCGGGTGCGGGCGGTGGCGAAGGCGCTGGTGAGGGTGTCGCGCTGGGCTGGGGTCAGGGCGTCGATCAGGTACTCGCGGACGACCCGGAGGTGGCCGGGGGCGGCGCGGGCCAGGGCGGCGCGACCCGCGCGGGTCAGGATGGCCAGGATCCCCCGCTCGTCGGACGGGCAGGGGGCCCGGCGGACCAGGCCGGCCTTCTCCAGCTGGGTGATCTGGTAGGTCAGGCCGCTGCGGGACACGATGATGACGTCGGCCAGCTCACTCATCCGCAGCTGGCCGCCGGGGGTCGCCGCCAGCCGGGACAGGATCTCGTACTGCGCGTGGGACAGGCCAGCGTCCTGCTTGAGCTGCTGCTCGATCTTGCGGTCGAGCAGGTGGCTGACTTCGAGGAAGGCCAGCCAGGCAGCCATTTCCGCAGGGTCGAGCCAGCGCTCCGGCCACCGGGCCGGGCCTGTCTGGCCGGAGCCCGCTGCGGCGGCCGGGGTCCGGCCTGCGGTGCCCGCAGCGGCCTGGTCGGGGGTGCCCGCGGCGGCCTGGTTTCGGGTGCCGGCGGCGGCCTGGGTCCGGCCTGCGGTGCCCGCGGCGGCGGCCGTCTGGCCCGGGTCTGCCATCCCGCCAGCCTACTGAGTATCGTTTGAATTTGAACGATGTTCCAGCCTCCTGTCCGCCCGCGCCGGAATGTAGTTCAAATTTGAACTGTTTAGCTCAGGCAAGGAACGGACCGGGCCGGGCGGCCCTGGTCCGCGGAGGCGGAACAACACGGGAGGCAGCGATGCCCGAGAACGCCGGGCCGGACAGCACGGGGCGGATGCCCGCGATCTACCTCAGCCATGGCGCACCACCGCTGGCCGACGACGCGCTGTGGACCCGGCAGCTCGCTGACTGGGCCCGCGAACTGCCCAGGCCGAAGTCGGTGCTGATGGTGTCGGCGCACTGGGAGGCGGCCCCGCTCGCGCTCGGCGCGACCCGCACCGCGCCGCTGGTGTACGACTTCTGGGGCTTCCCGGACAGGTACTACACCGTCACGTACCCGGCGCCGGGTGCCCCCGAGCTGGCCAATGATGTCCGCAAGCTGCTCCGCGGGGCGGGCACGCCGGTGGTGGACATCCCGGACCGCGGCCTGGACCACGGTGCCTACGTGCCGCTGGTCGAGATGTACCCGGCAGCCGACGTCCCGGTGCTCCAGGTGTCCATGCCCACGCTGGACCCGCAGGGTCTCTACGACATCGGCCGCAAGCTGGCCCCGCTCCGCGACGCGGGCGTGCTCATCGTGGGCAGCGGCTTCTTCACCCACAACCTGCGCGCGATGAGCCCGGAGAACCAGGTGTCGCCGGTGATGGCCGAGTTCGATCACTGGGGCAGCGAGGCGCTGGCCCACGGCGACGTGGACGCCCTGCTCGATTTCGAGCACCAGGCACCCGCCGCGCACCAGGCGCATCCGCGCACCGAGCACTTCGCGCCGTTGTTCGTCACGCTGGGCGCCGCGGACGGGGAACTGGACAGCGCGCGCAGCGTCATCGACGGATTCTGGCTCGGCCTGGCCAAGCGTTCCATCCAGCTCTCCTGACCAGACCGCCCGGGCGCCGGGCGCGGCCGGTACCGTGAGGTGCCGTGAGCACGCTGATCACCAACATCGGCGAGCTGGTGACCAACGAACCGGGGCCGGACAGCCCGGGGGCTGGTCCCGGGCCGTTCGCCGCGCAGCACGACGCGGCGCTGGTCATCGACGATGGCCGGGTGGCCTGGACCGGGCCAGCCAGCCAGGCGCCCGCGGCCGACGACATGGTGGACGCCGGCGGCCGCGCTGTCCTGCCCGGCTTCGTGGACTCGCACGCTCATCTGGTGTTCGCGGGCGAGCGCAGCGCCGAGTTCGCCGCCCGGATGGCCGGCACCCCGTACCAGGCCGGCGGCATCCGCAGCACGGTGGCCGCCACCCGGGCCGCCCCGGACGAGGTCCTGCGGGCCAACCTGCTCCGGCTCACCCGGGAGATGCTCAGCCAGGGCACCACCACAGTGGAATGCAAGTCCGGTTACGGGCTCACCGTGACCGACGAGGCCCGGGCCGTCGCGCTGGCCGCCGGGATCACCCCGGAGGTCACCTTTCTCGGCGCGCACGTCGTGCCCGCCGAGTACGCCGGCGATCGCGCCGGGTACCTGGACCTGGTCTGCGGGCCCATGCTGGCCGCGTGCGCGCCGCACGCCCGGTGGGTCGACGTGTTCTGCGAGCGGGGCGCGTTCGACGCGGATGAGGCGGCGGCGGTGCTGGCCGCGGGGCAGGCGGCGGGGCTGAGCCCCCGGGTCCACGCGAACCAGCTCGGCCCGGGCCCGGGAGTACAGGTCGCGGTGGCGGCCGGGGCGGCCGCGGCGGACCACTGCACCTACCTGACCGACGCGGACGTGGACGCACTGGCGTCGTCGGGGACGGTGGCGACGCTGCTGCCCGGGGTGGAGTTCGCCACCCGGCAGCCCTATCCGGACGGGCGGCGGCTGCTCGCGGCCGGCGTCACGGTGGCCCTGGCCACCGACTGCAACCCGGGGTCGTGCTTCACCTCCAGCATGCCGCTGTGCGTGGCGCTCGCAGTCCGGGACATGCACCTGACCACCGAAGAGGCGGTGTGGTCGGCCACCGCGGGCGGCGCCCGCGCGCTGCGCCGCAGCGATGTCGGCCATCTGTCGCCCGGTGCACGGGCCGACCTGGTCCTGCTGGACGCGCCGTCCCACACCTATCTGGCGTACCGGCCGGGGGTGCCGCTGGTCAGCGCGGTATGGCAGGCCGGGCGGCGGCCCGGGCCCGGCAACTCAGCACGGCCGGGCTGATTCCGGCGTGTCGCTGCCGGGAAAGAACAGAAATGGCGGGCAGAATACGACGAGGCCCCTCCATGTATGAGATGGAGGGGCCTCGCGCTGCCCGGCCACGCGCAGGCGGCCCGGCCGCCACTGGTCACTGGTACCCGCCTGAGGTGCCGGTCACCCGGCGCCCCGGGCGCCCGGGGTCATCCCCCGGCTGGCCCGTCTTCAGTGGTGAGAGCAGTTCTACTGCCCGCTGGCCACGCGGCACAAGAGGCTGCCGCCGGGTATTTGAAGATTCTTAAGTCATCCACAGGCCATCCACCGGGCGGGCGCCGTTTTCCCCGGCGCAGCCGGAGCTATCCACGGGCCGTCCACACTGCGGTCCACAGTGGGCCGGGGCGGTCTAGCCGGGAGCCGGCGGCCCGGCGAGGGCGAACGGTGGCGGCTGCCGCGGTGCGCCTGACGTCAGCGCGGCGCCAGGTACCGGCCCGCGAACCTGATCAGCGGATCACCGGTTTCGGCCAGGTAGGGAACGGCCAGCACGGACGCGATGACCAGCAGGTGGTCGCCGGCCGGGACCCGCTGGACGGCCTCGCAGTCCAGCGCGGCCAGGCCGCCGTCAGGGACCAGTGCCCCGGAGCGCGGGCCGCGCTGGTGGGGGACGTCCTCCAGCATCCGCCGGGCCCCGGGGCGCCCGGCCGCGGCGAACCGGCCCGCCAGCGCCCGCTGGCTGGCCGCCAGCACGGTCACCGCGAACCGGTCCACCCGGCCGAGCAGTTCCGCCGGGTAGGAGCCGTCAATCAGCGAGACGAGCACCAGCGGCGGTGCGAAGGACACCGGGCAGAACGCGCTCACCGTGGTACCGACGTCGTCCCGCCCGTCGGCGATGGTGACCAGCGTGACCCCGGACGCGAAGACGGACAGCGCCTCGGCCAGGCCGGCGCCGGTCGCGGTCACCTAGGGTGTGTCCGGTTGCCTGGGCGACGCGCGGCAGCCCGGAGATCCTCGGGGCACACCCGCACCATCCTGGTCACTGGATGACCCAGTGCCCGGGCAGCAGCAGCGGGCCCTGCGGCGGCAGGCCCAGCGTGGCGGCCAGCTGGGAGACGGGCCCCCAGCCGTCGGCGAACAGGGCCGTTGCCGCGGCCGGCCGCTCCTCGCTGGACGCGGGCGGGCGCAGCCGGTCCAGCGGATGGCTGCGCGGGTAGAGGCGGACCGGCGCGTCCGCGGGCAACCTGGCCTTGCTCCGGGCCTCGGCTACCGCATCGTCCAGGCCACCGAGCCGGTCCACCAGGCCGATGCCCACGGCGTCCGCCCCGGTCCACACCCGGCCCCGGGCGATCTCCTGGACCTGCTGCTGGGTCAGCCCCCGCCCGTCCGCCACCTTGCCGGTGAAGTCGGCGTAGACGCGGTCCAGCCAGCTGTTGATCATGGCCCATTCGTCGTCCCGGAACGGGCGCGAGGTGGTGAACATGTCCGCGTGGGCGCCCTCGCTCACCGTGTCCGAGGTCACCCCGGCCCGCTCCAGGGCCTGGCCCAGCACCGGCTTGCCGCTGAGCACGCCGATGGAGCCGGTGATCGTGCCCGGCTGGGCGAAGATGCTGCCGGCGGCGATGGCGATGTAGTAACCGCCGGAGGCGGCCACGTCGCCCATGGACACCACGACCGGCTTGCCCGCCGCGCCGGCCCGGACCACTTCACGCCAGATCGTGTCGGACGCCACGTACGAGCCACCCGGGCTGTTCACCCGCAGCACGATCGCCTTGACCCGCCGGTCGGCTACGGCGCTGCGCAGCGCACCGCTGACCGTGTCCGAGCCCATGGAGTTGCCCGACAGCGGCCCGCGGCCGCTGCGGCCGCGCCGGATCGGCCCGGTCGCATAGATCAGGGCGACCGCTTCCTCACCCGGGTTCGGCAGCCGGCGGGTCCGCTCGGCCAGCACGCGGGCCCGGTGGTACCGGCCCAGGAACAGCAGGTACGCGTCCTGGCCGACCGTTTCGCGGACCGTGTCGTACACCTCGTCGCGATAGCCGAGTTTGTCGACCAGCCTTACCTCCAGCGCCTCGCCGGCGATGAACGGCCCGCGGTCGATGAGCGCCCGGGCCTCCTCGGCGGAGATCTCCAGGCGCTGCGCGATCGCCTCGGTGATCTGCTCCACGATTGACGCGGCCACCCGGGCAACTTCCTCGCGGGCCGGCTCGCTGAACCCGCGCTCGGTCAGCCGTTCCGCCGCGCTCTTGTACTCCTCCCGCTTGCCGACCTGGAACTCCACGCCGAGCTTGTCCAGCGCGCCCCGGTAGAACCAGTTCTGCACGCTGATCCCGGTCAGCCCGACTTCGCCCGACGGCTGCAGGTAGATCTGGTCGAACGCGGTGGCCAGGTAGTACGGCACGTTGCCCGGCGAGGACTCGCCGAACGTCTCCGCCCAGGCCACGGTGAGCTTGCCCGTCCCAGCGAAGGCGCTGATCGCGGTGCGGAGTTCCTGCACCTGGGCCAGGCCGATCGGCCGTCCGCCCACCTTCACCACCAGCGCCCGGACCCGGTCATCGGCCGCCGCGCGGCGCAGCGCGTCGAGCACGTCAGCCAGCCGGGGGCGGCGCATCGCGACCAGCGCGGACAGCGGGTCGGCAGGCGGCTCTTCGGTGATGCCGCTGGTCAGGTCCAGTTCCAGAATCAGCGGGGCCGTACGGCGCTGCCGCAGGGTGGCGATCCGGTCAGTCAGCGTCGAAGTCAGCATGCCAGCAGCTTACGGGGCCGCAACCGGGCAGCCCGGGCTGCGCCGGCTGCTGCGCTATCGTCGAAGCGGATGGCCCGGAAGGACGGCGATGGCCGAAGGGGATGGCAATGGCTGGGCGGACTGCGCTCAAGGTCATCGTCACTGGGGCCGGCATGGTGCGGCTGGGCTGGTGGCGGCCGCTCCCGGGCCGGGCGGGCAGCCCAGCGTGCTGCTCATCCGCCGGGCCAGCTGGACCCAGCACGCCGGGACCTGGGGGCCGCCCGGCGGGGCGCGGGACAGCCACGAATCCGCCGCCCGGGCCGCGCTGCGTGAGGCGGCCGAGGAGTGCGCGGTACCGCCCGGCGCGGCCCGCATCCACGGCGTGCTCGATGACGATCACGGCGGCTGGTCGTACCGGACGCTCGTCGCCGCGGCCGACGCCGCTTTCGGCGTGCTGGCGGCGAGCGCGGAAGCGCCCGAAGTGGCCTGGGTCCCGGCCGGCCAGGTCGGCTCGCTGCCGCTGCATCCGGGTTTCGCCGTGACCTGGCCGGTCATCCGGGAGGCGCTCGACCCGGTCACCATCATCGTGGACGGTGCCAACGTCATAGGCGCCCGCGCGGACGGATGGTGGCGGGACCGGGCGGGGGCGGCGGCCCGGCTCTACGGCGACCTGGCCGGGCTGGCCAGCCGCGGGGTGACCGAGCTGCCCGGCGGGCCCGCGGGCACCCTGGACCGCTGGTTCCCGCAGTACGTGCTGGTGCTCGAGGGAAAGGCCCGGGCGGCGGCGCCGGACCTGCCGGACACCGACGGGGTACGCGTGGTGACCGCGCCGGGCTCGGGTGACGACACGATCGCCGAGCTGGCCGGGCGGGTGCGCGGCCAGCGGATCGTGGTCACCGCCGACCGGGAGCTGCGCCGCCGGAGCCAGGCCGCGGGCGCGGCCGTCACCGGCCCGCGCTGGCTGCTCGACCTGCTATGAGCCCCGGCGCGCTCCCGGCGCAGTCCGGCGCCGCCCCATTGTGCTGACGCCGGTGTAACAGTCAACCGGCCTCCGGCGTTTGTCCGCACATGGTCTGCGTTTCTGCCCTACCGGAGGCATTGCATGTTCACAACGTCCTGGCGACCTAAGCTCACCATCCCCCTTGGCGCGGCACTCGCTGCGACTGGCCTGACCCTCACCGTCGCGGCACCGAGCGCAGGTGCGCAGCCAACGGCGGCTCCGGCGGGGCACGGCAAGACCCCGGCCGCCAAGAACGGTGACAACGGCACCGTCAAGATCCACCGCTCCACGACATCCGTGACCGACCCGCGCAACGAGCCACATGTGTGCGTCTTCTATCTCGACGCTTTCGGATTTGACCCAGCTCAATCGGTGACCTGGCAGATCCAGTCGTGGCCGCCCACCGGTGACCGGTCGGTGGTGGACCAGGGCGCCCTGGCACTGGACAGCAACGGCGATGGCCACACCAGCGACCAGACGCTACCCAGCGGGCATTACAAGCTCTTCTGGAACTTTGCGGGCGAGCATGGTGCCGCTAAGCACAAGGTGTTCTGGGTGTCCTGCCCCGCCTCGACTCCCACGCCGAAGCCCACCCATACGGCGAAGCCGACCCCCACGGCGACGCCGTCCTCGCCGGTGCCGACGCTGAGCCCGGCCCCAAGCCCGGTCCCGAGCCCGACCTCGTCCTCGGCGCCGCCCGCGCCTGCGCCTACCCCGGTGCATACCACCCTTCCAGTGACGGGCTGAGCGCGGAGGCCCTGGGATGCGGCTGCGGGACGACCACGCGCGACAGGCCGTGGTGGCGGTGGGGGTACTGGTCGCAGCGGGTGCTGTCGCCCTAACGGTCACGCTGGGCGGATCCAGCGGCCCGCCGGGGCCGGCCACACCCTCGGGCCATGCCGTGTCACACGCGCAGCCGCTCGTGACCCCGGCCCGGGTGTCAGCGGCAGAACTGGCCAAGCTGCCCCGCGCGACGACCTACGCGCGGATCCCGGCGGCTCCCGTTGATCCGGCGCCCTTCGCCGTTACCAGCGGCCTGGTGGTCCACCCGCGGGAGCCGCAGATTGTCTACGCGGGGCCGGGCAAGCCGCCGGTGGCTGTGCTGCCGACGACCGAGCTTGGCGGCCCGGCCTGGGTTCCGGTCGTCCAGCGCAGGCCGGGGTGGGAGCGTGTGCTGCTGCCCAGCCGCCCCAACCACGCCACCGGATGGCTCTACACGGCGGCGGCACCGGGCGCCCAGCTCGACACCCGGAGCGGGGCCTATCTCGTCCGGATCAACGTGCATGCCCGCAAGCTCAGCGTTTACGACAGCGGCCGGCCAGCGGGAACGTGGACAGTGGCGGTCGGCGCCGGGCCGACGCCGACGCCGACGGGACGGACCTTTCTGCTGGCGCTGCTGGCCCCGCCGCGCCCCACGTACAGCCCGCTTATCCTCCCGCTGGGCTTCCATTCGAACACGCTCGACACCTACGGAGGCGGCCCTGGCACCGTCGGCATCCATGGCTGGCCTAACCCGTCGGTATTCGGCCGTGCGGTCAGCCACGGCTGTGTCCGGGTGCCCAAGACCGCGCTGCACGTCCTGTCCCAGATCCCGCTCGGCAGCCTCGTCCTGATTACTCCCTAGATCTGCGGCCGGCCCGGCGGCCGTGGGCCAGGCTGGCTGCCCGGCCTGCGGTGCGCCAGTCAGCCCGGCGTGACCTGGCCGCGATCACGGGCCAGCCGCCGCAGTACCGGGCGGGCGGCGAGATACGAGCCGGTCACCGCGCTGCCGCCGATCCCCAGATCGATGGAAATCCGGCCCTGTCTCGCCCAGTAAACGTCCCTGAGGTCCAGGAGCAGGGCGAATTCGTCGATGATGAGGGCCAGGGCCGCCCCGTAGCTGAGGGCCACCGCCGGGTGCCGCCGGTGCCGGTCCTCGCCCCGCACCGCGACCGCCCCGATCCCGGCCAGCATGCCGATCCCCCACATGTAGTGATGCAGGTGCTCGCCGCCCACGCTGAAGTTGCGGAACGGACCCCGGCCGGCCCGGATGCTGTAGGTGATGCCCCGGACCGCGGCGAAGGTCGTGGAAAAGGCCAGCCAGCTGAGCAGCGCGCTGCGCTGGCCCTCGTCGAGCTCCTCGTGGTAGGCGGTGCGCACCGCCGCCGGCTTGGGCACCGCCTTGCGCGCCGCCACTCTCCCGCCGTGGGCCGTGGCCGTTTTCGTGTCCTGAGTCAACGTCGTCACCTTCCCCTGGCTGAGATCTTGCCAGCCAGGTGTGGGCTACGTCACGGCGCCAGCCGGGCGGGTTGTGCTTGGGTCGGGAGGTGACCGTCCTCGACCTGCTGCTGCTGGCCGTCACCGGGGTAGCCGCAGGCATCGTCAGCACGGTGGCCAGCCTGGCGTCCCTGGTTTCCTTCCCGGTCCTGCTGGCCCTCGGGCTGCCCCCGCTGACCGCCAACGTGACCAACACCGTCGCCCTGTCGTTCACCGCGGTGGGCGCGGCGGCGGGCTCACGCCCGGAACTCGCCGGCCAGGGGGACCGGGTCCGGCGGCTGGGCCTGGTCACCGCGCTGGGTGGGGCCGCGGGTGCGGCGCTGCTGCTGCTCACCCCGGCCCGGGCCTTCGAGGCGGCCGCCCCGGTGCTGATCGGCGGGGCCTCGGTACTGCTCCTGCTCCAGCCCGTGGCCCAGGAGGCGGCGGAGGGCCAGGCCGGGGACGCCCGCCCGGACCGGGAACGCAGCAAGCCGCTGCTGGCCGCGCTGTTCGGCGTGGCGGTCTACGTCGGGTACTTCGGCGCGGCCGGCGGGATCCTGCTCCTCGTGGTGCTGATCCCCATGCTCGGTCAGTCGCTGGCCCGGACGAACGCGGTGAAGAATGTGGTCAACGGGCTGGCCAACGGCGTGGCGGCGGTGGGCTTCGCGGCGTTCGGCCCGGTGCGCTGGCTGGCGGTGCTGCCGCTGGCGGCCGGCTTCCTGGCCGGCGGGTGGACCGGGCCGAAACTGGTCCGGCTGATCCCCGGCCGGCTGCTGCGCATCCTGATCGGGATCGGCGGCATCGCCCTGGCCGTCCGGCTCGGCCTCAGCGCCTATCACTGACCGGCCCGCCACCGGGCCGCCGGCGACGAGGCGGCCTGCCCAGCGGCACGGCCGGCCCCAGACCGGATGCCGGTGGCCGCCTTACTCGTCCGGGACCAGCCAGAGCACCCCGAGCGGGGGCACGGTGAGCACGGCCGACGCGGGCTGGCCATGCCACGGCTCGGGCCGTGCCTCGATCACGCCCAGGTTGCCGACCCCGCTGCCGCCGTACTCGGCCGCGTCGGTGTTGATCAGCTCGCGCCAGCGGCCGGCCTGTGGCAGCCCGAGGCGGTAATTCGGGTGCGGCCCGCCGGAGAAGTTCGCCACGCAGGCCACCATGGCCGGGCCGGCCTGATCGGGCCGGCCGTTGGCCTGCCGCAGGAACGACAGCACATTGCCGGCCGCGTCGTTGGCGTCGATCCAGCTGAACCCGGCCGGCGAGTTGTCCTGGGCCCACAGCGCCGGGGCCGACCGGTAGGCGTGATTGAGGTCGTTGACCAGCTGGCGGACGCCCGAGTGGTAGTCGTAGTCCAGCACCCACCAGTCCAGCCCGCGTTCCGCGGACCACTCGCTGCCCTGGCCGAACTCCGAGCCCATGAACAGCAGCTGCTTGCCCGGATGAGCCCACATGTAGGCGAACAGGGTCCGCAGCCCGGCGAACCGGTTCCATTCGTCACCGGGCATCTTGCCCAGCAGCGACCCCTTGCCGTGCACTACCTCGTCGTGCGACAGCGGCAGCATGAAGTTCTCGCTGAACGCGTACATCAGCGAGAAGGTGATCTCGTTGTGGTGATACTGCCGGTACACCGGGTCCAGCGACAGGTAGCTGAGCGTGTCGTGCATCCAGCCCAGGTTCCACTTGAAGCCGAAGCCCAGCCCGCCGAGGTGCACCGGCCGGGTCACGCCGGGCCACGCGGTGGACTCCTCGGCGATCATCATGATCCCCGGCACCCGGCGGTAGCAGGTGCTGTTGACCTCCTGCAGCAAAGACACGGCGTCGGTGTTCTCCCGGCCGCCCTGCGCGTTCGGCGCCCACTCACCCGCGCGCCGGGAGTAGTCCAGGTACAGCATGGACGCCACCGCGTCCACCCGCAGCCCGTCCGCGTGGAACTCCTCCAGCCAGTACACGGCGTTGGCGACCAGGAAGTTGCGCACCTCGGTGCGGCCGTAGTCGAAGATCAGCGTGCCCCAGTCCGGGTGCTCACCTCGGCGCGGATCGGGATGCTCGTACAGGGGCGCGCCGTCGAACCGGGCCAGCGCCCAGTCGTCGCGCGGGAAGTGGGCCGGCACCCAGTCCAGGATCACCCCGATACCGGCCTGGTGCAGCCGGTCCACCAGGTGACGGAAGTCGTCCGGGTGGCCGAACCGCGAGGTCGGCGCGTAGTACGAGGTGACCTGGTAGCCCCAGGAGCCGCCGAACGGGTGCTCGGCCACGGGCAGGAATTCCACGTGGGTGAACCCCAGCCCGGTCACGTACTCGGTCAGCTCGTCGGCCAGCTCGGTGTAGGACAGGCCGGGCCGCCAGGAGCCCAGGTGCACCTCATAGATGCTGACCGGCTCGGTCACCTGGGTGCTGCTGCGCCGCGCGGCCAGCCAGTCGGCGTCGCCCCAGGTGTAGTCCGAGGTGTAGACGACCGAGGCGGTGGCGGGCGGGCGCTCGGCCAGGCTGGCCATCGGGTCGGCCTTGCGGCGCCACTGGCCGTCCGGCCCGCAGATGTCGAACTTGTACCGGGCACCGTCGCCCGCCTCGGGCAGGAACAGCTCCCAGATCCCAGCACCGCCGAGCGAGCGCATCGGGTGGCCCCGGCCGTCCCAGTGGTTGAAGTCGCCGATCAGCCGGACGCCGCGGGCGTTGGGCGCCCACACCGCGAACGCGGTGCCGGACACCGCTGCGTACCGCTTGACGTGCGCGCCGAGTACCTGCCACAGGTTCTCGTGGCGGCCCTCGCCGATCAGGTGCAGGTCCATTTCGCCGACCGTGGGCAGGAACCGGTACGGGTCGTCGGTGAGGATCTCGGGCAGCGCGCCGCCGTTGCCGTCCGGGTAGCTGACCGCCACCCGGTAGTCAGGGGCCTGCGGCCCCGGCACGGTGGCCGCGAACACTCCCTCGTGGACGTGCTCAGCCGGGAACCGGGCGCCGTCCGGCAGCACGACCGTCACCGACTTGGCCAGCGGGCGCAGCACCCGGACCAGTACCCCGTCCGGCCCCGGGTGCGCGCCGAGGATGGCATGCGGGTCGTGATGGGTACCCGCCACCACGCGGTCGATTTCTCCCAGGCTCACGCCCGCCTGGTCACGTTGGCTCACCATCTTGTTGTTCATGCGTCGGCGATAGATCCGAGTGGGATAGCCAGCCAGCCGGGCCGGTTCCGGGCCTCGTACATCACTTCGTAGACCGCCTTATCCAGGACGAGGGCGCGCAGCAGGACGGCGTGCGCGCCCGGATCGATCCCCCCCGCGGCCGCGTAGCCGGAGCAGAAGGCGGCCTGGTTACGGCGTACCCAGTCCAGGGCACTGTCGTGCAGGTGCCCGCTGTCCGGGTGGTTGAGCAACTGGTAACGCGCGGCGTAGTCGAAAGACCGCAGCATGCCCGCGACGTCCCGGAGAGCGGGCGCCATGCCACGGCGCTGGGCCAGCGGGGTGGCGGGCTCACCCTCGAAGTCCAGCACGACCCAGCCGGTCTGGGTGCGCATCACCTGGCCGAGGTGGTAGTCCCCGTGAATCCGCTGGACCCGCAGCGGGCCGTCCAGCTTGGCCAGGTCGGCGAAGGCCGCGCCGAGCAGGTCGGCATGCGGGCCGAGTTCGGGCACGGTCGCGATGGCCTGGTCCAGCCGGTCGAACATCTGATCGGCCAGGCGGCTGATGGCCTCGGCCGGCAGGTCCTCGGTGCCGAACGCCGCGGCCAGGTCGCGGTGTACTTCGGCGGTGGCCTCGCCGAGCCGGCTGGCCTCGCCCGCGAAGTCGCCGCCGGCCTCGGCCGCGCGGCTCGGCTCGGCGTACAGGTCCCGCACGCTGGCCGCGACCAGGGACCAGCCGTCGGAGGCGGCGCGCAGGTAGGTGGACAGGATGCCGAGCACGGTCGGCGCGCCGGTCAGCGCGGTCTCGATCCAGCCCAGTGGCTCGGCCACATGCGTGGAGCCGCGCCGGGCCAGGGCCCGGGGTACCTCCAGGTCGGGGTTGGGCCCGGGGGAGGGCCGGCGGAACATCTTGAGGATGCTGGCCTCGCCGAAGATCAGGCTGGTGTTGCTCTGCTCCCCGGTCAGCACCAGGCTGTCCAGGTCGGTCTGCACCTGCGCGCCCGGCTCCCGGTAGAAGTGCAGCGGGCCGGACCGGCTGCCGTCCGCGATCGCCCGCAGCAGCAGCCTGGTCAGCTCCGGGTCGTGCAGCGCGTCATAGGCGATCCGCCCGTCGTCGGCCACGCCGACCAGCACGTGGTGCAGATGATCGGGAACTTCGCTGCGCAGGCCGAGGAGAACCTGGTAGGAGTCCACGCCGCCGCTCTGGGTGACGGCCACGAGGAGGTGGCGCAGCCCAGGCTCGCCGCTGGCCAGCACGGTATCGGCAACGATCGTCAGACCGAGGATCCGTGCCCCCTTGCCAGCGAACCAACGCTGCGTCGGCATCCACTCCGCCAGCGTTTCCTCAAATGTCATATGTCCGGTCTACCCCGTCCCGGGGGATCATGCAGCATGATGTGGATCATCATCTGGCTGCCATCCTGGCCGCCCCCGGGGGAGCCCCGCCGCGCGGCATCGTGATTACCGTCCGTGTTCGGGTCGCGGCTCAGGCAGCTGGAACCAGTAGAAACCATGCCCCGGCAGGGTGAGCAGGTAGCTGAGGTCCCCGATCGGCGGGAAGATGACTCCGCCCATGCATTCGACGGGGGTCACTCCCTTGAACCGCCTCAGGTCGAGCTCGACCGGCTGCGGGAACCGGGACAAATTGTTCACGCACAGGATGCGGTCGCCGGTGTCCAGGCCGTCGGGCCGGTCTCCGGAGTCCATGGGCTCGCGCACGAATGCCAGCACGCTCGGGTTCGACGAGCTCAGTTCCTCGTACGCGCCCAGCCCGAAGACCGGGTGGCGTTTGCGGATCTCGATCATGCGCTTGGTCCAGTGCAGGAATGAGCCCGGGTTGAGCTGCTGGGCCTCGACGTTCAGCGCCTGGTAGCCGTAGATCGGGTCCATCATCAAGGGCAGGTAGAGCCGGGCTGGGTCACAGGACGAGAAGCCCGCGTTACGGTCCGGGGTCCACTGCATGGGGGTGCGCACCCCGTCCCGGTCACCGAGCCAGATGTTGTCGCCCATGCCGATCTCGTCGCCGTAGTACAGCACCGGCGAGCCGGGCAGCGACAGCAGCAGCGCGGTGAACAGCTCCAGCTGGTTGCGGTCATTGTCGAGCAGCGGGGCCAGCCGGCGGCGGATGCCGATGTTGGCCTTCATCCGCGGGTCCTTGGCGTACTCCGCGTACATGTAGTCGCGCTCGTCGTCGGTGACCATTTCCAGCGTCAGCTCGTCGTGATTGCGCAGGAAGATCCCCCACTGGCAGCCGGCCGGGATGGGCGGGGTCTGGGCCAGGATCTCCGAGATCGGGTAGCGCTGCTCCCGGCGCACGGCCATGAAGATCCGCGGCATCAGCGGGAAATGGAACGCCATGTGGCATTCGTCCCCGCCCACCTCGGGGTCGCCGAAGTACTCGACCACGTCCGCGGGCCACTGGTTCGCCTCGGCCAGCAGGACCCGGTCCGGGTACAGCCGGTCCACCTCGGCCCGTACCCGCCTCAGGTACTCGTGGGTCTCCTTCAGGTTCTCGCAGTTGGTGCCTTCCCGCTCATACAGGTAGGGCACGGCGTCCAGCCGGAAGCCGTCGATCCCCAGGTCCAGCCAGAACCGCAGCACCTCCACCATCGCGTCCTGGACCCGGGGGTTCTCGTAGTTCAGGTCGGGCTGGTGGGCGAAGAAGCGGTGCCAGTAGTACTGGCCGCGGACCGGGTCGTAGGTCCAGTTGGAATGCTCGGAATCCACGAAGATGACCCGCGCCTCCGGGTACCGGTCGTCAGTGTCCGACCAGACATAAAAATCACCGAACGGGCCGTCCGGTTCGCTGCGCGACGCCTGGAACCACGGATGCGCGTCGCTGGTGTGATTCATCACCAGATCGGCGATGACCCGGATGCCGCGCTCATGCGCGGCATCGACCAATTCCACAAAGTCCCCGATAACCCCGAAATCCGGCAGGATCGAGGTGAAATCGGAGATGTCGTACCCGCCGTCCCGGAGCGGCGAGGCGTAGATCGGCAGCAGCCAGATGCAGTCGATGCCGAGCCACTGCAGGTAGTCCAGCCGTGAGGTCAGGCCACGCAGATCCCCGGTGCCGTCGCCGTTGGAGTCATGGAACCCGCGCACCAGCACCTCGTAGAACAGTGCGTGCTTGTACCACTGCGGGTCGCGCGGCCGGTCGAAGCTGAACGGGTCGGGGATCGGCTCACCCGGCGGTCCCGAGAAGGTCGGCAGTCGCTCCGGGAGCGGCAGGCCGGGGAGTGCGGGGCGGCCCGGCTCAGGCTCTGTGACCACTGATGGCTCCTGCACACACGTCGGGGCTCATTCAGGCAGACTGCGAAGTTTTGACCTGAAAGATGTGGGCTGGCTCGCTGGCTGGGTCAAGACGCACGTAATTGGCCTGGCCCCACCGATACACCTGGCCGGTTAGCTCATCGATGACGAGGAAGTCATCATTACTCTCCAAGCCGAGTGCGGGCAGGTCAAGCCAGACGGTCGCCTCTCTTGGCTGATGCGGGTCCAGGTTCACGACGACCAGGACGGTGTCCTCCGCCCGGGCTGAGCGCTTCGAGAAGCAGATCAGCTCCGGCTGGTCGGCGTGATGGAACCGTAGGTTACGCAACCAGTGCAGCGCCGGGTGGGCGTTTCTGATCGCGTTGAGCCGGGCGATGTACGGGGCGATCCCGCGTGGTCCGTGCTGGGCCTCTGCCCAGTCCCGCGGCCGGTATGCATACTTCTCCGAATCCAGGTATTCCTCGCTTCCCGGGCGGACGGGGGTGCCTTCGGTCAGCTCGTAGCCGGAGTAGATGCCCCAGGACGGGGACAGCATGGACGCCAGCACGGCCCGGATCTTGAACGCGGGCGGCCCGCCGTGCTGGAGGAACTCGTGCAGGATGTCCGGCGTGTTGGCGAAGAAGTTGGGCCGCATGTACGCGGCTGCCGGGCCGGACAGCTCACGCAGATAGTCGGTGATCTCGGCGGCCGAATTGCGCCAGGTGAAGTACGTGTAGGACTGGTGGAAGCCGATCTTGGCCAGGGTGTGCATCATGGCTGGCCGGGTGAACGCCTCGGCCAGGAACAGCACGTCCGGGTCGCTGCAGGCGACCTCGGCCAGCAGCCGCTCCCAGAACCGCAGCGGTTTGGTGTGCGGGTTGTCCACCCGGAAGATCCGCACCCCGTGCCGCATCCACTGCCGGACCACCCGGAGCACCTCGGCGTAGATGCCCTCTGGGTCGTTGTCGAAGTTGAGCGGGTAGATGTCCTGGTACTTCTTGGGCGGGTTCTCCGCGTAGGCGATCCGGCCGTCGGCCCGCTTGGTGAACCACTCCGGATGCTCGGTCACCCAGGGATGATCGGGCGAGGTTTGCAGCGCGAGGTCAAGCGCCACCTCCATGCCGAGCTCCCGGGTGCGGCGGACGAACGCGTCGAAGTCGGCCATCGTGCCCAGATCCGGGTGCAGGGCATCGTGGCCGCCCTCGGGGGCGCCGATCGCCCACGGCGAGCCCGGGTCGGCAGGCCCGGCCTGGAGCGTGTTGTTGGCGCCCTTGCGGGCGGTGGTCCCGATCGGGTGCACCGGGGGGAGGTACACGACGTCGAACCCCATCTCGGCGATGCTGTCGAGGCGCCGGGCCGCGGTCCGGAACGTGCCGCCCCGCGGCTCGCGCCGCCCCATCGGGTCGGTCTCGACCCCCTCGGACCGGGGAAAGAACTCGTACCAGGCCCCGTACAGGGCACGGACCCGGTGCACGATCACCGGGTAGCGGGGGGACCGGGTGATCAGGTCGCGCAGTGGGTACTCGGCCAGGATGGCGAGCACCGGCCCGGCCGAGGCGGCCGCGAGCCGGTCCCACGGCGGGACGGCCGGGTCCCGCAGCACCGCGGCCACGTTACGCAGCACGGCCCGCGCCTCCCGGGCCGCCTGGGCCCCGACGGCGGTGCTGGCCCACCGCTGCCCCCCGGCGGGGCTGGCCTGGCGCGCGCCGGAGGACCCTGCCTCCGGGCTGGCACCTCGCGCCGCGCGCTCGAACAGGATCGCACCCTCGGTGAGCATGAGCTCGGTTTCCAGGCCGCGTGGCACCTTGATCCCGGCGTCGTGCCGCCAGTGTGCGATGGGGTCGCCCCACGCCTCGACCTGGAACTGCCAGTGCCCCTCGGCCGTCACCGTCACCTCGGCGCCGAGCCGGTCGGTGCCCGGGGCCAGTTCGTGCATGTACGCCAGCCCGGAGCGTTCGCCGTCCGGGCCGTAGAGCATGACGCCAGCGCCGAGCATCTCGTGCCCCTCGCGGAACACGGTCGCGGATACCTCGAAACTCTCGCCGGTCACCGCCTTCGCGGGGCGGCGGCCGCAGTCCAGCACAGGCTGCACGTCCAGGATGGGGATGCGTCCGATCACCACAGCACGCTACCTAGTCATCCCGGCCCGGCGCGACTGGGACTGCCGTTCGCCGCCCGCCGGTACCCGGGACGCTGACCCGCCTGGTCCCGCTGCTGGCAGACACCCGGCTGGGCAGGTCCGGGGCGCCGGTTCCGGCCGCCCGGAGCGAGCCGTTAGGTATAGATTGGTTCACTGGCGGTAACGGAGCCGTCCTGGTCCCGCGGCGGCCGGAATTACGGACCCGGTTCGCGGCATCAACTTATGACGGTTAAGGTCACTGCCCGTGAGAGCCATCCGCCGCTTCACCGTCCGTGCCGCGCTGCCGGAACCCCTCGCCCCGCTGCGGGACCTGACCCTGAACCTCCGCTGGTCATGGCACGCCGAGACCCGGGACCTGTTCGCGGCCATCGACCCGGCCGGCTGGGACGCGTCCGGCCACGACCCGGTCGCGCTGCTCGGCGAGGTCCCGCCGGCCCAGCTGGAGAGCCTGGGCAGTGACCAGGCGTTCCTGCGGCGGCTGGACGAAGCGGCCCAGGAGCTGAACCAGTACCTGTCCGGGCCGCGCTGGTACCAGCTGAGTGCGGGCGGCGGGACGGGCCGCCGCGCGCCGGTCGCGGGCAGCAGCGGCGTGATCGGCAGCCCGGCCCCGGCCCCGGCCGCGATCGCCTACTTCTCTCCCGAGTACGGGATCACCGAGGCGCTGCCGCAGTATTCCGGCGGCCTGGGCATCCTGGCCGGCGACCACCTCAAGGCCGGCAGCGACCTGGGCGTGCCGCTCATCGGGGTCGGCCTGCTCTACCGGCACGGGTACTTCACCCAGTCGCTGTCCCCCGAGGGCTGGCAGATGGAGCGCTACCCGGCCAGTGACCCGAACGGGCTGCCACTGACCCTGCTGCGGGACCAGGCCGGGTCCGCGGTCCGGGTCAGCGTGGCGCTGGCCGAGGACAAGGCGCTGTCCGCGCAGATCTGGGTGGCGCAGGTGGGCCGGGTGCCGCTGCTGCTGCTGGACTCCTACGTGGAGGACAACGAGCCCACGCTGCGCGAGGTCACCGACCGGCTGTACGGCGGCGGCGGCGACCACCGGCTGCGCCAGGAACTGCTGCTGGGCATCGGCGGGGTGCGCGCGGTGCGCGCGTTCTGCTCGCTGACCGGCCACGCCGAGCCGGAGGTGTTCCACACCAACGAGGGCCACGCCGGTTTCCTCGGCGTGGAGCGGATCCGCGAGTACGCGAGCGCGGGCCTGTCCTTCGAGGAGGCCATCGAGGTGTGCCGGGCCGGGACCGTGTTCACCACGCACACCCCGGTGCCGGCCGGCATCGACCGGTTCAGCCGCGAGCTGGTGGAACGGCACTTCAGCGGGACCGCCGCCGACCCGGCGCTGCCGCTCGACCGGGTGCTGGCGCTGGGTGCGGAGACCTACCCGGGCGGCGACCCGGCCGTGTTCAACATGGCCGTGATGGGCATGCGGCTGGCTCAGCGGGTCAACGGCGTCAGCCGGCTGCACGGCCAGGTCAGCCGGGACATGTTCGCGGGCCTGTGGCCCGGTTTCGACCTCAGCGAGGTGCCGATCGGGTCCATCACCAACGGGGTGCACGCGCCGACCTGGGTCGCGGGCGAGGTGCTGGACCTGGCCAGTGGGCAGCCGGAGGAGGCAGCCGAGGTCTCGCAGCTGCCCGAGGACGGGCACGCCTGGGAGCGGGTGGCGCACACCGCCCCGGCCCGGCTGTGGGAGATCCGCCGGGCGCTGCGCGGGCGGCTGGTCTCGCTGGCCCGGGAGCGGCTGCGGGCGTCCTGGCGGCAGCGCGGCGCCAGCGACGCGGAACTGGCCTGGACCGACGAGGTCCTCGACGAGAACGTGCTGACGATCGGGTTCGCCCGCCGGGTGCCGTCCTACAAGCGGCTCACGCTGATCCTGCACGACCAGACCCGGCTCACCGAGCTGATGCTCGACCCGGACCGGCCGGTGCAGTTCATCATCGCGGGCAAGGCCCACCCGGCCGACGACGGCGGCAAGCGGCTGATCCAGCAGATGGTCCAGTTCGCCGACGGCCCGGCGGTACGGCACCGGATCGTGTTCCTGCCGGACTACGACATGGCCATGGCCCGCGCCCTGGTGCAGGGCTGCGACGTATGGCTGAACAACCCGCTGCGCCCGCTGGAGGCGTCCGGCACCTCCGGCATGAAGTCGGCGCTCAACGGCGGGCTCAACCTGTCCATCCGTGACGGCTGGTGGGACGAGTGGTACGACGGCGCGGACGGCTGGGCCATCCCGTCGGCGGATGGCGTGGAGGACCCGCAGCGCCGCGACGAGCTGGAATCCAGCACCCTGTATGACCTGCTCGGGCTGACCGTGGCGCCGCGGTTCTACGACACCGGGCCGGACGGGCTGCCGCGCCGCTGGCTGGAGATGGTCGGGCACACGCTGCGCGCGCTCGGGCCGCGGGTCCAGGCGTCCCGGATGGTCCGCGAGTACGTGGAGGACCTGTACATCCCGGCCGCGCTGTCCTCCCGCGCGCTCAGCGACGGGGCGGCCCCGGCCGGCCAGGCCGGGCCGTTCGCCGCGGCCCGGGAACTGGCGGCGTGGAAACGCCGGGTCACCCGGGCCTGGGGTGGCGTGCGCATCGAGCACGTCGAGGGCGAGGACGGCGAGCAGGGTCCGGGCGGCAGCCTGGTCGTGCGGGCCAGCGTGGCGCTGGGCGGGCTGGCCCCGGACGACGTCAGCGTCGAGGTGGTGTCCGGGCGGGTCGGCGACGCCGACGAGATCATCAACCCGGTGATCAGCGCGCTCACCCTGGAGGACAGCCCGGAGGACGGGGTCGCCCGGTTCGCGGGCAAGGCCGAGCTCGGCCGCCCGGGGCCGTTCGGCTACACGGTCCGGGTGGTGCCCCGGCACCCGCTGCTGGCCTCGGACGCGGAGATGGGCCTGGTCACGGTGCCCGAGGCGCCGGCCGGGCTGACCACCGGCGATCTGCGCTGACGGCTGGCGGCCGGCGCTGACGGAGCCGGCCTGGGGCTGGTCCCCGGCGGCCCGGCCCGCTGGGGCGCTTGTCCGAGGTTTGTCCGAGGGAAACGACTCGGGGGTAAACCGGGTGGTTTCCGTAGTAACGTGCCAAACGTGTCAGTTCTCGCATGTTGCGTACGTAAACCGCTGTGCGTATCAGGGCGTCTACTGTAGGCAACTGGCCCGTGAGTTCTTGGTGAAAAGCACTCACGGGCGCATCATTGATGCAGGTTCAGGCACAGCTAGGTGCAAGCCCGGGGGGGCCCATGAGACTCGGCTACACGTTATGCATGCCGCATGACGCCGACGTGTCACTTTCCGTGGACGTTGCCACCCCCACGCGTGAAAGGACACTCCCGTCATGAGGAACGACACCAACGCGGAAAACCGGCTGCTGACCCCGTCAGAAGTGGCGGCGTTGTTCCGGGTTGACCCGAAGACGGTGACCCGGTGGGCCCAGCAGGGCAAGCTGCACTCGATCCGGACGCTCGGCGGGCACCGCCGGTACAGCGAAGCCGAGATCCAGGCGTTCCTGGCTGACCCGCAGGGGGTGCCGCTGCCCCGGCCCGCCGAAGAGTAGCCTCCACCTGGGCCCTGGGCGGGCAGCGTGCCTGCCCGGCGGGACGTGTCGCCGGACACGCCGTAGCGCCTGGCCCGGCAGGAGGTTACGTCATGGGTGAGTTCGTGTCCGTCCAGGTCGACCAGGCCATCGCCACGATCCGGCTGGACCGCCCGCCCATGAACGCGCTGAACGCCCAGGTCCAGGAAGAGATCGTGGCGGCCGCCGCCGAAGTGTCCGGCGACAGCGCCGTCCGGGCCGTGGTGATCTACGGCGGCCCCAAGGTGTTCGCCGCGGGCGCCGACATCAAGGAGATGGCGGCGGCCAGCTACGGGCAGATGGCGGCGGACTCCCGGCGGCTGCAGGCCAGCTTCACCACGGTGGCCAAGATTCCCAAGCCGGTGGTCGCGGCGATCACCGGGTACGCGCTGGGCGGCGGTCTCGAACTGGCGCTGTGCGCGGATTTCCGGGTGCTCGGCGAGGGTGCCCGGGTCGGCCAGCCGGAGATCCTGCTCGGCGTCATCCCGGGCGCGGGCGGTACCCAGCGGCTGCCCCGGCTGGTCGGCCCGGCCCGGGCCAAGGACATCGTGTTCACCGGGCGGTTCGTCGGGGCCGCCGAGGCGCTGGCCATCGGCCTGGCCGACCAGGTGGTACCGGACGCCGAGGTGTACGACGCGGCCCGGGCCCTGGTCGCGCGGTACGCGGCCGGCCCGGCGCTCGCGTTGCGCGCGGCCAAGCAGGCCATCGACGATGGGCTGGAGACCGACCTGGCCACCGGGCTGGAGATCGAGCGGCTGCACTTCGCCGGGCTGTTCGCGACCGAGGACCAGCGCACCGGAATGCGCAGCTTCATCGAGAATGGTCCGGGGAAGGCCACGTTCGCCGGGCGGTAGACATTCCGTGGGCCGGGCGGGCCAGCCGATTGCCCGCCGAAGCTGGCGAGCCGCGCCGAGGAGCAGTCACGACATGCGCAACCTAGATCCGCCCCGCCGCAGGCAGGCCCGGCCATGACCGAGCCTGCTGACAGCCCCGACCTGGAGATGGTCACCGCCGCGCTGCGGGCCGACAGCGCGGACGTGGCCGTCTACGCCCGGGTGCTGACCGAATCCCTGGGGGAGTCACTGCCGCCCGGATGTGTGACCATAGAGCGGGATAGGTCCGTGTCTGACCGGATGCGAGGCCGGCCGGGCACGGTGTCCGGGATTACCGTGCGGCTAGGGGAGCGGGTCATGTCGCTGGCGGTGCGGAACGGGGAGCCAGCCGCGGAGATCTGCCGCGAGGTGCGCGGCGTGGTGCTGTCCCGGCAGCCCGTGCCGGTGCAGGAGTGGGCGGCCGAACTGGCCCGGACCCTGGTCGGCTACGCCGAGCAGAACGCCCAGGCCGCCGAGGCGCTGCGCAAGCTGGTCACCGGGAGCTAGGCGGCCGGGGTTGCTGGCCCGGTTAGCAGCGCCCCGCGACGTTTGCTACCTGCGTTCTGTCCCGTCTTGGCGGGGTGGTGCGAGGGTAGTTCGTAGGCTGGGGGAACGATGACATCAGGTGACCACGCGCCAGACCGGCTCGGACCCTACCGATTGCTCGACCGCATCGGTGAGGGCGGGATGGGTGTTGTCTACCTGGCCCGTGACCCGGAGCAGCGGTCGGTGGCGATCAAGATCCTGCGCCCGGCGGTGGCCGGGGACCCGAACGCGCGGCGGCGGCTGGCCCGCGAGGTGGAGACCATGCGCCGGGTGCGCAGCCCGTTCGTGGCCGAGGTGATCGACACCGATGTGACCGGCGCCGTGCCGTACATCGTGACCCAGTACGTGCCGGGCCGCACCCTGGACGAGATGGTCACCGAGGAGGGCCCGCTGGGCGGGGCCCGGCTGATCCGGCTGGCCTCCGGGCTGGCCGAGGCGCTGACCGCGATCCACGCGGCCGGGGTCGTGCACCGGGACCTGAAGCCGGGCAACGTGATGCTGGTCAACGGTGACCCGGTGGTGATCGACTTCGGGATCGCCCAGGCGCTGGATTCCACCCGGCTGACGATGACCGGCATGTTCATGGGCACGCCGGGTTACCTGTCCCCGGAGGTCATCGAGGGCCACAACAGCACGTCGTTCTCGGACGTGCATGCCTGGGGGGCGACGGTGGCCTTCGCGGCGACCGGCCGGCCGCCGTTCGGCACCGGGTCCTACGAGACCATCTTCTACCGGATCATCAACGGGCAGCCGGACCTGGCCGGGGTGGCCCGGCCCATGGCCGACCTGCTGGCCGCCGCGCTGCGCCGGGACCCGGCCAGCCGCCCGGCCGCCAGCCAGCTGATCACCCAGGCCGCCGCCCTGGACCCGCAGGCCGGGCCGGCCGGGCCGGTGCCCGCCGGCCGCCCGTGGGCGGCGGCGATGAACGGCGCCGGTACCCGGGCCGACGAGCCGCCCCGTTATCCGACCGCGGATGCGTTCGCGGGCGGGCCGCTGGCCGGGCCGGGCAGCACGATGGGGGCGGGCCAGGCCGCCGCCTACCCGCCCGGCGTGGTGGCCCGCGCCCCCGCCCGGCCGGGCACCCAGCCGCTGTCGGCCGGCCAGATCCGGGCCGAGGATTTCGCGGATGTGCTGCCCCCGGTCAGCTACCCGCCCGCGGTCCCGGCGGGCGGCGGTTACCCAGGCGTGGCCGCCCCGGGCCAGGACAGGTTCGCTGGCCGCGGCGGGCCGCCCGCTGCGCGTGGCCGGCCCGGTACCGCGGACCGGGCCGCGAACGGGGCGGCCGCGGCCTCACAGCGCCAGCCGCTCCTGGTCCTGGCCGCGATCGTGATCGCGGTGAGCCTCGCGGTCGTCCTGCCGGTGGCGGGCACCGTGCTGGCGCTGGCCGCGCTGGCCCTGCTGCGCGCCGGTGACCTGGCGCACAGCGGCGCGGATCAGCGCAGCCCGTTCGTGACCGCGGCCGCGTTCCCGTTCTACGTCGTCCGGGCACTGCTGACCACTGCCCTGCTGGCCCCGCTCGCGATCACCGCGGCCGTGGTGGCGGGCGGTGCGGCCTTCGTCCTGGTGCCCACCGGCACGCTGGCCCGCGCGCTGTCGGTGGCGGCCGGCGCGCTGGTCGCGTTCTACGGTTACGGCCCTGGCTCAGGCAAGTCACGCCAGCAGCTCAGCCGGATGTTTTCCACCGTGATCCGCAGTTCCGGGGTCCAGGCCGTCGCGCTGCTGGCCATGGGCGCGCTGGCCCTGGCCGCGGTTGCCGCGGCGATCACGTCCGCGGCCGCGTTCTGGCCGCTCGCCGCGCCGACCGGGTCGCTGCTGCACCTGCCCAGCCTGCCGGGGGTGTTCGGGCAGTTGCATGGCCAGCTGTCCCGGCTGCACCTGTAGCCGGGACCGGAAACGGCGTGGTCAGCTGGCGCGCCGCTCAGGCAGGTTCCCGTCCGCCGGGCCGCGCCCTGCTCCGGCGGGGACCGGAGGGCCCGGGGGCCTGCCTGGGGTGGGCCGCGATGGCGGCGGCGGCAGCTTGTCCCGGCCTGCTGGCGGCAGCGGCCGGACCAGGCCCAGTGACACCACCTCGTTGGCCAGCCTGACCCGGCGGTTGGTGCCCTCGGGAATGCGGAACTTCTGGTACAGCCGGAGCAGGTGCTGCTTCACCGCCGCCTCGGTCACCACCAGGTCGGCGGCGATCTCCCGGGCGGTGGCGGGCGCGACAAAGGCCTCGTCGGACAGGGCCGGGCGGCACAGTGAGGTCAGCACGTCCAGCTCGCGCCGGGTCAATTCGGGGCTGGGCGAGCGGCGCAGCTCAACCTCGGCGCTCAGGTCCTCGCCCGGGATCCCGCCGACCCGGCACCTGGCGTTCCCGAAGGTAAGCACGTCCCCGTCTTCCAGCACCCGGCGCGCCACCAGGCGCCCGTTGACCCGGGTGCCGTTACGCGATAACCCCAGATCGGTCACGTACGCGTAGGGCCCGCGGCGGACGATCTCGGCGTGCAGCCGGGAGACACTCGGATCGCTCAGGTGGATGTCCACCCCACTACCGCGCCCGATCGTCGTCACGGCCTCCGCCAGCGGGATCACCTCTCCGCTGTCCTCGATGCGCAGATACGGCCCGTCCACTTCCGTTCCTCCCGCTCGCCCGAGCAGTAACACATCTCTCCCCCAGCAGTTACCCTCCCCCGGCCCTCTCGTACCCCGTTTTAGGTACCCCGTTTTACGTAGCCGGTTCGAACCGGAGGGCCTGACGGAACCGATGATGAGCCGGCCGGCGGGCCAGGCCAGCCGGTCCCGGAAGTACACTGCCGACGAGCCATCAGGAGGAAGACGAAATGGCCGACAAGCCGTCCAAGGGCCTGGCAGACGTCGTCGCCGCGTCTACCGCGCTGAGCGACATCGACGGCCAGGCGGGCCGGCTCTTCTACCGCGGCTACGACATTCACCAGCTGGCGGGCGTGGCGACATTCGAGGAGATCGCCTACCTGCTGGAGCGCGGGGCCGCGCCGGCCCCGGCTGAACTGGACAGCTACCGGGCCGAGCTGGCCGCCGGCCAGGCCCTGGGCAAGCTGGTCAGCTCCAGCCTGGCCGAGGTCGCCGCCGCGCAGGGCCCGATGGAAGCGCTGCGCAGCCTGGTCTCGCTGGCCAGCGCGGACGACCCGGACAAGGACTCCAACGAGGCGGCGGCCAACGCCGCCAAGGCCGCCCGGCTGACCGCGCAGCAGCCCGTCCTGGTCGCGGCCTATCACGCCGCGCGGCAGGGCCGTGAGTGCCCGCCGCCCGGCCCGGGACTCAGCCTGGCCGCCAATTTCCTGCTCCAGCTGCGCGGCAGCGCACCGCCCGAGCGGGATGCTGAGATGCTGGACACGTGCCTGGTGCTGCACGCGGACCACACGATGAACGCCTCCACGTTCGCCGCGCGGGTGTGCGCGGCCACGCTGTCGGACATGCACTCGGCCGTGGTCGCCGCGCTCGGCACGCTCAAGGGCCCGCTGCACGGCGGGGCCAACGAGCAGGTCATGCGCGGCCTGGAGGCGATCCGCGCGGCGGCCGGCGCGGACCCGGTGGCCGAGGTGGCCTCGGTGGTCCGCGGCCGGCTCGGCGCCGGCCAGAAGATCATGGGTTTCGGGCACCGGGTCTACAAGACCGAGGATCCCCGGGCCACCCACCTGCGCCAGATGTCCGCGGAACTGGCCGCCGCCTCCGGCGACGACACGTATTACCGGATGTCCCGGCAGATGGAGGAGACCGTGTTCGCGGAGAAGGGCCTCTATCCCAACGTGGACTTCTACGCTGCCACCGTGTACCACTACCTCGGCATCCCCACCGACCTGTTCACCCCGGTCTTCTCGGTCAGCCGGATGGCCGGGTGGACCGCGCACATCATGGAGCAGCACGCGGACAACCGCCTCATCCGGCCGGAGAGTGAGTATCTCGGTGAGCGGGATCTCACCTGGCAGCCGTTGAGCGAGCGGTGACAGACCCCGGTACCGGCCCGCCGGCCCGGTCCGGGGTGGCCGGGACCCGGCCCAGGGTGGCCGGGACCCGGGCGGGCCGGGCGCGGGCCAGCCGCGGCCGGCGGTCCGCGGCCGCCGGCCGCGGCTGGACCGCCCAGCTGCCCTACGCCGTCGTGCTGGCCGGGGTGGCGGCCGGGCTGGCCTGGATCTCCCAGGGCCAGCAGCAGGTCCGGGCGGGTACGTTTACAGTGGCGGGTGCGCTCTTTGTCGCTGTCGTGGCCCGGCTTACGCTGCCGAGGCGGCGGGCGGGCATGCTCGCCAGCAGGCGGCGCTACATCGACGTGACGGCGCTGGCCATCCTGGCCGTCGGCCTGCTGGTCGCCGGCCTCGTGCTGCCGACCCCGTCGTAACCAGGCCCGGGCGGGACAACAGCCCGCCGGGCGCGAGCACAGCGCGGTACGGAAGGAAACCGGCGGCATGCCCAAGATCAAGGTAACGAATCCCGTCGTCGAGATCGACGGCGACGAGATGACGCGGATCATCTGGCACTTCATCAAGGACCAGCTGATCCTGCCCTACCTGGATATCGACCTCAAGTACTTCGACCTGTCCGTCCAGCACCGCGACGAGACCGACGACCAGGTGACGGTGGACGCGGCGAACGCCATCAAGCGCTACGGCGTCGGGGTCAAGTGCGCCACGATCACCCCGGACGAGGCCCGGGTCACCGAGTTCGGGCTGAAGAAGATGTGGCGGTCGCCGAACGGGACCATCCGCAACATCCTCGGCGGCGTGGTGTTCCGCGAGCCCATCGTCATGGCCAGCGTGCCGCGGTTCGTGCCGGGCTGGACCAAGCCGATCATCATCGGCCGGCACGCGCACGGCGACCAGTACCGGGCCACCGACTTCGTTGTCCCCGGGCCGGGCCAGGTGCGCATCACCTACCAGCCCGACGCCGCGGGCGCGGACGCGATCGACCTCCAGGTCGCCGCGTTCACCGGGGGCGGCGTCGCGATGGGCATGTACAACTTCGACGACTCGATCCGTGACTTCGCCCGGGCCACCATGCGGTACGCGCTGGACCGCGGTTACCCGCTGTACCTGTCCACCAAGAACACGATCCTCAAGGCCTACGACGGCCGGTTCAAGGACCTGTTCGAAGAGATCTTCGAGGCCGAGTTCAAGGCCGAGTTCGAGGCGGCCGGGATCACCTACGAGCACCGGCTCATCGACGACATGGTCGCCCAGGTGATCAAGGGTGACGGCGGCATCGTGTGGGCGTGCAAGAACTACGACGGCGACGTCGAGTCCGACATCGTCGCCCAGGGGTTCGGCTCGCTCGGCCTGATGACCAGCGTGCTGATGACGCCGGACGGGAAGACCGTGGAGGCGGAGGCCGCGCACGGCACCGTCACCCGCCATTACCGCCAGCACCAGCAGGGCAAGGCGACCTCGACCAACCCCATCGCGTCCATCTTCGCCTGGACGCGTGGCCTGGCCCACCGTGGGAAACTGGACGGCACCCCCGAGGTGACCCAGTTCGCTGAGACGCTGGAACGGGTCTGCGTGCAGACCGTGGAAAGCGGCCAGATGACCAAGGACCTGGCGCTGCTCGTGGGGGCAGACACGCCGTTCCTGACCACCGAAGAGTTCCTGAAGGTACTGAGCGAGAACCTCGCCGTGGCAATGTCCCGCTGAACCTCGTAGGCCGGAAGGGAGATCGCAGCAAATGACCCGCAGTGGCAAGGTGACCGTCGTCGGGGCCGGGTTCTACGGCTCGACCACCGCGCAGCGGCTCGCCGAGTACGACATCTTCGACGAGGTCGTGCTGACCGACATCATCGAGGGCAAGCCGGAAGGGCTGGCCCTGGACATGAACCAGTCCCGGCCGATCGAGGGCTTCGAGACCCGGGTCACCGGGCAGACCACCGGGACGGCCGGCGAGGGCTACGAGGCCATGGCCGGATCGTCCATCGTGATCATCACGGCGGGCCTGCCCCGCAAGCCCGGGATGAGCCGGATGGACCTGATCGGGGTCAACGCCAAGATCGTCCGGAGCGTGGCGGAGAACGTGGTCAAGCACGCACCGGACGCGGTGGTGATCGTGGTGTCCAACCCGCTGGACGAGATGACCGCGCTGGCCGCCAAGGTCACCGGCTTCCCGTCCAGCCGGGTGCTCGGCCAGGCCGGCATGCTGGACACGGCCCGGTTCAGCTACTTCGTCGCGGACAAGCTCGGTGTGCCCGTGGGCGCGGTGCACACGCTGACCCTGGGCTCGCACGGGGACACCATGGTCCCGGTGCCCTCCGCCTGCACGGTGCACGGCCAGCCCCTGGCCAGCCTGCTCAGCCCGGAGGACATCGACGCGCTGGTGCAGCGGACCCGCAACGGGGGCGGTGAGATCGTCGGCCTGCTGAAGACCGGGTCGGCGTACTACGCGCCGTCGGCCGCGGCGGCCCGGATGGCCCGCGCGGTCGCCGAGGACGCCGGACAGGTCATGCCGGTCTGCGCCTGGGTCAACGGCGAGTACGGCATCTCCGGGGTCTACCTGGGCGTGGAGGCCGAGATCGGCGCGGCCGGGGTGCGCCGGGTGGTCCAGCGCGACCTGACCGAGCCCGAACTCGCCGCGCTCCGCGAGGCCGCCGAGGCGGTCCGGGCCAAGCAAGCCGACGTCGCCAGCCTCTGACCCGCACCCCCCACCCCCGCAGCACCCCACCGCCCACCCGGCACCCCAACCGCCCGCCCAGCATCGTGATCATGACTTAGGGTCGAATCTTTTAGCCCCTAAGTCATGATCACGGAGAGGAGCGGGTGCGGGGAGGAGCGGGGACGGGGATGGAGGCGGGACGATGGGGGAGGCCGGGAGGGTGGGGAGGCTGCGGGGGGACGCTGGGGTGAGTGACTAGCGGGGCTCCTGGGGTTCGGCCAGGCGGCGGAGGGCCAGTTCGGCCAGCAGCGCGGCGCCGTCGGGGAGCACCGAGTCGTCGAACACGGCGTCGGCGGCGTGGTTGAACGGCGCGGTGGCCGGGTCGGCGCCGGGCGGGCAGGCGCCCAGCATCAGGAACGCCCCGGGCACCTCGCCGAGCACGTAGGAGAAGTCCTCCGCCCCGGCCAGCGGGTTGGCCTGGGTGGCCAGCCGGCCGGGGCCGAACAGGTCGGCCACGGCCTGCCCGGCGAACTCGGCCTCGGCCGCGTCGTTCATCGTCACCGGGTAGCCGTCGTGGTACTTCGCGTCGGCCGACAGGCCGTGCGCGGCGGCCAGGTCAGCCACCAGCCGCAGGCTGGCCGCCCGCACCCGGTCCCGGGCCCCGGGGGAGAACGAGCGCACGGTGGCCAGGAAGCGGGCCTCGTCCGGGATGACGTTGTCGGTGGTGCCCGCGTGGAAGCTGCCCACGGTGATCACGACCGGGTCGAACACGTCGAAGGTCCTGGTCACCATCGTCTGCAGGGCGGTGACCATGGCGCAGGCGGCCGGGATCGGGTCCGCGCACAGGTGCGGCACTGACGCGTGCCCGCCCGCGCCCCGCACGGTCACCTCGAGGATGTCGGCGGCGGCCATCATCGGGCCGGGCCGGGTGGCGAACGTCCCCAGGCCATTCTGGGCCGAGGTCACGTGCAGGGCGTACGCCGCCGCCGGGCGGCCGCCCGCCGCGTCCAGCACCCCTTCGGAGATCATGTACCGGGCGCCGTGGCGGCCCTCCTCGCCCGGCTGGAACATGAAGATCACGTTCCCGGGCAGGCCGGCCTGCCGGGCGGCGAGAATCCGGGCCGCGCCGACCAGCATCGCGGTGTGCAGGTCATGCCCGCAGGCGTGCATGACCCCGGGGATCGCCGAGGCGTAGTCCAGCCCGGTGCGCTCGGTGACCGGCAGCGCGTCCATGTCCCCGCGCAGCAGCACGGCCGGGCCGCCCGGGTCGCCGCGCAGCACCGCGGTGACCGAGCTGAGGGCCTGGCCCACGCTGACCTCCAGCGGCAGCCCATCCAGCGCGGCCAGCACCTTCTGCTGGGTCCGGGGCAGGTCCAGGCCGACCTCTGGCTCCCGGTGCAGCTGGCGGCGCAGCTCGGTGAGTTCCCCGGCGATGGCCGCCGCGTCATCCTGGACTGATGCGGGCATCATGACCTCCCTGGCAGGGTGGGGCATCGGCCCGCAGGGGCGGGGCGATGGCGGGCGGCTGGTGACCCGGCAGCGGCCGGCTCATCGCAGCCGCTGCGCGCTGGGCGACGGCGGGGCGTGCAGGAAACCGGGGGCGGGCCAGCCCTGGCGGGCGAACGCGCGGCGCACCGCGCCGCGGACCGCGGCGGACGCGGCCGCCGCCGGGTCGGCCGGGTCCGGCTCGGCCGGCACCAGCGCGGCCGGCACCAGGGCGATGACCGAGCCGCCGAACCCGCCGCCCATCATCCGCGCGCCGAGCGCGCCGGCCTCGGTGGCCGCCGCCACGGCCACGTCCGCCTCGGGCCAGGACACCTCGAAATCGTCGCGCAGCGAGACGTGCGACTCGGTCAGCAGCGGCCCCACATCAGCCACGTTCCCGCGGCGCAGCAGGCCGGCGGCGGCCAGCACCCGCTGGTTCTCGGTGACCACGTGCCGGGCCCGGCGCAGCAGCACCGGGTCGGCCAGCCCGGCCAGCCCGGTCACCCCGGCCACCTCGCGCAGCGAGCGCACGCCCAGTTCGCGGGCGGCCGCGGCGCATTCGGCAAACCGGTCCCGGTAGCCGCTGTCGGTCAGCTCGTGCCGCGCCCGGGTGTCGATGATCAGCAGGGCGAGCCGGTGCGCGGCCGGGTCGAGCGGCACGTTGTCCGACTCGCCGCTGCGGCAGTCCAGCAGCAGGGCGTGGCCGGCCTGGCAGAGCAGCGCGGCCGACTGGTCCATGATCCCGGTCGGCACGCCCACGAAGTCGTTTTCCGCGCGGCGGGCGATCGCGGCCAGTTCGGGCCGCGGCACCGCCCGGCGCGCCAGGTCGGTCAGCGCGAGCGCGACCGCGCAGTCCAGCGCGGCCGAGGAGGACAGCCCGGCGCCCTGCGGCACGTCCGAGTCGATGGCCAGCCGGGCCCCGGCGACCGGGCAGCCCGCCTGGCCCAGCGCCCAGGCGACCCCGGCCGGGTAGGCGGCCCAGCCGGTGACCGCGCCCGGGCTGAGCCCATCCAGCCGGATCGCCACCACCTCCGGGCCGGCCTGCCGCGAGCACACTTCGAGCAGGCCCGCCGGGCCTGGCGCGGCCGCCGCCACCGTGCCCTTGTCCAGCGCGAACGGGAGCACGAACCCGTCGTTGTAGTCGGTATGCTCGCCGATCAGGTTGGCCCGGCCCGGGGCCCGCCAGACCCCGTCCGGTTCGGCGCCGAACTGCTCGCCGAACCACTGCGCCACCGGCCCGGCGCTGGCCGCCATCGGGGACAGCCGGGTCATCGGGACGGCAGGGCCAGCGACTGGGTGAAGGCCCACGCGTCCGCGACCATGGCCCGCAGGTCCCGGTCCGGGCGCCAGCCCAGGTCGGCCCGGATCCGCGCCGACGAGGCGACCAGCACGGCCGGGTCGCCGGGCCGCCGCGGCTCGATCCGCACCGGGATGTCCAGCCCGGTCACCGCCCGGCACATGTCCAGCACCTCCAGGTTGGACGAGCCGGACTCGCTGCCCAGGTTGTAGACCCTGGGCTGGCCGGGCTGGCAGGCGTCCAGCGCGGCCAGGTGCGCGTGCGCCAGGTCGGTCACGTGGATGTAGTCCCGGACGCAGGTGCCGTCCGGGGTCGGGTAGTCGTCGCCGAACAGCGGCACCTCGCCACCGCGCCCCGCGGCGATGGCCGCGGCCACCGACAGCACGTTGGGGATCAGGTGGGTCTCCGGGCGGTGCCGCTCGCCCAGCCAGCCACCGCCCCCGTGACCCGGCTGCGGATGCGCGCCGGCCACGTTGAAGTAGCGCAGGCTGACCGGGGCGAAGTCATGCCGCCGGGCGAACTCGGCCAGCGCGGTGTCCACCGCCACCTTGGACCCGCCGTACGGGCTGGTCGGCCGGGTCGGGTCGGTCTCCTCGATCGGCACCCGCTCGGGTTCCCCGTACACCGCGGCGGTGGAGGAGAACACGATCCGCCGTGTCCCCGCCACCCGCATCGCGTCCAGCAGGTCCAGCGTCCCGCCCAGGTTGTTCTCCCAGTACAGCGTGGGGTTGGCCATGGACTCGCCGACCAGCGACCGGGCCGCGAAGTGCAGCACCGCGTCCACCCCGCCGGCCAGCACCGCGGCGGCGTCCGCCTGGACCCGGCCCGCCACGAAGGTGGCGCCGGCGGGCACCGCGTCAGCGTGCCCGGTGGACAGGTCGTCCAGCACCGTCACCTCGTGCCCGGCCGCGACCAGCAGCGCGGTGACCACACTGCCGATGTACCCGGCGCCGCCGGTGACCAGCAGCCTCATCCGGCCTCCCGGAGCCTCAGCGCCGCCTCCTCGGGCAGGATGTCATTGATCCAGACTCCCATGCCCGACTCCGTTCCGGCCAGGTATTTCAGCTTGCCCGGCGCCCGCCGCACGGTCAGCACCTGGAGGTGCAGGCCGAACTCGCTGCGCCCGCCGGCCACCTCCGCGGGCGCCTGGTGCCAGGCCGCGATGTACGGCAGTGGCCGGCCGAACAGCGCGTCGAGCCTGCGCAGCACATCGAGATATATATCGCAGAACGCGGCCCGCTCGCCGTCACTCAGCGCCGGGATGTCGGGCACCCGCCGGGCCGGGAACAGCAGCACCTCGAACGGCCACCGGGCCGCGGCGGGCACGAACGCGGTCCAGTGCTGGTTGCTGGTCACCACCCGGGTGCCCTCGGCGATCTCCCCGGCGAGCAGGTCGTCGAACAGGTTGCGGCCGGTCCGCTCGGCGTACCCGGCGGCCTGCCCCAGCATGGTGGCGGTCCGCGGGGTGATGAACGGGAACCCGTAGATCTGGCCGTGCGGGTGATGCAGCGTGACGCCGATCTCCTCGCCGCGGTTCTCGAAGCAGTACACCTGGGCGATGCCGTCCAGGGCGCCGAGTTCGGCGGTCCGGTCGGCCCACGCCTCGACCACGGTCCGGGCCCGCCGCGGGGTCAGGCTGGCGAACGAGGCGTCGTGGTCGGCGGTGAAGCAGACCACCTCACACCGGCCGAACGGCGGCCGCCCCGGGACCCCGCCGGTCTGCCCGTGGTCAGTGGGGGGAACGGGCCGTTCGGGAAAACTGGCGGAACTGAGCGGCGGTATCGGCGCCTGGCGGCCAGTGCCCCGCCCCGCGCAGCGAGGGGAACCGGTTCTCGAACACGACCACGTCGTAGCCGGGAGCCGGGATCTCGGTCGGCCGGCCGGGGCGGGAGGGGTCCAGCGGGCACTCGCCGGGGGGCGGCAGGAACGTGCGGTCCTGGCGCTGCGCGGCGATCACCACCCACTCCCCGCGCAGCGCGTCCCAGCGCAGCCCGGCGTCCGGGTCCGCGCCCGGGCCCGGCTGCGGGGGCAGCGGCCTGGTGTCTGGCACCGCCGCCCGGCCCAGGTCAGGTGCCTCGTCGAAGTAGATGATGTCCCGCCCGTCGGCGAGTTTCCCGGTGCTCTTCCAAACCTGCGGGCTCACGGGACCCATACGCTATCTGGCCCGGCCGCGGTTCCCGCCAGCCCCCCGGGGTAATCCCAGGTGACCGGCGGACGGGCCGCCCGGCCGGCGGTCCCGGCCACCCCCGGGCCCGCCCCCCGGCGGGAGGTCAAGGACCACTGACCGGGTAGTCCGCCCAAGGTCAAGACGGACTGCTTAGACTGTGCGGACATCTGCCGTGCGGGCGAGTCACGGCCTGGTCCCGGATACCGCGGGATACGGGGCGCCGGACCGCCGGCGGTGTCTCGCGGAGGTCAGGGATCAGGACGTGAACCAGGTCGGCTGGGACATTGTCGTCGTCCTGCTCATCGTGCTCGTCAACGGGGTGTTCGCGGGCGCGGAAATGGCCCTGGTATCGCTGCGGGAGGGCCAGATCCGGGCGCTGGCCCAGCAGGGCAAGCGCGGCCAGCGCGCGGCCAAGCTGGCCCAGGACCCGAACCGGTTCCTGTCCGCGGTCCAGGTCGGGGTGACGCTGGCCACCCTGCTGTCCGGTGCGTTCGGTGAGGCGACGCTGTCCGGGCACCTGAAGACGGCCCTGATCGAGCACAACGTGGCGTCCGGGGTGGCGTCCGCGGTGTCGCTGATCGTGGTCACCGTGATCATCTCCTACTTCACCCTGGTGCTCGGCGAGCTGGCGCCCAAGCGGCTGGCGCTGCAGCGGACCGAGCAGGTGTCGCTGATCGTCGCGCCCAGCCTGGACCGGATCTCGAAACTGGCCCGGCCGCTGGTCTGGGCGCTGTCCTGGTCCACCAACCTGGTCGTCCGGCTGCTCGGCGGTGACCCGCGGGTCAACCGCGGGGTGATGACCGAGGAGGAACTGCACGACCTGGTGGCCGGCGCCCAGGCGCTCAGCGCGGACGAGCGGCAGATCGTGGGTGAGGTGTTCGACGCCGGGAAACGCCAGCTCCGCGAGGTGCTGGTGCCCCGGACCGAGGTGGAGTTCCTGGCCGCCAGCATGACGCTGGGCGAGGCCGCCGCGGTGGTGGCCAAGGAGCCGTACTCGCGGTTCCCGGTCTACCAGGAGTCCTACGACGACGTGATCGGCTTCATCCACGTCCGTGACCTGCTCGACCCGGACGTGCGGACCAGCCAGCTGACCGTGGGGGAGATAAGCCGGCCGCCCAAGCTGCTGCCGATCAGCAAGACCGTGCTGTCCGCGCTGTCCGAGATGCGCCGCGACCGGGCGCATCTGGCCATCGTGATGGACGAGTACGGCGGCACGGCGGGCATCGTCACCCTCGAGGACCTGGTCGAGGAGCTGGTCGGCGACATCCAGGACGAGTACGACGTGGACGAGGGCCAGCCCAGGCAGCTGCGCGGCGGGGCCATCGAGGTGGACGGCCTGCTCAACCTGGACGAGTTCGCCGAGCAGACCGGGATCGAGCTGCCCGAGGGGCCGTACGAGACGGTGGCCGGGTACATGCTGGCCACGCTCGGCCAGCTGCCCACCGACCACGAGAAGGTCGAGGTGGCCGGGCACGTGCTGACCGTGCTGGAGATGGACGGCCGGCGCATCGCCCGGGTCCGGGTCGACCCGGCCGAGCAGCCCGCCGACCGGCCCGCTGAGCCGCCAGCGGGGCCGTCCGCCGGGCCGCAGGCGGGGCCGTGCCGCCGGCCCGCCAGCCGGCCTCCGGCGGCGCCGGCCGTGCGGACGGGGCGGCGGCACCCGCCGCCGACCGGCCGGACGCCGCGGCCCGGCCAGTAGACTGACGCTTTTCACGGGAAGGGGCGGCGTGCAGGCCAGCAACGACTTCGACACTGTCCTGGTCGTCGACTTCGGGGCCCAGTACGCGCAGCTGATCGCGCGCCGGGTCCGCGAGTGCCAGGTGTACTCCGAGATCGTGCCGAGCACCATGCCGGCCGCGGAGATGCTGGCCCGCCAGCCGAAGGCGATCATCCTGTCCGGCGGCCCGGCCTCGGTGTACGCGGCCGGGGCCCCGCCGCTGCCGCCGGCCGGGCCCGGCCAGCCGGGCCTGCTCAGCGCGGGCGTCCCGGTGCTCGGCATCTGCTACGGCTTCCAGCTGATGGTGACCGCGCTCGGCGGCGTGGTCAGCCACACCGGGGCCGGCGAGTACGGCGCCACCCGGCTGATCCTGGCCCCGACCAGCGCCCCGGAGACCCGCAGTGTGGTCGAGGCCGAACGGGCCCAGCCCGGCGGCCCGCTGCCAGACGAGCCGTGGACGGCCGAACCACTGCCGCACGAGCCGCTGCTCGGCGGGGCCCTGCTCGGCGGGCTGCCTGACTACCAGCAGGTATGGATGTCCCACGGGGACACGGCCACCGGCGCGCCGCCCGGGTTCACGGTGACCGCGGGCACCGCGGCCACCCCGGTGGCCGCGATGGAGGACACCAGCCGCCAGCTGTACGGGGTGCAGTTCCACCCCGAGGTGATGCACACCGAGCACGGCCTGGCGGTGCTCCGCCGGTTCCTGGAACTGGCCGGCTGCCGGGCCACCTGGACCATGGGCAGCATCATCGACGAGCAGACCGCCCGGATCCGCGCCCAGGTCGGCGACGGGGAGGCGATCTGCGGGCTGTCCGGCGGGGTGGACTCGGCGGTGGCCGCGGCCATCGTGCAGCGGGCCATCGGCTCCAGGCTGACCTGTGTGTTCGTCGATCACGGGCTGCTGCGCCGGGGCGAGGCGGAGCAGGTCGAGAAGGACTTCGTGGCCGCTACCGGGGTGGATCTCAAGGTGGTGGACGCGGCCGGGACGTTCGTCGCCGCGCTGGCCGGGGTGACCGACCCGGAAGAGAAGCGCAAGATCATCGGCCGGGAGTTCATCCGGGCCTTCGAGCGGGCCGCCCGGGACATCGCCGCCGACGCCGGCCGGCACGGCGGGTCGGTGGGCTTCCTGGTCCAGGGCACGCTGTACCCGGACGTCGTGGAGTCCGGCGGCGGCACCGGCGCGGCCAGCATCAAGTCGCATCACAACGTCGGCGGGCTGCCCGGCGACCTGGAGTTCCAGCTGGTCGAGCCGCTGCGGGCGCTGTTCAAGGACGAGGTCCGGCGGGCTGGCCAGGCGCTCGGGCTGCCCGCGGACATCGTCTGGCGGCAGCCGTTCCCCGGCCCCGGCCTGGCCATCCGGATCGTCGGTGAGGTCACCGCCGAGCGGCTGCGCATCGTGTCGGCGGCGGACGCGATCGTCCGCGCCGAGCTGACCGCGGCCGGGCTGGACCGCGACATCTGGCAGTGCCCGGTGGTGCTGCTGGCCGACGTCCGCTCGGTCGGCGTGCAGGGCGACGGCCGCAGCTACGGCTACCCGGTCGTGCTCCGCCCGGTGACCAGCGAGGACGCGATGACCGCGGACTGGGCCCGGCTGCCCGGCGACCTGCTGGCCAGGATCTCCACCCGGATCACCAACGAGGTCCCGGAGATCAACCGGGTGGTGCTGGACATCACCAGCAAGCCGCCCGGCACCATCGAATGGGAATGACCGGCCCGCTCCGGCCGGGCCAGACCCCTTCCTTTTCTTAACGCAACCGCCCCCGGCTGCCACCCGCCCAGCCGGTGCGCCCCGGCGCCGGTGGCGGGCGCCATGAGCCCGCGGGGCTCAGGTGACCTGGGCGGGCTCGTCCGGGAAGTCGGTGTAGCTCTTGTCCTCGATGATCCGCCGGGTGATGTCCATGGCGTCCCACACGTCGGTGAACCGGGTGGTGATCGGGGCCGGGCCGAGCCGCAGCCGGCCCGGGGCCCGGTAGTCGCCGACCACGCCCGCCCGGATCAGCGCCTGGCTGATCCGCCACGCCTCCGGGTGGCGCAGGCACACGTGCGACCCGCGCCGGGCCGGGTCGCGGGGTGAGGCCAGCGTGGCGCCGAGCGGCTCCAGCCACGCGTCGGCCAGCGCGATGAGGTAGCTGGTCAGCAGGATCCCCTTGGCCCGCAGCGCGTCGATGCCCGCCTCGCCGAGCAGCCGCGCGCCTTCCTCGACCGCGACCGTGCCGAGGATGTTCGGCGTGCCGGTGGTGAACCTGGTGATGCCGGGCACCGGATCGTAACTGGGGCCCATCGCGAACTGGTCCCGCTGGCTGAACCACCCCTGGATCGGCTGCCGCAGCCGTTCCTGGAGGTCGCGGCGCACGTACAGGAAGGCGGGCGCGCCGGGGCCCGCGTTCAGGTACTTGTACGTGCAGCCCACGGCCAGGTCGGCGCCGTCGATGTCCAGCCGGACCGGGACCGAGCCCGCGGAGTGGCACAGGTCCCAGAGCACCAGCGCCCCGGCGTCGTGCACGATCGCGCTGATCCCGGCCATGTCGGCCAGCGCGCCGCTGCGGTAGGCCACGTGGGACAGGCTGACCAGAGCGGTGTCCGGGCCGACCGCGGCGGCCACGTCGGCCGGGGTGATCCCCTCGTCCGGGTCGGTGTGGATCATCCGCAGCTCGGCGCCGTGCCGCCGGGCGATGCCGTTCAGCACGTACCGGTCGGTCGGGAAGTTGTCGTCATCGGTGACCAGGACCGGCCGCCCGGGCCGCGCGTCCAGCGCGGCGCAGGCCAGCTTGTACAGGTTGACCGTGGTCGAGTCGCTGACCACGACCTGGCCCGGGGCCGCGCCGAGCAGTTCCCGGCCGACCAGGTCGCCCGCCCGCTCCGGCAGCTCCATCCAGGAATCCCAGGAGCGGACCAGCCCGTCGCCCCAGTCCTGGCTGACCACCTCGGCGAGGCGCTGCGCGGTGGCTCTGGGCAGCATGCCCAGCGAGTTACCGTCCAGGTAGATGGGGGTGGCGTCGCTGCGCTGGAAGCGGCCGCGCAGGGCCGCCAGCGGGTCGGCCGCGTCCAGCTCGACGGCCTGGGGCCGGTCCGTGCGGAAGGGTGGCACGCTCACCCGCCCACCCTAGCTGCGGGCAGGCCGCGCCGTGGCCGGGTCGCAGCGCGGCCTCAGCTCAGCTCAGCAAATTGCGCAGCCGGGTCATCCGGGCCGCACCGCGGCCCCTCCGGCGCCCGCCCGGGTGCGTGGCCCCGGGACCTGACCCGGGCCGGCCGGGTCAGTTTCCGGTCAGCCCCGGGCGGCCCGGCGGCGACGGCGCAGCAGGCCGAACACCAGCGCCAGGAGAAAGGCGAACCCGAAGACCGGCAGTGCCCGCTTGAGCACCGGCAGGCCAGCCACGCTCAGCAGGTCGAGGGCATCCTCGTCCGGGGGCCGCACGTCACGCGGTGGCAGCAGGCCATTCGAGGCGGCCAGGCCTTCGTCGGCCGTGACCCCCGGGCTGGCCGCCCCCAGTCCCGCGGTGTCCCGGCTGGCCGTGCTGGTGCGGCTGGCGCCGGTGCTCGTGCCCGGGCCGGCTGCCGCCCCGGTGGCGGTGCTCGTGCCCGGGGCGGCCGCCGTCCCGGCAGTGGGCGCGCTGGCCGCGGTGTCACCCGCGGCGGGCGTGCCGAGGGTCAGCCCCCAGTCCGCCAGCCGCTGCCGGATCTCCTTGACCGACTGCGGCCCGAGGCCGTCGATGGCGAGCAGTTCGCTCTCGGTGCGCCCGGTCAGCGCGCCGACCGTGTGCACGCCCTCCCGGCGGAGGCTGTTGTACGAGCGGACCGGGAGGTTCAGCTCCTCGATCGGCTGCTGGGCCGCGTGGGCGGGGGCACCGCTGGCCGCGCCGCCCCCGTTCCCCTCGGCTGCTGCCACGCCCCCGGCGCCGCTGACCGCGGCCCCGCTGGTCCCGGCGTTCCCGCTGGGGCCGGCCACGGGCGGGGCCAGCTGGCCACCGGCCAGCTGGCCCGCCAGATTGGTGGCGAATTTCTCGATGATCCGGCCGCCCACCTCGGCGATCACGCCCCGCCCGAACTGTGCGGGGCGCCCGGTCACGGTCATGGAGGTGCGCACTACCACCCGGGTCTGGCCGCCCTCATCCTGCAGCGAGGAGGTGACCTTGGCGGCGGCGGTGCCACTGCCCCGGGTCTCCTTGCCGGAGGCGTCGAGGACGACGGTCCGGGTCTTCTCGTCCTTCTCGGTGAACCGGGCCGAGCCCGCGTAGGTCAGCGAGACCGGCCCGACCTTGACCTTCACCTTGCCCGAGATGACGTCACCATCCACTTTGTCGACGCTGGCGCCGGGCATGCAGGGCGCCACCTGCTCGACGTCGAGCAGGATCTGCCAGGCCTGCTCGGGTGGGACCGGGATGGTGAAGGAGTGCTCCAAATCCATGTCGTTAGACTCCAGCCGCTGCCGCCAGCGCCCTGGCGGTCAGTACCCGCGCCAAGTGGCGCCGGTAATCGGGCGCGCCATGCAGGTCTGCTGGCGGCTGCGATTCCTCGTCGGCATGAGCTGCGGCCGCCCGCAGGGCGCTGCGGTCGGCCTCGGCCCCAGCGGCCGCCTCCTCCGCCGCCCGGGCCCGGACCGGAACGGGCCCCATGTTGGTGAGGCCGATCCGGGCTTCCGCCACCTGCCCATTGGAACGCCGGGCCACGGCAGCCACACCCACGATCGCCCACGCCTGGGCCGTCCGGTGGAACTTCTCATAACGATAGCCCCATGCGGGCCCGAGTTTGGGCACTCGGATACCGGTGAGGATCTCGCCCGGGCGCAGCGACGTGGTCAGGTAGTCCTCGAAGAAGCCGGCCGCGGGGATCTCCCGCACCCCGTCCGGGCCCCGGGCCAGCATCGTGGCGTCCAGCGCCACCGCCACGGCGGGCAGATCCCCGGCCGGGTCGGCGTGCGACAGCGAGCCGCCGATCGTGCCCCGGTGCCGGACGGCTGGATCGGCTACCGTCTCGGTGGCCTCGGAGATCAGCCCGCAGTGCTCGCGGACCAGCGGGTCGCGGACCACCTCGGCGTGCGTGGTGAGCGCGCCGATCCACAGCTGGCCGCCCTCGTCCCGGACCCCGCGCAGCTCGCTGAGCCCGCCCAGGTCGACCAGCAGTTCGGGGTAGGCGAGCCGGAGCCGCAGCAGCGGCAGCAGGCTCTGCCCGCCCGCGATGACCTTGGCGTCCTCGCCGCCGCTGGCCAGCGCCTGCACCGCCTCATCGACCGAGCCGGGGCGGGTGTACTCGAATGCCGCCGGGATCATCGCGCACCTCCGTCTACCGTCGCAGCGTCGCTGCCGTGGGCCTGCGCGGCGTCGCCCCCGCTCACGTGGGCGATGGTGCCGTGCGCCGGGGTGGCGGCGTCCCCGGTCACCGGGGTGCCCGGAGCGCTGTCCCTGGCTTCCTGGATGGCCCGCCACACCCGCTCCGGGGTGCACGGCATCGTGATGTCCTGGATGCCGAGCGGCCGGAGCGCGTCCACGATCGCGTTGACCACGGCCGGGGTGGACGCGATCGTGCCCGCCTCGCCCACGCCCTTCACGCCGAGCGGGTTGGTCGTCGCCGGGGTCTCGGTCCGGTCGGTGGTGAAGTGCGGCAGGTCCGCGGCCGACGGCAGCAGGTAGTCGGCCATGGTCGTGGTGGTCAGTTGGCCTTCCTCGTCGTAGATGGCCTCCTCGTACAGCGCCTGCGCGATGCCCTGGGCCAGGCCACCGTGCACCTGGCCGTCCACGATGAGCGGGTTCACCACCTTGCCCACGTCGTCCACGGCCACGTAGCTGCGGATGGTGACCATGCCGGTCTCGGTGTCCACCTCAGTCGCGCACAGGTGGGTGCCGTGCGGGAAGGAGAAGTTGTCCGGGTCGTAGGTGGCGTCCGAGTCGAGCGAGGGCTCCACGCCGTCCGGCAGCGCGTGCGCGGTGAACGCAGCCAGTGCGATCTCCTGGATGCTGTGCCCGCTGTCCGGGTCCCCACGGACGTGAAGCCGGCCATGGGCGAACTCGATGTCGTCCTCGCTGGCTTCCAGCAGGTGCGCGCTGATCCGCTTGGCCTTGGTGATCACCTTTTCACAGGCGCCATTCACCGCTATGCCGCCCACGGTCAGCGACCGGGACCCATAGGTGTCCATGCCCTTGGGTGACACCTGGGTGTCGCCGTGCAGCACCCGGATGTCCTCGAACGGGATACCGAGCTTGTCCGCGACGATCTGGCTCCAGGCCGTCTCGTGGCCCTGGCCGTGGGCGCTCGACCCGGTCACCACCTCGACCTTGCCGGTCGGCAGCATGCGCACCGAGGCGTGCTCCCAGCCGCCCGCCCCATAGGCCAGCGAGCCGAGCACCCGGGACGGCGCGAGCCCGCACATCTCGGTGTAGGTGGAGGTCCCGAGGCCCAGCTGCACCGGGTCGTTGCTGTCCCGGCGGCGCTGCTGCTCGGCGCGCAGCTCGTCGTAGTTGAACAGCGCCCGGGCCCGGGCGGTGGCCGCCTCGTAGTTGCCGCTGTCGTAGGTGAGCCCGGAGATCGTGTCGTACGGGAACTCCTCGTGCTTGATCCAGTTCCGCTCGCGGACGGCCAGCGGATCCATGTTCAGCTCGGCCGCGAGCTCGTCCATGATCCGCTCCAGGGCGAAGGTGGCCTCCGGCCGCCCCGCGCCCCGGTAGGCGTCGGTGGGCATCTTGGTGCTGAACACGCCGGTGCACTTGAACGAGTAGGCGTCCATCTTGTAGATGCCGTTGAACATGAACGCGCCGAGCAGCGGCACCCCCGGGGTGACCAGCATCAGGTAGGCGCCCATGTCGGCCAGCAGGTCGGCGTCCAGGGCCCGGACCCGGCCGTCGGAGTCGGCGGCCACCTTGATCCGCTGCCACTGGTCCCGCCCGTGGTGCACGGTGAGGTTGCCCTCGCTGCGCGACTCGGTCCACTTGACCGGCCGGCCTACCTTGCGGGAGATCAGCAGAGCCAGCACTTCCTCCGCCGTGACCTGGAGCTTGGAGCCGAAACCGCCGCCTACGTCGGGCGCGATGACCCGGAGGTTCTGCTCCGGGATACCGGTGGTCAGGGCCAGCATGACCCGCAGCACATGCGGGATCTGGGTCGATGACCACAGCGTGTACTCATCACCCTCGTTCCAGCCGACCACCGCGCGCGGCTCCATCGCGCTCGGGATCAGCCGCTGCTGCCGGTAGGTGCGCTCGATCACCACCGGCGCGTCGCGGAACGCCGCGTCCAGGTCCCCGTTCTGCAGCAGGAACTCGAAGCTCTTGTTGCCAGCCTCGTGCACCCGGGGAGAGGACGCGTCTAGCGCGGTCCGGATGTCCAGCACCGGCGGCAGCGGTTCGTAGTCCACGTCCACCGCGGCCAGCGCGTCGGCGGCCGCGTACCGGTCCCGGGCCACCACGCAAGCCACCGCCTCGCCCACGTAGCGGACCTCCTCGGTGGCCATCGGCGGGTGGTCCGGGATGATGATGTCCGGCGTGACCGGCCAGGCACACGGCAGGCTGCCCTGCTCATCGGCGAAATCGGCGCCGGAAAACGCGGCGAACACGCCGGGCAGCTGCCGGGCCGCGCTGACGTCGACCCGGGTGATCCGGGCGTGCGCGAACGGGCTGCGCACGTACGCGACATGCAGCATGCCGGGCAGCACGAAGTTGTCGGTCCAGTTGGTCTTGCCGGTGATCAGGCGGGCGTCCTCCTTGCGGGGACGGGCCCGGCCCAGTTCGGTGACGGGAGGTGCCTGCATTTCAGTGGTCATTGGGCTTTCACCTCGGCTCCGGACGCGCGCCGCACGGCCCGGACGATGTTCTCGTATCCGGTGCAGCGGCAGAGGTTGCCCTCCAGCCCGTCCCGGATCTCCTGGTCACTGGGCCGCGGGTTCTCCCGCAGCAGGTCGGCCGCGGCCATGATCATGCCGGGGGTGCAGTACCCGCACTGCAGCGCGTGCTCGCTGTGGAACGCCTGCTGCAGTGGATGCCACTCGCCGTTCGAGAGGCCCTCGATGGTGGTGATCTCGCTGCCGTCGGCCTGGACCGCCAGCACCGAGCAGCTTTTCACCGAAACCCCATCGAGATGGACGGTGCACGCACCGCAGTTAGAGGTATCGCACCCGACGGGGGTGCCGGTCTTGCCGATTCGGTCGCGCAGATAATGCACGAGCAGCAGGCGAGGTTCGACGTCGTCCACGTAGCTGACGCCGTCGACCTTCACATTGATCTTGGTCATCCGAGCTCCTCCTCAGGAGACGGCTGTGGCTCCTGGAGCCCAACCTAGGCCGGCCGGCACATGCCGCACCAGCCTCTATCTACCCGCAATGTGCGCTCAGCCGGTGTCGAGGACCTGGAATACCTCGGCCAGGCGGCCTGCTGGCAGGCCCGCCCGCTCGGCGTTGTAGGTCAGCCAGCCGCGCAGCATGTCCTCCAGGTTGTCCATGTGCCCGGTCTGGCTCTCGTGGGCCCGCAGCGCCGCCACTTTCCGGTGAAAGGTGCTGGTCACGTCCACGAAGTGGTCGGCCCCGGGCGCGGCCGAGACCCACACCTCGCGCGCCTTCCACGGCTCGAGCCCCTCCTCGGCGAGCAGTTCCGGGAACGCGAACGGGTTGCGGGCGTCCGGGTACACCGCGTCCAGCGCGGCCGAGCCCACCGCGCGGTGGTCCGGGTGGCTGGCCCCGATCCGCTGGTAATTGCGGTCCGGCGACGGGCAGGCCACCCGGTCCGGCCGGACCTGCCGGATCACCCGGGCCAGGTCCTTGCGCAGGGCCAGGCTGGCCTCCACCCGCCCGTCCGGGTAGCCGAGGAACCGGAGATCCTGCACGCCCACGCAGGCGGCGGCGGCCGCCTGTTCCTTACGCCGCAGCGGGGCCATCTCGCTGCGCGGCACGGATTCGTCGTAACCACCCGCGTCGCCGTCGGTGACCAGGCAGTAGGTGACCTCGATCCCGGCGTCGGTCCAGCCCGCGATGGTCCCCGCGGCGCTGAAATCGATGTCATCGGGGTGCGCGGCGATGACCAGGATCCGCTGTACTTCGGCGTCAGTTAGCACGAATCGATCCTATGTGCGGGCCGGTCACCGCCGATGCGCCCGCCCCGGGTGACCAGGGCGGGCGCATCAGGCGGCGCCGGTCAGTCCAGGGACGACATCACGTGCTTGATGCGGGTGTAGTCCTCGAACCCGTACATGGACAGGTCCTTGCCGTAGCCGGAGTGCTTGAACCCGCCGTGCGGCATCTCGGCCACCAGCGGGATGTGCGTGTTGATCCACACACAGCCGAAGTCCAGCCCGCGGGCCATCCGCATGGCCCGGCCGTGGTCGGTCGTCCACACCGATGAGGCCAGCCCGTACTCGGTGCCGTTCGCCCAGGCCAGCGCCTCGCCCTCGTCGCTGAACTCCTGCACGGTGATGACCGGGCCGAACACTTCCTGCTGGATGATCTCGTCATCCTGGCGCAGGCCAGTGACCACGCTGGGCTCGAAGAAGTAGCCCTGGCCGCCGATCCGGTTGCCGCCGGTACGCACCTCGGCATTGGCCGGCAGCCGGTCGATGAACCCGCTGACCCGCTCCAGCTGGCTGGCGTTGTTGAGCGGCCCGAAATCGGCGTCCTTCACGTCCGGGCCGCCCACGGTCTGCCCGCGGGCCTGCTCGGCCAGCGCGTCGGCCAGCTCGGCCGCGACCCGCGGGCCGGCCAGCACCCGGGTCGCCGCCGTGCAGTCCTGGCCCGCGTTGAAGAACCCGGCCACCGCGATGCCCTCGGCCGTCTTGGCCACGTCGGCGTCGTCGAACACGATGACCGGGGCCTTGCCGCCCAGCTCCAGGTGCACCTTTTTCAGGTCGGCCGCGGCCCCGGCGGCCACCTCGCGCCCGGCCCGGACGCTGCCGGTGATCGACACCATCTGCGGCACCGGGTGGCTGATCAGCGCCCGGCCGGTGTCCCGGTCGCCGGTGATCACGTTGAACACGCCGGGCGGCAGGATGTCGCCCATCAGCTCGGCCAGCAGCAGCGTGGATGCCGGGGTGGTGTCCGACGGCTTGAGCACCATGGTGTTCCCGGCGGCCAGCGCCGGCCCGAACTTCCACACCGCCATCATCATCGGGTAGTTCCACGGCGTCACCGCGGCGCACACCCCGATCGGCTCCCGCCGGATGAACGAGGTGAACCCGGACATGTACTCGCCCGCCGAGCGGCCCTCCAGCATCCGCGCCGCACCCGCGAAGAACCGGATCTGGTCCACCATCGGCGGGATCTCTTCGGACAGGGTCAGCGCGATCGGCTTGCCGGTGTTCTTCGATTCGGCGTTGACCAGCTCATCGGCACGGCTTTCGATGGCGTCCGCGATGCGCAACAGAGCCAGGCTGCGCTCGCCCGGCGTGCTGTCCCGCCAGCCCGGGAACGCCTCGGCCGCCGACGCGAAGGCCGCGTCCACCTCGGTCTCGCTGGAGACCGGGGCACTGGCGTACGCGTCGCCGGTGCTCGGGTCTATCAGCTCGGACCGGCGGTCGAAATCCGTGTCAGTCCACCGACCGCCGATGTAGTTGCGCAACTCTTCCACCACGAGCCTCCGTTCGGTATTTCAGGGGTTGTGCTGCGGCGCGGGCACCCGCTCCTCGAACGCCCAGGGTGACCCGTACTCGGTGAGCAATTCCAGGAACGGCCGCGGCGGCAGTGCCTCCGGGCCGAGCACCCCGGCACCTGCCCAGGCTCCCGAGTCCATCAGCTCCAGCGCCACGACGGGATTGACCGCGGTCTGCCACACCACCGCCTGGGACCCATATTCCGCCATAGACCACGCGTTATCCACCGCGTGGTACAGGTAGACCGACCGTGGCACGCCGTGGCGGCCGGTCCCGGTCACCCAGGTACCCGCGCACGTCACCCCGGTCATCCGGTCCCCGAGCGTAGCCGGGTCGGGCAGGCAGGCCGCCACCACGTCGCGCGGGGAAACCGCCGACCCGCCCACCTGGACCGGGTCGGTGCCGTCCAGGCCCAGCATGTGCAGGGTCTTCAGCACCCCGATGAACTCCGCGCCGAGGCCGTACTTGAAGGTGACCCGCTTGGCCGGCACCCAGCGCGGCATCAGCAGCACCTCTTCGTGTTCCACGTTCACGCACTCCACCGGGCCGATGCCGGCCGGGAACGTGAACACCTCGGGCTCGCTGAACGGCGGGGTGGTGAACCAGCCCCGGCCCGCCTCCCAGATCACCGGCGGGTTCAGGCACTCCTCGATCGTGGTCCAGATGGAGAAGGTAGGTGCGAACGCATACCCGGCCACCTCCAGGTTGGCCCCGTCCCGCACGCCCAGCTCGTCGATCTCGGCGAACAGCTCATCGGCCGCGTACCGGGCGAACACGTCGGACAGCCCGGGCTCGACGCCCATGCCCACCAGCGCCAGCCGGCCTGCCCCGGCCCACTGATCGGCCAGCGCGAACTGGTCATCGCCGAGCTTGACGCCGGTCTTCTGGTACGGCTCGCCGGGGTCCGGGTGGGACAGCGACATGGCCATGTCCAGGTAGTGCGTGCCCGCCCGCAGTGCGGCCCGGAACAGCGGCATCACGAAGCGCGGGTCGGTGGCGTTCATCAGCACGTCGCAGGAATGCTGGGCGAGCAGGTCCGCGGCGGCCGCCTCGTCCCGGGCATCCAGCTGGACGGCCAGGTAGCCGTCTTTCGCGGCCGCGGCGCGCTGCGCCCGGGCCAGGTCGTAATCGGCGATGATCAGCTCGGCGAACGGGCGGCGGGCTGCGATCCGGGCGAATGCGGTGCCAACCCCGCCGGCCCCGACAAGAAGGATGCGCATACGGGCGATCTTAGCCTTCCAACCCACCCTGGAACACGAGACCAGTCGTGATACGTACCTGTTACAACTGAAATCGTTGCCGGGGCTTCCCATACGTGCTAGAACCGTCGCAGTTGGGTATGTGCCTTAGTTGCGGTGCAATAGACCCGATGATTGCCGGGCCGCCGTTGGCGAGGCGTAATCAGGGGCCTTACCCGACCGCCGGGGTGCTGCAGGAGGGGTGTAGGCATGACCAGTACCGAGACAGGTCTCGCTGGAGCAGCCAGTCGACAAGGGGCTCAAGTCGGGCGCCCTCGGGCTGGTCTCCACCACGATCATCGCGACCGCCTCGGTCGCTCCCGCCTACAGCATCGCCGCGACGCTGGTGTTCGTGGTGGGGGCCGTCGCACTGCAGTCGCCGGCCGTGGCGGTCCTCGCGTTCGTGCCGATGCTGCTGACCTCCATCGGCTACAGCGAGCTGAACAAGGCCGACCCGGACTGCGGCACCACGTTCACCTGGGCCTCGCGCGCGTTCGGGCCGCGGACCGGCTGGGCGGGCGGCTGGGCGATCATCGTCGCCGACGTCCTGGTCATGGCGAGCCTGGCCCAGGTGGCCGGGCAGTACGGGTTCCTGCTCTTCAACGCCAAGGGCATCGGGATCGAACCCGACCAGCGGCTGGGTGCTGCTGGTCGGCGTGCTGTGGATCGTGGTGATGACCTACATCTGCTACCGCGGCATCGAGGTCTCGGCCAACTTCCAGAAGGTCGCTGCTCGGCATCGAGCTGGTGATGCTGCTGGTGCTGTCGGTCACCGCGCTGGTCAAGGTCGGCACCGGGCACGCCCCGCCCGGGCACCTCACCCCCAGCCTGTCCTGGCTCAACCCGTTCCACATCACCAGCTTCAGCGCCTTCGCCAGCGGCATCATCCTGATGGTCTTCATCTACTGGGGCTGGGACACCGCGGTCGCGGTCAACGAGGAGACCAAGGACAAGAACAAGACCCCGGGCCGGGCGGCCATCCTGTCCACGTTCATCCTGCTGGTCACCTACGCCATCGTGATCTTCTCCATGCAGTCCTACGCCGGGATCAAGACCACCGGCAACGGCCTGGGCAACGTGGCCAACGCCGGTGACGTGCTGTCGATCCAGGGGAGCAGCGTGTTCGGCACCTCCGGCATCGGCACAGTCCTCAGCCACCTGCTGCTGCTGATGGTGCTCTCCTCGGCGGCCGCGTCAACCCAGACGACGATCCTGCCGACCGCGCGGACCACCCTGTCGATGGCGGTGTACAAGGCGATACCGAAGTCGTTCTCGAAGATCCACCCGCGCTACCTCACCCCGACCGTGTCCACCATCGCCATGGGCGCGATCTCGATCGCGGTCTACGTCGGGTTCAACTACGCGTCCAACGGCATCGGGATCATCGGCGACGCGGTGATCGCGATCGGCCTGTACATCGCCTTCTACTACGGGCTGACCGGCTTCGCCTGCGCCTGGTACTACCGGCGCAACCTGACCAGCAGCGCGCGCAACCTGTGGATGCAGGGCATCCTGCCGGTCACCGGCGGCGCTGATCCTGTTCTTCCTGGGCGGCTGGAGCCTGTGGCTGGACTACGACGTGGCCACCGAGAACGACTACACGATGTGGACGGTGCCCTTCATCCACTGGCAGATCGGCGGGGCGTTCGTGATCGCCGTCGTGGCCGGGATCGTCGGCGTGGCCGCCTACCTCTACTGCCGGTTCGCCAACCCGAGCTTCTTCCGGAAGGAGACCCTCACCAGGGCCACGCCGACCCTGGTGCCGGACGAGTGACCCGGGTGGCGCGCCGTCGGCTCGCGGGCTGACCAGGCGCCCCGGCGTAGCGGGCGGTCAGCGTCGGCGGCAGCGCCTAGGCTGGAGGGTGTGACCGCCACCGCCGCTGATTCGCTCCTGGACGGCCTGAACCCGCAGCAGCGCGCCGCCGTCGTGCACCAGGGCGGCCCGCTGCTCATCGTGGCCGGGGCCGGCTCGGGCAAGACCCGGGTGCTGACCCGCCGGATCGCTTACCTGCTGGCCGAGCGGGAGGTGAGCCCGCGGGAGATCCTGGCCATCACGTTCACCAACAAGGCGGCGGGCGAGATGGCCGGGCGGGTGGCCGGGCTGACCGGCTGGCGGTCGCGGGCCATGTGGGTGATGACCTTCCACTCGGCCTGCGTGCGGATCCTGCGCCGGGAAGCCCCCCGGTTCGGCTACCCCTCGTCCTTCTCCATCTACGACCAGGCCGATTCGCAGCGGCTGATGACCCTGGTCTGCCGCGAGCTCGACCTGGACACCAAGAACCACCCGCCCAAGGCCATGCTGGCCCAGGTGTCCAGCCTGAAGAACGAGCTCATCGACTACGAGACGTGCCTGGCCCGGGCCGACGGGTACCGCGGCAAGGCCCTGGCCGAGGCGTACGCCGAGTACCAGCGCCGCCTGGTCGCCTCCGGCGCGATGGACTTCGACGACCTGATCATGGTCACCGTCAACCTGCTGCAGGCGTTCCCCGAGGTGGCCCGGGCCTACCGGGAGCGCTTCCGGCACGTCATGGTGGATGAGTACCAGGACACCAACCACGCGCAGTACGTGCTGGTCAGGGAGCTGGTCGGGCACCCAGAGCCGGGCACTTCGCCGGGCGCCCCGGCCGACGGCGCCCTGCCGCCCGGGGAACTGTGCGTGGTGGGCGATGCGGACCAGTCGATCTACGCGTTCCGCGGGGCCACGATCCGCAACATCGAGGAGTTCACCCGGGACTTCCCGGACGCCAGCGTGATCAAGCTGGAGCAGAACTACCGGTCCACGCAGAACATCCTGGCCGCCGCGAACGCGGTGGTGTCCCGCAACCCCAACCGGGTGCCCAAGAACCTCTGGTCGGACGCGGGCGACGGCCCGCCGATCGTGGGGTACGTGGCGGACAGCGAGCACGACGAGGCCGCGTTCGTGGCCGAGGAGACCGACCGGCTCTCCGACGAGCACGAGGCGTCCCCCGGCGAGGTCGCCGTGTTCTACCGCACCAACGCGCAGTCCCGGGTCTTCGAGGAAGTCTTCATCCGGGCCGGGCTGCCCTACAAGGTGGTCGGCGGCGTCCGCTTCTACGAACGGCGCGAGGTCCGCGACCTGCTCGCTTACCTGCGGCTGACGGCCAACGCCGAGGACGAGGTCTCGCTCCGCCGGGTGCTCAACGTGCCCCGCCGGGGGATCGGCGAGCGCGCCGAGGCGTGCGTGTCCGCGCTGGCCCAGCGGGACCGGATCACGTTCCCGGCCGCGCTGGCCCGGCCCGATGACGCACCCGGGCTGGCGGGCCGCTCGGCCCGCGCGATCGAGTCGTTCAACCAGCTGATGGACGGGTTCCGGGCCGAAACCGCGGCCGGCCTGCCGGTCGCCGACCTGGCCGAGATGATCCTGGACCGCTCCGGCTACCTGGCCGAGCTGCAGGCCTCCACCGACCTGCAGGACGCCAGCCGGATCGAGAACCTGAACGAGCTGGTCTCGGTGGCCCGGGAGTTCGACGCCCAGCGCCCGGACGGGACGCTGACCGACTTCCTGGAGCAGGTGTCCCTGGTCGCGGACGCCGACGAGATCCCGGACGGCGAGCAGCACGGCGGCGTGGTCACGCTGATGACCCTGCACACGGCCAAGGGGCTGGAGTTCCCGGTGGTGTTCCTGACCGGGCTGGAGGAGCACGTGTTCCCGCACCAGCGCTCGATGACCGATGACAAGGAACTCGAGGAGGAGCGGCGGCTGGCCTACGTCGGGATCACCCGGGCCGAGCGCCGCCTCTACCTGACCCGCGCGGTGGCCCGCGGCACCTGGGGCCGGCCCGAGTACCACAAGCAGTCCCGGTTCCTGGACGAGATCCCGGCCAATCTCATCCAGTGGCGGCGGGACGAGTCCACGGCGGCCGCCCCGGCCGCGGAGCGGCTGGCCCAGCGGCCCGGTGTGCGCACGCCCGGCAACCGGCGGGTGCCCTCGCTCAGCCCGGGCGACAAGGTGACGCACGACGCGTACGGGCTCGGCACCGTGCTGTCCGTGGAGGGCCGCGGCGATGACCCGGAGGCCAAGATCGACTTTGGTGGCGACTACGGGATCAAGCACCTGGTGCTCCGCTACGCCCCGATCGAGAAGCTGTAGGCCCGCTGGTACGGCCCGCTGGAACCCGCGCGTTACCCTGCCGTTAACGGGGACACTCGCCGCCCCGTCAGGAGGCACGCATGGGAACGATCCGGGTCGTCATCGCCAAACCCGGTCTGGACGGTCATGACCGGGGGGCCAAGGTGGTGGCCAGGGCGCTGCGCGATGCCGGCGTGGAGGTGATCTACACCGGGCTGCACCAGACACCGGAGCAGATCGTGGCGGCGGCGATCCAGGAGGATGCCGACGCGGTCGGGCTCTCCATCCTGTCCGGCGCGCACATGACCCAGTTCACCCGGGTCCTCGAACTGCTGGCCGAGCGCGATGCCAGCGACATCGTGGTATTCGGTGGCGGGATCGTGCCGGCGGCGGACATCGCCGAACTGGAGCGGCTGGGCGTGGCCCGCATCTTCACCCCCGGTGCGTCCACTCACGAGATCGTCGACTGGGTCCGGTCCACCCTCGGCGGCAAGCCCGCTCCCGAAGTCCCGGCCCAGCAAGGCAGCTGACCTGCCCGGTCAATGGCTTCGCGACGGCTGGCTGGCTTGCGGCCAGGGCCGGGCTAGCTCGCAGCCAGGGGCCAGGCTAGCTCGCAGCCAGGGCCCGGATGCCGAGCGCGGGCCGCGCCCGCCCGGATTGCAGCGCGGTCCTGATATCCGCAGCCACCTGGCCCGCTTCGGTGCGGATCTGCTGCGGCGTGACATGGACCACGATGATCCCGTGCTTGCTCATGGCGGTATGGCGGCGCAGCGTCCGCTGCCAGTCGTCCGGGGACAGGTGCCACTCCCGGGAGTCCACCTCCACCACCACCCCGGCGTCCGGCCACCACGTGTCGGCCACGGCCAGCAGAGTGCGCCCGATGTAGAGCCGTGCGTTGAACATCGGCGTGGGCAGCCCGGCCGCCTGGATCAGCGTGCGCAGATCCCCCTCCGCCACCGACCGGACCCCGGCCGCCACCTCCGCCAGCGCCCGCCGTAACCAGGCGGAGTGACGAATCGGCGCGTGCGCCAGTTCCTCCGTCAGCTCATCCAGCCGGCACCGCCGCCGCTGGACCGCATCGGCAGTTACCGCGCGCACCTCGCGGAAGCTGCCGAGTTCGCGTGCGGCATCGGCCACCGCCCGGGCGGCCAGGGCAAACCGGATCGCTCCGTCCGCCATAGCAAATTCCGGCATCCGGGTCGTAGGCCAGACCTGAACGAAAGACCGGCTCACCCGGACCTGTCCCGCGGGGATGAGCACGGTGATGACCTTGCTCTCCCGTACTCGGATACCCTGCCGCCGCAACGCGGCGATACCGGTGATGACGCTGCCCGGCCCCGCGTAGCGCAGCGCGGCCATCTCGGCCTGAGCGCGGGTCGGGGTGCCGGTCACGGTCAGGTATACCCCGGGCAGCAGCCGCTGCCACGGCCCGCCCGGCCGGATCCGGTATTTCAGCTGGTGGAGGGGCATGCCGCAGGTGAGCGCCTCCGTGCGCGAGATGACGCGCTCCTGATCACGCAGTAACCGGTTCAGCGCGGTCGCATCGAACTTGGCCGACCTTGGCATGACCGCAGTCTCCCCCCAGCGTCCGACACTCCCACTCCTCCCGCCCCCACCCACCGGTCCGTCCGCCCGTGATCATGACTTAAGGGCGAATCTTTTAGTCCCTAAGTCATGATCACGATTTGCGGGGGGCGGTCCCCGGGGGTGGGGGGTCGTGCGGTGCTCGGGGGTGGGGGCCGTGCGGTCTCGGGGGATGGGGGCGGGCGGTGCTGGGGATGGGGGCGGGCGGTACGGGGGATGGGGGTGCGGGGTGCGCGGGAATGGCGGGCGGGTGACGGGTAGGCTGCGTGCGGAATCCTGACCTGCTGAGGACGGACGTCTAAGTGGACCTGTTTGAGTACGAGGCGAAAGAACTGTTCGCCGAATACGGGGTACCGGTGCAGCGCGGCCGGGTCGCCGCCACTGCGGCCGAAGCGCGGGAGATCGCGGCCGGGTTCGCGGCCGAGGGGTCGTCCCTCACCGTGGTGAAGGCTCAGGTGAAGACCGGCGGCCGGGGTAAAGCTGGTGGCGTCAAGCTGGCCAACGGGCCCGACGAGGCCGAGCAGAAGGCGGCCGCGATTCTCGGCATGGACATCAAGGGCCACACCGTGCACAAGGTCCTGATCGCCGAGGCGAGCGACATCGCGCAGGAGTACTACCTGTCCTACCTGCTGGACCGGGCGGCCCGGACCTTCACCGCGATCTGCTCGGTGCAGGGCGGCATGGAGATCGAGGAGGTCGCGCACACCAGCCCGGAGGCGGTGGCGCGGATCCCGATCGACCCGCTCACCGGGGTGGACGCGGCCAAGGCGGCCGAGATCGTGGCGGCCGGCGGCCTGCCCCCCGAAGCGCTCAAGCAGGCCGCGGTGCTCGCCGAACGGCTGTGGTCGGTGTTCGCCGACGAGGACGCCACCCTGGTCGAGGTCAACCCGATGGCGCTGACCGAGCAGGGCGACGTGCTGGCCGTGGACGGGAAGGTCAGCCTGGACGACAACGCCGCCTTCCGGCAGGACCACGCGCGGTTCGCCGACCCGGAAGCAGCCGACCCGCTGGAGGCCCGGGCCAAGGCCAAGCACCTGAACTACGTCAAGCTGGACGGGCAGGTCGGCATCATCGGCAACGGGGCCGGGCTGGTCATGTCCACGCTGGACGTGGTGGCGCTGGCGGGTGAGGCGTTCGGCGGGGTCAAGCCCGCGAACTTCCTGGACATCGGGGGCGGTGCGTCGGCCGAGGTGATGGCGGACGGGCTGGAGATCGTGCTGTCCGACGGCTCGGTGCGCAGCGTCCTGGTCAACGTGTTCGGCGGCATCACCTCGTGCGACGCGGTGGCGAACGGGATCGTGTCCGCACTCGCCCTGCTGTCCAGCCGGGGCGAGCAGGTCCGCCACCCGATCGTGGTCCGGCTGGATGGGAACAACGCGGACGAGGGCCGCCGCATCCTCGACGAGGCGGGCCTGCGGGTGGTCGAGCAGGTCGCGACGATGGACGACGCAGCCCGGCGCGCCGCGGAACTGGCCGCCGCGCCCGCGACAGGAGCATGACATGGCGATTTTCCTGACCGGCGAGAGCCGGATCATGATCCAGGGCATCACCGGCTCGGAAGGCCGCAGGCACGGCCGGCGGATGCTCGCCGCGGGCACCAGCGTCGTGGGCGGCACCAACCCGCGCAAGGCCGGGCAGACCGTCGACCTGGGCGGCGCCGAGGTGCCGGTGTTCGGCACGGTGGCCGAGACCATGGCGGCCACCGGCGCGGACGTGTCCGTGGTCTTCGTCCCGCCGGCCGGCACCAAGGCCGCGGTGACCGAGGCGGTGGACGCGGGCCTGCCGCTGGTCATCGTGATCACCGAGGGCGTCCCGGTGCACGACACCGCCTGGTTCTGGGCCTACGCGAGCGCCAAGGGGAACAGCACCCGGATCGTCGGGCCGAACTGCCCGGGGGTGGCCTCGCCGGGCAAGTCGAACGCGGGCATCATCCCGGCCGACATCACCACCGAGGGCCGGATCGGGCTGGTCTCCAAGTCCGGCACGCTGACCTACCAGATGATGTATGAGCTGCGGGACATCGGCTTCTCCACCGCGGTGGGCATCGGTGGCGACCCGGTGATCGGCACCACGCACATCGACTGCCTGGCCGCGTTCCAGGACGACCCGGAGACCGAGGCGATCGTGATGATCGGCGAGATCGGCGGCGACGCCGAGGAACGGGCCGCGGCTTACATCGAGGGGCACGTCACCAAGCCGGTGGTCGCCTACGTGGCCGGCTTCACCGCCCCCGAGGGCAAGACCATGGGCCACGCCGGGGCGATCATCTCGGGCTCGGCCGGCACCGCCCAGGCCAAGAAGGAAGCCCTGGAGAAGGTCGGCGTGCGGGTCGGCCGGACGCCGAGCGAGACCGCCCGCCTGGTCCGCGACGTCATGCCGGGCCGCTAGCTGGCCTGCGGGCCCGGAGACGGGGCCCGCGCGGCGCGCCTCCCGCAGCCCAGGCTGATCGGTGGCCAGGATAGGGTCTTGTGACCGCTTCTGCCCTGCCCACCGAGCGGGCGGCCAGCGGGGATGGGGACCCCGACGGGTTCCGGCCCGGCCCGGCCCAGCCGCTGGTGATCACCGGTGCCATCGCGGCCTGCGCGGCCGCGGGCACCGGGCTGGTCTGCATCACCCTGCTGGTGCTGGCCGGCTGGATCGCGGCACCGCACGCCGGGCTGGGCCTGCCCGGCGTGCTGCGCACGGCCGCGGACCTCTGGCTGGTCGGGCACCACGTCGGCTTCACCGTGCACGGGGTGATCGGTATCGGGCCGGGGAAGACCGGGACCGGCCGGATCGGGATGCTCCCGCTCGGGCTGCTGCTGCTGCCGGGTGCCCTGCTGTGGCGGGCGGGCCGCTGGGTGGTCCGCAAGGGCGAAGTGACCAGGCTGGCCGAGGTCGGTTACGCGGCCCTGGCCCTGGCCGTGCCGTACGCGCTGCTGGCCGGCGCGCTCGCGCTGGCCGGCCAGTCCGCGCTGGCCAGCCCGTCGCTGCTGCAGGCGGTGGTGGCGGGCTTCCTGGTCGCCCTGGTCGCGGGTGGCCTGGGCGGTGCGCGGGCGCTGGCCCCCTGGGGCCGCCTCATCCACCTGCTGCCGCCACGGTCCCGTGGGGTGTTCCTCGGCTCGGTCGGCTCGCTCACCGTGCTGATCGCGGCGGGCGCGGTCCTGTCCGCTGCCTCACTCGGCGCCAGCATGGGGAACTTCAAGTCCGTCAACGCGGCCCTGGACCCCGGCATGGTCGGCGGTGTCCTGCTGCTGCTGGCCCAGATCGGCTATGTGCCGAACGCCATCGTGTGGGCGATCTGCTACACGCTCGGCCCCGGCTTCGCGTTCGGCACCGGCACCGTGGTCGCGCCCACCGGCTCGGCACTGGGCTCGCTGCCCATGCTGCCGATGCTGGCCGGGCTGCCGGCCGGGCCGCATTCGGCGGTGCCCGGCTGGGCCTCGGTGCTCCTGCTCAGCGTGCCGTACCTGGCCGGGGTGTTCGGCGGGCTGCTGACCGCGCGGGCCGTGCCGGCCCTGGCGGTGGAACTCGCGCCGCTGTGGGGTTTCGCGTGCGGGGCGGCCACCGGGCTGGCCCTGGGCGTGCTCGCGGCGTTCGCGGGCGGCCCGCTGGGCAGTGGGCGGCTGACCGCGGTCGGCCCATCCGGCTGGCAGGCCGCCGTGGTAGCCACGCTGGAGGTCGGTGTCGCTTCGGCGATCAGCGCGGGCGTGGTCAACTGGCTCCAGACCCGGCGCAGGCCAGCCGCGGAGGAGGAACCGGCCGCAGGTCCGCACGCGGCGGCGGCCCCGGCCAGGATGGCGGCTGGCCCCGGCGCGGAAGCGGGCAGCGGGCATCACATCTACCTTGACCCGTGGGCGGACCGGGAGGGGGACGAGCCACCCGGCCATCCGCCGGACCCGGCCGCGCTGCCCTAAGTGGATCCTGGCCGCCACGCAGCAGGCCGAAGGTCTGCCGGGCATGGGCTGGCCGCACCGGGCCAGCCGGACCAGCCGGGCAGGCGGGCAGCGGGCGCCGGGAATTCAGGGGGTGGCGTTCTCGATCGACTGGATGAACTGGTCGCGGCAGGACTGCTGCGCGGAGATCGTGTTGGCCCCGCTCAGGCATTGTGAATACCGGGTGGCCTGCTGGCCGAACAAGGCGAACCCGGCCAGCAGCAGCCCACTGAGCAGCACCCCGAGCACGCCGATCACGGTGGCGATGACCGAGCCGCGGGGCAGGGCCGTGCCCCGGCGCCGGGCGCGGACGATCGCGGTGATCGCGAACCAGACGGCGAGGATCCCAACGACCAGGGCGAACCCCACGATGTAGCGGCCGCGCTGGAAGTTGCTGAGCCCGAGCAGGCCGAGCAGGCTGAGCAGGGCCAGGGACAGCGCCGCGACCGCCCGCTGCTGGTGGGCCGGCTCGGCCCGGCGGTCACGCCGGGCCTGGGGGGTGGGCAGCAGCCGCGCGTGGGCCGGCGACGGCACCGACGGAGACTGAGCTGAGGCCGGCGGCGGCTGCGCGGGCGGCTGGGCCCGGGCAGCGGGCGGCTTGGTCCGGGCCGCCGCGGGATCAGCGGCCGGTGCCTCGTCGGCGGACTGCTCGGGTGGCTGAGCCGGGGGGAGTGCGGGGGCCATCGGGAGGGCTCCAGGAAGTCATCGGGACCGGGAATGGGGGCAGGCAGGACCGCCTACCCAGGCGGCCTGCCCCGGCTGCGGACTGGCATCTGCGGGCCTCCTCCCACGGAGCGGGACTCCTGCTGCGAAGCCGGCCTGATCGCTCCGCAAGCAGCATCCGTGCCAAATCGGTGTCTGGCAAGGCAGATTCCTGCCCGCCGGTGATCACCCCGGCCATCAGGTGATTCGTCCCGGGCCGGAACGCCGGATCCCATTCTGCCCGGCCCCGGGCGGTGGGCCAGCCTACCGGCCCGGTGCCGTTATCGTGGCCGCATGCCTGCACGCCTGATCGTCCTGGTCTCCGGGGCCGGAACCAATCTGCAGGCACTGCTCGACGCGGCCGCCGACCCGGCCTTCGGGGCGCAGATCGTGGCGGTGGGTGCGGACCGGTCCGGTACCCGGGCGCTGGCCCGGGCCGAGCAGGCCGGGGTACTGACCTTCACCCACCGGGTGAAGGACTACCCATCCCGGCTGGACTGGGACCGGGCGCTCACCGCGTCCTGTGCCGCGGCCCGTCCCGACCTGATCGTGCTGGCTGGGTTCATGAAGCTGGTGGGCGCCCCGTTCCTGGACGAGTTCGGCGGCCGGGTGATCAACACCCATCCCGCGCTGCTGCCTGCCTTCCCGGGCATGCATGCGGTGCGGGACGCCCTGGAGCACGGGGTGAAGGTCACCGGGTGCACGGTGTTCCTGGTGGACGCGGGCACGGACACCGGCCCGGTGCTGGCCCAGGCGGCCGTCCCGGTGCTCGATGACGACGACGAGGCCAGCTTGCACGAGCGGGTCAAGGTAGCTGAGCGCGCGCTGCTCGTGAAGACTGTGGGCCGGATGGTCCGCGACGGGTGGTCCGCGGCGGGCAGGAAGGTGAGGATCGGCCGGTGACGAGAGTACCGATCAGGCGCGCGCTGATCAGCGTCTACGACAAGACGGGCCTCGGCGACCTGGCCCGGTCGCTGGACAAGGCCGGGGTGGAGATCGTCAGCACCGGGAGCACGGCCGCGGCTATCACCGAGGCGGGCGTGCCGGTGACCCGGGTGGAGGATGTCACCGGTTTCCCCGAGTGCCTGGACGGGCGGGTCAAGACGCTGCACCCGGCGGTGCACGCCGGGCTGCTGGCCGACCTGAGCCGGCCCAGCCACCAGGCCCAGCTGGCGGAGCTGGGCATCGCGCCGTTCCAGTTGCTGGTGTCCAACCTGTACCCGTTCGAGGCCGCGGTCAGCTCGGGCGCGCCCGCCGCGGAATGCGTCGAGCAGATCGACATCGGCGGGCCCGCCATGGTCCGCGCGGCGGCCAAAAACCACGAGCACGTCGCGGTGATCACCGACCCGTCCGGGTACGCCGAGGTAGCGGGGGCGCTGGCCGACGGCGGGTTCAGCCGGGAGCAGCGGCGGCGGCTGGCCGCGCGGGCTTTCGCGCATACCGCCGCGTACGACTCGGCCGTCGCGTCCTGGTTCGCGGGCGAGTACGCGCCCGACGAGACGGCCGCCGAGACCGGCTGGCCCGACTTCGCCGGGGCGGTGTGGTCCCGGCGGGAGGTGCTCCGGTACGGGGAGAACCCGCACCAGCGGGCCGCGCTGTACGTGCCACCTGGCCCGGCCGGCATCGCTTCCGCGGCGCAGTTGCACGGCAAGGCCATGTCCTACAACAACTACGTGGACGCGGCCGCGGCCTGGCGGGCCGCGTTCGATTTCGTCCAGCCGTGCGTGGCCATCATCAAGCACTCCAATCCGTGCGGCATCGCGCTGGGCGCCGACCTGGCCGAGGCGCACCGCAAGGCGAACGCCAGCGACCCGGAGTCTGCGTTCGGCGGGGTCATCGCGGCCAATGGGGTGGTCACCGCCGAGATGGCAGCCCAGGTCGCGGAGGTCTTCACCGAGATCGTCATCGCGCCGGAGTTCGCCCCGGAGGCGCTGGAGGTCCTCAAGGCCAGCAAGAACCTGCGCCTGCTGGTCTGCCCGCCACCGGCCGGCCGCGGGCAGGCCAGTGCCACCGGCTCCGGGTCGGCCATGATCAGCCAGGCCGAGTGGCGGCAGGTCGACGGCGGGCTGCTGCTGCAGACGCCGGACCGGATCGATACGCCTGGGGACGACCCGGCCGGCTGGGCGCTGAAGACGGGCCAGCCGGCCTCCCCGGACATGCTGGCCGACCTGGCCTTCGCCTGGCGGGCCATCCGCAGCGTGAAGTCCAACGCGATCCTGCTGGCCGCCGGGCTGGCCTCGGTCGGGGTAGGCATGGGACAGGTCAGCCGGGTGGACGCGGCCCGGCTCGCGGTGTCCAGGGCGGGCGAGCGGGCGGCCGGGACGGTCGCGGCCAGCGATGCGTACTTCCCGTTCCCGGACGGCCTGGAGGTACTGATCCAGGCCGGGGTCCGGGGCGTGGTGCAGCCGGGCGGGTCGGTCCGCGATCAGCTGTCCATCGAGGCCGCCGAGCAGGCTGGGATCACCATGTACTTCACTGGCGTGCGGCACTTCTATCACTGAGCGGGGCTGGTAGTTGATGACCTGGCGGGACAGCGGAGAACTGGGTGGCCGGATGAGCGGGACCGAGGGATGACGGCACAGATTCTGGACGGCAAGGCGACGGCCGCGCAGATCAAGCAGGAACTGGCGGCCCGGGTGGCCGTGCTGGCCGGGCGGGGCGTGCGGCCCGGCCTGGGCACCGTGCTGGTGGGCGATGACCCGGGCAGCCGGGCGTACGTCAACGGCAAGCACCGGGACTGCGCGGAGGTCGGCATCGCCAGCATCCGCCGGGACCTGCCCGCCGATGCCACCCAGCAGCAGGTCGAGGCGGTAGTGGCCGAGCTGAACGCCGACCCGGCGTGCACCGGGTACCTGGTCCAGCTGCCGCTGCCGGGCGGGATCGACGCGAACCGGATTCTGGGCCTGATCGACCCGGCCAAGGACGCGGATGGCCTGCACCCGCTGAACCTCGGGCGGCTCGTGCTCGGCCAGCCGGGCCCGCTGCCGTGCACCCCGCGCGGCATCGTCGAACTGCTCCGCCGGTATGAGGTGCCGATCGCCGGGGCCGACGTCACGGTGATCGGCCGTGGCATCACCGTGGGCCGGGCGCTGGGCCTGGTGCTGACCAGGCGGAGCGAGAACGCCACCGTCACTTCGTGCCACACCGGGACCAAGGACCTGGCCGCGCACACCAGGGCGGCCGACATCGTCGTGGTGGCGGCCGGACGGCCCGGCCTGCTGACCGCGGAGATGATCCGGCCCGGCGCGGCCGTGCTCGACGTGGGCATCACCCGGACCGAGGCCGGCCTGGTCGGTGACGTGGCGCCCGAGGTCCGCGAGATAGCGGGTTACCTGGCCCCGATGCCGGGCGGCGTCGGCCCGATGACCCGGGCGATGCTGCTGGCGAATGTCATCGACGCCGCCGAGGCGAGGTAAGCTACCGTCAAGTAACATAAGGCTGGGGCGGTGAGCGGGCCTGCCGGGCGGGCGGTATGGATCCACGGGCTCGTGGTAACGGACACCCCGGCCGCCCCGCCAGGGCACCGCGTTTGGCACCCTTGAGGTGCTCCGCCCACCCCCGGGGCAGCGAACCAGACAGGAGGTCGGCCGCCGGTCATGAACATCGTCGTCTGCATGAAGCAGGTGCCGGACACGTGGGCCGAACGCACCCTCAGGCCCGATGACTCACGCCTGGACCGGGCCTCGGTCAACGGGGTCATCAACGAACTCGACGAGTACGCGATCGAGGAAGGGCTGCGCCTGGCCGAGGCGAACGGCGGCGAGGTCACCATCCTGACCATGGGCCCGGAAAAGGCCAGCGAGTCGATTCGCAAGGCGCTGTCCATGGGCGCGGACAAGGCCGTGCATCTCATCGATGACGGGCTGGCCGGCTCGGACGCGCTGCAGACCTCGGCGGCGCTGGCCAAGGTGCTCGGCCGGACCGGGTTCGACCTGGTCATCCTGGGCTCGGAATCGACCGACGCGCGGATGGGCGTGCTCGCGGCCATGCTGGCCGAGCGGCTCGGCGTCCCGCAGGTGTCGCTGGCCAGCAAGGTCGAGGTGGACGGCAGCCAGCTGCGGGTGCACCGGCAGACCGACTACGGCTATGACCAGATCGAGGCCAGCCTGCCCGCCGTGATCAGCGTGGTGGAGAAGATCAACGAGCCCCGGTACCCCTCGTTCAAGGGGATCATGGCGGCCAAGAAGAAGCCGGTGGAGACGCTCAGCCTGGCCGACGCCGGGATCGACCCGGGCGAGGTCGGCCTGGCCGCCGCGGCCACCGAAGTGGTCAGCTTCGCGAAGCGCCCGCCGCGGCAGGCAGGCACGGTCGTCAAGGACGAAGGCGACGGCGGCGCCAAGGCAGCCGAGTTCCTCGCCGCGCAGAAGTTCATCTGAGGACGGAGGGCGGCCACCCATGGCTGAGATCCTGGTGCTCGCCGAGCATGACGGCGAGACGGTGAAGAAGGTCACCTGCGAGCTGCTCACCCTGGCCCGCCAGTTCGGCGAGCCGTCGGCGGTGTGGATCGGCGCGGGTGCCGAGGGCGGCCGGGAGCGGCTGGCCGAGTTCGGCGCGGCCAAGGTCTACGTGGCCGACGGCGGCGGCATCGAGGACTACGTGGTCGCCCCGGCCGCCGAGGTGCTGGCCGGGCTGGTGGCCCGGCAGTCACCGGCCGCCGTGTTCGTCGCCGCCACCCCGGAGGGCAAGGAGGTGGCGGGCCGGCTGGCGGTCAAGACCGGCTCGGGCGTGATCACCGACGCGGTCGGGCTGACCGCGGGCGACGGCGGCCCCGTGGCTGAGCAGTCCATCTTCGGCGGGGCGATCGTCGTCCAGTCCCGGGTGCGCACCGGCACGCCCATCGTGGCGGTCCGGCCGAACTCGGCCGCGGCCGAGCCGGCCCCGGCCGCGGCCGGGATCGAGCCGGCTGGGGTCGAGCTGACCGACGCGGCCCGGGCGGTCAAGGTCACCGAGCGGGTGATCGCCGAGCGCGGCGAGCGCCCGGAACTCACCGAGGCCGCGATCGTGGTGTCCGGCGGCCGCGGGGTGGGCAACGCCGAGAACTTCGCGCTGATCGAGAAGCTGGCCGACTCGCTCGGCGCGGCCGTGGGCGCGTCCCGGGCCGCCACCGACGCGGGCTGGTACCCGCACCAGTTCCAGGTCGGCCAGACCGGGAAGACCGTGTCCCCGCAGCTGTACCTGGCGGTGGGCATCTCCGGCGCGATCCAGCACCGGGCCGGGATGCAGACGGCCAAGACCATCATGGTGATCAACAAGGACCCCGAGGCGCCGATTTTCGAGCTGGCCGACTTCGGTGTGGTCGGTGACCTGTTCCAGGTCGTCCCGCAGCTCACCGAGGAGATCGAGCGCCGCTCGGCGAACTGACCCCGGGTCCGCGGCCGGCCGTCCGGCCAGGACGTGCCGGGCAGGCTGGGCGCACATTAGGCTGAAGGCCGTCATGAGGTACATCGACAGTGCGGGCGCGCGCCCGGGGCAGGCACCGGACTGCGTGGTGTACCTGGACCACGCGGCCACGACGCCGATGCTGCCCGAGGCGCTCAGTGCCATGACCGAGGAACTCGGCCAGCTGGGCAATCCTTCTTCTTTGCATAACGCAGGGCGCCGGGCGCGCCGTGTCGTCGAGGAATCCCGGGAGCAGATCGCCGAGGTCTTCGGCGCCCGGCCCAGCGAGGTGATCTTCACCAGCGGGGGGACCGAGGCGGACAACCTGGCCGTCAAGGGCCTGTACTGGGCGCGGCGTGCGGCCGCGGTGGCGCCGGCCCGGCCGGGAGCGGCCCGGCCTGTCCCGCACCGGGTGCTGGCCACCTCGATCGAGCACCACGCGGTGCTGGATTCCGCGGGATGGCTGGCCGAGCACGAGCAGGCCGAGCTGGAGTGGCTGCCGGTCGACGCGGCCGGCGTGCTCGCGCCGGAGACGCTGGCTGAGGCCATCGCGGAAGACCCGGACGGCGTCGCGCTGGTCACCGCGATGTGGGCGAACAACGAGGTCGGCGTGGTCCAGCAGATCCCCGAGCTGGCCGCGATCGCCCGCGAGCACGGCATCCCGTTCCACACTGACGCGGTGCAGGCCGCCGGGCAGCTGCCGGTCAGCTTCGCGGCCAGCGGCGTGGACGCGATGACCGTCACCGCGCACAAGTTCGGCGGCCCGGTCGGCGCCGGCGCGCTGCTGCTGGCCCGCGGCGTCCAGCCGGTCCCGGTGCTGCACGGTGGCGGCCAGGAGAGCGAGGTGCGCTCGGGCACCCTGGACGCGCCGGCCATCCGGGCGTTCGCCGTCGCGGCCACGGTCATGGCCAGCCGCCGGGACGATGAGGCCGCCCGGCTGGCCAAGCTCCGCGACGAACTGATCGCCCAGGTGCTGGCGGCGGTGCCGGACGCGATCCTGAACGGCCCGCCGGCCGGCCCGGGCCGGCTACCGGGCAACGCGCACTTCTCCTTCCCCGGCTGTGAGGGCGACGCGCTGCTGATGCTGCTCGACGCGAAGGGCATCGCCTGCTCCACCGGGTCCGCCTGCACCGCGGGGGTGGCCCAGCCCAGCCACGTGCTGCTGGCCATGGGCGCGGACGAGGCCCGCTCCCGCGGGTCGCTGCGGTTCTCGCTGGGCCACACGTCCACCCAGGAGGACGTGGCCGCGCTCGGCGCGGTTATCGGCGAAGTCGTGCAGCGCGCCCGCCGCGCCACCCGCTAGGCCGACGTACCCTCGTAGACGATGAACCGACTTCGCGTGCTGGCCGCCATGTCCGGCGGCGTGGACTCAGCCGTGGCCGCGGCCCGGGCCGCGGACGCTGGGCACGAGGTGACCGGGGTTCATCTCGCGCTGTCCAGCCACCCGCAGTCCTACCGGACCGGGGCGCGGGGCTGCTGCACGGTGGAGGACGCCCGGGACGCCCGCCGGGCCGCGGACGTGATCGGCATCCCGTTCTACGTCTGGGATATGGCCGAGCGCTTCGACCGTGACGTGGTGGCCGATTTCGTGGCCGAGTACGCGCAGGGCCGCACGCCCAACCCCTGCCTGCGCTGCAACGAGAAGATCAAGTTCGCGGCGGTGCTGGACCGGGCGGTGGCGCTGGGGTTCGACGCGGTGTGCACCGGGCACCACGCCCGGCTGCGCGACGGCCGCCTGCACCGCAGCGTGGACCAGGCCAAGGACCAGTCGTACGTGCTGGCCGTGCTCACCCGGGAGCAGCTGGCCCGGGCCATGTTCCCGCTCGGTGACATGACCAAGGCCGAGGTGCGGGCCGAGGCGGCCGCCCGCGGCATGGCGGTGGCGGCCAAGCCGGACAGCCACGATGTCTGCTTTATCCCGGATGGGGACACGAGGGCCTTCCTGGCCGGGCGGCTGGGCGAGGCGCCCGGGCGCATCGTGACCCAGGACGGGACGCTGGTCGGCCAGCACGACGGTGCGTACGGGTTCACCGTCGGCCAGCGCCGGGGCCTGCGGGTCGGTGTGCCCGCGGGCGACGGGCAGCCGCGGTACGTGCTGGACATCGAGCCCGTGTCCCGGACGGTGACCGTCGGCCCGCGCGAGGCCCTCGACGTGCAGGAGATCGTGGCCGAGCGGCCGGTGTGGACCGGGTGCGAGCCGCCCGCCGGGCCGCGGGAGGTCCTGGTCCAGCTCAGGGCGCACGGCGAGGTTCACCCGGCCAGCGCGGAAATGGACGGCGGCCTGCTCCGGATCCGGCTCGGGGGCCGGCTCGCGGGGTGGCCAGCGGCCAGGCCGCCGTGCTCTACGAGGGCGATGCCGTCCTCGGCAGCGGCACGATCGCGGCTACCCGCTTATCTAGTGATCACGATCGCGGTTACCCGCTTATCTAGTGATCTAGCCCGAAATCGCGCCATGAGTGGCGCATTGCGCCGGCAGGCTAGCAAAACTTTGCCAAAAGTGCATCACTTGTTACTGGTGGGGAAAGGCTCTAGCGTTTGATCTGTCGGGCAGTGGTGAGCCTGTAACTGTCGGGCAGTGGTGAGCAGTGGTGACAGGTGCAACGAAGCATCAGGCCGCGGGAGGCGCCATGATCGGTGGCAGTGATCGCTTGGCCACACCAGGGGAGCGCCCTTCAGGGCACAGATCCCGACGTGCCCGGTCCCGCCTCCGATATCTGGTCGCCGCGGCCGGGGGCGGCGTCCTGGCCTGCTCGGCGCTGGCCGCGTGCGGCACCAGCAGCGCCAGCACCGGCCCGGTGACGCTGAACTTCTACAACTTCCCGGACCCGTCCGGCGCGGTCCAGCAGGCGGCGGACAACTGCAGCAAGCAGTCACGACGCTACAAGATCATCTACAACAAGCTGCAGAACGCGGCCGACCAGCAGCGGCTGCAGATGGCGCGGCGGCTGGCCGCCCACGACGGCTCGATGGACATCCTCGGCCTCGACGTCACCTGGGAGGCCGAGTTCGCCACGGCCGGCTGGATCCGGCCGTGGACCGGCGCGCTCAAGCAGCAGGCCATCGCCGGCACGCTGGCCGGGCCGCTGCAGACCGCGATCTGGCGCGGGAAGCTGGTCGCGGTGCCCTACAACAGCAACACCCAGCTGCTCTGGTACCGGTCGGACCTGGTGAAGAAGCCGCCGACCACCTGGGCGCAGATGTTCGCCGACGCGCAGGCCCTGGCCAAGCAGGGCAAGCCGCACCTGATCGAGATCCAGGGCGCCCAGTACGAGGGCGTCGTCGTCTGGTTCAACACGCTGGTGGCCAGCTCGGGCGGCAGCATCCTGAACGCGACGTCAACGGCGGCCAAGCTGGGCCCGCCCGCGGCCCGGGCGCTGGCGATCATGAAGACGCTGGCCAGCTCATCCTCGGCCGACCCGTCGCTCGGGGTGCAGATGGAGGACCAGAACCGGCTGGCCATGGAGGCCGGCACCGCGGCGTTCGAGCTGAACTACCCCTACGTCTATCCGTCGATGAAGGCCGACAACCCCAAGCTGTTCAAGGTGTTCAAGTGGGCGCCGTACCCGAGCGTGGTCCCGGGCACCCGGGCCAAGGTGACGATCGGCGGCATCGACCTGGCGGTCAGCTCGTACTCACCGCATCCGCAGCTCGCCATGCAGGCGGTGCTGTGCCTGCGCAACGCGGAGAACCAGCTGACCGCCGCGGTCAAGGGCGGGCTGCCGCCCACGCTGGCCAGCGTGTACAGCAACCCGAAGATGCAGGGCCCGTACCCGTTCCGGCAGCTGATCCTGCAGCAGGTCAACAACGGGTCGGTGCGGCCCAAGACCCCGCTCTACCAGGTCGTGTCGGTGGCCATCTCGCACCTGGTCTCGCCGCCCGACTCGATCAACCCGGTGAGCACCGAGCAGAGCCTGCGGACGCAGATCAACAACGCCCTGAGCGGGAAGGGGCTGACTCCGTGAGCGCGCTGCGCACTGCACAGAGAGGTGGAGACATGACCACCGTCACTCCTCCGGTTACCACCCAGGAGCCCGTCACCGGGCGACGGCGCAAGCCCCGGCTGTCCGAAGGGGCCCGCGCGGAACGACGGCTGGGCTGGATGCTGTGCGCGCCCGCGGTGATCGTCATGGTCGCGGTGACCGCGTACCCGATCGGCTACGCCATCTACCTGTCGCTGCAGCGGTACATCCTGTCGTCCCCGCAGCTGACCAAGTTCGTCGGGCTGAGCAACTACGGGGCCGTTCTCAGCTCGCCGTTCTGGTGGCACGCGCTGGTGGTGACGATCATCATCACGGTGGTGTCGGTGGCCATCGAGTTCGTGCTCGGCATGGGGCTGGCGCTGCTGATGTACCGGACGATCTGGGGGCAAGGGCGGGATCCGCACCGCTGATCCTGATTCCCGTACGGGATCGTGACCGTGGCCGCCGCGTTCAGCTGGCTGTACGCCTGGACCCCGAGCACCGGGTACCTGTCCGCGCCGTTCAACAACGCCGCCCCGCTGACCTCGCAGCCCAAGGCCATCGCGATCATCATCCTGGCCGAGATCTGGAAGACCACGGCGTTCATGGCGCTGCTGCTGATGGCCGGGCTGTCCCTGGTGCCCGAGGACCTGCTCAAGGCGGCCAAGGTGGACGGGGCGACCGCCTGGCAGCGGTTCACCCGGGTGATGCTGCCGCTGATGAAGCCCGCGATCCTGGTCGCGCTGCTGTTCCGGACGCTGGACGCGTTCCGGATCTTCGACAACATCTTCATCCTGACCCAGGGCAACAACGGCACCGGATCGGTGTCGATTCTCACCTACGACAACCTGTTCACCGGGCTGAACCTCGGTCTCGGCTCGGCTCTGTCGGTCCTGATCCTGATCTGCGTGGCGATCATCGCGATCATCTTCATCAAGGGCTTCGGCACCGCGGCGCCCGGAACGAGCCTGCAGCGATGACCCCGGCCACGCGAGCAACGGAGGTGCGACGCTGATGGCAACCACGGCACCGGCGAAGGTCGGGTGGAGTGTCGCGAACATCGTCACGATCGTGTTGGTGCTGATCCCGCTGGTGTGGATCATCTCCCTGTCGTTCAAGACGACCGCCTCGATCACCGACCCGACCTACTTCCCGGTGAAATGGACGTGGAGCAACTACTCCGGGCATCCTGACCACCTCCACCTTCCTGCGGCCGCTGCTCAACTCGATCGGCATCGGGCTGATCGCCACGCTGATCGCGGTCGTGCTGGCCTCGATGGCGGCGTACGCGGTGGCCCGGCTGAACTTCCCGGGCAAGAGCGTGCTGATCGGGGTGTCGCTGCTGATCGCGATGTTCCCGGCCATCGCGCTGGCCACCCCGCTGTTCAACATCGAGCGGATCCTCGGCCTGTTCGACACCTGGCCCGGGCTGATCATCCCGTACATGGCGACCGGCCTGCCGCTCGGCATCTACACGCTGTCCGCGTTCTTCCGGGAGATCCCGTGGGAGCTGGAGAAGGCGGCCAAGGTGGACGGGGCCACCCCGTTCCAGGCGTTCGTCCGGGTCATCGCGCCGCTGGCCGCCCCGGGCATGGTCACCACGGCCATCCTGGTGTTCCTGTTCTGCTGGAACGAGTTCCTGTTCGCGATCACGCTGACCGCGACGACTCAAGGCCGCGCGGACCGCGCCGGCCGCGCTGTCGTTCTTCACCGGGAACTCGCAGTTCGCCGTGCCGACCGGGTCGATCTCCGCGGCGGCGGTGGTCATCACCATTCCCATCATCATCTTCGTGCTGTTCTTCCAGCGCCGGATCGTGGCCGGACTGACCTCCGGCGCGGTCAAGGGCTGAGCGAAAGGATCATGCAGTGGCCGAGATAATCCTGGAAAACATCACCAAGCGCTTCCCCGACGGGGCGCTCGCGGTCGACGACTTCAACCTGGACATCGCGGACGGCGAGTTCGTGATCCTGGTCGGCCCGTCCGGCTGCGGCAAGTCCACGACGCTCAACATGATCGCGGGCCTGGAGGACATCAGCTCGGGCGAGCTGAAGATCGGCGGCAAGATCGTCAATCAGATGACGCCCAAGGACCGGGACATCGCGATGGTGTTCCAGAGCTATGCCCTGTACCCGCACATGACGGTCCGGGAGAACATGGGGTTCGCGCTCAAGCTGGCCAAGACCCCGCAGAACGTGATCAACGAGAAGGTCGAGGAGGCGGCGCGCATCCTGGACCTGACCCAGCACCTGGACCGCAAGCCAGCCAACCTGTCCGGCGGCCAGCGGCAGCGGGTGGCCATGGGCCGGGCCATCGTCCGCGACCCGGCCGCGTTCCTGATGGACGAGCCGCTGTCCAACCTGGACGCCAAGCTGCGGGTGCAGACGCGCACCGAGGTGTCCCGGCTGCAGCGCCGGCTCGGCACCACGATGGTGTACGTGACCCACGACCAGACCGAGGCGATGACCCTGGGCGACCGGGTCGCGGTCATGCGCAGCGGCCTGCTGCAGCAGGTGGCGTCGCCGCAGGAACTCTACGACCGGCCCGCCAACCTGTTCGTGGCCGGCTTCATCGGCTCGCCCGCGATGAACTTCATGTCCGGCGCGCTGGAGGAAGGCAAGCTGCGCACCGCGCTCGGCGACATCCCGATCACCGGGCGGCTGCAGCAGACGCTGAGCGGGGCCGACGTCGGCCGGGACGTGATCGTGGGCATCCGCCCGGAGGACTTCGAGGACGTGGCGCTGGTGTCCAGCGAGAACCGGCACAACGGGATCACGTTCCCGGCCACCATCGACGTGATCGAGTCGCTGGGCTCGGAGAAGTTCGTCTACTTCAGCAAGGAAATCGGCAGCGTGGAAACCGCCGAGCTGGCCGAGCTGGCCCGGGACTCCGGGCGGGCCGACAGCGGCGGCCTCGGCGGAGACCGTGGTGGCCCGGCTCGACCCGGCCACCCAGCTCTCCGAGGGGCAGAACGCCGAGCTGTGGGTGGACGTGCGGGCGATCCACGTGTTCGACCCAGCCAACGGGGAGAACCTCACGCTGGAGGAGTCCAGCGCCCCGGCCGGCAGCGCGTCGGCTGACACGGGCACGGCTGCGAGCCCGGCCGTCCCGGCGGGCAGCGAGTCAGCCGCCCAGGCAGGCACCGACTCAGCCGCCGGGACCGGCACCGACACCGCGGCCGGGACGGGTGAGGCAACGACCTGACCGGGCCGAGAATCAGCGAGCCCGCCACCGCGGTGAGTGGAACTTCCGCTGAAGTTCCTCGATGACCTCGTCACTCCATTCGTGCGTGCGGATCAGCCGGTAGCGCTCGCTGGCGATGATGAGGTAGGCCTCGGCCTCGGTGTTCGTGCCGATCAGGTCGGCGGCCCGGAGGGCGCGGACGACCGGGGTGAACTCCTCGGCGAACCAGCGGCGGGACACCTCGGCGCGGTCGTAGAACTTGTGCTCGTGCTGCATGAGCCGGAAACCCCAGGCTTCCACGGCCTCACCGAGTTCCGCGTAGGTCCACGGGTCGGACACCCGGATCCTGGCGTAGTCCTGCGGCGGCAGCCTGACCCGGGACCGGAACAGCAGTTCGTAGCTCTTGAACAGCAGGTCGCTGCGGCGCTGGATGCCGTCCGGGGGCACCGCGGTGAGCACCTCGGTCACGTACGCGTCGATCGTCTTCTGGCCCAGTGGCCAGCGCGATCGACACCCGGTGATGCCCGTCGCTGACGAAGTACATGTCGCCGACCTGGTACACGTCGATCGGCGGGATGGACTCGCCCCGGCGCTGGGCCAGGGCCAGCCGCTCCCAGCGCTCGCGGACCCGGCCGGTGGTGGGCCGGAACCGCCGGTCGAAGTCCCGCGTCGAGTCCACCGAGCCCACGACCTGGTCCAGCGGGATGGTCTGCAGGCCCAGCCGCCGCTCGCCGGTCCGCCCCAGCGCGGCGACCACTTCGTCGAACGGCAGGATGAGGTTGACGTCGTCCGGTTCCCGGCGCAGCGCTTGGGCCAGCCGGGCCAGCACCTGGCGGCGCCGGACCCGGAGGAAGTCGTTCTCCACGTCGGCGCGCGGGAAGCCGGTGTCAGGCATGGGTCAGCCGTCCCGTCCGGTCGGGGGCGGCCCAGTCCGGGGCCGACGACCACCAGGCTGGCTGGCCGTCAGGTCACTGGGCGCGCCGGTGCCTGGGTCGATGTCGAACAGGTGGCGGCCGGTCACGTTGCGCACGATGGCGCCGTTGAGCCGATGATCCCCCCAGCCGATCGGGCTGGGGTCCACGTGGCCATGCAGTAGCAGGCCCGGGCTCAGTTCCCGGATCAGAACGTTAAGGATAGGAAATCCCAGGTGCGGGGGGTCGGGGCCGTCGCCTACCCCAGCCGGTGGGGCGTGCGAGAGCAGGACCTGCACCCGGCGCCGCCGCAGCCGGGCGCGCAGGGCCAGCAGGCGCCCGCGGCGGGCCTGCTGCCAGTCGGTGTACTGGTTGGGGCCGGGGCTGTACCGGCGGGAGCCGCCCAGGCCGGCCAGGCACAGGCCCGCGACGTCCACGATGTGGCCGTCCGCGCTGATCGCGCCGGACGGCCACGGCGGCCGGGCCGGGAGGCCGGCCCGCAGCGTCAGGCCGGCCCGGGAGGTGCGGTAGCCGGAAATGTCCGGGTCGTGGTTGCCGGGCACGAAGACGAGCGGCACGTCGAGCGTGTTCATCAGGAAGCCGAGGTACTCGAACGGGAGGTCGCCGCAGGCCAGGATCAGCTCGGCCTCGCTGGCCAGCGACGGGTCAGCCCACAGCGCTTCGTCGACCACGTCGGAGACCGCCAGCACCCGTACCACGCTTTGATCGTACGGCCCGCCAGCCCGGCCCGGTAATCCGGTCAGTGCGCGGCCGTCTCCCGGACGTCCAGGCCCCGCTGGCGCAGCGCCGCCTCGGTGCGGTAGATCTCGGCCTGCGGGATCAGGTCGCCGGGCGGCGGCGGGGTGGCCTCCAGCCGCGCACAGGCCACCCGGAGCAGGTCGAGATAGGCGCCGCGCAGGGCCCGCAGCCGGATGCCCTTGGCGGGCACGTCGCTGCGGGTCTCCAGGGCCTCCAGCTCGGCCCGCAGCTTGCGCAGCCGGGCCGCCAGCCGCTCGATCGGCTCGGCCGTCACCGCCGCGTAGCTCCGGCCCTTGACCGCGGACCGCCGCCGGGCCGCCCAGCGCCAGCCCCGGATCAGGCCCAGCACCCCGTAGCCCACCGCGGTGGGCAGCAGGATCACGCCGATCAGCTCGATAGCCGGGGTCACCTGACCAGTTTCCGCCTCCCATCGTGGGCAAGGCAACCCCCGAGTGGTCTGGGTAGCCGGCTGGCCAGGACTTATCGGCCGGTGCGAGGCTCGGGGATACTGCAAGTCAGGTCATCCACCGCAGTCAGGAGAGCAATGAGCACCCCAGGGACCGAGGCCCGCTGGTGGCACGGCGCCACCCTCTACCAGGTCTACGTTCGGTCGTTCCAGGACACGAACGATGACGGCTACGGCGACCTGAACGGGGTCACCGCCCGGCTGGACTACCTGGCCTGGCTGGGCGTGGACGGCATCTGGCTGTCCCCCACGATGCCGTCACCGGACCAGGACTGGGGCTATGACGTCTCCGACTACCTGGGGGTACACCCGGAGCTGGGCACGCTCGCCGACCTGGACCGGCTGATCGCCGAGGCGGGCCAGCGGGGCATGCGGGTGCTGCTCGACCTGGTGCCCAACCACACCAGCAGCGCGCATCCGTGGTTCGTGGCGGCGGGCGACCCGGCCTCGCCGTACCGGGACTACTACGTGTGGGCCGACCCGGCCCCGGGCGGCGGCCCGCCGAACAACTGGCTCGCCGCGACCGGCGCCGCAGCGTGGACCCTGGACCAGCGCAGCGGCCAGTACTACCTGCACAACTTCCTGCCCAGCCAGCCCGACCTGAACTGGTGGGAACCCCAGGTGCACGAGGCATTCAGGGAGATCCTGCGGTTCTGGTTCGACCGGGGGGTGGCCGGGTTCCGGATCGACGTCGCCCAGGGGCTGTACAAGGACGCCGAGCTGCGCGACGACCCGCCCGAGCCCGGGGGGGATGTGGTGCGCAGCCGGTTCGGCCTGGCCCAGGTGTACAGCGCCAACCGCCCCGAGTCGCACGCCGTGTTCCGGGACTGGCGGAAGATCGCGGAGAGCTACCCGTCGCCGCGGCTGCTGCTGGGCGAGACCTGGGTCGGCGACCTGCACGCGCTGGCCGCGTTCCACGGGCACGGTGACGAGCTGCAGCTCACCTTCAACTTCCCGTTCATCTTCGCCCCGTTCACCGCGGCGGCGCTGTCCGCCGTGGTGGCCGAGACCCTGGCCGACCTGCCCGCCGGGGAGGCCCCGGTGTGGACCGCGTCCAACCACGACATCAGCCGCTTCCCGACCCGCTGGTGCGGGGGAGACGAGGGCCGGGCGCGGCTGGCCCTGCTGGTGCTGGCCACGCTGCCCGGCACGTTCGTGCTCTACAACGGGGACGAGATCGCGATGACCGACGTCAACGTCCCGGCCGCGCTGGTCCGCGACCTGATGCGGGCCCAGACCGGGGCCAGGGAGAGCCGGGACCGGGCCCGCACCCCGATGCCGTGGGATGACTCGCCGACGGCCGGGTTCACCAGCGAGGGGACTCGGCCGTGGCTGCCGTACGGCGAGCATGCCGTGCGGAATGTAGCCGCACAGCGCGCGGACCCGGCGTCCACGCTGCACCTGTGCCGCGAGCTGATCGCGCTGCGCCAGGCCGAGTTCGCCGGGCAGCTGGCCAGCTACACCCAGCTGGACGCGCCCGCCGGGGTCTGGGCCTACCGGACCGGGCGGCTGACCGTGGTGGCCAACTTCACCGGTTCGCCGGTCAGCCTGGCCGAGGCGGGCGGGGTGGCCGGGGAGGTGCTGATCCGCTCGGACTCTGCTGCGGGCGCGGAGGCGGGCCAGGTTGGCCCCTGGGCGGGGGTGATCGCCCGGTCAGCGTGACGGGCTGGGTGTGCCGGACGGCGGAGCCGTGCCCGAGGGGCTGGCCGTGCCGGACGGGGTGGCGGTGGCCGAAGGAGTGGCCACCGCGGTGGAGCGCGGCATGCTGGCCGGGTCCATCGCGGCCTGGTCGGCCAGGGCGATGGCCAGCTGGCCGAGCGCGGTGGGGTGGAACGGCGCCGGGTCATGCAGCCCCTGCACGTAGGGCTGGGTGCTGCACAGCTGGTGGCCGGTGAAGTCGGGCCGGACCGAGGTGAAGCCGAATTCGGCGGCACCCTTGGCCAGCACGGCGTTCAGCGTGGCCAGCCGCGAGGTGAGCGTGCGGATCTTGCTGGTGGTCAGGCCGGCCGAGTTCAGGCACTTGAGCTGGGGGCCGAACGGGTCGTAGTACCGGTTGATGATCACCTGTGGCTGGCTGGGCAGGGCGTCGAGCCAGCTCAGCAGCTGCAGGTAGTTCTTGCTGAACTTGGCCAGCTGCTGCTGGAAGTAGGCCGTGGTCGCCTTGTCGTCGCAGGTCCTGGCGACCGCGCAGAGCTGCAGCACGGTCGACCAGTTCAGGTCGTCGGCCCCCACGCTGACGATGACCTCTGCGGCGTGCCTGGCCCGCTCGGCCGCGTCGATCTGGGCGGGCACGATCTGGCCGCCGCGGCTCTGCGGGCCGAGCAGGCCCTGGCTGATCGTGGCGCTGTTGCAGGCCAGGTTCATCACCTGCCAGCCGTTGGACCGGGCCAGGTCCTCGGCGTAGGAGTCGGTGCTGCGGCCGCAGTCCAGGTCGGCCTTGGACGGGTCGAGGACCGCGGGCAGCCCGGCGCCCGCCGCGGTCGAGTCGCCCAGCACCACGACCCGCACGTCGGGCGGCACCGGGACCGCCTTCCGGGGGTCCTGGACCTGCGGCTCACTGCCCACCAGCTGGCTGAGCGAGCGGACCTGGCGCAGCGTGGCCGGGGCGGTGTAGGCGGTGAGCATGATCGCGCCCAGGTTGACCGCCTCGGTGAGGACCAATCCGGTGACCAGCAGCTTGACCGTGGTCCGATGAGGCAGCCGGCGAAAGCCCGCCACCGCGCCGAGCAGCACCAGCACGCCCAGGCCGGTGATCGCTGTCTCCCAGGCGAAGTAATGGATCCAGCCGCTGGCCAGGGCGTTACCCAGGACCCGCTCTGCCTTGGCGGGGCCCGCCCCCTGGACAAAGTTGGTCAGCTCGCTGTTGATGGTGATCTGGGTCAGCTGCAGCCGCGGCCGGACCGGCCCGGCGAACGGTATGTGCGTGGTCAGGCTCTGGCCGAACAGGTCGACCTCGCCGGGGCCGGAGAAGCTCAAGGTGGGCGCGGTCGCCCCGACCTTGATGACCTGCCCGGCGACGTTCACCGTCTGCAGGGGGGTGATGCGCAGTGCGACCGCGATGGCGGCCGCGGCGGCCAGCAGCAGGACGGCCAGCCAGATCAGCCGGCGGGTGGCCCACGGATGCAGCCGCGCCCACGACCATCGGGGCGGCCCGGGCGACTGCGGCTGCTGGGGCTCGTGGGTCGGCTGGGGCTTGGGCCGGCTGGGGCTCCGTCGATGGCTGGGGCGGGGGGCTGGATTGGCGCGGTGCGGCGGACTGCTGCGGCGGACCGGTGGCGCGCTGTCCGGGCCGAGTCATTCGGCGTAGGCGTGACGGAAGGTCCTACCGCCAGCCCGGCCGTGGGCGACCAGGCCAGCGCCCCGGCGGGGACCCAGGCCGTCGCGCACACCACCGACCATCGCCATAACTCCCCACGAAGGTACCCGCTGGGCACTGGTGCGACACACAGCCGCGGGCTCGCGAGGATCGGCGGCCGGATCCAGCTCAGCCGGCCCGGATCCAGCTCAGCGGCCCGGATCCAGCTCAGCGGCCCGGCCCGGCCAGCCCGGCTCCGCTAGCGGACCAGCCGGAAGACCGCCTCGCTGTCGGGCTTGATGTGGTCGGTGGGCTTCTGGAACAAGGCGGCAGCCGGGTAGTGGGGCGCCTGCTCAGACAGTCCCCACATCTGGAAGCCCTGCGCCCGGTAGTACGCGTGCAGGCAATGATTGGTGGTCCACACATCGACCCTGATCCAGCGGGCCTGCTGGCTCTCCCGGGCGTGCGTGCCGATCCAGTCCAGTAATGCCGCGCCGATCCCGCGGCCGCCGTATGCCCGGGCCACTACCAGGCGGCCTGCGTACACCGCCCGCTCATGCTGCATCTCGGCTGGCCAAATGGAATTGTGCCGGGCGGTGGTAATTGTGGCGACCGGTATTTCCCCGTCCCACCCGATCAACGTCCGGTTCAGCCGGAGATCCCGGAGGATCCGGTAATTCCGGTCCTCCGCGCTCGGCCAGGGCTGGGCCCATTGGTCGGTATTTTTCGTCCGCAACCATTCGGCGGCCCCATCGATCAAACCGATGATCGTTGAGTGATCACGCTCCGTACCCGGGCGGAGCGTCAGCGGCAGCTGTCCCATGTTCCATGGTTCTGCCCCGAATCACCGCTGTTGTCTCACCCGGGGGGCGTGCTTCCCCGGCCAGCCCGGTGGCGGCCAGGCCGATCGCAGCCGGGGCGGCCGCCTGGCGGCCCGCGGAGCACCGCAGCCGGCCCATAGGCCTCGGTAGCGTGCAGGGACGACTCGATGCGGCGAGTTACTCCTGGGTATCAAGAGCCTCTTTGGCCCCTGTGGCTCGGGAGAGGGGTAACTTTGCCATGCCGCCGCCGGCGCTGTGTGGGTGTCCAAGCCAGGACAGCGCCGGTGCGCGGCACAACGTCTGCCGCACCCGGATCGGCGGCGCGAGTGGCCGCCGGACTGATGCCGGTCCTAGTTGCCGCTCGTCCCGCCCCATGGATCGTAGTGCTCGTAGCGGTACTGATTCGATGGACGGCTGTGGTATTTAGCCAATGCAGGCTCCCAGATGTGTTGGTTTGGATTCGCGTACGGAAATTCGTACGCTAGGGCGGACGCCCTGTTCCGTGGTCAGCTTGCGAGATTGCCCACGGAAGCCTGTTAACTGATACTTCGCCAGGCAGGCGAGGTGGCCGCAGAACCTATCGTCTCGGTACCTCACCCACGTTGACCGCAAGCCGATTGCGGTCAATTGGATAAACGGTGACGGTGAGGCGGAAACGGTTACCGTGCTGGTCGAAGCCCACCCGGAAAATCTCAAAAACGGGGATCCGCCCGTCTGCCGGGATTTTGAAGAACGCGATCTCGGTCTCATCAGGGGCCCGGGCGGCGATCGTGTCGCGGTACCCGGTCTGCTTGATGTCGGCGTTCTCCGCCAGGTAGGTGACCGTGCCCTCGGGGATGTCGGTGGCCTCGATGAGCCGGGTGGCCCCCCTCGAGACCAGGCCCATTGGGTAGAACGAGGTCTGCAGCGACCACGGCGTGCCGTCGATGAACCGCTGCTGGTGCCTGCTGATGACCTGGGTGCCGTCCTCGACCCGCAGTGCGGCGGCCAGATTGCCGCTCACCTTCTGGATCTCCACGCGTGGGTCGCTGTTCTCCGGCATCCGGTTGGCCGCTTCGACCTCGGCGATGTAGACGCCTTCCTCGCCGCCGCCCCGGCCTGTCTCCGGATCCTCGGTCAGGGTGGTGACGATGGGGTTGATCCGCTCCACCACGAAGGTGCCCTGACCCGGCCGGGCCTCCACCTCCCGGCGCGAGCTCAGCAGCTTGATCGCGTCGCGGATGGTATTGCGCGACGCCTCGTACTGCTCCATCAGCTCGATCTCGGTGGGCAGCTGTTCGCCACCGGCCAGTTCGCCGGACTCGATCATGCGCCGCAAATCGTCGGCGATCACGCGGTACTTCGGGTCGGGCATGGCACCCCCTAGAGATACCAACCAGTCAGACAGTAGGCCCAGCTGGACTGTAAAGGATCATAGGTTTCATTGGAATCTTTGGGATGTAACGGTTTGGCCGACCCCGGCTCTGGTTATAAGACTACTGCAGGTACCAAAGGTTGGGATGAATCGGATGGCCCAATCGATCGGGGTGAGTCTAGCAGTAGGACTGCTTGGACGCACGCCAACGAGCCGGCTGAATCCTAACATCCTTCCCGCCCGGCCACCCATACCGGAACGGGAGAGCTAGCAGGGCGGCGGAACCATCCGCCGGAGGCCAGAAGTGAGGGGGCTCGCCATGGCCGCCATCATCGCCGCACTCGCGATCTTCGCAGCAGGAGTAGCCGTCGGGGTCATTCTGCTCGTGAGCTGGGGAATCCGCCGGGAGGAGCGGAATTTTTCCATGACCCGAGAGGCCCAGGACAACGCGAGCAAGGGCGCCCGCCTGATAACTGACCTGTACGTCCGCCAGCGGAGCGACGCTCCGGCCACGGTCTCCCGCCCGGACATCTACGTCTAGCCCGATGAGCCAGGCCGGCTCTGGGCCACGGGGACCGGACCCGGGGCCGGCCTGCCAAACGGGGGCAGGGGCGTCCGCGCCGCACCATCGCCGGGGCATGGTGCGGCGCGGACTGCTGTTCGGGTCAGGTAACCAGCCCGTTTGGTACCCCACCGGGTGCCGGCCGGCTGACTGTCGTCGCACCAGGTCAGCCAGCACCAGTCGGCCTGAACACTAAGCTCGGCAGGGTGCACGACTCCTCCAGCACCGCACCTCACCCGGCCCAGCCGTATCCCTGGCCGCCGCAGAGCGCTACCGGCGTCGGCTCGCTGCCGGGCACCGATCCCCTGGCCGCGATGCGGCTGATCTTCGACGAGCTGCCCGACCTGCCGCACCTGGCCGAGCTGCCCGGCCGGGGCCCGGGCGCGGACCTGACCGGCCGGGCCGCGGCGATCCTGGTCGACCTCCCGGTGGACGCCACCCCCGGGGGCTGGCGGTTCGCCGACCGGCCCGGCCGTGACCTGCGCCGGGCCCACGGCCTGCTGGCCCGGGATCTCGACGCGCTGGAAGAGGTGGCGGACGGCTACCGCGGTGCGCTGAAGATCCAGATCTGCGGGCCGTGGACGATGGCGGCCACCATCGAGCTGACCCGCAGCCAGGAGCCCGTGCTGGCCGACCCCGGCGCGGTCGGCGACCTGGTCGCCTCGCTGGCCGAAGGGGTGGCCGCGCACGTGGCCGACGTGCGGGGCCGGGTCCCCGGCGCCGACGTGCTGCTCCAGCTGGACGAGCCGGCCCTGCCCGCGGTGCTGGCCGGGTCGGTGCCCAGTGCCAGCGGGCTGAACCGGGTGCGCGCCGTCGAGGCCGACGACGCCGGGTCCGCGCTGCGGGCGGTGCTGTCCGCGGTGCGGGCGCCCGGCCTGGTGCACTGCTGCGCAGCGTCGGTACCCCTGGGCATCATCAGGGGAGCGGGCGCGCAGGCCGCCGGGATCGACCTGGGCCAGCTGCGCCGGGGGGAGGAAGAGGTGCTGGCCGAGGCGGTCGAGGCAGGCCTGGGGATCTTCCTGGGCGCGGTGCCGGCGACCCCGCCCGGACCGCTGGCCGGCCGTACCGCAGCTACCGGTGCCGCCGCCCCCCGCGACCTGAACGCTGAACGAGCCGGTGCCCGGCAGCCGCCATCACCGCGCGACACGGCCGCCCGGGTGACCGAGCTGTGGCGGCGGATGGGCTGGCCGGAACGCCGCGCCCCGCAGACCAGCCCGGCCAGTGCCGGATCGCCGGCGTCCAGCCCACCAAACGGCACTCACCAGGGCGCGGCCCTGACCGGCGCGGCCGCCATCGCCGCCCAGGTGGTGATCACGCCCGGCTGCGGCCTGGCCGGTGCCCCACCGGACTACGCCCAGGCCGCCCTGGCCCGCTGCCGGGAAGCCGCCCGCCTGCTGCCCGAGCTGATCGAGGAGGAATCCCGGTGAGCCAGCCAGAAGAGACTGCCGCCATCCCTGGCGCCGCCGGGGCCGGCGGGATCCCCGGCTCGGCCGTGGACTCCGCCATCCGGCACCGGCACGCCGAGCTGGCCGCACAGGCCACTGAGGCCAACCACCGGTACCACGTGCTTGATTCGCCGACCATCTCCGACGCCGAGTACGACGCGGTCATGCGCGAGCTGCGGGAGCTGGAGGAGCGCTACCCGGAGCTGCGCACCCCGGACTCGCCCACCCAGAAGGTGGGCGGCGCCATCTCCACCGAGTTCACCCCGGTGGAGCACCTGGAGCGGCTGCTCAGCCTGGACAACGCGTTCTCGCCGGCGGAACTGGACGCGTGGGCCGCGCGGGTGACCCGGCTCGGTGGCGCCGGGCCGTACCTGTGTGAGGTGAAGATCGACGGGCTGGCCGTCGACCTCGTCTACCGGAACGGGGCCCTGGTCCGCGGGGCCACCCGCGGGGACGGGGTGACCGGGGAAGACGTCACGCCCAACCTGCGCACGATCGACTCGGTGCCGCTGCGGCTCACGGGCACCGATGTCCCCGAGACCCTGGAGGTCCGGGGCGAAGTGTTCCTGCCGGTGGCCGCGTTCCACGAGCTGAACGAGCGGCTCACCGAGGCGGGCAAGCCACCGTTCGCCAACCCGCGCAATTCGGCTGCGGGCTCGCTGCGCCAGAAGGACCCCCGGGTCACCGCGAGCCGGGACCTCCGGCTGATCCTGCACGGGGTCGGGGTGGCCTCGGGGGAGCCGCCGGAGACGCACTCCGGCTGGTACGAGCGGCTGCGCGGCTGGGGACTGCCGGTCAGCGACCGGTACCAGGTCACCCCGGAGCTGGACGGGGTGCGCGAGTACATCGGGCACTACGCCGAGCACCGGCACGACCCGCCGTACGAAATCGACGGCGTCGTGGTCAAGCTCGACCAGCTCAGCCTGCAGCGCCAGCTCGGGCACACCAGCCGCGCGCCGCGCTGGGCGATCGCCTACAAGTACCCGCCCGAAGAGGTCAACACCAGGCTGCTGGACATCCGGGTCAACGTCGGCCGGACCGGGCGGGTCACCCCGTTCGCCGTGATGGAGCCGGTCGTGGTCAGCGGGTCCACGGTGGACCGGGCCACGCTGCACAACGCCGACGAGGTGGCGCGCAAGGGCGTGCTGATCGGCGACATGGTGGTACTGCGCAAGGCGGGCGACGTCATCCCCGAGGTGGTGGGCCCGGTGGTGGACGTGCGCACCGGCGACGAGCGGGCCTTCGGGTTCCCCACGGCGTGCCCGGCCTGCGGGACCACCCTGGTCCGCGAGGAAGGCGGCGTGGACTGGCGCTGCCCGAACACCCGGTCCTGCCCGGCTCAGCTGCGCGAGCGGCTGTTTCACCTGGCCAGCCGGGGCGCCCTGGACATCGAGGTGCTCGGCTACGAATCCGTGGTCGCGCTGCTGGAGTCCGGGCTGGTGTCCGACGAGGGCGACCTGTTCGCGCTGACCGCGGACAAGCTGGCCACGGCGCCGTTCTTCGTGAACAAGCAGGGCAGCCTGACCGTCAACGCGGGCAAGCTGCTGCGCAACCTGGAGGAGGCCCGTACCCGGCCGCTGTGGCGGGTGCTGGTCGCGCTGTCGATCCGGCACGTCGGCCCGACCGCGGCCCGCGCGCTGGCCAGCCAGTTCGGCTCGCTGGACGCCATCGCCGCGGCGTCGGCCGAGGATCTGGCGGCGGCCGAGGGGGTCGGCCCGACCATCGCCGCCTCGATCATCGAGTGGTTCGGGGTGGACTGGCACGTGGCCATCGTGGACAAGTGGCGGGCGGCTGGCGTGCAGCTGGCCACCCCGGGCTGGGTGCCCCCGCCGCCCCCGGCCGACGGCGCGGCCGCGGCCGCTGACCCGACCCGGCCGCTGGCCGGGGTGACCGTGGTGGTCACCGGCAGCCTGGACGGGTTCAGCCGGGACGAGGCGGCCGCCGCTGTTGAGCAGCGGGGCGGCAAGGTGACCTCGTCGGTGTCCAGGAAGACGGACTTCGTGGTCGCCGGGGACAAGCCGGGCGCGAAATACGACAAGGCGCTCAGCCTGGGGGTGGCCGTGCTCGATGAGGCCGGTTTCCGGGTCCTGCTGGACGGCGGCCCCGCTGCGGCTGCCGGTGCTGCTGCGTCAGGTGAGAATGACACGCCTAACTGAGCCTTCCCCGCCCGGCGCTGCCCCCGCCTGCAGTTAATGGTGTCAGCCTGCTCTGGGAGCGGTCCTAGGATGGCAGGCATGCCCATTGCACGTGCGGACGTGGCCCACCTGGCCCGGCTGTCCCGGCTGGCTCTCGGCGACGAGGAACTCGATCATCTGGCCGGCCAGCTGGACCAGATCATCGCGGCCGTGGACCGCGTCCAGGAAGTGGCCGCCGAGGGAATCCCGCCCACCTCGCACGCCCTGCCGATGACCAACGTGTTCCGCGACGACGTCGTGGTCCCGCCGCTCGGCGCGGACCAGGTGCTGTCCCAGGCCCCGGCGGTGGAACGGCAGCGGTTCCGGGTCCCGCGGATCCTGTCGGAGGACTGAGGCGTGGACAGTGAACTGACCCGGATGACCGCGTCCGGGCTGGCCGCCGCGATCGCCGCCGGCCAGGTGTCCGCCGCGGAAGTCACCGAGGCGCATCTGGCCCGGATCGACCGCGTCGACCCGCGGGTGCACGCGTTCCTGCACATCGCGGCGGACGGCGCCCGGGCCGCGGCGCGGGCGGTGGACGAACGGCGCGCCGCCGGGGCGGCCCTCGGCCCGCTGGCCGGGGTCCCGCTCGCCCTCAAGGACGTGTTCACCACCCAGGACATGCCCACCACCTGCGGGTCCCGCATCCTGGATGGCTGGCTGCCGCCCTACGACGCGACCGTGACCCGGCGGCTGCGCCAGGCCGGGGTGGTGGTGCTCGGCAAGACGAACATGGACGAGTTCGCGATGGGCTCGTCCACCGAGAACTCGGCGTTCGGCCCGTCGCGCAACCCGTGGGACCTGAGCCGGGTGCCCGGTGGCTCGTCCGGCGGCTCCTCGGCCGCGGTCGCCGCGTTCGAGGCGCCGCTCGGCATCGGCACCGACACCGGCGGCTCCATCCGCCAGCCCGCGGCGGTGTGCGGCGTCGTCGGGGTCAAGCCGACCTACGGCGGCTCGTCGCGGTACGGGGTGGTCGCGTTCGCCTCGTCGCTGGACAGTCCCGGGCCGCTGGCCCGCACCGTGCTGGATGCCGCGCTGCTGCACGAGGTGATGTCCGGGCACGACCCGCTCGATGCCACGTCCATCGACGCACCGGTCCCGCCGGTCGTGGCCGCCGCGCGGCAGGCCGACGTCAGCGGGCTGCGCATCGGTGTGGTCACCGAGCTGTCCGGCGACGGTTACCAGCCCGGTGTGCTGGCCCGGTTCGGCGAGGCGGTCGAGTTGCTGGAGTCGCTCGGCGCGAAGATCGTCAACGTCTCGTGCCCGCACTTCAGCTACGCGCTGCCCGCCTACTACCTGATCGCGCCGAGTGAATGCTCATCCAACCTGGCCCGCTTCGACGGCATGCGGTACGGGCTGCGGGTGGGGGACGACGGCACCCGCAGCGCCGAGGAAGTCATGGCGCTGACCCGGGCGGAAGGGTTCGGGGCCGAGGTCAAACGGCGGATCATGCTCGGCACCTACGCCCTGTCCAGCGGCTACTACGACGCCTACTACGGCAAGGCCCAGCAGGTCAGGACCCTGATCACCCGGGACTTCGAGGCCGCGTTCGAGCAGGTGGACGTGCTGGTGTCGCCGACCACGCCGACCACGGCCTTCCCCATCGGCGAGCGGGCCGACGACCCGCTCGCGATGTACCTGGCCGACCTGTGCACGATCCCGTCTGACCTGGCGGGCAACGCGGCCCTGTCGGTGCCCTGTGGCCTGGCCCCGGAGGACGGCCTCCCGGTCGGCCTGCAGATCATGGCGCCGGTGCTGGCCGACGACCGGTGCTACCGGGTGGCGGCGGCCGTGGAGGCCGCGCTCGAGCAGCGGGCCGGCCGCCCGCTGCTGGACGCGGCGGCCGGCCTCGATGAGCGCTCTGAAGGGGAACGGCATGACTGACCCGGCGGGTACCGCCACGCTGGTCCCGTTCGCCGCCGCGGTGGACCGGTATGACCCGGTCATCGGCCTGGAAACGCACGTCGAGCTGGGCACCGCGACCAAGATGTTCTGCGGCTGCCCGGCCCGGTTCGGCGGCGAGCCGAACTCCCTGGTCTGCCCGGTCTGTCTCGGGCTGCCCGGGTCGCTGCCGGTGCCCAGCCGCGCGGCGATCGAGTACGCGATGCGCATCGGCCTGGCCCTGAACTGCTCGATCGCCGAGTACTGCCGGTTCGCGCGGAAGAACTACTTCTACCCGGACATGCCCAAGAACTTCCAGATCTCGCAGTACGACGAGCCGCTGTGCATCGACGGCTGGCTGGACATCACGGTGCATGACCCGGACAGCGGCGCACCGCACGAGTTCCGGATCGGCATCGAGCGGGTCCACCTGGAGGAGGACACCGGCAAGTCGCTGCACGTCGGCGGGGATACCGGGCGCATCCATGGCGCCGACTACTCGCTGGTGGACTACAACCGGGCCGGCATAGCTCTGGTGGAGATCGTGACCAAGCCAGTGCCCGGTACCGGCGCGCTGGCCCCGGCCGTCGCCCACAGCTACGTGTCCGAGCTGCGCGAGCTGCTCCGGGCGCTCGAGGTGTCGGATGTCCGGATGGAGCAGGGCTCGCTGCGCGCCGACGTGAACACCTCGATCGCCGCGAAGGGCAGCGCCGAGTGGGGCACCCGCACCGAGACCAAGAACGTGAACTCGCTGCGCTCGGTGGAGCGCGCCGTCCGGTACGAGATCCAGCGCCAGGCGGGGGTGCTCGATGCTGGCGGCCGGGTGATCCAGGAGACCCGGCACTTCCAGGAGGCCACCGGCACCACCACGGCGGGCCGGAGCAAGGAAGAGGCCCAGGACTACCGGTACTTCCCCGAGCCCGACCTGGTCCCGGTGGCGCCGTCCCGGGACTGGGTGGCGGAGGTCGCGACCAGCCTGCCCGAGCTGCCCGCCGCCCGGCGGGCCCGGCTGCAGGGCGAGTGGGGCCTGTCCGACGTGGACATGGCCGCGCTGCACAACGCGGGCGCCCTGGAGCTGGTGGCCGAGACGGTGGCGGCCGGCGCGACGGCCGCGGACGCCCGCAAGTGGTGGCTGGGCGAACTGCTCCGCGAGGCCAACCGGTCCGAGACCGACCTGGCCGAGCTGCCGATCTCGCCGCGGGACGTGGCCCGGGTGGCCGGGCTGGAACGGTCCGGGCAGCTGAACGACCGGCTGGCCCGGCAGGTCATCGCGGGCGTGCTGGCCGGTGAGGGAACTCCCGACGAGGTCGTGGCGGCCCGCGGGCTCGCCGTGGTCAGCGACGACGCGGCGCTCACCGCCGCCGTGGATGAGGCCATCGCGGCCCACCCGGAGGTGGCCGAGAAAGTGCGCGGCGGGAAGGTCGCCGCGGCGGGCGCACTGGTCGGCGCGGTGATGAAGGCGACCAGGGGGAAGGCCGACGCCAGCCGGGTCAAGCAGCTCATCCTGGACCGGCTCGGGCCATCGTGACCCAGATCTGGGTGCCGACCGCAGAGGTCGCGGCGGCACTGGATGGGCTGCCCGGGGCCGAGGTCGAGGTGGTGGTGCCGGACGGTGCCCCGCTGCCGCCCAGCGCCGGCCAGGTCGAGTTCTACGTGGCGCCATTCTTCCCCACCCAGCCGGCCACCGCGGCGATGCGCGAGATGCCCCGGCTGGCCGTGGTGCAGACGCTGACCGCGGGCGTGGACCGGCTGCTGGCCGAGCTGCCCGCCGGGGTCACCTTGTGCAACGCACGCGGGGTGCACGACGCCAGCACGGCCGAGTGGGTGGTGGCCGCGATGCTCGCCGCGATACGCGACTTCCCGCTGTTCGCCCGGGAGCAGGCGGCCCAGCGGTGGAGCTACCACTACACCGACTGCCTGGCCGGCAAGACCGTGCTGATCGTCGGGTACGGCTCGATCGGTGCGGCGGTGGAGCGGCGGCTGGCCGGCTTCGAGGTCGATGTGCTCCGGGTGGCCCGGACCGCCCGGGATGGCGTGGCCGACGTCAGCGGCCTGCCCCGGCTGCTGCCCACCGCCGACGTCGTCGTCCTCCTCGCGCCGGTCACCCCGGACACTATTGGCCTGGCCGACGCCGCCTTCCTGGCCCGGATGAAGGACGGCGCGCTGCTGGTCAACGCGGCCCGCGGGGTGCTGCTGGTGACCGACGCGCTGGTCGCTGAGCTGCGCCAGGGGCGGCTGCGGGCCGCGCTGGACGTCACCGAACCGGAACCGCTGCCGGCCGGGCATCCCCTGTGGGACCTGCCCAATGTCTTCATCACCCCGCACGAGGCGGCGTCCACGCCGGTGTCCGGCACGCGCATGCTCGCGCATGTCCGGGATCAGGTGGCCAGATTCCTTGATGGCGAGCCGCTGCGGAATGTCATTACCGGCAGCTACTGACCCCAGCCGGCCCGGTCCCCTTGATCCGTGCTGGTCAACGCCTGTCGGCGGGCCTGGAGCGCGGAGTGCGGACACAGATGTCGCCCGGAGGACGCCCTTCCTCAATCGAAGTGTGACCTAAGGGGCCTAAAGTGAGAGAGCAGCATCGTTCACGTGCGATGCCCGCGACCAGCCCGCTGGCGGGGCCCGCCGTACACAGTGCGGGCTTCCTGCGCTGACCTGGTAACCGTGAGCCGCAGTTTGGTTGCAGAGCACGCCAGCCTGAGCCCACAAGGCCCCGCGCTGGCCCACCATGGAGCGGCGGACGCGGCGGAAGGAGACTCGGTGCCCTCGCATGCATCGGGTGACCTGCAATGAGCCTGGCCGCAGAGGCAGCAACTTCAGCAGTGGCGGTGGCCACTGCTGCCACCGCCGTCAGCCTGTGGCGCGGTGCCGACCGGCACACCGGTCCCGTCCGGCATGCTTACTGGCTGTTCGCGCTGGCCACCGTGCTGCTCGGCCTCGGCGCGATCGGCCAGCTGATGCTGGCCGCCCCGGCCAGCACAGCCTTTCCGCTCACCCTCGCCGACCTGCCCGGGCTGCTGGCGCTGCCGGTGATGGCCGCGGGCGTGGCCAGCCTCGGCTCCCGGCGGGAGGAAACCCGGCATCCGCTGGCCCAGCGCCGGGGGCGGGCCGGCACCGCGCTGGCCTACCTGGCCGACGGGTACGTGCTGGCGTCCGCGCTGTTCATCGTGGGCTGGGTCACCGCGTTCAGTGCCGCGTACGCGCACTCCGGAGACGACCCGGGCACGTTCGCCGTCCAGCTCACCCACCCACTGGCCGACCTGCTCGTGCTGGGCGGCGTGCTGCCGCTCGCGGTGGCCGCTGGGCGCCGCGGCTTGGCGCCGTTCGCCGCGCTGCTCGCGGTCACCATCAGCGACGTGCTGGTGGTGGGGGTCCGGGTCAACGGGTACCCGGTCGGCGCCTCGCAGGGCGTGCTGATCGCCGGGTTCGCCGCGCTGGCCTGCGCGCCATGGGTGGGCAGCCATGGCTGGGCGGGCCCGCGCGAAGGCGGGCAGTTCTCCCGGGCCGTGCTGCACGCGACCACGGCCCTGGCCGCCCTGGCCGCGGCGGTCGCCGCGCTGGTGGTGGTCGCCTGGGCGCTGGCCGGCCAGCCGGCCGGGGAGCCGGTGCTCGCGGTGGCCGGGGCGACCACGGTGCTCGCGCTGACCGGGCGGATCGTGCTCCTGGTGCACCGGGACGGCATCCGGTCCCGGCTGTGGCACGAATCCGGCCAGCAGTTCCGCGAGCTGGCCGACCGGACCAGTGACGTCGTGCTGGTCTGCGACTACGCCGGGCTGATCGGCTACGCGAGCCCCGCGGTGCGCGACTACGGCTACACCCCGGAGGGCCTGGACGGCCAGCAGCTGGCCGACCTGGTCCATCCGGAGGACAAACTGGGCGGGCTGCGGGCGGTCCGGGAAGCGGCGGGCGCGCCGGTCCGCCCGATCAAGTTCTCCTGCCGGGTCCGCGCCGCCGACGGCACCTGGCGGTACGTGGCGGCCACGATCTCCCGGCACCGCAGCCAGGGCGCGCCGGACCAGCTCCTGATCACCTCACGCGACGTCAGCGACCTGGTGGCGCTGCGCCGCCAGATCGCGCACCTGACCCAGCACGACGGGCTGACCGGGCTGCCCAACCGGGCCTACCTGGAAGACCGGGCGCGGCACGTGCTCAGCCTGGGCCGGCTGGGCGCCGTGGACGGCGGCGATGCGCCTGGCCTGGCCGGGGTCATCCTGATCGACCTGGACGGGTTCACCGGCGTGAACGACGTGGCCGGGCCCAGCGCGGGTGACCTGGTGCTGGCCCAGGTGGCCCGCAGGCTGCGCGCGGTCGTCCCGCCGCGTGGCACGGTGGCCCGCTGGGGCGGCGACGAGTTCGCGGTCCTGGTCGAGGCGGTGACCAGCCCCCAGGAGGTCTCCGACCTGGCCGAGCGGATCCTGGCCAGCATCACGGCCGAGCCGTTCCGGGCCGCGGACCGGGCGGTCAGCCTGTCGGCCAGCGTCGGGGTGGCGCTGCCCGATGGCAGCCCGGCCGGCTATGTATGGCGCAACGCGGACGCCGCGGTGTCCCGGGCCAAGGAGCTCGGGGGCGGCCGGATGGAGGTCTACGCGGCGCTGCCGCACGGCGACCTGCGCCGCCGGCTGGGCCTCGCCGCCCAGCTGAGCCGGGCTCTCGGCGCGGGCGAGCTGGAACTCGGCTTCCGGCCCATCGCCGACCTGGCCACCTCGCGGGTGGTCGGCGCGGCGGTGCTGCCCCGCTGGCTGCTGAACGGGACCGAGGTGCCGCGCAGCGAGTTCCTGGACGTGGCGGAGACCTCCCGGGTGATCGTCGAGCTGGGCGACTGGATGCTGCACGAGGCCTGCGCCCAGGCGGCCGCCTGGCGGCGCGGCGGCTGGGAGGCCAGCATCTGGCTGGCCTGCTCACCACGGCACGTGCGGGCGCACCGGTTCACCGAGTCCGTGCTCGGCGCGCTGGCCAGCAGCGGCCTGCCGCCCAGCGCCCTGATCCTGGAGGTTGGCCGGCAGGAGCTGGTGGACGGCGGCTCGGTCATGCTCCGCGGCCTCGGTGAGCTGCGCGAGCGCGGGGTGCGGCTGGCCATGGATGCGGCCGGCGCCGACCTGGGCGCGCTGGCCCGGCTCGGCCAGCTCCCGGTGGACCTGATCCGGATCGGGCCCGCGCTGGTGGCCGGCCTCGGGGTGGACGCCGCCGCGGAGCCGCTGATCCGCACGATGGTCCGGGTCGGCATGGACCTGGGCATCGAGGTCGTGGCGGATGGGGTGGACCGGGCCCAGCAGCGCGACCTGCTGGCCGCGATGGGCTGCGGGCTGGGCATGGGCGACCTGCTGGCCGGGCCGGTGCCACCGGATGGCGTGCTGAGCCTGGCCACCGAGAACGGCCGCGACGGCGGCCAGCCAGGCGGGACCGGGCCGTTCCGGCAGCGCGATCTCGCCAGCTGAGACGAATGCCCAGTCAAGTTGACGGCGGCCGGGGTCTGGGCCAGAGTGATACCCGTGCCCGGAATTCTCGTTCTCGTACTCAGCCGGCGCGCACGCAGCTGATTTAGCTCACTGCCTGCGCGCTACCCTCGTCCGCCACCCGGCGCCGAGGGTTTTTTGTTGCCACGACCTACTTACCGCAGACGAGGAAGCTTGCGATGACTGACCAGACCACCGCGCCAGCCACGCCTGGTCCCGCACTGGCCTCGGCCCGGAAGGGCACCGGCCCCACGCCGCGTGACCTGGCCGCCCGGGCGGCGTCCCGGGAGACCGCGGACCCCCGCCCGGCCGGTGACGCTGAGCAGGCCCGGCCCCGGCCGGGCAGCGCCCCGGCGTCCGGGGCCCCGGCTGCGGCCACGCCCGGGGCCGGGGACCGGCCCCGGGAGCCCGGGCCCGCGCCCGGCACCCGGATGACCGGCGCCGCCGCCCTGGTGGCCACGCTCGAACGGCTGGGCGTGGACGTGGTATTCGGCATTCCCGGCGGGGCCATCCTGCCGCTGTACGACCCGCTGTTCGACTCACCCTCGGTCCGGCACATACTGGTCCGCCACGAGCAGGGCGCCGGGCACGCGGCGGCCGGGTACGCGCAGGTGACCGGGCGGCCCGGGGTGTGCATGGCGACCTCCGGGCCGGGCGCCACCAACCTGGTCACCCCGCTGGCCGACGCGTACATGGACTCGGTGCCGGTGGTGGCGATCACCGGCCAGGTGGCCAGCAGCCTGATTGGCACCGACGGGTTCCAGGAAGCCGACATCTCCGGCATCACGCTGCCGGTCACCAAGCACAACTTCCTGGTCACCAAGGCCGAGGACATCCCGCGCACGGTGGCTGAGGCGTTCCACGTGGCGTCCACCGGGCGGCCCGGGCCGGTGCTGGTCGACGTGGCCAAGGACGCGCTGCAGGCGACCACGGAGTTCCGCTGGCCGCCCGTCTTCGACCTGCCCGGCTACCACCCGGTCACCCGCCCGCACTCCCGGCAGGTCCGCGAGGCAGCCCGGCTGATCGCCGCGGCCAGCCGCCCGGTGCTGTACGTGGGCGGCGGCGTGATCAAGGCCGGGGCGAGCCAGGAACTGCTGGAGCTGGCCGAGCTGACCGGGATCCCGGTGGTGACCACGCTGATGGGCCGGGGCGGGTTCCCGAGCAGCCACCGGCAGAACCTGGGCATGCCGGGCATGCACGGCACCGTGGCCGCGGTCGGCGCGCTGCAGAAGTCGGACCTGCTCATCACGCTGGGCGCCCGCTTCGATGACCGGGTAACCGGCAAGCTGGACACGTTCGCGCCGGGCGCCGCGGTGGTGCACGCGGACATCGACCCGGCGGAGATTTCCAAGAACCGCCGCGCGGACGTGCCGATCGTCGGTGACTGCCGCGAGGTCATCACCGAGCTGATCGGCGCGGTCAGCGCCGAGCAGCAGCAGGCCGGCCAGCGGGCCGACCTCACCGCCTGGTGGTCCCAGCTGGACGCCTGGCGGAGCACTTACCCGCTCGGCTACGGCGAGCCGGACGACGGGTCACTGGCCCCGCAGTTCGTGATCGAGCGGATCGGGAAGATCGCCGGCCCGGACGCCATCTACGTGGCCGGGGTGGGCCAGCACCAGATGTGGGCGGCCCAGTTCATCAGCCACGAGCGGCCCGGCCACTGGCTGAACTCCGGGGGCCTGGGCACGATGGGGTACGCCGTGCCCGCGGCCATGGGGGCCAAGGTGGCCAGCCCCGGTGCGTGCGTGTGGGCCATCGACGGGGACGGCTGCTTCCAGATGACCAACCAGGAACTCGCCACCTGCGCGGTGGAGGGCATCCCGGTCAAGATCGCCATCATCAACAACGGCAACCTCGGCATGGTCCGGCAGTGGCAGACGCTGTTCTACAACGAGCGGTATTCCAACACCGATCTCGACCGCAGCCACGCGGCGGACAGCCCGCCACCGGAGGGCAGCGCCCCGCGGCAGGACCCGGTCGCCGCGGGGGGCGGGACGCGCATCCCCGACTTCGTCAAGCTGGCCGAGGCGTATGGCTGCGCCGGCCTGCGCTGCTCGGACGCGGCCAGCGTGGACGCGGTGATCGAGGAGGCCATGCGGATCACCGACCGGCCCGTCGTGGTCGATTTCGTGGTGCACCGGGATGCCATGGTGTGGCCGATGGTGGCGGCTGGGACGAGCAACGATGACATCGTCGTGGCCCGGAACATGGCGCCCGACTGGGACGTGACCGAATGAGCCAGGGACTGGCCCGCCTGCGTGATCAGGAGCCGACTATGAACAGGCATACTCTCTCGGTGCTGGTGGAGAACAAGCCGGGCGTCCTGGTCCGGATCGCGGGCCTGTTCTCCCGCCGCGGCTTCAACATCGATTCGCTCGCGGTCGGGCCCACCGAGCATCCGGAGATCTCCCGGATGACCATCGTGGTCGACTGTGCGGATCACCCGCTGGAGCAGGTGACCAAGCAGCTGAACAAGCTCATCAACGTGCTCAAGATCGTTGAGCTGGAGCCCGCCGCCTCGGTGCAGCGCGAGCTGCTGCTGATCAAGGTGCGCGCGGACCTGGAGAGCAGGTCACGGGTGCTGGAGACGGTGGCGCTGTTCCGGGCCAAGGTGGTCGACGTGGCCCAGGACGCGGTCACCGTCGAGGCCACCGGCAACCGGGACAAGCTCGACGCCCTGATCCGCGTGCTCGAGCCGTTCGGCATCAAGGAACTCGTCCAGTCCGGCATGGTCGCGCTCGGCCGTGGCGGCCGGTCGATCACCGACCGGGCGCTGCGCCCGGTGGACCGGGTCGCGGACCGCGGCGCGGCGGGCGCGGCCCCCTGAGCGCGGTCCGTGACGGCGGCCCCGGAACGGGCCCCGGCCTGGTGAGCACGCAGACCCAGCAGTAACCGAAAGGCAGGAAATGGCAGACATCTTCTATGACGACGGTGCTGACCTCAGCATCATCCAGGGCCGGCACGTCGCCGTGCTCGGGTACGGCAGCCAGGGGCACGCCCACGCGCTGTCCCTGCGCGACTCCGGGGTGGACGTCCGGGTCGGGCTCCCCGAGGGCTCGAAGAGCCGGGAGAGCGCGGCCAGCGAGGGCCTGCGGGTCACCACGCCCGGCGAGGCGTGCGAGGAAGCCGACCTGATCATGGTCCTGGTACCCGACCACCTGCAGCGTGCGCTGTACGCCGAGGCGATCGAGCCGAGCCTGATCGACGGTGATGCGCTGTTCTTCGCCCACGGGCTCAACATCCGCTACCAGCTCATCCGGCCGCCCGCGGGCGTGGATGTCTGCATGGTGGCCCCGAAGGGTCCCGGTCACCTGGTCCGCCGCCAGTTCGCCGAGGGACGCGGCGTGCCGGTGCTGGTCGCGGTCGAGCAGGACGCCACCGGGAACGCCTGGCCGCTCACCCTGTCCTACGCCAAGGCCATCGGCGGCACCCGGGCGGGCGCGCTGGTCACCACGTTCGCTGAGGAGACCGAGACCGACCTGTTCGGTGAGCAGGCGGTGCTCTGCGGGGGCGTCTCCGAGCTGATCAAGGCCGGGTTCGACACCCTGGTCGAGGCGGGTTACCAGCCAGAGATCGCCTACTTCGAGTGCCTGCACGAGATGAAGCTGATCGTGGACCTGATGTACGAGGGCGGCATTTCCAAGATGTACTGGTCGGTCTCGGACACCGCCGAGTTCGGCGGCTACACCCGCGGCCCGCGGCTGGTGGACGAGCGGTCCCGGGAGGAGATGCGGCGGATCCTGGCCGAAGTCCGGGACGGCACGTTCACCCGGGAGCTGATCGAGGAGTTCGACGCGGGCCGGCCGAACTTCCTCAAGCGCCGCGAGGCCTCCCGCGCGGAGCAGATCGAGCAGGTCGGGGCCAAGCTCCGGCCGCTGATGAGCTGGCTGGACACGGGCGACGACGGGGGCTCCTAGAGCCAGCACCCGCAGTCCACTCCCTGGACGCCGGCGGGGGCGCTGGCGCCGGCCCGGGCGATCGGGCCGGCGCCAGCCTCCGGCGGGGCAGGCGCGGCATCCGGTTCGTGATCGGTTTCACAAGGCTTCGCTACACTGAGTTTTCTGCTGCGAGCTTTCCGCTGTCCACCTGAGGGGCCACCGCCGTGCCTGCACCCGTCGTGCTGATCGCCGAGGAACTTTCCCCGGCCGCCGTCGCGCAGCTGGAGTCCGACTTCGATGTGCGGTATGCGGACGGTGCCGACCGGTCAGCGCTGCTCGCCGCGCTGGCCGAGGCCGACGCGGTCATCGTGCGCAGCGCCACCCGGATCGACGCCGAGGCGCTGGCCCACGCGCCGCGGCTGCGGGTCGTGGCGCGGGCCGGTGTCGGCCTGGACAACGTGGATGTCGAGGCAGCGACCCGGGCCGGCGTGATGGTGGTCAACGCCCCCACGTCCAACATCGTGAGCGCGGCCGAGCATGCCGTCGGCCTGCTGCTGGCGGTGGCCCGCAACGTGCCCCAGGCGGCCGCATCGCTGCGCGGCGGGCAGTGGCAGCGGTCCGCGTTCACCGGCGTGGAACTGCAGGGCAAGGTGGCAGGCATCCTGGGGCTGGGCCGGATCGGGGTGCTGGTGGCCGAGCGGCTCGCCTCGTTCGGCATGCGGCTCATCGCCTACGACCCGTATGTTCCCGCGACCCGGGCGGCCCAGCTCGGTGTCCGGCTGGCCAGCCTGGACGAGCTGCTGGCCGAGGCCGACTTCATCACCGTGCATCTGCCGAAGAACCCGGAGACCGTCGGCCTGATCGGGGACCGGGAACTGCACCGGGTCAAGCCGGAAGTCCGTATCGTGAACGCGGCGCGCGGCGGCATCGTGGACGAGCACGCACTCGCCCTGGCCCTGAAGGAAGGCCGGGTGGCCGGGGCGGGCATCGACGTGTTCGCCGCGGAGCCCGCCACCGGCCACCCGCTGCTCGACTTCCCGGCCGTGGTGGCCACGCCGCACCTGGGTGCCAGCACGTCCGAGGCCCAGGAGAAGGCGGGCACCCAGGTGGCCAGGTCGGTCCGGCTGGCGCTGGCCGGCGAATTCGTCCCGGACGCGGTGAACGTGCAGGGCGGGACGGTGCACGAGGACGTCAAGCCCGGGCTGCCGCTGGCCGAGAAGCTGGGCCGGATCTTCACCGCGCTGGCCGGCGGGATGGCCGCGCGGATAGACGTGGAGGTACGCGGCGAGATCTCCAGCCACGACGTGCGGGTACTCCAGCTGGCCGCGCTCAAGGGGGTCTTCACCGGCGTCGTCGAAGACGCCGTGACCTATGTGAACGCGCCCCTGCTGGCCGGCGAGCGGGGCGTCGAGGTCAGCCTGGTGACCGAGGCGGAGAGCCCGGACTGGCGCAACCTGGTCACGCTGCGCGGCATCATGCCCGGTGGCCAGGTCGTGTCGGTGGGCGGGACGCTCACCGGACGGCGCCAGCAGGAAAAGCTGGTCGAGGTCAACGGCTTCGACATGGAGATCGCACCCGCCGAGCACATGGTGTTCCTCACCTACACCGACCGGCCCGGCGTAGTGGGCACGGTCGGCCAGATCCTGGGCAGTGAGGGCATCAACATCGCCGGCATGCAGGTATGCCGGGACACCAGGGGCGGTCACGCGCTGATCGTGCTCACCGTCAACTCGGCCATCCCGGCGCTGGTGCTGGACGACATCTCGTCCACGATCGGGGCCGTGGTCGGCCGCACCGTGGACCTCGAGGACCGGTAGCTGCCCACGGCGGCCAGGGCCGGATTCCCGGATCTGTCTCAGTATCAGAGACGGAATAGTCCCGCAGGCGACAGCGGGCGGCCAAGGTACTAGGATGACCAACAATATGCGGCGCTTCGTATCCATCCTTAGCGGCCGTAGCGGGGCCTGATCAGGGTAGGCCGGCCAACCCGCTACGGGTAGCGACGCTGGCCGTAAGCCCGCCCTCCGGGAGTCTCACCCACCCACGCACTGGTGACTGCGCCCGGGCCACCAGGCCGCGCCACGCGGGACACCCCCCGCGCGCTGGGTGAGCAGCCAGCTACGGTCAGGAGACCGCGTCGTGTACGACATGTACCCATGGAATGAGCCCGAGGAGCACGGGGACCCCGCGGACCGGGCCACCCGGCGGGGGCGGGGCCGCCCCGGCCAGCCCGCCGCCCAGGCCCTTCAGGTGGCCCTGGACCGGCGGGACAACGGAGGAGAGTTGCCGGCGGCAACCGAACAGTAAGGTACGCGCATGGCATCTTCTGCGATCAAGCTCGCCGTGATCGGCGGCGACGGTATCGGCCCGGAGGTCGTCGCCGAAGCGATCAAGGTCCTCCAGGCCGCGAACGTCGCCCTCGACGCCACCACGTACGACCTCGGCGCGCAGCGCTGGCACCGCACCGGGGAGACGCTGCCCGATTCCGTGCTGGCCGAGATCCGCGGCCAGGACGCGATCCTGCTCGGCGCGGTCGGTGATCCCACCGTGCCCAGTGGCGTGCTGGAGCGCGGGCTGCTGCTCCGGCTCCGGTTCGAGCTCGACCACTACGTGAACCTGCGCCCGGTCCGGCTGTACCCGGGCACGCTGACCCCGCTGGCCAGCGTCCGGCCCGAGTCCATCAACATGCTGGTCGTCCGGGAAGGCACCGAGGGCCCCTACGCCGGCGCGGGTGGCGTGCTGCGCCGGGGAACGCCGGACGAGGTGGCCACCCAGGAGAGCCTCAACACGGCGTTCGGGGTGCGCCGGGTGGTCCGCTACGCGTTCCAGCGGGCCGCCGAGCGGCCCGCGGGCAAGCTCACGCTGGTGCACAAGACCAACGTGCTGGCCTACGCCGGGGACCTGTGGCAGCGCACCGTGCAGGACGTGGCCAAGGAGTACAGCTCGATCCAGGTGGACTACTGCCACGTGGACGCGGCCACGATGTTCTTCGTGACCCAGCCGGAGCGCTTCGACGTGGTGGTCACCGACAACCTCTTCGGCGACATCCTCACCGACCTGGGAGCGGCGGTGGCCGGCGGCATCGGGCTCGCCGCCAGCGGGAACATCAACCCGCAGCGGTCGGCGCCGAGCATGTTCGAGCCGGTGCACGGCAGCGCGCCGGACATCGCCGGCAAGCAGAAGGCCGACCCGACCGCGGCCATCCTGTCCGTGGCCATGCTGTGCGAGCACCTCGGCCTGGCGGCCGAGGCCGCGCGTATCGAGCAGGCGGTGGCCGACGACCTGGTCGAGCGGCAGAGCGCGTGGGCGGCCCGGGTCACCCCGGAGATCGGCGACGACATCGCCGACCGGGTGGCCGGATAGACGGGGGAAACGAGCGGCAGGGCGAGGGTGCCCCGGCGCAGCAGCCCGGCGGGGCCGGGCGGGAGGAAGGATCTGTGATGACGGCAAGCCCGAACACCGAGATAACGTTCGACGTCCGCCCGGGCGCTGATCCCGTTCCCGCGCTGGAACGCGATCGCATCCTGGCGAGTCCCGGGTTCGGCGAGGTATTCACCGACCACATGGTCACCCTCCGCTGGTCGGCGGACCGGGGCTGGCACGACGGCCGGCTGGAGCCGTACGGGCCGCTCATGCTGGAGCCCGCCACCGCGGTGTTCCACTACGCCCAGGAGATCTTCGAGGGCCTGAAGGCGTACCGGCAGGGCGGCGGGCCGATCGTCGCGTTCCGGCCCAGCGCCAACGCGGCCCGGTTCAACCGGTCGGCGGCCCGGCTGGCCATGCCGGAACTGCCCGAGGCGGCGTTCCTGCGGTCCATCGAACTGCTGGTCAGCCAGGACCGCGACTGGGTGCCGGTGGCCGAGGGGCACAGCCTCTACCTGCGGCCGTTCATGATCGCGACCCAGCGGGGGCTGGGCGTGAACCGGCCGTCGGCCGAGTACCTGTACACGGTGATCGCGTCCCCGGCCGCTGCCTACTTCAAGGGCGGGATCCAGCCGGTCTCGGTCTGGCTGTCCGCGGAGTACACCCGGGCCGCCCCCGGCGGCACCGGCGAAGCCAAGTGCGGCGGCAACTACGCGGCCGCGTTCGCCGGGCAGATCCAGGCCGTGGACAGCGGCTGTGACCAGGTCGTCTGGCTGGACGCGGTGGAGCGCCGGTGGGTCGAGGAAATGGGCGGCATGAACCTGTTCTTCGTCTACGGCACCGGCCCGCACGCGCGCATCATGACCCCCGCGCTGACCGGCACCATGCTGCCCGGGATCACCCGGGACTCGCTGCTCAAGCTCGGCCCGGACCTCGGCTTCCCGGCCGAGGAAGGCCGCATCTCGGTCGACCAGTGGCGCGCCGAATGCGAGTCCGGCGACCTCACCGAGGTCTTCGCCTGCGGCACCGCCGCCGTGATCACCCCGGTCGGCCAGGTCAAGAGCGCGGACGGTGAGTGGGTCATCGGGGATGGCACCCCAGGCCCAGTGACCATGCGGCTTCGCGAAGAACTCGTCGGCATCCAGTACGGTCACCGGCCCGACCCGTACGGCTGGATCCACAAGATCTGCTGACTACCCGGCCACGGCCATGGCCGGGGTGGGTTCGGTACCCACCCCGGCCTCTGCAGTCCCGGACTGACGCGCGGCCTTGGCCGTCCTGGTCCAGGCACCCGGGTGGATGTGCCAGACTAGGTCCATGACATCCGGCCGGATCATTATTGGCAGGCGCGTCGGCTAACTGATCTTCCGCCGACGCGCAGACCTCTCGCATGTTGCGAGGGGTTTTTTGTTTGCCCCACGACTTTCAGGCTCACCCGACAGAGACGGACCAGGCCAATGACCGACGATGCGTTTCATGTGTACGACACGACGCTGCGCGATGGGGCCCAGCAGGAGGGGCTGAGCCTGACTGTGGCCGACAAGCTGGCCATCGCGCGGCGGCTCGACGAGTTCGGCGTTGGCTTCATCGAGGGCGGCTGGCCCGGGGCGATCCCCAAGGACACCGAGTTCTTCCAGCGGGCCCGGACCGAACTAGACCTCCGGCACGCGCAGCTCGCCGCGTTCGGCGCGACCCGCCGGCCCGGCGTGCAGGCGGCCGACGACCCCCAGGTCGCCGCGCTGCGCGAGTCCGGGGCGCCGGTCGTGACTCTTGTCGCCAAGAGTCACGACCGGCATGTCCGGCTGGCCCTGCGGACCACGCTGGAGGAGAACCTGGCGATGATCCGGGACACGGTCAGCCACCTGCGGGCCGGGGGGCAGCGGGTGTTCCTGGACGCGGAGCACTTCTTCGACGGGTACCGGTCCGACCCGGCCTACGCGCTGGAGGTGGTCCGGGTGGCCACCGAAGCGGGCGCGGACGTGGTCGCGCTGTGCGACACCAACGGCGGGATGCTCCCGGGCGAGCTGGGCGACGTGGTCACCGCGGTGGCCGCGGCCACCGGGGCCCGGCTCGGCATCCACTGCCACGACGACACCGCGTGCGCCGTGGCCAACAGCCTGGTCGCGGTGGACGCCGGGGTCAGCCACGTGCAGGGCTGCGCCAACGGCTACGGGGAGCGGGCCGGCAACGCCAACCTGTTCAGCGTGGTCGCCGGGCTGCAGCTGAAGAAGGGCCAGGCCGTGCTGCCCGACGGCTGCCTGGCCGAGATGAGCCGGGTGGCCCACGCGATCAGCGAGGTGACCAACGTCGCGCCCAGCACCCACCAGCCCTACGTCGGGTTCTCCGCGTTCGCGCACAAGGCCGGGCTGCACGCCTCCGCGGTCAAGGTCGACCCCATGCTGTACCAGCACATCGACCCGGAGCTGGTCGGCAACGACATGCGGATGCTGGTCTCCGACATGGCCGGCCGCGCCTCGGTCGAGATCAAGGGCAAGCAGCTCGGCTACGACCTGTCCGATGACAAGCCCACGGTCGGCCGGGTGGTCAGCCGGGTGAAGGAACTGGAGGCCCGCGGGTACACGTTCGAGGCCGCTGACGCCTCGTTCGAGCTGCTGCTCCGCGACGAGCTGGCAGGCACCCAGCAGCGGCACTTCGACGTGGAGTCCTGGCGGGTCATCGTCGAGCAGCGGCCCGGCGGCGAGGTGATCAGCGAGGCCACGGTCAAGGTGCACGCCAAGGGGGAGCGGATCGTCGCCACCGGGGAGGGGAACGGGCCGGTCAACTCGCTGGACAGGGCGCTGCGGCTGGCCCTGGAGCGGCTCTACCCCGAGCTGGCCCGGCTGGAGCTGGCCGATTACAAGGTGCGCATCCTGGAGGGCTCGCACGGGACCGGCGCGATCACCCGGGTGCTCATCGAGTCCAGCGACGGCACCGGGTCGGCCGACGGCACCTGGAGCACGGTGGGCGTGGATGAGAACATCATCGCCGCGTCCTGGCACGCGCTGGAGGAGGCGGTCACCTACGCGCTGCTCCGGGCCGGCTACCAGCCCGCCCAGGACGGCTGAGCCAGGGGTGCGTGGCCGTCTTCGGCTACCTGCTGGAGCGGCCGCTGGCCCGGCCAGGACCTGGCGTCACCGGAACGGGTCCTGGCCGACCGGGCGGATCACGATCTCGCTGACGTCCACCCCGGCCGGCTGATTGACCGCGTACAGCACGGCGCGGGCGACGTCGGCGGCCGCCAGCCGGGGGTCGTCCTGCCGCTCCGGGCTGACCGGGCCGGCCTCGGTCAGCCCGGGCTGGATCAGCGTGACCCGGACCCCGCTGCCCACGCATTCCGCGCGGATGCTGGCGGCCAGCGCGCTCACCGCCCACTTGGTCGCCGAGTACAGGCTGCCCGGGCGCAGCACCCGCCCGGCCACCGATCCGGTCAGCAGCAGGTGCCCGCGGGCCCGGGCCAGGTGCGGCAGGACGGCCCGGGCGGTCAGCGCGGGCCCGAGCACGTTGACCCCGACCAGCTCCGGCCAGCGCTGCGGCGGCAGGCCACCCGGGCCGAGAAATGAGGTGCCCGCGGAGATGCCCGCGTTCGCGAAGGCCACGTCCAGCCGGCCCAGCCGGCTGGTGGTCTCCCGGACCAGGTGCTCCAGCTGGGACCAGTCGGCGACGTCGCAGCTGACCGCGAGGGCCCGCGCCGGGCCGCCCAGCTCGGCGGCCAGGGCGCGCAGCGGGCCGGGCCGCCGGGCGGCCAGCACCACCCGGTAGCCAGCCTGGGCGGCCGCGCGGGCGGTGGCCGCGCCGATGCCACCGGACGCCCCGGTGATCAGGAACACTGGATCTGGCACCGGCCCACGGTAGCGGTCCGGGCGGCCGGCGTACCCGGGACCCCGGGACGGCTTACCCGCCGGTCACCCTTACGGTGGGAGCCATGGATGACAAGGAGATCCTCGGCCACATCGACGAGCTGATCCGCACTGAGCACGAACTCCGCGACAAGCTGGCCGGCGGCGAGCTGTCCGCCGACGAGGAGCGCGCCCAGCTGCGTTCGGTGGAGGAGTCCCTCGACCAGTGCTGGGACCTGCTGCGGCAGCGCCGGGCGCGCCGCGAATTCGGCGAGAGCACCAGCGAGGCGGCGGCCCGCCCGGTGTCCGAGGTCGAGGGGTACCTGCAGTAGCCGCGCCGCCCGGTGGCCATGGCCGCGGCCGGGCCGCCGGCCACGCTCAGTAGGCTCTACAGGGCCGCCATTATCCGGGGCCTCCCGGCCCGGCTGGGCTTTCGCACAACTTCTCAACGGTGAGGACAGGCGTTGCGCATCGCGAGATTCGCCAGGGGAGATGACGCCGCCTACGGCGTGGTCGGGGAAACCCAGGCCGACGGGGCCGCGGGCGCCGGCCAGCCGGGGCAGGCGGTCATCGCGGAGCTGAGCGGTCACCCGCTCGGCGTCGGCATGGGCAGCGTCCGGTTCACCGGGGCGACGTACCCGCTGGACGACGTCCGGCTGCTGGTCCCGGTGCTGCCCAGCAAGGTGATCGCGGTCGGGCAGAACTACCCCGAGCACACCAGGGAGATGGGCGGCGCGCCGTCACCCGAGCCGGTGCTGTTCCTGAAGCCGTCCACGGCGGTGGTCGGCCACCGTGAGCCGATCGGCTACCCGGTGAAGCTGACCCAGCGGGTCGACTACGAAGGCGAGCTGGCCGTGGTCATCGGGACGATCTGCCGCGAGGTGCCTGCCGCCCGGGCCGCCGACGTCATCTTCGGCTACACCTGCGCCAACGACGTGACCGCCCGCGATCTGCAGGCCCGGGACGCGCAGTGGACCCGGGCCAAGGGCTTCGACAGTTTCTGCCCGCTCGGCCCGTGGATCGAGACCGACCTGGACCCGGCCGGCCTGCAGCTGACCACGACGCTGAACGGCGAGGTCCGGCAGCGGTCCAGCACCTCGGAAATGCTCTTCGACGTGCCCGCGCTGATCGAGTACGTCAGCGCGGTGATGACCCTGCTGCCCGGGGACGTGCTGCTGACCGGCACGCCCGCCGGGGTCGGGCCCATGGAAGACGGAGATGAGGTAACCGTGACCATCGAGAAGATCGGGTCACTGACCAACCCGGTGGTGAACCGTGACTGACATCCGGGTCCGGTTCGCCCCCTCGCCCAGCGGCGACCTGCACGTCGGCAACGTCAGGACCGCCCTGTACGACTGGGCCTTCGCCCGGCATACCGGCGGCACCTTCGTGCTGCGCATCGAGGACACCGACCAGAGCCGGGTCACCAGCGAGTACATCGCCTCGGCCCTGGGCACGCTGCGCTGGCTCGGCCTGGACTGGGACGAGGGCCCGGAGAAGGGCGGCGAGTACGGGCCCTACCTGCAGAGCGAGCGGCTCCCGGTGTACGCGGAGTGGCTGGGCCGGTTCCTGGCCGAGGGCCAGGCGTACTACTGCTACTGCACGCCGGAGGAACTGGCCGCCCGCCGGGAAGCGGCCCGCTCGGCGGGCGGCGGCCCGAGCGGCTACGACGCGCACTGCCGGGTGCTGACCGCCGAGCAGGTCGCCGCGTACCAGGCGGAGGGCCGCAAGCCGGTGGTCCGGTTCAAGATGCCCGCGGGCTCGACCACGTTCACCGACCTGGTCCGCGGCGAGGTCACGTTCGACCACGCGCACGTGCCGGACTTCGTGCTGGCCCGGGCGGACGGCTCGCCGCTGTACACGCTCGCGGTCGCGGTGGACGACGTGCTGATGAAGATCACCCACGTGGTGCGCGGCGAGGACCTGCTGTCCTCGACCCCCCGGCAGATCGCGGTGTACCGGGCCATGGGCGTGCCCGAGGACCAGTTCCCGGTGTTCGCGCACCTGCCCTACGTGCTGGGCACCGACGGCCACCGGCTGTCCAAGCGCAACGGGGTGGTCTCGGTCAACTGGTACCGCGACGAGGGCTTCCTGCCTGAGGCGGTCGCCAACTACCTGGCGCTGCTCGGCTGGTCCCCCGGGGACAACCGGGAGGAGTTCACCCTGGCCGAGCTGGCCGGTGATTTCGACCTGGCCCGGGTGAACAAGAACCCGGCCCAGTTCGACGTGCGCAAGCTGGAAGCGATCAACGGGGACAAGATCCGCGAGCTGGGGCTGGCCGATTTCGTCGGCCGCATCACCCCGTTCCTGCAGCGGGCCGGGGCGGTGGGCGACCCGGTGACCGAGGCCGAAGCCGAGCTGATCGCCGCGGCCGCGCCGCTGATCCAGACCAGGATCAGCCGGCTGAGCCAGGCCGCGGGCATGCTCGGCTTCCTGTTCGGCACCGAAGCCGGCTTCAAGGTGCACCCGGAGGATGCCGAGCACGTGCTGACCCCGGAGGCCCGGCCGGTGCTGGAGGCAGCCCAGGCCGCGCTGGAGCAGGTGCCATCGTGGACCTACCAGGCGATCAAGGAGGCCCTGGAGGCTGCGCTGCTGTCCCCGGACGGGCTTGGGCTCAAGGCGCGCAAGGCGTACGCGCCAGTGCGGGTGGCGGTGACCGGGCACCGGGTGTCCCCGCCACTGTTCGAGTCGATGGAACTGCTCGGCCGGGAGCGGACGCTGGCCCGGCTGGCCAGCGCGGTGAAGGCCAGTAGCGGAGGGTGATCCGCACGCCGAACTGAACGCTCCGCCCGCCGGACACGTAACACGGTTGTGGCGGAGAGCGGCGGGTGTGGCGTGATCGACCGGAAGCAGCGCGACATCGCGTGCGTGCCCGCCGAGCCGGCCAGGAGTTTCGTGTACGCCGAGGGCTGGCAGTCCTGGAGCATCGCGGGCACACAGTCGGCCACCGCCGCGCCGCACCAGGTGACCGGCCCGGACTCGGCCGCCATCGAGTGCCAGTACGCGGCGGCGCCGCCGCCGGGCGTGCACCAGGGCTCGGGACTGCTGGCCGTCGATCCCGGGGACGGCGGGCCGGCCGAGATCTTCGCCGCGGTCAACGTGGACCAGCAGGTCCCGGTCATCCAGGCGCGGCGCTGCGACGGGTACCTGATGGTGTCGGCCGACGGGCCGGTCACCCGCCGCACCGACACCCGGGGCGGCGGCATCACCGGCGCGCTGGGCCGCTGGGCAGCCGAGTTCGCCGGCCGGATGGGCGTGCCGCCGGGCGGGCTGCGCGCCGTGCCGCCGGTCTGGTGCCCGGGGTATGAGTACCACGATCAGGTCACCGAGCAGGACATCCTGGCCAACCTGGCCGCCATGGACGAACTGCGGGTTCCGGTCGGCGTGCTGCAGATCGGTGACGGCTACCAGGCCGCGCCCGGGGACTGGCTGAGCCCGTCCGGGCGGTTCACCGACCTGCCCGGCCTGGTCGCCCGGATCCGCGGCACCGGCCGCCGCGCTGGCATCTGGATCGCGCCGCTGCTGGCCGCGCGGTCGAGTGAGCTCCTGCGCCGCCAGCCCGGCTGGGTGGTGCGCGACCCGGCGACCGGGGAGCCGCTGCCCGCCGGGACCGTGCGCGGCCAGGAATGCGCCGTGCTGGACGTCACGCACCCGGGCACGGCTCAGTACCTGACCGCGGTACTGAGCACGATGCGGGACTGGGGGATCGACTACTTCAAGATCGACTACCTGTACGCCGGGGCCTACGAGGGCCAGCGGCACGAGGACGTCACCGGGGTGGCCGCCTACCAGCGTGCCCTGCGGCTCATCCGGGCCGCGATCGGCCCGCAGGCCCTGCTGGCGGGCAGCGGCGCGCCGCTGCTGCCCTCGGTCGGCCTGGTCGATGCGATGCGGGTGGGCCCGGGCATCGCCGCCGGGCACACGTCCGCGAACGGCGGTCCAGCCCAGCCCGCGCCGCAGGCCGCGGCGCGCAACACGGTGGCCCGCGCCTGGCAGCAGGGCCGGTTCTGGGTCAACGACCCGGACTGCCTGATGGCCAGGCCCGGAATGCAGCGGCGGGCCGACTGGGCCGCGCTGGTCGAGCGGTTCGGCGGGCTGCGGGCCTCCGGTGACGGACTGCGCGGGCTGGACAGCTGGGGACTGCAGACGACCCGGCGGCTGCTGGTGCCCTCGCCCACCGGGCCCGTCGTGTGACCGGGCCTGTGGTGTGACTAGGCCTGTGGTTCGACTGGCCCGTGGCGACCGGCCCCGTGGTGTGACTGGCCCGGCCCGGGTCAGCCGGCCGCACGGCCGCCGCCTTCGCGAGCGGGTACCGAGTTCGGCTACACTGCACTGGCGCGGCTCGGAGCGTAAAGCTATCTGGGCCGGTGCAGTGGGGTATGGGGTAATTGGCAGCCCGACGGGTTCTGGCCCCGTTAGTCTAGGTTCGAGTCCTGGTACCCCAGCAGTTTGGTGACCGGCAGGACCGGCTGTCAGGCGGTCCTGCCGTCGCCGCGCAGCTCGAAATCCTCGTCGTCGAAGCCCGGCGCGACCAGGCACGCCACCAGTGACCAGGCGCCGCCGGCCGGGATGGCTGATTGCCAGGCGCCCGCCGGAACCAGGACCTGCAGTTCCTGCCCGGCGGCCGGGTCCGGCCCGACCAGCTGACTCTGCTCACCGATGTGCAGCTCCATCGGGCCGCCACCCTGCCACAGCCACAGCTCGTCGCCGCGGACCCGGTGCCACGCCGACCGCTCGCCCGCGGGCAGCAGGTAGAGGATCGCGGTGGCCAGCGCCCGCTCCCCGGGCCAGCCCGGTGGCCACGCGGTCAGCGGGGATCGGTAAGTCTCCCGGAAGTAGCCACCCTCCGGGTGTGGCTCCAGCCGCCAGCGGGTGACGGCCATGGTGACGTCCATGCTCGTTCTTAACGCCACCGCCGGGCCGGTCATGCCTGAGCCTGGACGCATGCCCAGCGCGGCCGGGGCCGGCCAGCGCCCGGAACGGCACCGCCAGGCCATCCAGCGGGATGACCTGGCGATGGCCGGCCGGCGGCTCGGCCGCGACTGGGGGGTTCCGCGGCCGGCCCGGGCCGAGAGGGAAGCTGAGTGGTCAGATCCAGCGGCGCCGGCGGCTGCTGCGCCGGCTGTAGCGGCTGCGGCTGCGGCCCCGCTCGTGACCGGACAGCCGGAGGATGATCAGCAGAATCAGCGCGCCGATGATCGAGCCGATGACGCCCGCCACCCGGACGGAGTGCGTAAACAGCTTGTGATACTCGATCAGGTTCAGCACGATCCCGCCGAGGAATGACCCGGCGACGCCCAGGAGGATGGTCCCGAGCAGGCCGATCGGGTCGCGGCCGGGGACGAGCAGGCGTGCCACTGCCCCGGCGATGAGTCCCACAATCAGCAGAACGATGATGAATGCCAACATGTGCGGCCATCTACCCGCGAGACGGGCGGCCATGCAGCCGGCGCTGCCGTTCCAGATTCCTGGAATTTCGCCCTGCCTGCCCAGGGCGGTGGCGGGCAGCGGTGGCCCGGGCGCGGGCGGGCTGCCCATTTGGCGTCACCCAGCGCGGTGCCCTACGATGCAGTGTCTGGCCCCGTCGTCTAGTGGCCTAGGACGCCGCCCTCTCAAGGCGGTAGCGCCGGTTCAAATCCGGTCGGGGCTACT
>CAVQFM010000002.1:0-75396 GCA_963711705.1 uncultured Actinomycetes bacterium
GTAGACGATGCGGTAAGTGCCGCGCCGGGCACCATGGCAGCCAGCAAGCGGCCCGAACAGTGGCTTGCCGACTCGCTGCGGGTTGACCGCTAGCGTGGCATCGCAGAACTCCAACACGGCAGCGGCGACGGCTTCCGGAAGCCGCTGGGCGATGGCTCGCCGGGCGGCAGGCTGGAACCGGATCTCATACCGCTGCGCAGGCTCGGTCGTCACGTGCCGGTGACGCGGCGCCGGGCCAGATCCTGGCGGACCGTAGCCATGTCAGCGCCAGGCTCACCCCGCTCCAGGGCAGCCAAGCTCTCGGAGATGCGCGCGACGGCCTCGCTGTCACCGAGGATCTCCAGGGTCATCTCCAGGCCCTCAAGGTCGTCCACCGACAGCAAGACAGCCTCGGGCTCTCCGTTGCGGGTCAAGGTGATCCGCTCATGCTGCTGGCGGACCCGCCTGGCTAGCTCGGACAGGCGCGCCTTCGCTTCGGATAGCGGCACGGGCGTCGAGGCAATCGTCAGGGTTAGAACTATAGGCTTCGCTGGTCTATTTTTGGACCAAGCTACTTCGTAAAGCCCACGGAAGCGGTCCAGGATCGTTGACGGCTAATGTCCCGGGGCAGGCAGAGCATGACGTGCGGCTCATCTCCCGGTTGTAGTAGCCCTTGCCGATCACTGGGGTGATGAGGCCTTCGTCCTTCAGGGTCATTGTGGGCGTTCGGCTGTGATGCGGGATACGCCGTGCTCTTGGCTGAGCGCCTTGACGCTCGGCAGGCGCTTGGTGATCGTGCCGACCTCGATCTGAGCACGCAAGCCCACCGCTCGTAGTCCGCAGCCAGGAAGCGGTGGATCTCCGGGACCAGGTCAAGCAAGCCGAGGGCAAGCTAGCCCAGCTCCGTGGCCGGAATCAGCGGATTAAAACCGCTACTCTGCCATTGGGCTAACGCCCGTCGGCGCTGGACCACCCAGCGCCGACGCACGAAGCGTACCGATTGCCCGCCGATCGCAATTCACGGCACCCCTGGCCGGGCCCGTCAGGTGTTCTGGCGGCTTACCCAATTGCGGATCCGGCTGCTGTTGTCCGTAGTCTTTCGGCCTGTCGGAGGCGCATGGATTATGCCCGGTAACAGCAGCCATTTAGGGTGTAGGCTGAGCCGGTGTCCTTGTCGCTTTGGCCACAGAAACAAGCAGGGCTTACAGAGGTTCATACGCGAGTTTCCGGGGTTATCATGCGCAGAACTGCCAGGCTGCTTACCGCCGCCGGGATTGTTGTCGTCCTTGCCGCAGTTCCGCTCAGCGGGGCGGCGGCGCAGACTTCCGGGGATTGGCCGACCTACCTAAGTAACGGGGCCCGGACGGGCTACAACGGCGCCGAGACGGTGGTCACGCCGACGACGGCCCGGCGTCTGACTCAGTTGTGGGTCGATACTGCGGGTGGTGCGGTATCCGCGGAACCTATCCAGGTAAATGGTGTCGTCTATTACGGTTCCTGGGACGGCCATGAGCGCGCGGTCGATGCCGCGACTGGCGTCCAGCGGTGGTCGGCTTTCCTCGGGCAAACTACAGACACGAACTGCAATCCGCCAACCGTGGGGGTGGCCAGCACCGCCACGGTCGGCACCATCACGGTGAACGGGGCGGCAACCAAGGCCGTGCTCGTAGCCGGTGGCAACGGCAAGTTCTACGCCCTCAACGCCTCCACCGGGGCGGTGATCTGGAAGACCTCACTCGACACGCGGCCCGACGGTTTCCTGTGGAGCTCGCCGTTGCTCTACCGCGGCAGCATCTACGAGGGGATCGCCTCCTGCGGCGACAGCCGCGTGCGCGGCGGGATCGCCCAGTTGAACGCTGCGACCGGCACAGTCCAGCACACCCTTCACACCGCTCCCAGGGGCTGCCTAGGGGCGAGCGTCTGGGGCTCTCCCACCGTAGACACCGCAACCGGCGATATCTACTTCGGGACCGGCAACGCCGGATCATGCAGCAGGCCCGAACCGCGCGCCGTGGCGGTGGTCAAGACCAATCGTTCCCTCAAGCTGCTCAGCAGCTGGCGGATACCTGCCAGCCTACTGGAGAGTAAGGACAGCGACTTCGGATCTACGCCAACGTTGTTCACCGCCACGATCGGCGGCCGGGTCCACCGGATGGTAGGCGTACCAAACAAGGACGGGCTCTACTATGCCTTCGACCGCTCTGCCATCTCCAAGGGACCGCTGTGGCACAAGCGAATATCAGTTGGCGGAGAATGCCCGCAGTGCGGGAAGGCAGACATATCCCCCAGCGCCTGGGACGGGCATCACTTGTTCGTAGGCGGTGGGAAGACCACTATCAGAGGCGTCACCTGCGAAGGCAGCATCCTCGAACTGCGGCCATCAACCGGCAAGACAGCCTGGAAGGACTGTTTGCAAAGCGGCCCGGTGCTCGGGGCAGTCACAGAGGTGCCGGGGGTCGCCTTCGTCAGCGCAGGCAACACCGCGTACGCGGTCCGCACCAGCACAGGCGCCATCTTGTGGCGCTATCGCGACACGACAAGCGGTTCCAACTTCTGGGGCGCCCCGGCCATCTCCCACGGCCACGTCTACTTCGGCAACCAGGACAGCAACCTGTACGCCTTCGCCACCTAACGCCAAGGGCCAGCCCGTGTCGGCGAACTCCGTGACGCCGTCACTGACCACTACCGGGGATGGCGTCGCCGTCAGCGACGGCCCGGGACCACGGTCACGCTGGGCCGGGCGATCACGGCCTGGTCAGGCAGGCGCGGGCGTTGCTTGATGCCGTCCGCGCCCAGCAGCCAAGCGGACCACGGCTGGTCGCCTTCTTCGCGGTGATGTACTACGCCGGACTGCGTCCTGAGGAAGCCACCAACCTCAGCACCGACAACATCATCCTGCCGCCTGGGACATGGGACGCCGAACGCCAGCTGTGGCAGGACCCGTCGTCCCGGCCCACCCCGAACTGACCAGACTGCTCCGCGAACACCACACCAGCTTCGGCCCGGCTGCTGACGGCCGCCTGTTCGCCGGGGTCCGGGGTGGCAAATTGCCCACCATCACCTACCGGCGGGCCTGGATCAAGGCCCGCCAGGTGGCCCCTTACCGCCGCGGAGCAAGCCTCGCCGCTCGCCCGGCGCCATACGACCTCCGCCATGCCTGCCTGTCCACGTGGCTGAATGGTGGCGTCTACCCCACCCAGGTAGCGGAGTGGGCCGGGCACAGCGTGGACGTGTTGCTGCGAGATCTACGCCAAGTGCGTCGTCGGCCAGGACGAGCTCGCCAAGCGCCGGATCAGCCAAGCGCTACGGCAGGACTGATCTCGCCAGCCGGCCAGCCGATCCCGGCGCGTTGGTGTACCGGGTGCTGGTCCGCAATGGCCTGATCGCCCAGGGCCAGCGTCGGCGCCCGGCGGTGGTGTATCAAGGGGGCTCGGGCAGGCTCTGTCGTTATTGAGACTTCGGCCGCTGACTGCCACGGATGGTGTTGAATGCCGGTTCGAGCCCAGGCCCAGGACCAGGCCCAGGACCCCGGGCTTCAGGAGAAACCCATGACCCGACTCCAAGCGATAAGCACCAGATTTGGCGCGCAGCGAGGCCATTATTAACGGCCTGGAAGGAGAACAGCCATGGCGACCCTGGGTGAAAGAGCCCTCAATAACACGCACAGCAGATATCTCGGCAGCAGGGACCAGGCGTACACCCGCTCATACCGGGGCATCCGCCTGGTGGTCGGGTTCCTGGGCATAGCGCTGCCGCTCGTCTTCATCTTCATGGAGGCGTACGTCCTGAAAGGGGGTGTCCATGTCCGGGGGTCGCTCAGCGCGTACTACCACTCGTCGATGCAGGACATCTTCGTGGGCGGGTTGTGCGTCATCGGCGCGCTCCTCGCGACGTACATGGCCGGCGAGTGGAAGAGCCTGGATTTCTGGGCGAGCCTGGTCGCAGGCCTCGCGGTGCTCGGGGTCGTCTTCTTCCCCACTGCGCGGTCGGGCCTGAAGCCCGGCGCGCCCCCCTGCGGCAGCCTTCCCCAGCCGCCCAGCTGCTCCTTTGTCGAGCAAGGACTTGGTGAGCATCGGACGGCAGTGATACACGCGGTGTGCGCTGTTGTGTTCATCCTCTTCCTGGCCGTCATGAGCGCCCTCTTCGCGGTCAGCGAGGTGCGCCCGAAGAGCGAACGGCGCGAGGACCAGAACCTGGGTGTGTTCAAGAGCCGGGTCCGGTTCGGGATCTACGGCGGGTGCGCGCTTGTCATCGTGATAGCCGGAATATGGGCATTCGTGGGCGCAGGCGTCTGGGAATTGACCCGGCTCTACATCGGGGAGGTCGCTTCCGTCTGGGCTTTCGGGATCTCGTGGTTGCTGGCGGCCTTTTCCCTGACGGCACCGGCCAGGCACGGGGCGGCGGAGCTGGCTGGGGCCGACCCGGCTGTCCACGCCGTCCCGCTGCCATAACCTGGCGCGGCCCGCGCTAGCGATCTTGGACTTGGGCACGTATTGGGCACAGCGAGCCGCAGATGACGGCCTCGGGCCGCACACAGCCGCACAACCGCGCAGAATCCAAGATCACAAGAGCCAGGCATTTCCGCAGGTCACAGGGCACTAACCGGCGGTTCTGATGAGTGGGGCGGGTGGGGCTCGAACCCACGACCGACGGATTATGAGTCCGCTGCTCTGACCGGCTGAGCTACCGCCCCGCGGCGCCCTGAACATTACAGCAACGCTGCCGCGCCCAGCGCGGCAGCGTCTGGCTGTGCCTGCTTCCGGGCGCCCGTCCCAGCTGGCCCTACCTGGCGCTCAACTGCATGGTCATAGCGTGCTCCACCAGCGCGATCAGGGTCGCCTTGGTGGACTTGCGGCCCCGGGCGTCGCACTGCACGACCGGGACGTTCGGGCTCACCGACAGGGCTTCCTGGACGTCCTGTACACCATGCGGGAACTCGCCGTGGAAGCCGTTGATGGCCACGATGAACGGCAGGCCCGCCGTCTCGAAGTAGTCGACGGCAGGGAACGAGTCGGCCAGACGGCGGGTGTCCACCAGCACGACCGCACCGATCGCGCCCTGGATCAGGTCATCCCACATGAACCAGAACCGGTGCTGGCCTGGGGTGCCGAACAGGTAGAGGATCAGCCCGGCATCCAGCGTCACCCGCCCGAAGTCCATGGCCACCGTGGTCGTGGTCTTGTCGGGCGTGGCGGACAGGTCGTCCACCTCGGCGCTGGCCGAGGTCATGACCGCCTCGGTGGTGAGCGGGGTGATCTCGGAGACCGAGCCGACGAAGGTCGTCTTACCGACGCCGAACCCTCCCGCCACGACGATTTTCACCGACGTCATGGCGGCGGTATCCCCAGCGGAGGACCGCACGGGACTAGAGCTTGCGAAGTCCACTGAGCACCCTTTCGAGCAGGTTTAGATCTGGACGGCCATGTGCATGGTCCAGCTGGTGGACCCTGACAAGCCCTTCCACCGCCATGTCAGCCACGAGGACCCGGGCTACACCCAGGGGCATCCTGAGCACAGCCGATATCTCTGCCACCGAGCGCCAATCACGGCAGAACCCGAGAATTGCCTGGCATTCCGGGCTGAGGCTCGAAAGATCGCGCGCCTCGTAGTGGGACGCTGCCACCATCGCCTCGATCTGGAGTTGGTACCGGGGCTTGGTCCTTCCCCCGGTAACCGCATAGGGCCGGACCAGCCCGCTCCCAGCGGGTTCGGCCCCACGTGAACGTTTTCCTGTGCCTGACCCGGGACCCAGCGGTCCGGCCCCTGTCGGCTGCCAGTCATCCAGGCCGGGGCCGGACAACGGTCTCTCCTGTCACTTATCTGCCATCCTCTGACCGGAGCGCCCCGCGCATGTCAGGCGTCAGGGCGCGGCCAACGCGCTCAACCAGGAGCGCCATCTCGTAGGCCACCAGGCCCATATCGCAGTCGGCCGACGCGAGCACGGCGAGACTCGACCCATCGCTGATGGCCATCACCAGCAGCAGGCCGCGCTGCATCTCCACGACTGTCTGGGTCACCGGTCCGCCCTCGAAGACCCGCGCCGCGCCCTGTGTCAGGCTGGTCAGCCCGGACGTGACAGCAGCCAGCTGGTCCACCCGGTCAGCCGGGAAACCGTTGGAGAATGCCAACGGCAGCCCGTCGGATGAGACAACGATGGCATGCGCGACGGACGGAACCCGCTCCACGAAGTTCGTGATCAGCCAGTTCAGGTCCTGGACCGGACGCGTAAGCGGACTCACGAACCCTCCTCTCTCGGCGACCCCACCATAAGCTTCAGCACCTGCGGCAAGCCAGTGCCCGGAGTCATGTCACATCGTCTCCCTCGCCGCCCGCATCATCATCCTCGCGATTAGCGGCGGCGCGTGCTTCACGCACGCCGCGCTGGAAGCTTTCGAAGCGCTGCCTGGTCACCGCCGCCGACCGGATCGGCGCGGGCTCAGCATCGGGGTTCGCATCCACGGTGCCCGGAACCAGGTTGGCCTTGGGGACCCGCTTCGGGAGGCCGGACAGGGTGACCCCGCCGGAAGTTGGCTTGCTCACCGCCGCTTCCGCGGCCCGCCAGCCCTCGTCAGCCGCAGAAGTCCAGCTCGGGGCGCTCTCTGCCGCGGGGGCGCCGGACGTGGACCGGTCAGCGCTGTGCCGACCCCGACGGAACCAGTCCGATTCTACCGATTCGAAGATGGGCAGCCGGTTGCCCTGGCCATCCGGGCCCGCGGGCGGCACCACGACCTCCCGCCGGCCCGGGACTGACCCGCCAGTGCCGAAGGCACGGGGCGGCCGGACCGGAAGCCGGGGTGGCTGGCTGGCGCCGTCGCCGGTCAGCGGGGCCCCGAAGGTGGGCACCGGCCCGGTCCCGGACACCGAGGGCAGTGGGCCGGTGCTGGCCGCCGGCGGCGGCGTCGCCGAGCCGGAACCCAGTCCGTCCTCCCAGGCCACGGCCGACTGGCTCGCGGTGTCATCCCAGGACGGGCCGACCGGGGCGGTGGAGCCGTTGTCCCAGGACGGGCTGGGCGGCGCGGTGGAGCCGTCGTCCCAGGACGGGCTGGGCGGCGCGGCCGATCCGTCCTCCCAGGACGGCGCCGGCGTGGCCGATCCGTCCTCCCAGGCGGGGCTGCCGGCTTGCTCACCCCAGGCCGGGGCGGCGGGCTGGCCCGCCGGGGGGTTGTCCCAGGACGGGTTGACGGCCGGCAAACCAGCGGTGGCGGCCGAGTCGCCGTTCTCGGCGTGCAGGGGGGTGAACCGCGGCGCCCGGGCCGCGTTCACTTCCTCGGCCGCGCTGCGCCCACGGCGCGACCCCCAGTCCGCGCCCGCGCCCAGCCCGCCAGCGGCCGGGATGGACTCCACCGAGTCGGCGCCAGCGACGGCCCCGTTGCGGTCGAAGCGGCGCGATCCGGGCGCCCCGCCGGCACCCTCGTGGGTGATGGTCTCGTCGGGCAGCCATACCAGCGCGGTCAGCCCGCCGGTCGGCGCCGGGCGCAGCCGCACCCGGATGCCGTGCCGGGCGGCCAGCCGGGCCACCACGAACAGGCCCATCCGCCGGGACACCGCGACGTCCACCACCGGCGGGTTGTCCAGCCGCCAGTTGGCGTGCGCCATCTCCTCGGCACCCATGCCCACGCCCTGATCGCTGATGTCCAGCAGCACGCCACCGCTGTTCAGCAAGTGCCCGGACACGGCCACCGGCGTCTCCGCCGAGGAGAAGGAGGTGGCGTTCTCGACCAGCTCGGCGACCAGGTGGACGACGTCGTTGACGGCCTGGCCGCGCACTGCGATGCCCGGCTGGACGTTCATCGAGACCCGCTCGTACTGCTCGATCTCGGACACGGCCGCGCGCAGCACATCCACCAGGGCGACCGGCTGGTTCCACCGGCGGGACACGTCGTGGCCCGCGAGCACCAGCAGGTTTTCCGAGTTGCGCCGCATCCGGGTGGCCAGGTGGTCCATCTGGAACAGGTTGGACAGCCGCTCCGGGTCCTGCTCGCCCTGCTCCAGGTCGTCGATCAGCCGGATCTGCCGTTCGACCAGCGACTGGCTGCGCCGGGACAGGTTCACGAACATCGCGTTGACGTTGCCGCGCAGCGCCGCCTCGTTGGCCGCCAGCCGGAGGGCTTCCCGGTGGACCTGGTCGAAGGCCCGCGCCACCTCACCGATCTCGTCCGAGGAGTCCACGTCGATCGGCGCGACATCGAAGGAGACCCCGGTGCCGTCCGTCTCGCTCATCCGGCGGACCATGTCCGGCAGCCGCACCCCGGCCACCTCCAGTGCGCCCGCCCGCAGCCGGCGCAGCGGCCGCACCATCGACCGCCCGACGATCACGGTCAGCAGGAGCGCGAGGCCCAGCACCAGCAGGACGGCGATACCGACCAGGATGGCGTAGGTCAGCGCGGTCCGGTGCAGGCCGCTGGCCCGGGAGGTGATCTGCCCGGCCAGCGCCTTCTCGACCGAGGCCATCTGATAGTCGATCTCATTGGACATGGAGCCGTACCAGGTGTCGGCATCGGTCGAGTCCTTGGCCAGCGACCCGCCGTTCTGCTGCGCGACGGAGATCGCCTGGGTCTCATACGAGTTCGCCTGGAAGACGAAGGACGCCGACACACTGTTGTTCCACAGCTGACGCTGCGCGAGGCTGGCCGAGGTGTTGAACGACTGCAGGTTGCTCTGCTGCTCGGACGAGGCCGCGTTGAGCGCGGACAGCTCGTTGGCGCTCAGCCGGTGGGTCAGCAAGCCCGCGGTGAGGATGCCGCGCTGCTCGGAAGCCTGCTCCTTCATCCTGGACACCAGGCCGAGCACCCGGATCGCCTGGGCCAGCGTGGCGTCACTGGCGCCCTGCCCGGTCACGTCGATGAGCGCCAGCAGGTCGTCGATCAGCTGGGTGTACTTCTGCACCACGACCAGGGGCGGCAGCTCAGTAGTGGCCGCCGACCGGCGCAGGAACGTGAGGTCGGCCAGGGCCGTGCGCGCGGTGGAGGCTTCCTGCTGCGCCTGATCCGAGAACGACCCGTCGATGTCCGCGAGCTCATCGTCAACCACCGCGACTGACTTCCCGGTCTGCGCATAGGCCTGCTGTACGGCGCCGAACTGCGCCTTGGCCAGCGGCGGGACCGGCCCCGTGCCCGCGTCCAGCGGCCGCCCGCCGCCCGCGCCCAGCCCGATGTAGTAAACGGTCTGGTCGCGCTCGTCCTCGAGCCGCTGGGCGAGGACCGTGATATCCGAACTCAGCCGGGCCAGCTGCTGCACCCGGCCGTCGGCGCTGGCGCTGCGGGCGTAGGACAGAATCCCGGTGCCACCCAGCACCACGGCGGTCAGCGTGGGGATGGCGATCAGCAGCACGAGGCGGGAACGGACCCGCCAGTTCTTCAGCCCACGGCGCGAGCCTGCGCCCCCCGGAGCGGTGCTGGCCGGGCCAGCGCTGCCCGCCTCGGCACCATCGGGACGGCTATCGAGATCGGCGGGCGCGCGGGACACTGGTCCGGCTGCGGCGGAGGAGTCGGCTGACCCAGAGTCGTCAGCCGACCGGGCACCGGTCTTATTGCTGCGGGACCGCACAGCCTCTGCACCTCTCACCTGGCTAGTGTGGCGAGCCAGCAGGCCCGCGGGTCTTGCGGCGGAACTGACATGACGCACCCCTTCCCGGGTGACGATTCTGCGAGCCCCGCGGGCGCGACCAAGGGCTAACCCTAACGTCTCACCATCAGCGGTGATCAATACCTTATGCCAGGAATACGCTGTTCTAACGTGATGTTTGCCGGATGCCCGACGCCAGTAGGGTACTCTCTGGCGCTACGGACGTGGTTAGTTCTGTGCTAACTGAGCCGGGTATGTGCCTCCCGCACTGAGCCTGCCCAGCGTGCCAAGTGTCCGGTGTGACAAGTGTTCCGTGAGCCGCCAGTTTGGCGCGCTGCGTGCCTGGGGGCAACGAGGCCGGCATCGCCTGAGGCGGACCGTCCTGAGGAAGGTCATGACGTCTGCTCCAGGCTCCCAGGTCACCCCCAGGCGCGGGCCCGGCCGGCGGCACACCCTGTTCGCCGCCAGTGCCGCGGCGATCCTCAGCGGCCTGCTGGCCGGCTGTCATATCCCGGGCACCTCCTCGGGCGCGGCCGGGCCCACCCTGTCCACGATCACCGTGGCCGCCCAGTCCGGCGTCGCGGACGCACCGCTGTACCTGGCGCAGCGGGCGGGCGTGTTCCGGCAGGCGGGGCTCACCGTCAACATCCAGAACTACGACACGGCCAAAGCAGAGATCTCCGCCCTCACCGACGGGAGCGTGCAGTTCGCGGTCGGCGACTACTTCGACTTCTTCTACGCGCAGGACCGGCCGAGCCACCCCGGCTTCGTCATTGTGGCCGACGGGTACGACGCCGCGCCGAGCGTGATGGAGGTGCTCACCGCGCCTGGCTCGAACCTCACCACGCCGCAGCAGCTGGCCGGCCAGACGATCGGCACTCCCGAGCCGAGCGTGAAGCCGTTCAGCCCGACCACGCCCTACAGCGAGGAGACCCTGGCCACCCAGTCGGCGCTGGCCAACGCCGGGGTTCCGGTAGACCGCGTGCACTGGAAACCGCTGCCGTCCGGCCAGCTGATCAATGCTCTTCAGCACAACCAGGTACAGGCCATCGTGGCTACCGAGCCGACCATTTACCAGGCGGAAACTGAGATCGGCGCGGCCGCGGTGCTTGATTCGTGCAGCGGCCAGACCGACAGCCTGCCACTAGATGGGTATTTCACGCTCGGCTCATTCGCGCATAAGTACCGCGGCACGGTACTGGCATTCCGGTCCGCGTTGCTGAAGGCCCAGGCCGCGGCCGGGCAGGCCAAATCGGTGCGGACCGTGCTGGCCAGTTCGGAGCACCTGGGGATACAGCAGGCCTCACTGGTCACTCTGGGCACATACCCGACCCAGCTGAGGGCCACCAGCCTGCAGCGGGTCGCCTCGCTGATGTCCACCCTCAACGTGCTGACCAACCCGCTGGACGTGCGCAGGATGGTCTTCCGCTGACCCGCTGGCGCTGACCCGCTGGCGCTGACCCGGCGCTGACCCGCTGCGCTGATCCGCTGGCGCAGCGCAGTCAGCCCCGCAGGCCCAGTTCCCGGGCGATGATCATGCGCTGCACCTCGGAGGTGCCCTCCCCGATTTCCAGCACCTTCGCGTCCCGGTAGAACCGGCCGACCGGGAACTCGTTCATGAAGCCGTAACCGCCAAAGACCTGGGTGGCGTCGCGGGCGTTGTCCATCGCCGCGTTGGACGCCACCAGCTTGGCGATGGCCGCCTGCTTCTTCGCCTGCTCCCCGGCCACCATCCGGGCTGCCGCGTCATACCAGGCCAGGCGGGCAGTGTGTACCCGGGCCGCCATGTCAGCCAGCTTGAACTGGATGGCCTGGAACTGGCCGAGCCGGTGGCCGAACGCCGCCCGCTCCGCCACATAGCGCAGGCACTCGTCCACGCAGCCCTGGGCCAGCCCGGTGGCCAGGGCGGCGATCGCGATCCGGCCCTCGTCCAGGATCTCCAGGAACTGGGCGTAGCCGCGGCCCCGCCCGCCGAGCAGGTGGTCAGCGGGCACCCGGCAGGAGGTGAAGGCCAGCTCGCGGGTGTCCGAGGCGCACCAGCCCACCTTGGAGTACTCCGGGCCCACGGTGAACCCGGGCGTCCCGGACGGCACCACGATGGCGGAGATCTCCCGCCGCCCGGCATCGAGGTCCCCGGTCACCGCGAGCACCGTCACCAGCGAGGTGATCGAGGTGCCCGCGTTGGTGATGAAGGACTTGCTGCCGTCGATGACCCACTCCGGCCCCTCCCCCGCCCCGTCCCCCTTCACCAGCCGGGCCGTGGTGCGCATCCCGCCCGGGATGTCCGAGCCGCCGCCCGCCTCGGTCAGCCCGAACGCGGCCAGCCGGTCGCCGGCGCACAGGTCCGGGAGCCACCGGCGGCGCTGCTCGTCCGAGCCGAACCGGTAGATAGGCATCGCGCCCAGCGCCACGGCCGCCTCCAGGGTGATGGCCACCGAGGAATCCACCCGGGCCAGTTCCTCCAGCGCCAGGCCCAGCGCGAACAGGTCGCCATCCATCCCGCCGAACTCGGCCGGGAACGGCAGGCCGAACAGGCCGAGCTTGGCCATCCGGGCGATCAGGTCGTAGGGGAACTCGGCCCGCTCGTAGTAGCCGCCGATCACCGGCGCCACCACCTCGCGGGCGAATTCGCCGACCGTATCGCGGAGCGCCTGATGCTCCTCGGCGAGCGCGTAACTGATCATCTGTGGTCCCTTGCCGCCTGGTGACACCCCATGACCGCGATGTTACTGGCCGCCGCTGCCCTGGCCGGGCACCCCCGCCGCCCGCTGCGCGTTAGGCTCATGGACACCTATCCTGCCGCCGTCCCGGAGCTACGACATGGCGACCCTTACCTGCCCCGCCTGTGCCGCCGAGGTCCAGCAAGACGATCTCATCTGCTTCACCTGCGGCGCCAACCTGCCCAGGCGCAATCCCGCGGACGAGCCGGCCACCCCGCCCACCGTGATGCAGGAGTACCTGAAGCGCGAGGGTGCGCCCGCACCTGCCGCCGGGCCGTCCTCCTGCCCGCACTGCGGGGCGGAGGCAACGGAGCCTGGCGCCGTGTTCTGTGCCGTGTGCCGCGAGCCGCTGCCCCCCCGGGCCGGCATCATCTCACCGGTGGTGCTGCGCCTCGTGTTTCCCACCGGCAACGTCGAGGTGCCGGCGGGCACCTCGCTGATCCTGGGCCGCGACCCGGAAGAGTCGCTGGTCGCCGCGGCCTTCGCCAGCTACGACAACGTGTCACGGCGGCACGCCACGGTCACCGTCAGCGACACCGGGCAGGCCACGATCCGGGACGAGCACTCCACCAACGGGACGTTCGTCAACGGCGACCGGGTGCTGCCCGGCACCGAGGTGCGCCTGGTGGACGGGGACAGCGTCCGGCTGGCCGCCGACGTCACCGCGGAGGTGTCACTGCCCAGCCAGCGGCCGCTGCCCGGCGCGTTCAGCCGCAACGGCCACCGGGATCAGGCCTGAACCCTGACCACGGGCCCGGCCGCCCGCCGCCCGCCGGGCCGGGCGAGCCGTGGCAGTGGGCTGAGGAGCAGGTCCAGGCCGCGGTCACCGAGGTGCGGGCGGGCCGGTCGCTGGCCCCGGCCAGCTGGCCAGGCGGGGCCCGGGTCGCGGTGGCCCTGTCGTTCGACGCCGACCACGAGACGATCTGGCTGCGGGACGGGCAGACGGCACCGGGCCGGCTGTCCCAGGGCGAGTACGGGGCGCGGGCGGCCGTGCCGCGCATCCTGCGCCTGCTGGACCGGCGCGGCATCCCGGCCTCGTTCTACGTGCCCGCGGTGTGCGCGATGCTGCGGCCCGCCGAGGTGCTGGGCTACGTGCAGGCCGGTCATGAGGTGGCGCTGCACGGCTGGATTCACGAGCGCAACGCGGACCTGCCCGCGGCCGCCGAGCGTGAGCTGACGCTGCGCGCGGCCGACCTGCTGACCCGCATCACCGGCACGCCGCCGGCCGGCATCCGCACCCCGTCCTGGGACTTCAGCCACGCCACCCTGGGCATCATCGCCGAGCTGGGGCTGAGCTACGACTCCTCGCTGATGGCCGACGACGACCCGTACGAGATCGAGGCAGGCGGCCAGCCCACCGGCATCGTGGAGATCCCGGTGGAGTGGATCCGGGACGACGCACCTTATTTCCCTGGCGACCCGATGCGCCCGTTCACCCCGCCCCGGGCCATCGGCGAGATGTGGCGCGACGAGTTCGACCAGGCCTATGCGCAGGGCGGCCTGTTCCAGCTGACCATGCACCCGCATGTGATCGGGCACCGGTCCCGGTTCGTGGTGCTGGAGCAGCTCATCGACTACATCACCGGTCATCCGGGAGTGTGGTTCGGCAGCCACGCCGACACGGCTAGTTACGTGGCCACCACGGCAGGTCTGCGCAGCTAGTTGGGCCTGTCGGCGAGCGCCGCGCCATGAGACCATCTCGGCAACAGCGGCACAAGATCGCCGGAGGCGGCCATGGCTGTCAGCGACACCACCACCCAGACGCACGGCCTGCGCCGCAACGCGATCGGCCTGCGCGAGGTGCTGTTCCAGAGCATCACCGACATGGCCCCCGGTGCGGCCATCGCCGCCTCGATACCGGCCGGTGTCGCATTCGCGGGCGGCTCGCTGCCCCTGGCGGTGATCTTCGCCCTGGTCGCCTGCTTGTTCTGCGCGGTCAGCATCGGCCTGCTGGCCCGCGAGCTGCCGTCGGCCGGGTCGCTGGCCACCTACGCCGCCCGGGGCCTGCACTCGTCCATCGGCTTCCTGGTGGCCTGGGGCTACGTGCTGGTCGGCTTCCTGATCCCGCCGCTGGTCCTGCTGCAGCTCGGGTTCACCACCGCGGCCACGCTCAACGCCGAGATCTCCGGCTACCCGGCCAGCCTGTGGTGGCCCTGGTCGCTGCTGGGCGCGGTGATCGTGCTGGCGGCCGGGTTCTACGGCATCCGCACCTCGGCCCGGCTGGGCACCGTGCTCGGCCTGTTCGAGATCGGCGTGTTCGTCGTGCTGGCCGTGTTCTTCGTGGTGCACGCGGGGAGCAACAACACGCTCAGCGTGTTCACCACCAAGTACGTCCCGTCCGGGTTCAGCGGCATCACCGGGGTGATCGGCGGATCGGTGTACACGATCCTCGCGTTCGGCGGGTTCGAGGGCGCCGCACCGCTGGCCGAGGAAGCCAAGAACCCGCGCCGCATCATCCCCCGGGCCGTGCTGCTGGCCACCCTGCTCATCGGGCTGCTCTACGTGTTCACCACCTACGCGGTGGACGTCGCGTACGGGCCGGCCAAGTTCGCCAACTTCACCACCGGGACCGGCGCCGCGTCCTGGGAGGGGATGGCCCGCTCGCTGTACGGCCTGTTCTGGTTCTTCGTGTTCCTGGCCATCGTGAACTCGACCATCGCCAACGCGAACGCCGGGGTCAACGTGTCCAGCCGGACCGCCTACGCGATGGGCCGGATCGGCGCCTTCCCCCGCTTCCTGGCCCAGGTGCACCCCAGGCACCACTCCCCCGTGCTGGCCATCCTCACCGGCTTCGTCATCACGGTCGCGGTGACCCTGGGCCTGGGCCTGGGCTACGACCCGACGACCGCGTTCGTGATGGTGGCCACCGCGCTGGTCATCGTGCTGGCCGCGATCTACATCGTGATGAACGCGGCCTGCATCGGCTTCTTCGCCCGGTCCGCCCGCCGGCCCAACCCAGTGCTGTGGCTGGTCATCCCGGTGCTGGGGATCATCACCTTCGTGCCGGCCTGGCTCACCTCCGCGGGCATCAAGGCGTTCTCGTTCGTCGCCCCGCTGTCCCCGCCGTACTCCTACATGGGCCCGGGGGTGGCCGGCTGGATGGTGGCCGGCCTGATCTACCTCATCTACCTGTACCGGCGGGACCCGCGCCGGGTCGTCGAGGTCGGGCTGGTGCACCTGGACCCGCTGGAGGAGTACGAGTGAGCGACCCGCAGGTCATCACCTTCCGGCCGGCCCCGGAGCAATACGCCTGGACGTTCGGTGGTGCCGCCCCCATAGCCCGCATAACGCCCCCTGCGGTGCTCGAGGTGTTCACCGAGGACTGCTTCGCCGGGCGGGTGAAAAGCGAGACCGACCTGGTCTCCGAAGTCTGCGAGTTCCCCTACCTGAACCCGCAGACCGGCCCGTTCTGGATCGAGGGCGCGCAGCCCGGCGACACGCTGGCCGTGCACTTCATCTCGATCGAGCCGGCCCGGGACTGGGGCGCGTCCACCACGGTCCCGCTGTTCGGCGCGCTGAGCGCCACGCACGTCACCGCGCTGCTGCATGACCCGCTGCCCGAACTGGTCTGGCTGTGGCACTTCGACCGGGACAAGGGCACCTGCGCGTTCACCGCGCGGCACGGTGACTACTCGGTGGACCTGCCGATCGAGGCGATGCACGGCACGGTCGGCGTGGCCCCGGCCAACCTGGAGGTGCGCAGCGCGCTGGTGCCGGACGCGTTCGGCGGCAACATGGACACCCCGGAGATGCGCGCCGGCACCACCTGCTACCTCGGCGTGAACGTGGAAGGCGCGCTGTTCTCGCTGGGCGACGGGCACGCCCGGCAGGGCGAGGGCGAGACCTGCGGGGTGGCGGTGGAGTGCGCGATGAACACCGTGCTCGCCGTGGACCTGATCAAGGGCCGCCCGTGCCCCTGGCCGCGGCTGGAGACCGACAGCCACGTGATGTCGGCCGGATCGGCCCGGCCGCTGGAGGACGCGTTCCGGATCGCCGCGCTCGACCTGGTGCAGTGGCTGGCCGCCGACTACGGCCTGCACCAGATGGACGCCTACCAGCTGGTCACCCAGGCTATCGAGGCGCCGCTGGCCAACGTGTGCGACCCGAACTACACCAGCGTGGTGAAGCTGCCCAAGCGCTACCTGCCGGCCGTGGACGCGATGGACAGCGCGCACGCCAGGCTGCGCGCCCTGGCCTCGGCCTACCGCGGCTGACGCTCGCTGTCCAGCGACCGCATCCCGCCGCTGTCGTACCGCTCCCCGGCCACCCGCGCGGCTGGTACCGCGGCCTCGATGGCGGCCAGCTCGTCCGGGCTGAGCCGCAGGTCGAACGCGGCCAGCGCCTCGGCCAGCCGGGCTCGCCGCTTGGTGCCGATCAGCGGGACGATGTCGTCGCCCTGCGCCGCCACCCAGGCGATGGCGAGCTGGGCGGTCGTTACCCCCCGCTCCCCGGCGATCTTCCCCAGCGCGCCCAGCAGGGCCAGGTTCTGCTCCAGGTTCCCCTGCTGGAACCGGGGGAACCGGGTCCGCGGGTCACCCTCGGCCAGCCGGGCCGTGTCCGGGCTGAGCAGCCCGCGGGACAGGATGCCGTAGGCGGTCACGCCGATGCCGAGGTCCCGCGCGACCGGCAGGATCTCCGCCTCGATTCCCCGGCTCATCAGTGAGTACTCGATCTGCAGGCCGGTCACCGGGTGGACCGCGTGGGCCCGCCGGATGGTCTCCGCGCCCACCTCGGACAGTCCGAGATAGCGCACGTACCCGGCGCCGATCATCTCGGCGATGGCCCCGACCGTGTCCTCGATGGGCACCCGCGGGTCCAGCCGGGCCGGCTGGTACAGGTCGACGTAGTCGGTACCCAGCCGGGTCAGCGAGTAGGACAGGTAGTTCTTCACCCCGGCCGGGCTCGCGTCGTGGCCGATGAACATGCCCCGCGGGTCGCGCTGCCCACCGAACTTGACCTGCACGAACACGCTGTCCCTGGGCACCTCGCGGAGCACCTGGCGCAGCAGCAGCTCGTTGTGTCCCATGCCGTAGAAATCACCCGTGTCCAGCAGGGTGATCCCGGCGTCCAGCGCGGCCCGGATGGTGGCCACGCTCTCCTCGTCGTCCGCGGGGCCGTAGATCCCGGACATGCCCATCAGCCCCAGCCCCACCCGGGACACCACTGGCCCGTCCCGCCCCAGCCTGGTCATCTGCACGTCGGTGTACTCCTCTTACTCGTCAGCCGCCAGGTACACCCGCTGCCCCCCGACGTAGGTGGCGGCGACGGTGGTCAGGGCGATCTCGCTGGGCGGGATGGCGAACGGGTCGCGGTCCAGGATCACCAGGTCGGCCAGGTACCCGGGGGCGATGGCGCCGGTTTCGTCCAGGTTGTTCACGTACGCCGAGCCGGCCGTGTACGCGGCCATCGCCACCGGCAGGCTCAGCGCCTGGCCGGGCAGCAGCGGGTCGGCCCCCGGGTCGCCCTCGCCCGGGGGCAGCACCCGGTTCACCGCGACGTGCATGCCCCACAGCGGGTTGGCGCTGCTCACCGCCCAGTCACTGCCCGCGGCCAGCCGGGCCCCGGCCGCCAGCAGCCCGGCGAACGGGTACTGCCGCGCCGACCGCTCCGGGCCCAGGAACGGGATGGTCAGGTCGTCCATCTGCGGCTCGTGGGCGGCCCACAGCGCCTGCATGTTCGCGGCCACGCCGAGCTGCGCGAACCGCGGGATGTCGTCCGCGTGGATCACCTGGAGGTGCGCGATGTGGTGCCGGCCCGGGCTGACCACGTTGGCCGCCCGCGCCGCCTCGAACGCGTCCAGCGCCTCGCGCACCGCCCGGTCCCCGATCGCGTGCACGTGTATCCCGAAGCCGGCCGCGTCCAGCCGGGTCACCTGGTCGGCCAGGTCGGTGGGATCGACATGGGACAGCCCGCGGTTGCCGGTCTGGCAGCCGCAGCTGTCCAGGTACGGGTCGATCATCCCGGCGGTGAAGTTCTCCGCCACGCCGTCCTGCATGATTTTCACCGTGCCGGCCCGGAACCGGCCGGCCCGGCCCTCGGCCCGCCGGTCGAGCAGGTCGTCGAGCTGCTCACCGCCCCGGCCGCGGTCCCACCACAACGCGCCCTCGACCCGTGCGGTCAGCGTGCCGTCCCGGGCGGCGGCCAGGTAGGCCGGGAGCGGGTCCGGGGCGCCCAGGTAGTCACCGACGATCGCGTCCTGCCACGCGGTGATGCCCAGCGAGTGCAGGTGCTGCTGGGCCAGCAGCAGCCCCTCGACACACTGGGCGGCGGTCGGCGCGGGCACCAGCCTGCCGACCAGCAGGGCGGCACCCTCGTGCAGCGTGCCCTGCGGCTCGCCGGCCGGCCCGCGCTCGATGCGGCCATCGGCCGGGTCCGGGGTGGCCGCGGTCACCCCGGCCAGTTCCAGCGCCCGCGAGTTCACCCACGCGCCGTGGCCGTCCCGGTTGGTCAGGTAGGCGGGCCGGCCACCGGTCACCCCGTCGAGCAGCTCGCGGGAGGGTGTGCCACGGTCGAACCACTCCATCCGCCAGCCGCTGCCGGAGATCCACTCCCGGTCCGGGTACGCCCCGGCGTACGCGTGGATCCGGGCCAGCGCGTCGGCCTGGTCCGCCGCGTCGGCCAGGTCGCACTCCAGCATGGTCAGGCCGGCGAACACCGGGTGCACATGCGCGTCCTGGAAGCCGGGCAGCAGGGGCCGGCCCCGCAGGTCCACCCGTTCGGCCCGGTCGCTGGCCAGCGCGATGATCTCGTCGTCGGCGCCGACCGCGATGACTTCGCCGCCACGCACGGCCACCGCGGTGGCGGGCGGGCCGATATCCTCCGCCGGTGCCCGGGTCATCCGCTGCCCGTCGGTGAGCACGGTGTACACCGCGCCGCCGGTGAAGATCAGGTCCGCCTGCCCGGCCGGGCTCTGGTCAGCCATCCGCTGCCTCCTGGGGTCCAGCTGCCGGTGAGCACCTGTGTGCCGGCATGGATAGGACGGTAGCCGGGCCCGGAGCGCGGGCCGCGGCCGGCCGCCCGGTACCGGCCAGCTGGCCCGCAAATCGCAGCTCAGAGATCAGGAACATGGCGAACAGCCGGCCACTGCCGGTGGTCCGCGAGCCGATCGTGGGCGTTCAGCGCCGAGGTGCAGATGAGCCCGCTAATCCCGCAATAACCGGTCCGCCCATGCCGCGATCCTCCCGGACGACTCACGTCTGCCCGGGGATGGTGGCACGGCCGGCCGCCTGAGTCAACCCCGAGAGTGGTGTCCGGTGGACCGGCCCGCCCGGTGAGTGCCTCAGGCTGAGACGGGAAAATCAAGAATGATCTCCCTGGGAAGACACTGCTGCCCCCAGGGACCAGGAACTCTGGCTCACGCGCCAGGATCGATGCTGGGCCCTGCTCGCGCTCGCCGGGACCGGCTGGCGCACCGCTGGTGCGCGGTCCCCCGTTTGCTCATCCCCTGCTCTGCTGCGCCGCCCCACGTTCCGCGGTCCATGGGCACAGGCGCGTCTGTCCTGCTCGGTGCGGCCGGCCGGCTATCTGGCCGGGCGGGCCCGCACGCCGTGCGCGCCGGAGCGTGCGGCCTGATTGCTCAGGCCGCACACTCGCGGCAAACCGGCTGGCCATTGCGGTCTTCCGCCAGCTGGCTGCGGTGATGTACCAGGAAACAACGCGAACACGTGAACTCGTCAGCCTGCCGCGGGATGACCCGGAAGGACAGCTCTTCGTTGGACAGATCGGCGCCGGGCAGCTCCAGCGACTCCGCGACATCGTCTGGGTCGATGTCGATCGTGCTGGAGGACTTGTCCATGCGCCGGGCCTGCAGTTCCTGCAGGCTGTCTTCGGTGAGCTCGTCGTCGGTCTTCCGCGGGCTGTCGTAGTCGGTTCCCATTGGGTACTCCACCCCCTCCTTAGTTATGGGCCTCGTCGCGCGGATGTAACGCTCAGCAGGCCTCAGTTGTGCCCGATTCCGGCGGGGAATTCTGTCACGTCCGCCTGCCGCGCACACGGAGGGTACGGGCTATCGCGCGTCGTGTCCGTATCTTCAGCGACCAAGCCACCAGTGCAAAGCTCCCAGCGCGTGCTTCGGACGGTAACTTCCCCCGATCTCTGCACGCCAAGCACGGGAAAGTGCGTATCGTACAAACCGACTTCCAACTCAGCAGGACCAGCGGAGCCGCCGCATGCCCTACGTGACACCGTTGCGGCCCGATGATCCGCGGCGCGTCGGGCGGTACCGGCTGGCCGGGCACATCGCTGGTGAGCCAGCTGACCCGGATTCTGCGGGCACCTTCCTGTCCCGGCTGCCCGACGGCGCCGCCGTCGCGATTACCCTGCTGGGCCGCACCTCGGCGCCGGACGCCGCGTCCCGGGACCGGTTCAGTGCTGAGGCCCGGGCCGCGCGCCGGGTTGCACCGTTCTGCACCGCGCGGATCCTGGATGCCGGGTTCGACGCCGACCAGCCCTACCTGGTCAGCGAGTTCATCGAGGGCCCCTCGCTGACCGAGGTGGTCAGGGCTGAGGGCCCGGTCGAGGGGCCGGTGCTGGCCGCGCTGGCCATCGGCGCGGCTACCGGGCTGGCCTCCATCCACCAGGCCGGGCTGGTACACGGCGACTTCGGCCCGGATCACCTGGTACTCGGGGCGGAAGGCCCCCGGGTCGTGCATTTCAGCATCACGCCGCCGTACGGTATGGCCACCCCGTCCGCGGACCTGCTGGCCTGGGCCCAGGCGATCATGTTCGCGGTGACCGGCGGCGGCACCCGGCCGGTTGACCCGGCCAGCCTGCCGGAGCCGCTGGGCACGGTGGTGCCAGCCTGCCTGTCCGCTGACCCGATCAGCCGGCCGCAGGCCCGGGCGCTGGTGACGGCGCTGCTCGGGCAGGACGACCCGGCGGCCGGGCTGCTGGCCGAGGGGACCAGGCGGGCCCGGGCGGCGGGCCGCGGCGCGGTCGGCACCGGCCCGCGGCCCCAGCCGGCCGAGCCGGCCCGGTCCACGTCCCGCCGGGTGGCCTGGATCGCGGGCTGCGCCGCCTGCGTGGCCGCCATCGTGGTGGCCGCCACGCTCATCGTCACGAACCGGGGCGCTCACCCCGACCCGGTGCGGCCGAGCTCGTCGGCCCCGGCTGGCACCACCTCGCACACCGCCTCGGCCTCGCCGTCAGCCACCCCGACGATCCCAGCGGCGCTGGCGGGCACCTGGTCGGGCACGGTCCGGCAGACCAACCCGACGCTCTCGGTGACCGTGCAGATCCAGCTGCCCGCGGGCGCCTCCGCCGGCACCGTGGACTACCAGGAGCTCGGCTGCTCCGGGCGGCTGCTGCTGGTCTCGGCCCGGGGCGGCACTTACACCCTGGACCAGGGCATCACCAAGGGCGAGCAGCGCTGCGACAACGGCGTGGTAATGCTGACCCCGCAGGCCAAGTCAGGACTGCTGTTCAGGTTCCGGCGGGCCGACGCGCCGAGCCCGTCCGGCCTGCTGGCCAAAACTGGCTCCTAACCGGCGCCCGCCCAGATCGTGATCATGACTTAAGGGCTAAAAGATTCGACCCTAAGTCATGATCACGATCCGGCGGGCGGGCGGACGGACGGCGGGCCCGGGGGCGGCGAAGCGGACGGGCCCGGAGGGCGGCGAAATCAGCGGGCCGCGTCGCGCTCGGGGTCCAGGGTGGCCAGCAGGTCGTGCAGCTCGCTGAACAGGGCGGGTTCGGCGGCCATGGTCAGCTCCGGGCTGGCCGGCTTGCCCTTCAGCCCGGCCACCCGGGCGCCCGCCTCGGTGGCGATCAGGCCGCCGGCCGCGTAGTCCCAGTAGTTGACGCCCCGCTCGTAGTAAGCGTCGACCCGGCCGGCCGCGACCGAGCACAGGTCCACCGCGCACGAGCCGGCCCGGCGGATGTCGCGGACCAGGGGCAGCACGGCCGCCACCACTTCACCCTGCACCACCCGCTGGGCCTGCGCGTACCCGAACCCGGTGGATACCAGCGCGCGGTGCAGCGGCACCCCGGTGTTGCAGCGCAGCGGCACCGGGGGGCCGGCCGCCGGGTGCAGGAAGCTGCCCTGCCCGGCGACGGCGGTGAACACCTCGCCGTGCGCGGGCACGGCCACCACGCCCGCCAGTACCTGCCCATCTACCTCGGCGGCGATGCTGACCGCCCAGTCCGCCAGCCCGTACAGGTAGTTGACGGTGCCGTCGAGCGGGTCGACGATCCAGCGGACCCGGCCGCGACCGCTCTCGCCGCCCTCCTCGCCGAGGATCGCGTCAGCCGGCCGCTCGGCCCGGATCCGCTGCCGGATCAGGGCCTCGGACGCGCGGTCCATCTCGGTGACCACGTCGGTCGGGCTGGACTTGGTGCTGGCCACCTCCGGCCGGCCCTGCGGCCCGGCCGGCCTGCGGCTGGCCAGCAGCCGCCCGGCCTCGTCCGCGGCCGACCGGGCCAGGCTGAGCAGCTGCCCGGGGTCCGGGCTGGCGGGGGCGCTCATGACCGCACCGGGCGGCCGGGGCGGGACGCGGGGGCGGCCAGCGGGCAGCAATCGTCAGGGCAACTATTGTCCGCGGGGCCGCACGGGCCGAGCGCGGCGGGCCGGGCCGGGCCGCCCGCCAGCCGCTCGCTGACCAGTGCGGTGATCATCGAGACGAACCGCGGGTCGGTGCCGGGCGTGGCCGCCCGGGCCAGCGGCAGGCCGAGCCGCGCGGCGGCCTGCGCGGCCTCGACGTCCAGGTCGTGCACGACCTCCATGTGGTCGGTGATGAAGCCGACCGGGACCAGGACCGCGCCCGGGGCCCCGGCCGCGGCCAGCTCGGCCAGGTAGTCACGGACGTCCGGACCGAGCCAGGGCTGCGCCGGCGGGCCGCTGCGGCTCTGGTAGACCAGCCGCCACGGGTGAGCGCCGCCGTCCACCCGCTCCGCGACCAGCCGCGCGGCCTCGTGCAACTGGGCCGGGTAGCGCCCGCCGGGCGGCGGCCCGCTGGCCTCGGCCATGGCCTCCGGGACGCTGTGCGCGGTGAACACCAGCGGGACCCGGTCCCGGGCGGCCGGGGGCAGCGCTTCGATGGCCCGGGCGGTGGCGTCCGCGAACGGCTCGATGAAGCCCGGGTGGTTGTAGAAGTGCCTGATCTTGTCGATCCGCGGGGCACCCGGCCGGCCTGCTGGCGGGCCGCCTCGATGTCGCCGAGGTACTGCCGGCAGCCGGAGTAGGACCCGTAGGCCGAGGTCACGAACGCGATAGCGTGCCGCACCCCGGCCGCCGCCATCTCCGCCACCGTCGCGGTCAGGTACGGATCCCAGTTCCGGTTACCCCAGTAGAGCGGCAGGTCCAGGCCGGCCGCGGCGAAGTCCTTGCCGATCGCGGCGAGCAGATCACGGCACTGCTGGTTGATCGGGCTGACCCCGCCCGCGGCGTAATAGTGCTCGGCGACCGCGGCCAGCCGCTCCGGGGGCACGCCGCGGCCCCGGGTGACGTTTTCCAGGAACGGCATGACGTCGCCGGGGCCCTCCGGGCCGCCGAACGACACCAGCAGGAACGCGTCGTAGTCCGGCATGCCTCCATCCAACCAGCCAGCCACGGGTGGCTGGTCCCGGCGGCGGGCCTAGTCAGCGGCCCAGCTCAGCGGCCCAGCTCAGCCGTAGTCCCGGGCGTACTCCTGGGCCAGCGCGAGCACCTCGTTGACATACCAGGTGGCGTGGTTGTAGGCGAGGATGGCGCCGCGCAGGCCCGCCGCGGTGCGGCCGCCATTGGCGCACAGCAGCCGGGCGGCCGAGGGCACCGCGTCGTAAGCATTCATGATGTCCGGCGGGCCGGTCTGGCCGAACGCGCTGATCCCGTACACCTGCCAGGTGGACGGCAGGAACTGCATGGGCCCGAGGGCACCGGCGCTGGACGGGCCCGGGTTGGCGCCGTCGCCGCTCTCGATCTGCCCGATCGCGGCCAGCACGGTCCAGGACAGGCCGGGGCAGTACCGGGCCGCGGATGCCTTGAACAGCTCCGGGTAGCTGCCGGGCCGGCCACCGCTGGTGCTGCGGTCCACCGGTAGCTGCTCGCGGCGCAGGCTGACGATCGTGGCCCGGTGGCCGGCGATGGCGCGGACCGCCCTGGTCAGCCCGGCCATGCTGGCACCGGGCGCGCTGATCAGCGCCAGCACCCCGGGAATCAGGCCGAGCCGCGGGGTGGCCCGGCTACTGACCAGCGCGCCGATCCCGGATACGCCGAGTGGCGCCGACCCGCCGAAGATCAGGTCCTGCTGGCCGCCCCCGGTGACCCGGTAGCGCGTGCCGGGGTGCAGTCTGAGCCGCTTGGCCAGGGCTTTCGAGGCGACGAAGTGACCGCGGGCCAGCGCCGTCCACAGCCGCTGGTCCGACGCCGTGGCCAGCGGGGTCCAGGACCGGAACTGCTGCGGGTCGACCCCGAGCACGTTGACCCGGTGGCGGCCGATCTTGATGGCCGCGCCGTCGGCGGCGATCAGGTTGCCCACCCCGCTGATCCTGGCCAGTTTCTTCAGCTGCCTGGCGCCCAGGCCGGTCGGCTCGATCACCAGCAGGTCGGGCAGGAAGATCCGGTGGTAGCTGCTGCCCTCCGGGGTGGCGGCCGCGGCGTGCGCGGCGCGGCCCGGCGTGGCGGCCGGCTGCGCGGCGGGTGCCGGGGGCAGCATGGCCGTGGTCCCCGCCACCAGCATGCTGACTGCGCCGCCCGCCGCCAGCGTCCGCGCGGTGCGCGGGATGGCGGCACAGGCCGGCGCGGCGCGCCGTAGCAGGCGTCTCATCGCGTCCCAACCCTATAAGCCTGGGTCAAGGCGCTGAAGGCCCGCCCGGCACCGCGCCCGCCAAAGCTACAGGACTACCGCTCTGCGGTAAGAAGTGACTTATGTGGTACCTGATCCGCAGCTGGCACACCGGCCCGGGACCGGCCGCCTCGGATAAGGTCCGGGCATGGTGACCGCCGTGGACCGCTGGCAGAACTGGGCGGGCAATCAGTCGGCCCGGCCCCAGCGGGTCATCACCCCGCGCTCGGCCGAGGAGGTCGCCGAGGCGGTCAAGCTGGCCACGCTGGACGGGCTGCGGGTGCGGATGGCCGGGGCCGGCCACTCTTTCACCCCGGTGGCCGTGACCGACGGGGTACTGCTGCGCCCCGGGGGGCTGCGGGCGGTGCGCACGGTGGACGAGGCGGCCGGGCAGGTGACGGTCGAGGCCGGCTGCCCGCTGCGGGTGCTGAACGAGTACCTGGCCGGCCGGGGGCTGGCACTGGCCAACATGGGCGATATCCAGGAACAGACGGTGGCCGGGGCGATCCAGACCGGCACCCACGGCACCGGCCGTGACCTGGCCAGCATCGCTGCCCAGGTGACCGCGCTGGAGATGGTGCGGGCCGACGGGAGCATCGTGACCGCCACCGCGGACTCCGATCCCGCGCTGCTGGCCGCGGCCCGGGTGGGGCTCGGCGCGCTCGGCGTGCTCACCGCGGTGACGTTCCAGGCGGTGCCGGCCTTCCGGCTGGAAGCCCGCGAGGAACCGATGCGCTGGGCCGAGGTCATCGCCCGGCTCGACGAGCTGACCAGCGAGAACGAGCACTTCGAGTTCTACTGGTTCCCGCACACCGACGGCTGCCTGACCAAGCGGAACAACCGCACCACCGGCACGGCCCGGCCGCTGCCCGGGTGGCGGTACCGGCTCGACGACGAGTTCCTGTCCAACACGCTGTTCGGCGCGACGTGCCGGCTCGGCCAGCGCTACCCGGGCACGATCCCGGTGATCAACGGCATTGCCAGCAAGGCGCTGGGCGCCCGGCGCTACGTGGACACCTCGCACCAGGTGTTCACCAGCCCGCGCCGGGTGCGGTTCAAGGAGCAGGAGTACGCGATCCCGCGCGAGCACCTGGCCGGCGTGCTGGCCGAGATCCGTGGCCTGTTCGCCCGGCACGACTGGCGGATCAGCTTTCCCATCGAGGTACGGGTGGCCCCGGCCGACGACATCTGGCTGTCCACGGCCAGCGGGCGGCCGACCGCGTACATCGCCATCCACGTCTTCCACCGCACGGGCCATGAGGAGTACTTCCGCGCGGTGGAGGCGGTGATGACCGCGGTGGGCGGGCGTCCGCACTGGGGCAAGCTGCACACCCGCGATGCGGAGTACCTAAGCGGCGTGTACCCTGGACACGCCGATTTTGTCGCGCTGCGCAACGAGCTTGATCCGGCACGACGGTTCAGCAACCGCTACCTGGAACAGGTCCTTGGTTCCTGAGCCGCCAGGCTCTGACCCGCAGCCAAGACAGGACGCACGCCATCCGGCCGTGCTTCCCGCAGGGTGAATGCACACGCCGATGATCGGCAGGCTACCCTCCGATCATGCGTCGGGACGCCTGCCCCGGCACTGCGCCAAGGGGATCTGTGGCTGACATCAACCCAGCGAAACCACCAACCGCGCAAGGCGGGCCTCCAGCCAAGCGGCGGTCCGGCAGCCCGCGGCCGCGGCGGCCTTCCCTGGGCGGCGGCGCCCCGGCCCAGGACCGGGAACTGCGCGCCCAGGGCCGTCAGACCGTGCAGAAGCTGCTGGAAGCGGGCCTGGCCGAGTTCGACGAGCGCGGCTTCACCGGGGTCCGGGTGGATGATGTGGTGCGCCGGGCCAAGACCTCGCACGGCACCTTCTACCTGTACTTCGCGAACAAGGACGATCTGTTCAAGGCGCTGCTGTCGGACGCGCTGGTCGATATGGCCGCGCTCGTTGACGAGTTCCCGGTGGTCACCCAGAACGACGCGGGGCGGGCCGCGCTGCGCCGGTGGGTCGGCGCGTTCTGCGACACCTATGCGGCGCACGCGTCGGTGATCCGGATTCTCAGCCAGGCGGAGGTCGTCGGCGAGGAAGTATTCGGCGACGGGCTGCAGGTGATGTTCAAGCTGTCCGAGGCCATCACGCAGGGCATGACGGCCGCCGCCCGCACGAACGGCACCGAGGCCGCAGCCGGGCACGCGGAGCTGACCGCGCTGGCCCTGCTGATGATGGTGGAACGGGTCAACTACCTGCTCACGGTCGAGGTCCGGCTGCCCCGGGACGAGATGGTGGACCGGCTGACCGCGATTATCTTCGCGGCCTTCCACTACTCCTGATGTGCCCGGGCTGATCATGGCGGGCCTCCTGACGGCCGCGCCATGACGGCGACGCAGGCCCTGGCGCTGCTGCTGCTGATCGCCGGGTCGTGCGCGATCGCCACCCTGGCCCGCCGCCGGGATGTGGCCGCGCCCATCCTCCTGGTGGTGGCCGGGCTGGCCGTGTCCTACCTGCCCGGGGTGCCGGAGTTCCGGCTCAGCCCGGACCTGATCCTGTTCGTGGTGCTGCCGCCGCTGGTCTACACGACGGCCCTGGAAAGCTCCTGGCTGAACCTGCGGGACAACGTGCGCACGCTCGCGCTGCTGTCCGTCGGGCTGGTGCTGTTCACCGCGGCCGCGGTGGCGCTGGGAGCCTGGCTGGCGGTCCCCGGGCTGCCGCTGGCCGCCGCGTTCACGCTGGGCGCGATCCTGTCCCCCACCGACGCGGTGACCACCGCGAGCATCGGGCGGCGGCTGCACCTGCCACGCCGCCTGCTCACCATCCTCACCGGCGAGAGCATGCTGAACGACGGCACCGCGCTCACCGTGTACGCGGTCGCGGTCAGCGCCGCCTCGGCCGGGGTGCCGACCCCCTCCCCGCTCAGCGACGCGATCAGCCTGGTCACGATCAGCGCGGGCGGGGTGGCGGTCGGGCTGGTGCTGGGCTTCCTGGTGCACCGGATCCGGATGCGGCTGCGCGACCCGCTGGCCGAGAGCGCGCTGTCCCTCATCGTCCCGTTCGCCGCCTACCTGGCCGCCGAGTCGGCGCACGTGTCCGGGATCCTCGCGGTCGTGGTGGCCGGCCTGTACCTCGGCCACCACGGCGGGCAGGCGCACTTCGCCACCCGGCTCCAGGAGGCGGCCGTGTGGCGGGTCACCACGTTCGTGCTCGAGTCGGTCGCGTTCGCGCTGATCGGCCTGCAGCTGCGGCCGGTCCTGCGCGATCTTGGCGACCGGCCCGCGGGCCAGCTGCTGGCCGACGCCGCGATCGTGCTGGCCGTAGTCGTGGTGGCCCGGATCGTCTGGGTGTACGCGGCCATCTACCTGCCCCGGCTGCTGCCCCGGATCCGGGCCCGTGATCCCGCGCCGCCCGGCCGGGTCACCCTGGTGCTGTCCTGGGCCGGGCTGCGCGGGGTCATCTCGCTGGCCGCCGCGGCGGCGCTGCCCGCCGACGTGCCCGACCGCGCACTGCTGATCTTCCTGACGTTCTGTGCCGTGCTCGGCACGGTGCTGTTGCAGGGCCTGACCCTGCCCGCGCTGATCCGCGGCCTGGGCGTGGTGGCCGGGCCGGCCGAGGACCGGGCCGACATCCGGGCCGAGGCGGCGGCGCAGGAGGAGGCGGCCCAGGCCGGGCTGCGCCGGCTGGATGAGCTGGCCGCGGACGACCCGGCCCAGGCGCCGCCCGAGGTGGTCGGGCGGCTGCGGCGGCTGGCCGAGAACCGGCAGGCCGCGGCCTGGGAGCGGCTGCACGGGAACCTCCAGCCCGGTGCCGGCGAGCCGCGGCACGCGGCGTTCCGGCGGCTGCGGCTGGAGATGACCGCGGCCGAGCGGGCCACCTTCATCCGGCTGCGCGACCAGCGGCAGATCGACGACGAGGTACTCGACAGCGTGCTGCGTGACCTGGACCTCGAAGAGGCCATGCTGTCGCGGGACGAGGTGGACGGCCCGGGCTGACGAGGGCAGTGCGCCGCGGCGGGCACAATCGAGGAGTGCGATTCCTTACCGGGCAGGTGCCTGCTCACGACCTGACCTACAGCGACGTCTTCCTGGTCCCCGTCCGCTCCGCGGTGGAGTCCAGGCTCGACGTGTCCCTGGCCACCCAGGACGGCAGCGGGACGACCATCCCCATCGTGGTGGCCAACATGACCGCGGTCTCCGGGCGGCGGATGGCCGAAACCATCGCCCGCCGCGGTGGCCTGGCCATCCTGCCCCAGGACATCCCGGCCGACGTGGTCGCCGACGTGGTGTCCTGGGTGAAGAGCCGGCACCTGGTGCACGACACACCGATCACGCTGGGCCCGTCCGACACCACCGGCGAGGCGCTCGGGCTGCTGCCCAAGCGGGCGCACGGCGCCGTCGTCGTGATCGAGAACGGGCGGCCGGTCGGCGTGGTGACCGAGTCGGACTGCACCGGCGTGGACCGGTTCACCCAGCTCAGCCAGGTCATGTCCGCCGATCTGCTCACGCTGCCAGCCGGCACCGACCCGCAGCATGCCTTCACCGTGCTGCACGACGGCCGGCACCGGCTGGCGCCGGTGGTGGACGGGACGGGCCGCTGCGTCGGCATCCTGACCCGGACCAGCGCGCTGCGCGCCACGCTGTATGAGCCGGCCACCGACCCCACCGGCCGGCTGCGGGTCGGGGCCGCGCTGGGCATCAACGGCGATGTGGCGGCCAAGGCCAAGCTGCTGCTTGACGCCGGGGTGGACCTGCTGGTGGTGGACACCGCGCACGGCCACCAGGACAAGATGCTCAGCGCGCTGCGCGCGGTCCGCGGCCTGGCCCCGCAGGTCCCGGTGGCCGCCGGGAACGTGGTCACGGCCGCGGGCGTCGCCGATCTGGTGGCAGCGGGCGCCGACATCGTGAAGGTCGGTGTCGGGCCGGGGGCGATGTGCACGACCCGGATGATGACCGGGGTGGGCCGGCCGCAGTTCAGCGCGGTGCTGGATTGCGCGGCCGAGGCCCGCCGGCTGGGCGCGCACATCTGGGCCGACGGCGGGATCCGCCATCCCCGGGATGTCGCGCTGGCGCTGGCCGCGGGCGCGTCCAACGTGATGATCGGGTCGTGGTTCGCGGGGACCTACGAGTCACCCGGGGACGCGTTCCGCGACCCGGACGGCCGGCTGTACAAGGAGAGCTACGGCATGGCCTCGGCCCGCGCCGTGCGGCTGCGCAGCGCCACCGATTCCGCGTTCGACCGGGCCCGCAAGGAACTGTTCGAGGAAGGCATCTCCACCGCCCGGATGTACCTGGACCCGCGGCGGCCCGGGGTCGAGGACCTCGTCAACGCGATCACCGCCGGGCTGCGCAGCGCGTGCACCTACGCGGGTGCCACCGACCTGGCGGAACTGGCCGGGCGGGCGGTCGTCGGGGTGCAGAGCGCGGCCGGCTACAGCGAGGGAATGCCCCTGCCCACCAGCTGGTAAAGCCTGGGATAGCCGCCCGGCGGGCCGCTCCGGCCCGGCCAGCCTGGGTCATCGCGGGCCGGCCAGGTCCGCATCGGCCGGGCCCGGCGGCTGCGAACCGTGGTCATTCCGTTGTAACTGACCGGGCGCTGCGCCGCCCGGCCGCGGAGAAGGCCGGCCCCTCGATGCCCCAGCTGATGATCCGCTGGGGCACAACGGCGAACCAGGCCGGGTCCCAGCCCTCGCCGAAGTGCTGCTCGCCGCCCTCGTCGTGGAGTTCGGCGGCTCCGCGGATGACGATCCCGCGCGGCGTCCACGGGTCCGTGCTGGCGAGGTCGTCGACCACGAACGCGATCTTCGGGTTGGCCTGCAGGTCGCGCCACTTCTTCGATTTGCTCAGGCCGTGACCGCCTATCTGGATGGTCTCCGACCCGGGATCGAGGCGGAAGCCGACCGGGGCGACGTGCGGCGCGCCGTCACTGCCGGCCGTCGCCATCCGGCCCAGCGGCTGCCCGCGCAGGTACTCGATTTCCTTGGCGGTGAACGGGCTCATCATGACCTCCCTGATGAGTGACAGGATTCGGGTCAGCCGCGGCTGCCCCTTCGCGCTACGCCGCGGCAGGCGGCCCGAACCAGCTGGTCAGCGCGTCACGGAGCCCCGGCTGGGTCAGCTCGCCGGTCCAGCCGACATACCCGTCGGGCCGGATCAGCACGGCCGTGGGAGCAGTGACCGCGCCGAGTACCGGAAGCTCCCATGGGCCAGCGTATTCAGCGTCGATCAGCTGGACCCGGTCCGCCCAGGGGGTGATGTCGAAGCCGCCGGGCTGGCCCAGGTTGAGCAGCAGCGGCCGGGCATCATGCAGCAGGGTGAAGACCCGCAGCGGGCCGCTGGCGGTGACCAGGTCGAGATCGGGCATGCGGCGCCCGAGCAGCGGATGCCCGTCGCCGAGGTCGTAATGAATGTCCAGGCCACTGATCATCGCGGCGATCCGCCTGCGCGGCTCGTCCATGCTCAGCAGCTCGGACATGGTGTCGCGCAGCGCGTCGATACGCCCGTCGGAGCGGGTGAGCGCGATCTGCGCGAGCGTGTTGCGCAGTACGCGGGCGGCGACCGGGTGCCGCTCGGCCTGGTAGGTATCCAGCAGGCTTTCCGGCGACGATCCGCTGACCACCTGGGCCAGCTTCCAGCCCAGGTTCACCGCGTCCTGCACGCCGATGTTGAGGCCCTGCCCGCCGACCGGGTAGTGCACGTGTGCGGCGTCGCCGGCCAGCAGCACCCGTCCCTGACGGTAGGACGCCGCCTGCCGGGTCATATCGGTGAACCGGGAGATCCAGGTCGGGCTGTGCACCCCGTAGTCGGTTCCCCATACGGCGATGAGCGCGCGGCTGAGATCACCCAGGGTCGGCTCACCCGTCTGCCCGGCATACCGCTCAGTCACCACCACCCGTACCCGCTTCCCGTCTTCCAGCCGGCCCACGGCCTGAGTGCCAATGCCGTCATAGCGAATGCCCAGCTCGGGCTCTTCGCTCATCTCGGCCTCGGCGATCAGAGAGCTCACTGACGGGTCCCACCCGGGGAACTCGATACCGGCCGCCTGGCGGATCAGGCTGCGGCCTCCGTCGCACCCGACGAGAAAGCCCGCCCGCAGCGGCTGGCCGCCGGACAGCTCGACGTCGACGCCGGTGCCGCCCGGCGCGAAGCCCGTCACCTCACGTTCGCGGTAGACCGGCACCCCCAGCTCGCCGACCCAGCCGGCCAGGATCTCCTCGAAGCGGTTCTGCCACAGCGCGAGGGTGTAGTTGTGCCGGGTGGGAAAGTCGCTGATGTCCAACGGGATCCCGGAGTAGCCCACGCCCTGAGTCACCGGCCCCTGCGAGAGGAACCGGTCAGCGATGCCACGCTGATCGAGCACCTCAATGGTGCGTGAATGCAGCCCGCCCGCGCGCGAGCCCACCAGGTCCTGGCTGGCGCGCCGCTCGGCAATGGCAACGTCGATCCCGGCCAGCGCCAGCTCACCCGCCAGCATCATCCCCGTCGGACCGCCTCCGGCGATAACCACCGCATGCTCGGTCACCACGACCCCCGTTTCCGTCGGTTCTGGGCTCGGCCAGCCATTCTGCGGCACGACCCGGGCCTTGCCGCAAGCCCCCCGGTGCGCTATACGTTGAGAGTGGCGGGGTGTTGGCAGTCCCCCCTTTCCGGTGTCGCGGGCTCCCGCGTCCAGGGCTTTCGGCCAGGTGGCGACTAGCACCGGCCCAGCTTCTCCCGCCCACCGCGGCCACCCCACGTTGCTTGGCTGCTCCGGATGCTGTGCCCACCCAGCACGCCGCCCGGCATCCCGCGCCCGCCGTGCTGGGTGGGCGCACTAGGGTCGTGATCACGGTGCTGGCGGGGCTCTGGGTTGGGGTGGCTGAGATGGCTGAATCAGCGGTCGAGTGGCAGGTGGCCGTGCCGGCCCGGGCCGAGCTGGGCGAGCGGCCGTTCTGGGATGTCGCGGCCGGCTGCCTGGGCTGGGTGGACATCCTGGCCGGCCAGCTGCACCGGTACCGGCCTGGCCTGGGCGACGAGGTGTTCCACACCGCCGGCGTCGCCGTCGGCGCGGCCGCCCCGCGGGCGGCGACCAGGGCTGGGGAGGCGGGCGCGGGGTACGTGCTGGCCGCCGCGGACGGATTCCGGCTGGTCGGCGCGGACGGCCAGGCAGCAGGCGGCCCGCTGCGCCCGCCGGGGATGGTGGCCGATGCCCGGTTCAATGACGGCGCCTGCGACCCGGCCGGCCGGTTCTGGGCCGGCACCGTCACCGCGGGCCGGCGGCCCGGGGGCGGCGCGCTGTACCGGCTGGACCCGGACGGCCGCATCACGACCGTGCTGGCCGGGGTGACCGAGTCGAACGGGCTGGGCTGGAGCCCGGACGGCCGCACGTTCTACTTCATCGACTCGGGCGAGCCCCGGCCGCGGATCCGCGCGTTCCCGTTCGACCTGGACTCGGGCACGGTCGGCCCGGCACGCGATCTGGTCCAGCCACCGGCTGGGCACGGCATCCCGGATGGCCTGGTGGTGGACGCCGAGGGGTGCCTGTGGGTGGCTTTCTGGGGCGGCCACACGGTGCGCCGGTACTCCGCCGGCCGGGGAGCTGCTGGCCGAGCTGCCGGTGCCGGTGTCCCAGCCGTCCTGCCCGGCGTTCGGCGGCCCGGATCTCGCCGATCTGTACCTGACCACGGCGTGGGAAGACATGACCGAGGTGCAGCGGGCCGCGGAACCCCTGGCCGGGCACGTGCTGCGGACCCGGTACGGCGGCGTGGCCGGCCAGCCGCCCAGCACCTTCTCCGGGTAGGACAGGGTTCTCTGGGCAGGCCAGCGGCTACTGGGCAGGCCACCGCTGGGCAGGCTGGCGGCGCTGGCGTGGCGGCGCTGGCGTGGCGGCCAGGTGTCAGGGCAGTTCTTCGGCCCCGACGCCGGAAATGGCCCCGGGGATGAGCGCGTGGTCACGCACCCAGCCGGCGATCCGGTCCAGCAGCGGCCCGGTGGCAGCCGACTCCGCGTGCCCGAACCCCGGCTCGATCCACAGTTCCTTGGGCTCCTGGGCCGCGCCGTACAGCCGGTGGCCATGATCCACCGGGAAGTACACGTCCTGGTCGCCGTGCACGATCAGCAGCGGAGTGGGTGAGACCAGCGCGGCCGCCTCATCCGGCGGCATCGGTACCGGGTTCCACCCGGCCGGGCTGATCCGGGTCTTCAGCAACGTCCTGGTGATCGCGCGGCCCAGCCTGCGCTCCACGGCCCAGTGCACCCGGCGCATCGGCACCGTGCCGCGGTAGTACCAGTGCCCCGGCCCGCTGACCGAGACGACGGCGTCCACCCCGCCGATCAGCCCGGCGTGGCGCAGCACCACCGAGGCGCCCATCGAGAAACCGATGACAGCGACCCGGCGGTAGCCCAGCTCGCGGGCGTACCGCACCGCCACATCGAGGTCCTTGATCTCCCGGTCGCCCAGCGTGGACAGCCCGCCGGACCGCCCGTGGCCGCGGAAGTCGAAGCTCACCACGCCGCCCGCCTCGCGGAGCTGGCTGGCCACCTTCCAGACCGCGCCGTGCTGCCAGGACAGGGTGAACCCGTGCGCCAGCACGAAGGCCAGGCCGTGATCTCCCGGCAGGTGCACGGTGTCGATGGCGACCCCGTCGTCCGTCACCAGGGTCAGCGCCTTCACCACGGGTCCGCTCATGCCCCCCATTCTGCGCGACGGCGGGTGCCACCGGCGCTGGGCTGTAGAGTCCACGTCGGAGGTGGCACGTGAAGATCGGACTGCAGATCCCTGACTTCACCACGCCGGCCCGGGCCGGCTCGGCACGGACCTGGCCACGGTGGCCCGCACCGCGGATGACGCGGGGTTCGAGTTCCTCGCGGTGATGGACCACTTCTTCCAGATCGGCGGCATCGGCCCGCCCGAGCTGCCGATGCTGGAGGCCTACACCACGCTCGGCTACCTGGCCGCGCACACCTCGCGGGCCAAACTGCTGACCCTGGTCACCGGCGTGACCTACCGCCACCCCGGGATCCTCGGGAAGATCGTCACCACCCTCGACGTGCTGTCCGGCGGCCGGGCCTGGCTCGGCATCGGGGCGGCCTGGAACGGCGAGGAGTCCCGCGGGCTCGGCATCCCGTTCCCGCCGGTCGCCGAGCGGTTCGAGCGGCTGGAGGAGACACTGCAGATCTGCCTGCAGATGTGGCGCGGGGACGAGAGCCCCTACCAGGGCCGGCATTACCAGCTGGACCGGCCGATCAACTCGCCGCAGGCGCTGCACGAGCCGCACCCGCCGATCCTGATCGGCGGGTCGGGCGAGAAGAAGACGCTCCGGCTGGTCGCCCAGTACGCCCAGGCCTGCAACCTGTTTCCCGGGCCGGACCTGGCCCGCAAGCTGGACGTGCTGCGCGGGCACTGCGAGGCGGTCGGCCGGGACTACGACGAGATCGAGAAGACCTGCTACTTCATTTTCGACGTCGGGCCGGGGCGGCGAGAAGGCCGCCGAGGTGGTGGACCAGCTGGGCGGGCTGGCCGAGATGGGGTTCGGCACCGCGATCGGCGCGGTGGCCAACGTGTGGGACTACACCCCGCTGGAGGTCATCGGCCGCGAAGTCATCCCCGCCGTGGCCCCGCTCTAACGCATCATGGCGTCAAGAGCGGCAGCCGGATCCCCATTACGTGCAGCAGGCGCTTGATGTCTTGAGTGTCCGAAGTGACGACCGTGGCGCCCATCTCTGCGGCGGTGAAGGCGACGAAGCCATCGACCACATCCGAAGTACCGGACAAGGCCAGCAATTTCCCCACCGGTCCAGCGTGCTCCCGCTCGAAGGGAACAATGTCGCAGCTACGTAGGGTGAGCATTAACTGTGCTTGGCGCGCTGGGTCACGGATCACCTGCGCCGCCACCGGGGCCGGCACCACAACGTGAGTGCCCTGGCTGATCCGCTTATGGTGACGCCGCAGCGACAGGTCATTGTTTCGGCGGTCCATGGCGATGAGTGCCCCGCTGTCATACAGCACCCGCTCCATCAGAGGGCCCAGTCCTCCAGCTGGAATGTGCGGCCGTGGGCCTTGTTCCAGGCGCGGGCCTCCTCCGCGAGCCGGTGCTCCTCAGCCAGCTGAGCATCGATCTCGGCGTCCTGCTCCGGAGTCGGGTAGCCGTGCGTCCGGAAGTAATCGTCGATAGCCCTGATCCCCTGCAGCCGCTTGAGCTCCCAGGCCAGCTGCTGACGCAGGGCACGCTCAACCACGCTGGAGATCGTGGTGTGCTCAAGCTTGGCCGTCCGGCGCACGTCCTCGGCGAGGGACTCGCTGACGGTGACGTTGAGCACTGCCTTCTTCTCGGCCATGTTATGAGTATAACATGATCGCGAGTGAACCCCGGCGGTAACGGCGGCGGTGGTACAACGGCAGGGCCGCATCCAGCCGCGATCACGACAGGAGTCCGCATGTCCGTGCTGAGTGACCTGACCGAGGCAATCCGGGACGGCAGCATCGAAGTTATCGATCTCACCGCACCCCTGTCCGACCAGACGCCAGTGATCAGGCTGCCGGAGCCGTTCGGTAATACTGCGACATTCGCGCTGCACGAGATCAGCCGGTATGACGACCGCGGCCCCGCGTGGTACTGGAACGACATCAGCACCGGGGAGCACACCGGGACGCACTTCGACGCGCCCGTGCACTGGGTTACCGGCGCCGGTGGCGAGGACGTCGCGCAGGTCCCGGCGGGCCGGCTGATCGCCCCCGCGGTGGTCCTGGACTTCACCGCGCAGGCCGCCGCCGACCCGGACTTCCTGCTGGAGATCGAGCACGTCAAGCAGTGGGAAGCCGATAACGGCCCGCTGCCCGCCGGGGGCTGGCTGCTCTACCGGACCGGCTGGGACGCGCGGTCGGCCAGCCAGGAGGCGTTCCTGAACGCGAACGAGACCGGCCCGCACACCCCGGGCATCTCGGTGGCCTGCGCGCAGTGGCTGGCCACCAGGGACGAGCTGATCGGGCTGGGCGTGGAGACCGTGGGCACCGACGCCGGGGCGGCGCACTCCTTCGACCCGCCGTTCCCCTGCCACGCGTCGCTGCTCGGCGCGGGCAAGTACGGGCTCACCCAGCTGCAGAACCTGGCTCTGCTCCCGCCGCGCGGCGCGGTGGTGCTGGCGGGCCCGCTGCCGATCAGCGGCGGCTCGGGCAGCCCGTGCCGCGCCCTGGCCCTCGTCGAGCGGCCCTGATGCGGGTCACCGAGGCGGTCGCCGCGACCCTGGCCGGCCTGGGCGCGGACACGCTGTTCGGGGTGGTCGGCAGCGGAAATTTCCACATCACCAACGCCCTGATCAGCCAGGGGGCCCGGTACTACCCGGCCAGGCACGAGGGCGGCGCGGCGTGCATGGCCGACGGCTGGGCGCGGACGGCCGGCCGGACCGGGCTGCTCACCGTGCACCAGGGCCCCGGGCTGACCAACGCGGTGACCGGCATCACCGAGGCGGCCAAGAGCCGCACCCCGCTGCTGGTGCTGGCGGCCGACGTGGCCGGCCCGGCCGTGTCCTCCAACTTCCGCATCGACGTGGCCGCACTGGCCGCGGCGGTGGGCGCGGTGCCGGAGCGGCTGCACTCCCCCGCCTCGGCGGCCGCCGACACCGCGCGGGCCTACCAGACGGCCGCCCGGCAGCGCCGCACGGTGGTCCTGGCCATGCCGCTGGACGTGCAGGCCGGCGAGTGCGACCGGCAGCCCCCGCCCGCACCGCCGCTGCTCGGCCCGGCCGCCCCGGCCGCGGACGCGGCCGACGCACTGGCCGCCGCGCTGGCCCGGGCCCGGCGGCCGGTGTTCGTGGCCGGCCGGGGTGCCCGGGTCGCCCGGGCCGGGCCGGACCTGGCGGAACTCGCCGCGGCCTGCGGCGCGCTGCTGGCCACGTCGGCCGCGGCCAAAGGACTGTTCCGGGGCAGTCCCTGGGACCTGGACGTGAGCGGCGGGTTCGCCACCCCGCTGGCCGCCGAGCTGATCAGCGCGGCGGACCTGATCGTCGGCTGGGGCTGCTCGCTGAACATGTGGACCATGCGGCACGGCAACCTGATCGGCCCGGAAACCACGGTCGTGCAGGTGGACGACGACCCGGCCGCGATCGGCGCGCACCGCCCGGTCCAGCTCGGGGTGCTGGGCGACGTGGCCGAGACCGCCCGGGCCGCGCACGCCGCGCTGGGCGAGCGGTTCGGCAGCGGGCACGGCTACCGCACGGACGACGTGCGGGACCGGATCGCCCGCGAAGCCCAGTGGCGCTCGGTGCCATACCCCGACCAGACCGGCGGCGGCCGGATCGACCCGCGGACGCTGAGTATCGCCCTGGATGACCTGCTCCCGGCGGAGCGGACCGTGTGCGTGGACTCGGGGAACTTCATGGGTTACCCGAGCATGTACCTGTCCGTGCCGGACCAGGCCGGGTTCTGCTTCACCCAGGCCTACCAGGCCGTGGGGCTGGGCCTGGCCTCGGCGATCGGCGCCGCCATCGCCCGGCCGGACCGGCTGCCGGTGGCCGCGGTCGGCGACGGCGGCGTGCTGATGGGGGCCAGTGAGCTGGAGACGGTGGTCCGGCTCGGGCTGCCCATGCTGATCGTGGTCTACGACGACGAGGCCTACGGGGCCGAGGTCCACCATTTCGGCCCGGAGGGGTACCCACTGGGCATCGTCCAGTTCCCGCCCGCCGACATCGCGGCGATCGGCCGCGGGTTCGGCTGCGCCGGGGTGACCGTCCGCCGCCCGGCCGACCTGGACCCCGTGCGGGCCTGGCTGGCCGGGCCGCGGCAGCAACCGCTGGTCATCGACGCGAAAGTCACCGCCGACCAGGGCTCCTGGTGGCTGGAAGAGGCGTTCCGGGGCCACTGAGTTACCGGGGGCCGGTCCCCGGTGGCCCCGGTGCGCCCGGGCCGGGTCAGCCCAGGGACTTGCGCCGGTAGAGGCGCACGGCCAGCGGGGCGAACACCAGCAGCAGCACGGCCGACCACAGCACCACCGCCAGCTCGGCATGCTGCATCGGCCAGGCGGGCACCGACGCCGCCGGGTTCGGGTTGCCGAACAGGTGCCGGGCGGCCGCCGCCAGCGCGCTGAACGGATTCCAGTTGGCCACGGCCTGGAGCCAGCCGGGCATCCCCTGGGTGGGCACGAACGCGTTGGAGATGAACATCAGCGGCAGGAACAGTACGAAGCCCAGCTGCTGGGCCGCCTCGGGGCTGCGCAGGACCATGCCCAGGCAGGCCCCGGCCCAGGTGAACGCGTAGCCGAACAGCAGGGCCAGGCCGAACGCGGCCAGCACGTCAGCCGGGCCGGTGTGCACCCGCCAGCCGATGGCCAGCCCGACCCCGGCCACCACCAGCGCGCCGAGCGCCTGGGTGACCAGGTCGGCGATGGTCCGGCCGGCCAGCACCGCCCACCGGGACATGGGCAGCGCCCGGAACCGGTCGATGAGCCCGGTGCTCATGTCGGTGACCAGGGCGACCGCGGTGCCCGGCGCGGTGCCCGCGATCCCCATGGCCAGCATCCCGCCGATCAGGTACTCGTGGTAGTTCCCGCCGCCGGGGATGACGATCGCGCTGCCGAACACGTAGGCGAACAGCAGCACGAAGATCACCGGCTGGATGGTGACGTCCATCAGGGTCTCCGGTTCCCGGGCGATCCGGGCCAGGCTGCGCCGGGTCAGCACGAGCACGTCGCTGAGCCCCCAGCGCAGCCGGCCGCGCCGCGCGGCTGGGCGGCCTGATGGCAGTGACAGGGTCGATGCGGTCATGCCGCTGCACCTCCGTGGATGGTCGTGTCGTCCGGGCCAGCCGCGGCGCTGGGGCCCCGGTGGCCGGTCAGGCTGAGGAAAACGTCGTCGAGCGAGGGCCGCTGCACGGTCACGCTGGTCACCTGGACCCCGGCGGCGTCCAGCGCGCGGACCACCTCGGTGGTGATCCCGTCCCGGCGGCGTACCTGCGCGGAGATCCGCGAGCTGGCGGCGTCGGCGGCCACCGGGCCGGTGGCGTACGCTTTGACCACCGCCTCGGCCGCGCCCAGGTCGGCCCCGGGCACCAGCACCAGCACCAGCAGGTCGTCACCGGCCCGCACCTTCAGCTCGTCCGGGGCCCCGGCCGCGATCACCCGCCCGGCATCGACCACCACGATCTGGCCGGCCAGCTGGTCGGCCTCGTCCAGGTACTGGGTGGTGAGCAGCAGCGTGGTGCCGTCGGCGGCCAGCTCCCGGATGATGTCCCACATGATCGAGCGGCTCCGCGGGTCCAGCCCGGTGGTCGGCTCGTCCAGGAACAGCACCTCGGGCCGCCCGATCAGGCTGGCGGCCAGGTCCAGCCGCCGGCGCATGCCACCGGAGTAGGTCTTGACCGCCCGCCCGGCGGCGTCGGTCAGCTCGAAGCGGGCCAGCAGCTCGTCGGCCCGGAGGCGGGCCTGCCGCCCGGTGAGCCGGCCCAGCTGGCCGATCATGATCAGGTTGGCCCGGCCGGTCAGGTAGTCGTCCAGCGCCGCGTACTGGCCGGTCAGGCCGATCCGCTCGCGCACCTGGCCGGCCTGGGTGACCACGTCGGCACCGAGGATCTGGGCCTGCCCGGCGTCCGGGCGCAGCAGGGTGGCGAACACCCGCACCGCGGTCGTCTTGCCCGCCCCGTTCGGGCCGAGCATCCCGAGGATGCCTCCCGCCGGGACGGCCAGGTCGAGCCCGTCCAGAGCCCGGGTCGCGCCGAACGCCTTGACCAGCCCTTCCGCCTGGATGGCTGGAATCTCCCCCATGCTGTCTCCTCACCTCGCGCCGCGCTGCCGTCACGGCCAGCACGGACTCCTCGTACACCGTACTACTCGTGCACTGTACGATAGCAGTACACTGTACGGGAGACCAACTCTTTATCCGCCGGTAAGTTCAGGGCAGCCCCACCGGTAAGTTCCGGGGCACCGCCACCGGCAAGTTCCGGGGCACGCCACCGGTAAGTCCCGGGGCACCGCCACGGGGTAACTTCGGGGCAGCCACCGGTGGGCCGCTGGTTCTGACCCGGTCAGGGAGGTGACGTGGCCGACACCGACGACGAGGACGACCTCTGGGTGCCCTTCCTGGCTGCCCGCACCCCGGACCGCCAGGCGGCCCGGCTGCGGGCGCACGCGCGCGCGGACCAGAAGCGGGGGCAACGGCATCTGCCCCGCCGGGCGGCCGCCCTGTCCCGGGACGAGATCGTCCGGGTGGCGATCGAGGTGGCCGACGCGGAGGGCGCAGAGGCGATCAGCATGCGCCGGATCGCCCGCGAGCTGAACGCCGGGACCATGTCGCTGTACTGGCACATCGCGTCCAAGGAAGAGCTGCTCGACCTGATGATCGACACAGTCCAGGGGCGCGGGCAGCTGGCCGACCCGTCCGGCGACTGGCGGCAGGACATGCACGCGCTGGCGCACACCATCCGGGCCAACCTGCACCAGCACCCGTGGATGATGGACTTCATGGGCGGCCGGCCGCCGGTCGGCCCCAAGTCGCTGCGGAACGTGGAGCGCTCGCTGGCCTCGTTCGACGGGCTGGGGCTGGACTCCGGCACGGCCATCGACATCGTCACCACCATCGGCACCTACGTGATGGGCGCGGTGCTGCGCGAGATCCAGGAGCGCAACAACGAGTCGTTCCGGGAACGGCAGTTCGCCGGCCTGACCGAAGAGGAGATGCAGCAGGTCATCGCTGAGTTCGCGGACCGGGCCCGGGCGACCGGCCGGTATCCGCGGCTGGTGGCGCTGATGGACGACGATCATGACCCTGATGCCCCGCAGACCCGTGACGCGAGGTTCGAGTTCGGCCTGAGCTGCCTGCTGGACGGCATCGCCGGCCGGCTGCCCGCCCAGCCGGGAACGCCGCCGGGCGGCCCTCCCCAGCTGGTGCCTGGGGAAGACCGCCCGGAGTAGCGGCGGCGGCTCAGCCGTCTTCGTGTGGCACCCGCTCGGGTGCGCGCGCCTCCTGGCCCGCGGCGGCCAGCTCGGCGGCGCGGGACGCGCCCACGCCGGACAGGGCCAGTTCCTCGGACGGGTAGGCCTCCTCGCCGTGCACCGCCACGTCGCCGATCTCCAGGTCCTCGTCGGGGATGCGCAGCTTGACGACCAGGCCGATGAGCTTGAGCAAGATGAACGTGACCAGGCCGTCCCAGACGATGACCATGAGCGCGGCACCCGCCTGGACCAGCAGCTGGTGCGCGTGCCCGTAGAACAGCCCGGTGCCGGAGATGCTGGGGTTCTTGCCGAGCCCGAGGTAGACGATCATCTTCGGATCGGCCAGCAACCCGACCAGCAGGCCGCCGCACAGCCCGGCGATGCCGTGCGTGTAGACCACACCGAGCGCGTCGTCCACCTTGTTGAACGGCGGCACCTTGCTCAGGAAGTTCCAGGCGAACCAGACGATGAACGAGCAGACGAAGCCGATGACGATCGCGCCCAGGCCGTTCACGTAACCGGCCGCCGGGGTGATGCCGACCAGGCCGCAGATCATGCCGTTGAGGCCGCCGAGGAACGTCGCCTTCCGGCCCGGGCCGCCGATCATGTCCATGAAGATCCAGGTCAGCATCGCGACCGCGGTGGCCAGGTTGGTGTTGAGGATGGCCGCTGCAGCGTCCGAGCCCGCGAAGTACGGATCGCCCCCGTTGAAGCCGTTCCAGCCGAGCCACAGGATGCCGGCCCCGATCGCGACGAACAGCAGGTTGTTCGGTACCGCGCGCTCCCGGTCCCGCTTCAGCCGGGGCCCGACCACCCAGGCGGCCACGAAGCCGGAGACTCCCGCGGCCAGGTGGATGACGTATCCACCGCTGAAGTCCAGGGCACCCTTGCCGGCCCAGAAGCCACCGCCCCAGATCGTGAAGGCGTTGACGCAGTAGGCAAACGTGATCCACAGCGGCACGAAGATCAGCCAGGCCTTGAAGTTGATCCGGCCGACCACGCTGCCGATGAACAGGATCGGGGTGATCGCGGCGAACACGAACTGGAAGTAGACCACCGACGACTGCGGAATCCGGAAGCTGGGCATGCCGCCGCTGAGCAGCGGGATGTTCGCCTGGCCCTCCAGGGCCCCGGTGCCCAGCACGGTCTGCGGCTTGCCCAGCAGGTGCAGGCTGCCACCGATCCACGGTTCGCCGAAACCGAGCTTGAAGCCCCACAGCACCCAGACGATCAGCACCATGGCGAACGTGCCGAAGACCATCAGCACGGTATTGATGGCCCACTTCCGCTGCACCAGGCCGCCGTACAAGACGGCCAGGGCCGGGATGCTCATGAGGCCGACCAGCGTTGCGGCCGTCATCTGCCAGGCGTTATCGCCCGACGACAGCCAATGTGCGTAAGGAACCACTACTCTCCGCCTCCATGGGGCTACCCAGGAAGGGCGTGCCGGGGTTCCGGTCGTGGTTCCTGGCAGGCCTGCGCGACTGCTGGAACCCCTCCCGGGCTATCACAACGGCGTGATCCGGGGACTTCCCCGGGCTAGCTCGGTCCGGCGGCCACTTCGGTGTCCGTCTAGAACGCTTCATGTTTCCCATGGGCGGGTTTCGGTCACGTTTCTCAGCTGTTACGCCGTGGACAACGGACCAGCACCTGCCTGACACCGTGTTTCGTCCCTGTTTCACGCCCGCCCCCGTTGCCAGACCGGGCGGCCGCGCCGACCGGTCGAGTGTGGACGCTGACCGCTGTCGCAAGGACGCTCAGCGCCCACACTTGCGCACAGACACCCGCGCAGCGGGCGGGCTGCGTCCGGGGAGCGAGCCTTGAGCCAGGTGGCCGGGTGGCCGGGTTGGCTGGGCGGCGCGGGCCAGCACGATCGCAGCCATGAGAGTTACCCGTTCCGTCACGTTCCGGTAACAGTGGCGGTACGGGGTTGAGTCATGAGATGGCCCGAAATATGCTGCCAGCAACTCGCGTGGTAAGCGCTTACCCCACCGGGCTGAAGATGCGGCTGACACCCAGCCGCTTTCTTAAGGCGACCCGGGTAAGCGCTTACCAGGACGCGGGCTGGCGCGGGCTGTGACGGCCGGGCAACCGGCCAGCTGACAGCCCGGGGCACGGCAAAGGAGCGCTGTGGTGGACAGTCGGGACAGGGCCAGCACCGGGCCGCTGGCCGGTGCGGCCAGCGACGGCCACAGCGCCGGCGTGTCCACCGCGGTCCGCGGCGGCCCCATCCCGCCCCCCACCATCTACGACGTGGCCCACGCCGCCGGGGTGTCCATCGCCTCGGTGTCCCGGGTGCTGAACGGCCGCGGCAACCCGCTGCCCGAGACCAGGGAACGCGTAGAGCAGGCCGTGGCCGAGCTCGGGTTCATCCCGGACGGCGCGGCCCGCGCGCTGAGCGCCCGGCTCAAGGAGGTCGTCGGGGTCGTCATCCGGCGGCCCACCGGCACCGTGGCCGGCGGCGGGATCTTCCAGGACGAGGACGAGAGCCTCCAGTTCCCCGACCTGATCAACCGGGGCATCGAGGTCGCCGCCCAGCACCGGGACTACAACCTGCTGGTCAGCTGGGTCAACGTGGACGACCACGATCACACGCGGCGGGTGTTCGCGCTGGCCCGCAAGAGCGACGGGCTGATCCTGCACGACCAGGTACTCGACGCGGGCCAGCTGGAGCAGCTGTCCCGCCAGGTGCCGGTGGTCACGCTGGCCGGTGTGGCCACCCCGGCCAGCTCGAACGTCAGCGGCGACAACCTGACCGGCATGGCCGAACTGGCCCGGCACCTGGTCACCGAGCACGGCTACCGCACGCTGGCCTACCTCGGCGGGCACCCGGACAGCCCGGACAACCTGGCCCGGCACGCGGCCTTCCGGGACGCGGTGGCGCAGGCCGGCGGGACGTTCGCCGGGGGCCCCGAGTGGCAGGGCAACTACTGCGCCGCGGGCGGCGCCCGGGTCATCGGCCGCCTGCTGGCCAGCGACATCCCGCTCCCCCGGGCCATCGCGTGCGCGAACGACCAGACCGCGCTGGGGGTCATCTACGCGCTCCGCCAGCACGGCGTGGACGTGCCCGGCGACGTCGCGGTGACCGGCTTCGACGACATCCCGATGGCCCGGCACCTGCGGCCCCAGCTGACCACCGTGCGCCAGCCGATCCAGGAGATCGGCGCCACCGCGTTCGAGGTGCTCCATTCGATGATCAGTGCCGCCGAGCCCGCGCAGCGCGACATCGTCCTGCCCACCCAGCTCATCCCCAGGGAGAGCTGCGGATGCCGCCCCGATCCAGTGGCCCCCGCGTGGCGGCTGGGCTGACAGGAGACAGCCATGCGCATACTTGCCCAGCGGCTGCTGTTCTACGTGGTGACCGCGATCGCCGCGGTCACCGTGGACTTCTTCATCCCGCGGCTGATGCCGGGCAACCCGGTGGAAGCCCAGCTGGCGCACATGATGGGGCAGGTCACCCCGGCCACCATCCGCGGCCTCGAACTCCAGTACGGCCTGAACAGCCCGACCGGGCTGTGGGGGCAGTACATGACGTTCTGGTACAACCTGCTGCACGGCAACCTGGGCGTGTCCACCAGCTATTACCCGTCCACGGTGAGCAGCGTGATCCGCAGCGCGCTGCCCTGGACGCTGGGCCTGGTCGGCGTGGCCACCGTGATCAGCTTCATCCTCGGCACGCTGCTCGGCATCCTGGTCGCCTGGCGCCGCGGCACCTGGCTGGACAACCTGCTGCCGGCCACCACCTTCTTCCAGGCCGCACCGTACTTCTTCGTCGCCTTCCTGGCCCTGGACATCTTCGCCGTCCGGCTGGGCTGGTTTCCCACCGGGCGCGCCTACGACCAGCTGGACTTCCCTGGCTTTAACGGCCCGTTCGTGGCCGATGTTCTCGTGCACGCGATACTGCCTGCCGCGACGATCGTGGTGTGCAGTGCCGCCGGGTGGATCGTCGGCATGCGCAACGTGATGGTCACCACGATGGACGAGGACTACGTCCTCGTCGCGCAGGCAAAGGGGCTGCCCAAGCGCCGGGTCATCTGGTACGCGGCGCGGAACGCGATCCTGCCCAGCGTGTCGGGCTTCTCCATCGCGCTGGGCTTCGTGGTCTCCGGGGCGCTGCTCACCGAGATCGTGTTCAGCTATCCCGGCCTGGGCTGGATCCTGCTCCAGGCGGTCGGCGCCCGCGACTACCCGCTGCTGCAGGGCATCTTCCTGGTCATCACGTTCGCCGTGCTGCTGGCCAACCTGGTGGCTGACTCCATCTACGTGTTCCTCGACCCGCGCACCCGCCAGGAGGCCTGAGCCATGTCGATCGGCACCGACCTGGGCGGAAGCGTTGAAGGACTCGGGGTCAGCCGGACGGGCCCGGCCGGGCCGGCCCCGGACGGCGCGCTGCCGGTGCTGGCCGCCCGGCGGAAGACCCGCAGCGTCCAGCTGCCCCGCTCCCCCAAGATCATCACCGGGCTGGCCCTGCTGGCCGCGTTCTTCGTGCTTGCCGTGGTCGGCCCGTGGGTGGCCCCGTACAACCCGTCGGCCAGCCTGTCCACCACCAACGGGGTGCCGCAGCCGCCGTCGGCCGCGCACTGGCTGGGCACCACCCAGGTCCAGCAGGACGTGTTCTCCCAGCTGCTGACCGGGGCCCGGAGCACGTTCCTGGTGGCGTTCCTGGCCGGCGTGGTGGCCACCGTGCTGTCCGTGCTGATCGGGGTGTGCGCGGGTTACTGGCACGGCCGGTGGGCCGACAACACGCTGTCCATGCTGGCCAACTTCTTCCTGGTGCTGCCCGCGCTGCCGCTGCTCATCGTGATCTTCGGCTTCCTGCCGCCGTCCAGTGGTGGCAACGACCTGCTCATCGGGCTGATCATCGCCATCACCGGCTGGGCGTGGGGCGCCCGGGTGCTGCGGGCCCAGACGCTGTCGCTGCGCTCGCGCGACTACGTCGACTCAGCCCGGATCATCGGCGAGCGCGGCTGGCGGGTCATGGGGTTCGAGATCCTGCCCAACCTGCTGCCGGTAGTGGCCGCCTCGTTCCTGTTCACCGTGCTGTACGGGGTGGGCACGTACACCGCGCTGGCCTTCCTCGGGCTGGTCAACCCGGAGCACTGGAGCTGGGGCTCGATGCTGTTCGAGGCGCAGAACTCCGACGCCGAGCTCAGCGGCTACTGGTGGTGGTACATCCCGCCGGGGCTGATGGTGGCGTTCCTCGGCACGTCGCTGGCCCTGCTCAACTTCGGCATCGACGAGTTCATCAACCCCCGGCTGCGCGCGGCCGGGCTGACCCGGCGGCGGGCCAGGAAGGCGGGCGGCCAGGGGCTGCCCCGGCGCTTCGAACTCGGCCTCACCCCGGTGGTGCGGGCCACGAACGGCGCCGCCCCGGCCAGCACCGGCCCCGAGCCGGCCCAGGAGCAGGCGTCATGACCGCCGAGCCACTGCTGGACATCCGCGGCCTGCGGGTGGACTACGGAGCCGGCCCGGACGCCGTGCACGCCGTGGTGGACGTGGACCTGGTGCTGCGCCGCGGCGAGGTGCTCGGGCTGGCCGGGGAGAGCGGGAGCGGCAAGTCCACGCTGGCCTACGCGGCGATCCGGCTGCTCCGGGCGCCTGGCATGATCACCGGCGGCGAGGTGCGCTACTACCCCGAGCCGGGCCGGACCGTGGACCTGCTCGCCCTGGACGAGCCGGAACTGCGCGGGCTGCGCTGGTCGCAGATCGCCGTGGTGCTGCAGTCCGCGATGAACGCACTGAACCCGGTGCTGACCATCGGCGCCCAGCTCACCGACGTGCTCCAGGCGCACCGGCCGGACCTGCAGGCCCGGGCCCGCACCGCCCGGGCCGGCGAACTGCTCAGCATGGTCGGGATCACCGCCGACCGGCTCGGCAGCTACCCGCACGAGCTGTCCGGCGGCATGCGCCAGCGGGTGATGATCGCCATGGCGCTGGCCCTGGAGCCGCAGGTGGTGATCCTGGACGAGCCGACCACCGCGCTGGACGTGGTCACCCAGCGGGAGATCCTGGAGGAGCTCAGCGTGCTGCGCGAGCGGCTGGGCTTCGCGGTGCTGTTCATCACGCACGACCTGTCCCTGCTGGGTGAGATCGCCGACTCGATCGCGGTGATGTACGCCGGCCGGCTGGTCGAGCGGGCCGCCGCCGCGTCGCTGTTCCACGCGCCGCGCCACCCCTACACGGTCGGCCTGCTCAACTCGTTCCCGGCGCTGCACGGCCCCCGGCAGCGGCGCACCGGCATCCCCGGGTCCCCACCCGACCTGCGGCTGCTGCCCGCCGGGTGTGTGTTCCACCCGCGCTGCCCGTACACCGTGGACCGGTGCTCGGCCGAGTCCCCCCCACTCCTCGAGCCGGACCAGGGCAGTGGGCGGCTGGCGGCGTGCTGGCGGCAGGACGGCTCGGGGCCGGTCCCAGCCGAGCTGGCCCAGCCGGACCCGGTCACCGGCACCGCGCCCGGCCCGGCCCCGGCCGCCTGGGCGGCGGCCGCCCGGCCCGCGGAGCGCCCGGATGACACCGCTTCGCAGGTCCCGCTGGCCAGCTCAGCCGACTCCGGGAGCCAGTCATGACCGAAACCGCGGCGGCCACCAGGCCCCCCGAAGCGGCGGTGCCGCTGCTCGAGGCGCGCGGCCTGACCAAGCATTTCCCGGTGCACCATGCCGGGCGGTCCCGGCGGCTGACCGGGGCCCGCGGCCGGGCCCGCCGGGGCGGCGTCCCGGTGGTGCATGCCGTGGAAGACGTCTCGCTGGCCCTGCCGCCGGGCCGGATCACCGCCGTGGTCGGGGAGAGCGGCTCCGGCAAGTCAACCCTGGCCCGGCTGCTGGCCCGGCTGATCGTGCCGACGTCCGGGCAGCTGCTGCTGGACGGCACCGAGGTGCCCGCGACCACCCGGGGACGCCGGGAGTACGCCCGCGACGTGCAGCTGGTCCTGCAGGACCCGTTCTCCTCGCTCAACCCGGTGCACGGGGTGCGCTACCACCTGGAACGGCCGCTGCGGCTGCACGGGCTGGGCGGGCAGGGCGCCAGCCTCGACGAGGCGATGACCGGCTTGCTGGAGCGGGTCGCGCTGACCCCCGCGGAGCAGTTCCTCAGCAAGTACCCGCACGAGCTGTCCGGCGGCCAGCGGCAGCGGGTGGCCATCGCCCGGGCGCTGGCGGTCCGGCCCCGGGTGCTGCTGGCCGACGAGCCGGTGTCCATGCTCGACGTCTCGATCCGGCTGGGTGTCCTCAACCTGCTGGGTGACCTGCGGGAGCGGGACGGGCTGACGATCCTCTACATCACGCACGACATCGCCTCGGCCCGGTACCTGGCCGACGTCATCACGGTCATGTACGCGGGCCAGGTGGTCGAGTCCGGGCCCGCCGAGCAGGTCACCGACCAGCCCGCGCACCCCTACACCAAGCTCCTGCTCAGCGCGGCCCCCGACCCGGACCGGGCCGGGCCGCCGCTGCTGGCCGGCAGCGGGGCCCCGCCCAGCCTGGCGGCGCCGCCCAGCGGCTGCCGGTTCCACCCACGCTGCCCGCACGCCATGGCGGTGTGCGCGGACACCACCCCGCCGCCCGCCGAGGTGGCCGGCGGTCACGTCAGTGCCTGCTGGCTGCATGCCACCGGGCTGGCCCCGGCCCAGTCCCGGCCGCTGCACGGCCGGGACACGGCGGCGGGCCAGCCACCAGACGCCGGCCCGGCGCCGCCTGCCCGCCTGGCCGAGCCTCCCAGTCCCGCAACAGAAGGGGGAGAGGAGACGTGATGACCCGGGAAGCCGGCTAACCACGGCCGACAGCACAGTTCCGGCAGACCCACCTGGCGGAGCAGGCAGGCCGGAACCGAACCCGGCCGGCCCGCACCGCCCCACCGATAACAGACCCCGACACGGTCGCTAAAAACAGGCCGGCGATGAGCCGGCCGGGCACAACGGAGTTTAAGCAATGAGACACAAGGTCCTCGCAAGCCTGGCCGTGGCCAGTGCGCTCAGCCTCGGCATCGCCGCCTGCGGCAGTTCCTCCGGCGGCAGCGGCAGCAACTCATCGTCGGCCAAAATGGGCAAGACGCTCGTGGTGGAGAGCACCCCGCTCTCGCCGATGACCGACACATTCAACCCGTTCTCGCTCACCTCGACCGGCTACCTGACCAACGCGGTGTCGCTGTACAACGAGCCGCTGTTCATCTTCAACACGCTCAACTCGACCCAGGCGCCGATCCCGATGCTGGCCACCGCGTACAAGTGGTCCAACGCCGGCAAGACCCTCACGCTGACTATCCGGTCCGGCGTGAAGTGGAACGACGGCAAACCGTTCAGCGCCAGTGACGTGGCGTTCACGTTCAACATGATCAAGAACAACCCGAAGCTGTACACCTCGGGTGCCCCGGTGGTGGCCAGCGCGTCGGCGCCCAGCGCGACCACGGCCGTGCTCAACTTCGCCAAGCCGCAGTACGCCAACCTGTTCCTGATCGGGCAGGTCTACATCGTGCCGCAGCACGTGTGGCAGTCGGCGAGCGACCCGGCCACCTATGCCGACGCCAAGCCGGTCGGCACCGGCCCGTTCATGCTCGACAAGTTCTCCCCGCAGGGCTACACCCTGAAGGCGAACCCGCTGTACTGGCAGAAGTCCAAGGTGCACGTGCCGGAAATCGACTTCCCGGCGTACAACACCAACGCCAACCTGGTCCCCCCGGTGTCGCAGGGGCAGATCGACTTCGCCGGCAACTACATCGCCGACATCCAGTCCAACTTCCTGGGCAAGAGCCCGCACAACCACACCTGGACGTCCAGCGCGCCGTACTTCAGCGCCAACAACGTGGTGGGCCTGTTCCTGAACACGACCAAGGCGCCGCTGAACGACCCGGCCGTCCGCCAGGCGATCAGCTACGGCATCAACCGCTCACAGCTCAACGTGCAGGGCGAGACCGGGTACGAGCCGCCGGTCAGCTCGACCAGCGGGCTGCTGCTGCCCAACCACCAGTCCTACCTCGACTCGTCGCTGGCCAACAACCTGCCGGCCACCGGTGACGCGGCCAAGGTGACCTCGATTCTCAAGGCCGACGGCTACACCAAGACCGGCGGCAAGTGGGCCAAGAACGGGAAGACGATCAAGTTCGCCATCCAGGACCCGATCCCGTACAGCGACTACTACACCGACGACGAGCTGATCTCGCACCAGCTGAACGCGCTCGGCTTCGACACCTCGGTGGACGGCATCGGCAACCCGACCACGTGGGCGGGCAACGTCGCCAACGGGACGTTCGACGCCACCATCCACTGGAGCAACCAGGGACCGAACCCGTTCTTCATCTACGACTGCTGGATGGACAGCTCGCTGGGCGCACCAGTCGGCAAGCCCGCCGCGTGTGACTTCGGGCGCTACTCCAACCCGCAGGCCCAGGCGGCGATCGCGCAGTTCTCCGGCTCCGGTGACCCGGCCGCCCAGAAGGCGGCTATCACCAAGCTGGAGCAGATCATGACGACCGACGTGCCGGTGGTGCCGCTGCTCAACGGCGGGGCCTGGGCCGAGGTCTCGACCAGGAACTACACCGGGTGGCCGACGTCGAGCAACCCCTACATGAACCCGGTGCCCAACACCCCGTATATCGAAGACACGATCCTGCACCTCAAGCCGGCGTCCTGAGTTCCCGGCTGCTACGCAAGGACCTCGATGACCACGTCTGCTGAGGCGACGGCGGAGCGCAGCCGGGTGGCTGCGCTCCCCGTCGAGGACAAGGTGCACCTGCTGACCGGCGCGGACAGCTGGCGCACCCACGGTGCCGCCGCCCTCGGCCTCCGTCCGATCGTCATGTCGGACGGGCCGGCCGGGGTGCGGGGCATCACCAAGGACGACCGGAATCCATCGGCCAGCCTGCCCAGCCCGTCCGCCCTCGGCGCCACCTGGGACAGCGAGCTCGTCCGCGAGCTCGCCGCCGCCCTGGGCGCCGAGGCGCGGGCCAAGGGCGTCGACATCGTGCTGGCCCCGACGATCAACCTGATGCGGACCCCGCTCGGCGGGCGCGGGTTCGAGTGCTTCTCCGAGGACCCGGAACTGACCGCCCGGCTGGCCGTCAGCTACGTGGCCGGGCTGCAGTCCGCTGGGGTCGGCGCCGCGGTCAAGCACTACGTGGGCAACGACTCGGAGACCGACCGGTGGACCTATGACGCGCGGATCCCCGAGAACGTGCTCCGCGAGCTGTACCTGGTGCCGTTCGAGGCGTGCGTCAAGCAGGCCCGCGCGGCCGTGGTCATGGCCGCGTACAACTCGGTGAACGGCTCGCTGATGACCGAGCACACCCGGCTGCTGCGGGACGTGCTCAAGGGCGAGTGGGGCTTCACCGGGGTGGTCGTCTCGGACTGGTCGGCGGCGCGCAGCACGCTGCCCACCGCCGAGGCCGGGCTGGACCTGGCCATGCCCGGGCCCTCCGGGCCGTGGGGCGACGCCCTGGTCAAGGCGGTCCGGTCCGGGGCCATCCCCGAGGAGCTGATCGACGACAAGGTGCTCCGGCTGCTCGGCGTGGCCCGCCGGGTCGGTGCGGTGCAGCCGCTGGACGGCACCGGCCTGCTGGAGGTACCGGCCACCCCGGGCCCGCAGCCGCCCGCGCTGACCGGCCCGGGGCTGCTGCGCCGGGCCGCGGCCGCGTCGTTCGTGCTGCTCCGCAACGAGCGGGCGGCACTGCCCCTCGACCCGGCGCGGCTCAGCCGGGTCGCGCTGATCGGCCCGAACGCGGTGCACCCGGTGATCCAGGGCGGCGGCAGCGCCGCGGTCCACCCGGCCGCTATCGCCGAGCCCGCCGGCCAGCTGCGTGCGGCCCTGGCCGGCCAGGCCACGGTGACCGTGACGCCGGGCTGCCACACCTGGGAGACCGTGCCCGAGCCGCCCGCCCGGGCGCTGCGCGACCCGGTGACCGGTGAGCCCGGGGTCCGGCTGGAGTTCCGCGCGGCCGACGGCACCCTGCTGGCCGCCGAGCACCGGAACTCGACCGTCTTCGCCTGGTGGGGTGACGGGCTGCCCGCCGAGGTCGGCTGGGGCCGCGGTGGCACCATCTCGGTGCTGGCCCGGTACCAGCCGGACGCCTCCGGGCCGCACGTGGTCGGGGCGGCCGGCGTAGGCCGGCTCACCGTGACCGTGGACGGTGTGGTCGCCGCGGACGGCGCCACCCCGGTACCCGCCGACCCGGTGGAGACGATGACCCGGCCGGGTGAAGTCACCGGCCGCGTGATGCTGACCGAGGGACAGCCCGCCGAGGTCAGGCTGGACTTCCTGCCCTCGGCTGAGGCGGAGGGCCCGCTGGCGGTCCGGCTCGGCCTGGTCGCCGCGCCGGACGAGGAGGCCATGCTGGCCGCGGCGGTCGAGGCGGCGGCCGCCGCCGATGTGGCGGTGGTCGTCGTCGGGTCGGCGGAGACCACGGAGAGCGAGGGGTTCGACCGGGGCACGCTGCGGCTGCCCGGCCGCCAGGACGAACTGGTCCAGCGGGTCGCCGCGGCCAGCCCGCGCACCGTGGTGGTGGTCAACGCCGGCATGCCGGTGCTGATGCCGTGGGTGGGCCAGGTGGCCGCCGTGCTGTACGCGTGGCTGCCCGGCCAGGCCATCGGCGCCGCCCTGGCCGACGTGCTGCTCGGCCGGGCCGAGCCGGGCGGCCGGCTCCCGGTGACCATGCCGGCCCGCGAGGCCGACAGCCCGGTGCTGCACGCCGTGCCGGTAGCCGGCCAGCTCAGCTACGACGAGGGGCTGCTGGTCGGGTACCGGGGCTTCGACGCGGCGGGCCGCGAGCCGCTGTTCCCGTTCGGGCACGGGCTGGGCTACACCAGCTGGGAGTATGAGTCGCTGTCGGTGGACCGGGCCCGGGCCGCGCCGGGCACCGACGTGAGCCTGCAGGTCACCGTGCGCAATACCGGCCCGCGGCCGGGCCGCGAGGTGGTGCAGGTGTACGTGGCCGGGCCGGCCACGGGCGCGGGCCGCCCAGTGCGGGTTCTCGGCGCGTTCGGGATAGCCGCCGCCGCACCCGGCGAACCGGTGCGGCTGACGCTCACCGTGCCGGCCCGGGTGTTCGCGCGCTACGACGAGCAGGCGGGGTGCTGGACCTGGCCCCCCGGCCAGGCCACGATCAGCGCCGGCCGGTCATCCCGGGATCTGCGGCTGTCGGCCACGGTGATCGCCGGCTGACCCGTCAGCTGGGCCGGTTCCGGCCCGGGTGACCCCTCCCCCGGGCTGGTGCCCGGCGCGGCGTGCCGGGCGCTTTCGGCGACGTGCCGGGCGCTTTCGGCGACCTCGGGGCCGTGGCGCCGGGGCGTCGGCGCGACCAGCTCCACCTCGTAGCCGTCCCGGTCTTCGAGGTAGGCCGCGTAGTGCTGCTCTCCCCCGGCGTAGGGGTGCCGGTCGGCGAACAGCAGCCGCCAGCCATGCAGCAGCGCCTCGCCCACCATCCGGTCCACCGTGCCCCGGTCGGTCACGTGGAAGGCCAGATGGTTGAGGCCGGGCCGGTACCGGTCGTGGCGGAACGCACTGCGCGCCGGTGACTGCTCCAGCACGATGTACGTGTCGCCCGACCGCCAGCTGACCCCTTCGGGCCATTGCTGGAAGAGCTGGTAACCGAGCGCGGCGAGCAGCCAGCCCCACGTGTGCTCGGCGCGGTTCAGGTCGGGCACCCACAGCTCGATGTGGTGCAGCGTCCCCATAGCGGCCGGCTTCATGCCGACAGCATGCCGCAAACCGGAAATCCGGGAGGGTTACCCGCTAGGACAGTTTTTCCACTTCCTGCTGCAGCCGTCCCATGCCGCGCAGCCAGCGGTCCGGGTCACCGGCCCGGCGGGCGTACATCACCGCCACCTCGGGGTGCGGCAGGATGAGGAACCGCCCGTCGGCGATGGCCTCGATGACCTCGTCCGCCACCGCCTCCGGGGTGACCGCCGACTCGGCCAGCAGCGCCTGCCCGGCCGGGCCGGCCGCGGCCAGCAGCGGGGTGCGCACGCCCATCGGGCACAGCGCCTGCACGGTGATGCCCCGGTGCGCATAGCTGGCCGCCAGCCATTCGGCGAAGCCGAGCGCGGCGTGCTTGGTCACCGAGTACGGCGCCGAGCCGAGCATGGTGAGCAGCCCGGCCGCCGAGACGGTGCAGATCAGGTGCCCGCTGCCCGAGTCCAGCCAGCCGGGCACCAGCAGCCGCGCCGCCCGGACGTGAGCCATCACGTTGACCTGCCAGCAGGCGTCCCAGATCTCCTCCGCGGCGTCCGGGCCACCTTCCGGGCCGATCCCGGCATTGGCGCAGAACAGGTCGATGCCGTCGAGCAGGTCGGCCGCGCCGCCGATCAGCGTGGCCACGCCGTCTTCGCTGGCCGCGTCGCCGGGCATGGCCTCGGCACCGCAGGACGCGGCGACCTCCTGCGCGGCCGCGGCGTTGATGTCGTTGACCACCACCCGGGCGCCTTCGGCCGCGAACCGGCGGGCCAGCGCGGCCCCGATGCCGCTGCCCGCCCCGGTGACCACCACGCCGGCGCCCGCGACCGAGTTCACCGCTGTCCCGCCCCGGGCAGCGTGGCCAGGCTGGCCAGGGCGGCCCGGTGCCAGTCCGGGGTGCCGAACCCGATCGAGCTGCTCTTGGCCCGCTTCAGGTACAGATGGGCCGGGTGCTCCCAGGTGAAGCCGATGCCGCCGTGCAGCTGCACGCATTCCTGCGCGGCCAGGGTGGCGGTGTCCCCGCAGGCCGCCTTGGCCAGCGCCACCGCGACCGGGGTGTCCGGGTCACCGTCGGCCAGGCAGGCGGCGGCGTACCGGGCCGCGGCGCGGGCCTGGCTGATGGCCACCCACAGGTCGGCGAGCCGGTGCTTGAGCGCCTGGAACGAGCCGACCGGGCGGGCGAACTGGTAGCGCTCCTTCAGGTAGCTGACGGTCACCTCCAGGCAGCGCCCGGCCAGCCCGAGCTGCTCAGCCGCGAGCATCGCGGCGCCCGCGGTCAGGCCGTCGGCCACCGCGCCCGCGGCGGCCGGGCCGGAGGCGACCGGCCGGGCCGGCACGCCGTCCAGCGCCAGGTCGGCCAGCTGCCGGGTCTGGTCCAGCGAAACCACCGGGGACAGGCTGACGCCCGGCGCGCTGGGGTCCACCGCGTACAGCCCGGCGGGCACCCCGTCGGCCGGCACCAGCAGCACCGACGCGGGCAGCGCGTCGGCCACACCGCTGACCGTGCCGGTCAGCCGGGCCTGGCCAGCCGGGTCGCCGGGCCGCGGCGCGGCGACGCGCACCCCGCCGGGCAGGCCGGCCGCACCCGGCCGGGTGGCGAACGGGACGGCCAGGGCGGCGGTGACCGTGCCCGCCGCCAGCCCGCTGAGCAGGTCCGCGTCCTGGGCCCGCAGCGCGGCCGCGGTGGCCACCACCGCGCTGCCCAGGTACGGGACGGGGGCGACCGCGCGGCCGGTCTCCTCGGCCACCACGGCCGCCTCGCGGTAGCTGGCCCCGGCCCCGCCGTGGCGGTCCGGGATCAGCAGGCCGCCGCAGCCGACCTCGGCCGCCAGCACCTGCCACAGCGCGGTGTCGTAGGTCTCGCTGGTCTCGGTGCGGGCCAGCACCGCGGGCCAGTCACTGCGCCCGTCCAGCACCGAGCGGACCGCCGACCGCAGGTCCTCCTCGGCCTGGCTGTAGAGCAGGTCCGGGATGCCCCGGCCGGCTGGTTTCTGCGTCGTGGTGCTCACCGGGGCAGGTCCTTCCAGGGCACTTTGGTGTCCGTGCGGGGCTCGGCAGGCAGCCCGAGCACCCGTTCGGCGATGATGTTGCGCAGGATCTCCGAGGTGCCGCCCTCGATGGAGTTGCCCCGGGACCTCAGGTAGCGGTAGCCGACGTCCCGCCCGTAGAAGCTGACACTGCCCGGCCTGCGCATGGTCCAGTCGGCGTAGCGCAGCCCGTCGCCGCCGGCCAGGTCCACCTCGAACGAGCTGATCTCCTGGTTGAGCCGGGCGAAAACGATCTTGGCGGCGGAGCCTTCCGGGCCGGGCTGGCCCGCGGCCAGCTGCTGGCGGAGCCGGTCGGAGGCCAGCCGGGCCACCTCGGCGTCCGCCCACAGCCGCAGGATCCGGTCGTGCAGGCCGGGGGTGCGCAGTTCCGGGTGCTCGCGCCAGGCCCGGGCGGCGCTGCCGATCATCCCGCCCTCCCGGGGCAGGGCCGCGCCGCCGATGGACACCCGCTCGTTCATCAGCGTGCCCTGGGCCACCCGCCAGCCCTCGCCCACGCCGCCGATCCGGTCGGCGTCCGGGATCACCGCCCCGGTCAGGAAGACCTCGTTGAACTCGGCCTCCCCGGTGAGCTGGCGCAGCGGCCGGACCTCCACGCCGTCGCCGGTCATGTCCAGGCCGAAATAGGTCAGCCCGGCGTGCTTGGGCACGTCCGGGTCGGTGCGGGCCAGCAGCAGGCCCCAGCGGGCCTCGTGCGCCATGGACGTCCAGACCTTCTGCCCGGTCACTGACCAGGCTTCGCCTTCTCCCCCGGCGCGCACCGCCCGGGTGGCCAGGCCGGCCAGGTCAGAGCCGGCGCCCGGCTCGCTGAACAGCTGGCACCAGACCTCCTCGCCGGTCCACAGCGGCCGCAGCCAGCGGGCCTTCTGCTCGTCCGAGCCGAACGCGAGGATGGTCGGGGCGGCCATGCCGAGCCCGATGCCGATCCGCTCGGGCTGGTTGGTGGGCGCGCCAGCCGCGGCGAACTCCGCTTCGACCACGGACTGCAGCGCCCGGGGCAGGCCCTGCCCGCCCAGGCCCGGCGGGTAGTGCACGGAAGCCAGGCCCGCGTCGAACCGGGCGCGGAGGAACTCCAGCCGGGACGTGCTGGCCGGGTCGTGACTGGCCAGGAACTCGCGGACCTGCCCGCGCAGGCCGTCCTCGCCGGCCGGGCCGGTGCCGTTCGCCGCACTGCCGGTCAGCACAACGGGCCGCCCGCCACGTAGATCACCTGGCCGGAGACGAACCCGGACGCCTCGCCGGCCAGGAACGAGATGACGTTGGCCACGTCGTCCGGCTGGCCCACCCGGCGGACCGGGATCTGCGACGCCGCGGCGGCCTGGAAATCCTCGAAGCCCATCTTCACCCGGGCCGCGGTGGCCGCGGTCATGTCGGTGACGATGAACCCGGGCGCGACGGCGTTGGCCGTGATGCCGAACGGGCCGAGCTCGATGGCCAGCGTCTTGGTGAACCCCTGCATGCCCGCTTTGGCCGCGGAGTAGTTGACCTGGCCCCGGTTGCCGAGCGCGGAGCTGGAGGACAGGTTGATGATCCGGCCGTAGTGCTGGTCCACCATGTGCTTCTGGGCCGCCCGGCTCATCAGGAAGGCGCCGCGCAGGTGCACGCCGAGGACCGTGTCCCAGTCGTCGTCGGACATCTTGAACAGCAGGTTGTCCCGGATCACGCCGGCGTTGTTGACCAGCACGGCGGGCGGGCCGAGGGTGGCGGCCACGGTGCCCACCGCGGCGGCCACCTGGTCGGCCTGGCTGACGTCCGCGCCGACCGGGATGGCCCGGCCACCCGCCGACTCGATCGCGCCCACGGTGTCCTTGCAGGCGTCCGCGTCGAGGTCGAGCACGGCGACCGCCATCCCGTCGGCGGCCAGCCGGCGGGCGGTGGCGGCACCGATCCCCCGGGCGGCCCCGGTGACAATGGCGACTCGTTGCGCATCCTGCGGCATGTGCGTTTTCTCCTTGCTGGGTGTCATCGCGGCGCCGCCCCCGAGGGCCGGCGGTTATCGGGCTGGCTAGCTGGGCGTGCGGTACGGGCGCAGTTCCCGGCGGGCCAGCGAGCGCTTGTGCACCTCGTCCGGCCCGTCGGCGAAGCGCAGCGTCCGGGCGCTGGCCCACAGGCTGGCCAGCGGGAAATCCTGGCTGACCCCGGCCGCGCCGTGCGCGGTGATGGCCTTGTCGATGACCCACTCGGCCATCGCCGGAGTGATGATCTTGATGGCCTGGATCTCGGTGTGCGCGCCCTTGTTGCCCACCGTGTCCATCAGCCAGGCGGTCTTCAGCACCAGCAGCCGGGCCTGCTCGATCCGCACCCGGGACTCGGCGATCCACTCCTGGACCACCCCCTGGTCGGCCAGGGGCGCGCCGAACGCGGTCCGCGTGGTGACCCGGCGGCACATCAGCTCCAGGGCCCGCTCGGCCGCGCCGATCAGCCGCATGCAGTGATGGATCCGGCCGGGGCCCAGCCGGGCCTGGGCGATCGCGAACCCGTCGCCCTCGCCGCCGATCAGGTTGGCCGCGGGCACCCGCACGTCACGGAACTCGACCTCGGCGTGCCCGCCGTGCGGCGCGTCGTCGTAGCCGAACAGGGTCATCCCGCGCTGGACGGTGATGCCCGGAGTGTCCCGGGGCACCAGGATCATCGACTGCTGGTGGTGCCGGTCGGCGGCCGGGTCGGTGCGGCCCATCACGATGAGGATCTGGCAGCGGGGGTCCATCGCCCCAGACGACCACCACTTCCGGCCGTTGATCACGTACTCGCCGCCGGCCCGCTCGATCCGGGTGGTGATGTTGGTCGCGTCCGAGGACGCTACGTCCGGCTCGGTCATGCAGAACGCGGACCTGATCTCGGCGTCCAGCAGCGGGCGGAGCCAGCGGTCCCGCTGCTGGCCGGTGCCGAACTCGGCCAGCAGTTCCATGTTCCCGGTATCCGGTGCGGCACAGTTGATCGCTTCCGGTGCGATCGCCGGGCTGTGCCCGGTGATCTCGGCCAGCGGCGCGTACTGCAGGTTGGTCAGCCCGGCGCCTTCCGGGTGATGGGCCAGGAACAGGTTCCACAGCCCCCGCTCGCGGGCGTCCGCTTTCAGCTCGGCGACCACGGCAGGCCGCTGCCACGGCTGCCCGGCCTGGGCGTTGGCCCGGGCCTGCGCGGCGAACACCGGCTCGGCCGGATAGACACGCTCGTCCATGAACGCCTGGAGGCGTTTGCGGAACTCCTCCGTGCGGGCGTCGTATCCGAAGTCCATGCAGCCTCCCGACGGGTCCGCATCGACTCTACCTACTGACCGGTACGCGATCTAGGAGTCCGGGTCTGCCAGGGGCTGCCCCGCACACCCGGGGTGAAGACCACGCTGGCGCCCGGCTGCCGCCCGCGATCAGCGCGGCGGTCAACCAGAACGACCTGTCCGCAGTACAGGTGCCCCGGTCGCTGTGTGAGCCGGCCGGCTGGCCGACCCGGGTCCGCAGCGGAAGTTCGCGTACGGGACCGGACGGCGGTGCGGGGGCTGGGGCCGCCTGGTGCAGTGCGACTCGATCCACCGCACCCGCGGGTCCGGGCCCTCCGGTGACACCGGCAGCACGAATACCCGCACGTAGCCGCGGCTGATGTCGGCCCGCAGGGTGGCCAGCGTCGGAGCGGGCACGTTGCCGAGGTAGCCGCCGATAGGCAGCACCTCCCTGCCGCTGTACAGGATGTAGTTCTCCGCGAGCCCGGACGTGTCGGTGCCGAACAGGGCGTCAGCGGGAGGCATCCAGAGTTCTACCCGCTGGACTGCCCTGGTCAGGGCGGGCGCGGCGGCGGCCAGGGCCTGGCTATGGCGCGCGGTCTCCGGCGACTCGAACGGGGTGTCAAACGGGCCCAGCCCGCGGATGACGCTGCTCACGGACGCCGCCGCGGGCAGCAGGAGCACGGCGGCACCGGCGAACGCGACCGCGGTCAGGTACCCGGCCCGGCCTGACGCGGGCAGCAGCAGCTGGGCGGCGGCGGCCGCCGCCACGACCAGCGCCACCAGGGTGAGCACGACCGGGCCGGAGGCCGTCCCGGACACCAGGTAGGCGCCGTAGCCGACGCAGCCGAGCACCGTCGCGGCGACGATCAGGCGCACCCTGGCCGGCCACGGGCGAGGTCCGCACGCGGCGATGCCGGTGCCGCACAGCGCGGCGACCGCCGGGCTGAGCGCCGCGACGTAGTACGAGTTCAGGTAGGTGCCGACGCTGAAAAAGACCGCGAGGACCAGCCACCAGCCGCCCCACAGCACGACGGCAGCGCGCAGCGGGTCGCGCCTGCCCTGGCGGCGCCGGGAGATGAGCACACCCAGCGCACCGGCGACGGCCGCCGGCAGCAGCCAGCCGCTGCCGGCCGCGAACGGGCCGGCCAGCAGCCGGTGCCAGCTCGGCTTGATGCCCATGGTCTCGGCGGTGAGCAACCGCCCGCTCTCCTTGGCCGCGACCAGCAGCGGCGAGGGCGGCCCGGCGACGCTCACCCAGTTCCCGGTGAGCCTGCCCACGCCGTTGTAGTCGAAGACCTGCGTGTACACCGAGTCGTCCGGACTGCCGTCCACGTAAGGCCGGTCCTGGGACGGGACCAGCGAGACCGCGGTCATCCAGGAGAGGGAGACCACGGCGGTGACCAGCCCGGCCAGCGCCACGTGCGCGCACCGGGTACGCAGTCTCGCCGCGGGCGCGGCGAGCAGGTAGGCCGCGGCCAGCGCGGGCAGGGCCAGCCAGGCCTGGATCATCTTCGCCTGGAACGCCAGGCCGACCCAGACGCCGGCCAGCAGCAACTGCGGCAGCGACCCGGTGAGCAGCGCGGCGGACGTGGCGTCGGCGGCGAGCACCAGCAGCAGGATCAGCAGCGAGTCCGATACGTTGCCGCGGCCCAGCAGCACGGTGATGGGTGTGACGGCGAGCACCGCCGCGGCGATCAGGCCAGCCGCAGGCCCGGTCAGCCGGCGGACCGCCCGGTACAGCACCAGGATGGTGAGCACGCCCTCGACCACCTGCGGCAGGACCAGCGCCCAGATGTGAAAGCCGAAGACCCGCAGCGACAGGGCCTGCACCCAGAGCGCGCCAGGCAGCTTGTCGACAGTGACGGTCCCGGCTGGATCGAACGCCCCGAACATGAAGTCGTGCCAGCTTTCCGACATGCTGCGGGCCGCCGCGCCGTAAAATGGCTCAACGCTGGCGCTGGCCATTCCCCAGCCGTACGCGACCGCCGCGACGGCGGCGATGGCCAGCAGCGCCGGCCGGGCCCAGACGGGCTGATCCGGGGGCGAGCGCCACAGCGTCAGGAAACGGCGCCAGCGAGGTGCTCCTGATGCAGGCGCTGGTGCTTTTTCCGGGATAATTTCCATTTCCGCCACCTGCCCAGTATGGCGAGAGGCGCATGTCGTGTCCGCCTGGCGCATAGGACCCCGCCGCGTTAGAGGTAAAAAGCGGGTAAGGAGTAATTCATTGATCCGTTTCCCAGGCGTGTCCCGCAAATTAGGGGACGGGATCTCGCAGCCAGATCCTGATCGAGGCGACGTCGATCGTGGCCTGGTACACCTAGCACCGGGGCCTAGCGGAGCAGGAGGGTGCCGATGCGGCGGCCCGCGACCAGCAGGCCGACGATGCCCATGACGGCGAGGTAGAGCGCGTGCCACAGCAGGCCCGGGCCGACGATGCCCAGGGTCAGCCCGCGCAGCAGGGTCACGCTCTGGTAGAGCGGGGTGATCTCGACCACGATCTGCAGTCCCCGCGGGTACAGGCCGAGCGGGTAGAACGTGGTGGAGAACAGGAACATGGGCAGCGTGGCCAGCACGATGAACTCGAAATCCTGCCAGCTGCGCATGTACGTGGTGGCGGCCATGCCGGCGGCCGCGAACGCGAAGCCGGTGAGCACCGCGACCGGCAGCGCGGCCACCGCCCACCACGAGTGGACCAGGCCCATCGCCGCCATCACGGCCATGAACGCCACCGCGTACAGCGCACCGCGCAGCAGCGCCCAGCTGATCTCGCCGAGCGCGACGTCCCCGGCCCGCATCGGGGTGGCCAGCGCGGCGTCGTAGAGCTTCTCGTATTTGAGCCGGAAGAACACGTTGAACGTGGAGTCGAACAGCGCCCCGTTCATCGACGCGGTGGCCAGCAGGGCCGGCGCGACGAAGGCCGCGTAGCTCACGCCGTGCACGTAGCCGACCAGCTGGCCCAGGCCCACGCCGATGGACAGCAGGTAGAACAGCGGCTCGACCACGCCGGACACGAACACCAGCCAGGTGTGCCGGTAGACCAGCGCGTGCCGCTCGACCAGGTACCGGCTCCGCCGGCCGCCCACCGACCGGCGCGCGCGGGCGGCCAGCACGCCCAGCGGGAGCACCCGCAGCGGCAGCTGGCTGGCGGCCGGGCGCAGGCTAGACATAGAGCCGCCGGCCGTACGTGCGGTTCCCGGCCCAGATCCCGGCGGCCAGCACCAGCACCAGGTACCCGGCGTGCAGCAGGGCACCGGTCCAGGTGGCGGTGCCCAGGCTCAGCCCGCGGCACAGCGCCACCCCATGCCACAGCGGCGTGATGTAGGCGATGGGCTGGATCCACCCGGGCAGCTGGGTGATGGGGAAGAACGTGCCGGAGAACAGGAACAGCGGGATCAGCCCGAACCGGTACACCACGGTCAGCGAGGTGTCCTTGGTCCGGGTGACCGTCCAGGCCTCGATCGGCGCGGCGAAGGCCAGGCCGGTGAGTACCGCCACCGGCAGCGCCGCGATGGCCTCCGCGGACTGGATCGCGCCGAACAGCGCGGACACGGCCAGGAAGACGCTGCACGACATGGTCAGCTTCAGCGTCACGAACAGCAGGTGCCCGTGGAACAGGTCGGCCGGCCGCAGCGGCGCGGACACCGCGGCCTGATAGGTCTTGTTCCATTTGACGCTGCCGTACACCGGGTAGGTGGACTCCTCCACGCCGGTGCTCATCGCGCTCGCGGCGAGCAGCCCCGGCGCCAGGAAGACCAGGTAGCTGACCCCACCCAGCCGGGCCGTGCCGTGCTGGTTGACCAGGGTGCCCAGGCCGAGGCCCATCGCGCCCAGGTACAGCAGCGGGTTGAGCACGGTGGAGATGACCGAGCCGCGCCAGGTGCGCCGGTAGTCGGTCAGCCAGAACCGCAGCTGGCGCACGGCGAACGACCAGGTGGCCAGCGGGCCGGGACGCAGCCCGGCCGGGCCGGGCGCCAGCCGGACCGCCATCAGTCCTCCAGCCGGCGGCCGGTGAGCCGGAGGAACACGTCCTCCAGCGTGCTGCGGCGGACCAGCGAGGTGAGCGGTTCCAGGCCGAGGCGGCGGACCGCGCCGAGCGCGCTGTCCCCGTCCGGCACGTAGAGCAGCACCCGGTCGGCGAGCACCTCGCGGCGCTGGGCCGGCACCGTGGCCAGCTTCTCGGCCGCCTGCTCGTGCTCGGACGGGTCGAAGCGCAGTTCCAGCACCTCAGGGGTGGAGTAGGACTCGATCAGCTCGCGCGGTGATCCCCCGGCCGCGATCCGGCCCCGGTCCATCACCACCAGCCGGTCGCACAGCTGCTCGGCCTCGTCCATGTAGTGCGTGGTCAGCACCAGCGTCACGCCCTGCTGCTTGAGCCGGAACAGCCGGTCCCAGACCACGTGCCGGGCCTGCGGGTCCAGGCCGGTGGTCGGCTCGTCGAGGAGCAGGATCTCCGGGTCGTTGATCAGCGACCGGGCGATCGTCAGCCGCCGCTTCAGCCCGCCGGACAGCGGCTCGACCCGGTCACTGGCCCGGTCGGCCAGCTGGACGAACTCCAGCAGCCGGGCCGAGCGCTCCCGGATCACCGGCCGGGACAGGCCGAAGTACCGCCCGTAGACCAGCAGGTTCTCCTGGACGGTGAGCTCCACGTCCAGGGTGTCCTCCTGGGGCACCACGCCCAGCCGGGCCCGGATTTCCGGGCCGTCGGCCACCGGGTCGAGGCCGAAGAGGGACAGCTCGCCCGCGGTCGGCGGGGACACGCAGCCGATCATCCGCATCGTGGAGGACTTGCCCGCGCCGTTGGGCCCGAGGAAGCCGAATGCCTCACCCCGGCGCAGCTCGAAGTCGATCGCGTCCACCGCGGTGAAGCCGCCGAAGCGTTTGGTCAGGCCCCGGGCACGGATCAGAGCGGCGTCAGCAGGCACTCACGCGAGGTTACCGGGCCGCCCGGACAATTCCGAACGACTATTTTTCCTACCTCTTGACCTTTCAATCCGGGGCCTGTGGCAGCGGACACCCGGAGGGGCCGGTACTGTCACTTGCATCAATACCGATGCGCCCCCATGGACCCGGTGAGAGGACGACGGCCAGGTGAGACTGACTCGCAGGCTGTATGAGCGGTTCCGGATGCTGATCCACGAACTCGCCAAGTTCGGCGTGGTCGGTGGCATCGCGTTCCTCGTCACCGAGGTCGGCACGAACCTGCTGCACTTCCAGGCCGAGCTGGGGCCCATCACGTCAAACGTGATCGCCACGATCGTGGCGACGTGCGTCTCCTACGCGGGCAACCGGTACTGGACGTTCCGGCACCGGGTGGGCATGGACAACCTGGCCGGCGAGTACAGCCTGTTCTTCGTGCTGAACGCGATCGGGCTGGGCATCCAGCTGGCCTGCATCGGCTTCACCTATTACATCCTCGGCCTCACCGACAAGTTCTCCTACAACGTCGCGCTGCTCCTGGGCATCGCGCTGGGCACGCTGTTCCGGTTCTGGTCGTACCGGAAGTGGGTGTGGCGGGCGCACGGCGGCACCGGCGGGGCGCCGGCCGTGGTGGAGGACCGGCCCGCGGGGACCCCGGCCGGGGAGGCTGGCTACCCCGGCGCCGGGCAGCACGGCGGCCCGGCGGGCGACGGGCACGGGAACGGGCACCTGGCCGGCCTGGGCCCAGCTGACCCGCTGCCGCGCCGCGCGACCCGCGACATGACCGGGCCCGGCGCGCCGCGCACCGGCCGTTAAGTAATTCCTGGCCGCGGCTAGCTGGTGCAGCCGGTCCCGCTGCCGCCCACCAGGGGCAGATGCTGGGCGAACGCGGCAGTGGCCTGAGCCTGGGTGATCTTGCCGGTGGACACCAGCCGGCCGAGCACATGCGCCTCCCGGCCGCGGGCCCGGGCGTAGTGCCTGATCGGGTCGTCGGCCGACGGCCCCTGGACCAGGCCGGCCAGGGTGGCCGCCTCGGGCAGGGTGAGACCGGCTGGGGTGGTGCCGAAGTAGCCGCAGCTGGCGGCGGCCAGGCCGTAGTACCCGTGGCCGAAATAGGCGACGTCGGCGTACATCCGCAGGATCCGCGCCTTGGGGAAGGTCAGGTCGAGCTTGATGCCCAGCATGACCTGCTCGATCTCGGTGCGGATGCCGCCGCCGCGCGGCGTGTACAGCATCTTGGCCAGCTGCTGGTACAGGGTCGCACCCCCCTGGTCACCGCGGCCGGTGACGGTGGCGGCGGTGACCCGGGCGATGGCGAACACGTCCACGCCGGGCTCGGAGTAGAACCGGTGGTCCTCGGTGGCCACCAGGGACTCGGCGAATAGCCCGGGCACCGGCGGTCCCGGGTAGGCCACGTGGTGTGCCTGGTCGATGGCCCGGGCCCGGGCCGGCGCGTCGTTCACCGACGGGGTGATCAGCAGCAGCACGCCGAACGTGGCCACGCCGAGCACGGCCAGGCCCATGAGCACGGCGGCGATCCGGCGCAGCACCCGCCAGCGGCGCCGCCGCGGCCGGGCCCACTCGCCGGGGTCCAGGTCCTGTGGGTCGTCCGGGTAGTCCTGGCCCGGATCCTGGGCTACGCCGTACGGCAGTGGTGCGGTGGGTGCGTCAAAGCCCATTCGCGGATCGCCTGGCGCGTTCCCCCAGGCCGGTCCCTGTGGCGCCATCCGCATCGCTCCGTCTGTCGAGGGGCCCCCGGCCCAGGCGAAACCGAGCATGGCCGGAAATACACCGGTCCCCACTCAGTTGCGCAACGAAAAATCCTGGCCGTAAGTGCCCACGTTTCCAGGAGGTTGCGGCACGCGGGACTACGTTACTCAGCGTTATCTACGACCTAGAGAAAGTGCCCACCCAGAAGAGTTAAAGAATGCGGCAAGCCGCCAGGCTGCCGGACGTCAGCCCGGGCCAGGCGGCGGGGTCTTGTGGTGGCTGGCCGAGTGGCCGGGCGGCGTGTGGCCGGCCTGGCCCGGCGGGGTGCCCCCGTGGCCGGGTGGGGTCTGGCCGGCCTGGCCGGGTGGGGTCTGGCCGGCCTGGCCCGGCGGGGTCTGGCCGGCCTGGCCGGGCGGGGTGCCCCCGTGGCCGGGCGGCGTCTTCTTGACCTGGCCAGGGGGGGTCTTGCCCAATGTCCCAGGTGGCCCGGGCGGGCTGGCCGGGGGCACGCTGTGCGTGGTCACGCGGGGTGCGGGAGCACCGAAGGCGTCGTGCGCGAATCGCTGCGCTGGGGCGGGCAGCACGCCGGAGTAGGCGGCGGCCGCCAGCAGGCCGAGAAGCACCAGGCAGGCGGCGGCGAGCCGGACGGGGATCAGGGAGGCGAGCGCCGGGCGCCGGTGACGGGGCAGGACGAGGGTGTCGGCGGGCCGGGCGAAGCCGGCCCGGTACGCCTCGCGGGCGCCCGGCTCGGCCACGATCTCGCTGGGCACCGGGGGCATGGTGAGCGCGGCGATCGCATCGGCCAGCGGGCGCAAGCCGTCGGCTGCGTCCTCCGGCGGGAGCTTCCCGGCGAGCAGCGCCTCGAAGGCGGCGTCCCCGGCCGGGGGGATGTCGCCTCGCGCTGTCCACAGGAAGTCCGGCATGTCACCGTCTCTACCGCCGCGGCCGGTCACAGCGTTACACCCGTCGTGGCCAGAATCTGCGCCAGCCGGCGAAGGCCCCGGTGCGCTGCCACCCGCACCGCTCCCGGGCTGCGGCCGACGATCCGAGCCACCGCGTCGGTGTCCAGGCCGGCCAGCACCCGGAGCAGGATCACCTCGCCCTGCAGCGAGGGCAGCTGGGCCACCGCGGCCAGCGCCGCGGCCGTGGCCAGGTTCTCCATTGCCTGGCCGGCCGCGTCCTGGCTTCGCGGTTCGAGGCGGCCGGGCAGGTCGGTGAGCGGTGCCACCGGGTGGCGGGACCGGCGGCGGCGCTCATCGAGAGCGCGCCGGCGGGCGATCGTGAACAGCCAGGCCCGCCAGTCCGGCTCCGTGCCCTGGAAGCCGGCCAGGCCGCGGACCACCTGCACCCAGATCTCCGAGGCCACGTCCTCGGGAGCTTCGGGCACGGCCACCCGCAGGTAGCGCAGCAGGGCGGGGTTGCCGTCCCGCCACAAGGCGGCGAAGGCGTCCTCCCGGCCGGCCTGCGCGGCGGCCAGGATGGCCGGGAACTCGTCGCCGATCACAGAGGCGAGTATCGGCGCTGGTAGCGGGCTCGCGCATGCGTTTCGGCCAGGCCAATGCCGTTGGGGCCGGATTGTAACGAGGTGGTGCCCCGCGGCGGTCTTCGTGAAGAACCAGGCAGCGAGCGGGGCGGTGCGATGCAGATAGCACACTGGGCGATGGCGGGTAACGGCTCCCCGGAGCGGGCGGCCCGGGGCCGGTCCCCTGGACGCCCCCGGGACATCACCCTCGATACCGCGATCAGCCGGGCCGCCGCGCGGCATCTCGCCGAGCGCGGTTTTGCCGGGATGTCCATCGAAGGGGTGGCGGCCGCGGCTGGCACCACTCCCCCGAGCCTGCGCCGCCGGTTCCGCACCAAGCTGCAGCTGGCCATGGCCGGGATCAACGCGATCCGGACCGAGCCGCTGCCCGAGCCGACCGGCGACCCGCGGGCCGACGCCCTGGCCATCCTGGGCAGCCTGCGGGGCAATCTGGCCCGGCGGAACGGCATGGCCGTCCTCGGCACGATCCTGGCCGAGGAACGCCGCAATCCTGAGCTGCTGGAGCAGTTCCGGCGGCGCCTGGACGAGCCGTTGCGGGAGCGCCTGCGCGAGGCGCTGGCCCTCGGCATCCAGGACGGCCGGCTGCGGCCCGGCCTGGACATCGACGCGGCCGTCAGCCTGCTCATCGGCTCGCTGTACGCGCAGTATGTCCGCACTCAGCAGATCCCGGACGAATGGGCCGAGCGGACGCTCAGCGTCATCTGGCCGGCCGGTGAGGCGGCCAGGTAGCCGCGAGGGGCGCCCCAGGGCGTGTCCACGGGACACGGCCTTGCCGGCCACGGCGTGGTGGTTAGCCGCGGTGGGGCAGCGGGCATACCCCGGGTTGCTGATCGGTTGGGCTGAGCAAGCCAGTCATCTGATATGGAATACGCAGGCTTGCGGCGCAAGTACCGTCAGTCAGCCCAGACCGTTCTCGTGGAGCGTCCGACATGGAAATCAAGGAACTCGGCCACCTGGTCCTCTACGTCCGGAACCTCGACCGCTCCGCGTCCTTCTACCGGGACGTACTTGGCTGGCGGCAGATCATGGGCGGGCCCGGCGAGGAGCCACTGCCGTTCCGCGCCGCGGCGTTCTCCGCACCTTCCGGGCGCACCCACCACGAACTGCTGCTGATCGAGGTCGGGGAGGACGCGGCGGGCCTGCCACCCGGGCGGCGGGTCGGCCTGTACCACTTCGGCCTGAAGGTGGGCGACAGTGACGACGAGTTGCGCGCGGCGCTGGCCACACTCCAGGCCAGCGACGTCAACGTGGTCGGGGCCAGCGACCACACGGTCACGCACAGCCTGTACATCACCGACCCGGATGGAAACGAGATCGAGCTGTACGTGGACGTCCCGGGGGTGGACTGGCGCAGCGACCCGTCGCTGGTGGCCGCGCCGGTCAAGCCACTGAGGCTCTAGCCGGGCTGACCGCGCCGGTCGCTGCGCTGCGGTCCCTGGGGGCTGCCGTGGGCCAGGGCTGCGGGCGGGCGTCGCGGCGGTGAAGCCGGCCCGGTTGTCCTGTAGGCTGACGGCTGCAACGGGACGTGGCGCAGTTTGGTAGCGCACTTGACTGGGGGTCAAGGGGTCGCCGGTTCAAATCCGGCCGTCCCGACGGGAGAAGTACCAGGTCAGGGCTCCGCAGCAGCGCAGTGAGCGGGGCCCTGATAGCTGCCAGGGGCCGGGAAATCTCACAAGTTCTCACATCAGCTCCCGGAGGCCTCATCCAGCGCCTGCACTTCAGCGCTGCTCAGGCAGCCCGCACACACCGCGGCGATCTCTCCCGAGTCCAGCTCGACGACATTGGGGCAGCCAGGACGACCTCTTCCGAGTCAAGCCGCGCGGGCCGGTGTGGCGGCTGCGGCGGGTATCCCTGCGGCGCGTAGCGAGCTGGACTCTGCGGCTGGTAGGGAGCTAGGTCCTGCTGCGGCTACTGAGGTGAAGCCTGCTGCTGCCAGGAGCCGTCAGGTGGCTGCTGGCCGTACCGGCGCGGGCGCTGAGGTGGCTGCTGTGAATGCATGGATTCCCTCCCTGGTGCTTGTGTGACGCAAACGAACCACCCGTGGTTTACGGCAGCTCACGCCGGATGATCACGGCGTTCCCCGCGGCCCGCCTCTCACAGTGGCTTCGGCGGGATGGCGCGGACGGCCTCGATTACCCGCGGCCCGGATGGCACTTTCTCACGCTGATCACCCGCCACGGCCGGGCCAGCCGGCGACGCATCGCCGGGCAGCGCGGTCAGGACAGACCCGGGGATGGGCCGCAGGCCCTTCCCTTTGTCCTTAGCTGTGCCTGCGCCAAGGGCGTGCTGACCACGGCTCAACCATCCGCGTGACGCGAAACTGTGTGCGTCATCTACCGGCCACCAGCCACCAAGGCAAAGTCAAACTCGCTGGCAACTTCTTCCATTGAGTTCCAAGTATTCTCTGGCTCAAATTCAATTTTCCATCGGATCAGCGCTAGCCTCTCACCGAGTTTTCGTATCTGTTCCGTGTCATTCCATTTATTAACAACACCACCGTCTGACCCGCAGAAGACTTCCCAAACGATATGGAAGAACCCCAAAAGTAGCACGCTGCGGCGGAATGTGTTGCCCTCTGTCTTCTGAGCACCGTAGTACCGATTGCCGTCACCGTCATAGGCGAAGCCAGCATCCTTTGCGATCTGGGCGAAGCTGCAATAGTTATGTTCCGTCCAGGACACGTCAAGCTCATTCAAGTCAATAACTACGGGTCTCCAGTTATTTTGGGTACGGCTTTGAATAGTTTGGTTGAGGTTCTCAACCTCGACGTTGAGCACCGCGGCTGCGAGAGCTTTTAGCATATGCCCTCCGCCGCCCCGACTGGCACTATTGAACTTCGCTAGAGCGCGCGCGAATCTTAGTGCCTCCCGCGGCAGGCCACCAGACAGTACGTGACAAAGGAGAATCTGAGAGTCAGTCATTTCTCTTTCACGGTGGCGCATCAGGCTCCGCGTTTCAGGGAATGACAGACGACCTGTGGGCTCGATTGCATCAAGCGAGCTGTCCAAGGCGGTTCTTATATCTACGTTACGTCGTACAAATTCTACCCAAGCACTCTCAGAAACGGACACAAGGAACGAGCATGACTGTATAGCGAACAGCTGTTTTACACTGTTCAAGAAATCGTCAGTTGCTTTTCCGGCTTCGAGTTTGTCCATTTCATCGACGCCAACAATTACCCGATAGCCAACCTCCGCCAGCCGATCTGTAAGAGTTTCAATCTCTACCAAAAGTGCGGCTTGCGTAAGAGGAAGGGAGCTCATGCTGTGTTGCCCGGACCCTTTCAACCCGATGGCTCCCCATGCGATGGATCCCTCGTGTTGCGAGGTAAGAGTCTCTGCATAATGCAGACGTACCATGAGCCTTTGAGCCTCTCGGGCTACTTTGCGCCGACTTGACCTTAGAGCCCACGACGATGAGCTCGCCTGCCGGCCACGTGCCAGGAATCCCGGAAACCCAATGATCAGCATACTTCCGAGAAACAAAACGTACCCAATAATAATTGCAACAAGACCGATCTCCTGCTGCGTTATTCTAAAACTGTGAAATCTGTACGCCTCTGCGACAACGCCGCCCACCAAAAGGAGGAACCCCAAAGCGGCCAGGATCCACATGATAACGAGCCGTCGATGGGTTCTCCGCTGTTCTGAATTCCGGTAGCCAGGAATCCTTTCTACCAGCCTCTCGGCGACGACCGTGAGAAACTGAATTGGCTGGAAGGCAGCCGGTACCGCCACGAATACACCAATCGTGCCACCTTGCTTCAAAGAGGCATCCTCAAAAGAGCTACCACAGAACGACCGCAACAGCTCTGATTTTCCAGTCCCGCGCTCACCTCTAATACCAACTGCTGCACCCAGGGTGCGAAGCATGTGGATCTCGATGGCCGGACGGTAGGTAGTGATAATGCGCTGTGATTGCTGCGCTCGGCTGGAAAGATTTGCTCCGTCACCGATCTTCACCGTGTCGCGCTCAGGCTGAGCAAAGGTTAGGTTAATAGATTTTTGGAGAATAATCCCTTCGATGAAGGAGCGCATGCCACGGTTCAGATCATTCTCGGCTTTTGAGCGGTCGGCTGGCGCATGCAACAAATTCTTTTCGCGGCGCCGCCCTTTGCGTGATGTCCAAGCGATGATAAAAGCCATGTAAGGAAGAAGAAAGACCAGGTAAAACAGGATGAGGTTAACGCTCTGCCTAGTAGTCAGAGTGTTAAAAAAAGGTGGTTGGAGATAGAGATATACAGCAAGCGCAAGCGCAAGCGCCAGCATTGCTGCAGATGTAATCCATGCCCATCCAGGGAATCGTTTATAGTCTCGCTGCTCCTCAGACTTGTCCAAGTAGGCCTCCATCAGCCGGTAAAGATTGTCTCCCGGCTGCGACAGCCTTATGTCTTCAAGAGCTAGCTGTCGGACTGCCCCAGTATTCGTGCCTTCTATAACTATTAGGTTTTGACACCAATCCTTTTTCAGCAGCCCGTTGAACCAGCTTTCTAGGTTCCCACGGACCACATGCTCATCAAAAGTCACGCTGCTCCCCCCGCCTCGACTGATGGGGCCACGACAAGAGCCCATAGCGGCCAGCTTCGGACAGCCTAGGGGAATGCGGCGCATTCGGCTAGTGGCGCCGGGTAAGGAAAGAGGCGACCAGGCCACGTTCCGGCACAAAGTTGGATGTCCGAATCATGCCGGTATGGGTAATCACTCTCTCTTATACTGGCCTCGGGGCGGCAACCCTAGGGGCGGCGCGCAGTGCCCCGGTCCGTTCAAACTACACTGACCGAGGATGCAGTTCGTCAGGTCGGCGGGCTTATACCCGGTCAACGAAGCCAAGGTCCTGGCGCATAAGCGCCGATCTGGACACCCGGGCCGTGGTAGGCGCTCTCCAGCAACCGCAGGTTCCCGGCACTCCATACGCCCGTGCCCGGTCGGCCTCGAGGATGCGAGACGGTGGCACGTGCCTCGCGCTCCGTCTCGTGCGGTTTGCTCATGGTTCTGTCCCTCCATCGCGGGGATGAGCTCAAGGACCGTCGCTGAGTTACCGGCGCATCCGGCGGCCGCCTGTTTCTCACAGGCGCCTCACGGAATGGGTGAAACCGGCCGGGCTCAGGTGGCCCGGGTGGAAAGGGAAACCGCGCTGACCTGCGCAAGAGGAACTAGCCAGAAGGCGCGGAAAGCCGCCACTCGCCTGGGGGTCAAGGGGTCGCCGGTTCAAATCCGGCCGTCCCGACTGGTAGTCGGGTTTTTTCGAATGCATTTATGGCTCGCGAAGAGCCAGCAGGCGAGCCAACTTCCTTGTGAAATGGCCCCTTAGAGATGTGCACCGCCCGCGTCCTACCAGGGCGTTTGTCAATGCGGCACAGCCAGCGAAGTCGGCTAGTCAGGGGTCAGAGATCGCTGAGCCCGTCGCCGCCGCGGCCCGCGTCCCGTCCGTCCGATCGTGGAGCTAACCGGCCTTGACGGCGTGCCGGGGGCACAACGGGGGGCCACCGTGTGATGGTCAGCGAGACCCGGCCGGGCCCAGCACCGTCGCGGGCAGCCGGGCCAGGCCAATCTGGCAATCCCGGGCCGGCGCTGGCCCACCTTCTGGGCTTCAGCCCGATGTGGGAGGCGCCGTGGCCGCCATTTCCACATCTGAGTCGGCTGCTGCCGCCGTCACGGGGGCGGTGTTCACCAGCCAGGGAACGGCGTTCATCGCCGGAGTGGCGCGATAGACCCTGACGGCACGGGCTCTGCCTGGCGGCCTGTTACCGCCAGGCGGGCGACCCCGTATGCCGATGCCAGTGGGACGCCCAACCTGATGACCTATCAGACCGGCAGGCCAGTGGGCCTGCCCGGAATGGACGCGGAAGATGCGCCCGGATATGAGTCATCGTGACGGCGTTCCGACGCGTTAACAGCCCGGCGGCGTGCGGTGACCGCCTGAATGTCCTGCAACCGTCCCATTCCAACCCCGGTGTTATTGGATGTGCCTTAGGCCCCTTGTCGGCGCGTCTCTCACGGAATGCCGGTTTTAACGATTACAGTCCGGATCATGAGGCATGTCATCAACCCGGGGGACAAATACGGGAGGCTCACCGTCATCCGGGAAGTGCCGAAGGTTGCCGCGGACGGCAGACGCTACCGCGCAGCCGTGTGCCGGTGCGACTGCGGCAAGGAAACGGCCCCGCGCATCAGCTCGCTTAACTCAGGCGATGCCCAATCGTGCGGGTGCTCGCGGGGGCCGCCCAAATACCAGCAGAAGCGCTGCCCGGTGTGCGGAACGCCAGCCATGATCCGGCGCGACCGCCGCAGTTGCTCCCGCGAGTGCGGATACCAGCTGGCCCAGGCCGCCCGGCAGGCACCCAACCCGTCCTATGCCGTGTGGCACCACCGCGTGAACAAAGCCCAGGGGCCGGCCAGCGGCTACCCCTGCGCTGACTGCGGTCAACCTGCCCAGGACTGGTCAACAGTAAATCCGTCCAGCGATGACATCTGGGCCAGATTCCAGCCCCGGTGCCGCCGATGCCACCGCTACCACGACGGCGCTGTCGGCGAGGGTAACCCCCGGGCCAAGCTGACCAACGGGAAAGTAAGAGAACTGCGGGCACGAAGAGCAGATGGCCTGACTTACCGGCAGCTCGCCGCCGAATTCGGCATCAGCGACGTGTCCGCCTGCGCAGCCGTCAACCGCAAGACATGGGCACACGTGAGCTGACCCCGCCATCCAAGGCCGCCAGCCCAGTCACACTCGATGGCCGGCCAGACCCGCCGCTTGACAACCGATATCTGCATTATGGTCGGCAATCGAAACCTTGACCCGCCGCGATGGGGTGGCCGTACATAATGGGCGATATTTGGCTCCAATGGCGAAGGTGATCACGCCGCGCCGAGGGCGTGCAGTTGACGCCGCTGGTGATTTGGCGGTTACGGGCAGACCTTCTGGTAGGCCAGGACTGGCACGTATCGTGCCCACTCGGTGCGTGTCAGGGACCGCCCTGCCGATGCGCACAGGCGCGGTACCACGTTCACGAGGTAGGCGACATGCCACAGCCGGACGGTGTGGTCGGCGCGGCTGGCAGCGAGGGTCGTGCCGTCCCGGCTGAACGCCACCGAGGTGACAGTGCCGGTGGGGCTGGTGAGGGTGGCGATCTGCCGGTGGGTGGCCGTGTCCCACAGCTGGACGGTGCCGTCACCGGTGCCAGCAGCCAGGGTCGTGCCGTCCGGGCTGAACGCCACCGGGGTGACAGTGCCGTGGTGGCGGGTGAGGGTGGCGATCTGCTGCTCGGTGGTCATGTCCCACAGCTGGACGGTGCCGTCGCCGCTGCCAGCAGCCAGGGTCGCTCCGTCGGGGCTGAACGCGACCGAGTTAACCGCGCCGGCCGGGCCGGTGAGCCGCGCGGCGGAGGTGGGGGAGGTGAGGCAGTTGCACGCGGTGGGC
>CAVQFM010000003.1:0-38856 GCA_963711705.1 uncultured Actinomycetes bacterium
GTCAGGCGGCGCGTGACGCAGAGGCGCAGCGGTACCACTCGACTGGCCACGGCCCGTAGCGGCAGGCGCCCGGATTACGTGATCCCCGCATGTGCGTCATGCTGGACGCAGGAGACCGGGATCACGGGGGCGGTGCGATGAGTATTCAGATCCGCGGCATGCTGGGCAGCGGCGTGGGCCAGCTGCGCTACGAGCCGACGGCCAAGCGCATCCGGGCCGTGCTGGGCGGTGGCACCGTGGTCGATACCACCAGGGCCGTCCTGGTCTGGGAACCGCGCCGGGTCGTGCCGTCTTACGCGGTGCCGGTCGAGGACTTCCGCGGCGACCTGGTCCCAGCGGGCAGCGCGGAGGCAGGCGCCGCGGACGGAATCGGCGTCCGGGTCCCGGATCTGTCCGCCCGCCCGGTGCTCGACCCATCGGTTCCGTTTGCCGCGCACAGCACCGAGGGGGACGTGGTGGACGTGCGGGCCGGTGGCCAGACCCGGCCTGGGGCGGGGTTCCGCCCGTCCGACGCGGAGCTGGCCGGCTATGTGGTGCTCGACTTCGGTGCGTTCGATGCCTGGTATGAGGAGGACGAGCGCAACGTGGCCCATCCACGCGACCCGTTCCACCGCGTTCAACGTGCTGGCCAGCTCACGCCAGGTCAGCCTGGAGCTGGGTGGCCAGGTGCTGGCGCACAGTTCCCGGCCGGTGCTGCTGTTCGAGACCATGCTGCCGACCCGTTACTACCTGCCGCGGGAAGACGTCCGGGCCGAGCTGATCCCGAGCAGCAAGCGCACGTACTGCGCCTACAAGGGACAGGCCTCGTACTGGTCGGTGCCGACCGACGGCGATCTCCTCGCTGACATCGCGTGGACCTACGAAGACCCACTGCATGACGCGCTGAACGTCCGTGGCCTGATCGCGTTCTTCACCGAGCGGGTCGACCTCGTCCTGGACGGTGAGCGACACGAGCGGCCCATCACACCCTGGTCGCCCCGGCCGGGCCGCTAGCCAGCTGGGGAACTGGGCACGCAGCGTCATCCGCGCCGAACCCGGGTAGCCAGAGCCTGGTGATAGTTACGAAGCGTAACTCATGATCAAGGGGACTATTTCGGGCCAGCTGGGTAGGTAGTGGACTGTGAAACTATCTGCCTGGCTACAACGTTCCGCCAAGTGAGATGGTTTGTGCCTCTCGACGTAACGCTGCGCGATGGCCGTTCGCGGCGCCGGGAAAGCTGTCAGAGCCCCCCGCCGGACGTGGGTATGGGGTGAGTACGCATGGGGCCCGCTGACATGGACGAGCCTGGGCCAGGTAGCGGGCCTGCGCCCGGTGGCGCAGGTCAGTCCGGTGACGGCGCGGCGGCAGCCCCCGAGGAAGCCAGCACGGCCGATCCTACGCACGTAGCCGGCGCAGGCGGGGTGAGCGCGGCCGGCGACTCAGAAGCGGCTGGCGGGCCGGGCGCGGCGGACGAGGTCGGCGAAGCGGACGAGGTCGGCGAACTAGAAACGGCACGCGCGGCTGGCGGATCAGCGGCGGCAGGATCAGCGGCGGCAGGCGCAGCGGCTGGATCAGCGGCGGCGGCCGCGGCGAGCGGAGCTGGCGGGGCCGGTGCGTCAGTGCCGCCCCCGCGCCACCCTCACCCGGGCCGGAAGAAGAAGATCCTGGCCTGGACGGCCGGCGGCGTGGCCGTGGTACTGCTGATCGCGCTGGGCGGGGCCTACGCCATCTACCGGCACCTGAACGGCAATCTGCATCAGGTGAACATCTCCGGGGAACTGGGCAGCCAGCCGGTCAACCTGCATCCGCAGGCCGAGAACATCATGATCATCGGCTCGGATACCCGGCACGGCCAGGGCAAGGGTTTCGGCCAGGGCCTCAACACCGACCAGTCCGACACCCTGATGATCATGCATATCGCGGCCGACCGTAAGTGGGTCAACGTGATGTCGATCCCGCGCGACTCGTGGGTGAACATCCCGGCCTGCAAGATGGGCAACGGGCAGACGTCCTCACCGACCACCTTCAAGATCAACGAGGCGTTCGCCCTGGGCAACCTGGACGGCAACCACACCGATCTGGGTGTCGCGTGCACGATCAAGACTCTGGAGCAGGACACCGGCATCCACATCGACCACTTCGTGTCGATCAACTTCTTTGGCTTCCGCGACATGGTGAACGCGCTCGGCGGGGTCGAGGAGTGCAACACCACAGAGATCAACGACCCGAAGTCTGGCCTGCACCTCAAGCCCGGGCATCACCTCCTGCATGGCCTGGGCGCACTGGCCTATGTGCGGGCCCGGTACACGCTTGGTAATGGGAGCGACCTGCAGCGGATCGGCCGCCAGCAGGCCTTCATGTCCTCGCTCGTCGAGCGCGTGAAGAGCAAGCTGCTGAACCCGGTGGCGATCTACAACTTCCTGAACGCGGCCACCAAGTCGATCACCGTCGACAGCCAGCTCGGTGGCATCCACGGCCTCTATGACCTCGCGATGAGCGTCAGGAACCTGCCCGCCAGTCAGGTCACCTTCTTCACCCTGCCCACCTACCCGCGGCAGCTGGTGGTGCCCACCGACACGGCCAACGTGCTGTGGACGCAGCCCGAGGACAGCACGATCTTCCAGGATTTCCGCAACGACGTTCAGGTCACCGGTGAGGCACTCAAGCCGGCCAAGAAGCCGAAGATCTCGCCGCACACGGTCTCGGTCGTGGTCCGCAACGGGACTTCGCAGTACGGCCTGCAGGACACGGTAGGCGGCCTGCTCCAGCAAGACGGCTTCAACGTGACCAACATGACCCAGGAGACCACGCAGGACGTCACCGAAACCATGATCAGGTACCACGCGGGCAGCGAGGCCCAGGCCAAGCTGCTGGAGTCCAAGCTGCCCGGCTCGGCGATCCAGCAGGTGCCCGGGAGCAGTCCCAAGCTCACGCTCGTGCTGGGCAGTGATTACGGCACCACGGCCCATGCCTCCGACTCCCCGCAGGCCGCGAACCCGACCCCGTCGCCGACGCTCTCCTCGCGGACGGCGAGCGAGAACATCTGCGCCAACTAACCTGTGCCGCACCCGCGCGGGCCGGCCCGGTTATCTTTGAGCAGCCGCCGCGAACGAGTTCGGGGAGAAACCGGGTGCAGTACACGATGTCCAGGCTTGTCGCTGGCCCGCTGCTGCACACGCTGTGGCGCCCGGAGATCACCGGGACCGAGCACATCCCGCGGACCGGCGGCGCCATCCTGGCCTCGAACCACTTGTCGATCGTGGACTCGATTTTCCTGCCGCTGATGCTGGACCGGCCGCTCACCTTCGCGGCCAAGTCCGAGTACTTCACCGGCACGGGCCTGACCCAGCGGCTGACGGGCGCCTACATGCGGGCCACCAACCAGCTGTCGGTGGACCGGGAAAGCTCCCGGGCCGCCCAGGACATGCTGGACGCGGCGCTCGCCCTGCTGCGCACCGGCGAGCTGTTCGGCATCTACCCGGAAGGCACCCGGTCCCCGGACGGGCGGCTGTACCGGGGCCGCACCGGGGTGGCCTGGCTGGCGCTCAACTCCGGGCTGCCGGTGATCCCGGTAGCCATGCTCGGCACCGACCGGATCCTGCCCCCCGGTCACGTGGTGCCCCGGCTGCACCGGGTGATCATCCGCATCGGCGAGCCGCTCACCTTCGAGGCCTACGAGAGGGAGACGGCGCGGGGCAAAGCCCGGCGGGGCATCACCGACGAGGTCGTCCGGGCGATCCAGAAGCTGTCCGGGCAGGAGTACGTCCCGGTCTACGCCTCCGTCCGCAAAGCCGAGCTGAACGGCGGCAAAGCGGCACCCCCACCACGGCAGCGCTCCCGCGGCACGGACTAGCGGCGCGCGTTCCTAGCTGGCGGCCGGGGTCTGGAACGTGCGGCGGTAGCTGCTCGGCGGCACGCCGACGGCGGCGGTGAAGTGGCGGCGGAAGTTGGCCGGGCTGCCCAGGCCGGCTGCCTCCGCGACGTGGTCGACCGGCAGCGAGGTGGTCTCCAGCAACTGCCTCGCGTGCTGCACGCGCTGCTCGTTGAGCCACTTGATCGGGGTGCTCCCGGTCGTGGCGAAGAACTGCCGGATCAGGGTCCGCTCGGTCCGGTGGGCCTGCCGGGCCAGGATGGCCACGGTCAGCGGCTCCTGCAGGTGCGCCCGCATCCAGTCGAGCAGCGGCGCCAGGCTGGCCCCGGCCTGGTCGGTGACCGGCGGCTCGATGTACTGAGCCTGCCCGCCGTTGCGATGCGCGGGCGCGACCAGCCTTCTGGCCAGCGCGTTCGCCATCGCCGCGCCGTGATCGCGGGCGACGATGTGCAGGCACAGGTCGATGCCGGCGCTGGTGCCGGAGCTGGTCAGCACGTCGCCGTCGTCGACGTAGAGGACTGATGGGTTCAGCCGGACGGCCGGGTACCGGCGGGCCATCTCCTCGGCGTAGAACCAGTGCGTGGTCGCCGGGCGGCCGTCCAGGATGCCCGCGGCGGCCAGCACGAACGCGCCCGAGCACAGCGACACGACCCGGGCGCCGTTGGCGTGGGCCGTCTTGACCGCCGCCACCAGGTCAGCCGGCGGTTCGTCATGCGCCTCGCATACCGCCGGGACGATGACCGTGTCGGCGCGCTCCAGCACGTCGTAGCCGTCGGCCGGGTCGGGCATGAAGCCGCCTCCGGTCCGCACCGGCCCTGGTGTGCAGATCCGCAAGTCGTAGCCGAGGTCGGGAAACCCGGGGCGCTGCCTGCCGAACACCTCGCACGGGATGGCCAGTTCGAAGATGGGCGCCCCGGCGGTGACGGCGACCCCAATCAGATGCCGATCCATGTCACTAATTTAGCGCACATTGTCATTACTGCCACTTGGGTGATCCGGCCACCCGCGAGAGGCTCGATGCAGGCCCACTACCGGAAGGCAGACGATGACGGCATCCCTGCGGGACGCGGCCGTGGCGACGGCACGCTTCCCGCTCCGCCCGGCGGCGCCCGCTGACCGGCCCGCGCTGGCGGGCCACTGGCTGCGCGTGGCTATCGCGGTGGCGGTGATCGGCTGGGGGGCTAACCAGTTCACCCCGCTGCTGCTGCTCTACCGGCCACTGATGGGCCTGACCGCGGCCATGGTGGAAGCGATGTTCGGGATGTATGCCATCGGCCTGATCCCCGGGCTGCTGGTGGCTGGGCGGGTATCGGACCGGATCGGGCGCCGCCCGGTCGTGGAGTGCGCGGTCCTGCTCTCCATCGTCGCCGGGGTGGTGCTGATTCTCGGCCCGCACGGCGTGGCCTGGCTGTTCGCCGGGCGGGTGATCATGGGTGTGGCCAGTGGGTGCGGGTTCAGCGCGGGCACCGCCTGGATCAAGGAGCTGTCCAGCCCGCCATACTCGACGGCTCCTCCGGGCGCCGGGGCCCGGCGGGCCGGCGTGGCCATGACCCTGGGCTTCGGCCTGGGCCCGCTGGTGGCCGGGGTCCTGGCCCAGTGGGCCCCGCTGCCCACCACCCTGCCCTATCTGCCGCAGCTCGGGCTGGCCGGGTGCGCTGCCGTGCTGGTCTGGCGCCTGCCCGAGAGCCGGCCGCCGGGACAGGCCGACGGCACGACCCGGCTGCTGCGCCTGCGGGGGCTCAGCGAGCCGCGTTTCCTGCGTATCGTCTTGCCGCTGGCGCCCTGGGTGTTCGGTTCGGCGGCCATCGCCATGGTGTACGCGCCGGGTCTGGTGGCCGGGCGGGTGGCTGGCCCGGCCGTGTTCTTCGGCGCGCTGGTCGCGCTGTGCACGGCCATGTCCGGCGTGCTGATCCAGCCCCTGGCCCGCAGGCTGGCCCGGCCCGGCCGGCCCTGGCTGCTGGTGACCAGCATGGCCCTGGTCACGGCGGGCGTAGCCGCGGAGGCGGGCGTGGCTCACATGGGCCAGGCGGTCCTGGTCCTGCCCGCGGCCGTGGTGCTGGGCTGCGGTTATGGCTGCTGCCTGGTGTATGGCCTGGCCGAGGTCCAGCGGATAGCCCCGCCGGGGGAGCTGGCCGGGCTGACCGCGGTGTTCCAGGCTGCCACCTACCTCGGGTTCGCTGCCCCGTACCTGCTGTCGGTGCTGCGCGGCTACGCGTCACCGACGGTGCTGCTGCTCGGGGTGGCCGCCCTGGCCGCACTGACGCTGGCCGTCACCGGCGGCCAGGCCGCGCGCCGCTCAAGCTGACCGGTACTGAGGAAGCCGACCTCAGGAAACGGGGAGGGCAACCAGGAAGCCGGCCGACCCCAGGAAACGGGGAGGGCACCCAGGAAGCGGGCGGCACCCAGGAAGCGGGCCAGCACCGGGCAAGCACAGCGCCCGGTCAGCCGCGCCCGTTCTCTTCCTTCGGCTCCTTCGGCACGGCCGGGAAGGAGACTGTGGTATCGGCTGGGTTCCAGGTGTAGCGGCGCGACGGTGCGGCGTCCGGGCCCGGTCCGCGTCATCGTCGCCCGGGCCGGGCCGTGCGCCGCCCGGGCCGGCCCGGAAACCAGCCAGCCCGGGCCGCTGGCCGCTGGGCGGACCCGCGGCCGGGGGCGGGTCGAGGTCAGGGAACGGCCCGCGGTCAGGCTGGCCCCGGCGGGGCAGCCCGCGTCCGGCGTCCGGTGGGATCAGCCCGCCGTCCTGGTCAGCGCCGCCGCCGAACCCGCCGGCCGGGCCGCCGGGCGCCGGCCCGCCACCGAAACCACCGTCCGGACCACCAAAGCCGCCAGCCGGGCCACCAAAGTCACTGCCTGACCCGCCGCGGAAGGCACCGTCCGGGCCACCGCCGAACCGGCCAGCCGGCTCGCCACCGGCACCCCCGGCGGGGCCGCCGCTGCCGCCGTCCTCGGTCCCGCCGCCCGGGAGCGACCGGCGCGGCGGGATCATCCGGCCACCAGATCCGCCGCGCGCAGGCGCGTCCATCCAGGGCAGCTCGCCGGTCGGTTTCTCGGCCGGTTCCCAGGGCGGGTGGCCGGTGGTCTTCGGCCCCCGGACGGTGTTGAGCCGGTGGGTGGACCCGAGTGTGCGCACCGGGGGGACCGGCGGGTCGGTCATGGCCGGTCGGCGGCCACCGGGAGCACCGTCGGCCGGCCGGGCATCGCCCGGCCCGGAGCGGCCCGCGGGCGGCTCGCCCGGGGCGTCACCGAACGCCGGGCCAGCAAAGGCCGACGCACCGAACGCGGACCCGCTGAACCCGGGTCCGTCGGCGGCGGCACTGCCAGCTGGGGATGGGTCGGCGGCCGCGCTGCCGACCGGGGGTGGGTCGTCCGCGCCGAACCCGCGCCCGCCGAACGGCGCGCTGCCAAACGCCGGACTGTCGAAGCTCTGGCCGCCGAACCGGGGACTGGCGGACCCGGGGGCCGGGTCGCTGAACGAAGGCGGCACGAACTCCGGGTCGTCGAACGGCGCCGGGCCGACGTTGCGCCGCGGGGCGGCGCTGCCCGTGGCTCCGCCCGGGCGTCCCGCGGCGGCCCCGCCGAGGCGGCCCGCCGCCCCGCCGGAACCCCCCGCCCCGCTGGAGCTGCCCGCGGTGACCCGGCCCGGCCCGGCCGGGTCGCTGGCCGGCCGGGCAGCGCCGGTGAAGTCCGCGGGTGCCCGCCCCGTGCCGGGCCGCGCCCCAGCGGGCACCCCGGCGGGCGGCCCGGGCCAGGGCGCACCGGAATCCATCTGGATGGGCCCGGTATTGCTCAGGCTGCTCGTTCCGTTGGCTGGCGCCCGTGCCCGGGAGGCCTGCGCCGCGGCCCGCAACGGGGCCAGCTGCGCGTTCAGCGCCCGGCGCTGCCGGGTCCGCACGATGATCAGGATGATCAGTGCCAGCAGCAGAATGGCGGCCAGGCCGAGCACCGGGTAGCGCAGCACGTGCCACAGGCTGGGTGTGTGGACCTTGACCACCGGCGCCTTTGGCGGGGTCGGGCTGGCCCCCGTGCCGTGGCCACCCGACAGCGCGGTGTTGATGCGGGCCGCCGCGAGCAGCGCGGTGGCCGCGTCCGCGGTGCCGAACCCGGACCCGTCTTTCCGGCCACCCTTGTGCCGGAACACGGTGCTGCTGGTCAGCGCCTTCTCCACCTGCGCTGGGGTCAGCGTGGGGAACTGCGACCTGATCAGCGCGGCCATGCCGGCCACTACCGCGCTGGCCGCGCTCGTGGTCCGGAGCTTGGTGTAGCCGGCGGCCCCGTTGGCCGCGATGACGTTGTCCCCGGCCGCGGTCAGCGTCACGTAGGGCAGGTGGCTGGTGTACTGGGCCTTCACGAAGTCTGGGCCGAACGCGCCGACCGAGATGACCCCGGGATAGGCGGCCGGGTAGTTGACCGTGTCCGCCCCGGCGCCGCCGTCACCGGCCGGGGCGACCAGGACAACGCCCTGGCGCAGCGCCTCGGCGACCGCGGCCTTCTCCTGCGGGCTCCCGCCCGTGGTGGTGCCACCGGCCGCCGGGCCGGCCGTCGTCGGGGTGTCGGTGCCGGTCCCCGCCGCCCCCGTTCCGGTTCCGGTCCCCGTTCCCGTGCCGGTTCCCCCGGTACCCATGGCCGGGGGCAGCGCTGCCGGGTCCATCGGCAGCTCGATGACCTTGGCGCCGTGCCGGACCGCGTAGCTGATGCCCCGGGCGATCGACATCGGCAGGCGAGTCACGGTATTGGCGCTGGCCAGCAGCGGGTCCTTGCTCTCCAGCGTGACCCGGACCGAGAGGATCTTGGCGGCCGGGGCCACCCCGATGATGCCGTCGGCGTGGTGCGGGCCGTGCCCGTGCCCGGCGATGAGGCTGGCCACGGCCGTGCCGTGGATCCCCCAGAACTGGCTGCCCGGTTTCTCGCCGGAGCCGGTGTAGTCCTTCCCGGTGGTCACCGAGCCAGCCAGATCGGGCTGGGTGGGATCCACGCCGGTGTCCAGGACCGCCACCGTGACGCCGGTGCCCTTACTGGACATCCACGCCTTGGTCACGTGGAGAGAGCTGAGCCACCACTCCTGGTTACGGATGGTGTCCGCGGCCGCAGGGCCTGCCGCGGTGACCGCGATGCAGGCTGCTGCCAGGCCCGAGGCAACGATGGAGGTTGCCCGGCCCCGGGGCCGCTGCGCCATAGTGTCAACCCTTCCGTCCCGCCCCCACGGCATTCTGCCATGTTCGGCACGGTACGTACGGCGGTCGCGGAGCGTCTCCGGCCCCGGGCGCCAGGCCCGGCCTGGCCGGCCCGGGCCCCGGTCAGGGCAGCCGCGGGTCAGGCCGGGATGGCGGCGGACAGCCGCACGTGCGCGCCGGGCGGCAGCCCGAGCTGCTCGGCCGCGTCGCCGCCGTTCACGGCGAGCGAAATGAGCCCGGCGCTGTCCGTATAAGCGACGATCTCACCCGGGGCTACCGCGGCGAACGTTTCCAGGTAGGGCACGGTCAGCTGGCGCCGCCCGCACCGGACGACCACCGGGGAACCGAACCCCAGGCCCAGCCGGTCGGCGTCGGAGGCGGCGATGGACAGCTGCACGTTGCCGAACCGGTCCACCGACATGACCTCGCCCTCGGCCTCGCCGTCGTGCACCCGGCTGGTCGGCGCGGGCAGCATGACCAGGTCCGCGACGTCGATCGGGGTGCCGACCGCGATGAGGCCGGTGCCGCTGGCCAGGTGCGCCGCGACCGGGGTGAAGATGTCCCGGCCATGGAACGTGGGCGAGACCGGGTGCAGCCACAGCTCCCCGTTGGTCAGCTGGCTGGCGGCGGTGACGCCGCCCAGCGCGGTCGCCGCCCAGGACAGCAGGCCGTTGTCCGGCCCGACCAGGATGCAGTCCCCGGCGGCCACCGCGATGCCACGCCGCGCGGTGCCCACGCCCGGGTCCACCACGGCCACGTGCACGCCGGGCGGCAGGTAGGGCACGGTCTGGGCGAGCACGGCCGCGCCGCGGCGGACATCCCCCGGCGGCACCAGGTGGGTGATGTCGATGAGCCGGATACTGGGCGCGATCCGGGCGGCGACCCCGTGGCAGGCAGCCACGAACCCGTCCTCCAGCCCGTAGTCGGTGAGGAACGTTATGCAGTCGAATGAAGCCACGAAGGCAGAGCGTACGGGGTCATGGGCGTGTCGCCTAGAGCCGACCTAGGATGAAGCTTCTGGAGGCATGGGAGGACCAGATGGCGGCGCTATCTGAACGCGAGACGCGGGTCCTCGTGTTCGAGCGCAACTGGTGGCGGGAGCCAGGCGCCAAGGAGCAGGAGATCCGCGACATCCTCGGGATGACCGCGACGAGCTACTACCAGCTGCTGAACGAGCTGATCGACCGCCCGGAGGCGCTCGTGTTCGACCCGGCCCTGGTCACCCGGCTGCGCCGGCAGCGGGCCCGGCGGCACCGGATGCGCTCGGCCGGGCCGGAACGGCGCGACGGTACGTCCTGGTGAGCACGGCGCGGACGGTACTCCCGGAGCCAGCCACGCCCGAGGGCCGGGCTGGCCTGGCCGCCCTGCTGGCCGGGCCGGGCCAGGCGCTGGCCGCCCTGGACTTCGACGGCACGCTGTCGCCGATCGTGGCCGACCCGGCCCAGGCCCGGGCCCACCCGGCCGCGGTGCCCGCGCTGCGCCGCCTGGCGGGCGTCTTCGGCACGCTCGCGGTCATCACCGGCCGGCCCGCCGCGGTCGCCGCGGACCTGGGCGGCTTCGGCCAGGTGCCGGGGCTGATCGTGCTCGGCCAGTACGGCCTGGAGCGCTGGGTGGACGGCCAGCTGACCGTGCCCGCACCACCGCCCGGGGTGGCCGCCGCCCGCGCGGAACTGCCCGCCCTGCTGGCTGCGGCGGGCGCGCCGGACGGCGTGCAGACGGAGGACAAAGGGCTCGCGGTCGCGGTGCACACCCGCCAGGCCGCTGACCCGCAGGCCACCCTGGACCGGCTCCGCGCCCCGCTGGCTGGCCTGGCCGGCCGGCACGGGCTGACGGTCGAGCCGGGGCGCCTGGTGATCGAGCTGCGCCCGCCCGGCACCGACAAGGGCAACGCTCTCAAAAACCTTGTTTCAGAACGAAAATCGCGCGCGGTGATGTTCTGCGGAGACGATCTGGGGGACGTGGCCGCCTTCGGCGCCGTCCGCGCGCTGCGCGGTTCGGGGATCCCGGGACTGACCGTGTGCAGCGGCTCGGCCGAGGTCACCGCGCTGGCCGACTCGGCCGACCTGGTCGTAGACGGCCCCGACGGCATCGCCGCCCTGCTCACCGCCCTGGCCGACACCCTCACCTAGGCCGGGTCACCGCGCTATTCACGGATCTCGTTGCCGCCAGCGGGTGATTCGTCCCGATATGCGGTCCCGCCATCCGGGCGGAGCGGGGCAGGTGCCATCGCCGGAACTGGGCGGGGCCGGGGAGCCGGGGGCGATGCCGGGGCCGGCCAGCGCGTCGAGCTGGGCCTGGAACCAGGCTGTCGGCGGCAGGATGGCGCCGGCCTGGGCCAGGGCGGCCCGGCGACGGATCCGTTCGGAGTCAGACATGGTCAGCGCCTCGTGCAGGGCTTCCGCGGTCTGCGTGATATCGAACGGGTTGACCAGAATGGACTCCGGGCCGAGTTCCGCGGCCGCACCGGCCTCGGTGGACAGCACCAGCGCGCAGCCGCCGCGGGCCAGGATCGGGCCTTCCTTGGCGACCAGGTTCATCCCGTCCCGGATCGGGTTGACCAGCAGCACGTCGGCCAGCTGGTAGGCGGCGAGCGATCGCGGGTAGTCGTCGTTGACCTGCAGGATCAGCGGGTTCCAGTCGTCGGTGGCGAACTCGTCCACGATGTCCGCGGCCATCCGCTGCACCTGGGCCGTGTACTCCCGGTATTCCGGCAGGTCGTGCCGGGACGGGTAGGCGAACGCCAGGTGCGTTACCCGGCCCCGCCACTGCGGGTGGCTGACCAGCAGTTCCCGGTAGGCGGCCAGGCCGCGGACGATGTTCTTGGACAGCTCGGTGCGGTCGATCCGGACGATCAGCTGGCAGCCCTTGGTCACCGCGCTCAGCGCGGCCACCTGGGCCTGCACGTCCGGCTCGGCCGCCCGGTCGTGCAGTTCGGCGGCGTCCACGCCGAGCGCGTGCACGCCTACCGTGGTGACGTGGCCCCGGTGGGTCACCAGCCGGCCGCCGTGAGCTACCTCAGCGCCGAGGAACTCGGCGCAGCAGGCGACGAACGCGTCCGCCCAGCGCTGGCACAGGAACCCGGCGTGATCGGCGCCCAGCATCCCGTCGAGCACCTCACGGCCCACCCCGCCGGGCAGCAGCCGGTAGTAGTCCGGTGGCGCCCATGGGGTATGCGAGAAGTGCGCGATCCTGACGTCCGGGCACTGCTCGGCCAGCATCCGCGGGACCAAAGGCAGGTGGTAGTCCTGCACCATGGCGCGCACCGGTCCGCCGGGGTCCGGGCCGCCGGAGTCCCCGTCGGTGGCCCCTTTGGCCAGCGCGGTCGCGAACGCGGCGTTGTAGCTGCGGAACGACTCCCACTCGCGCCGGAAGGCCAGCCCGAAGCTGGGCTGGCTGGGCGTGTCGTACAGCATGTGGTGGACGAACCAGAGCGTGGAGTTGGCCACCGAGTTGTAGGCGCGCATGAACGTGGCGGGCGGGATGTCCAGCATGCGCACGGCCGAGGGGTGGCCGTCCCCGTCTGGCCCGGCGCCCAGCAGGCCCGCGGCGGGCCCGGTGTCGATCCGGCCGTCCGGGGTGGCGCGCGCGGCGGCCCGGTCGGCGTCGCTGAGCGCCGCGCACACCCACAGCACGTCGGCCTGCCCGGCCACTGAGGAGAGCCCGGAGACCAGGCCGCCCGCGCCGCGGCGGGCCACCAGCGTGCCGTCGGAGTCCCGGATGAACGAGACCGGCCCCCGGTTGGAGGCGATGAGCACTCGGCCAGCCGGGGGCGGAGATTCCCCCCGGTGACGCCCGTCCTGGTCACCCGTCATGCCCGTGAGGCTAGCCGGAGCAGCCCACGGGCAGCGGTGCGGCATCGGTTAGAGTGTCAGGTACAACTTCATAACGCTCATCCAGAGGGGTGGAGGGAACGGCCCGGTGAAGCCCCGGCAACCATCACGGTGAGGTGTGCCCGCGAGGCCATTCCCGTGACAGGTGCCAAGTCCGGCCCTCGGCCATCCGGCCGCTGGGGCAGATGAGGAGAAAGGCCTCGCCACGTGAGCACACCCCCGTCCAATTTCCCTGCCTCCGGCACGCCCTCCCGCTTCGGCTACGCCACCGGGCTGGGCTGCCGCGAGTGCGGCCAGAGCTACCCGATTGGCTCCAGCCACGTCTGCGCCGAGTGTTTCGGGCCGCTCGAAGTCCGCTACGACTATCCGCAGCTGAGCCGGGCCGATATCGAGGCCGGGCCGCCGAATATCTGGCGCTACGCCAGCCTGCTGCCGGTACCGCCGGATGTGGCCGCTACCCCGAACACGGAGCCGGGGCTGACCCGGCTGGTCCGCGCCGGGCAGCTGGGCCGGGAACTCGGCATGCGGGCCCTGTGGGTCAAGGACGAGCGGGCCAACCCGACCCACTCGTTCAAGGACCGGGTGGTGGCAGTGTCCCTGGCCGCCGCGATCGAGCTGGGCTACAAGGTGCTCGCCTGCCCGTCCACCGGCAACCTGGCCAACGCGGTCGCCGCCGCCGCGGCCCGGGCCGGCATCCAGTCCGTGGTCTTCATCCCGGCCGACCTGGAGCCGCAGAAGATCGTGGCCACTGGCGTGTACGGCGGCACGATGGTCCCGGTGGCGGGCAGCTACGACGACGTTAACCGGCTCGCCTCGGAACTGGCCGACGACCGGGAGGACTGGGCGTTCGTCAACGTCAACGTCCGGCCGTACTACGCCGAGGGCTCCAAGACCATCGGGTTCGAGATCGCTGAGCAGCTGGGCTGGCGGCTGCCCGCGCAGATCGTGGTGCCGGTCGCGTCCGGCGCTCAGCTGGTCAAGATCGACAAGGCGTTCCGCGAGCTGGTGCAGCTCGGCCTGGTCGAGGACACCCCGTTCCGGGTGTTCGGCGCGCAGGCGACCGGCTGCTCGCCGGTGGCCGCCGCGTTCCGCGCCGGGTACGACGTGGTCCAGCCGGTCCGGCCGGCCACCGTGGCCAAGTCGCTGGCCATCGGCAACCCGGCGGACGGCCCGTACGTGCTGGATGTGGTGCGCCGCACCGGCGGAGCGGTGGCCGACGTGAACGACGAGCAGGTGGTGGCCGCGATGCGGCTGCTGGCCGCGACCGAGGGCATCTTCGGTGAGACGGCGGGCGGGGTCACCCTGGGCGTGCTGCGCAGCCTGCTGGCCTCCGGCCAGCTGGACCCGGACGCGGAAACCGTCTTCATCAACTCCGGTGACGGGCTCAAGACGCTGGACGTGGTGGCCGATGTGGCCGGCGCGGCCCCGCCGATCAGCCCTACGATCGACGCGTTCCTGGCCTTCGAGGCTTCGCTGGCCGGGCCGCAGGCCCGCTGACCGGCGGCCCGGGCACGGGGAAACCCAGGCCAGCCCGGCACTATGAGAGCCGTTCACGCTGTCGTTGGAGAGGCAGGTCCCGGCATGACCGTGTCCGTCCGTATCCCCACCATCCTGCGCACGTTCACCGGCGGGGCCGCCGAGGTCACCGCCGGCCCAGGGACGCTGCGCGAGGTCATCGCGGGCCTGGACGCCGAATATCCCGGTATCGCCGGGCGGATCGTGGACGACAGCGGCCAGCTGCGCCGGTTCGTCAACGTCTACGTCGGCGAGGAAGACGTCAGGTTCGCCCAGGGCCTGGACACGCCGGTCCCGGCGGGCGCGCACGTGTCGGTCATCCCGGCCGTGGCGGGTGGTTAGACACGCCCCGTATGCCCGCCTGGCCGGGAAGTCCCATTCCGCCCAGGATCGGTCTGACTGTCCGGAGGGCAGGTCAGCGGCGGAAACTCGCCCGGCTGCATTCGCGGAGTAACAGGTCCCGAAGGCGCACCGCACGGGGTAAGGTCGTTTCCGGTCGCTGTCGGTCGGCGGATTCGGCAAGCCTGGCTTGCCCACGCCTAACCCGCGCCGCGATCGACGGGTTCCGCAGAGGCAAGGGTGGAACCCGAGGCCCGAGCGGAGTTAGGGAGTTGTTGGGTAATGGCTCAGGGCACCGTCAAGTGGTTCAACGCGGACAAGGGCTACGGCTTCATCGCGGTCGACGGTGGCAGGGACGTGTTCGTGCACTTCTCCGCCATCCAGATGGATGGCTACCGCACCCTCGAAGAGGGTCAGCGGGTCGAGTTCGACATCACGCAAAGTGACCGCGGTCCGCAAGCGGAGGCCGTCCGGGCCGTGGGAGCTTAGCTCACCCGGTTCGGCTGATGGCCCGGTACCCGGGTGGCGGGTGCCGGGCCATCAGTGGCTGTGGCCGGACCAGGCCACCACTACTGCTCCTATGCTGGCCCTGATGCCCGGTGCATCCGGCAGTGGCGCCAGGACCGGGACTTTCCCAGGTATGCCGCGGGCTGAATGCGCTGTGGGCTGAACTACCCCCCACCAGCCCCGCTCAGCTTGCACTCTCATGCCGAGAGTGCTAAACAAGGCGTTGGCACTCTCGGCATGAGAGTGACAATCCCAGGGCGGTAATCGGGGCGATGAGGCCTCGTCGGCGGCAGGAAGGGACTGCTCGCTGAGGGGGCCGGCCGTCGCGGGCGTCGGCCCGGTTCGCACAGTAAAAGCCATCCAAGTCCCGGGAGGACTGAGCCTATGGCAGCGAAGATGATCGCGTTCGATGAGGACGCGAGGCGCGGCCTCGAGCGCGGTATGAACCAGCTCGCCGACGCCGTGAAAGTAACCCTCGGCCCGAAGGGCCGGAACGTGGTGCTCGAGAAGAAGTGGGGCGCCCCCACGATCACCAACGATGGCGTGTCCATCGCCAAGGAGATCGAGCTCGAGGACCCGTGGGAGAAGATCGGCGCTGAGCTGGTCAAGGAAGTCGCGAAGAAGACCGATGACGTCGCGGGCGACGGGACCACCACGGCCACCGTGCTGGCCCAGGCGCTGGTCCGGGAGGGCCTGCGCAACGTCGCGGCGGGCGCGAACCCGATGTCCCTCAAGCGGGGCATCGAGGCCGCGGTCGAGCGGGTGAGCGAGGAGCTGTCCAAGCTCGCCAAGGACGTGGAGACCAAGGAGCAGATCGCTTCGACCGCCTCCATCTCGGCCGGCGACCCGGCCATCGGCGAGATGATCGCCGAGGCCATGGACAAGGTCGGCAAGGAAGGCGTCATCACCGTCGAGGAGAGCAACACCTTCGGCCTCGAGCTCGAGCTCACCGAGGGCATGCGCTTCGACAAGGGGTACATCTCGCCGTACTTCGTCTCCGACCCGGAGCGGATGGAGGGAGTCCTCGACGACCCGTACATCCTGGTCACTAACACCAAGGTGTCGGCCAACAAGGACCTGCTCCCGCTGCTCGACAAGGTTGTCCAGTCGGGCAAGCCGCTCGTCATCATCGCCGAGGACGTCGAGGGTGAGGCCCTCGCGACCCTGGTCGTCAACAAGATCCGCGGCCTGTTCAAGTCCGTCGCGGTGAAGGCGCCCGGGTTCGGCGACCGGCGCAAGGCCATGCTCGGTGACATCGCCATCCTGACCGGCGCGCAGGTCATCAGCGAGGAAGTCGGTCTCAAGCTGGAGAACGCCGACCTCGACCTGCTGGGCCGGGCGCGCAAGGTCGTGGTGACCAAGGACGAGACCACGATCGTGGATGGCGCGGGCGACTCCGAGCAGATCTCCGGCCGGGTCAACCAGATCCGCACCGAGATCGAGAACACCGACTCCGACTACGACCGCGAGAAGCTGCAGGAGCGGCTGGCCAAGCTGGCCGGCGGCGTTGCCGTCATCAAGGCGGGCGCAGCCACCGAGGTCGAGCTGAAGGAGCGCAAGCACCGCATCGAGGACGCGGTGCGCAACGCGAAGGCCGCCGTTGAGGAGGGCGTTGTGCCCGGCGGCGGGGTGGCCCTGCTGCAGGCGGGCGGCAACGCCTTCAAGAAGCTTGAGCTGACCGGTGACGAGGCGACCGGCGCCACCATTGTGCGCCGTGCCGTCGAGGAGCCGCTCAAGCAGATCGCGGTGAACGCCGGCCTCGAGGGCGGCGTCGTGGTCGAGAAGGTGAAGACGCTCGGCACCGGTGAGGGGCTCGACGCCTCGAGCGGCGAGTACGTCAACATGTTCAAGGCCGGGATCATCGACCCTGCGAAGGTGACCCGGTCCGCGCTGCAGAACGCGGCCTCCATTGCCGGTCTGTTCCTCACGACCGAGGCTGTGGTGGCCGAGAAGCCGGAGAAGGAGAAGGCGCCCGCTGCCCCAGGCGGCGGCGACATGGACTTCTGATCCGCTTCAGCGCCAGCACGAGGGGCGGTCCCGGGAAACCGGGGCCGCCCCTTTCGCGTGGCTGCGCCCCTGGTGGGAAGGTACGAGGGGTACCTGATGAATTGATGAGATAGGGGTAGTGGTAACGTGCCGGCCTCCACAATGGCCGGGTTCAGAGGGACTATCGAGACATGAGGCGCCGCACCCCCGCTCCGCTGTCGGCCCAGCAGATGATCCGGGACTACCTGGTCCGGGTGTCGGCTGCGGCGCAGAAGGTGCTGCCCAAGGGCGACCGGCTGCTGTTCGTCGGGCGCACCCGGGCCACGATCGAGGCGCAGGTAGGGCCGATCGCGTCGGCCAAGGCGGACGACGTGGCCGCGGCGCTGACCGCGCTGGGTGACCCGGAGGAACTGGCCAAACGGGAGCGCGAGCGGCTGTACAGCGCGCGGCGGCGGGGAGCGGCGGCGCAGCCGCCCAAGCTCTGGAAGCCAGAGAAGCCGGGCAAGCCGGAGAAGCCGGGCAAACCGGACCGGAGCACACCGCGGGACGCCAAGCCGCGGATGCGGCGCACCCGGGGCAGTGGCAGCCGGCTGATCCGCAAATACGGGCCGTGGCCAGGTGAACCGGAGACGGCCGGCCCCGCGCCCGCGGGTGGTACCCCGAGGGACAGCACAGGGCGAGGTCCGGGCCCGAGTGGCCCGGCGCCGGCCGGCGCTCCGCCCGCCGGCGACCAGGACGCGGGTCAGCAGGCGGGCAGCGGTCCGGCCAGCGGCGGGCCCGGCCCGGGCGGGCCGGACACCGGCGGTCCCTCGGGTGACGGTCCGCCGGGTGGCGGCCAGGCAGCTGGCGGTCCGGCAGGCCGCCCGGAAGGTGGCCGGCCTGCGGCCGGGGACCCGGGGGTGGCGGGGGCTGAGGGGCGGGCGCCGCGGGTGCCCCAGGCCCGGCAGCCGGACCCGGCGGAGACCCAGCCCAAGCAGGCCTGGCCGGTCATCGGCCCGGGGACCGGCGGTCAGCCAGCCGACAGCATCGGCCCGGGGACCGGCCGCCATCCTGCGGACAGCGGCGGCCTGGGGACCGGCGGCCAGCCTGCGGACGGCAGCGGCCCGGGAAACGGCCGGCCCAGGCCAGCTGACAGTCCTCCGGCCAACGGCCGCCGCCCAGCGGACGGCCCTGGGCCGGCGCGGCCCGGCGCATCAGCCGGCCGGGGCGAGCCAGCAGGGAATGGCATGTTGGCCGGCCGGGGCGAGCCGCCAGGGAATGGCACGTCGGCCGTCCCGGGCCAGCGGGCAGGGGACGGCACGCTGGCCGGCCGGGACGGCCGGGCAGGGAACGGCACGTCGGCCGTCCCGGGCGAGCGGGCAGGGGACGGCGCACCGGCGGGCCCGGGCGGGCGAGGAGAGGACGGCAGGTCGGCCGTCCCGGGCGGGCCAGCGCCGGACGGCACGGCGGCCGCGCCGGGTGCGGCCGATGGCACTCAGCCGGCGTCGATCGTGCCGGGCATGGAGCCGGCCGAGGAGGACGAGCCGCTCGGCAGCACGAAGCTCGGCCGGCCCGAGCCGCTGACCGAGGCGTGGGCGTTCGTCCGCAGGCAGCCCCTGGAGTCGGTATCGCTGCTCCTGCTGGGCGTGGGCGGACTGATCTACCCGTTCCCGATCTGGCTGATCGGCGCGGCCGTCTCGGTGCGCTCCAAGTGGTGGGACAAGCGGGACAAATGGCTGGCGTTCACCGGCCCGGTGCTGTTCACGGTGGCCGCGCTGATCGTGATGGGCATCACCGGCCAGGGCAACTTCTTCGTCGCCTTCGGTCACGCCACCAGCCACTTCGGCCTGCTGCTCCGGGTGGGCTGCCTGCTCTCTGCGGGCTACCTGGTGTGGCGGCTGCGCCGGGGCCCGCGGCGCCGCCGGGTCCCGCCGTGGCAGCGCTTCCGCTGACCAGCCGGCCCGCCCCGCCTGGGACTGGCTGGTCGAATTGCCCCTTTGCTCACGATTACCGGCGAGGGCCAGAGGGTATACCGGCTGCTGCTATCGTTTGCGGTCCGGGAAGCAGCTGCCGCCAATGCGCGTTCCCGGGCGTCGCACCCGAGCCTTCCAGGCATCATCCCGGCAGGCGAGGCGAACCGGCGTGGCCCCGGCGACCCACTGGGTTCACGTCACAGTAATGTCCATGACAGGCGGGCCTGCCACAGGCATCGGGGGACCGGTAACCTAGGGTGGCATTTCCTCGTGCGCTCACCCCGCCCGCTCTATCCGCGTGAGGTCTGGTCGTGCCCACTGGCAAGGTCAAATGGTATGACGCCGACAAAGGGTTCGGCTTTCTCACCCGCGACGACGGGGGTGAGGTCTTCGTGCACTCCACCGCCCTGCCGTCGGGCAGCACCGCGCTGCGGCCCGGTCAGCGCGTCGAGTTCGGCGTGGCCGAAGGACGCCGCGGCGTGCAGGCCCTCCAGGTCCGGCTGCTCGACCCGCCGCCCACCGTGGCCAAGACCAGCCGGAAGAGCCCCGACCAGATGGTCGTCATCGTCGAGGACCTGATCAAGCTGCTGGACGGGGTGTCCGGTACCTACCGTCGCGGCCGGCACCCGGATGCCCGCGACGGCAAGAAGATCGCCCAGGTGCTCCGCGCGGTCGCCGACGACATGGAGGCGTGAGCAGGCGGTTCACGCCGGGCCGGGAGGGCCGGCCGGGGCCGGGCTGATCGCCCCAGTGCCGGGTTCCGGTACAGGCGCGGATCCCGGCTGCCGCCCGCCGCAGCCGAATCCATCAGTGCGGTGCATCGTGTGTGCTGGGACGCCCCCAGCGCACCGCGCTGACCAAGTGCACCGCGCTAGCGGGCCGGACGGGCGGCGAGGCGGCGGGCGGCGAGGATCCGGCGCCGCCTGCTGGCCAGCAGCAGCACCGTGGTCACGCCGAGCCCGGCGGCGGCCACCGCCAGCCCGGCCACCCCGCTTGAGGTGAACGACATGGCCAGCCCGGCCAGCCCGCCGGCCACCCAGGCCAGCTGGTGGATGGTCTCCGAGGCGGCCAGCGTGGAGGAGCGGACTTCCTCGGGGATCTCCCGCTGCACGATCGAGTCGAGCGCCAGCTTGGCCAGCACCTGGCCGAACGCCGCGACCAGGGCGACGATGAGCGCGGCCCACAGGCCGAAGAACACCGCACACGCCGCGGTGATCACGGTGGACGAGCAGAGCAGCACGAACAGGATCAGGTGCGGCGCGCGGGCCTTCAGCGCCGCGCCGATCGCCGTGCCGATGAACCCGCCCGCCCCGGCGGCCCCGATCATCGCGGCCAGCGCCACCTTGTCGTTGACCCCGGGGAAGTGCTCGATGCGGAGCAGGAAGGCCAGGAAGAAGATCATGTAGCCGGAGAAGGCGCGCAGCGCGGCGTTGCCGCGCATGGCCTCCCCGACGACCGGTCCCACTCTCAGCAGCGCGGCGGCCCACCGGGCCCGGCGGGGCCCGGACCGCGCCCCCTGCCGGGCGCCGGCCGGTCCCGCCGGATGGTAGCCGGGCGGCCGTGGGTAACTGGGCGGTGGGTAACCCGGGGGTGGGTAGCCCGCGCCCTGGCCGCCCGGCGGGCGGCCGTTGCCGGGCTGGCCGGGCGGGGGATAGGCCGGCGCTTCCGGCTGGGTCGCGTCCGGGTCGCCAGCAGGCGGGCTGGCCGCGCCCGGCCCAGCCGGATCCGGGCTGGCCGCCGGGGCCGGCCGGTCGTGCTGATCCACCCGGTCGGGCAGCCGGATGCCAAGCGCGATCGCGGCCAGGTACACCACGGTGCCGATCCGCAGCGCCCAGGCCCCGCCGTTGGAACCGCCCCCAGCCAGGTACGACACCCCGGCCGCGGCCGCCGCACCCAGAGTCGAAGCGGTCAGCGCGGCCAGTGAGATCCGCGCGTTCGCCGACACCAGGGTGATCCGGGCGGGCAGCAGCCGCGGGGTGACCGCGCTGCGGGTCACCCCGTACGCCTTCTGCAGCACCAGGACGCCGAACGCGGCGGGCAGCAGGGTGACCGTGTCGTTGTGCTGGGTGGCGCCCGCCATTCCCCAGCAGAGCAGGCCGCGGGCCAGCAAGGTGCCGATCAGGATGTACCGCCGGCCGTCCCGGACCCGGTCCAGCATGGGCCCGATGAACGGGGCCAGCAACGCGAACGGCGCCAATGTGATAAGCAGGGTCAGCGCGATCCGGCCGCGGGCCTGGTCCACCGAGGTGCTGAAGAACAACGTCCCGGCCAGGGCGACCGCGACGAACGCGTCGGCGGCGGCCCCGGCCGCGGTCAGTTCCAGCAGCCGGTCCAGCCCGGTCCGGTCGGCCCCGGACGCGCGGGTCAGCTTCCGGATGACCCGCTCCGTGCCGCGGGCCGTCGTGGCCCCGGCTCGTCCCGCCGAGCCCAGCCCGGACGCAACACCGCGAGCCGCCCGCTTGGCTCGCGGCCCCGCACCGGACAGTCCCATGCTCTTAGTATTCTGCCTTTACAGGGCGTCATCGACCCCGAGGAGCCGGCCGCAGGCCGGCTGGTCAGTTTTGTGACGCGCTGCGGTGCCTGGATGGGGGACAATTGCTCACCGTGAGTCCACTGCGCGGTAGGACCAAGGACCCGGACGAGGCCTGTGCGCAGGCCGTCGACCTGGCGCGGCGCGCTGCCGAGGAACTGGCAGGCGCGGCCCAGGTCGGTGACTACGTAACGGCCACGCCGGACGGCGACCGGGTGGTGACACATCTGTTCCGCTGCCTCGATCCGGCCTACAAGGGCTGGTGCTGGGCGGTGACCGTGGCCCGGGCGTCCCGGGGCAAGCAGGTGACCGTGAGCGAATGCCTGCTGCTGCCCGGGCCGGAGGCCATCCTGGCCCCGGACTGGGTGCCCTGGCGGGAGCGGCTGCGCCCAGGCGACCTGGGGGTCGGGGACATCCTGCCCGCACCGCCGGACGACGCCCGGCTGGTCCCGGCGCTGACCCTGGACGGGGACGACGGGCTCACCGACTGGGGCGAGACAGAGTGGGCCATGCCCGGCACGGTGCCGGTGGACGTGGTCCCGGTCCCGGTCGAGGCGGATGGTACGGCGGCGGAAGGCACGGACGGCCCGGTGGCGGAAGGCACGGACGGCCCGGCTCCGGAGGGCACGGCCGCCGCGGACGCGGGCGGGGAAGCCACGGCTACTGCCACAGACACGGGCGCCGAAGCCACGGCTGCCGCCGCGGACGCGGGCGGGGAAGCCACGGCTGCTGCCGCAGACACGGGCGCGGAAGATACGGGCGCGGTGGCCACGGCGCCGGGCGCTGCGGCCAGCCCGGCTGCGGCCAGCGGGGACACGGCCAGCGGGGACGCGGCCAGCGAGAACCCGGCCGGCCCGGAGCCGGAGCCTGCGCCGCTGGAGACCGTGCCCGGCCGGGCCCGGGTGCTGTCGGCGATCGGCCGGGACGACGCCGCGCTGCGCTGGTACACGAGCGAGCACGGGCCGAAGACCCCGCTGGCGCATGCCGCTCCCGGGCTGTGCTCCGGCTGCGGCTTCTTCGTCCGGCTGGCCGGACCGCTGGGCCAGGTGTTCGGCGTCTGCGGGAACGCCTATGCGCCAGATGACGGCCGGGTCGTGTCGGCCGACCACGGCTGCGGCGCGCACTCCGAGGCGATGTTCCCGCCCACCGCGGACCAGCCGCTCCGGCCGGTCATCGACGAACTTGGCTATGACCTGGTGGACATGCCCGGTGTCTCGGTCGAGGAGACGGTGTTCGAGCCGCTGGAGCACAAGTAGCCCCATCCCGGGGCAGCGTGCCCCGGGTCAGCCGAGCGGGGCCTGCTCCCCGGCGTCACTGGTGACGTCACCGCGCGGCTGCCCGCGGCGGGCGGCGCTGCGGGCGCGGGCCCGCTTCAGCCGGGGCACGTACCACAGCCCGAACAGGCCCATGCACAGGCCGAGCACGCACACCCACACCCACCAGCGCTCCCCGGGCGGCAGGTGGCCGCGCAGCACCAGCACGGTGACCAGGGCGATCGCCCAGGCCGCACTGATCACGGCGGTGACCAGCTGGTCGCTGGCCTCCAGCGGCGGCGGCGCGGGCCGGAGTTTCCTGCTCACCTGGACCAGGTTAGCTGGCCCGCGCGTGGTGTACTTGATCCACGCCACCGCGACGGCCGCGCCACCCCGCACCCTGCGGGTGGGCGGCCTGGGCGCGCGGCGGGCGCCCCACCCGTTCGCCTTGCTAACGGTTTGACGGAATCCCGGCCTACCGCATATCGTTAGCAAAAGTAATGACTCAGGCTAATGAAAATGACCTCCACTCCGACCAGGTCCGACGCGGGTCTGGCCAGCACGCTCCGGATCTCCGTAAGCCGCCTGGCGCGCAGGCTGCGGGTCGAGCGGACCGCGCCTGGGCAAGTGGAGCCGGTCCTGTCCGATACGCAGTTCACCGCGCTGGCGACGCTGGAGAAGCACGGGCCGATGAGCCCGGGCGAGCTGGCCGGGCACGAGCGGGTACAGCCACCGTCGATGACCCGGGTGATCGCGGCCCTGGAGGAATGGCAGCTGGTCACGCGGACGGCGCATGCTTCCGACCGGCGCCAGGTGGTGCTGACCGTGACGTCAGCGGGCCGGGACCTGGTGGCCAGGGCCCGCCGCCGCCGGGACGCCTGGCTGGCGAAGCGGCTGACCGAGCTGACTCCGCAGGAGCGGGCCACGCTGCGGGCGGCGGCGCCGATTCTGGAGAAGCTGAGCCAGTCCTGACCGGGCCTGCCCGCAGTAGGCGGTCCGGGCCAGCCATGTTCCGGTCGCTGAACACCCGCAACTACCGGCTGTTCGCGATGGGCCAGGTCGTGTCCAACAGCGGGACCTGGATGCAGCGGGTCGCCCAGGACTGGCTGGTCCTCCAGCTGACGCACGGCAGCGGCACCGCCCTGGGCATCGCCACCGGGCTGCAGTTCCTGCCCACGCTGGCCAGCCCGTGGGGCGGGGCGATCGCCGACCGGTACCCGAAGCGGCGCATTCTGATGATCACTCAGACGGCGATGGGCCTGCTCGCGCTCGTCCTGGGCGTGCTGGCCGCCACCGGGGCGGTGCGCATCTGGCAGGTGTACGCGCTGGCGTTCGGGCTCGGCCTGGCCACGCTGGTCGATAACCCGACCCGGCAGGCGTTCGTCACCGAGATGGTCGGGCACACCCATATGCCGAACGCCATCGCGCTGAACAGTGCCATCTTCAACCTGGCCCGGATCGCGGGCCCGGCGGCCGCCGGGCTGGTCATCGGCGCGGTGGGCACCCCGGCCGCGTTCTTCGTCAACGCGGCTTCCTACGGCGCGGTGCTCACCGGCCTCAAGCTGATGCGGCCCGGTGAGCTGCGCCCGGCCCATCCGGTGCCCCGGACCCGGGGCCAGCTGCGGGAAGGGCTGCGTTATGTGCGGGCCCGCCCGGGCCTGCTGTGGCCGATGGTGCTGATCTTCTTCGTGGCTACCTTCGGGATGAACTTCCAGGTCACCAACGCGCTGATGTCCCGGCAGGTGTTCCACACCGGGGCGACCGCGTTCGGCGTGGCTTCGGCGGTGTTCGCGGCCGGGGCACTGGCCGGGGCGCTGCTGGCCGCGCGGCGCGGCCGGCCCGGGCTGCGGCTGCTGGTCGCCGCCGCGTTCAGCTTCGGGGTCCTCGAGGTGTTCAGCGCCCTGATGCCCTCGTTCTGGCTGTTCCTGACCCTGCTGGTGCCGACCGGGCTGGCCCTGCTGACGCTCAGCACGGCGGCCAACTCGGTGGTGCAGCTGGGGTCCGCGCCGGACATGCGCGGCCGGGTGATGGGGCTGTACATGCTGGTCTTCCTGGGCGGCGCCCCGCTCGGCTCGCCGCTGGTCGGCTGGGTGGCTGAGCTGTTCGGGCCGCGGATGAGCCTGGTGGCCGGCGGAGTCATCTCGGCCGCGGCCGCCGCCGTCATCGGCCTGCTGCTGGCCCGCCGCCGCGGCGTCACGGCCGGTGCCTACCTGCGGCCCCGTGAGCTGGCCCGGATCCTCACCTGAGCCACCCGGTGCGGGAAACCCGGGCATATCCGCGGGGGGCACGCGGAACCAGCCAGCGGCAGTGCTACCAATGAGACATGAGGCTGTTCGTCGCGGTGGCGGTGCCGCCCGAGGTGGCCGGCGAGCTGGACAGCGCGGTGGCGCCGCACCGGGCCGCCTGGCCTGACCTGCGCTGGACCGGCTGCGACGCCTGGCACCTCACGCTCGCCTTCCTCGGTGAGGTGACCGAGACCGTCAGCGGGCGGCTGATGCCCCGGCTGGAGCGCGCGGCCGGCCGGCACTCCTGGCTGTCGCTGTCCCTGGCCGGGGCGGGCGCCTTCCCGGGCGCGACCCGGGCCCGGGTGGTGTGGACCGGGGTGCAGGGCGACCGGGGGGCGCTCGGCCGCCTAGCCGAGTCAGTGGCTGCCGGGACCACCCGCGCGGGCGCCCCGCCGGCCGAGGGAGCCAAGCGCGCGCGCAATCCTCTGGCCGGTAAACGCAGGCGTTTCGAGCCGCATCTGACGCTGGCCCGGTGCCGCGAACCGATCGACGTCCAGCCGCTCGTGGATGAGCTGAACGGGCATGCTGGCCCGGCTTGGACGGCCCGGGAGATCTACCTGATCCGGAGCTACCTGCCCGGCACCGGCCAGAACGGCGCCGGCCGCGGGGACAATGGGCGGCCCCGGTACGAGACGCTCGGCAGCTGGCCGCTGAAGCCCGCAGCGGCGCCCGGCGCAGGCCGGTGACCGGCCCGGGTGTGCCTGGGCGCGGATAGGCTGCGTGCTGTGATCCGCACCAACCGGTGGCTGCTCCCGACCGTGCTGGCGATCCTGGTGATCGGCGCGGTCATCGGCGCGCTGGTGCACTGATCCGGCGGCCGGGCGGCCCGCGAGCGCCCAGCCGGTGGCTACAGCCGCTCGATCAGGTAGTCGATGCAGGCGGTCAGCGCCTCCACGTCGGCCGGGTCCACCGCGGGGAACATGCCGATCCGCAGCTGGTTGCGGCCGAGCTTGCGGTAGGGCTCGGTGTCCACGATCCCGTTGGCCCGCAGCGACGCGGCCACCGCGGCCGCGTCCACGCTGCCGGTGAAGTCGATGGTGCCGACCACCTGGGACCGCTGTGCCGGGTCGGTGACGAACGGGGTGGCGTACGGCGCCTTCTCGGCCCAGGTGTACAGCCGGGCGGACGAGTCGGCGGTCCGGTCGGTGGCCCAGCCCAGGCCGCCCTGGCCGAGCAGCCACTCCACCTGGTCGGCGAGCAGGAACAGGGTGGCCACTGACGGGGTGTTGTAGGTCTGCTGCTTGGCCGAGTTGCCGATGGCGGCCGGCAGCGAGAAGAACTCCGGGATGTACCGGCCGCTGGCCGCGATGCTGGCCGCCCGGTCCAGCGCGGCCGGCGACATCAGCGCCAGCCACAGCCCGCCATCGGAGCCGAAGCACTTCTGCGGCGCGAAGTAGTACACGTCGCACTGGCTCACGTCGACCGGCAGCCCGCCCGCACCGCTGGTCGCGTCCACGATGACCAGCGACCCCGGATCGGACCCGGGCACCCGGCGGACCGGCATGGCCACCCCGGTGGAGGTCTCGTTGTGGGTGAGCGCGTAGACGTCCGCCCCGGTCTCCCCGCTCGGCGCCGGGTGGGTTCCCGGCGGCGAGGCGATCACGGTCGGGTCGTCCAGCCACGGGGCGGCCTGCACGACCTTGCCGAACTTGGCCGAGAACTCACCGAACGCCAGGTGCTGCGACTTCTGCTGGATCAGGCCGAACGCGGCGATCTCCCAGAACGCGGTGGTGCCGCCGTTGCCCAGCACGACCTGGTAGCCGTCGGGCAGCTGGAACAGCTCGGCCAGGCCGGCCCGGGCCCGCTGGACCAGCGAGCGGACCGGCGCCTGCCGGTGCGAGGTGCCCAGGTAGCTGGCCCCGGACGCGGCCAGCGCGGCGAGCTGCTCCGGGCGGACCTTGGACGGGCCGCAGCCGAACCGGCCGTCGGCCGGCCTGAGACCAGCGGGAATGACGATGTCAGTCACCCGGCCAGCCTATCCAGGCCGGCTGGGCAGCCCGGCCCGGCACGGCCCGCCTGCCGGGTCTGCGGCGCTCGTCAGATCTCGTCGAATACCTGGTCGGCGCCGGGCACGTCGGACACCGGGCGGGACTTGGGGCCGACGTACCGGGCACTCGGCCGGACCAGCCGCCCGGTCTGCTTCTGCTCCAGGATGTGCGCGGCCCAGCCCGCGGTCCGGGCACAGGTGAACATCGAGGTGAACATGTGCGGCGGGACCTCCGCGAAGTCCAGCACGATGGCCGCCCAGAACTCCACGTTGGTGGCCAGCACGCGGTCCGGCCGGCGTGCGTGCAGCTCGGCCAGGGCCGCCTTCTCCAGGGCCTCCGCCACCTCGGCGCGCGGCGCGCCGAGTTCCTTGGCCGTGCGGCGCAGCACCCGGGCCCGCGGGTCCTCGGCCCGGTACACCCGGTGACCGAAGCCCATCAGCCGGTCACCCCGGTCCAGCGCGGTCTTCACGAACTTGCCCGCGTCCCCGGTCCGCTCGACCTCTTCGATCATCGACAGCACCCGGGCGGGCGCGCCGCCGTGCAGCGGGCCGGACATCGCGCCGACCGCGCCGGACAGCGCCGCCGCCACGTCGGCGCCGGTCGAGGCGATCACCCGGGCGGTGAAGGTCGAGGCGTTCAGCCCGTGCTCGGCCGCGGACGTCCAGTACGCGTCGATCGCCTTGACGTGCCGCGGGTCCGGGTCACCGCGCCAGCGGATCATGAACCGCTCGACGATGTTGCGCGCCTCGTCCACCCGCTCCTGCGGGACCGCGGGCAGGCCTGGCCCCCGGGCCGACTGGGCCACGAAAGACAGCGCCATCACCGAGGCCCGGGCCAGGTCATCGCGGGCCTGCTCGTCGCTGATGTCCAGCAGCTGGTGCATTCCCCAGGCCGGCGCGAGCATGGCCAGCGCGCTCTGCACGTCCACCCGGATGTCGCCGGAGTGCACCGGGATCGGGTACGGCTCGGCGGGCGGCAGGCCGGGCGCGAACTTGTTGTCCACCAGCAGGCCCCAGACGTGGCCGAAGGACACGTGGCCGACCAGCTCTTCGATGTCCACGCCGCGGTAGCGCAGCGAGCCGCCTGCCCGGTCCGGCTCGGCAATGGACGTCTCAAAGGCGACGACGCCTTCCAGCCCAGGTACGAAATCCGACATTTATGGGACCTCCGTGTCCTTGTGAGCCGTCTGAGCCCGTGCCGGGGGTTTGGGCACGGTCCCAGGGGGCGCGGCACGCCGCAACCAGGTACCAACTGGATTAAGTCAACCTTGCCGGAACCATATTCCACTATGAGTTCGCATCGTGACACATCCCACGCTGGCCGGGCGGAGTGCCCGGATGCCGGTGCCGCGGCCGGGCCGGCCATGTGAGGATCATTCCCGTGGAACCGTTCCGTCACCCGCCGCTTGACGAGGCCAGCGCCCCGGCCGACCCGATGCTCCTGTTCACCGGGTGGCTGGACGACGTGATCGCCGCGGCCCTGCCCGAGCCGACCGCCATGGTGCTGGCCACCGCGTCGGCCAGCGGCTTCCCGCGGGCCCGCACCGTGCTGCTCAAGGAGCACAGCCCAGCGGGTTTCGTCTTCTACACCAACCGCACGTCGATCAAGGGCCAGCATCTCGCCGCACGGCCGCAGGCCTGCCTGCTGTTCCCGTGGTACCCGATGCAGCGGCAGGTCATCGTGCAGGGCGGCGTCACCGCGCTGTCGGCCAGCGAGAGCGAGCCCTACTTCCACTCCCGGGCGCACGGGTCACAGCTCGGCGCGTGGGCCAGCCGGCAGTCCTCGGTGCTGGCTTCGCGGGCCGAACTGGACGAGCGCTACCACCAGCTGGAGCAGCGCTGGCCCGAGGGGACGCAGGTGCCGATGCCGGACTTCTGGGGTGGCTACCGGGTCCGCCCGGACAGCATGGAGTTCTGGCAGGGCCGGGTGAACCGGATGCACGACCGGCTCCGCTACCGCCGCGACGGCCAGCACTGGGTGCGGGAGCGGCTGGCCCCGTGACCCGGCCACCCGGCCCGGCCGGCGGGCGGTTTTGCCTGGTACGGGCGGTCCGGGCTGGCGCTGGCGGCCGGCCGGCATAGCATCAGGTGTGGAGGGAGGTCGGTAGACGGTGCACGGGCTCATTGACACCACCGAGATGTACCTCCGCACGATCTTCGAGCTCGAGGAAGAGGGCATCGTCCCGCTCCGTGCGCGCATCGCCGAGCGGCTGTCGCAGAGCGGCCCCACGGTCAGCCAGACCGTGGCCCGGATGGAGCGGGCCGGCCTGGTCAAGGTGGAGGGCGACCGCCAGCTCGCGCTGACCGGCGAGGGCCGCACCCTGGCCATGCGGGTGATGCGCAAGCACCGGCTGGCCGAGTGCCTGCTGGTCGGCGTGATCGGGCTGCCCTGGGAAGAAGTGCACGTCGAGGCGTGCCGCTGGGAGCACGTGATCTCGGAGAACGTGGAGCGGCGGCTGGTGCAGCTGCTCGAGTACCCGGTCTGCTGCCCGCACGGCAACATCATTCCCGGGCTGGGCGAGCTCGGCGTGCCGGACGACGCGCAGCAGCGGGCCGAGGCCGCCGGGATGGAGCCGGCCGAAGCGATGACCACGGTCGCCACCCGGTCGGCGGCGCCGGTGATGGTGCGCAGGATCAGTGAACAAGTCCAAAGCGATCCAGCGCTCATGCTTAAACTCAAGCGGATCGGGATACAACCCGGACGCGAGGTCACGCTCGCGGTTAGCGACGACGGTGTGCGGGTGACCAGTGAAGACAGGGTCGGCAGTGTCACGGCGGAGTTGCCCCGCCTGGTCGCCGCGCATGTCTTCGTCACCCGCCGCTGAAGGTGGCCGGGAGACTGAGCCCGGGCCGTGCGGTCACTGGCCGGGTGGGTCACCGGCGGGGGGCGCCAGTGACTGACGGGGCGGACGGCGGGTACGAGTCGTATCTCCCGGCGGAGGCAATTCTCAGCCAGATGGCGGCGGCCGTGGTGGTCACCGACCGGAATGGCAACCTCCTGTACGCCAATCCGTTCGCCGTGACGCTGTTCGGCTTCCCGACTCCTGGCAAGTTCCTCGGGCAGCCGGTCCTGTCCATGGGGTTCACCGGTGGGGACACCGGGAGAGTGGCCGAACTGGCCAAGCAGGTCTTCCGCGGCCGGACCGGGGACGGCACGTTCGCCGCACTGCGGGCCGACGGGTCGCGGGTGTTCGTCCGCGCCCAGGCCATGCCGCTGCGCCATCCGTCCGGGTCCATCGACGGCATCGTGATCATCGCGCACGAGGCCACCCGGCGCAGCAGCCGGCGCGAACGGGACCGGGTGGCCCTGCTAGAGCGCATCGGCGAGCAACTGGCCGGATCGCTCGAGCTCAGCATGACGCTGCGGCAGGTGGCCGAGACCCTGGTGCCGCAATTCGCCGACCATTGCCTCATCGACCTGATCCAGGGCGACAAGCTGATCCGGCGCGTGCAGATGAATACCGGCCGCTGGACGCCACCGCCGGGCAGCTGGGCCAGGGTGGGGGATCAGATCCGCTACCCGGAAGGGCATTTCTGCCAGGAGGCGATGAGCCGCCTGGACACGGTGCTGGTCGAGAACCTGGCGGAGGTACAGCCACCGCGGGCGCCCAGCCCCGAGAGCCTGGCCGCGGCCGACCAGGTGGGCATGCGCTCGGTCGTCGCCGCGCCCCTGGTCGCCCGCGGGGGACTGCTCGGCGTGATGAGCCTGGCGCTGTCCGGGCTGACCAAGCGTGATGAGCTGTACTACGACCCCGATGACCGTGGGTTCATCAGCGCGGTCGCCAGCCGGGTGGCGGTGGCCATCGACAACGCGCTGCTGTTCGAGGAGGAGCGGCGCACCGCGCTGGCCTTCCAGACCAGCCTGCTGCCGCAGCAGCTGCCCGCGCTGGACGGGCTGGAAGTGGCGTGCCGGTATGTGCCCGCCAAGCCCCTGGAGACACACGGGCAGGGCATCCAGACCCAGGTCGGCGGCGACTGGTACGACATCATCCCGCTGTCCGCCGGCCGGGTGGGCATCGTGATCGGCGACGTGGAGGGCCGCGGCGCCCGGGCCGCCGCGGTGATGGGCCAGCTGCGGGCGGCGCTGCGGGCGTTCGCCCAGGACGACAAGTCCCCGGCGGAGATCTTGCGCAAGCTCGACGAGTGGTGCCGGACGCTCAGCCCGGCGACCAGGGGAGACAGCCCGGACGGAGCTGACCCGCCGATGGTCAGCTGCACCTACCTGGTCTACGACGCGTGGTCGCGCACGCTGTCGTTCGCCAACGCCGGGCACGACGCGCCGCTGCTCATCGTGGGTGGCGAAGTCGGCGAGCTGGACATGGAGCACAAGGGCGTGCTGCTCGGGGTGCGGGGCAAGGGGGTGCCCGCGCTGCCCACCTACCGGGAGGAGACCAGGTTCCTGCCCGCGGGGTCCGCGCTGGTGCTGTACACCGACGGGCTGACCGACCGGCGGCACCGGCCGGACGGCTCCGGCACTTTTTCCGAGGACGACGCGCGGCTGATGCTGCACCAGTCGGTGCGGCGGGTGGCCTACGGCGACGTGGAGCAGATCGCGCAGGCGGCCCAGGAAGCCGTGCCCGGGGACATCGACGACGACATGGCCATCGTCGCGATCCGCACCTCCCGGATCGATCTCGCGTCGTGGGAGGGCACGTTCCCGGCCGAGCCGATCAAGGTCTCCGAGACCCGGCGGCTGGCCGAGGCCACGTTCCAGTCCTGGGGCATGGAGCCCGAGCAGGTCGAGCTGACCTGCCTGCTGGTGTCCGAGGTCGTCACCAACGCCGTGCTGCACACCGCCTCGTCGCGGGCTCCCCGCCGGGCCCTGGCCCTGGAAGCGGCCGGCGCCGGGGCGCCGGGTCCGGGCGTGGGGTCCGCGTGGGGGCAGGTTCCGTATAGCGAAGAAAATGCTGGCGGAGCCGGCAGGACATTCAGCCTGCGGCTGCGGCGCGGCGGTGATTCCGTGTGGGTCGAAGTCTTCGACAATGACCTGCGGCTGCCCCGGATACGCAGCGCGGCGGAGACCGACGAGGGCGGCCGTGGGCTGTACCTCGTGGACCAGCTCGCGACGCGCTGGGGATCGCGGCCGACGCGGGACGGCAAGGCGGTCTGGTTCGAGATGCCGCTGCGGCGCCGGCCTGGCTGACCACCCGCGGCGCCGGGCGGGTCAGCCCTGCGTCTGGTACACCCACAGGGCGAGCACGGCGATGATGATCACAGCCATGGCCACCGCCCAGGTCTTGGCGGTCGCGCCCATGCCCAGGCGGCGGCGCAGCCGGACCCAGAAGAAGGTGATCAGGGCGGCGATGAACGCCAGCAGGATCAGCCCAGTCGTCATCGCGGCCTCCGCGCTCGCTCCCAGCGGCCGGCCGGGGGATTCGGCCCGAGGGCGGCCGGCCACTCATTACGAGCATAAGGCCGGCTGGGCGTCACGCCCGGCGCACAGATCCAGCCGGGCCGGCCGGGGCCAGCCGGCCAGCGGCTTCACCTCTTCCAGCCGGAAGCCGGCCGCCTTGGCCAGCTGGCCGATGCTGACCAGGCCCGCGACGTCGTCGATAGTGTCCATGGCTGCTGCGTCCCCCCGGCTCTCCCGCGCGGACCAGCTGGTCAAGTGCGGTTTCCGGCGGCCTGGCACTGACCCGTGGCAGGCATGCTACTGGGAGGTAATCTCGTTGGCAGAGGCATTGATTGCACGCTTACCGGGACGTTCAGCCCCGGCCGGCAGCGGGAGGTCGTCGTGGCGCAGGCATACATCGTGGGGGCGGTGCGGACACCGGTCGGCAGGCGCAAGGGCGGCCTGTCCGGGGTGCATCCGGTCGACCTGGCCGCGCACGTGCTCCGCGAGCTGATCGAGCGCACCGGCGTGGACCCGGCCGCGGTGGACGACGTGATCATGGGCTGCGTGTCCCAGCTCGGCCCGCAGGCCATCGACATCGCCCGCAACGCGTGGCTGTCCGCCGGGCTGCCCGAGCAGGTGCCCGGGGTCACCATCGACCGGCAGTGCGGGTCCTCGCAGCAGGCCGTGCACTTCGCCGCGCAGGGCGTGCTGTCCGGCACCCAGGACCTGGTGGTCGCGGCCGGGGTGGAGAACATGAGCGTCGTGCCGATGGGCTCGACCATCACGCTGGCCCTGGAGGCGGGCATGCCGCTGCCGTTCGGCCAGCGCTGGCAGGACCGGTACGGCAATCAGGAGATCTCCCAGTTCCGCGGGGCCCAGCTGATCTGCGAGAAGTGGGGCCTGAGCCGCCGGCAGCTGGAGGAGTTCGCGCTGGAGAGTCATGGTCGTGCGATCCGGGCACTGGATGAGGGGCGGTTCGGCCGGGAGATCACCCCGGTCGCCGGGGTGACCGCGGACGAGGGGCCGCGCCGGGACACCTCGCTGGAGAAGATGGCCGAGCTGAAGCCGCTGCGGGAGGGCTGGGAGCTCACCGCGGCGACCGCGTCGCAGATCTCCGATGGCGCGGCCGCGCTGCTCATCGCGTCCGAGGACGCGGTGCGGCGGTACGGGCTGACCCCGCGGGCCGCGGTGCGGGCGCTCGCGGTGACCGGCAGCGACCCGGTGTTCATGCTGACCGGGGTGATGCCCGCCACCGAGCGGGTGCTGGCCCGGGCCGGGCTGGGCGTGGCCGACATCGACGTGTTCGAGGTCAACGAGGCGTTCGCGCCGGTGCTGCTGGCCTGGTCGGCGGAGACCGGCGCGCCGCTGGAGCGGACCAACCCGAATGGTGGTGCGATCGCGCTCGGCCATCCGCTCGGCGCGACCGGGGCGATCCTGGCCACCAAGCTGCTGCACGAGCTGGAGCGGACCGGCGGCCGGTACGGGCTGCAGACGATGTGCGAGGGCGGCGGGCAGGCCAACGCCACGATCATCGAGCGGGTCGGCTGACCGCGGGAAGGTGCCCGGCCCGGCACGGACGAGAGCTGGGGACGTTCGCTGATCGCGAAAGGAATATGCAACTGTAGTTAGAAGTTTTCTGTAGGTGAGAAATGAAGTAGCTTGAGTTCACAGATGAACTCTCGTTATCACCTGGAGGCGAACTTTATGTTGCTGACCACGTTTGACCCCTTCACCAGGGACTTCGACCGCATCGTCGGGCGCGCGTTCGGCCCGACCTGGACCCGTGCCTTCCGCGCCACCCCCGGCTCGGCCATGCCGATGGACGCCGTGCGTGGCGAGGATGGCCTGACCCTGCGCTTCGACCTGCCCGGCATCGACCCCGAGAGCATCGAGGTCACGGTGGACCGCGGCGTGCTGACCGTCGGCGCCAAGCGGACCGAGGAGCTGGCCGAGGGCGAGAAGCCGTACATCCGCGAGCGCGTCACCGGCTCGTTCTCCCGCCGGGTCTACCTCGGCGACAAGGTCGACTCGGCTAAGGTCGAGGCCGGCTACGAGAGCGGCGTGCTGACCGTCCGGGTGCCGCTGGCCGAGGCGGCCAAGCCGCACAAGGTGGAGATCCAGACCGAGGCCCCGAAGGGTCTCACCGCCTGATCAACCAACCTGATTGCCTTCCGGGCCCGGACAGCATGCCTGTCTGGGCCCGGCCGGTCATTATGGGAGACAGCTATGCCATCGTTGCCGCTTGATGACGAGAACCTGCCGCTGTTCACCGTGGGGCAGGTTTCCTCGATGCTGGAGATCCAGCAGGCGTTCCTGCGGCGCCTGGACACGCTCGGCGTCGTGCGTCCGTCCCGGTCCAGCGGTGGCCAGCGAAGGTACAGCCGGAGCGAGATAACAGTGGTGCAGTACGTGGCCCGGCTGGCCGACGAGGGGATGACACTGGCCGCGATCCGCCGGGTCATGGACCTGGAAGCTCAGGTCGGGCAGCTGGAAGCTCAGCTCGGCCACCTGGCGGCGCAGAACGGCGGCCTGGAGGAGCACATCGGGGAGCTGCGGGCCCGGATCGCCGAGCTGGAGCAGCGGGCCCGGGAGCTGGTCGCCGAGCGCGACGCGCTTCGCGCGGCGCTGGCCGAGGCCCGGGAGCGGGCCGGGCGCCCGGCGGGGCCGCCCCGCCCCCCGGGGTAGGCGGTCCCGCGCATCTGGCGGGTCCTGCGTGTCCTGGCCTGGGTGCCCCGGCCCACCTATGCTTTGGTTTCGGCCTTCTACGGGGGTGGTGGCCATGGGCAGGGTAGTTGTCCTGGGCGGCGGGATGATCGGGCAGTGCACGGCCATGATGCTGGCCGATCAGGGCTGCGACGTCACCGTGCTGGAACGGGACGACGCGCCGGTCCCCAGCTCCCCCGGCGAAGCCTGGCAGGCCTGGGACCGGCCCGGCGTCGCCCAGTTCCGGCAGCCGCACTTCCTGCACCCGGCCGGCGCCCGGATCCTCGAGTCGTGGCTGCCGGGCGTGTGGGAGTCCCTGGCCCGCGCCCAGGCGGCACGGTTCAGCACGCTGGACATCATGCCGCCCTTCATCACCGACCGCGGCCCCCAGGACGGCGACGAGCGGTTCGTCACGAGGACCGGCCGGCGCCCGGTCCTCGAATACGCGGTGGCCAGCGTGGCGGGCCAGCGGCTGGACATCCGGCGCGGCACCGCGGTCGCCGGGCTGCTGGCCGGCGCACCAGCCGCGCCGTCGGCGCTGCCGGTGCCGGGTACCCCGCATGTCACCGGCGTCCGGCTGGCGGACGGTACGGAACTGCCCGCTGACCTGGTGGTGGACGCGATGGGCCGCCGCTCGGCCATGCCGGCCTGGCTCAGCGGCATCGGCGCCCAGCCACCCGCGGAAGAGGCGGAAGACTCCGGGTTCATCTACTACACCCGGTTCTTCCGGCCGGCCGCAGGCGCAGGGGTGCCGCCGTACCGGGCCGGGCTGCTGACCCACTTCGAATGCTTCTCGCTGCTCACGCTGCCCGGAGACGCGGACACCTGGTCGGTGACCGTTTACCTCGCTTCCGGCGACCAGGCGCTGAAGGGACTGCGGCATGCTGGCCCGTGGACGGCCCTGGTCGAGGCGTGCCCGATGCACGCGCACCTGCTTCAGGGTGAGCCGATCACTGACGTGCTGGCCATGGGCGGGGTGGTGGACCGGCGGCGGCGTTTTGTCGTGGCCGGAGCCCCGGTGGTGACCGGTGTGGTCAGCGTCGGCGACGCCTGGGGGTGCACCAACCCGTCGCTGGGCCGGGGGATCACGATGGGCCTCATGCACGCCGCGGGCACCGCTGAGGTGATCCGCGATCATCTCGGTGATCCGCTCGCTCTCGCGCTCGCTCACGACGAGATGACCCAGGCCACCGTGACTCCCTGGTACCAGAACACGATCCAGCTGGACCGGGCCCGCCGCGCCCAACTGCAGGCAGCGGCGGGTGAGCCGGCCGGGGCGGCCGGGGCGGCGGGTAAGGCGGCCGGGGCGGGCCCGGCGGCTGGATCAGCTGGAGCCGACCCAGCGGCCCGACTCCAGCAGGCCTTCCCGGTGGCCATGCTGTACGACGCGGACGTGTTCCGGGCGTTCATCGAGATCATCGGGCTGCTGGCGCTGCCGCAGGAGGTGCTGTCCAGGCCGGGGATGGCCGAGCGGATCATGAAGGTTGCGGCGGATCACGACGAGTTCGTCGTACCCGGCCCCTCCCGCGCCGAGGTGCTGAGCATCCTGAACGATCAGGACACCGGCCCGAGCGGCCAGCGCGGCCAGCGGGGCAGCCGGCCGGGCGGCCGCCCGGCGTGAGCGCACCGGAGGGGCAGTTGTTGCAGGTCAACGGCATATCGCTGAATGTGGCAGAGCACGGCGCTGGGGTGCCGGTGATTCTCCTGCACGGCTGGCCCGACTCCGGCTACCTGTGGCGCCATCAGGTCCCGTACCTGGTGGACCACGGCTTCCGGGTGGTGGTCCCGGACCTGCGCGGCTTCGGTCAGTCCGAGCGCCCGGCCGGGGTCGCGGCCTACTCGCTGCCGAACATCATCGCGGACGTGGCCGGCATCCTCGACGAGCTGGGCATCCAGACGGCTCACGTCGTCGGGCACGACTGGGGCGCGGCCGTGGCGTGGCTCACCGCGATGCTCATCCCGGACCGGGTGCGCCGGCTCGTGGTTCTCTCGGTGCCGCACCCGCTCGCCCCGGCCACTTTGCGGCAGCGGGAGATGGCCTGGTACCAGCTGCTGTTCCAGTTCGAGGGCATCGCCGAGGCGCAGCTGCAAGCCAACGACTGGGCCCTGTTCCGCACGTTCAGCCGGGGCGACGGGGACCAGCAGCGGTATGTCGCCGACCTGTCCCGGCCCGGGGCGCTCACCGCGTCGCTGAACTGGTACCGGGCCAACCTGGCCCCCCGCATGCCCGGCCCGCGGCCCAGCCTGCCGCCGGTCACCGTGCCGACGCTCGGCATCTGGTCCACCGGCGATCACTACCTGGACGGCGAGCAGATGCGGATGTCCGCGGACTGCGTGGCGGGGCCGTGGCAGTACGAGGAGATCCCGGACGCGAGCCACTGGATTCCGCTCGATGCCCCCGACCGGCTGAACGATCTGCTGGGCGACTGGCTCACCGCCGACCCGGCCTGGCCGGGCGGCAGCTAGCCGTGGGCCGTCTACGGGTCGGCCTGTCTGCTCACCGAGTCTTGCCAATGCCGCCGTCTTGCTCAGCAACGGCCGAGCCGTATTCCGGCTGGCCTGACGGCTGGTAGATGTGGGCGACCACGCCACGGCTGGTGGTCTTCGTGCTGCCGGCTGCGCCTGGTCGATACGGCCTGGGCAAAGGTATCGGCTCAGTCGGGTTTCGTTGCTCTGCATGACCCCATCGAGTGTCAGATGAGCAGTCACCGTGAGCCGCACGCACTCTGCCTGCCAGCGGCCATCGGATCGCCATCTCTGGGTCAGACGCTGCCGTGCCAGGGAACTCATCGCAGCACCGTGCCCGCGGTCAGCAGAAGCTGCGACCCGTGCAGACCCTCAGACGTCGGCCCGGTAGAAGTTGAGGTAGGACCGCGACGGCGTGGGCCCGCGCTGATCCTGGTAGCGCGACCCGTACACGCTCGAGCCGTACGGGTGCTCAGCTGGTGAGCTGGTCCGGAACAGGCACAGCTGGCCGATCTTCATCCCGGGCCACAGCTTGATCGGCAGCGTGGCCACGTTGGACAGCTCCAGCGTCACGTGCCCGGAGAACCCCGGATCGATCCACCCAGCCGTGGAATGCGTCAGCAGCCCCAGCCTGCCCAGCGAGCTCTTGCCCTCCAGCCGTCCCGCAATGTCGTCCGGAAGCGTCACGACCTCAAAGGTCGATGCCAGGACGAACTCACCAGGATGCAATACGAATGGTTCGTCGCCGGTGGTCTGCACCAAGCGAGTGAGGTCAGGTTGTTCCACCGCCGGGTCGATGTGCGGGTAGCGGTGGTTCTCGAAGACCCGGAAGTAGCGGTCCAGCCGGACGTCGATGCTCGACGGCTGGATGAGCTCAGGCTGGTATGGGTCAACCCGGACCCGGCCGGAGTCGATCTGGGCCCGGATGTCGCGGTCGGAGAGCAGCACCCTAGGCAACCTACCGGGGTTGGCGGCGACCGGCACCGGCTAAGCCAGCGCTGGCCAGCGCGGCCGGTGGTTCCGGTACGATATCCGGACGACGCCAGCGTGGGCCACCAGCCCGGGCCGGTGCCTGCGGGTGTAGTTCAATGGCAGAACGTCAGCTTCCCAAGCTGATAGTGCGAGTTCGATTCTCGTCACCCGCTC
>CAVQFM010000004.1:0-45053 GCA_963711705.1 uncultured Actinomycetes bacterium
TCCTCGCCGCAGTGGCGATGTACACAGCGTTTGCGCTGCTGATTGAGGACTCCCGCGGTCGCGAGGTGCTGGCGATCGGGCGGCTGGGCGCGGCCCGGGAGGCCACCCATGGCACCCTGGCTGTTGAGCCGAGCGGCATCGACCGGCAGCCCGGCGTCCGCCGGACGCTATGAGCACGGGGAATAGAGCGCCTGCCGATAGCCTTGCACCACAGGCGGCGATCTTCGCCGCCGCTCCGCGGGCGAGCAGCCCGCCGGTCGCAGTGTGAGCAGTCCGGCGCAATGAGCCGGTCGTCGTTGATGTCTGCCGAGCATGCGATCCCCGAACTACCGATGGAGTTCCGCATGCCCCGCAGTTCCAGGCGCCCGCGCGCGTCTTCTGATCGCTACGGCCGGGGCGGTGACCGTGCCACCAGGCACCGTGGCCCGGCCGCGGCCAGGCGCCCGCAGGTACCACGGCCGCGGCGGGCAGAACCGTATTCCGAGCTTGACCGGGCCCTGGACGCCGCCGCTGCGGCGTCGCCGCCAACGGCGGCCACGTTCGCTGAGCTTGGCCTGGACGCCCGGCTGGTCCGCGCGCTCGCGGCGCGTGACATCCACGAGCCGTTCGCGATCCAGGCCCGGGCGCTTCCCGACGCGCTGGCCGGCCGCGACGTGCTCGGCCGCGCCCAGACCGGGTCGGGCAAGACGCTGGCCTTCGGCCTCCCGCTGCTGACCAGGCTCGCCGCCACCACGAGCGAGCGGCGTGAGAAGGCGCCCCGCGGCCTAGTCCTGGTCCCGACGCGCGAGCTCGCCCAGCAGGTCGCGGACGCGCTCGCGCCGCTGGGCCGCAGCGTAGGCGTGAGCATCACCACGGTCTACGGCGGCGTGCCAATCAGCAGGCAGATCGCCCGCGTCCGCCACGCCGACATCGTGGTGGCGACGCCAGGCCGGCTCATCGACCTGCTCGAGCGGCGGGCCTGCACGCTTTCCGGCGTCCAGGTCACCGTGCTCGACGAGGCGGACCACATGGCCGACCTGGGCTTCATGCCCGCGGTCACCCGCATCCTTGACCAGACGACCCAGGCCGGCCAGCGGATGTTCTTCTCCGCCACCCTGGACCGTGGCGTCGGCCAGCTGGTGACGGCCTATATCCATGATCCCGCGCTGCACGCGGTCACCTCCTCGACCGATTCCGGGCCCGCCGAGCACCGGGTGCTGGTCCTGTCCGCTCAGGACAAGGTGCCGGTCGCGGCCGAGATCGCCGGCCGGCCGGGGCGCACCCTGTTCTTCGTCCGTACCAAGCACGGCGCGGACCGGCTCGCGAAACAGCTGTCCCGGGCCGGAGTCGCCGCCGCGGCCATCCACGGCGACCGCAACCAGAATCAGCGGCAGCGGGCCCTGGACGCGTTCGCCGCCGGGCATCCCCGTGTCCTGGTCGCCACCGACGTCGCAGCCCGTGGCATCCACGTGGACGACGTCGACCTGGTCGTGCAGTTCGACCCGCCGAACGACCATAAGGACTACCTGCACCGCTCGGGCCGGACGGCCCGGGCTGGGGCCACTGGCATGGTCATTGCGCTGGTGGAGCGCAGCCAGGTCCGCGACCTTCAGCGGCTGCACGACGCCGCGGGCGTCACCGCGGCCAGCGACGAGGTAGCGACCGGCCATCACGTGGTCCGGCAGATCGCCACGTCGGGCACACGCGTCCCTCCAGCGCCGCCGGCCGCGCGTCCGGCCAGGGTCACTTCGCGGCCCACGGCGGCCCGCTCGGTTACCGCCCAGGCTCGTTCCGGTAGGGCCCGGCCAGGGAGGGGAAAAATCGCTGGCCAGCGCCGGATGGCATCGTGAGGCCGAGATCCGTGCGCAGCCGGGAGAGTGTTCTCAGCCTGGGCCGTGAGCGACAGGTCGGCCGTAGGTGACGGCCTCGCGCACCTCCGCGGGCAGAGACTGGGCGAGTTGCCCGTCTGGCTGAGCGCCGAGCGAGTCGTTGACCGTGGAAAACGCCAGGCGAAGGGCTACAAAGGCGGTGATGGCGAAGATCTGACCGTCATCGAGCCCGGAATCGCGGAGCGCCTGGATGTCGGATGGCGCCGTCGCGTTCGGGTCCCTGGCGACCTTCCGGGCCCACGCGGCCAGGGCCTTCTCCTGGTCCGTCAGCCCGGCGTCGGTGCCATTCAGGACCCCTGCCGCGATAGCGGCGTCACACGCTTTGCCCAGCTTCCCGCCCCACGCCAGCGAGCAGTAAGAGTCACCGAGGGCCGAGGCGGCGGCGGTCACCAGGATCCCGCGCTGGCGGAAGGTCAAACCGCTCGGCGTGAATGCCTCAGACATCAACCCGAACAGCTGCTTTAGGGTGTCTGGCTGGTGGGCCCATAGCCGGGACACGTTCCACACGTAGCCGCCGTCTGCGAGGTCTTCGTCGTAGAGCGCCCGCACTTGGGCGGACACCGCGGGTTCTTCGAGAAAGCTGCCGGTCATGGGCGTTGTGCTCCTTCGGGTTTGCGGGCCAGGTAGCCCACGACGTTGATGCCGGCCCGCAGCGGCAAGCCGTCCCGCAGCCGCTCCTGAGCCTGCTCGACGGCCGTGCGATGGAACTCAGCCTCGCCGACGTTCTGGATGGCCTCATAAGCTGGCCCGGTAGAGGCCAGCGCACGCGCGTACAGTTCTGGGTCCGCGAACTCCCAGGCGAACGGAACGTCCAGGCGCTCGACATCGACGAATCCGTGCGCCGCGAGGAGTTGCTCGCCCGCACCAGGCCGGCCGAGCGACACCATCACAGCCTGGTTGCCGACCTTCTCCGCCGCAGCAAGGCGGAACGGCGCCAGCGCCCAGGCTCCAGGGGACACCTTCAGGTGACCCCAGACCGTTATCCCGGCGCGCCCGCCGGGGCGAAGTACCCGGTATAGCTCGGCAACCGCGTCGGGGGTAGTGCCCCAGATCCCCCGGAAGCTGGTGACAACGTCGAACGACGCCGGGTCCCACGGCAGGGCATGCATGTCGCCGACCCTGATGTCGCAGTCAGGGTTCCGGTCCCGGGCCACCGCCACCAGCCTGGCCGAGGCGTCGATACCGGAGCAGGAAGCGCCGCGCAGGCGAGCCAGCTCGACGGCGAGCCCGGACCCGCAAGCCACGTCGAGCAGCCGGTCCCCGGCATCGACGCCAAGCCGATGGTGCATATCGACGTACTCGCGGCAGTTGGCCGGCTCGCTGAGGGTCGCGAAATCCACGGCCTTACGGCCCCAGCCCTCGTCCACCAGTGCCCACGGGGGAGAGTCTGCGCTCGGCCTGGTCATTGCCGCTCCTCTGCGCCGCCCGGTCTCCTGCTGCGCTGTTGTCGGTCCGCCGGGCCGGCCGGCCGGGCTCGCGCGTGTCAGCGCGGTGCATGGCTGGCCAGGAGTGCCGGACGGCGTCGCGGGCCCGGCTTGGACAGGCCGGGCCGGCGTACAGGTGGAGATCCCAGTCTGCGGTCACTGGTTGTTCCCGGGCAAGTTTGGGAGGGTGTCCCGCGCGCCGAATTGGCGAATCTGCGATTGAGCGAGAATGCAGCTATGCCCAGGCCCCAGAACGGCAGTGCAGCCGTGCCGGCTGCTGATGTGGAGGGTGGCTGCGATCCGCGGTTCGCGCTGGTGCGAGAAGCGTTCGGGGAGAATTTCCGCCACCGGGGTGAACTTGGCGGGGCGGTGTGCGTCATGGTGGGCGGCCGCGTGGTGGCCGACTTGTGGGGCGGGTGGGCTGATCTTGAGTGCACGCGCCGGTGGCGGCCAGACACGCTGGTGAACATGTTCTCCGTCGGCAAGGGCCTTGTCGCGATCTGTGCGGCGCGGCTGGCCGGGCAGGGCAGGCTCAACGTGGATGCGGCGGTTGCCCGCTATTGGCCGGAGTTCGGCGCTGCGGGCAAGGACGGGATCACCGTGCGGCAGCTACTGTCTCACCAGGCCGGGCTTCCTGCGGTACGCCGGAGGCTCCCGCCCGGCAGCATGCTCGACTGGCCGGTGATGACAGCTGCGCTGGCTGCCCAGGAGCCCTGGTGGGAGCCGGGCAGCGGGCACGGGTACCACGTCAATACCTTCGGCTTCCTGGCCGGCGAGGTAATCCGCCGCCGTACCGGTTCCACGGTGGGCTCGCTGCTGCGTGAACAGATCGCCGGACCGATCGGCGCCGACGTGCACATCGGGCTGCCCGCATCCCAGCACCCCCGGGTCGCCCAGGTCGCGTGGCCGGGGCCGGTGCCGGAGGAAACAGAACCGGCCGCGCTGGAGCCGGCCGAGCTGATGGGGTACAACGCCTACTTCAATCCAGCTGGGCTGTCCGGCGCCGGGGTGATCAACTCTGCTGCCTGGCGGGCTGCGGAAGTCCCGTCCGCCAACGCCCACGGCACCGCCCGCGGCGTCGCCCGCGTCTATGCGGCGCTGGCCGCCGGTGGGGCCCTGGATGGAACCGTCATCGTCACCGCCGCCACCCTGGCCGCTGCCGTGACCGAGCAGGTGTATGGCCAGGACCTGGTGCTGGGCAGGCCGTCCCGATTCGGCCTGGGTTTTCAGCTCACTCAGCCCGAACGGCCGCTGGGCCCAGGCAATGCGGCATTCGGCCACTTCGGCGCCGGCGGGTCGCTGGGATTCTGCGACCCCGACAGCGGGGTTGCCTTCGGTTACGTGATGAACCAGATGGGCCCGCGCTGGCAAAACCCGCGTACCCGGGCCCTGATCGATGCCGTGTATGCGTGCCTGTGACCGCGGGACGGGAATCCGGCTCGCAGGAGCCGGCGGCGTTGCCTTGGCACTGCGGCCGCCCGTCAAGCATTGTTGACCCTGTGAGTACCCCATCCCCACCCGGGCGGCCGGCTGCTGACAGTGATGACCTGAGAGGGCTGGCGCGTGGCCTGCGCCAGCTGTTGAAGCTGGCGGCTGAGACGCTGGGCGAGGAGGCGGGTCCTTCCGCGCTGGCGCTGCGGGTCACCGGGCATCTGGACTGCCAGCTGACCGAGGTGGTGCTGGTTTCGGAGAGGTTCCCGAGCTGGGAGCACGTGAACGTCCAGCGTGGGGTTGACGCGTACCTGGCCGAGCACGCTGCAGGCGCGCAATGGTTCGGCCCGCCCGGGGGCGGTCACCGCCCGCACGAGGACATGCTGACGCTGCTCAGCATGCCCTCGCACGTCAGCCTTGTCCGGGCGAGGCCGTATGGCCGGGAACGGGCCATGGTCAGCAGCAGCGCGGCCAGCGGCGATGCGGTGGTGGGCGCCGCCAGCTACGGCACCGCCGCCGTCGGCCCGCAGGAGAACACTGAGGTAGTGACGCTCGGCCTGGTCGCGGGGGCGGCGCCAGACGGCGCCCCGGTCGTGGTCGGCATCCGCGACGAAAGCCGGTTCGGCCCGCCGTTCTGCACGCTGGAGGTGCTCGCGGCCGACCGGGAGGTGGCCACTGCGACGCGCGACGAGATCGAGCGGCTGATGCGGGCGCATGATGTGTTCCGCGGCCAGGTGCTCAGCTTCGCGGAAAGCGAGCACCACGGGAACGAGCTGGTCACGTTCCTGCCCCGGCCTGCGGTCACCGCGGGGGATGTCGTCTTGCCCGCCGGGATGCTCGACCACGTCGAGCGGCACATCATCGGCATCGCCGACTGGTCCGCCGAACTGCTCGGCGCCGGCCAGCACCTCAAGCGCGGTCTGCTGCTGCACGGCCCGCCGGGGACAGGCAAGACCCATACCGTCCGGTACCTGACCGGCCGTCTGGTCGGCATCACCGTCATCTTGCTCACCGGCCCGTCCATCAGGTTCATCGGCGAGGCCGCGGCCCTGGCCCGGCGGTTGCAGCCATCGATGGTGGTGCTCGAGGACGTCGATCTGGTCGCCGTCGACCGGGACTACACCCCGGGCGGGAACCCGCTGCTCTTCTCGCTGCTCGACGCGATGGACGGGATTGGCGCCGACGCCGATGTCACGTTCGTGCTGACCACCAACCGGGCCGACGTCCTGGAATCCGCGCTGGCCGACCGCCCGGGCCGGGTGGACCTGGCCGTCGAGATCCCCCGCCCGGATGCACGCTGCCGGGAGCGGCTGCTCCGCCTGTACGCCAGGGACCTGACCGTGGACGCCGACCTCGCGCAGGTGGCAGCAGGTACCGAAGGGGTCACCGCCTCCTTCATCAAGGAGATGATCAGGCGGACCGTGCTGGCGTCGCTGCGGGCCGGCGAGCGCCCACCGGTACTGCGAGGCCCGCACTTCGCCGACGTGCTCGCCGAGATGAACTCCGAGCACCAGTCGCTCACCCGCTCGCTGCTCGGCGCAGGAGCCGAGGGACCCAGCAGGGAACGAGCCCGCCGCGCCGGGCCGCCATCCTGACGGGCGCCACGACGCATTGCCGCTGCTCTGCTTGGGTGCGCATGTGCGGCCGGTGAGCAGCGAGTGGTGCTGTGTTGCCCGGTAATTTGGTCGCGGGCCGCCGTTGGGACGTCCAGGATGGGGGGATGCCAGCTGTTCCCCCGAAACTGCGGCCTGGCTCGGTGGTGCGGGTGATCGCGCCGTCGCGGTCGCTGGCGATCATCGGGTCAGAGGTGCGTGCTGAGGCGGACCGGAAGCTGGCGGCGCTGGGGCTGAAAGTGTCCTTCGGCGAGCACGTGAGTGACTGCGATGATTTTTCCTCGTCTTCGGTGCAGGCACGGCTGGCGGACCTGCACGCGGCGTTCGCTGATCCCGGGGTGGACGGGATCCTTTCGGTGATCGGTGGGTTCAACTCCAACCAACTGCTGACCGGGATCGACTACGGGCTGGTGGCTGCGCATCCGAAGGTACTGTGCGGGTTCTCCGACATCACGGTGCTGTCGAATGCCCTGTACGCGCGGGCCGGGCTGGTCGGCTATTCCGGCCCGCACTATTCCAGCTTCGGGATGAAGCGGCACTTCGAGTTCACCGAGGCCGGATTCCGGGCCTGCCTGATGGACGACGCGCCGGTCGAGCTGGCACCGGCCCGGCAGTGGAGCGATGATGCGTGGTTCCTGGACCAGGAGGACCGGCACCTGGAGCCCGGGGAGGGCTGGTGGATCCTGCAGGAGGGTGAGGCGGCGGGCCGGATCGTGGGCGGCAACCTGTGCAGCTTCAACCTGCTGCAAGGCACGCCGTTCATGCCGGCGCTGTCCGGGTCGGTGATCTTCGCCGAAGACGACGCGCAGGTGAAGCCGTGGGACTTCGACCGGGACCTGGTATCGCTGCTGCAGCAGCCTGCCTTCGCCGGGGTGACCGGCCTGGTCATCGGCAGGTTCCAGAAGGCCACCGGGATGACCCGCGACCTGCTGGCCCAGATCGTGGCGTCCAAGCCAGAGCTGTCCGGCATGCCGGTGGTCGGCAACGTCGACTTCGGGCATGCCACCCCGATCGTCACGTTCCCCATCGGCGGCACGGTCGAGGTCCGGGCTGAGCGCGCTGCTCCACGGCTGACCATCACCAGCCACTGATGGCCGGTCACACTCAGAGGACGAGCAGGACCGGCCCGCCCGCCGAGCCACCCTGGGACTATGCCAGCCTGTTCGTCATCGAGCGGGATCGGCTGAGCGAGCTGCTCAGCGGCCTGGCGGGCCCGGACTGGGAGCTACCCTCGCCGTGCCCTGGCTGGAGCGTCCTGGGGCTGTGCTGCCACCTGCTCGGCGACGACCTCGGGCTGCTGGCCCGGCACCGCGACGGCTACTACGGCACGCCGGGCCCTGACCGCGCCACGGAGGCTGAGTTCACAGGCTGGCTGGATGAGCTGCAGGCCGAATGGGTCCGCGCTGGCCGCCGGCTCAGCCCCCGGCTGGTCACCGATCTGCTGCGGTGGTCCGGGCCGCAGATCGCCGGGACGTTCCGCGGCGAGGACCCGCGGGCGCGCACCGCCTCGGTGTCCTGGGCCGGGCACGGCCCGGTGCCGGCCTGGCTCGACCAGGCGCGCGAGCTGTCGGAGTACTGGATCCACCGGCAGCAGATCCTCCAGGCGCTCGGCCGCCCCAGCGACCTGCGTGCCGACCTGGCCGGCCCCGTGCTGGACGGGTTGCGCTGGGCCTATCCCTACCGCCTCGCCCAGGCCCCGGTGCAGCCCGGTGACACCGTGACGATTGCCATCACCGGATCGGTCACCCGGACATGGCAGCTGGTCGCGGGCAAGCCCGGATGGGACTACCGCAGCCAGCCCGGCCCGCGCGTTATAGCCAGCCTGACCATGACCACAGAGCAGGCGTGGCGGCTGCTGACCAACAACCTGCCGGCCACCGCGCAGCAGCACCTCGCGGCATCGGGCAACAACACGATCACCGGCATCATGCTCCGGACCCGGGCGATCATCGGCACGCCGAAATGGGCGTAACCCACATGCCGGGGCAGCGGGATGCCGTCGGGCGCCCCAGCCCGACCTATTCCCGTGAGGCGATTGAGACGATGGCCGTCGCCGGGCACGGCGGTCATCGTGGGTGGCTGGCGGCCATTGCGGCGTGGGTGGCCGGCGCGGCCCGGCGCGGCCCGCCATCCGAAGCGCCGAGCGCCAGGCCGGTGCCGGTGATGAACACGAGCAGCAGCACCCCGGCCGGGACGGCCAGGAAAGCCAGGCTCGCGAGAAGCAGCAGGTAAGCCAGACCGGAGGCGGTGATTACAACCGCCAGCGTGATCCCGGTGTACCGCAGCCACCGGGGCAGCGCCCCTGAGGCGGCGCCGGCCAGGGCGAGGATGGCCAGCGCGAGCATCTTGACCCCGTCCAGCCGGTTCACCGCCTCGTAGAGCAAGTGCGCCGTGCCGGGTGTGGCCGTTCCGGCCAGGACCAGGCCGAGCACGAACTGCAGCAGCGAGATGAGCGCGGCCACCGCACCGGCGATGAGGGTGACCCGGGCGGCCGCGGCCGCTCCCGACCTGCGCGCCGCCCGGGCCAGGGCGACCGAGATGATGGCCAGCCCGGCCGCGGGTAGCCCTTCGGTAAGGCCGAATTGCACGGCCACGGCGGTCCCGTGGCCGGCGAGCGCGGCAGTGATCTCGGCCCCGGAGGCGGTGAGCCCGGGGCTGGGCGCCGCGACAGCCAGCCCGGCTATCCAGGACAGCGTGTACGCGATCCCGGTGATGCCAGTGACCGTCAGCAGATGGTGGCGAGACAGGTCATGCGTGGCGGAGGGATCCATTTTCCGTGCTCCTTAGCGTGCGTTTCTGTCCCTCCGCACGCTAGGAGGGTCGCCGGGGGCAGGCGTCACCCGAAGGTGCACCGTCAGGTGGAATCTTTCTGGCCGGTGAACGTCGTCGAGGTGCTCCGGGCCGGGGGCACGTGTCGTGCCCATGTCTCGTTCCAGTGGCACCCAGCTGGTCGCCGCCAGGACCGTCGCCGAGGCACTGGCCGGCCTGGCCACCGGGCCTGGATCAGCGCCCGCCCCGGGATCGGCCCGGGCGCCGATTCCAGAGATCGCGGGCCCGCGGCCGGAGGAGTGGCTCGACGTCACCTCCTGACGCGCATAGCAGCTCAGGTTCCTGGAGGCCAGGCGCGGGCCGCCAGAACTGCCAGATGCAGCGACACGAGCGTTTCCTCAAGCCCGGGAAGATCCTCAGTCCGGCCCGCGCGGACCATGGACCGCACCAGTTCGACCGTGGCACCGGCGAGCGCGAGATACGCCTCGGAAGGAACGGATGGCCATTCCGGGTGATGCTCTCGCGCACGCTGGTGCCATTTCCGGTTCAGATCAGCGAACAGCCCGGAACCGGCATCGAGCCGGTCTACCGCGCGCGGGCCCGCCGTCGGCATCTGGATATAGAAGACCCTGGCGAACGCCGGCTCGCCCGCGAGAAACGCGAGGTACGCCCGGCACGCGACGCGGAGTACCTCCTCATCGCAAGCGTCGGCAGGCAGCGCACGCGTCGCGGACACGACCTGGGCGATCATGAGGTCCCGGCCTTCGGCGGTCGCGGCCAGAAAGCAGTCTTCCTTGTCCGTGAAGTGGGCATAGAAGGCGGCCCGGGACACCCTGGCCCGCCGCACGATGTCGGCGACAGTGACGGCCAGATAGCCGGATTCCGAAACCGCGGCGATCACTGACCGCAGCAGCCGTTCGCGCTGCGACGCGCGCACGGCCGACAGCGGCAGGCGGCTTCTGCCGCGGGGAAGGCCAGGCTTTCCCTCGTGCGTCCTGGCGAGCGTCCCCCCTTGCCCGGTGTCGGTCACGCGCATACAGTAGCTGACGTAGCCCTAAAGTACTGATCCGTACTTATGGTGAAGGCCCCAGTCAGTGTTACGTAGGCATTCGCGAGAGCACCTGCCATGGCGCGGGGTAACCGCGTCCCGTTCGGCTGCATGGAAGACGTCAAGCGCAGCGCCGGGAAGAGGCGATGGCAGCGATGACGGACCTGCTGGGCCAGAGGCCCATCATGATCCCGGCGGGCGCGCCGTGGGCCGGGTGACCGGCGTCCCAGCCGAGCTGAGCGGGCTGGCGGCCGAGTTCCCTGGCTACGACTTCGGTACGCAGCAGACATGGGGCGGCATCTCCATCATCGCCAGACGCCACGGGGGCTGCGCACGGCCAGGCTTGTACGCCGTGGTCACCAACGACCCGGACGAGCTGCGCCGCGCGCTCCTCGAGCAGGAGCGAACCGGCCACCAGGACGACAGTCGGCGTCAGCCGTGAAGGGAGAATAAGGATGCTCAAGACCTGGACCGGATGGCGGGCACGCACCCGGCTGGCGGCAGCCGGAGTCACCTTCGGCGCCTTGGTCGCGGCCGCGCCCGCGGTGAGCGCGAGCACCCTCGACGGGCAGGCGGCCGCCGGCGCCAGCGGGCCGGTAGCGAGCACCGCCAATGGGGCAGTTCGTGGCCTGGCCAGCGGGGCGGTCGATGAATTTCTCGGCATCCCGTACGCCGCACCTCCGGTTGGCGCGCTGCGCTGGCGGCCGCCACAACCCGCCGCCAGCTGGCCTGGCGTACGCGATGCGACCCAGTTCGCGCCGCACTGCCCGCAGCTGGCCGGGCCTTTCGGCCAGGCCAGCACGTCGGAGAACTGCCTGTTCCTGAACGTCTTCACGCCCAGTCACCGGCAGGCCGGTTCACACTTCCCGGTCATGGTGTGGATCCACGGTGGCGCGCTGGTGAGCGGCGAGAGCAATGACTACGACCCAGCGCAGCTGGTGGCACACGGCGTAACGGTGGTCACCATCAACTACCGGCTCGGTGCGCTCGGATTCCTGGCGCACCCGGCGCTGGCCGACGCGAACGGCCAGTCGGGCGACTACGGCCTCATGGACCAGCAGGCCGCCTTGCGCTGGGTCCAGCGCAACATCGCCAGCTTCGGCGGCAACCCGCGCAGCGTCACCCTCTTCGGTGAGTCCGCGGGCGGCCTGTCCACGCTGTCACAGGTTGCATCGCCGCAGGCCAGGGGATTGTTCGAAAGGGCGATCGCGGAGAGCGGGTCCTACAACCTCACGCAGGCATCGCTCTCCAGCGCCGAGGCAGCCGGCGAGGCCTTCGCGGCCAATGCGGGATGCGCCAGCCAGACCGCGGCCTGCCTGCGGAGCCTGCCCGTGCCGGCCATCCTGGCCAGCGAGAACGCGGCCGGCTACACGCCGAACATCAACAGCGAGGTGCTGCCGGAGACGCTGAAGACCGCTTTCGCCACCGGCAAGTTCAACCGCGTCCCCATCATCAACGGCACGAACCGCGATGAATGGCGGCTGTTCGTCGCGCTCAGCGAACTGGCGGGCAACCCGGTCACGGCATCGAACTACCAGAGCATGATCTCCTCCACGCTGGGGGTCCCCCCGGCGGTGGCGGCAGTCATCGCGGCCAAATACCCGCTGAGCGCGTTCTCCAGCCCATCCACCGCCCTCGGCGCGGTCGGCACCGACGCCATTTTCGCGTGCCCCGCGCTGACCATCGATCAGTCCGTCTCGCACTTCGTACCGACCTTCGGCTACGAGTTCAACGATGAGAACGCGCCGGAGAACTTCCTTCCCCCGGTCAGCTTCCCCTACGGTGCGGCCCACGCGTCCGAGATCCAGTACCTGATGGATCTGCCGGCGGCCGCCTTCCCGGGGACGCTCTCGGCTCAGCAGCAGCAGCTAGCGACGATCATGAAGGGGTACTGGACGGACTTTGCCAAGCGCGGGGTCCCCTCCTCGGCCGGCACCCCGTTCTGGCCGCTCTTCAGCAACCTCACCCAGCAGATGCAGTCGATGGCACCACCCACACCACAGACCGAAACTGACTTCGCGAACACGCACAACTGCGCGTTCTGGGCGGCCCTGGCTGCAGGCTAGCCACCCGCACATCGCGGCCCACCATAAGCGGTAGCGTCCGCATCGCCCCCGGGTGTCCCGTGCCTGACCGTCCGCGCTGGCCCCCCTTTTCACAGTGCGGAAGGTCAGGCACGGGACACGTCTCGTGCGGCTGTGGGCCGCTCTTACACCGCTACCTGGCCGGCGGGCAGCTAGGCAAGGGCCAAAGGTCCTTCCTGCGGGAAACGTGCCGCGGCTGCGTTACAGTCCGGGAATGCCGACGTTCCGGATCAAGGAGGCCGCCAGCCTGCTGGGGGTCAGCCCCGACACCCTGCGCCGATGGGCCGATGGGGGACGGATAGCCACTGTCACCGACGCGTCCGGCCGGATGGCCGTGGACGGCACCGCGCTCGCCCAGCTCGCGCAGGAACTGGCCGAATCAGCCGACCAGACGGAGAACCGGGTGATCGTCGCGCACTCGGCGCGGAACAGGTTCAGCGGCCTGATCAGCAAGGTCACCCGCGACACGGTGATGGCCCAGGTAGAAATCCAGGCCGGGCCGCACCGGGTTGTCTCCCTGCTCAGCCGCGAGGCCGCCGACGAACTCGGGCTGGAGCCCGGAATGCTCGCCGTCGCCGCGGTGAAAGCCACCAACGTCTCGGTCGAGATCCCGCACAGCAGCTGACTTCCGCAGGTGGAGGGGCATTGGCTGGATCTTGTGGGCTAAACCGGACGCAACGGGTAGGGGAGAACTTACCGATCAGCGGTGGACCGGACACCGCTGTACACACTGGGAGGAGCCACGATGGCGGGGTCGCGCAAACAGCACCGCGTGGTGATCGTGGGCGCAGGGTTCGCCGGTTACAACGCCGCGCGGGAACTGTCCCGGCTGGCCCGGGCCACGACCGAGATCGTGGTCATCAACTCGACGGACTACTTCCTGTACCTCCCGCTGATGCCGCAGGTGGCCGGGGCCCTGCTGGAGCCGCGGCACATCCTGGTCTCGCTGCCCGGGCGGCTGCGCAAGATGCGGTTCGTGCTCGGCACGGTGAACGGCATCGATCTCGCAGCAGAAAACTGTGAGCTGGGCCGGCCCGGAAGATTCGGCCGGTGAGGTCGGCTACGACCGGCTCATCCTGACCGCCGGCAGCGTGAACAAGCTGCTGCCGGTGCCCGGCGTGGCCGACTACGCGCACGGGTTCCGCACTATCGCCGAGGCCGTGTACCTGCGCGACCACATCACCCACCAGCTTGAGCTGGCCGCGGTGGCCGCCGACCCGGAAGAACGCGCCTCGCGCTGCACGTTCGTGGTAGTCGGCGCGGGCTACACAGGTACCGAAGTCGCGGCGCAAGGCCAGTCGCTGACGACCCGGCTGGCCCGGCGGATGCCCGGCCTGGCCGGCCAGCCGATCCGGTGGCTGCTGCTGGACACCGCACCGCGGGTGCTCCCGGAACTGGACCCGCACCTGTCGAAGTCAGCCGACCGGGTGCTGCGGCGGCGCGGCGTGGAGGTGCGGACCGGGCAGTCGGTCACCCTGGCCAGCGATGATTGTGTGCAGCTGTCCACCGGGGAGAAGGTACCCACCCGGTCGCTGATCTGGTGCGTCGGGGTCCGCCCCGACCGGCTGGTCGGCGGGCTGGGCCTGGAGACCAACCGGGGCCGGCTGGTGGTCGATGAGTTCATGAAGGTACCCAGTGCCCCGGACGTCTACGCGTGCGGGGACTGCGCCGCCGTGCCCGACCTGACCCGCCCCGGCCAGGTCACCGGCATGACCGCCCAGCATGCCCAGCGGCAGGGCAAGCAGGTCGCCCGGAACGTCGCCGCCTCCCTCGGCATCGGGAAGGCAGCGCCCTATGAGCACCACGACCTGGGCTTCCTGGTCGACCTGGGTGGGCTGTCCGCGGCCGCCAACCCGCTGCGGATCCCCCTGTCCGGGCTGCCCGCCAACGTCGTCACCCGCGCCTACCACCTGAACGCGATGTCCGGGAACCGGGCCAGGGTGCTGACCGACTGGACGCTGAACGCGGTCATCCCCCCCGAGGCCACCTCGCTCGCGGTGATCCCCGCCGAATCCGTCCCGCTCGACGTGAACCACCCGCGGACCCTGGACTGACAGCATCTCACTCCCGGCGGGTGACGTCCCGCCGCGTCGGCCGCGCGACAGTGGTCAGCATGCCGACCACGGCCGGGGCACTGCGCCGGATGCTGCTGCCGCTGGCCCTGGCCCAGTTCATCTGCAGCTTCGCCGGCTCGAACATGAACGTCATGATCAATGACATCAGCCGCGACCTGCACACCACGGTCCAGGGCGTCCAGGTGTGCATCACTTTGTTCCTGCTGGTGATGGCGGCGCTGATGATCCCGTGCGGCAAGCTGACCGATCGCCTGGGCCGCAAACGGTGCTTCATGATCGGCCTCGCCATCTACGGGGTTGGCGCGGTGCTCAGCGCGGTCTCTCCCGGGCTTGGTGTCCTCATCCTGGGCAACTCGATTTTCGAGGGAGTCGGCACCGCCCTGCTGATCCCGCCCGTCTACATCCTCACGACCATGCTCTTCACCGACATGAAGTCCCGGGCCTGGGCCTTCGGGCTGATCAGCGGCATGGGCGGAGTCGGCGCGGCCACCGGGCCGCTGATCGGCGGCGCGATCACCACCTGGATCACCTGGCGGGCCGCCTTCATCTTCCAGGCCCTCATCATCGTGGTCATCGTGCTGCTGGCCCGCGGTCTCATCGACCCGGTACCCGCCGACCCGACCCGCCCGTTCGACACCGTGGGAGCGATCCTGTCCGCCGTCGGGCTGGTGGTCCTGGTCGGGGGAATCATGGCCGCGGACGAGAATCTGGCTCTGATGCTGATCCTGCTGGCCGCTGGGGCGCTCATCCTGGCCGGGTTCTTCGCCTGGATCCGCCGCCGGGAACGGGCCGGGAAGGAAGCCCTGCTGTCCACTGCCCTGTTCCGCAACCGCACGTCCAACCTGGCCCTGGTCACCCAGAACGTGCAATGGGCCGTGCTCCTGGGCACCTCGTTCGTTGTCTCGGCCTACCTCCAGGTGGTCCGGCACTATAACGCCATCCAGACCGGCGTGATCTTCACCGCCGCCACCGTGGGAATCCTGCTGTCCTCGCTGGCTGCCGGGCGGCTGGCCAGGCGGTACCGGCAGCGCAGCCTCATCCTGGTCGGCTTCGTGATCACGATCGTGGGCATCATCGTGCTGCTCGTGCTGGTGAAGGGCCGCCCTGGTGCCTGGTACTTCGCCCCCGGCCTGTTCCTCATCGGTGTGGGAGTGGGCGTCATGCTCACCCCCTCGGTCAACGTCGTGCAGTCGGCCTTCCCGGAAAAGCTGCAAGGCGAGATCTCCGGGCTGTCGCGCAGCGTGTCCAACCTCGGGTCCTCGCTGGGTACCGCGATCGCGGGCACCATCCTGGTGGCTGGCCTCACCGACCCCAAGCGGGCCTACGGGGTGGCCATGATCGTCCTGGCCGTCATCGGGCTGATCGGCCTGGGCGCGACCATCCTGCTGCCGTCCAGCGAGCCAGCGCCAGGAGCCGACGCCCGGGCGCCCGCCGCTGAGCCGCCCGCTGACCGGGCCTGACGCACCTGGCCCGGGTGATGTGCGCGCGGGGCAGCTCACGGAGACTGGCTGCGGTGCTCGACACGATGGCCCACCCGGCCAGGTGACCGCTGTCCCGGGCCGGGCGGCTCACGGCGGGCGCCCGGGCCTGACCGGCGCCAGGCCTGGCCCGGGCGGTGCGGGCGATGCTGTAATGCTCTTATGCAGTTCGACTCTTACACGGCGGCTGGCGCGCACATCGCCTGCTGGATGGTGAACAACCCGGCGGCGGCCCCGGCGCCGCTGGCGGCCACGCTGGCCAGCTACGACGTGCATGAGCCCGCGGTGACCGGGGCGCAGGTCCGGTCCCTGGCCCCGTGGACCAGGCAGCTGCGGGCCGTGTTCGAGGCCACCTCGGAGGCGCAGCGGGCCGAGCGGGCTGACGCGCTGCTAGTCGCGGCGGACTGCCGTCCCCGGCTGGTGCGTCACCGGGCCGGCCTGCCGTTCCACCTGCACTACGCGCCGGTCCAGGCGGGCCTGGCCGCCCGGGTCAAGGCGCTCACCGCGGGCGGGCTGGCGCACATCATCGACACCGGCGGGGGCTTCCGGCTGCGGACCTGCCACCGGGAGGGCTGTGGCACCGCGTTCCTGGACACCTCGCGCAACGGGCTGCGGCGGTTCTGCTCGCTGCGCTGCGCCAACCAGGTCAACGTGGCCAACCACCGGTTCCGCCACCGGCAGGGCCGCCCAGGCCGCCCAGCGGGGCTGACGATGCCGCTGTCCTGGCCCCTGCGCTGGGGCACCCGGCGTGACCGGCCGGGCGCCCGCCCGGTCACGATCACCATCGACGCCGGGCCAGCCGGGCCCGCCGGGCCGGGTATCCCGGGCGACTTCGCCGGGCTGAGTTTCGAGCGGGGGCCGCTGAACCCGGATCACCTGGGAGTGCCGGGCTACCTGTTCAGCCCGGCCAATGATTCGCTGGTCACCCTGTTCCGCAACGTGGGCCTGCGCAGCCTGCGGATCGGCGGGGGATCGGTGGAGGAGACCATCCCGGCGGGCACCGGGCGCGACGGCTTCACCGGTATCGACAACCTGTTTGCCTTCGCCGCCGCGGCCCAGGTGACGGTCATCTACTCGCTGCGCCTGCTCAGCCCCAGCGCCCAGCCCATCGCTGACCTGGAGAAGATCGGCGCGGGGGTGGCCCGGTACATCTGGGACCGCTACCGGGAGCAGGTGGCCAGCTTCTGCATCGGGAACGAGCCGGACTGGCACGCGTTCCACACGTACGACGGTCATCCCCTGGACCCGGCGATCTACGAGGAGAACTCGGGCGTGCCGGGCAGTGCGTACCCGTCCTACCGGGCTGACTGGCAGCGGTTTGCCGACGCGGTCAGTGCGGCGGCGCCCGGCGCGCCGCTGATCGGGCCGGACACCGGTGCGTACAGCCCGCTGACCTACACCCCTGACGCGGAGACCGGGATGTCATGGACGCAGCGGTTCGCCGGCGATGAACGGGACGCCGGCCGGGCTACGGACATCACCCAGCACTACTACGTGGGCGGGAGCCCGGGCCGGACCACCGCCCGCCAGGCGATCCGCAACATGCTGTCCCCGGAATGGGTGACCGGGCCCGCGATCGGGCCGCAGCCCGCGCGCACCACCTACACCCCGTATCCCTGGATGTACACGCACAACCTCGCCCCGGTGCTCGCCGCTGGCCTGCGGTACCGGCTCACCGAGTCGAACGACTACCTCACCGGCGTGCCCGGGGCGAGCAACGCGTTCGCCTCGGCTCTGTGGGCGCTGGACTACCTGCACTGGTGGGCCGCGCACGGGGCGGCGGGCGTGAACTTCCACAACAAGCAGTGGCTCTACACCGACACGATCGTGCCCGAGCCGGGCGGCGCCGCCGGGCGTTTCGCAACCACCCCGAAGGGCTACGGCATCAAGGCGTTCACCCTCGGCTCGGCGGGGCGGCCCAGGCCGGTGACGATCGGGAATCCGGACGGCATCAACCTGACCGCCTACTGCGTCGGCGGACCGGACCAGATCTGCGTCACGATCATCAACAAGACGCACCGGCGCGAGGCGGCCGCCGCGGCCGTGACGATCGTCCCCCCCGGCACTCCGGGCGAGCCCAGCGCGGGCTGGCCGGGGGCACAGGTGATGACGCTGGACAGCGGGGAGCCGGGAAACCCGGGCGCGGCCAGTGCCACGCTGGGCGGGGCCGCGATCACGGGGGACACCCCGTGGGATGGCGAGTGGCGCGCCCTGCCCGCCGGGCCGGGCCCCGGAATCAGCCTGACCGTCCCGGCCACCAGCGCCGCCGTGGTCCGGCTCCGGCGGGCGGGCTGACCCCGCCAGGCACCGGCCAGCCCGGGAAAACCCGGCGTCACATCCACGCGCTGCCGGGTGTCATGGTGGTGACACCGCAACGAGGGGCACGAGCTATGACCGACACCGAATGGCTGGCCACCGCGTTCGAAGAGCATCGCGATCACCTGCGCGCGGTGGCCTACCGGCTGCTCGGCTCGATGACCGACGCTGACGACGCGGTCCAGGACACCTGGCTGCGGCTGACCGGCACGGACACCAATCAGGTAGCCAACCTCGGGGGCTGGCTGACGACCGTCGTCGCGCGGGTGTCGCTGAACATGCTCCGGTCGCGCCGCTACCGGCACGAGGAACCGGTCGGGGATACCTGGCCGGGAGCCGCGGAGACGGCGGCCCGGGATGGCGCCACGGCCGGGCCCGGGGCGGCGGGCCCGGCCAGCCGGGGTGCCGATCCGCAGGACGAAGTCGTGCTGGCCGACTCCGTCGGCCTGGCCCTGCTGGTCGTGCTGGACACACTCACCCCGGCGGAGCGGCTGGCGTTCGTGCTGCACGACATGTTCGCCATGCCGTTCACCGAGGTGGCGGCGGTGCTTGGCCGGTCCACCGAGGCGACCCGGCAGCTGGCCAGCCGGGCCCGCCGCCGGGTGCGCGGCGCCCCGAGCCCGGATCGCGCCGCCGACCTGGCCCGGCAGCGGGAGGTGGCCACCGCGTTCCTGGCCGCGGCCCGCGGCGGCGACTTCTCGGCCCTGGTCTCGCTGCTGGACGACGAGGTCGTGCTGACTTCCGACCCCCAGGCCACCCCGGCGGGCCGGCCCGGGCGGCTGCGCGGCCCCGCGGTGGTCGCCCGGGGCGCGGTGGCCTCGTCGGTCCGGGCCGGGGTGTCCCAGCTGGCCCTGGTGGACGGGTCGGTGGGCGTCGTGTACGCGCCCGCTGGCCGGCTGCAGATCGTGCTGACCTTCACGGTCAGCACCACCCGCAAGATCAGCGCCATCGATGTGATCGCCGACCCGGGCCGGCTGCGCCGGCTGCGCCTGGCCGTGCTGCCGGACTAAGTCGCGCGCCGTACCCTGAAGGCAGCTGTCTCCCGCTCCCTGGACGCCCGAGGAGGGCAGTGTGCCTGCCGCGACTTTCCGTGTGCACGTCGATCCGGGGAAATGCCAGGGGCACAACCGCTGCTACAGCCTGTGCCCCGAACTGTTCGAGCTCGATGATCTCGGCATGTCGTCGGAGATCGGTTCCGGGGCGGTGCCCGCGGAACTGGTCGGCCGGGCGCGGCTGGCCGTGGCCAACTGCCCGGAATACGCGATCTCGCTGACCGAGGTGCGACCGTGAGCGCCGGCCGAGGTGACGCCGTGAGCGGCGGCGCCGTGCCCGGTCGCGGACTGGGCCACTGATTTCGACCACACCGACCCAGCCTGGGTCGCCGATCCCTACCCGATCTGGGCTGACCTGCGCCAGCGCTGCCCGGTCGCGCACAGCAACCGCTACGGGGGCGCCTGGCTCCCCGTCACCCACGAGCTGGTCTCCGAAGTCGCTTACGACACGGAACACTTCACGTCCCGATCGGTGGTCGTCAGCCAGCGGCGGCCGGGCCCGGACGCCCCGCCCGCCCCCATCGGCCTGTCCCCGCCGATCAGCTCGGACCCGCCGTTCCACGGTGCCGCCCGCCGGATGCTGCTGCCCGCTTTCACCCCGAAGGCGATCGCCAGCCTGGAACCGTACACCCGCGAGCTGTGCCGGGAACTGCTGGCCGCGACCGCAGGCCGGTCCTGCTTTGACGCGGCCACCGAGTACGCGCAGCACATCCCGGTGCGGATCATCGTCAAGTTCCTGGGCTTCCCCGAGGAGGACGCCGACCTGTTCCGCGCCTTCATCAAAGGCGTCCTCGAAGGCATCAACGAGCCGCTGGACCAGCGGGACGTGCTGCTCGGCGACCTCGACGGCTACATCGACGCGCAGATCGCCGACCATATCGCCCACCCGCGCGACGACGTCACCTCGTTCCTCCTGCAGGCCGAGATCGGCGGGACCAGGCTGACCAGGAACCATGTCCGCGGCACGATGATCCTGCTGATGATCGCCGGGATCGACACCACCTGGTCGGCGATTGGCGCCTCGCTCTGGCATCTGGCCCAGCACCCGGCGGACCGGCGCCGCCTGGCCGCTGAGCCGGAGCTGATGGGCACGGCGGTCGAGGAACTCCTGCGCGCGTACGCGCCGGTCACCATGGCCCGCCTGGTGTCCCGGGACTTCGATTTCCACGGGCACCAGCTGACGGAAGGTGACTGGCTGCTGCTCTCGTTCCCGGCCGCCAACCGGGACCCGGCCGCGTTCGAGGCGGCCGGCGAGGTCCGGCTCGACCGGGCCAGCAACCGGCACGTCGCCTTCGGGCTGGGCCGGCACCGCTGCCTGGGCTCCAACCTGGCCCGGATGGAACTGCGCGTGGCGCTCGAGGAGTGGCTGGCCCGTTACCCGGACTTCGGGCTGGCCGATCCCGCCGCCGTCAGCTGGTCCGCGGGCCAGATCCGCGGGCCTCGCACGCTGCCGGTCAGTATCCGCTAGCGCCGGACCCGCCGACCCGCGCGTCAGTTCTTGCGGGCCACGCCGCCGTAGGCCGAAGTCGCGTCCACCGGGGCGATGTCCCCAGGGCCAGGCCGCCAGGTGTGCACGTAGACCAGGCCCGGCGGCACCAGGTCCAGCCCGGTGAAGAACCGGGCCACCTCATCGCGGGTGCGCAGGGTCTGCGGCGTGGACACGCGTTCGTTGTACCGCCGCTGCGCCTCGGCCTGGCCCGGGTGGATGTCGCTGGCCGGGTGGGAGATGGCCAGGTAGCTGCCGGGCGGGAGGGCGTCCATCAGCGTGGCCACGATCTGGTACGGGTCCTCGCTGTCCTGGATCAGGTGCAGGATGCCCAGCAGCATCAGCGCCGTGGGCTGGGACAGGTCCAGCGTGTCCGCGGCCGCCCGCAGGATGGCGGCTGGCTCGCGCACGTCACCGTGCACGTACTGGGTGGTGCCGTGCGGGCCGCTGGCCAGCAGGGCCCGGGCGTGGGCCAGCACGATGGGGTCGTTGTCGGCGTACACGATCCGTGAGTCGGGCGCGACCGCCTGGGCGACCTCGTGGGTGTTGTTGGCCGACGGGATGCCGGTGCCGATGTCCAGGAACTGCCGGATGCCGGCCTCGCCCGCCAGGTACTGCACCGCGCGGGCCAGGAACGCCCGGTTGGCCCGGACCCGGAAGCGCAGCCCCGGCGTGACCGCCAGCACCCGCTCCGCCGCCTCTCGGTCGGCCGCGAAGTTGTCCTTGCCGCCGAGCCAGTAGTCGTAGACCCGGGCCGGATGGGCAACGCTGGTGTCGATCTTCAGATCCGGGCTTCCCGCCCCCGGTGCAGACCGGTCACCAGCATTTTCTTCAGCCACGGTGCGTTTCTCCCGTCACCCGGGCATTCTGTCACGTTCCGCCGGGCCCCGATGACCGGGGGAGCCGCTACAGGTACTCCCGCCGGCGCATCCAGACCAGGGTGATCCAGCCCCAGATCGGCGGCAGGTACGAGGTGAACAGGCGCTGGATGAAGACAGCGGCGGTCGCGTCGGCCTCGGACACGCCGGCCGCGGTGAGGCCGAGGATCATGCCCGCCTCGACCACGCCCATGCCACCCGGCGACGGCGAGGCGCCGCCGACGATCGCGGCCAGCGTGATGACCACGATCAGCGTGGGCAGCCGGAGATGGTCGTCGAACGCCCGCAGCGACACCGACAGCGCCATGGCCACCAGCAGTTCCTGGGCGAACGAGCCGCCCACCAGCAGGACCAGCTTCCGCGGGGAGGTGGCCAGCTGCTTGACGTTGCCCCAGATGTCGCGCAGCCGGGGACGCAGCTTGGCGGCGGCCAGCCGGCGCAGCCGGGGCACGGCCAGTGCCACGCCAGCGACCACGCCGACCAGCACGACCACGGCCAGGATGATCCACACCAGCTTCGAGTCGCCGCCCGACTCGGGGGTGGCCTCCAGGTGGATGGAACCCCACGCGAACGGCAGCGAGACCAGGAACAGCACACCGGTGGCGATCCAGCTGGAGGTGGCCATGATGGCCCCGGAGCTCAGCGCCAGCGTGGAGTCGTAGCCCTGCTGCTGGAAGAAGCGCACCCGGGTGGCGAACACGGCCGGGGTGCCGCCGGCCAGCGCGCTGAACGAGTTGGCCACCTCCACCGCCAGCACCCGGCCGAACGGCAGCGGGCCAGCCACGCTGCCGGCCGCTTCCACCGCGGACGCCACGAACACCAGCTGGGCCAGGATGAACGCGACCACGACCCACAGCCAGCTGGCCCCGATCACCGTGTCGAACGACTTGGACACGTCGATCAGCACGCCGATCAGCGCCCAGCCGCCGATGAGCGTGCCGACCACCATGATCAGGGTCGGCCAGCTGACCCGGCGCGGTTCCACCAGTTTCGGGACGTCGATCGACTTGGCCTGGGCGGCCTGCTGCCGGACGTCCGCGAGCAGCTGGCGCTGGTTGCGCAGGCTGCGGCTGAGCGAGGGGTCGAGCCCCGCGCGGTGCATGCGCTGCAGGGCGCCGCTCAGCACGTCCGCGTCCAGGCACCGGGCGGCGGCACTGGCCGCCCGGCTGGCCCCGACGGTCACCGCGGTGGCGGCCACCGCCCCGGCCAGGTCCCGGTCCAGCTGGTCCACGGTGCCGTTCGAGCTGGCGTTGCGGAAGTCGAGCAGGGTCATGGTGCCCGCGGCCGGGTTGACGAGCAGCGTGTCCCCGCTGATCGCGCCGTGCACGATCCGGGCCCGCCGCAGGATCAGCAGCTGGCGGTAGAGATCGTCCAGGGCCGCGTCACTGACCGCGCCGGCGTCGGCCTCGGACAGCAGCTGCCCGGCGGGCCAGCTGGAGACGATCAGCGCGTCCCGGGACGGCCCGGCCACCCCGGCGTCGATGATCTCCGGTACGGCGGCGCCCGCCTGGCCGGCCCGCAGCGTGAGGTAGGCCTCGTGCTCCACCTGCTGCAGCCGGGTGATGGTCAGGCTCGGCCCGGAGTCCCGGTAGAGCAGGAACCGGCCCGCCTTGGTCAGCAGCTTGGCATCGGCCGCGTCCCGGCCGTAGACCGAGACAGCGACGGGCTGCCCCGGTGCGCCACCGTCCCCGTCCGCCACCTGGCTGGCCCGGTACTTGGCCACCCCCCAGACCTGGCGCGGCACCGCCCGCACCGGGCCCGCGTGCACCCCCAGCTCGCCGAGCAGCAGCCGGACGTCCTCGGCGGAGGGGAGGCCGAGCGGCGAGCCGAACACCAGCCGGACCGCTACCGCCGCCGCCCAGCCGATGGCCAGGCTGCCCAGCAGGTTGACCGGCAGCCCGTGCCCGCCGACCGCAGCGGCCAGGGCGACCAGCGCGACGAAGATCTCGATGATCCGCTGCAGGCCGCGGGACAGATAGGGCAGCGCGGCCGTGGCGACCGCCATGAACAGGGCGACCTGCAGGACCGGGAACGTCAGGTAGTAACCCTCGATCACGATCCCGCTGGGCCGGCCGCCGCTGCTGCCGATCAGCAGGACCAGGATCCCGCTCACCGCCACCGTCACGGCCGCGCTCAGCGCGATGTCGCGGGCGACCAGCCAGCGGCGGGCGATCAGGGCCAGCGCGATGACGGCGATCGTCACGCCGTACGCGCCCACGTCGTAGACCACCGTCACCAGCCAGGTGATGCTCCGCGGCGGCGGGTGGATGACCTGGACGATGGCCCGGTCGATGCGTGAGTCGTAGCGGATGATCAGCAGGCAGCAGACCAGGCCCAGGATCGCGCCGGCCAGGCGCAGCCCGTCGCTGCCCCGGCGGCGCCGCTGGCCGTCCCCGACCGGGGCGAACAGGATCGAGCGCCAGTCGCGCAGCAGCGATGGCCGGGGCCGGGCGGGCGCGACGGCGACCGGCTCCTCCGCCTGAGGCTGGCTCGTCACCCAGTCACCTACCCGCTAGCGCAAGATCTCTGCTGCCAGCCTGCCACGTTGCCGCGCCCGGTGGGGAGTCCGCGGGCCGGGCGGCTGCGAGGATGTCCGGATGGCAAGCACATCGGGACGGTGGCCAGCCGGGCGGAGCCGTGGGGTCACTGTCGCGGTCGACGGGTTCTTCGCGTTTGTCTGGTTCGGCTGGGGCCAGGCCGCCGCACCATCCTGGCTGGTCATCCCGCTGACGGTGGGCGGCGCGGCGAGCCTGCTGCTGGCCGTGGCCGGGGTGGTGATGGCGATCCGGTCACCCGGCCCGCTGCCGGCCATGAGCGACCCGGCTGTCCGCCGCCGCTACGGCATCACCGTGGGCCTGGAGTTCGGCCTGATCGGCGCGGGTGCCGCCATCCTCGGCGGGACCGGGAACTACCTGTGGGCCCCGGTGCTGGTCTGCTTCGGGGTCGGGGTGCACTTCTTCCCGCTGGCCACCGTGCTGGACAACCCCACGCTGCGCCCGCTCGGCGGGCTGCTGATCGCCGTGTCCGCGGCCGCCCTGGTGACCGGGCTGTCCACCGCGGTCGCCCCGTCCACGGTCACCGGCCCGGGCGCCGGGCTGAGCCTGCTCGGCTTCGGCGTGGCCACCCTGCTGGCCGGCGCCCGCCCGGCCGGCCCGCGTCCGCCCGCACCGCAGGCCCACCATCCAGCCGAACGGCCTGTTCCCCCCACTGATCGCCCGGCGCCCACCGGGCGGGCTGGCTCATCCGGGACAGACGAGCCAGCCCCCGGCTGAGTCCCAGGCCGTGTCGGCCTAGCCGGTCACCAGCGCGCGGGCCGCGGCCGCGATGTGCTCCCCATCGATGCCTGCGCCCCGCAGCAGCTCCTGGCTGGTGCCCGAGCCGGGCAGCTCCCGGACGCACAGGTGGCTCAGGTGGATCGACTGGACCCCGGCGGCCAGCAGCGCGTCGGCCACCGCCGAGCCGACCCCGCCCGCCGGGTAGTGGTCCTCGGCCACGACCAGGCGGCCGCCGGTGGCAGCCGCGGCGGCGGTGAGCGTGCCAGTGTCGATGGGCTGGACCGAGTACAGGTCGATGACCCGGGCGCTGATGCCCTCACCGGCCAGCTGCTCGGCGGCGGCCAGGCAGGTGTGCACGGTGACCCCGGCGCCGATCAGCGTCACCGCGTCGTCCGGCCCGGACCGCAGCACCTTCGACCCGCCGATGGGGAAGGTCTCCGTGCTGTCGTACAGCACCGGGTAGCCGCCGCGGGTGGTGCGCAGGTAGCTGACGCCCGGGCGGTCGGCCATGGCCCGCACCAGCGCGGCCGCGCTGGTGCCGTCGCTCGGGTAGAGCACCGTGGAGCCGTGCACGGCGCGCATCATGGCCAGATCCTCCAGGGCCATCTGGGACGGCCCGTCGGCGCCGATCTCCACGCCCGCGTGCGAGCCGGACAGCCGGATGCTGGCCTGCGACACCGCGGCCATCCGGATGAAGTCGTAGGCGCGGGTGAAGAACGCGGCGAACGTGGAGGCGAACGGGACGTAGTGCCGGACGCTGAGCCCGACTGCCGCCGCGACCATCTGCTGCTCGGAGATGAACATCTCGAAGTAGCGGCCGGGGAACGCCTTGGCGAACTCGTCGGCGTGCGTGGAGTTGCTGACCTCGCCGTCCAGGGCCACCACGTCGTCGCGCTCCGCGCCGAGCGCGGCCAGCGCGTCGCCGTAGGCCTTGCGGGTGGCCACCACGTCGCCCACGGCGTACTTGGGCGCCGCTGGCGGGCTGGCCGGGTGCCCGTGTGACTGGTCCGCCTCGGGGGGCATGGGGGGCACCGGCCCGCGGGTGGCGTCCGCTGGCCGCGGGCCGCGGACGACCAGCTCGCGCTCGCCGCCCAGCTCCTCGATGGCCCGCTTGGCCATGTCGGCTGGGAGCGGCTTGCCGTGCCAGCCGTTCTTGTCCTCGATCTCGGAGAACCCGCGGCCCTTGATGGTGCGGGCCAGGATGACCGTGGGCTGGTCATAAGGCCCGCGGGCGGCCTCGGTGAACGCCTCGTCGATCTCGGTCAGGTCATGCCCGTTGATGGCCAGCACCCGGGCGCCGAATCCCTCGGCGCGCTGGGCGTAGGTGGCCAGGTCCCACTCCTCCTCGGTGGGCCCGCGCTGGCCGAGCCGGTTCACGTTGACGATCGCGGTCAGGTTGGACAGGTGGTAATAGGACGCCTTGTCGAGGGCCTCCCAGATGGAGCCCTCAGCCATCTCGCTGTCCCCGCACAGGACCCACACGTGGTACGGCAGCCGGTCCAGGTACCGGCCGGCCAGGGCCACGCCGACCCCGTCGGGCAGCCCCTGGCCCAGCGAGCCGGTGGCCACGTCCACCCAGGGCAGCGCCGGGGTGGGATGGCCCTCCAGCCGGGAGTTGTACCGCCGGTACTTGGTCATCAGCTCGTGGTCGGACACCACGCCGACCGCCTTGAACACCGAGTACAGCAGCGGCGACGCGTGCCCCTTGGAGAAGATGAGGTGGTCGTTGTTGTCGGCCTGCGGGTTGTCCCAGTCGTAGCGCAGGTGCCGGCTGACCAGCACCGCGAGCAGGTCCGCGGCGGACATGCTGGAGGTCGGGTGCCCGGAGCCGGCGCTCGTGCTGCACCGGATGGAGTCAACGCGAAGCTGCGCGGCGAGGTCCGCAGCGATGCCGAGGTCGATCTCGGTGAGCGGTTGAGGTGCGCTGCCCATGGTGAGGCCCTTCCGTGTGCGGTCGGCTGGTGCTAGCGCTAGTCCCTTTCCCTGGGACCGGCAGCGTTCACTTCGACCAGGCTAATCGGGTCAGCTCTGCCTGTCCCCGGCAGGGCGGGGACCCAGGGCCGGCAGCTGGCCCGGCCGGCCGGCCCGGTCAGCTGCCGGGCAGCTCACCGAGGGTCACCCGGACGGTCCGCGGCTGGCCGTCCCTGGTCACGGTCAGCGTGACCGGCTGCCCGGGCTCGGCCGCGGCCAGCGCCTGGGCCAGCGCCGCGGTGTCCGGGGTGGGGGTGCGCCCGGCCGACGTGATCACGTCTCCGGCCTGCAGCCCGGCCCGGGCGGCCGGGCCCCCGGGGGTGACCGACACGATCCCGGTCCCGGCCGGGCTGCCGCCCGGGCCGGCCACGGTGGCCACCCGGGCGCCGATCATGGCCCGGCCGGAGCTGGTGACGTGACCGGACTCGATGAGCTGGCGGGCGATGTCCCGGACCAGGTTGGCCGGGATCGCGAACCCGATGCCCTGGGCCTGCGCGCCGCTGCCCGGGCTGGCCGCGGCCAGCGTCGGGATGCCGATCACCTGCCCGGCCGTGTTCACCAGCGCCCCGCCGCTGTTGCCCGGGTTGATCGGCGCGCTGGTCTGGATGGCGTCCGGCAGCGTCGCCGCGGGTGAGCCGGCGGCGCCCGGCTCGGTCACCGCCCGGCCGGTCGCCGACACGATCCCCTCGGTGACACTGCCGGACAGGCCGAGCGGGTTGCCGACGGCCAGTACCACGTCCCCCGCCTGCGCCTTGGCCGAGTCACCGAACCGCGCCGGGATCAGGCCCGCGGGGTCCGCAGCCCGGATCACCGCCAGATCGTCGGCCGGGTAGCTGCCGACCAGCCGGGCCGGGCGCGGGGCCGGGTCGCTGGCCAGCTGGACCTGGAAGCTGGTCGCGTCCCCGGCCACATGCGCGTTGGTGACGATGTTGCCCGCCCGGTCCAGGACCACGCCGGAGCCGAGCCCGTCCGGGGTGCGGATGGCCACCACCGAGGGCAGCACCGCGCGGACCACGTCCGCGTAGCCGTCCGGGACGGCCCGGGGCACGCTGACCGCGGCCGCGGGCCGGGCGGGCGGCTCGTTGTCCGCGGTCGCGGCGGCACCGGCGGCCACCCCGCCGCCCGCGAGCACGATGGCGGCCAGCGTGACCAGGATCGCCCGCTGACTCCGCTGCGCCCCGTTCATCCCGTGCCTCCTGGTCCGCCGCCCGCCCGTGCGGGCGGCCGCCTGCTGCTGCTGGAAACAGCACAGCGTCCCACTGTGCAGCGGTGATGCGGCCCCGATGGTGGTGTGGTGGAGACGGGCGGGCCGCCCGGCGGCCTGGTGGCGGTGCGCGGGGACCAGGCCGGGCGTCAGGCGTGGGGCAGGGTGAGCGTCAGCTCGGTGCCCTGCCCGGGCTGGCTGGCCGCGGTCAGCTGGCCGCCGTGGGCCTGGGCCAGCTCGGCCGCGATGGCCAGGCCGATGCCGCTGCCGGACACGGTGGATGCCTGCCGGCCGCGCCAGAACCGGTTGAAGATGCGCGGCAGTTCCTCGGCCGGGATGCCGGCCCCGGTGTCGCTGACCCGCAGCCTCGCCTGCCCATCGGCGGGCCCGGCCTCGATGGTCACCCGGCCGCCGGCCGGGGTGAACTTCAGCGCGTTGGTCAGCAGGTTGGTCACCACCTGGTGCAGCCAGTGCGCGTCGGCCAGCACCGGCACCGGGGTGAGCTGGCGGTGCAGGGTGATCCCGGCCGCCTCGAACTGGCCGGCCAGGCTGTCCGCCGCGGTGGCGGCGATGCTGGCCAGGTCGCCGGGGCGCAGCGTGAGCTGCATGGCGGCGGCGTCCGCGGCGGCCAGGGTCTGCAGGTCGCCGACCATCCGGGCCAGCCGCAGCACCTCGTCGCGCAGCGAGGCCAGCTGCTCCGGGGTCGGCTCGGCTACCCCGTCGAGCAGCGCCTCGTGGCCGGCCTGCAGCACCGCGATCGGCGTGCGCAGCTCGTGCGCGATGTCAGCGACCAGGTCCCGGCGCAGCTGCTCCTGCCGGTCCAGGCCGTCGGCCATCTGGTCGAACGCGGTGGCCAGCTCGCGCAGCTCGCCCGGCGCGGCGACCGGCCCGACCCGGGCGGCCCGGTCGCCGCCGCCCATGGCCCGGGTCACCCGGATGAGCCGGGTGACCGGGCGGGTGATCCGCCGGGCCACGGCCAGCCCGGTCAGCAGGGCCAGCAGCGCGGCCAGCCCGGACGCACCGGCGATCGCGCGCAGCAGCGCGATCTCCAGGGCTTCGTCGGCCCCGCCGAGACCTGAGCCGGTGAACCGGACCACGGCCGTCCCGACCCGCTCGCCCTGCACCACGATCGGCCTGCTCAGCTGGGCGCCGTGGGCGTGCGCGGGGAACCCGGGGGACTTGGCGACCTGCCGGCCGGACGGGGCCAGGATCCGGGCGCCCGCGCCGGTCCGGGCGACCAGGTCCAGCGCGGGGGACAGGTCAGCGAAGCGCCAGCCGTGGTTGCGGTCCCAGGCCGAGCCGGCCGCCACCGCGATCGCGTCGGTCAGCTGCGCCCGCTGCCGGCTGGCCAGGCTGGACACGTCGGCCGCGGCGAAGACCGCGGTCAGCCCGGCCAGCAGGGCGACCGCGGCCAGTGCTACGCCGAGGAAGGCCAGCGCCAGGCGCAGGCCGATCGCGTCACCGCGGGCCGCGGCGCCGGGCGGCCCGTCAGCCATCGCGGGCGAGGCCGAGCCGGTAACCGCCGCCCAGCACGGTCTGCACGATCTGCGGGTCGGCCGGGTCCACCTCGATCTTGCGGCGCAGGTTCTTCACGTGCGAATCGACGGTGCGCTCGTACCCCTCGAACTCATACCCGCGCACCCGGTTGATCAGCTCGAACCGCGAGTAGACCCGGCCCGGCACGGTGGCCAGGGCGACCAGCACACCCCATTCGGTGGGGGTGAGGCTGGCCGCCGTGCCGCGCACCGTGACCAGCCGACGGGGCTCGTCGATGACCAGCACGCCGCCGCCGTAGCTGGCTACCCCGGGCTCGGCCACCGGGGCGCCGCGGCGCAGCACCGCCTGGACCCGCAGCACCAGCTCGCGCGGGCTGAACGGCTTCGTGACGTAGTCATCGGCGCCGAGTTCCAGGCCGCGGATCCGGTCCTCCTCGGCGCTGCGCGCGGTCAGCATCACGATCGGCGTGCTCCCGGCGGCGCGCAGCTCGCGGGCGATCGTCTCGCCGGGCACATCGGGCAGGCCGAGGTCCAGCACCACCAGGTCGGGGGCGGCCGACGCGGCCAGCGTCAGCGCCTCCGCCCCGGACTCGGTAGACAGCACGGTGAAACCGGCCCGCTCCAGGTAGGACCGGACCAGCTCACGCAGCTTGCGCTCGTCCTCCACGACCAGCACCGTCGCCGCCATCGCCGCTCACCTCGCTTCCCTAGTAGCATCAGCGCCCCCGCCTGCTCCCATGATCCCGCATGTCCCCGCCTCCACATCGGCTCCACACGCTCTGCATGCATGTTGCACCTAACCCGGGTGTTCTGTACCCGGGGACGGCCGCTGGCTGGAGCGGCAAAGCGGCCGTCCGCCGGGGGGAAGCCAGGCGGTGCCCGTGTACGACGGACCCGCCCGTCACCTTCGGTCAGGCGGGGGCGTGACCGGGAGGCATGACGGGCACATCGGGGGTCCGCGTGCAGGTCCGGACCAGCGGGCACCGCCAGCTCCCCGCCATCGGCGAACGTGACGGGCAACCTGCGCGGGCTCGGGGGATCAGGGCAGCCCCAGCGACCGCTGGCCGGTGGCGGCCACGGACCGGGCCTGCGCCCGGCGGTAGCGCTGCCCCAGGTCTGCCGTCCCCCTGGGCGCCTGCGGGCAGCGCGCTGCCGTGCTGGCGCCGGCCGCAGGCGGCGCGGGTAACCCGGCCGGGATGATGTTCTGGTTGCCCCGGAAGACGTTGCCCGGGTCCCATGCCGCCTTCACCGCCGCGAGCCGGCCGTAGTTGGCTTCGCCGTACGCGGCCCGCACCCGGTCCGGGCCTTCGTCGCCGATGAAGTTCAGGTAGGCGCCACCGTTGGCGTAGCCGGCGATGTCCCGCCGCAGCGCCTGGACCCAGCCGATGCTGCGCTCGGTGCCGGCCGGGCCCGGCCAGATCGCGAACGGGTGCGCGATCCAGCGCGCCGACCGGTGGGCCAGTGGCGTGGCGAACTCTGGTATCTGGGCCACGGCTCCACCCCAGGGCAGCAGGAGCTGCTGGGACTGGGCGGATGGGCGGTGCAGCCCGGACCGGACCAGGACGTCGATTGCCCCGTCCGGGCAGTCGTCCAGATAGTCGGCGGTCCAGTAGTTGTGCAGCCCGGGCGGCTCGTCGATCAGGCGCTGGAAATCCGCGTACGGCATGGGCGCGACCAGATCCGCGCCGGGCCCGAGATCGCGGAAGATCTTGAGCACGTCGTGGCCCTCGTCGGGCAGTCCGGCCCACAGCACGGCGATCACGGCCACCGTGGTGCCCTGCAGGTGGGCCGGGACGAACCCAGCGGCCGGCGCGGTGGTGAAGACCAGTGCCGAGCCCAGTTCGCCGGGAGCGCCGAACGCCGTGTTCCGGTAGGTACGGGCCACGTCCACCGCGGCGTCCCCGGGCCACATCATCAGCCCGGCCAGCACCACCGGGCCGACCGGGTGCAGGCTGAACTCGAACGATGTGGCCACGCCGAAGTTGCCGCCGCCGCCGTGCAGCGCCCAGAACAGCTCCGGGTGCTGCACCGCGCTGGCCGTCACCTGACGCCCGTCGGCGGTGACCAGGCCGACCGAGACGAGGTTGTCGCAGGCCAGCCCGTAGCGGCGCTCCAGCCAGCCGGAGCCGCCGCCCAGCGTGAAGCCGGCCACGCCGGTGGACGGTACCCGTCCCCCGGTCGTGGCCAGGCCGTGCCGCTGGGTGGCCCGGTCGAGCTCGCCCCAGGTCACGCCCGCCCCGACCCGGGCCCGCCGGGCTTTCGGGTCGACCTGAATGGACTTCATCGGACGGACGTCGATGACCACACCGCCGTCATTGCCCGACAGGCCCGCCACCGAGTGACCGCCCGCCCGGACCGCGACCTCGTGCCCGGCGGCCCGGGCCCGCTGCAGGATCGCGGCGACGTCGCCCGGTGTGCCGCACCTGGCGATCAGGCCGGGCCGCTTGTCGATCATCCCGTTGAACAGCGCCCGGTACTGGTCATAGCGCGGGTGGGCGGCGTCGATCAGCTCCATGCCGGAGGTCCCTTGCCTTTCCGCGTCCCCGTGGGCCGGTGCCCAGACAATGGGCGGCCGGTGCACCGGCCATGAAAGGGCGGTGGAGATGGCGTGGAGACCGGGCCGCGCTGCTCTCCACGTCCCGCACACATCGGCTCCGCCAGGTCTGCACCAGGCCGGACTTGGCTTGCTGCTGTCCGCGGCCGGCCCGCTGGCACGGCGGCCGGCCCCTCCCGAAGGAGGCCGTAGCCAGATGCCCGCGAATCCTGCCGGGCGATCTGCAGCGGCTGGCTCGCTGCCGTACTGGCGGGCCATGCTCGAAGCCCGCTGGCAGGCGCAACTGGTCCAGCTCACCGAGCTGTCCCTGGAGTTTCACGAGGCAGCCGCGGCGGTGCCCGGCGCGCCGGGCACCGGCCCGCGGGCGGGCCGGGATGGGGCCGCGGCCGGCCCGGGCGCCCCGCCCGGTACCTACCCGGTCCGCGCCCGCCGCCGGCTGCGGGCGCTGGCCTGCCGTACGGTAGCTGCCCGCCGCGCCCTGGCCGACATCGACGAGGCGCTGGCCCGGGTCAAGCCGGGCCGGTTCGGCCGGTGTGAGCAGTGCGCGGACGCGATTCCGCTGGCCATCCTGACGCGGACACCAGAAGCGCGGTTCTGCCCGGCTTGCGTGTCCGCCCTGGACCGCCGCGGCGCCGCCTTACGGAGGCCGCCCACCCGGGACCGGCCCGGCGGGCCGGTCCTCAGCCGGGCGGCCCGGCCAGGTCGGGCTGGGACCCGCCGGACCCGGCCTGCTGGCCAGCCAGGCAGTCCGCCCGGTCCGGCGGCGGGGCCGCTGGCCCCGGCCGGCGGCTGGCCCGGGCCGCGCCCGGCCAGCGCAGCCGCCCCCGCCGGATGACCTCGACCACGGCGCTGAGCAGCAGGGTAGCGCCCAGCGCGAGCAGCAGGCCGAGCCACGGCTGGTCCTCGAACGCCTGGCCGCCCAGCCGGCCGAGGAAGAACGCATAGCTGGCCCAGATCACCCCGGCGCACGCCGTGGCGGCGACGAAACGGCGCGGCCGGTACCCGACCATGCCGCAGGTCAGGGTCACGGCCGTGCGGCCGCCCGGGATGAACCGGCAGGCAATGATGATCCGCGCGCCGAACCGGTCCAGGGCCTGCTCGGCCCAGGCCCGCCGCTGCTTCCCCTTACCGCCGCGGAAGAACCGCCGCTCGATCAGCGGGCCGAACCGCCGGCCAAACCAGTAGGAGAGGTTGTCGCCGAGGAACGCCCCGGCCGCGGCCAGCGCGACCAGGGCCCCGATCCCGGGGTCGAACCGCCCCGCGGTGGCCACGCCGAGCGCGATGACCACGGTCTCGCTCGGCAGCACCGGCAGCAGCGCGTCCAGGCCCGGCACGAGCAGCGCGATCAGGTAGGACAGGGGAGCGGCGGCGTCGATGTGCAGCAGGCCGGTCATCCGGGCGACCGGGCCGCGCCCGAGCCGGCTCCGGCTGGGCCGGCTCCGGCTGGGCCGCCTCCGGGCCGTCCGCCACGGGCCGGGATGGCCCGGGCTGGGCCGCGGCGGCCGGATGGCGCGCGGCGCGGCGCTGCTCCTGGCGCTGCCGCCCCACGCTGAGCAGCACCGAGACCCCGATGATGGTCACGATCGCGGCCAGGCTCACCGTGGTCGGCAGATGCACCACGTCGGCCAGCAGCATCTTCGCCCCGATGAACGCGAGCAGTACGGCCAGGCCGTGCCGGAGATAGCTGAACCGCTCCATCGCCCCGGCCAGCACGAAGTACAGGGCCCGCAGCCCGAGGATGGCGAACGCATTGGAGGTGAACACGATGAACGTGTCGGTGGTCACCCCGAACACCGCCGGGATCGAGTCCACCGCGAAGATCACGTCCGCCGTCTCGATGGCGACCAGCACGGCGAGCAGCGGCGTGGCCATGAGCCGGCCCCCGCCGGGTCAGGAACCGCGCGCCGTCATATTCCTCGGTCACCGGGATGACCCGGCGCAGGCCGCGCCGGGCCAGCCCGCCGGACGGGCCGGAATGGCCGCCGCCACGCACCATCCGGACCGCCGCGACCAGCAGGAACGCGCCGAACAGGTAGAACGTCCAGCTGAACCGCTCGACCAGGGTGGCCCCGGCGGCGATGAAGAGGCCGCGCAGCACGAGCGCGCCGAGCACGCCGGCGAACAGTACCCGGCGCTGGTAGGCGGCGGGCACCGCGAACGCCTGGAACAGCAGGGCGAACACGAAGACGTTGTCGATGCTCAGTGCCTTCTCGACCAGATAGGCGGCGAAGTACTCGCCGCCGGCCTGCCCGCCCCGGCTCAGCATCACGATCAGGCCGAACCCGGTGCCCGCCGCCAGCCAGGCCGCGCTGATCAGCACGGCCCGCCGCATCCCGGTCTGCCCCCGGTTGGCCAGCAGGTCGGCGGCGAGCAGCACGACGAGCACGCCCCCGGTGGCCGCCCAGGCCCAGCCTGGGGCGGCCGTCACCGGTCGTCCCGGCGATGCCGGTGTGAGGAGGCGCGGCGGCTCAGCAGCCGGTAGCAGATCACCGCGAGACCAGCCCCGAAGATGAGCCATGGGGCCAGCACCAGCAGATTGGCTGTGATCGCCACCACCCCCTCGGCTTGCTCCCAGTGGTCCCTGATAGCAAGCAGACCCCACCGGGGCGGATGAAGCGTGGAGCCAGTGTGTTGGCTGTGTGTAGCTCGCGCTCAGCGGTGCGGCCGGTACACCTGCGCGCCGTCGGCCGTGTAATCGAGCCGGAAGCCGGTCTGCCGCAGGTACCGCTGGATGTCCGGGCTCGGCTGCCAGAGCACCACCCAGCCGATGCCGGTGCGCCGGGCGGTCTGCCGCGCGGCCGCGAGCAGGCCCTGGTAGCTGGTGGTCCCGGTGAGCTGCTCGGTCAGCATGCGGGGGGCGCCCTGGGCGTCGAGCAGGCCAGCGTAGAACGGGTTGCGCCGGACGGCGGCCAGCGTCCCGCCCGGTATCCGGGACAGGTAGGCGACGGCCCGGGGATGGCCGTCGGCGGTCGCCAGCACCTGGGACTCCGGGTCGAAGGCCGCGCCCTCCCCGGGCAGCGGGACGCCACCCCGGATACCGAACGGCGCGTCCACCACGATCGACCCCGAGTGATCGGCTGCGATCGGCCGGTCCAGTTGCGGCAGCGCGGTGCGCATCACCCCCACGCCAGGCGTGCCCGACCAGCCTGCCTCCAGCACGCCAAGGGCGAGCACCGGGATGAGCAGCAGCGGCGCGTGGTAGCGCAGCCAGCTGACCGCGGCCCCGGCCAGCAGGGCGGCGGGCACCAGCCCGAGCATGATGATCCGGGCCGCTTCGCGGAACCCGGCCAGCCCGGGGACCTGCACGAACCAGGTGAACGGCATGAGCGCGGAGACCCGTACCCCGTGCCACAGCTCGGCGGCGGGGACGTAGACATGCGTGCCGATCCGCAGCGTCGCGCCCAGGGCCAGGGCCGCGCTGCCCAGCCACAGCAGGGCGAGCAGCCAGCTGGCCCGCTGCCGCCAGGTGACGGCCAGGCCGGCCACCGCGAGCACGGACAGCACCAGGCCGAACGTGGGGATCCCGTCGCCGATCGGCGCCTGGTAGCTGGCCGGCTTCAGCGCGGTCAGGCCCAGGCTGATCACCCGGGGGGAGACGGTGACCAGCCCGGGCAGGTATGAGCCGGACGTCACGTAGTTCTTATCCACCAGCGCGGGCGGCAGCGTGGCCCCGCCGGAGTGGGCCTGCGCCACCATCGCGGCGATCTGCGGGCTGGCCACCAGCAGCGCGGTCCCGGCCACCGCCGCGGTCAGGGCCAGCCTGCGGCCCAGCACACGCCCGGGCGGCGCGGCCCCGGCGGCCGCCCGGCCGGCCGGGCCAGCCCGCCCGGGCAGCGCGGCCAGCCCGCCGCTGACCAGCCAGGACAGCAGGACCAGTGCGGCCAGGGTCGCGACCAGGACGGCCGACTCCTGGTCGGTGAGCAGGCTAGCGCCGACCACCACGCCGAGGAGTGCCGCCTGCCGCCAGCGCGGACGGCGGCGCAGCCGCACCGCGGCCTCCAGCGCCAGCGGCAGGAACAGCACCCCGGCCGCCAGGTTGAGCTGGTAGAAGGCATGCCAGGCCAGCTCGGAGGACAAGCCGAAGAACGCACCGGCGGCGATCGCGCCGGTCTGCGACGGCAGCCACAGCCGGGCGGCCCGGTACATCGCATAGCAGCTGAGCCCGGGCATCAGGACCGACAGCAGGTTGTAGGACGCGCTGGGCCCAAAGACAATGGTGACCGGGAGCATCACCACGCCCTCGAGCGGCATTAGCGCGTGATAGCCGAGCTGCGCGCCCACCGGCGCGGCAATGAACCGGGTGTACCAGGGATTGCTGAAATGCTCGATCTGGTGCAGCATCCACCAGAAGTCCCACACATACACCCCGGCGTCCCGGCCGGCCGGCAGCTTTCCCTCGACCAGGTAACTGGCCCGCGGCCAGGTCAGTGCGATCCCGGCGGCCAGGTACCCGGCCAGGATGGCCAGGTGGGTCAGGACCGGGCGGCCGGCCAGCCGCTGGCCAGCCGCGGCGGCCGGGCCGCCGGGCGCCGTCTGGCCAGATCGCTGCGCAGGTATGACGGCCTGTGCCGGGCGGCCTCCGCGCTCCCGCACCGCACTGCCGGAGCCCCCCGGATCCGGCTCACCACTGGTGTCTGTGGTCATCCCCATCTATCGCTGCCACCCCGCTGCTTTGGCCGGATCAATACCGGCTTCCCGAGTGGCTAGCATGCACGAGAACGCGGATGCACACTGTCACCTTTAGAGCCTCTATAGAAGGGCAGCACGCGCATCAGGAAGGTTCCGGTAACGAGAACGAAAAAACTCCGGATAGATGCATTAATTAGCTGGCAAAACGAGGCTTTTAAGCGCTGTTTTAACGGCCTCGCGCGGCCGGCTGGCCGTGCCTTCCGGTCACCGGGCCGCGGTCGCGAGTGCCGCGCGCACCTTCTCCTCGCCGGCCGGTTCCCCGTTTTCATTGCTGAACGGCCCGTACGGCGCACCGTAGGCGGGCGTGCCGGGCTGGTAGCGCCAGCCGGCCGCGAGCGGTCCCACGTCGATGGTCCCGTACCCGATCGAGTCGAGGAACGCGGTCACGGCCGACTTCGCGGCCGTATCATCGCCGGCGATCGGCAGGTAGCTGCGGTCGGCCGCCCCGGACGGACGGCTGAGCGCCGCCAGGTGCCGGAAGAAAATGTTGTTGAAGGCCTTCACCACTGACGCCCCCGGCAGCTCCTGCTGCAGCAGCTCACTGCTGGTCAGCGACCCGCTGTCCAGCTCGGCGAGCTGCCCGTCGCGCTGCGGGTAGTAATTTCCGGTGTCGATGACCACCTGGCCGGCCAGCTCGCCCGCGGGCAGGGCCTGGTAGGCCCGCACCGGAATGGCGACCACGACGATGTCCCCGGTGGCCGCCGCGTGCGCCGCGGTCGCCGCCTCGGCCAGCGGTCCCAGCTCGGCGACCAGCTCGTTCAGCGTTTCCGGCGCGCGGGAGTTGCTCAGCACAACCCGGTGCCCGGCGGCCACGCTGAGCCGTGCGACGGTGCTGCCGATGTACCCGCTGCCGAGGAAAGCCACAGTTGTCATGCTGGCGGCAACCCCGCCCGGCCGAAGATCATTCCGGCCCGGCGGCCCGGACCGGACGGTCAGGGCAGATTGATGACCGGCCCCCGCTGGCCGGGCCGGCCCTGGCTGGCCCGCACGATCCCGGCCGCCGACGGAAGGCGCAGCAGGGTCTCGGCGCGGCTCAGCAGCCTCCCGAAACTGGCCTGCAGCCGGGCCAGGGCCGTCAGGTTCTGGCTGATCAGCGCGGCCTGATAGGCGGCCTCCACGGTGAGCCAGGTGTTCACCAGGTTGGTCTGGGTCTTGCAGCGCACGTCGGCGACGGCGGTGGCGATCTCGGCGGGCGTGGGGGTGGCCGGCCAGTTCCGGTCCTGGGCCTGCCCGGGGTTGCGGTAGCTGAAGCCGCTGCGGGCCATGCACGCCGACCAGGCCCGCTCGACCGCGACGATCAGTGGGTAGGACTGGGTCCACTGGGCCGCCTGGAGGGCGATCCCGGGCACCGGGTCTGGATTGGGGTTGCCGTTCAGGCTGCCGTACAGCGCGGTATCCGCGGCTTGCAGGCAGCCGGTGTGCTGCCGCGCGCCCGCCCGGGCGCCGGGGACGAAGCCGAGCAGCGCGCTGGTCCAGGCGGCTCCGTGTTTCTGCTGCTCGGTCACGAAGCCGGGCAGCGCCACCAGGGAGCCGGGGGGGACGCCCGGGCCGGCCTGGCTGTAGCCATAGCTCTCCGCCTCGGTCAGGCTGGCCACGCCGTAGCCGGCGCCCTCGATCGACTGCACGTTAGCCGCGCCCGCTCCCGGCTGGGCCGCGACCGGGTAGCTGAAGCCCGCCGCGGCCATGCACCGCGCGGTCAGCTGGTCGCCCGCCGCGGCCAGTGCCTGCTGCTCCTGCACCGCCACCTGCTCGTAGCTGTCCAGTGGCAGCGCCACGGCCTGCCTGGAGCCGGCCGGCGGGATCGGCGCCAGCGAGATGTGCGGGCGGCCGGTGTTGCTGCCCAGCCCGCCCGGCGGCAGTGCGAGGACGGCGCCGCCCGGCCCGCCCGGGCCGATGAAGAACACGACGCCCGGCCGGCCGCCGGGCCCGATCTTGCCGCCGGGGCGGAAGTTGACCGTGCCCTGATGCCCCAGGGGAAGCCCGCCGTGGCGGCCGGGCTGGCTGGCCGCGCCGGGCCCGGTGGCCGGTTTCCCGGGCTGGCCCGCGGTGCAGGCGGCCAGCGCCAGGCCCGCAAGAACCAGCACCGGCAGCGCCAGCCGTCGCACGGGCCGCGGCACGGGCCGCGGCACGGGCCGTGCCCCGGGCGGGTGGCCCGGGCTGGCCTGATGCGCGGTTCTCATCTGGTCCTCCTTCAGCCGCCGCTGGCCGGGTCAGCGGCGCAGCGCGTCCGCGGGCTCGACGGTGCCCGCCCGCAGCGCCGGGTAGAGGCCGGCCAGCAGCCCGATGAGCGCACCGGCCAGCGGGGCAGCCAGCACCAGCCGGGGGTCGAGCAGCGCGGTCCAGTGGTGGTAGATGGTGACCGCGAGCACGGCCAGCACGCCCACGCTGGCCCCGATCAGCCCGCCGAACAGGCCGAGCGACGTCGACTCGGCCAGGAACTGGACGGCGATGTGTACCGGCCGGGCGCCCAGCGCCCGGCGCAGGCCGATCTCGCTGACCCGCTCCAGCACCGCGACCAGCGTGGTGTTGGCGATCCCGATCATCCCCACGATGACCGCGATCCCGGCCAGGGCCAGGAACAGCGTGTTCAGGCTGGCGGTCACCGAATGCTGCAGCTGCGCCGGGCTGACCGGCGCGGTCGCGGTCAGCAGGTGCGGATCGTCCGGCCGCAGCGCGACCGGCACCTGCCGCGCGACGACCTGCGCCGCCCCGAGCCGGGTATGGATGATCATCTGCGCGGCCGCGCTGGGCGGCGGGCGGCCCCACAGCCGCAGCGCGGTGCTGGCCGGCACGCTGACCCCGAAGTTCAGCTGGGGAATCCGTGCGTCCGCGGAGATGATGCCGATGACGGTGAACGGCTGGCCCTGGATGAAGATGGCGGGCTGGTCGGCCAGGTCGGAGATACCAAGCTGGCTGGCCGCGGCCGCGCCGATGACCGCCACCTGCTGCGCTCGGGATTCATGGAACTGGCTGAACAAGGTGCCCGCGGCCAGGGTCGCGCCGCTGGCGGTGAGCGCCCCCGGGGTCGTGGCGGTCACCGGCAGGCCGAGCTGGCTGGACCCGCTGGCGGCCGGCCGGGCACTGACCGCCGCCGATTTGAACGTCACGTTCCACCACACGCCGGCGGCGATCACGCCGTGAATCCGGTCCACCAGGGCGTCCGCGTCGCGCGGGAAGTCCAGCGTGGGCACGCTGGCTTTGCCCGCCGCCGTGTCGGCCACCGTGACCTGCGTCGCGTCCAGCCGGTTGAAGGTACTGCCGATCTGGCCGGCCGCGGTCTGGGACAGGCCCACGATGGCCACGAACCCGCCGATGCCCAGCACCGTGCCGAGCATGGTCAGGACGGAGCGGCCCGGGCGCTGGAGCAGCCCGGCCAGCGCCTCACTGCCCAGGTCGCGCGGGGACAGCCGGGACGACGCGGCCGCCCGGCGCAGGCTAACCGGCGGCATGCGGGGCTCCCGGCTCGCCCGCGGGCGAGCCGCCACCCGGGGCGGCCCCGGCCGTTCCCGCCTGCTCGGCCAGCATCCCATCGCGGATGGTGATCCGCCGCTGCGCCCGCTCAGCCACCGCCGGGTTGTGCGTGATGACCAGCAGCGTGGCGCCTTCCCGGTGCAGGGCGGCAAGCAGGCCGGACAGCTCGCCGGTGGTCACGCTGTCCAGGTTCCCGGTCGGCTCGTCGCACAGCAGCAGGGATGGGTGGTTGACCAGGGCGCGGGCGATGGCCACTCGCTGCCGCTCGCCGCCGGACAGCGCGGTGGGCAGGGCATCGGCCCGGTGGTCCAGGCCGACCTGGGCCAGCGCCGCCAGCGCCGCGCTGTACCGCCGGCGCCGTGGGACGTCCGCGTAGATCTGCGCCAGCATCACGTTCTCCACCGCGGTCCGGTGCGGCAGCAGGTGGAAGGACTGGAATACGAAGCCGATCCGGCGGGCCCGCACCGCGGCCCGGCGGCGTTCCGGGGCCGCGCCCACGTCCAGGCCGTCCACCTCGATCGTGCCCTCGGTCGGCCGGTCGAGCAGGCCGACCAGGTTGAGCAGGGTGGACTTGCCGGAGCCAGACGGCCCGGTGATGGCCACGTGCTCGCCGCGCCGCACGACCAGGTCCATGGCCCGCAGTGCGGGCACCGGCGGCGGCCCGGGATACGTGTAGGACAACCCGGCCAGCTGGATGACTGGCGGCTCCGCGCTGGCCGTGGTCATCCGCTGCTCACGGCAGGTTCCGCGCGTAACCGGTGCCGGCCACCACCCGGTCCCCGGGCGCCAGCGTCCCGCCGCCAGCCGGGCTGACGCCGACCATGCCGTTGCCGGTCACCTCGACGTGCACCGGCACCTGAACCGGATGGCCTCCAGTCACCCTGGTCACGTAGAGCCGGCCGTCGGGGCGGGCGAAGACGGCTGCCTCCGGCACCGCGAGCACCGGCCCGGCACTGTGCGCCGAGGTGATGGTCAGCGAGAGGTCGTGGCCGACCAGGGACGCGGGCAGCGGGCTGTCCGGGATGACCTTCATGGGCAGGTAGACCCCGCCGGAAATGCTGTTCTTGGTCTGCGTGCGTTTCCCCACCGACCCGATGTGCCCGCGCCGGGTCAGGCCGGTCGCCTGGTCTGAGATGGACACCGCCATGCCCGGCTTGACCAGTGCCGCATCGCTGGGCGGCAGCTGGCCCGCCAGGCCCGGATGGCCCATGGACAGGGTGACCAGGGAGCCGCTGGCCTCCTGCCCCACCGGCCCGGCCACCTTGACCACCCGGGCCGGGAACCGGGGCACGAACAGGATCTCCGACAGCGGGACCATTGGCTGGCTGGCCGTCCTGCCCTTGCCGCCCGCTTTCGGGCTGCCGGGCGCGGCCGGCACCGGGTACCCGAGCGCGGTGTAGTAGGCCGCGACCGCGCTGGCCGTGCCCGGCCCGAATACGCCGCTGGTGTCACCGCCGGTCGAGTAGCCGAGGTTCTGCAGGCCCGCCTGGAGCTGGGCCACGTCGGTGCCTGACTCGCCCTCGCTGAGGTTGCGGTAGGCGGGCACGGTGCCCTGGAAGACGAACAGCGGCCGCCCGGCGACCTCCACGATTACGCTGCCCGGCACCGGCGTGCTGCCTTTGGGGAAGAAGATCTTCGTCACCACCGGCAGCACGCCGTTCCCGCCACCGCCGCTGTTCGCCCCGGACAGCTGCGCCACCTCGGGCGGGGCCTTGACCACGGCCTGGGCCAGCACCGTGCTGGTGATCACCTGGCGGGTCACCGGCACGGTCAGCTGGGTCGACGCTGGCGGCGCGGTCTGCGCCGCCAGCTGGGCGGGCGACTTGATGCGTGTCGAGATGAGCAGCCCGCCGGCCGAGGCGATGATGGCCAGCACGGCCACCGCGATCACCACCAGCCGGCGGCGCCGCAGCCGGTTCGTGCCGGGCTGGCCGGTGCCCGGCAGGGTGAGGGTCGGCATCGTTAGCGGAAGACCCGCAGCAGCCGGAGCAGGAACTTCCACAGCACCAGGAACTGGCGCAGGCCCAGGACCCGGATCAGCAGGTTGAGGAGCGTGGTCATGCCGGTAATCGTGGCCCGCGCCCCGACCGCGCGCCATGGACCTGCACCCCGTTTCCGGCGGGGCCTAGGCCTACCGTGCGGACAGCTGGTGGGTGGTCAGGCCGGGCTGTCGGGCCGGCTGCCGCCTCTCCACTGGGCTGAGCCCGCGTCCCACTTGGTGTAGGTGTAGGGGTTGTCCAGCACCTTGGTCTCCGGGATATCCGGGTGCATGCCGTCGGCCCAGGCCTGCGGGCCCAGCTGGGCCTGCAGGTACTCGACGGTCTGCGCGATCGCGTCCCGGGCCTTGGCCACAGTGGTGCCGGTGAGCTGGTGATCGTGCTTGACGACGCGGCCGTTGATGACGACGGTGTGCACGTCGCCGCGCTGGGCCTGGAACGCCACGTGCCCGTACGGGTTCAGCACCGGGAACATCACCGGTGAGGCGTCGTTCTTGAGCAGCACCAGGTCGGCCTTTTTGCCCGGTTCCAGGCTGCCGGTCACCGAGTCCAGGCCCAGGGCCCTGGCGCCGCCGCGGGTCGCCCAGTCGACCACGTCCTCGGCCCGCAGGTGGCAGTGGGTGATCGTCTCCTGCCGGTTGTGGGCTTCGAGGTGCTCGCGGGAGCGGTCGGCGCCCAGCGTGGTCCGCATGGCCGAGAACAGATCGCCGCTCCACCACACGCTGGTGTCCATGGACAGCGAGACGGGGATGGCGTGCTCGCGCAGCTGCCAGGTCGGCGGGTAGCCCTGGCCCGCGCTCTGCTCGCTTTCGGTGGACACCGACGCGGAGCCGCCGGTGGCGGCGATCCGGTGGTAGGAGTCGCGGGTCAGCGTGGCGGCGTGCACGTAGATGGTGGAGGGGGTCATGAACCCGTGCTCGTGCATGAGCCGGATGCCGTCGTCGTTGGTCGCGCCCCACACCCCGGCGTGCGTGGTCACCGGCACGCCCAGGTCGCGGGCGACCTCGAACGCGGCCTTTTCCGGGAACGCCGGGTCGCCGGTGACGTCGAACGCCATCTGAAAGCCGAGCATGTCGCTGGCGGAGCCGAAGCGCCGGCTGACGAAGTCGCGGAACTCCGGGGCGGCCGACCATTCCCACGGCCCCTGCTGGATGTTGCCGTAGGCCAGCACGAAGCGCCCGGGCACCTCGGTCAGCGCGTCCACCGCGGCCTCGGCGTGGTCCACCGTCTGCAGGCCGTGTGACCAGTCCACCGTGGTGGTCACCCCGGCGTCGATGGCCTCCAGCGCGGCCAGCAGGTTGCCCGCGTAGATGTCCTGCGGCCGGAACGTCTTGCCCCATTGCAGGTAGTACCAGACGAAGTACTGGGTCAGCGTCCAGTCCGCGCCGTAGCCGCGCATCGCTGTCTGCCACATGTGCCGGTGCGTGTCGATCATCCCCGGCATCACGATCCCACCAGCCGCGTCCACCTCGGCGGTGCCCTCCGGCACCGCTAGCTGCGGGCCGACCGCGGCGATCTGCTCACCGCTGACCAGGACGTCGGCCCCGGAGAGCACGTCATGCGCGTCATTGAGCGTCAGCACGGTGGCATTGCGGAACACCAGGGGGCGGCCCGGCGCGAAATCGGCTGCGGCAGTCATGGCAGACCTCCACGGTGAGGCTGGCAGGTGAGTCGGCGGCTGGCCCCGGACACCCGTCCGCGCTGCGGCCGCACGCCACTTGCCGGAAGCGTTGCCGGTTACCCCGGCCGCTGTCAAGGGGCCCGGCGGCCGCGCCGCCGCCGGGCAAAACCACCGCTGACCGGTATGCGGACACTGCGCTACAGTCAGTCCCGGTGCACCTGGCCCAGCAGGGGAGACCTGATGGCGCGGCGTGATGCAAACCCGGATTTCATCGAGTCCCTGGCCCGGGGGCTGGATGTGATCCGCGCCTTCCAGCCCGGCCAGCCGGTCATGTCGCTGGCCGCGGTGGCGGGCGCAGCCGGGCTGGCCCGGCCCACCGCCCGGCGGATCCTGCTGACCTTGGAGCGGCTGGGCTACGTGCGGGCGGCGGCCGGTGGCGGGTTCGAGCTCACCCCGCGGGTGCTGGAGCTGGGCATGAGCTACGTGCTGTCGCGCGGCCTGTGGCAGGTGGCCCAGCCGCACATGGAGCGCCTGGTCGCCCGGACCCATGAGTCCTCTTCCATCGCCCAGCTGGACGGCCCGGACATCGTCTACGTGGCCCGGGTCGCGGTGCCGAAGATCATCGCGCTGGCGGTCACCATCGGCACCCGGTTCCCGGCCATGCCCACCTCGCTGGGCAAGGTGCTGCTGGCCGCGCTGCCCCCCGGCGCCGCCGAGCGGGTGCTGGCCGAGCCCAGCCGCTCCGGGATCACCCCCCGCTGGCAGCCCGCCGCGGCCGAACGGGCCGCCGAGCTGCGCGCGGTGCGCGCCCGCGGCTGGTCGCTGACCGACGAGCAGCTCGCCGCCGGGATCCGCTCGGTCGCCGCCCCGCTGCGCGACGGCGACGGCACCGTCATCGCCGCGCTCAACGTCACCGTGCACGCCGCCGAGACCCCACTGGCCATCCTCACCGGCGACTACCTGCCCCTGCTGCTGCAGACAGCCAGCGCCATCAGCGCCGACTGGGCCAGCTGCCAGGCCGCGCCACAGACCACCTTGACAGTGGACGGCCCGGCACCGAAACTTCAGGACGCCCGGACATTTGTCCGGTAAGCGGACACGAGAACGGAAGGGAGCTGCCATGGCGACCGTGGCCGCGGTCATCGCCTCCACCCACCACCCGTTCTACTACCGGGCCAGCACCTCGGCTGGTGCCGACCGGCCGCCGTTCGCCGACGAGTGGGTGGCGAAGATCGAGGCGTTCCGCGAGACGC
>CAVQFM010000005.1:0-128369 GCA_963711705.1 uncultured Actinomycetes bacterium
GCGGCACTGCGCGCGTTCTCCTCGAACTTCTCGATCACTCAGTGTGATGCGGTCTGTGAGTTGGCAGGTATCCAGCCGCACGCAACAGCAACCTGCACCCAGGTCGCGGTCGGTCCCGGCCTGCCCTGAACGGTGGGCGCACGTTTCGGCGGCGTGCGTGCTTGTGTTCAGGACCGTCCGGTACACCCGTGACCAGGCACAACAGTCGCGGCTAATCCCGGCCGTGGCACCGCACGCGGCTCGCAACTGAGACCAATAAATGAGACCAGGGGAGCACGAGGCGCCCGCCTGTCGGCTGCCAGGATCGGTATTCTTGCAGGTCAGTGGCGGTGGAGGTGGGATTTGAACCCACGGAAGACTTGCGCCTTCACACGCTTTCGAGGCGTGCGCCCTCGGCCACTAGGCGACTCCACCGCGGCAGAGCCTACCCGACCGGCGGCGGGCGGGCCGACGGGAGTGGTCTAAACCACGGCTGAGCTGCGTTTTTACCGGCCGCTACCGGCCCGGGCCGCGGCGGCCAGCGAAGAACTCGCGCAGCAGCCGGGCGCATTCCTCACCGAGGACCCCGCCGATCACCTCGATCCGCTGTCCCAGCCGGCGGTCGCGGAGCACGTCCCACAGCGACCCCGCCGCCCCGGCCCGCGGGTCCGCCGCCCCGTACACCAGCCGGGCGATCCGGGCTACCGGCAGCGCGCCCGCGCACATGGTGCACGGCTCCAGGGTGACCACCAGCGTGCACCGGTTGAGCCGCCAGCTGCCGATGCTGCGCGCGGCGTCCCGGATGGCCACGATCTCCGCGTGGGCCGTGGGGTCGGTGTCCGCCTCGCGGCGGTTGCTGCCCCGGCCGATGATCGTGCCCGCGCCGTCCAGGACCACCGCCCCCACGGGCACGTCGGGCGGCCGGTGGGCGAAGGCCCCGGCTGCCTCGTGGAGCGCGGCCCGCATCGCGGGCTCGAAGGCAGCCACGTAGCCGGTGCTCACCCTGGGCGCCTCACGGGCCGAGCGCGGAGTCCAGGGCCCGGTCCAGCGCCGGGCCGAAGCCGAGCTGGCGGGCGATGCTGCCCAGCGCCTCGTCCGGGAACATGTCGAGATCGCCGGACAGCGCGCCCAGGTCCATCTCGTCCACGCCCAGGTCGGCGAAGATCGACATCTCCCCGGCGGGCAGCACCTGATCCAGGTCGTCCTCGCCGGGAACCGGGATGTCCAGGTAGTCCAGGACCTGGCGGGCCAGCGGCCAGTCCACCGCGGCGGTCAGGTCGGACAGGAACACCGACACCTGGCCACCGAGCAGCCGGAGCGCGACGAAGAAGTCGTCACCGACCGCGACCAGGCCGATGGTGCCCCCGATGCTGGGCTGCTGGCGCAGCGCGTGAATCAGCCCCTGCAGGTCCTCGGTGAGGGCGACGGGCAGGATCTCGGTGTCCCACGTGTCATCCTCCCGGTAGACGATCACGGCGACGTTGCCGCCATTCACATCCGTCATCGCCACCTCACCAGGGCTGTCTCCAGCAAGGAATGGTGTCAGATCGGCAGCACACCCGTGGGCCAATCTCCGGCCTCGCTGCGGCCCCGGGGCGGGCGCGGGGCCGGCGAGGGCATTTCGTTACCCCAGGCATCTAGATGTGCACCTATCGTGACTAAGAAACCCGAAGGCTTTCGCTGTGAGCGAGAAGGTCTGTGATTTCCACTCCCCATCGGCGCGTGACGTGCCCGGTTCCTGGGGATCAAGGTACGGTGGACGCTTGCCGACCTGAGCATTGGTTACGAGATTACGCTGGGCTAAACTGAGCTAACAGAGTGGCGTATACGCGACTGGGAGTTGACCATGAAGCTCAAGCAGGTGGTTACTTGGGCGATCGTTCTCTTCTTGGCGTTTTACCTGGTAACCCAGCCGGCCGCGGCAGGACATGTGGTGTCGAACATCCTTAGTGGGCTCAAGTCGGCAGGCAACTCGATCGCTACCTTCCTGAACTCCATCTGAGCCGGCGATGAGGCTGATCGCACCGCGCAACGCGGGGCCCGCCTCGGTCAACAAGTACCTCCTGCCACACGAGCACCAGGTCATCACCGTTCGCAAGCACCCAGCCGTACTGCTGACCCCGATCTCGCTGGCCCTGGCCGGGGTGCTGGCCGCACTCGTGCTGGCCACCACCGTATTCAGCCACTCCAGGTCGGCCATCATCGTGCTGGTGCTCGGGGCCGTCGTTCTGCTGCTCAACCTGGCCTTCAAGATCTGGGACTGGTCGGAGGACTACTTCGCGGTGACGTCGGACCGGATGCTGGAGGCCAGCGGCGTCTTCACCCGCAAGATCGCGATGATGCCGCTGGTCAAAGTCACCGATATGAGCTTCCGGCGCTCGACCATGGGCCGCCTCCTCGGATATGGCGAGTTCATCCTGGAATCGGCCGGCCAGGACCAGGCGCTGCGGAACATTGATCACGTACCGTACCCAGAGCAGCTCTACCTGGAAATATGCGCCCTGATCTTCCCGGCGGAGAAGATCCCGTGCCCCCAGTGCGACGGCGAGGGGGTGCTCATCCAGCGGAACGAGGATGGCGAGGAGACCACTTATCTCTGTCCCTTGTGCAAGGGTCGGAAGACGGTCTCCGGAGACAGCCTCGTGGCCGAGAATAGGGACGTTGGCGACGACTGACCCCGACCGGCGTTGTTATCAGCCCCCTTCCCCGGGGTTCGTGCTGCCGGACGGTCCCGGCGGGAGCGTCCGGCAGCACGAGTCCGGTGGGATCACTCCCCGGTGGCGGGCGGGCCGCCCGGGACGGGCCCCGGGCCCCGTCAGATAGTGACCGCCGCGATCCCGGCGATAGCCAGCAGCAGGCCAGCCACCTGGAGTGGCCGGATCCGCTCGCCCAGCACCAGCCGGGCCAGCAGCACGGTGACCCCGGGGTACAGCGAGGTGAGCACCACGGCGATGCCGAACAGCCCCGCCCGGGTGGCCAGCAGGTAGCAGGCGTTGGCGGCCGCGTCGAGCAGCCCGGAGGCGACCGCCCCGGCCAGCAGCCGCGGGCTGGAGACGCGCCAGGCGGGCGGTGCCGCGGCCCAGAGGGCTACCCCGAGCATGACCAGCGCACCGCTGGTCCGGGAGATCGCGCTCGGCCACAGCACACCCCCGGTCCCCGCGTACTTCAGGAAAAGAAAGAACATCCCGAACGCCATCCCGGCGCTGGTGCCATAGGCCAGGCCGCGCAGCGTCGCCCGGTGCGCGCGGACGGCCCGGCCGGTCCCGGTCTCCGTGCTCACCAGCACCGTGGCCACCAGGCAGATGGCGCCGCCGAGGTAGACCGGCAGCCCGGGCCGCTCCCCAGAGGCCACCGCCACGCCCACCGGGAGCAGCGTGGAGACCAGCGCGGACACCGGCGCGACCACGCGCATCGGCCCGGCGGCCAGGCCCGCGTAGAAGATGATCAGCCCCACGCCGCCCACTGCCCCGCCCGCCGCGGCCCAGGCCAGCCCGGACGCGGGCAGTGGGCTACCCGTGGCCAGCGCGGCCGCCAGCAGCAGGATGGCCCCGGCGGGCGCGGACACGGTCAGCACGGACAGGGCCCGGGTGCGCCGGGACACGGCGCCACCCAGGAAGTCGGCACTGCCGTAGAGCACGGCGGCCGCCAGGGCGAAGACAATGACCATGCGGGGCTCCTGGGCCAGCGGCCCGGCTAGGCTCGGCCTCCCACGGGAAGCGGTCGGAATATCGGACTACGTGGTTCACTATACTGACCGCAGAGGGTTCCAGGAAACGGATAAACGATGGCTGCGACGGACATAACCGGTGCGCTGGCCCGGACCATGCAGATGCTGCGGACGGAACGGGGCTGGTCGCTGGACCAGCTGGCCACCCGGTCCGGGGTGAGCAAGGGGGTGCTGGTCGCACTGGAACAGGGCCGGTCCAACCCGAACCTGGCCACGCTGGCCCGGATCAGCGACGCGTTCGGGGTGCCAGTGACCAGGCTGGTCGAGCTGACCAGCGAGCCGGAGGTGCGGATCACCGGGGCCAGGGAGGCACGGGTACTCTGGCACGGCCCGTCCGGCGGTACGGGCACGATCCTCGGGGCGACGGAAGCGCCGTGGGCGGCGGAACTGTGGCGATGGACGGTGCAGCCCGGCGAGGGCTGGGGCGGCGATGCGCACACCCCGGCCACCCGGGAGCTGGTCTGGGTGGAATCCGGGACGCTGACGCTGACCGTGGCCGGCCGCGAGTATCAGGTCCAGGCCGGTGACTGCGCCCGGTTCCCGGGCAGCGTGCCGCACGCTTACCGTAACGAGGGGGCGGAGCCGGTGTCCCTGACCATGGTCGTGGTGGTGCCGCCCGCCCCGGCCTGACGAAGGGAGTACCGTGCGCTTCGTGTTCAGCCCGCCCGCTGATGAGGCGGCGGGATTGCTCACCCTGCCCTGGGCTGAGCCACTGGAGGAGTGGCAGGACCCGCGGCTGATCGAGGTCCGGCAGCGGGGCATCTCCCGGCACGTCGTCCGGTTCGTGGCCGACGATGGCGAGCTGTACGCGCTCAAGTCGATCAATGAGATCCTGGCCCGGCGGGAGTACCGGCTGCTGCGCGCGCTGGCCGAGCTGAACGTGCCCGCGGTCAGCGTGGTCGGTGTGGTCGTGGACCGCGGGCCGGACGCCGACGCGATCCTGGTCACCCGGTTCCTGGACTTCTCCACGACGTACCGGGCGGTATTCTCCAGCCCCCGTGGCGGGCAGCCCACCGACCGGCTGCTGGACGCCCTGGCCGAGTTGCTGGTGCGGCTGCACCTGTCCGGGTTCTTCTGGGGCGACTGCTCGCTGTCGAACACCCTGTTCCGCTACGACGCGGGCACTCTCGAGGCCTACCTGGTCGATGCGGAGACCAGCGAGCAGCACCCGTCCCTCACCCCCGGCCAGCGCCACTACGACCTGGAACTGGCCGAGGAGCGGGTCTTCGGCGAGCTGCTCGACCTGCAGGCGGGTGAGCTGCTCAGCCCGGAGCTGGAGCCGCTGGAGATCGCCGCCGAGCTGCCCCGCCGGTACGCGCGGCTGTGGGATGAGCTGACCCGCGAGGAGCTGCTGAGCCAGGATGACCAGCGGTTCCGGATGGCGCAGCGGCTGCGGCGGCTCAACGAGCTGGGCTTCGACGTGGACGAGCTGGAGCTGATCAGCACGCCGGTAGGGAACCGGCTGAAGCTGCGCACCAAAGTCGCCGAGTCCGGGCACCACAGCCGGAAACTGTTCCTGCGCACTGGGCTGGCCGCCGAGGAGAACCAGGCCCGCCGGCTGCTCAACGACATCGCCAGCTACCGCGCTTACCTGGAGCAGAAACGGGGTCACCCGGTATCTGAGACGGTGGCGGCCAATCAGTGGCTCAGCGATGTGTACGACCCGGTCATCGCGGGCATCCCGGAGAGCCTGCGTGGCCGGCTGGCGCCGCCGGAGATCTTCCACGAGATCCTGGAGCACCGCTGGTACATGTCGGAGGCGGCCGGATCAGACGTCGGGACCTCGGCCGCTGCCCGGTCCTACTTCCAGACGGTGCTGCCGGACGTGCCCGAACTGCTCAGCGACGGCCCTGAGGACGAGGACGAGGCGGATCTGGTGGGGTGACGGCTGCCCACGGCGATCAGTGGCAGCCCGAGCCCGAGCGCGACGGCGGCGATGATGGCTGCCTCGGTCAGCCGGCCATTCGCCTCGTTCGTGCACAGCCGCTCCAGCTGCCGCTGCTGGGCCAGCGGGGCGGCGGGCCCCGACCCGCCGGTATTGACGATGCCCGGGTCCAGCCTGACCTGGACCGCGCTGTCCGAGCTGAGCCCCGGGCCGCAGTACCCGACCACGGAGCTGGACACGGCGATCACCCGCAGCGGGACGAAGATCAGGGCCAGCGCCGCGGCCAGCCCACCGGCGATGATCGCGACACCGCACAGCCGGACGAACAGCCGGCCAGCTGACTGCATAACTGCTCCACCTCCAGGCCTGCCCAGCATCCAGGGGCACGAAGCCGCCGGCACCGTTACCCACGATGACACAGTCCGGCCGGGCTGACGGCCGGCGGGGTACGGGCATCGGTTCCGGTCCGGCTGGGCCGCGCCTAGGCTCGCCTTATGGCGATTGACTGGGGCACTGTGGCCGAGCTAGCCACCGCGGGTGGCACCCTGGCCCTGGCTATATCCACGTTCGCCTCGGTCCGCTCGGCCAACCGGGCCGCCCGGGCGTCGGAGGAGGCGTTGCTGGTCGGGCTGCAGCCACTGCTGGTGCCATCGCGGCTGCAGGACGACCGGCAGAAGATCTTCTTCATGGATGGCAAGCACCTGGTGGTCAACGGCGGCGGGGCCGCGGTGGACGTCAACGGCGACGTCGCCTACCTGGCCATGTCGGTACGCAACGCAGGCCAGGGCATCGCGGTGCTGCGCTGCTGGCACGCCGTGCCGGGCCGGCAGCTCGAGGAGCAGCGGCCGGATCTCTCGGTGTTCCGGCGGCACAGCCGGGACATTTACGTGCCGCCGTCCGACCTGGGGTTCTGGCAGGCTGCGTTCCGTGATGGCCAGGACCCCGAGCGCGACGAGGTGATCAGGGCGATCAAGGCCGTCCAGCCGCTTACGGTCAACGTGTTCTACGGCGACTACGAAGGTGGCCAGGGGATGATCAGCCGCTTCATCGTCCAGCCGGTGGGCGACGAGCACGTCCGGTGGCTGCCCACGGTCGGGCACCACTGGAACATCGACCGGCCGGATCCCCGGTGGCGCCCGGGGGACGGGGACGTGGCCTAGGCCGGGCTTGCCTTAGGCGGCGCAGTGCCCCTGGGCGTGCACCGCGGCCACGTCCGCGGCCACGCTGCCGTGCTGGTACAGGCTCAGGTCGCGGGGGGAGAACCCCCACTGCCCGTTGGCGTAGACGAGCGTCTCGGTCTGGCTGGCCGGCTTCCCGGCGACCGGGAGTGCCGCGGTCACCACCGCTGTCCTGCCGGTCACCACCACCCGGGTGATCCGGTAGGCCCGCCCCGCGCCGGGGCAGCCCTTGTGCACCGCCACCCAGGCCTGCTCGCTGATGGCCTGGCGCGCGGGGGCGCTGAGCATCTGGTAGGTGATGGCGTACTGGCCTGCGGAGTACAGCGAGAGGTAGTCGTTCGCATCCGACCGGACCGCGGCTACCGTGTGCGGCTCCCCGAGGGGGACCGTGGGACGGGCGCTCGCTTTGGCCACGCTGGCCGACGGGCCCGCCGCCGCCCCGCCACCCGACGAGCACGCCACCATGGTGAGCCCAGCAGCCGCGGCGGCCGCCGCCATCGCGCTCGCCTGGTATCGCATCCGGTCCTCCATGTCCGCCTGACGCATAAGAGACGCCTGCCGGGACCGTCCGGTGCACCTGGGTCAGGGCTCATCCCCCAGCGTCGCGCTGCGCTATCATCTCGCGGATCGTCGTCAGCTCGTTACGGATCGCCCGCAGGTCATCGGCGATAGCCATCAGCGCGTGCAACTGGCCCTTGGCCAGGTCGTGCTGGCTCTCGGTGACGCCCGCCTGGGCCCATCTGAGCACGTGCTCGGCTTCCTGGTAATGGTTTGGCGTAGTCATGAGGTGAGCTTCTCACCATGGCCCGCTGGCTGGCGCGCGGACGCGGACGGCTGTCACGGGCCAGGCCGGGCCACGCACTCAAGAGCAGCTAGTGCACTATTCACAGCCGAGATGACCGGCGGACGTGCGGGCAACGGCCCGCCCGGGTAGGAGTGCAGCACAGGCGCAGCGTGGCGCGCTGGCCGGAGAGGACAGGTGGCCATGGCCGGGCAGCACGGGAATACGGCTAATTCCGACCCAATGATGAGCGCGATCGTACTCGCGCTGCTGGTCCTGCTGGTGATCGTGCTCATCGCGGCGGCCTGAGCCGCTCACGAGCCTCAGTTCAGCCGCCTGTCAACCTCGTGCCCGCGCTGCCGGGCCAGTTCGGCCAGCCGGGACACGGCGAGCGCGCGGTCGTGGCGCAGCAGCCGGGATTCGGTGGCGGGCAGCCGGGTGACATCCATCCATGGGTTGTGTTCGCGGTGGCCGTCCACGGCGGCCAGCCGGTAGGACACCTGCCCGTCGGCCCGCATGATCCACTCCCAGGACAGGGCCGCGAACTCCCCACCGCGGCTGCTGCCGAGTTTCGCGATGACCCCGGTCATGCCCCAGGCTTTCCACCGGGTGGGGTCCCCAGGGGTCGCGCTGTCCGGCCCGGCGGCCGGGGCCACTTCCGGCTCGTCCGGGGTTTTCCAGGCACCCGGCCACAGCGCCCAGACCAGCTCGGCGACCACCCAGAAGGCCGCGGCCAGGCTGAGGATGCCGCTGTTGGCCAGTGCTGCCAGGCTCATGGCCTGTCCCCCCACTTCTGCCCTGACAGGATTCCTTTGCGACGCGCGGCGCACCGCATCGGTTTACAGAACTGGGCCCATCGTCCTGCCCCATGCCGGTCTTGGCCAGCCCCGCGGCCAGATAACCGGGCCGGGGCCGCAAAAGCAGCGGTCTCCCTGGGTGCTGAGCCACCTGGGGAGCCGCTGCTCACGGGGCGGAGGCTCGGGGATTTGAACCCCGGAAGGGCGGTAAACCCTAACCGCATTAGCAGTGCGGCGCCATAGACCGGACTAGGCGAAGCCTCCCGTTGACCGGAACGGTCCGCATCAGCGTACCGGGCCGCCGCCAGCCGTGCCAAAGCACTATGCCAACCCGGGGGCGGCCCCCACCGGGAGCCCTCGCGCGCCGGGTGGCCCCCGGGACCTCAGCGCACCTCGGTCACCTTGTAGTCGCCGTTGGCGTAGGCCTCCCGCATCCGGGTCTTCGCGAACTTGCCCACGCTGGTCTTGGGCACCTCGTCAATGAACGACCAGCGCTCGGGGAGCTGCCAGCGGGGCACCCGCTCGGCCAGGAACGCCTTGAGTTCCTCCGGGGTCACCGTGGCGCCCTCGCGGACCACGACCGCGGCCAGCGGGCGCTCGCTCCACTTCTCGTCGGGCACCCCGATGACGGCCGCCTCGCTGACGTCCGGGTGGGCCATGAGCGCGTTCTCCAGCTCCATCGAGGAGATCCACTCACCACCGGACTTGATCACATCCTTGGCCCGGTCGGTGAGCGTGACGTAGCCGAGCCGGTCGATGGTCCCGACATCGCCGGTGCGCAGCCACCCATTGTCGAACTTGGCCGGGTCGTCGTCCTTGTAGTACGACCCGGTGATCCACGGGCCGCGGACCTGGACCTCGCCGACCGCCACGCCGTCGTTCGGCAGCACCTCGCTGGCGCCGCCGACCAGGCGCCCCTCGACCGTGCAGAACAGCCGGCCCTGGGTGTCCCGGTAGTGCCAGGCCTCCTCCCCGGTCACCCCGCGCGGCTCGCGGGCCACGCTGCCCAGCGGGGAGGTCTCGGTCATCCCCCAGGCGTGCAGGATCCGCACACCGAGTTCCGTCTCGAACGCCTCCATCAGCGCGTGCGGCACGGCCGAGCCGCCGCACGGCACCAGGCGCAGCGAGGACAGGTCGCCGCCGTGCGCCCGGACGTACTGGAGCAGCCCGCTCCAGATCGTCGGCACGGCCCCGGCGATCGTCGGCCGTTCGGCCTCGATCAGCCGGACCAGCGGCTCGGGCTGCAGGAACCGGTCCGGCATGATCAGGTCCGCGCCGGACAGCACCGACGCGTAGGCCAGCCCCCACGCGTTGGCGTGGAACATGGGCACCACCGGGAGCACCCGGTCCTGGTCGGACAGGGCGAACACGTTGCCCAGGCAGACCCCCATCGAGTGCAGGTAGGTGGACCGGTGGCTGTACACCACGCCCTTGGGCATCCCGGTCGTGCCGCTCGTATAGCACATGGCGGCGGCGGACCGCTCGTCGATCTCCGGCCAGCTGAACGTGTCCGGGGCGGCCCCGAGCAGTTCTTCGTACAGGTGGACCTCGTGACCCGCGCCGACCAGCGCGTCGGCCGTCTCGCCCCCTGGGGGCCCGGTCAGCACGATGTGCCGGACCGTCGTCAGGTGCGGCAGCACCTGGGCCAGCAGCGGGACCAGGGTGGGCTCGGTGATGATCACCTGGTCCCCGGCGTGATTGGCGATGTAGCCGATCTGCGCCGGGTCGAGCCGGAGGTTGAGCGTGTGCAGGACCGCGCCCATCGAGGGAACGGCCAGGTAGGCCTCCAGGTGCTCGGCGTTGTTCCAGAGCAGCGTGCCGACCCGCTGGTCACCATCCACGCCGAGTTCGCGCAGCGCGTTGGCCAGCCGGGCGGCGCGGGCCCCGGTCTGCGCGTAGGACTGGCGGCGCACGCCGTCCGCCATGGCCGTGACGACCTCACTGTCCCCATAGAACGAAGTGCCGTACCGCATCAGCGCGGTTACGGTCAGGGGCACGTCCATCATCGTGCTGAGCACGGGCCGCCTCCTCGCAGTCGCCCCGGCGCGGGCCGCACGGGCCCGCATGGTCCTGCTCGGATCGTGTCATGCCCGGCGGCGAAACGTCACCCTTCGAGCAGGCCGGCGTCGATCCGCAGTTTGGCTACGGCCCCGGCGTGCGCCCGGCTCCCAGCACGGCGTTATGCGGTTATCTACCTTGGTCTAGCCACCGCCGTAGAGAGCCGTATAGCCAGCCAGACAGCGGCCGCCGGAGCCCGCCCGGCCTTCCCTCTCAGACCGGCTGCGCACGCAGGAACCGCCCGAAGTGCGGGACGGTAAACGCGATCAGCCCTCGCTCCGAGCTGTAGATCAGGCCCTTCTTGATCAGCCCGTCCCGGGCCGGCGACACGCTGGACGGCTTGCGGCCCAGCTCGTCGGCGACCTGGGCGGTCGGCACCGGGTCGTCGCCCAGCATGGCCATGGCCCGCATGTACTCGCGCTCGGCCGGGGTGGCCCGCTCATAACGGCTGCCGAAGAAGCCGACCGCCAGCTCGCCCTCGGCCTGCGGGCTGGCCACCGCGACATCGCTGGCCGTCACCGGGCTGGCCGCGGCGACATCCCAGGTGACCTTGCCGTACGCCTGGACGAAGTACGGGTACCCGTCGGCCGCCTGGTAGAGCGCGTCGAGCGCCGCCGGCTCGAAATCGGCTCCTTCCCGCTGCGCTGGCGCGAGCAACGCCAGATCCGCCGCGGCCCGGCCGAGCCGGTCGATGGACACGTACCGGAACAAGCGTTCTGAATAGCTCTTGCTGGCGGACAGAACGGACGGCAGATGCGGCAGGCCGGCCCCGACCACGATCAGCGGGCCGCCGTTCTGGGACAGCTCGTGGGTGGCGGCGCACAGCGCGGAGATGTCGACCGCGGGCACGTCCTGCATCTCGTCGATGAACAGCGCGATGCCCACGCTGAGATCGGCGGCTACCGACGCGGCGTCGGTGAGCAGTTCCATCAGGTCGATCTCGAGATCCCCGGAATCGGCCCGGCCGCGGGCGGCGGGCACGTCGATGCCGAGGTTCGGGGTGAGCGCCCCCTTGCCCGCCTTCGGGTCGCGGGCGGCGAACGCCTTGAGCACGGCGAGGAAGTTCTCGATCCGGTCCGGGGCGCGATGCCGCGGCGCCAGTTCCCGCACCGCCATGTGCAGCGCGTTCGCGACCGGCCGGCGGATGGACTGCTCCGGCCGGGCTTCGATCTTGCCCGTCCCCCACAGCCGCTGCAGGGCCATCGAGCGGAACGAGTTGAGCAGCACGGTCTTGCCCACCCCGCGCAGCCCGGTGAGCACCATGCTGCGCTCGGGCCGGCCGCGGGCGATCCGTTCCAGCACGACCTCGAACTGGCTGAGCTCGCGGTCCCGGCCGGCCAGTTCGGGCGGCCGCTGCCCGGCCCCCGGGGCGTAAGGATTCCGTACTGGGTCCACGGCCTAGCAGCCTATGCGCGGGTCTAGCGGGATCCCTAGATTCAGGTAGAAAGCGCGGCCGGCGTGTCGCGAACGCAGGAAGCGCTGCCGGCAGCAGCCGGCAGCGCTTCCCACCTTTGCCAGCTAACCCGTAGCCCGCCCTCTCGGAATCAGCTGACTCGGCCTTGAGACCAACTGACCCGGTGTCCCGGGCCAGTTGGCCCCCCTCTCTGGGGCTCAGGAACCCCGCGCGGGGTTCCACATCTCAATGCAGCAGGCGCAGCGTGTTCACCGCGTCGTCCACGTAGTACACGCCGGTCCCGAACGGGGCCACGGCCAGGCCGAACAGCGCGCCCGCACCAGGCGGCATGCCGGACCGGTCGAGGAACTTGGCCGCGACCTGCTGGCCGAACCGGTTGGTCTCGACGATCCGGCCGTCACCGGCGTTGACGGTGAGCACGTTGCCGTTCGGGGCGATGGTGAGCCCGAGCGGCGTGTTCAGCGCGCCTCCCCTGGTGACCAGGAAACCCCGGCCGGCGCTGGTGCCGCGGAACGGCGCGCCCGGGATCGCGGCGATCCGGTTCGCGACGCTGTCCGCGACGAACAGGGTGCCGTGCCGGTTCAGCCCTACCCCGGTCGGCCCGACCACCAGCGCGGCCGGGTCGGTGCGCTCGGCAAAGCCGGAGCCGATCGTGGTCACCGACTGCAGCTGCGGCGGGCTGAAGCCGTTCAGGCGCAGCGTGAGCCGCAGCACGGTGCCCTGGTGCACGACCTTGCCGTTCGCCGCGACCGTGCCGTTTAGCACGTTGGTGACGAATAGCTGCGCGACATGGTGGAAGCTCACTGAGGTCATGTCCCACGGGCCATTGATGCCATTACCGGCGATGGTTTCCCGCACGTGACCCCATTTGTCCAGCACGATCAGGCAGCCAGCCTGGGCCGTGGCGGACATGCCGTCGGTGGTGGGCAGGCTGCCGACCACCACCCAGCCGCCGGGGAGCAGCGACAGCGCGGTGGTCAGCCCGATCCCGCCGGGGCAGGCACCGGGCAGGTGGCTGGGACGGATCTTGGCGAACTGGGTGACGGTCCCGCCGGGCGACACCTGGACGATGGTCCGCCCGGTGCCCTGCAGGTTCTTGGCGTTGTTGAAGTTGCTGACCAGGACGTTTCCTTGTTGGAGCAGCCCCTGGCTGCGGTTGACTACTACCACCCCATAGGGGTTAACGTCGCCGTTCTTCGGCACGGTTGAGGCGATAGTGGTGCGCATGTGAAAGCGGCCGATGAATGATCCGTGGTGCCCCATCGGGTGAGCACTGGCCCGCGCCTGCGCCCCTGCAACAGGCGCCAGCACAAACGCTGTCGCCGCGACGGCCGCAACGGATGCGGCCGACGCCACGGCGGCACGATGGATGATGGACATGTCCCGCTCCCCTTTCCCCTGGTCCACGGCGGTCCAGAACCTGGGCGCCATGGTGCACGGCGGGAGAGCAGGAAAAACCGCGCAGCGAACGCCCCACTCAACGCGCCGCACCCCTTGTCACGAGCGTGGCGCGTACTGGGTTCAGAAAATCTAAGATTTCCTTAACGCACGCTGTAGCCCGCGGACTAATCGTCCCGCTGGTCCTCCCGGCCAGGACCCGAAATGGCCGGTATACGCGATTATTGGCCGGGGCGGCGCTCGGCCTGGTTCAGCCGGGCCAGGTAGGCGTTGTAGGCGTCGAGGTGCTCGTCGTCGTCGATGTTGCCGCGGGCCGCCGCGAGGGCCGGCGCGGCCTGGCCCCCCGGCCCGCCGGGGCCGCCCTGGGGCGCACCGGTATCGGCCACGGCCTGCCCGGCTCCGGCCGCCCCGGCGGCCTGGCCGGTCTGGGCGGTCTGGGGGGCCTGGGCCGGTCTGGGCGGCGCTGGCCTGGCCTGGCCTGCCGACCAGGGCATCGAAGTTCGCGGTGCGCACGGTTTCCAGCCAGCCCCGGTTGCGTACGCCCGGGCGGTCCGACCGCGCCCACGTGAGGTACACGAGCATCATGAAGCCGAACATGATCGCGTCTCCGCCGATCCACATGACCGCCCCGGCCCAGTGCACATCCTGGATCGGCCCGGGTGACCCGGGCGGCGGCAGTTCGTCGCCGCCCTTGATCGGGGTGGCCGAGTTGGCCAGGATCAGCCCGCTGAACGTGTCCACCGGCATCGCCAGGGCCAGCAGCAGGAACCGGATCGGGTAGGACAGCCGCCAGCGGATCGGCTCCCGGCCCAGGATCGGCAGGAAGAACAGGTACCCGACCACCAGATACAGGGCGTGCTCGGCGTCATGGGCCAGTGGGTGGGTGAGCACGTACGTGGTCAGGCCGGTGAGGTGCGTGGCCACGATCGTGACGGCGTAGGCCACCAGCCCGAAGGGTGGCCAGGTGAGGAAGGTGACCACCCGGGACCGGATGACCCGTTTCGTCCAGGTGTGCAGCGGGTTCCGGCTGGCGTGCAGCAGCAGGGTGACCGGCTGCCCGACCACCAGCATGGGCGGCGCGATCATGATCAGCATCAGGTGCTGGACCATGTGATCCCAGAACAGCACGTCGTCGTAGGCGCCGATACCGCTCTGCGTGGCCAGCACGACCACGACCAGGCCACCCAGGAAGAAGGCGGTGCGCCACAGCGGCCACGGCCGGGCCGGGTGGCGGCGGTGCACCCGCCACACGCCCCAGACGTACAGCAGGGCCGCAATCGCGGTCAGCGCCGTGACGATGGGCGCGAACTCCCATTGCGTCAGGACCGCCTGCCAGCCGAACCGGGGCAGCATCCCGCCTCCTTACTTCCTTCCTGGTGAGCCTACTCACTACGCCCCGTAGGCGAACCCCCGCCGCCGGCGCACCCCGGCTTCGGCATCAGTGCGGTGCATTTGGTCGGTGCGGTGCGTTCTGGGCGTCCCGGCGCCCACCATGTACCGCGCTGACCAAAAGCACCGCGATCATGGAGTGGGCGGGTGGGCGCTATGGTTGTCCGCGGAGGGTTCGCCTAGTGGCCGATGGCGGCGGTCTTGAAAACCGCTAGGGCGCGCAAGTGTCCTCGTGGGTTCGAATCCCACACCCTCCGCCCAGTAGGGGTCAGGGGGTCTGGGGCTTCTCCCTCATGAGCCTCGCCGGCGGAGTGGTCACAGCGAGGCTCAACAGCCGGCCGGTGGCCGAGTCCTCCGCCCGCCGCCGGTCGCCGTCGGCCGCCACGTCCGGGCTGACGAAGACGGGAGCGCTGGTGATCGCAGCCAGATTCAGTGCATCGCTGGCGCGTGCATCCACAGACTGGGGTCCCAGCGGCCCCTCGATCTCGACCGTCGCGGCGTAGGAGCCCTCGACCAGGCGGTCGATCCGCACCTGGCGGAGATGACCCCCCAGGCTGCGGATCAGTGCGGCGGTGAGCTGATAGGTCATCGGGCGGGCGAACTCCCAGCCCTGCAGGGCGGCACCCAGGCTGAGCGACTCCATCTCCCCGATCTCGATGACCAGAGGGCTGTCCCCAGACAGGCCATCCAGCACAACGCACCAGAAGTAGCCCTCGGCCAGCGGTGGCCCGAAGCCGACCACCTTGGTGATCCGCATTTCGATGAAGCCAGTATCGGTAGTCGCGAGCATGACGGCTCTCCTTCTCCGGCCGCCATGCTATGGCGCGCTGGCAACCGCGCCCTGGGCCCGCGCGACATGATGGACAGGTGGCCAGGAGCGGCAGTACGGGATGGGAGACGGACGGCCGGGCGGTCCGTTCTGTCCGGCTCGACCCGGGTTACCTGGTCGATACATCCAGCTGGCCTGCGACGATCCCGGCCGTGGAGCAGATCCTCAGCGAGGGCCTGGAGCTGTCGGCTGGCCTGACCATGCTCGTCGGCGAGAACGGCACCGGCAAATCCACCGTGGTCGAGACGCTGGCCGAGGCCTGCGGGCTCAATCCGCGCGGCGGGTCAGCCCAGGCCCGGCTGTTCATGCCTCGCGACAGCGAACCTCACCTGGGCACCAAACTGACGATCGAGCGCGGCGCGGTCCGGCCGCACTGGTCCTACTTGCTACGCGCCGACACGATGCACGGCTTCTACAGCTACCTGGAAGAAAACCCGGGCCGGGGGCCGGAACGGTTCCATGAGCTGAGCCACGGGGAGGGCTTCCTGGAAATCCTGCGCACCCGGGTAAATCAGCCCGGCTTCTACCTCATGGACGAGCCCGACGCCCCGCTGTCGTTCACGTCCTGCCTGGGGCTGGTGGCTCTGCTCCATGACCTCGCCCAGGCCGGATCCCAGGCGGTCATCGCCACCCATTCGCCTATCGTCGCCGCCGTTCCCGGCGCGACCATCCTCGAGCTGGGCGATTGGGACATGCGCCCGGCCCGGTGGGAGGAGCTGCACATCGTCGGCGCCTGGCGGCGCTTCCTGGCCGAGCCCGCCTCCTACTTCCGCCACCTGCTCGCCGACTGGCCCAGCCGCTCGGTCCGGCCGACTGTGAGCATCACCGATCGAGGCTGCTCTCTGCCATTATCAAGATGTGACCAGCATCGACAACCTCGCTCACACCGCGTACGAAGCACACCGCGGCAGCTACCCGGGAGACCTCCCACCCTGGGAAGACGCGACCGAGGCCGAGCGGAAGGCGTGGCGGGCCGCCGTGACCGCGGTCGCCGGGAAATCGGGCATGACCATCGCCGAGTCCGTTCCCACCCAGACCCTGATCCTGCAGACCGGAGATGAGCAGCACATCTTCTACACCGAGTTCACCGCCGGCCGCCAGGGGACGCTCGTCATCGACGACGAATTCGCCTCGGGCCAGCACGCCCGGTTCTATATCGCGCACGAGCTCTGGTACGTCGAAGACCTCGGCTCGACCAACGGCACCTGGCTCAACGGGCGCCGCATCCTCGCGGCCCAGCGCCTGCAGAATCGCGACAAGGTCAGGATCGGCCACACCACCGCGGTCGTCATGTCGACGGCCAAGGACGCTGAGCGGATGGCCGGGCGGCCACCGGCCCGGGGACGTGCCGCCGTCCGGGACTACCTGGGCCGGCTGCGCGAGCCCCCGGCCTGACCCGCCCCCAGCCGCGCCCCACTGCCTAACTGAGAGACGTCTAACCATCGCTCTCGGTGTACACCGGCCCCCGGGCTAGTTATCCGGGTTAGTGCTACCAGGTCACTGCGGCCTGCCGTCGGCAGGACCGGCTGAGTCAGAGGTCCGGCGGCCCAGCAGCCCGCGCACGCTTCGCCATGGACGCCAGCGCGGACAGTCGCAGAGCGAGCAGTCGGTGCCACGCCGGTAGTGCTGGTGAGCGTGGCGGTCGTGCCCGCAAACGCACAGCCGTTTCCGGCGCGACTGCCCCCCCTCCAGCACGTTCTCAACCTCGTCTCGGGGTCTGCCACCAGACCGGGCAGGCCGGTGGAGTTCTGCACAGTTCGGGCCAGCGACCTTGTATCAGCTGTACCCGCGATCTTCGCAGAGCCTCAGGCGAGTAAAGGTTAAGTTACTAAACCCTATAGTAATTCATATCCGGAGCCAGCGAGCGAAAACGAGCACTAGCCGCCTTGACTGCAGTTATGCCCGTCCGCGGCCGCTCCTACCGGTTCGGCCAGCCGTCCCCTTCTCCGCGCAATTCTCGTATTGATCACCGGGAAATGCCGGCTCCTGGTGTGCGGAGGTGGCGGATACGTATCAGCGGCACGCCGTCCGGCGTGCACGCTATGTGCCTGGCCTGGCCACGGGCGCAGGTTATGCTGCTAACCCGGCGCGGACCGGACCCGGTCCCATCGAGGCCCGGCACGATTGAGGTGAGGCTCGGCGTGAGTGGGGTGGCGGCCCTGATCCTCACCGCCCTGGCCTTCCCCTCGCTGCTGGCCCGGATGACCGGTGGGCATCCGCCCAGGCCTGGTCCGCAACTGGCGGCCCTGGCCCCGGTGGCGGTGCTTCCCGCCGTCGCCGCAGTGGTCATCGCCGCGACTACAGCTTGGTGGCTGACGGTCCTCCTCGCGCTGCCCGCCGCGATGCTCCTGGCCTGGCAGCTTCCCCCGCCCCGGCCGCGGGGCCACCGGGCCGCGGGCCGATCCGGCCCGGCCGCGGAGGTGCTCACCCTCCGCGTATTTACGGTGAACGTCCGGGGTGGCTGGGCCGATCCGGGCGCAGTGCTGCGTACCCTGCGGCGGCATGACGTGGACGTACTGGCTGTTCAGGAGCTAACCGCGCGCCTGGTGAATCGTCTGGCAGAGGCCGGCCTAACGGAGGTGCTACCGTCTGCCCACCTCGATCCGCGGCTTGGCTCGGCGGGCGCGGGCCTGTGGGCACGCTGGCCGCTGCACCCGCTGCCGCCGCTGCCAGGCCTGGCGGCAGCGGCTCCCCGGGCCCGCGTCGATCTGGCGGACGGCCTGTCAGTGACGCTCGCTCTACTGCATGCGAAAGCTCCGACCAAGGGACGCGCGATTCAGTGGCAGAGCGAGCTGGCGCTGCTAGGTTCGGGGCTGGCCGGTGTGCCAGGGCCGCAGATAGTAGCTGGGGACTTCAACGCCAGCCGAGACCACCGGCCGTTCCGGGATGTTCTCGCCGCGGGGTTCCTGGATTGCGCGGACGCTGCCCGGCGCCGGCCCTGGCCCGGATTCACCTGGCCCACCACCCTGGACGCTCGCGTCAACGCGGATCAACCGCGGTTCCGGGACTGGCTGAGGTCCCGGAGAACGCTGCCCATCATGCGCCTGGACCATGTACTGGTATCGCGGGCCGGAGCCACGGTGCGCGAGGTGCGGACCATCCGGATACCTGGCACCGATCACCGGGGCGTGCTGGCCGCCATTGATCTCCCACTGGGCGGCGGCGAACCGGCGGCATAACTGGCGGAGCAGACCGCCGCCAGCGGATCACCGCCCTCGTCACCAGCCAGCCCCCACGCGACTGGAGTGGCCACGAACTCGCCATCATGCTTGGCGTCAAGCCCCGCACCATGCTCAGCCAGCTCCGCGAACGGGCCCGGCTCCGCTTCTTCACCCGCACCGGCTGCGGCACCTACCGGCTCAACACGCCGCCTCCCGGCACATCCTCGACAACCGCACCAGACCCTTAACTACGCGGCATTGCCACCGTAGGATCAGCGCCCAGAAACGTACGGACACGAGGGACGTGCGGGTGCGGAATCGTCGGCTGCCTGGCATCGGCCATCGACGCCGACCCCGATCAGGCCTGGGTGGCGAGCGCGACTCAGCGCATCGCCCACCGTGGGCTTGATGACGAGGGCTTCTACTCCGACCATGATGTCGCTCTGGGCTACAAGCGGCTGGCCATCATCGACCTGTCGCAGGCTGGCCATCAGCCGATGCGGTCCGCCGACGGCCGCTACTGGATGGTCTTCAACGGCGAGATCTACAACTACGTCGAGCTGGGCGCCGAACTGCGGGAGCGGGACGTGGTGTTGAGGTCGAGCTCCGACTCCGAGGTCTTGCTCGAGACCTACGCCCGGGTCGGCAAGGACGTCGTGCACCGGCTCCGCAGCATGTTCGTCTTCGCCATCTGGAACAGCTGGACGCGCGAGCTGTTCTGTGCCCGGGACTGGTTCGGCATCAAGCCGTTCTACTACAGCGTTGACCCCCGGCCTGGCGCGGATGACCCCTTCCGGGGGCCTGGCGCCGCTGCTGGCGGGCCCGTCCCGGGTCCCGGTGACGGCGTCCCGCCGTTCGGTCCGGACGACTGGTTCACCCCCCGCCACCGGCCAGCGGGAGGCGGCCGGCGCGCAGCGGGCCGAAGCGGCGACGCTGCCCAGGCCGGCCGGGTTCCGCGGCCACCGTCCGCGGTGGCCGGCCGCGAGCCGGGCCCCAGCGGCTGCTGCGGTTCGCGTCCGAGCGCAAGGCCCTCGCGGACCCGGGCTTACTGTGCAACCTCGACCCCGACGCGCTGCGCCGGTACTTGTCCTTCCAGTACGTCCCGCCGCCCGGCACCCTGATCCCACCGGTATAGGTGCTGCTGCCCGGCCACGCCATGATCGCCCGGCCCGGAGAAGCGCTGGACGTCTACCGCTACTGGTGCGCTGACCTGCGGCCGGCCCGCACCCCCAGCGACGGCACCCCGTGGGCCATCCTGGACGTGATGCGCGACTCGGTCTCCGTGCACCTGCGCAGCGACGCCCCGCTCGGCGCTTTCCTGTCCGGCGGTATCGACTCCGCCGCCATCTGTGCCCTCGCCTCAGGGCCGGTGACCCTGCCGTGAACGAGCGCCACATCTGGCTGCTCATCGTGTTCTCGCTCTGGCACCAGATCTACGTCGAGCGGGCTTACGACCCGGTCGCCCTCGGCTGGGATAAGGCGCAGGGCCGTACGCTGACCTATGAATAGGCCTCAAGCTCTCCATTCGTGACGTAGCTAACTTTCGGGTTTGCACTAATGTAACGAAACACGTTTTCTAGGCGTTCCCAGTCATCGTGTTCATCAATTTCCCAGCTATGACCCCAAATATGGTATATGCCGCCTTCCTGTATGACCTGATCGAACATGGTTTTTGCCAAAACGTCCCATTCGAGGCAGCGCAGGACTCTTATGGGCTGGAACTTCACAAAACGAGCAATCTGCCATAGGTCGAGCCCGAACCCGTGGTTATACACGTGCAAAGAAGTGCCGGCCTCGTAGGGATCGTCCACTGTAAATGTGTACCTGGCCACTGTGCGCGCATATCGGTAGCCAGCGCCCTTGACCAGCTGTGCATGCAACTTGGTATAGGCGCCGCCTGGATAACAAAAAACCTTGATCTCCTTGCCGACAACCTGCTCTAGCACTGCCTTCGACTCGATTATCTCCCTCGCTGCCTCCTGTTCAGAGATGGCAGGCAGCCGACGATGCGTCATCGAATGAGCACCAATCTCAAAATCCTGACTTAGATCTCTGATCTCCGGCAAAGATAGCAGATCCTTCTTCGCGAACTCTTGATTCTCAGGTGCCACGTAAAACGTCGCCTTGAGTCCGTGCTCCTTAAGCATCCGTGCCAGCCTCACATCATACCTGTGACCGTCGTCCCAACTAGTTGTGAGCACAGCTTTCTTCATTCTAACTCCCCCTGCTTACTCTATTCTGTCGGTTACGCGTGCCGCACCGCCTGCCGAGATCATATCTCTGAGTACCTTGCGACAAGTGGGCGGCCGTCAGCATTGCAACCGAGCTGGCTCATTTAGTGAACGCTTTTCATCCTGATCTTGGAGCGGCTCAGTGTATGGCCAGCGGCAGCCTGGGTGGGGGTGAGCGGGGTGAGCGCACCGGCTAAGCCGGTGGGGCGGCTGGAGGGCAAGATCGGGCTCTGGCATCGTGACCGCCTGGCGGTGGTGTATGTCCGCCAGCCCACCGCAGCTCAGGTGGCCGACCACGGGGAGTCTACACGGCTGCAGTATGGGCTGGCGGGACGGGATCAGCCCTGGGCGGGACGGGATCAGCCCTGGGCGGGACGGGATCAGCCCTGGGCGGGACGGGATCAGCCCTGGGCGGGACGGGATCTGCCCTGGGCTGGGCGACGTCGAGGGGTGCTGGTGATCGATGGTGATCTCGGGCATTCCGCGTCGGAGGCTGATGCCAGGCCCGGCTTCCAGCGGCTGGTGTCAGAGGTGGGCTGGATCATGTGGGCATCGAGATGTCCCGGTTGGCCCGCAGCGGCCGGGAGTGGCATCAGCTGCTGGGTGCGCCACGAGGCGCTGTGTATTCGTGTGGAGATGGAGGGGCGCCACCGCCGGGCCGTCGCAGCGGTCTGGCGAAGCTGGAGGCAGCCTGATCCGGGGATCGCTGGGGGGCGTGAGCAGCCTCGACAACGTCGGGACGGGCCGGTACCGCCAGACGGCCCGGTTCCGGCTAGCAAGGTCAGAAGGCGTAACTCGAGTGAATCAGTGGTTGAAGCCCCGTAACGGTGCCTCCGGCTCAAATCTGGCGGATATGGGCCGGGATGCAGTACGTAACCTGCTTCCAGGAGGCGGGTCAACTCCGGAGCCAGTTCTAGCAGACGGTGAGGAGGCCGCGCTGAAAGCCTGCGGCGTAGGCGTGGTGATGCTGCCGAGGTATAGCTGGACGCCGGCCTGGCCGAACGATGCGCAGTGAACGTGGGAACCGTCCGCGGCTGCCCTCCCCGCCGGTCTCCAGCCCGGCGGCGGGCAGGCCCGATGCCAGCTGATGGCCGCGGGCGGGGCGGAGGCCTCGTAGTAGTCCGGGCGCGCGAGAGGCGCGTGCATGGCGAAGGAGGCCAGCAAGTCATGCAGGGAGGATGCTGGGCTGCCGAGAGTGGCGCTGGTGAATACCGGCGATCCGGAGCTGGAGTACGCCTTTTACCAGGCTGAGCGCCGGGTCCTGGAGATCCAGGCCAAGCTGCACCGCTGGGCCGTTGATGACCCTTATCGCCGGTTCGGCGACCTGTTCAACCTAGTCGCCGATCCCGCGTTCCTGCTTGTGGCATGGGCCGGGTGCGGGGCAACAAGGGCGCGAAGACCGCCGGGGTGGACGGCCATACGGCCGTATCCGTTCAGGCGCGGGGCGTCGGGAGTTCCTCGGCGCGCTGCGGGACTCGCTGAAGGACCGCAGTTTCTCCCCGCTGCCGTCCGCGGGAGCGGCTGATCCCGAAGCCGGGCACGGCCAGGCGCCATCGCCTGGGGATCAGCACGATCGGCGACTGGGTGGTCCAGGCGTCCTTGAAACTGATGCTGGAGCCGATCTTCGAGGTGGGTTTCCTCCCGTGTTCCTACGGGTTCCGTCCCGGCCGTCGGGTCCATGACGCGGTGGCCGAGGTGCGGCACCTGACGTCCCACTCCTATGAGTGGGACGTCGAGGGCGACATCCGGGCCTGCTTCGAGGAAATCTCGCATTCCGCCCTCATGGACCGGGTGTGGGCTCGCGTCGGGATAAATGCGTCCTGGCGCTGGTGAAGGCTTTCTTGAAGGCGGGCATCCTCACCGAGGACGGCGCGCTGAACGACACTGACACCGCCACTCCACAGGGTTCGATCTTGTCGCCGTTGCTCAGCAACGTCGCCCTGTCGGTCCTGGACGAGCGCTTCGCCCGGGCTCCGGCGGGCCCGGCGTCCACTTCCTGGGAACGGGCCACTCGCCGCCGCCTGGGCCTGCCGAACTACCGTCTGGTGAGGTATGCCGACGACTGGACGCTCATGGTCGCTGGCACCAGGAACGACGCGCTGGCCCCCGGCGAGGAGGCCGCGCAGGTGCTGGCCCGGATCGGGCTGCACCTGTCGGAGGAAAGACCCTGATCACGCACATCGACGAGGGCCTGGATTTCCTGGGTGGCGCATCCAGCGCTACCGCAAACGGGGCACGAACCACTACTACGTCTACACCTACCCGTCAAAGAAGGCGCTGCGCGCCGCCATGGCGAAGGTCAAGATGCGATGCCGCAAGGTCGATACGAACCAGCCGCTGGATGTCCTGCTGGCGCGACTCAACCCGCTGCTTGAGGAATGGACGGCGTTCTTCCGCCCGGGGGTGTCAAGCACGACCTTCCAGTACCTCAGCGCCTACGTCTGGCGCCGGGTGGTTGGGTGGAGCCGCCGAAAGCACCCGGGGATCTCGCGGAGGGAGTTCCGTCGCCGCTACTGCGACGGCGGATGGTGGCGCGGGGGCCAGGAGCTGGCGTTGTTCAACGCCGGGCTGGTCACCACGACCCGGTACCGCCACCGGGGATCGGTGATCCCGTCACCCTGGCCGCTGGGCGCGGCATGAGGATCAGGAACCGGCCCCGACCGGGACTTGCGGAGAGCCCGTTGCGGGGATGACTCGCGCGGCGAGTTCGGGAAGCGGTCCCGGGCCGACCCTTACAGTTTTTTGCCCCGTCGGGACCTTGCTGGGGATCTAGCTCTCCGGCAGCAGCAGGAAAGTGCCGTTGACCTCTGATCCTGCGAGCCAGCGCTTTACCGTCACACCTCCCGCCCGGGCACCCGCCGTCGTACGCTGGTAATCCGATTGCGGGACTGCCAAGGAGTGATGAGTTGCCTAAGCCTCCGACCGTCTCAGTCATCATCTGCGCATACACGCAGCAGCGCTGGGCACTCATACAGAAGGCCGTCGCCTCAGCAGAAGCCCAGACCTTGCGGCCAGCTGAGATCATCCTGTGCATCGACCATAACAAAGAACTGCTACGAAAGAGCCAACAGCATTTCGCGGCCGACCGCCCGGCCTGGGCGATACCGCTGACCGTGCTTGCAAATAGGTACGACGGCCACCTTGGCTCCGCCCGCAATACCGCGGCCGAGGTCGCGAGGGGGGAGGTGCTCGCGTTTCTCGACGACGACGCGGCTGCCGCTGCCGACTGGCTGGAACGGCTGATCGCCCCTTATGAGGACCCAGGCGTGGGCGCCGTTGGTGGCGCGCCACTGCCGGTGTACGAGGGGCAGCGGCCTCGCTGGTTTCCGCACGAGTTCGACTGGGTCTTCGGTTGCGCCTATCAGGGCCTGCCATCGACTCGTGCGCCACTGGCCCATCTGATTGGCGCCAACATGTCCGTGCGACACTCTATCTTTCAAGAGATTGGTGGCTTCCACTCGGATGACCACGACGACATGGATATGTGTCACCGGGTCGCATTTGCTCAATACCAGGTCCTTTACGAGCCCGGCGCCGTCGTTCGTCACTTCGTGCCAGCCACCCGAACGACCTGGCGCTATTTCTGGCGGCGCTGCTATTTCGTCAACCGGGGCAAGGTTGAGGCGTTTGCTAACATGGAGGGCGCCGGGCATCTTGGTGCGGAACTGACCTTTGTCAGGCGGACTCTGAAGACGGCCGTCCCGGCCGGTATCCGTCAGGCCTTTCGTGGGGATGTGTATGGGCTCGTTCGCGTCGGGGCAATGATCGGTGGGATGGGGTTCGCCGGGTTCGGGCATCTCGCCGGAGAGATCCGGTTGCGCGCGGTGCGGCGCGCCCAGCCACCCGATAGTGAGGCTGACCCGGCTCAAAGCGAGAACGGACGGAACGACAGTCCCAGTTCTCTCGTCTTAGCCTGGTTCGGCACTTCGTGAGCTGGCCGGGCCAACCCGAGCAATGAGTCAGCGCGGAAGGGCAGACGTGCCCCGGCGATCTCCCCGGTCCGGAGCGCCGCATAAGCGATCTGCCACGGCAGTGGCATGAGATGTGGTACACGCCCGTCGGTACGGCCTACCGCCTGGATCAGGCGGTCGAATGTTACCGGCTCCGGATGGGCGATGCCGAGAGGGACCAGCGGAATCTCGGGCAGGGAAACCAGCCGGGCAAGGGCCGTTGAGACATCCTCTTCGTGCACTGTGTACTGGTGAGACCGTGCAGCAACCACCGGCACGACGGGCAGCCTCGTCATCTTACGCAGCGAGCCGGCCATGCCCCCCCAGCCGGGACCGTAGACCAATCCGAGGCGGACGACGCCCTGGCCGAGAGCGGCGGCAATGTACTCGCACTCAAGCTTGGCCCGCCCGTAGAGCTGCCTCGTTCCCTCATAGGCCGACATCGACGAGACGAAAATGACCCGCCGTACACCGGCCCGCGCAGCGAGCCGCAGCAACGTGGCCGTGCCACGTACGTTGACCGCCCAGATGTCGGCGGGACGGGTAAGGGACAGGTCCCAAGCGCAATGGACGAGGGTGTCGATCCCATCCAGCAAGGCGGGCGCAGATGGCTGCGCGAGATCATAGGGCACGGTGTCCGTACCACCCGGTGGAGCGTGCCGCACCAGGCTGACAACCTGCCAGCCCTCGGCCGCGAGCGTCCTCCGCAGCAGCGATCCCACGTAACCCCGGGCACCGGTGATGGCAACGGCCCTGACCCGCTTAGCCATCGCGCAAGACCACTGAATCCTCGGCGATGCGGTGCGCGTTCGCCATGACAGTGAGCGTGAAGGTGCTGGCCGGGATGCTCGGGAAGACTGAGCCGTCGACGAGGTGGATACGCTGCCATGGCTTCAGGCGGCCCACCCGGTCGGTACTCAGGTACCCCCCGCCGTTCAGCCGGGCATGGGGGAAGCTTCCCCGAAGTGGTAGCTCTTGCCGCTGGCGGACACGAACTGCATCGCGCGGACCGGCAGGAGATCCAGATACGGTGCCGCCCGGGTCATACGGCGCAACACTTCGCGGAGCATCGGGATGTCGCCCGGCTGGGAGTCCGCTGGCCCGATTTCGAAGCCAGGTAGGAGATCCGGGCGTTGCGGCCGCCGGACGACCCCGCGGAGCCGCGGAGAGGCCCAGGACGGAAGGTAACCAAGTCCCAGGGTGATATGACGCAGGAGTTTGAGCGCGGCCGGGCGGGCGGCGTGAGTACGCAATGGCCCAGGCATAGCATCGAGGTACGCCGGGTCAGGGGAATAGAAGTGCACTTGCGACAAGCTTTGCCCGGCATCATCAAGTGACACGACCATGTTGAATTGATTCAGCGTGAAGCTATTGACCGTCCGAGGGTCGGGAGTCCTTTTGGCTGAGAGCGCGGGCAGCACGAACTGCACGGACTCCTCGAGCAGGACTGGCTGGTCATAGCGTTCGAGAGACGCGAGGACCAGCCGCGTGGTCCCGAATGCGCCACAGGCGACGTAGATCCTGTCCGCCTCGAACGTTCGCGCCGAATTGGCCTCCGCCTGCCATGCGTTCGACTCGCGCTCGGCCGCCTGACTCGCTCAGGCGGTAGGCGATCAGGCCGTCGTGATAGGCCACTCGGCGCCGGGCGATTAGCTCATCGAAAGTCTGCGACGCCGAGTATATGAGCGAATGCGGGCAGCCCGTGAGGCAGAGCCCGCAGGAGATGCAGTCACCCGAATTCATTGCGAGGCGCGCGTGCCCGAGCGTGATCCCGAATGACTTCATGCGGTCTCGATGGCGCTCATAGGCTCCGAGCACCATCGTCGTGCGCGGGTGCAGGGGCGGGAGTGGCTTCGGCTTACCAAACAGGGGGAAGTCGCGGGCCAGGTCGTCCTGCTCAGCGGTGAAGGGGATGTGCGAAAGGATAGCGCGGTAGTGGGGCTCCATTTGGGCGAGGCTCACCGGCCACTCCGCGAACATCGCCGCCGAGAGCGGCATGATCTGTGCGCCCCAGACCGTGCTGAAGCCACCGTAGGCTCCCGAGATGACTGAACGGTTGGTGCCCTCAACCGCGCGCAGGCCTCGGAGTTGCCCGACGTCCCGGAACGGGTAATCCGAGCCGTACGAACGTTTTTCAGGCAGAGAGCGACGTCCCGACCGGACTGTCTCTGGCCGGATGGCCGCGATCTCACCGGTGGTCCATTCACTGCTCGGAATCGAGGCCAGCCGGTTGACGATCGACCTCTTGTGCGCGCTCAGGCGCGCACCAATGTCGATAACGGTGATCTGCTCATCGCGATGGCGGCTGAGCGCTATCGCCACCCCCGCGGCCGCTGGCCCGGAGCCGATGATCAAGGAGGACGTCACGCTGACCGCGCTCCTAACTTTCCAGGACGGGTAGCCGGCACCCCGTCCGCAACTTTAGCCGTCGATCGCCGTCAGGCAGACGGATACGGCCATGACCACGCGCTGCTCAGCAGACGCCAGCTGAGTCCGCTACCTCCATCGGGTGGTTCGAAGCGGCGGCTTGCGCCTTGCCAGTGCCGCGGAACTGATGCACTCTCGGCCCTACTGCCGATCCCGACCGTTGACTGCGTTGGCCTTCGACTGAAGCTCTCGCCAGGGGGCTTCCGGACCGCCGGAAGCCCCTAGCAGAGCCGTGCGGCGCAGACTGGACCAGCGCGAAGGCCAGGCTCAGGGAGGCCACAAGGAGTATTGCTCCCGTCAGGCCAACGCTACGCGCACGACTAATATCGGCCCCCCTCTGCACAGCCCGCTGAAGCATCGGCGAAGTACACGCCACGACACAGCCTACCTAACGGGCCGTCTGCGAGATCGCCTCTAGTGCCTCCTCGAACACGCCGGTCCCGTGGGCAGCGGTGAACTGTCGCCCGTGCAGTCGCCCGGCCTGTCCCATCGCCCGGGCCCGGTCGCCGCTGGCGAGCAACTGAGCGAGTCGGTCCGCCAGGGCCCGTTCGTCGGCTGCGGGGACCAGCCAGCCGGTCTGCCCGTCGAGGACCTGCTCAGGTATCCCACCGACCGCGGACGCGATCACCGGGACACCGCAGTTCTGTGCTTCGCTGACCGTCATCGGGAGCGAGTCAGGCCCCACGGACGGAACTACCACGCAGGCAGCCCGCACCATGGCAGCGATGACGCTCCGGTGCGCGACGCTGGTCCGCATCGTGACCCCAGCTGGGAGGGACTGAGGAGCCGGAGAGGTCGGATCTGGCGTTCCGAGCATCACCAGCGGCGGGGGGGATAGGAGCCGTCGATAGGCGTCGATGAGGACGTCCACGCCCTTGAATCGGGATAGTTGCCCGACATAGAGCAGGTAGCCGTCTTCGGTGGGTAGAAACCCCGGGCGCTCCGCCTGCCAGCCGCCCTCGTATAGGCCATCGGGCACGAAGGAATGCAGGGTGTGGACCGGCTGGCCAGCAACCTGGCCGATGATGGGTGACAGCCGGTTCGCCAGATAGTCGCTCACCGCGGTGAACGTGGCCACCTTCTTGAGCAGACGAAGACTGGACAGGGACGCGGCCGCCAGGACATTGCCCTTGGCCAGGCCGTACTGGGAGCTGGCACATGGCCCGCACTGCCGCCAGGACGGACCGGGGCACGAGGTACCCGACCTGTGTACCAGCGACTTTCTCGCACACGCCAGACTGCAGTCGTGGGCGGTCACCATAACGGGCGTCCGCGGGAAGGTCCGGGCCAGGCAGGAGAAGACGCTCCACCCGTGGGCGTGAATGACGTCCGGCTTGACCTCTTGGACGACCTCGGCCAGCAGGCGCCGGAACAGCGGGTCGGGAGTCGGCGGGTGTCTTGGCCGGGTCCGATCTTGGCTCAGCATGGGTGCCAGCCTCTGGTAAAGCAGGGGAAGCCGGCGCACGGTCACCCCGGCAGACCTCTCCACCGCCGGGGCGCCCGGAATCGCGTTCGTCACCACATGCACCTCGTGACCGCGGCGGCCGAGCTCCTCGGACAGCAGGGCCACGAAGCGCTCCAGGCCGCCGATCGAAGGCGGGTACAGGTCACTCAACTCGATCAACCGCACGACATTAACTCACGGACCGGTAGATCGCCTCGAACCTCCGAGCCATCGTGGACCAGCTAAAGCTTCGATCCGACAGCGTTGCCAGGCGTCCCATCTCGACCTGATGGTCCAGCGCCGCTGCAACGGCCGCCACGTCTGGCGTCACGAGAGCCATGCGGGCATCGACCCCCCCCACGCGGTTCGCCAGTTCGGCATGGGCAGGAATGTCGGAAGCCACCACCCGGCTGCCCGCCGCGGCTGCCTCCAGGAGCACTAGCCCGAAAGCCTCCCTTGCCGACAGGCTCAGTGTTGAGGTGGCCGTGCGCTGCCAGCGTCGCAGCTCTCCGTCGCTGACCGGACCCCGAAAGGAGACCCTGGTGGCTATCCTCAGCTCCCGGGCAAGGCGCTCGAGCGCCGGCCGGTGTGAACCTGTTCCGCAGACAACCAGTTGTGCGTCCTTACGCATAGACGCAAATGCCCGTATAGCTGTGTCAACGCGCTTGTAGGCTTCCAGGCGTCCAGCGACCAGGACGATCGGACGATCGGTCTCGAAGGGTTCGGCCGCCAGGAGGGCCTCGGTATCCACGCCGAGCGGGATGATGGACAGCCGAGGTTCCACGGACGGATAACATCGCAGCAGCAGTTCGGACTCTGCCACGGAAACGCAGGTCACCTTGTCGGCGCGGCGAAACAAGAGCGTTGCCAAGGGGTCGTACACAGTGTGCAGGGCGGATGCGGCCCTGGTATTGCCAACGGCGTGAAAATGCGGGGTGAACACCAGCGGCACCTTTGGTACGGTGGCGGCCATCATCGCAGGCACCGCATGGAAGTTGTGCGCGTGGATGACGTCAAACAGTCCTCTGTCTCGCCACAGCGCGCGGGCGAGCCCGGGCGCGACCGGAAACTGCCGGGAGCCAATCCAGTCGGCAAACCGGCGCACTGGGTAGTCATGCAAGATGGGAAACGAGGAGCCACGGGGTCGCTGCGTGTAGACCGTCACCTCATGGCCGTGCCCGCGCAGCTCGTCGGCCAGGTGTCCGACAACCACTTCAACGCCACCGAGTTGTGGCGGGAAACCGGGGGCGACGAGGGAGACCCTCGTTGGAACGCCCGGCGGCAACGCGTCCGCGTCTCGAGCTGTTGGTGTATCCGGCTGGATGCTATGTCCGCATTCCCGCTCCGACAACCGAACCGGGAATGCCCGCTGGCGGCTGGCATCGTGACCACTGGCCCGATACTTAGCCTCTGGAACTTGAGTTGCCGGGCAGTGTCGCACAGCGGCCCGTCCGTTGCTTGCCAAGTACATCCACGCACCTCCACGGTCGGTGCCACGCCATGCTACGTCAGCTGGACTCCGCTGCGTTCCACACTGGCTGTACGGTCCCAAGTTATCGCGGCCGCTAGCGCTGAGCTCAACCGCCGGTTGCATAACGCACGTATACCTGACGTCGTGGCCAAGGGCCCGTCAATCGCTCGACACTATTCGTCCCGCAACGAGACACCCTTCGCCGACATTGATCTTAGCGTTCACCCGGCCGGCGTCCCTGCGGCTCAGCGTCTGCGGTCCCTCAAGCCGGGCGGAGCCCTCAGGAACAGGTCGCCGCGGAGCTGGTGCGGCGGGCCCGGGAGCAGGGCCTTCGCTGACGGTCCCCGGCGGCCTGCTCAAGCAGCTGACCAAAACGGTGCTGGAGACCGCGCGAACATGGATGGAGCGCCACGTGCCGGGGCCGCCACGGCCACTGGTGCAGTGACTTCGCTGCCCGTAGCCGCTTCGGGGAGCCGGGATGGTTTCGTCGGCCGTGGTGGCCAGGACCTTCTTGGCCGCGGGGGCAGCCCAGGCCGCGCGGCTGTCCACGGCGGGAGTCGTCGATCACGGCCAGCGCCTGCCCAAACACAGCCTGCGCCTGCGGCGTACTGCCTTCTACCTGGTCGAATACCCGGCCAGCCGGTCTCATCAGCACACACGTGCACCGCCGGGGCGTTACGCGCGCCGATCGCGTCCCCCAGCGGGACCAGCAGGTCCGCGACAGGAGACCCCCGTCGCCGTCTGATGCTGTGCATCGTTTACTATTCCAATCTGGAGATAACACGGTTGCGGAAGGGACGACGGCCGTGCCGAAGCCCCGGTTGGTTCACCTTGCCTGGCTGTATGTCCAGGACTGGTCGAAGGTGACTCCGATCTATCTACCCACTGTCAGATTCCGTCCGGCCCTGCAGGAACCTGAAGACCCCCGCCCCTGGGTCAGCCGGACAACCGAGATCGTGATAGAGGGATATCCGCGCTCGGGAAACACGTTCGCGGTCGTGGCATTCCGGCTGGCCCAGGGTCGCGAGATCGAGATTGCTCATCACTTGCATGCCGCCGCTCAGATTAAGCGCGCGGCTCGTCTTGACGTTCCGGCGATCGTGCTGATACGGGAGCCATCTGAAGCGATCCTATCCTTGATGGTCAGGGACCCGCAGGCCTCGATGCGGTGGGGTCTTCGCAGCTATATACGGTTTTATTCCGCCGTTTCTCCTTACCTCGAGAAGACGGTAGTCGCGCCCTTTGCAACGGTTATATCGGACCTCGCAAGCATTATCCGAATGGTGAACACACGCTATGGGACGGCCTTTAAGGAGTTTGTGCCAACTGAGGACGCGCTGAGCTCGGTTCGGCAGACCGTCGAGTGGATGGGTCAGCTGGATTCCAGGATGACAGGGTGGGATTACCATCGGAGCGTCGCTCTGCCCAGCGAGAAGCGCCAACGCGCGAAGGAAGCACGCCGGACTGAGTACCTTGACGAACGCAACAAGCCGCTCCGGCTTACGGCGGAGTCGCTCTATGAGCGCGTTATGCAGTACTCGCGTAACTGACTGCCGACCTGTACCCGCGGCTTAGGCAGTTATTGCCCGGCCATTCGATCCAGAAGCAATTATGGGCTGAATGATCTGCTTCACAGCCGTCCGGTGGGTTCAGGCTGACAACGGGCGCAAACAACATCCAGGTAACAAAGCAGTAAACCGTAGGGCCACGGCGGCAGGGTTGGCGCCGGGCCGGCGTTGGCAGACACGGACCTCTTTGTGGGCGGGCGATCCTGGCCTCGGCCGGTACCTGGGAGGAGACTATGATTGGCTGCGGGTGGAGGCCATAACTGGCGGGGGAGGCCAGACTTGCGGCAGGGACGGCGTGGACTTCTCACTGAACGCCGGTCAGCGCGAGCTGCCCGTGCGTCCGGTCAGCAGGAGCCCGTACATGGGTGACAACCCCGCGGGGAAGTTGCTGCGCAGTGTAGAAGGCGTGGCTTACTGGGCGGCAGTCGCGCCGGCCCTGGCCCGCCTGCCGGCTGCCCTGGGCTACCGCATGGCATGCTGGCGTGGCGACTTGCTCTTCCGGTGCCAGGCCGGGAAGCACACCGAGCTGACACGTAACGTACGGCTGGTGCTGGGGGACGAACTTAGCCCGGCGGCGCCGCAGCAGGTGGTCCGGGACTGGTTCCGGCTCACCTCCTGCAGTCCGGTTGACGTGAAGCGGCTGCGGCGCGGGGCACGGCCCCTGCGGCGCCTGGTCGAGATCCGTGGTCGGGAACACCTGGAGGCGGCACTGGCGGCGGGCAAGGGAGCCATCCTGTGCTCCGCCCACTTCGGCTCCCACGCCAGCGGCTTGTCGGTGCTGCACGCCAGCGGCTTCCCCGTCACCCACATCGGGCGCTGGGACCACAACTACAACTATGACTACAGGGTCAAATATAACGTTAGGGTCGGCGTCTCATCCGCTGAGCGGTGGTTCTGGGAAGCGGTCTACGCCAGACCGGTGCGGCGCTATCGGCAGCGGCCGAACATCGAGCCATGGCCTGGCCGACCCCAGGTCGCGATGCAGGCAGCTGCCGTACTTCGCGCCAATGAGGTGTTGTCGATCTCGATCGACGCGCCACCGCTGGACAACGAGCGGGCCCGCGCCGTCGATGTTCCCTTCCTCGGCCGCCGAGCCCAGCTGTTGCCAGGGGTCGTGACCCTTGCCCAGCTGACCGGCGCGCCGGTGCTCATGGGTTTCCTGTACCGCGGGGCGGATTACCGCCACCAGGTGTGGGAGATCTCCGCGCCAATGCCGCTGGAGGGAGAAACCGCGACGGCATTCGGGGGCTGCGTCGCCGAGGTGAGCGCCGCCATCCGGAGAAGCCCGGCCCACTGGAACCTCTGGCCCACAGTCAACCTTGCCCGCCTCGGGCTGATCGAGCCGCAGCGGGACAGGTCACCAGGCGCGGAGCCCCCACGAGACGGGAGATCCTACGATGGACCAACAGATAGCGTCCCGGCTCAGGACTGACCTACTCCCGACCTTCTAGCCGACGTCGACGGCAGCGCAGCCGTGGCGCCGCTCCCTCGCCGCCACGTGATCTGTGCCCGTCGCCAACGACCGGGCCACCGTCCTCAGCAGTCACGTTGCTTTCGCAGGTTCCGCGATAGATTGGTTGAACTCTTCGAGGGCGCTCAGGCTCTTCGACAGGCTGGCCTCGTCCACTTTCACCGATTCGATCTCGCCGGCGGCGAAACGGCTGTAGGCACCTATGTCCAACAGGCCGTGCCCGCTGATGTTCACGAGGACGACCAGCGGGGGGCCCTGGCGCGGGTGCCGCGACACGACATCCATCATCCCGGCCACCGCGTGGGCGGCTTCAGGAGCGGGCAGAATGCCCTCAGTCTCGCAGAAGAGCATGCCGGCCTGGAACGAAGTGAGCTGGTCGATGGCCATCGCTTCCAGGGAGCGGTCCGCATACATGGCGCTCGTCAGCGGTCCGGCGCTGTGGTGCCGCAGGCCGCCCGCGTACACCGCCGGCGGCACGTAAGTGCTGCCGAGCGAGTAGATCTTGGTGACCGGGGTCGTGCCCAGGGCGTCGCTCAGGTCGTAGCGGTATCGACCTCGTGTCAGCTTCGGGCACGCGGCCGACTCGACGGCGACAAGCCGAATCGGCCTCCCGGAGTCCTTCGCCGCACCTAGGAAGGGCAGCGTAATCCCGCCGAAGTTCGATCCGGCGCCCATGCACGCAATGACGCAATCGGGGAACTCGCCCAGCGAGCCCATCTGCGAGACGGCCTCCTGGCCGATGACCGTCTGGTGGAGCAACACCGAGTTCTCGCCACTCCCGACGGCAAAGCGTGATTCGCTGTCCTCACCGGCGAGCGCAAGAGCTTCCCCCGTGGCCCCGGCGAGGGTACCGATCGCCTCTGGATCCTCCTTGAGCGCCCTCCGCCCGACTTCGGTCAGGTTGCTAGGGCTCTCATGCACGACTGCACCGAAGAGCCGCATCATCTCGCCGCGGATGGGCTTCTGGCGCAAGGTGGACCTGACCCAGAAGATCGTGCAGCGGAGGCCCATGACCTGGCATGCGTAGGCGAGAGCGGTCCCCCACTGCCCCGCGCCCGTGCCCGTGATCAGGTGCTTGACCCCTGCGCGGGAGTAGTAGTAGGCCTGCGGCAGGGCGGTGTTGAGCTTGTGGCTCCCGGTGAGGTTGGCACCCTCGTACTTGTAGTAGATATGAGCGTTGGCCCCGAGGCGCTCCTCCAGGCGCACTGCCCTGCGCAATGGTGTCGGACGGTACTGCGCATACAGGTCCAGGACCTCGTCGGGGATCGGTATGTACCGATCGGCCGTGTTGATGGACTGCCGTGCAAGTGACAACGGCTGCTGGAGCAGTGCGCCCTCACCCGCCGCTTTCACCGCTCCCGCCAATCGTGATCTCGACACAGCGGAGGTCACATATTGCGGCCGGTCATGCAGGATGTTGAACCAGTGAGTGGGGAGCTGTGGGTCTCGTGCCATGGCGAGCTTCGCCGGGCCGTTGTCACCCATGCGCGGCCTCCTTTCCCGCCTCACGGCTGCGGAGGTAGGCGCAGATGGCGTTCACGCTCGCGAAATTCTCCGGGAGCAGATCCGCGTCGCCCATCGTGATCCCGAACCGCTCTTCCAGGAAAACCACCAGCCTGAGCAGGCTCAGCGAATCAAGGATGCCGGTGTCCAGTAGTGATGTCTCGTTCGTCAGCGGCAGCAGCGCCGCGTTCGGGACGAGTTCCCGGCTGATGTAGTCGTTGATGACCGTCTCCACTCGAGCACACTCCTTTCGTGTATGTCTGCTAGCGCACGTTCCGTCGGCCGTCTCCGGCCGGCTCCAGCTCGTTCTGCTCCTGGGCCAGGCCGGCCCGGTCGACCTTGCCGGTCGAGGTTCTCGGCATCTCCTCCCGGAACTCGACTATGTCCGGAACCATGTAGCTCGGCAGCCACCGTCGGCAGTGGTCCAGCACGTTCTCGCGAGTGAGGTTGCTGCCGCCGTCCGCAGTGACGACCGCCCGGAGGCGGCTGCCGAGCAGCTCATCCGGTACCGGCAGCACCGCCGCCTCCCGGATGGCCGGGTGCCGGTACAGCGTGGCTTCCACCTCGCCCAGCTCAACCCGGTAACCGCGGACCTTCACCATGCTGTCCCGCCGGCCTAGGTAGGCATAGTTCCCGGCCGGTTCCAGGGTCACCAGGTCACCGGTCCGGTACACGAGCTCGTCGTACTCTGCCCGGAACGGGTTCCGGACTAGCCCCTCGCTGGTCTTCGCAGGCTGTCCCCAGTACCCGCACATCAGCGAGGGGCCCCGCACGTACAGCTCGCCCTCCTCGCCGGGCCGGGACACCCGGCGGCCTTCGCTTGTGACCGCGAACACCTCGCTGTTGGCGCAGGCCTTCCCGATGGGGACCGGCCGGCGGTCAGCCCAGCCCGGAGGCACCTCGAACGCCGTGCATACGTTGGTCTCGGTCGGCCCATACCAGTTGAGGTAGCGGGGGTGCGGCAGCTCCGCTATCAGCCGGGCGAGGTGCTTAGGGGGGAACACCTCCCCGGCGAAGATCACCATGCGCAGGCCCGACAGGTCGAACTGCTGCAGGCTGCCATAGCAGGCCAGCAGCGTGAGGACCGAGGGCACGGAGTACCAGACCGAGATCCTTTCGGCTTCCAGCCACCTCGCGATCGATACCGGGAAGGTGGCTGCTCCTTCCGGAAGCACCGTCAGGCACGCGGCAGCCCGGCAGGCGGCGAAGATGTCGAAGACCGACAGGTCGAAGTGCAGCGGCGCGGGGCTGCAGACGCGGTCCTGCTCGCTGAGCTCCGCAGCGGCTGCCGCCCAGTCAACAAACGTGAGTGAGTTGCGATGGGAGATCATCACCCCCTTAGGGGTGCCGGTGGATCCCGACGTGTACAGAATGTACGCGAGGTCGGTCTCGATCGCCCGTTCCTGCGCTAGTTGGTCTCCGGATTCCCCAGCCACCGCGGTCCACGGCACAATGGCCTCGCCCTGGACCGGGTCACTGGCCATCTCCTCGCGCTCCGGGCGGCCGGGAACGCTCACCACCAAACTGGGCGGACGGGGAACAGCGTCGGCCACGGTGGCCGCCAGGGGCGCCCTTGCCTCGTCCGCCACGATCACGGCGGCGCCGCTGTCCCGCACAATGTGGCTGAGCCGCCCAGCGGGTGCCTTTGGGTCGAGCGGCACATAACAGGCCCCGGCCTTCAACGCCCCGTATATCCCGAGGACCGCAGCGGCCGACTTGGGGGCGAGGATCCCCACCCGGTCGCCGGGCGCCACACCCAGCCGCAGCAGCGCCCGGGCCATCTTGTTGCTCAGCCGGTCCAGCTCCTGGTAGGTGAGCAGGCAGCCGTCGGACGCTACCGCCGGCCGCTGTGGGTGCCGCGCCGCAGCCTCGGTCAGCAGCCGCTGCAGCAGATACGTCATCACGCTTCCTTTCCTGGCTGTCCGCCGGTGGTGCCCCGGCTGCCCGGGTAGCTCACAGCCCGAGCATCCGGGCGATGACCACCCGCTGGATCTCCGACGTACCTGAGTAGATCGTGCCGGCGACCGCATCCCGGAGGTCCCGCTCGATCCCCGCGTCCTTCAGGTAACCCCAGGCCCCGTGGACCTGGATCGCGTCCTGGCTGGAGCGCACGAACGCCTCGCTAGTGAACGGCTTCGCCGCGGCCGCCTCCGCCGGGGCGGACTTGCCCTGCTGTTTTAGCCATGCCACCCGGTAGATCAGCGACCTTGCCGCCTCCAGCCGTATGTACATGTCGGCCAGCTTGTCGGACACACCCTGGAACTTCCCGATGGGCTGGCCGAACTGCTCGCGTGACCGCGCATACTCCACACACGCCTCGAGTTGCCGCCGCATCGCGCCCACGACGCTGGCAAAAAGGCAGCTTCGTTCCCAGTCCATGGACGAGTTGAAGATCGCCATACCCGCCCCTTCCGGCCCCAGCCGGCTCTCCGCGGGAACTACGCAGTCGTGCAACGTTATCTCGCCCATCGGCGAGGTCCGCAGGCCCATCTTTTCGAAGCTGCTGCTCACCGCGAGCCCCGGCGTCGCTGCGTGAACGAGGAAGGCGGAGATACCGGATAGCGCGGGTCAACCCGGGTCCACGGCGTAGACCAGCAGTACGTCAGCGACCGGGGCGTTGGTGATGTACTGCTTGGTCCCTTCGAGGACGTAGTGGTCACCGCGCCGCTCGGCGCGGGTGCGCATGTGCAGCGCGTCGGAACCGGAGCCAGATTCGGTCATCCCGTGCGCGCCGATGAGGTCCCCGGAGACCATCCCGGGCAGATACGCCCGCTGCTGCGCCGGGGTGCCGAACGTCAGCAGCGGCACCTCAACGCTCCACATCTGAGCGTTGAGTGAAAAGAGGAGCCCGTTGTCCTGGCACCCGTATCCCAGGGCCTCCATGACCAGGGCCGTCGTGACGACGTCGGCGCCGGCCCCGCCCAGCTCGGCAGGAACAGGCAGGCCCTGGACCCCGAACTTGGCACACTTCCGCCACGCCTCCCGCGGAAACTCCCCAGCATCATCGCGCTTCACGAGATCCTGGTTGAGCTCCCGCCGGGCGAAGTCAGCGGCCGCCTCCGCCAGCTCGCGCTGCTCGGCACTCAGCAAAAAGTCCACGCGGCCCCCCTGGCCGACTCCCCCAATGGCCGCCGGGCCGGGACATGGCGACTATGCCCCCACCATCTTCCAGCCGGCGATCGGCAACACCGTAGACAGAGTACCCTCCGCCGCGAACTGCCGAACGACGAGGATCGTGTTGAACCTAGACTGCCTCCGCTCCCTCGGCAACCACAATCTCCGACAAGCGGACCGGGAAGTGCCTGCTGGCGGCTGGCATCGTGCCCACAGGCTCGGTAAAGGTCCGCCAGCCGAGGTCAGCGCACGAGTTCTGAGGCCCCGTCTCGCCGGTGGTAGCGTTACTGACGTCAACCCCGGGGGACCTGTTATGACCGTGACGTACGGATCGCCGCGCCTGAACAGGATCGGCTCGCCGCACTCGCTGACGTTGACCCACGAAGAGGGGTCGAACGCCGATGTGGGCAGCTCCCAGGCAGCACCCGGCAATCCCATCGGCGGAACCGGGTAAATCGGCTCACCGATGCGCATGTCCCGAAGGCCCTGGGCCTCGACGTTCGTCGGGGTCGCTCTCCTGTCGGCGGCTCTCGTCATCTTGTTCGAGTTGGACAAGCGCAGGCCGTGGCCAAAGCGTACGGCCGCAACGGTGGGCGCGGCCGTACTCGCCATCGTGTTCGTCGGGAATGTCGCAGTGGATGCATCGCCCAGCAGTCGATTCCCTGGGCCTTACCAGTTCGGCTCTGACACCCTCAGCGGCACCTCCGGGACCCTCAGCTTTGCGTACTGGGTGCAGGCGCATCTGGGCCCCGGGGCGCGCGTAGTGACAGATCGTTTCACCGCTCCGGCACTCACCGCTCAGGCCGACGCTGTCACCCCGCTACAGGGGCCCGGTCTGCCAATTGCGAGCATCTGGTACGGCAGCCGCCTGCCAACACCGGCTCTCATGTCCGCCATGGAGTTTCTGGGAAACGACTATCTGGCCGTGGATGTCCGCGACGCGCAGTACACCCCGACAGAGCCGCCCTTGTTCTACAAGGGCGAACCGGAGCGGGTACCACGGCAGAACATCACCCGTCTGGCGCACCGGCCGTGGCTGCGGCTCGTGTACTCCTCACGGCATTATCGCCTGTATAGGATCGATTTCCACTCGTACTCTTTGTGGTATCCCTCCCATGCCAACGATCATTGACGTGCGGCGGGGATGGCGGACCCGCCTGCAGGTGGCGCGAGACCCCGGACTGCTAGCCGTCGCCGGAGCCGTCCTGCTCATGTGCGCCCCGGTCCTTCCCGGGCCCTCACGGCTGGTTGTCCTGCCGGCCCTGTTGCTGGCCCCGGGTTATGCGCTCCTGCGGCTGCTAGGGCAGGCCACCGGCATGCGGTCTATCTCCGTAGCGGTGCCGGTATCGCTCGTGCTTGCCGTCTGTGCGTCGCTGCTTCTCAACGTCAGCGGCATTCGGCTCGGCCCGGTCTCGCTGGGATTGCTGCTCGGCGCGGTCACGGCTCTTTTCCTGGCCGGCTCGTACAGCCGCAGCTTCCTGGCCGACTCGTACAGCCGCAGCTTCCTGGCCGGCTCGTACAGCCGCAGCTTCCTGGCCGGCTCGTACAGCCGCAGCCTGACTGGCGGCTGGCCCGCATCTCCAAAGCCACCCTCGCCACGGCCGCCACCCCCACCACGAAAACCACCCCCGCCGAAACTGGGGCCGTGGGGACAGCCGGACTTCAGCGACACCGAGCCGATCCCGGTGATCAAGGACCCCGAGAATCTGTGGTCGGGCGCGGATGAAGGGCCGGCCGATCATCGGTTATGTCGCCGACAGTGAGCACGGCGAGGCCGCTTTCGTGGCCGAGGAGGTGAACCGGCTCACCGACCACGGTGAGGCCACCCCCGGTCAGGTCGCGGTGTTCTACCCCACCAACGCCCAGTCCCGGGCCCTTGAGGAGGTCTTTGTCCGGGCCAACCTGCCCTACGTCATCGTCGGGGGGGTCCGGTTCTATGAGCGCCGCGAGATCCAGGATCTGTTCGCCTATCTGCGGCTGATTGCTAACCCCGAGGATGAGGTGTCCCTGCACCGGGTGCTGAACGTGCCCAGGCGGGGGATCGGTGTCCGGACCGAGGAATCCGTCGCCGCACTTGCCCATCGGGACAAGACATCTTTGCCGCGGCCCTGGCCCGGCCCGCCGACGTGCCCGGGCTCTCCCCCCGGGCGATCCGCGCGATCGAGGTCTTCAATGAGCTGCTGGCAGGGCTGCGAGCGGACGCGGACGCCGGCATGACGGTGGCGGAGATAGCCGAGGCCGGGCTGGAGCGGTCGGGGTACGTTGCCCAGCTGGAGGCCTCCAGCGACCTGCAGGACGCAGGACGGATCGAGAACCTCAAGGAGCTGGTGGCGAGTGCGCGGGAATTCGACGCGCTGCACGGCCAGGCCGGCCTGCCAGACCCGGACACGGACACGGGGGGACCGATGCCAGGCTCGCTGGCTGACTTCCTGGAGCAGGTGTCCCTGGTCGCCGACGCTGACCAGATCCCCGAGGGCGAGGACCACGGCGGCAAGGTGACGCTGATGACCCTGGGCACGGCCAAGGGCCTAGAGTTCCCGGTGGTCTTCCTCATGGGGATGGAGGAGAACGTCTTCCCGCACGAGCGGCCGGTCAACGATCCCCAGGAGCTCCAGGAGGAACGCCGGCTGGCCCATGGGGGGATCATCCGGGCCGAGCGGCGGCTGTACCTCACCAGGGCGGAGGCGGGCGCCTGGCGGGGCGGGCCGGGATCCCGCCAGCAGTCCCGCTTCCTGGCCGACATCCCCGGGCATCTCATCGAGTGGCGCCACGATCAGGGCTCGGCGGCGCCCGCCGCGCAGCGCCCGGTCATCGCCGCGCCCGGCAAGTGGCGCGTGCGGCGCGATGTTTCGCCCGATGAGCGAAGGCAACCCTCCCGCTTTAACCTGCGGGATCATGTTCGTTGGTATGCCCCGCAGCGCGGTTGGGGCCGAGTCCGAGGTCTCCGCCGACAGGTAAGCCCTAGTCCTCGACCCGGCGGGCGCCACCCTCATGACGACGTTGTGCCGACGGCAGCTGGCGATCATCCGGCAGCGGCCAATGCTCTGCGTGCCATGTTCACTCGGGATTTCGTCTACCTTGGGGTGTCCGCCCTGCAGGTGGTCCTCGTCGCTCTGATGACGCCCATCCTGACCCGGCTCGTCGGCGTAGCCGAGTTCGGACAGTTGGCGCTTACCATTGTGGTGGCGCAAGTCCTAGGGCTGACCTTTAGCCTCGGCCTCCCCTTCGCGGCGCAGAAGGTGTTCGCGGGGGAGGACGGCGATCGCCGGTCTCGCGGGGTACTCGCCATCTCCGCCGTCCTTGCGGCCGCCGCTGGGCTTGTCGTCGTCCTCGCTGCCCCGGCGTGGGCCCCCGCCGTGGGACTGGACCTTGTCCTGGACGCGCGCTTGACCGCATTGTCGGCCGCCTGCTTCGCGCTGACATTGACCACACTCGCCATGCTCCGGTCCAGGGACAAGCTGAGGATGGCCATCTTCGTCTCTGCCCTGCAGTCCTTGGGAGGGCAAGCGGCCGGCGTGCTTCTGCTGTACTGGTGGGCGCCCACTGTTACGAGTTACCTCTGCGGCCTGATCATTGGGCAAGGCGCGGCGGCTCTTGTCAGCTCGCTGGCCCTGAGGCCAGTCTGGTCGGCACTGGCCGCGATCCGCCGCTACGGTCCGACATTCCGGTTCGGCCTACCCATGGTGCCGCAGCTGCTCAGCGGCTGGATTCTCGGCGTCGGCGACCGAATAGTCATTCGCCATGTCCTCGGATCGGCAGCCGTTGGGCGCTACTCCGTCGCCTACAACGTGGGCAGTCTCGGCTTCATCCTTCTCGTCTTCCTCGGTTGGGTGTGGATGCCACGCATCTACGCCGTGGCGGACCGAGCGGCACGATCCCGGCTCCTGGCCAGCAGCCGCGACATGATGAACCTGCTGTTGATCCCGGTGGTCTGTGGCCTGGCTGCCGGGGCCCCACTGGTGCTGAGAGTGTGGGTTCCAAAATCGTTCCATCCAGCTGAGCTGACGCTGATTGTCGCGATCGTAGCTACGTGCACGTTCCCTTTCTCGCAGTTCCTGGCCAACCTACGAGCGCTGATGAGCGCAGGGAAGACTGGCCGGGCGGCGGTGGCAACCTTGGTTGCAGCGACGGTGAACATAGGCCTGAACCTCGTGATGGTTCCGTTCCTCGGCATCACCGGCTCGGCCATCGCGACGGTACTCTCCTATGCGTTGTGTGCCCGGCTCACCCGGCCACCCGTGAGTTCCGGCCTGCAGGTCCCCCGTTCCTCGGTCCTGCTCCGCACCCTCATCGGTGGTGCCGCCGCTGCCACCTTGGCGATTGGGGTACTGCCGGCCTCGCCCGTGTGGCTCGCTATCCGCCTGGTTATCGGTGGCGGGGCCCTACTCGCCTTCGCCTTGTTGCTGCGCCGCGCGATGACAGGGTTGGAAATATCTAGCCGACTCGTGACACCAGTCAACTGACTCGTCTCATTTGACCTCAGCTGTGCGTTCTGCCAGGGGGCTGACGGGTTCCTGGGCTGGGCTTCGCGCTTCCGCGTTAGCCTTACGTCCGGTGGTATGCCATTACCTCACCAGGCCGAGGTAGATCACGCCGCCGAGGCCGACGACGATGCAGTAGATCGCGAACGGGGTCAGCGTCAGGGTGCGGAAGTACTTGACCAGAAAGCGACCGACAGATAGGCGCCGACACCCGACAGCACGCTGCCGACCAGGACCTGGCCGCGGATGCCGTTGCCCAGCGGGCCCATCAGGTTGGGCACCTTGAGGACGCCAGCGGCCAGGATGACCCGGGGGTGGCGAGCAGGAAGGCGAACCTCGCGGCGTCCTCCCGGGACAGCCCGCGGAATGTGCCCGCCACCATCGCCACCCCGTCTCGGCTAATGCCGCCAGCAGCGCCAGGATCTGCGCCGCGCCGATGAGGAAGGCAGACAGGTAGCCCTGCGTCACGAGCCGCCGGTCCGACTCGAGCCCCAGCGAGTACTCGGCCTCCCGCTCGGGTTGGTGACCAGCGGCGTGCCGAGCGCCGTCGGCCCGCTGCGCGCTGGCCGCCATCCAGATCCCGCTCCCGTGCGATCTCCCTGTCCGCCGCACCGACGCCTTCCGGCGGAAGAACTCACCGGCCAGCAGGATCAGTCCGTTGATGACCAGCAAGATGGCGGCCCGGATGGGCTTGCCGGGCAGGACCCGGAACTCGTGCTCGAACTTGAGCCCGACCAGCCCGACCGGGTTTGCGGAGCTGACCGCGATGCTCGCCGCGGCCGGGGACAGCCCCACCGATCCAGTCCCGGTCGCGATCGAAACACTGCGGGCCTGCTGGTTGCTGCGCTGCCGGGCGGCCGGTCTATCCGGTCAATCCGCTGGCCGTGGCCCGCTACCGGGAACGCACCTCAGTGTCGGGGAAGAAGAGCGACCATGCCGACGCGCACCTGCACCGCAAGCTGCCCGATGACCTTCATCGCTTCCCAGAGGGCGGCCCACCGAATCTCCGTCGCGGTGGCTTGCCGGGCGCTAGGGACCCTCAGGGTCTCCCGGTCGTGATTCTACAAGTGGCACGGCGGGGCCTTACCACCGCGGCGCGAGCGGCTCAAAGCTGAGGTCGCCCGCCTGTTCACGCTACACGGCGGCAGGTACGGTTCGCCGCGGATCACTGCTGACTTTGAGGGGCGATGGCTGGCGGGTGAGGGAGAACAGCGTGGCGGCGGTGATGCGCGAACAGGGCCTGGTGGTCCGGCGGAAGAGGAAGCGCAAGGCCACAACCCCTCGCCAGCGTGCTAGACCCGGGCGCCAGCGTCCCGCGTCGGGTGCATCTTGTCAGCGTCGGTCGCCCCGGCTCGCGTGCCATCGCCGGACAAGGGCGGCTAGGGTTTAGAACTATGCCGGATGAAGCCCAGCTCAGCTGTCCTGGCGGTTGTACTTCGCCCGACGCGGGCGTGAATGACCGGCGCGCGCTGGAGCGTTGTGGGCTGACCGTATGCAGCGCCGTCTACGCCATACAGCGCCGTCTACGTCGGCGCCAGGCTGTCCATCGGCCAACTGCCCGATCGGCTGGTGTGGCAGCCCGCGGCGAAGCCGGCGCCGCTGAGACCGGGGACCGGGGACCGGTGCATGATGCCTGACTCGCCGCTGACAGTCCTCTGCATCACCGGCTGGTTCCGCAACGGCAGCACGATCATCGGCAACATCATGAACGAAGTCCCTGGTTTCTTCCACGTCGGGGAGCTGCATTACCTGTGGCAGAACGCGGCTGGGAAGGGGTCGAACAACCTGTGCGGCTGTGGTCAGCCGCTGACCGCCTGTGCCGTCTGGTCGAAGGTCCTGGCGTCGCTGCGGCCACCGGAGACATCGCTGGAGGAATACGCCGACAAGGTGACCCACCGCCAACTCGGCAACGTCCGCACCTACCACACCTGGCGGATACTCAACCGCGGCCTGCACTGCGAGGCGATCCGCGAGCACGGGGACCTGATGGCGCGGACCTACCGCGCCATCGCCGATCGGATGGGCGCGCGCGTCATCGTGGACACGACGAAGATCCCGAGCGAGGCTGCCCTGCTACTAAACGTCCCCACCGTGACGCCGTATTTCATCCACCTGGTACGCGATCCTCGTGCCGCCGCCTACTCATGGCGAAACACGAAGCAGTACGTCGACGCCACGTCTGCCGCCAGGAGCACCGCCTACTGGGACCTATTCAACCTTGGAAGCGAGGCGATCACCCGGCGGTACCCCGAGCGCTCGCTGTTCCTGCGCTATGAGGACTTCATCGCCGATCCCACGGTGGCCATCGATGCGCTGCTGGAGCTGTGCGGCGGGGATCGCGATGCCAACCCGGTACGCGGGCGGGTCGTCGAACTGCACGTCAATCACACCATCACGGGCAACCCCGATCGTTTCAACATCGGACCGACCACCATCCGCGAGACCGACGACGGATGGCGAGCCGGCCTGCCTGCCTCCGCCAAGCTGGCCGCGATGACGATCTCTGGGCCGCTCCTGCGCCGTTACGGGTACCGGTTCCAAGGCACGTTCTCCAACGAAGCCTGCCCGGACCGGCCCTGGATGGGCTGGCCAGACGAGGGTGCCTAGCTCGTGACTACCTACACCCGCTTCGCCGCCAGCTTCGTCGTGTCCACGGAAACGTGCTGGCCCGCCGCCGCATCGCTGGCCTATACCGGCCTGCGTTGGGGCAAGGCCACCGCTTCCTCGCCAGCGAGCTATCCGAACTTGCTGAGCGCAAGAAGGCCGAAGATCTCGTCTTTACCCCCAGCGGCTGCCGAACTGGCGCCGTGACGCATTCCACCCGGCACGCAGCCACGCAGGCATCAGCAATCAGCTCCGCGTGCACGACCTGAGACACCGTGGCATCACTCATAATCCAGGCCGGGTGCCCGCCGAAGATGCTGCAGTAGATCCTGGGGCACGCTCGGGCGTCGGGTAAGCTGCCGACTACCTGGGCATCCCCTCATAACGTCGAGAAATCGTCTTAAAGGGGAGGCGATGGCACAGACACGCAGGAAGTTCGACGCCGATTTCCGGGAGAGCGCGGTCCGGCTGGTCCAGGAGACCGGCATGCCGATCGCGGATGTGGTCCGGAACCTGGGCATCAACGTCGGGACTCTGCGCAACTGCATGAACGCCGACAAGCGGCGTAGTGGCAATGGGGGCCGGTGCACTGAAGGAGGATGAGCGGGCGGAGCTGGCTCGGCTGCAGCGGAAGAACGCTGAGCCGGCGACGGAGCCTGATGTGCCTAAGCGTCTCCAGGGCTTCAGGGGAGCACTCATTCGGGCCCGCAACATGCCGCCGCTCATATTGACCCTAGGGCGCTGCGCGGTCCCACTGACTGCCCTGGCCATCGGCCTGGTAAGCCTCACCACAGCGCGGGAATCGGCGATCGGCCAGTACGGGCTGATCCAAGCGCTCCCGCCGTTGTACTTCGTTTCCCTCGCTATCCTTGCGATCAGCTTCATCCACGCCTGGCGCAGCCCGGTGCCGAGGTTCCCGGAACTCATCCTCGGCGTGATCAGCCTAGTCGTGCTGCTCCAGAGCGCTCCCGCCATCATCGAAAGCGAGCCGCGATTCCAGATAGCCTGGCTGCATGCAGGCTTTACCGATTTCGTTGCGCGGACCGGCCGGGTACTACCTAGGCTAGATACTAGGTTCAGCTGGCCTTCGTTCTTCACCGGCACGGCATTCCTGAGCCGTGCCGGCGGCCTACCGAATGCGATCATTCTCATCAAGTGGTGGTCAGTTTTCATCAATCTTCTATATCTTCCGCCGCTATATATGCTCGCAAAGCTTGTCCTGCGCGACGCGAAGAAAGCGATGCTCGCGATCTGGCTATTTCCCTTCGCTAACTGGATCGGCCAGGATTATTATTCACCGCAGTCGGTGGCATACCTGCTATATCTGGTGCTCCTTTGCGTGGTGCTCGGGCCATATGGCGCTCGCCGCAAGGCCATGATTCCCCGGCTCAGGAGAAGGTCCGGGGACAATGGAAAGAAAAAGCCCCCAGACGACTTGCATCCACAAGCCCCCGCTCACGCGCTTACATTGCTGCTCGTCATGCTGGCGCTCTGCGCCGCCATGGACACCGGTCATCAGCTGACCCCGGTCTTCGCCGTCGCGACAGTGACAGTACTGGTGTTTTTCGGACGGACCAGGCTTCGCGCCTGGCCGGGTGTGATGTTTCTGCTTGCCGCTGGCTGGCTATGCTACGGGGCTATCTCCTTTTGGATCGGACATATCACCGCGGTGTTCGGCGGCCTGGGCTCGGTCGGCACTAACTATGCCAAGGACCTGCACCTGCGGCTTCACCCGAGCGCGGCCCATAGCCAGGTCAACGACGTGCGACTGCTTGTCGTCGGCGTCATATGCGCGCTGGCAGTCATCGGCTTCTTTGTCGGCCGCAAGATGCCTGCGGATCGGACAGCCGCTGCCGTGTTGATGCTAACACCGCTGGTTACGATCGCCGGACAATCCTACGGGAGCGAAGCCGGGCTTCGCGGATTTCTTTTCTCCCTGCCAGGCACCCTGTGCCTCGTGGCGATGGCCCTGACATTCGCCGGCCTGGAGTTCAGGCCGATTCTCATCGGCGCGCTCACGGCAGCACTGATACCTGCCTTCTTGATAGCCCGGTGGGGAAACGAGAGCTTCGAGCGTGTGCTTCCAGGTGAGATCTCCGCCGCGACCGCGCTCTATAAGGTCGCACCGCACGGTTCGACTATTATGACCCTTACAAGTCCGGCCACCTTGGAGTTCGTAGATATCGGGCAGTACCGGTATCGATCTACCAAGCTTAATCGGTTCGCTTCCGGCGGAATCCCTGACCCTGCCCTCCTGGTCCCAGGTCTCGCCCGCATTCTGAGGGAGAATTCGCATGGAGGCTACCTGATCATTACTCAGAGCCAGCTCGAATCAGCCCGGGCGAATTCTGGGCTCCCCCTTAGCTGGGGAGCTGAGGTCGAGCGACGGCTGACGCAGTCGCACCTGTTCCGCCTAATCTATTCCAACTCCGCGAGCAAGATCTACCAAGTAGTGGGACGATGACGGCTAGCCATAGCTCCCCCGCCGGCAGCGAAGGTCGGCAATATGGCCTACGGGAACAAGGCCTTGTGATCGGGGCACTCGCGGTAGCCCTATCGGCCGCTAGCATTGCGCTAATCGTCGCATCAGCTCCGTGGGAGATACGCTTTCCCTTCGTGGCCGCCGCCGCCCTGTTCGGGCCGGCCATCCCCGCCCTGCGGCTTCGCCCGGAACTGAGTGTCGGTCAATGTCTGGTATACGGCATGGGCGCCGATGTCGCAGTGCAGATGCTGGCCGGGCTCGCGCTGGTCTTGTGGCACATTTGGGCGCCGGTAGCCGTCTCGCTGGGGCTGCTCGTCATTACCCTGGCCGTAGGATTGAAGCTGCTGGTGGGCTCCATCCGGGCGGAGCCCACCACCCAGGCGGAGCCCGCCAGCAGCGGGAAGATAACCATCTACTACAACGAGGCGGACGGGAAGATAACCATCTACTACAACGAGGCGGACCAGTCGATGTCCGACTACCTCCGGGCACAGGGCTTGCGGGAGGACTGAAGCAACTCTTCGACGCGCGGACCTAAGGAGCAGGTATGTACTCCGCAGCATCACTAGTGCGTTCCATCGCGCTGTATGCGAAGGTGCCTGGGATTATCTGCGTCATCCTAGCCTCATTGTTGCTTTTCGGGTGGGAATTCCGGCGCCTCACTAGGACTAGGAGTACTGCCGTGGACCGGTGGCTGCCCGCTGTTGCAATTACAGCCGGAGTCATATCGGTCGTGCTCATCGCCGTTCGGTTCATCGGGATCGCTTCTTGATCTCCGGCCCAAGGAAGCTATGAGCGACCGAATCGTCAAGCTAGGAACAACCGGTATAGAGACTCCTGCTCTCGGGTTCGGCAGCACAAACCTCTTCCGCCTTTCAGCGCGGCGCAGCGCGCCCAGTTGTTGCGCGCGGCTTACGCCGCCGGCGTCCGCCACTGCGGGTATGCTGTCTCTCGACCGGTTGACATACAGGATTACACATGAGAGTTCTTCTTGCACTAGGCGCCCTCACGATCGCTACAGCCGTTGCCGCGTGCACTTCCACCGCAACTGGCACTGATAATGGGAGGAACACCAGTGCCCCGCCGACCAGTCCGGCGGACACGAAGCCGCCGAGCGTTGTCACCGCCACCTGCACCGACAGGACGTCAGACGCTGCAAGCCTGCAGCAAGCGATCAACTCGAGCTCGCCCGGAGCGGTCATCGAAATCAGGGGTGTCTGCCTGCTTACCAGAGGGATCATCTTTCTCAGTAACCGGACTTACACCGGATACAACACCACGGGCACCGTCCTCAGGCAAGATGGCAACATGAGTTACGTGATGGCTTCCCAGGCATATGCGGACAACTCTTCGTCGACCGGCGAGCCAGTAACCATCCGTGACCTCACTGTCGAATGCAACGGCTCGGGCGGTACAAACGGAATTGTTGTTCTCAACTGGCAAGTTGACGTAGAGCACGTAGACGTCCACCGCTGCGGTGGATCTGGGATCGTGGACACAAATACGACGGCGAGCGGCAAGGCGATCAAGAATGCCAGCCCGAACAGCCGGTTCGATAACAACTTCATCAGCAATAGCGGTCGGTACGGATTCGAAGTCGATGACAGCGGGAACTCGGTTACTGATGGATTCCTCGATGACAATCTGATCGCGCAGTCTGGCCTAGACGGCATCCATCTTGACAATGCCGCGGGATGGGATATTTCGGGCAATCATCTATATGGCAATACATGGAATGGTATTCACGCCGACCGACTCTACGGGACGACGATCTCCAACAATTATATAGAGGACTTTGGCCACCAGGGCTCAGGCACCTGGTCTGGTATCACGGCAACGGTCCAAGGCGGCATAGGGTCGACCATCTTCAACAACAAGATATTCAATCATCTCGGCGAGAGCGCGGGCGCGAAATATCTCTATCTCCACATTACAGGAACCAACTATGGCACAGGGTACCTGTCGGTAACCGGGAACGTCATCGTCGGTGACCGGTCTAGCGACGTTGGACTCGCATTTGACGGGAGGTCGAACAAGCTGATCGTCGCTTCCAGCGGCAACGAGGTCGGGCACGTCGGGACCGTCAAACGCTCCAGCCCCAGCGTCACGGAGACTGCTGGGACCTGACCGCCACCGGGGCTGGCGAGACCCAAGGCCGGAGCCTGAATGAAACACGACTCACGAGCTGATGAGGAACTCAAGACCGATATGCCAGAGATCCGCGGTGACCAGGGCAGGCGTGGGTAGACAGGTCTGCCATGTGTGGGGACATGATCAGTGCTCTGTCTCCCCACCTAACAATCAGCGCGGGCCAGCGGTGACTCGATGTGACGGCGCGCTGACAAGCGCGACGCTAATGACGCGAGTCCCCGTGCAGCACCTCGCCGCCGGGCCGGAACTTTTCGGCGTGCACAGCCAGCGAACCGACACGGGCCACCGGCGTGAGCGGCCGGGCACACGGAAACCCGCGCTCGGCCAGCTGGGCCTGCGCCGCGACACACGACACGGCGCGGCCGTCATCGGCGCGCGCCTTGACGACCACGTCCGTACCGCCGGGCAACCGGAGACCGAACACCATTGAGACCTGGTGCAGCTGGAACAGCACGCCGGCGGGTTCGCCCCCCAGATGATCCAGAACCAAGCCGGCAACCAGTCCGACAGATCCTCCAACGGCACAATCAGGATAGTGCCCTAGACGCCGAACGCACCGGAAGCACCGCCGAGACCCTGGTGGGACGAGCATACGATCTGCACCGCCGTCGCGCCCGACGCGGTTCTTACCGTCCGCACCTATGGCATCCCAGTCACTCAACGACTGGATTAGTGCGCAGTTTCCGCTCTCGGGAACCGGAAACATGCAGGCCAAGGCCCCAAGCCAGCCCAGAACCCCCGACTGGTGAGCCAACTCGGGTTGTAACGCGCGGCGTACTCATCCAGGACCGCGTGTAGGTGCCGTGGCCCGGCGATCAGCACCCGGTGACCAAGGCCCGGGCTGCTTTGCGGCGGTCCTGGCGGCGCGCCTGGGTTGCGGCCCTCCACACCGGTGTCACCGGGCCGCGCGATGTCCCCAGGCTGGCAACGACAGGTACGCCTAGTGGCCGCCGATGCTGGTAGTCGTCCATGCAGTAATCACAGCCGTCCAGGATGAACGTGCCGCGGTATCGCCGAACACGTCAGCCTCCAGACCTGAAACCCGGCAGGCCCGGAACGGCGGCGGATCGCAGCGCGGTCATCGGAGTTACGCTGTCCGCATGACCGACTCGCCGTTGTCACCCCAGGAATTCTGGACCGGCACTGCGGCGCACGCCGAGCTGGGGCCCAAGTACAGCGGCGCGGTGCGGACGGGTCCCTGGGTCGGACAGGGATGAGATCAGCCATCCTGAGACGGGTCCGGTGGTGGGCTGGTCCGCTGCTGCTGGCCGCGGTAGCGCTGGCAGCCGACGCGGCCGACCGCAGGATTCCCTTCGGTGTGTGGACCACCGGGCCCGTCGATGAGGTCGCCCATCTGTCCACTGCGGCCCTGGGCCTGCTCGTCCTGGCGCGCTTCATCGACGCGCCGCGCCGCTTCTATGTCGCGGCGCTCATCGCATCGGTCGCCATCGATCTAGATCACATACCGCTGTACCTGGGGCTGCTGGGAGACCAGGCCCAGCGCCCGGTCACGCATTCGCTGTTGACCGTGGCCGTGTTCGTCGCGGCTGCGGTGGCCAGTCGCAGGCACCGGGCCGTGCTGGGCGGGGTGGCGGCCGGGCTGGTGCTACATTTCGTGCGGGACATTGCCGAGGGCTACCCGGGGGTGCGGGTCTTCTGGCCGCTTCAGGACACTTCCTTGATGGCCAGCTACTGGTGGTTTCTGGGAATGATCGTCGTGTTCATGACCGCCCGCCTGGTGCTCGTGAGCGTCGGCCTTCCACACACGCGCATCCCTGTCTTCCGGACACCAGCCCCATCTGGTTCAATTCCCTGCTCTCCGGACGGCCCCGAGACATTGAGTGACCGCCGTCCGGGCCTCGAGACGCGAAGGCGTGATCCAGAGACTGCCCGCGAGCCGCGGTCCCGCACTTCGTTACAGAGATGCACAACGGTTACTCTCGGTGCGCATCGACATTCGCACGGTATGCGCAGTCATGGCGGTGCTGCACATCGTCACTACCAGCGCGGAACAGCGACTGCGGGCTGTGCGCGTGCGCACATTGGTCCCGTGGCGACTGCATCGACTCGTGCCCGGGCGTGCCCTTGTTCCAAATCGGCATGGATGCCTCTTATGGATCCAAAGCGTTACCCTACCGGTCCGAATTGTTACGCAATGTAGCGACGGTTTAACACTCTTCCCCATTACGCCCCCTAGCATCGCACCCAATGAGCTGCTATGGTGTCAAACGGATCGGTGGGGCAAACGTGTGCGAGGGGTCACATGTTCAAGTACCGGCCACTTAAGTACTGGCCCGCCCCAGTACTGATTTTGTCGAATCCAGGTTTGCCAAATCCAGTCATGGGGGGGCCATGGCTTCTGAGTCTTGGGAGTATTCGGCTTGGCCGGGGGTATCGGTTATTATCCCGACCCTGAACGAGGCCCGTAACCTACCGCACGTTTTCGCGCGACTCCCATCAGACATTCACGAGGTAATCGTCGTGGATGGCCACTCGGTGGATGACACCGTTCAGGTTGTCCGCCGACTGCGACCTGACGTCCACATAGTCACGCAGACACGAGAAGGCAAGGGAAATGCCCTGGCCTGCGGATTCGCTGCAGCAACCGGTGACCTTATCGTCATGATCGACGCCGACGGCTCGGCCGAGCCTAGTGAGATCCCGAGGTTTATTAAGGCACTCGTGGACGGTGCCGACTTCGCGAAGGGTTCACGTTTCCTCCCAGGCGGCGGTAGTAGCGACATCACGCGTCTGCGCAGTCTGGGCAACCGGGCGCTGACCAGCTTGATCAACATGTTGTACGGCACGAGGTACACAGACCTGTGTTACGGGCTCAATGCCTTCTGGCGGAAGCATCTTCCGGTACTTCGGCTCGACGCCACAACTCCTCTTCCGGCTGGTGGGGACGGTCGGCTCTGGGGTGATGGTTTCGAGGTTGAAACGCTGATCCACATGCGCGTCGCTCAGGCGCGGCTTGTGGTCGCTGAGGTCCCTAGCTTCGAACATTTGAGAATTCACGGTGTAAGTAACCTGAACGCATTCAGCGACGGGCTTCGCGTGCTGCGCACCATCCTCCGAGAGTGCCCCCCGGCCCACCGCGTGGCGCTTGCCTCCGCTGCTCAGGCAATGACTTGGCGTCCCAGGCCCGGGGTTGGCCCCGGTGCAGTCAACGGCCACGAACGCGTGCCCCGACCCGGCCATCGCAAACCGTATCTGATCCCTGATGACACGAGACGATGACGGCTTGCCGCTGCTAGCCGACCTCGCCACCCAAACGGAGCAAGCCGTTTCGGAGTACTGGGTCACAGTTGCCAGCCTCCTCCGGTGAAGGGACCGGGTCGCCCGTTCTCGCTTCTGAACCTCGCCAACTCCACTACCACCCAAGCCCGCGGCTAGCATCAGCAACCATGCGCGTACTCGTGACCGGTGGCGCCGGATTCATCGGCTCGCACCTGGCCGACGCTTTCCTGCGCAGGGGCGACACGGTGCTGGTGGTTGATGATCTGTCCAGGGGACGGGACGGGCGGCTGAATCCTGCGGTCACTTTGCACAAGCAGAATATCGCGGCCGCCCCCTCGCCCATCGCGGTGATAGAGGAATCCCACCCGGACCTGATCTGCCATCTGGCCGCTCAGATCGATGTCCGGTCGTCGGTCAACGCCCCGGCCGAAGATGCGCGGGTCAACGTAGTCGGGACCATCAACGTCCTGGCGTCAGCGCTCAGCGTGGGAGCCCGGGTCATTTTCGCATCGTCGGGCGGAGCCCTCTACGGGCGCGGCGCTCCCATCCCGTCTGATGAGGACGTGCTGCCCCTCCCAGAGTCCCCGTACGGCATCGCCAAGTACTGCGCCGAGCAGTACCTCGGCCTGTACAACCGGCTGCATGACACCAGGCACTCGGCGCTCCGGCTGGCCAACGTCTACGGGCCGCGCCAGGATCCGGGCGGGGATGCCGGAGTCATCCCGATCTTCTGCGGGGCCGCGCTGGCCGGCCGCGAGCTGACCGTGTACGGGGACGGCACGCAGACCCGGGACTACGTATACGTGGGGGACGTGGTCCGCGCGTTCCTGGCCGCGGCGGACGCCGACCGCCCCGGTATCTGGAACATCGGCACCGGGACCGAGACCAGCGTCCTGGACCTGGTCCAGATCATCGGCGAGATAGCCGGCCGCCCGCTGGAACCGCGGCTATGCCCGCCCCGGCCCGGTGAGCTGGCGCGCAGCGTCCTGGACGTGAACCGGGCCGCCCGGGAGCTGGGCTGGCAGGCCTCGGCCAGCCTGGCCCAGGGCATCGGGGCGGTGTACCAGTGGATCGAGGCGGGCGCATCCGACCGGGCTGCCGCCTAACCGCCATGAGCCGCGTCGTTGCGGTGACCTGGCCTTGTAGCCGAACTCCACCGGCGGTCGATGCGCCCTTGCGGATCGCCGGGCATCGGTCATGCAGGCTGACCAGGCGGGTCGCGCCGTCCGGCGTCTGCCCGGCGAGCCGGGTCCGGGTTTGCGTGATGATGGTGCCGGTGCGCTCGATGGTGACCGCCAGCTCCTCCAGCGCCCGCCGCAAGCGCCCGCGCATCCGGCCGCTGAGCGCCTTCGGGACGGCGCGGCGGCCGTTGCGCAGCACCGCAGCGGCCTGCGCCGCGGTCTTTCCGCCAGGTCGCGAGCTGGCCGGTCACCCGGCGGATGGCGCGGTGCTCTCTTCCCGGCCCAGCTTGGTGCGGCTGCGCAGCTTGCTGGCGATCTCCCGCACCCGCCGCGCCGCGGCCCGCCGCCGGTCCGTCATGACAGTGGCCGGGGCCCCGCCCGCCGCCTGCACCCGCCGCGCGGTGCGCACCAGCTTGCCCACCGCCTTGGCCAGCAGCCCCGAGTCCGTCGGGTAGGCCACGTTCGCCGGGATGACCGTGGTGTCGGCGCGGACCCGGCCGTGCGCAGCAGCTTCGCCTCCGCCGCTTTAGCCCACAGGGCCTCGTTCAGCCCGGCCACCGCCTGCTCACCGCACCGGGTCGTCAGCTTCATCAGCGTGGTCGGATGCGGCACCTTGCCATCGAGCGGGATCCGGCAAAACCGCCGCCAGGAGATCGAATCAGCCACCTCGGCGCACAGGCTCTCGTAGCCCAGCCGGTAACGGAACTTCAGGAACATCAACCGCAGGTAGCACTCCACCGGAGTGGAGGGGCGGCCGATCAGCGGATCGAAGTGCGCCGCGAACGGGGCGAAGAACGCCGGGTCATCCAGCAGCGCATCCACCCGCGCCAGCCCCGCCGGCAGCCGCAGCACCTCCTCCGGCAGCAACGACTCCCACAACGACGGCTGATCGCCTACGGTACGGAACACGGCCTCGATCCCTTCTAGCCCAAGGGGTCGAGGCCATCCTGTTCAACCACACCGCCTGCGGTCACCCACCGCCACGCGGGTTTTTCAGGGGGAAGTAGCTAGCCGCGATGCCGCCCGGGCCGGCGCCGGGCCCAGCCGGGCCGGCCGCCGCGCGGCTCCCACTGCATGGCCGAGACGTCCAGCACCGCGAAGTTGCGCAGCCGGCCGTCCGCGGCGAGCCCGGTGACCCGCACCGGCCCATACCCGAAGTCGCAGTCCTGCTGGTAGGCCCGGTGCAGATGACCGTGCATGACATACGACGGCCGGACCGCGTCCACCAGGTCCCGCAGCCGTTGCTGATGCGCGTGGCTGCGGGCCAGGTCGGCCGGGTCCCAGCCGGGCGGCAGACGGCCGAGGTCATGCTGGACACCCGCCGGGCAGTCGTGACTGACCAGTACGTCCGCGTGCCCAGCCGCGCTGATCGCGGTCACCTGGGCGGCGGTGATCTCCTCCTCCGGCCACCAGTCCGCGCCCGCGGTGCGCACCGCCTTGTCCAGGCTCACCGCGCCACCACAACCCAGCCAGGCCCGGCCGTGCCAGGCCCACCGGTAGCCGCGCGGCAGGTGATACAGGCCGGGCCGGACCCGCACCCGGCCATCCCCGGTGGCGCCGTCGGCGTCCAGCTTGGCCAGCAGGCCGAAATCCTCGTGATTGCCGTCGATGAACCACAGCTCGGCACCGGTCTCCGCCAGCACCTCGGTGATCCGGGCCAGATAGGCCAGGCCCGCCCGGTCCGGCCAGATACCGAAGTCCCCCAGGTGCAGGATCAGCCGACGGGGCTCACCGGCCAGCAGACCAGGGACGCGCCGGATCACGTTCAGCGCCCAGTCCTCGTTGCCGTGCCAGTCCCCGGCCACCAGGATCCGCCGCGGCGGCTCCGTTTCCACGGTCATCCCACGAGTTGTAGCGGTTCCACCAGCAAACGGCTAGCCGTACACGGCCGGACGCAGAAGACTGCGAAGTGTGCTGCTGACCATCACCTCGACCACGCCACCCGCCACCGACCTGGGCTTCCTGCTGCACAAGCACCCGGACCGGGTGCAGGCGTTCGAGCTGGCGGCCGGTCAGGCTCACGTGTTCTATCCCGAGGCGGGCGAGCAGCGGTGCACCGCCGCGCTGCTGCTCGAGGTGGACCCGATCGGGCTGGTCCGCCAGCACCGCGGCGGCGCCGCGCAGGCCGGGTTCTCCCTGGCCCAGTACGTCAACGACCGCCCGTACGCGGCGTCCTCGATGATGGCGGTCGCGCTGAGCAAGGTGTTTGGCACCGCCATGGCCGGGCGGTGCACCGCCCGGCCGGAGCTGGCCGCCCGGGACCTGCCGCTGGAGATCACGATCCCGGCGCTGCCCTGCCGGGGCGGGGCCGACCTGGCCCAGCGGCTGCTGCAGCCGCTCGGCTGGACGGTGGCGGCCCGGCCGATCCCGCTCGACCCCCAGCTGCCGGACTGGGGCGACTCGGCCTACCTCAGCATCCGGCTGACCGGCCGGATGCGGCTGGCCCAGGCGCTCAGCCACCTGTACGTGCTGCTGCCGGTGCTGGATAACGCCAAGCACTACTGGGTGAGCACCGACGAGGTGGACAAGCTGATCCGGGCGGGCAGCGGCTGGCTGGCCGGGCACCCGCTGCGCGACCTGATCACCCGCCGGTACCTGGCCCACCAGCGGCCCCTGGTGGCCACGGCGGTGGGCCGGCTGGCCGAGGTGGACGACACCGAACCTGAGCAGCTGGACAATGCGGTCAGCGACACGCCACCCGGGCCGCGCCAGCCGCTGGCCGAGGCCCGCCGGGAAGCGGTCCTGGCCGAGCTGCGGGCGGCCGGTGCGGCCACGGTCGCCGATCTCGGCTGCGGCGAGGGAGCGCTCACCGCCCGGCTGCTGAAAGAACCGTCGGTGCGCCGCGTGCTGGCCGTTGACGTGTCGCCCCGGGCGCTGGACCGGGCCGCACAGCGGCTGCACCTGGACACGATGCCGGAGCGGCAGCGGGACCGGGTCGAGCTGATCCAGTCCTCGCTGACCTACACCGACGGCAGGCTCGCCGGGCTGGACGCGGCGGTCCTGATGGAGGTCATCGAGCACCTCGATCTGCCGCGGCTGGCCGCGCTGGAGTGGGCGGTGTTCGGCGCCGCCCGCCCCGGCCTGGTGCTGATCACCACGCCCAACGTGGAACACAACACCCGGCTCCCCGGGCTGGCGCCGGGCGCCTACCGGCACCCGGACCACCGGTTCGAATGGACCCGGGCGCAGCTGCACGAGTGGGCGGACGCGGTCGCCGGCCGGCACGGCTACCAGGTCCGTTACCAGCCGGTCGGCCCGGACGACCCGGACGTGGGGCCGCCCTCCCAGCTGGCGGTGTTCGCCCGTGACTGAGCAGGCGGTGACCGGGCGGGTGCTCGGCATTCCCGAGGTGGCCCTGGTCGTCCTGATCGGCGTGTCCGGCTCGGGCAAGTCCACGTTCGCCCGCCAGCACTTCGGCCGCTTCGAGGTGATCTCCAGCGACTTCTGCCGCGGCCTGGTGGCCGATGACGAGAACGACCAGGCGGCCACCGCCGACGCGTTCGCCGTGCTGCACTACATCGCGGGCAGACGGCTGGCCGCCGGGCGGCTGACCGTGATCGACGCGACCAACGTCCAGGCCGCGGACCGGCGGCCGCTGATCGAGCTGGCCCGCTCACACGACGTCCTGCCGGTCGCCATCGTGGTCGATGTCGGCGAGAAAACCGCGTCGCAGCGGAACCAGGCCCGTCCGGAGCGGTCGTTCGGCGCGCATGTCGTGCGGCGTCAGCAAGACCGGCTGCGCCGGTCCCTGCGCTCGCTCGGCCGGGAGGGGTTCCGCCAGGTGCACGTGCTGCGCGGGGCCGGCGAGGTCGACGCGGCGGTCATCGAGCGGCACCGGCTGCTCACCGACTACCGGGACCGCACCGGCCCGTTCGACGTGATCGGCGACGTGCACGGCTGCCGCGCCGAGCTGGAAACCCTGCTCGGGCGGCTCGGCTACCAGATCACCCGGGACCGGGCGGGCCAGCCGGACGGCGCGGTCCCGCCCGCGGGCCGCACCGCGGTGTTCCTGGGCGACCTGGTGGACCGGGGCCCGGACACCCCCGGGGTGCTCCGGCTGGTCATGGGCATGGCCGCCGCCGGGCACGCGCTGGCCGTGCCCGGCAACCACGAGAACAAGCTGGTCCGCGCGCTGGCCGGGAAGAACGTCCAGGTCGGTCACGGCCTCGCGGAAACGCTCAGCCAGCTGGCCGGGGAGGACGAGGCGTTCCGCAGCCAGGTGGCCGAGTTCTGCCGGGGCCTGGTCTCGCACCTGGTGCTGGACGGCGGCCGGCTGGTGGTCGCGCACGCCGGGCTGAAAGAGGCCTACCACGGCCGGGCCTCGGGCCGGGTGCGCAGCTTCGCCCTGTACGGCGACACCACCGGGGAGACCGACGAGTTCGGCCTGCCGGTCCGCTATCCATGGGCCCGGGACTACCGGGGCCGGGCCATGGTGCTCTACGGGCACACTCCGGTGACCGATCTGGAATGGGTGAACAACACCCTGTGCCTGGACACCGGGTGCGTGTTCGGCGGCCGGCTGACCGCGCTGCGCTACCCGGAGAAGGAAACGGTGTCGGTGCCGGCCGAGCAGGTCTGGTACGAACCCGCCCGGCCGTTCCCGGGCGGGCCTGCTCAGGAGGCCGGTGCCGCGGGCCATCGTGATCCTGAGGTGCTGGACATCCAGGACGTGCTGGGCAAGCGGATCGTGGAGACCGGGCAGCACGGGCGGGTGACGATCCCGGAGGGCAGCGCGGCCGGGGCGCTGGAGGTGATGAGCCGGTTCGCGGTCGACCCGCGGTGGCTGCTCTACCTGCCACCGACCATGGCGCCATGCGCCACCTCGGCCCAGCCAGACCTGCTGGAGCACCCGGCCGAGGCGTTCGCCGCCTACCAGGCGGACGGGATCGCGCAGGTCATCTGCGAGGAAAAGCACATGGGCTCGCGGGCGGTGCTGCTCGTCGTCCAGGACGGGCCCGGCACCAGCGGACCGTTCGGCGCGCCCGGGGACATGCCGGGCGCCGTCTACACCCGGACCGGCCGCCCGTTCTTCCCCCCGGCCGTCGCTGGGCAGCTGCTGGGCACCGTGCGTAATGCAATAGAAGACAGCGGGCTATGGGGGGAGCTGGGGTCCGGCTGGCTGCTGCTGGACTGTGAGCTGATGCCCTGGTCGGCCAAGGCCTCCGACCTGCTGCGGCATCAGTACGCGGCGGTCGGGGCCGCGGCCCGGGCGGCGCTGCCCGCGGCGGTGGCCGCGCTCGGCCAGGCCGCCGCGCGCGGGCTGGACGTGGCGGAACTGGGCGCGCGGACCCGGGCCCGCGCGGCCAACGCGGACGCCTTCACCGCCGCCTACCGGCGCTACTGCTGGCCCACGGACGGGCTGGACGGGGTGCGGCTGGCCCCGTTCCAGCTGCTGGCCAGTGAGCGGGCCACGTATCACGACCGGCCGCACAGCTGGCACCTGGACCTGGCCGACCGGCTGGCCGCGGCCGCGCCCGGGCTGATCCAGGGCACCCGGCGGCTGGTCGTGGACACCGGCGACGCGGGCTCAGTGGCGGCCGGGGTGGCCTGGTGGACCGAGCTGACCGCGGCCGGCGGCGAGGGCATGGTGGTCAAGCCGCTGGCCAACCTCAGCCGGGGGCCGCGCGGCCTGGCCCAGCCGGGTATCAAGGTGCGCGGCCGGGAGTACCTGCGGATCATCTACGGGCCGGACTACACCGAGCCGGGTAACCTGTCCCGGCTCCGGGACCGCCATCTGGGCCGGAAACGCTCGCTGGCACTGCGCGAGTACGCGCTCGGCCTGGAGGCGCTGGACCGGGCCGCCCGTGGGGAGCCGTTGTGGCGGGTGCACGAGGCGGTGTTCGCGGTGCTGGCCCTGGAGTCGGAGGCGGTCGACCCGCGGCTGTAACGGGCTGGGCTCGCCTAGTACGGTCGGCTCATGCGTGCCGTCGTCATCACCAGCCCGGGCGGGCCGGACGTGCTGGAGTTCACCGAGGTGCCCGACCCGGTGCCGGGACCGGGCGAAGTGGTCATCGAGGTGGTGACGGCCGGGGTCAACCCGGCCGACGTGATGCAGCGGCAGGGTTTCTACCCGCCGCCGCCGGGCACGCCGCCCTATCCCGGGCTGGAGTGCAGCGGCCGGATCGCCTCGCTCGGCCCGGAGGTCGCCGGCTGGCAGGTCGGCGACGAGGTGTGCGCACTGCTGTCCGGCGGTGGTTACGCGGAACGGGTGGCCGTGCCGCAGGGCCAGCTGCTGCCGGTGCCCGGCGGGGTGACGCTGACCGACGCCGCGGCGCTGCCCGAGGCCGCCTGCACCGTGCAGGGCACCGTGTACCAGCTGGCCGGGCTGAGTGCGGGCGAGGTCTTCCTGGTGCACGGCGGGGCTGGCGGGATCGGGTGTCTCGCGATCCAGCTGGCCAAGGCGGACGGCGCGGTGGTGGCCTGCACGTCGGGGACGCCGGAGAAGCTGGCCCGGTGCCGCGAGCTCGGCGCCGACCTGGCCATCTCCTACCGGGACGAGGATTTCACCAAGGCGGTGCTGGACTTCACCGACGGGCACGGGGCCGACGTCATCCTCGACATCATGGGGGCCCCGTACCTGGCCCCGAACCTGGCCGCGCTGGCCACCTGGGGACGGCTGATGGTGCTGTCCGTGCGCGGCGGCGGCCGCGGCGAGATCGACCTGGGCCTGCTCATGGCGAAGCGGGGCAGCATCTTCGCGGCCACGCTGCGGGCCCGGCCACCCCAGGAGAAAGCCGAGGTCGTTACGGCCACCCGGCAGCATGTGTGGCCGCTGATCGGCTCGGGGCAGGTCGCCCCGGTCGTGTGGCAGGTGCTGCCGATGGCCGAGGCGGCGCAGGCGCACCGGCTGATCGAGTCGGGCGCGCACATCGGGAAGATCCTGCTGGCCAATTGACGGGCAGAACGCACCCCGGGTGCGACCACTGCCGGCAAGGCGCAAGACTAAGGACATGAGCGAACGCAACCCCGAAGCCAGCCAGGGCCCCAAGGTAGTCGTGGTCGGCCCGGACGGCATAGCAGTAGATGGTGACGGCGGGGACGGCGAAAGCGGCGGCGAGCGCCCCGTCATGGAGATGGTCGAGCAGCCAGCCAAGGTGATGCGGATCGGCAGCATGATCCGGCAGCTGCTGGAGGAGGTCCGCGCCGCCCCGCTGGATGAGAAGAGCCGGGCCCGGCTCCGCGAGATCCACCAGAGCTCGGTCAAGGAGCTGGAGGACGGGCTGGCCCCGGAACTGGTCGACGAGCTGGAGCGGCTGTCGCTGCCGTTCGAGGAGGACGAGGTACCCAGCGAGGCGGAGCTGAGGGTCGCCCAGGCGCAGCTGGTCGGCTGGCTGGAAGGCCTGTTCCACGGCATCCAGACCACGCTGTTCGCCCAGCAGATGGCGGCGCGGGCGCAGCTCGAGCAGATGCGCCGGGCGCTGCCGCCCGGCATGACACCTCCCGGGATGGCGCCGGGCGGCGAGGACGCGCCGCAGCAGCGAGGCGCGTCCGGTCCCTACCTGTAGCCCGGCAGCCGTCCTCAGACGCGGCCGTAGCGCAGCCGGGACAGCCACGCGGCGGCCGCGGCGAATTCCGCGTCCGAGGTCCCGGCGCGGATGTGGGTCACGCCGCCGTCGTGCCGTGGGTAGCTGCCCAGGAACCGGACGTCCGCGCACACCCGGCGCAGGCCCATCAGCGCCTCGCCCACCCGGGCGTCGTCCACGTGGCCCTCGCAGTCGATGAAGAAGTAGTAGCGGCCCAGGCCGTCGCCGGTGGGCCGGGACTCGATGCGCATCAGGTTGATCCCGCGCACCGCGAACTCGGTGAGGATCTCCATCAGGGCACCAGGGTGATCCTCGGCCAGGAACGCGACCAGCGAGGTCCGGTCCGACCCGGTCGCCGCAGGCAGCGGCCCGGGCTGGGTGACCACGACGAACCGGGTGACCGCGTCGGCCCGGTCGTGGGCATCGGCGGCCAGCACGGCCAGCCCGTACATCTCGGCGGCGAACGCCCCGGCCAGCGCGGCGTCCAGCTGCCCCTCGGCCACCTGCCGGGCGGCCTCAGCGTTCGACGCGGCCGGCCGCCAGCTGGCGGCGGGCAGCTGCTCGGCCAGCCAGCGGCGGCACTGAGCCTGCGCCTGCGGATGCCCGCCCACCGTGCTGATGTCCGCCAGCCCGGTGCCCGGCCGGGCCAGCAGCGCGAACGCCACCGGCAGCGGCACCTCAGCGCAGATCACCAGGTCAGTGCTGCTGGCCAGGTCAGCGCCGGTGGCCAGGTCAGTGCCGCTGGCCAGCTCGTCCAGGGTGGCGGTGACCGCGCCTTCCACCGAGTTCTCGATGGGCACGATGGCCCGTTCCGCGGCCCCGCTGCGCACGGCGTCGAGGGTGGCATGGATGCTGACGCAGGGCATCGCCTGCCCAGCCGCGGCGCTGTCGAAAGCCAGCAGCGCCGCCTCGGTGAACGTGCCCTCCGGCCCCAGATAGGCGTACCGCACCGGCTTGCCGGGGTCGCCGGGGTCGCCGGGGCTGCCGCCGTTGGCTGCCGGGCCTGAGTCGGTCACGTTTCACCTGGCTGTTAGCTGGTCTCGAACAGTCGGTGAGCCTACCAGCGCGGCCGGCCTGCGCGACGTCTCCACGGTCGCGCCAGATGCCCCGCGCCTGCGCACCCGCCCGCGTCGCCCACTCCTGGCCGCCGCCCCGGTCTGCCGCTCGGCCGATGATTCTGATACCGTGATATCCAGATAGCTTGAATGAGGTGATCTGGTGCGGACTAAGAACATGGTGCTGCGGCTGGATCCGGCGCTGGCCGAGCGCCTGGAGGCGGTCGCCGAGGTGGAGGGCCGCTCCGTGTCCGACGTGGTGCGCGAGGCGATCACCGCGCTGGTCGCGGCCCGGCAGCAGGACGAGCGGTTCATCCGCCTGGTGGAGGACAACCTGGCCCGGCACCAGCGCATCCTCGAAATGCTCCGGGATGACCGGCCATGACCCCGCTCGATGTGGCCGGCCTGGTCGTCATCGCCGGCCAGGCGCTGGGCGAGGACAGCCAGGCCGTGCTCGGCCGGCTGGATATCACCGCCGCGGAGACCGCACTGGCCGAAGCGGCGCCGGACGGCGCCAGTGACCCGGCCGCTAGCGCGGCCGCGCTGCTCAGCGCGCTGATCCGGCACCGCCCACTGGGCCGCGGCAACGACGTCGTGGCGGTGGCCGCCATGACCACGTTCCTCGCGCTCAACGGGTGGCAGGCCGACCTTGACCCGGCCGGGGCGTTCCCGGCCCTGCTCACCGGCCTGGCCAGCGGCCAGCTGCCCGCGGACGATCTCATCGCGTGGCTGTCCGACCATGTCTTCCCGAGTTCCGGGGTACCGGCGGGCGAGGGACCGACCAAGGAGGAACGCATGCACGGATGGCGACCAGGCCGCAGGCGGGCCGACCGGAAGAAGGGACTGTTCCGGCGGTTCACCCCGGAGGCCCGGGAGGTGGTCATCCGCAGCCAGCAGGAAGCCAGGCGGCTGCAGCACAACTACATCGGCACCGAGCACATCCTGCTCGGCCTGCTCTGGGACACTGACGGCGTAGCCGCCCGGGCGCTGCACGCGGCCGGGATCTCCGGGGAAGCCGCGCGGCAGCAGGTGCTTGGCATTATCGGCGAGGGCCAGCAGCAGCCGGCCGGGCACATCCCGTTCACCCCGCGGGCCAAGCGGGTGCTGGAACTGGCGCTGCGCGAGTCGGTCAGCCTGGGCCACATGTACATCGGCAGCGAGCACATCCTGCTCGGGCTCATCCGGGAAGGCAGCGGGCTCGCCGCCCAGATCCTCACCGCGCTCGGGGCCAGCGCCCCCCAGATCCATGATGGGGTGCTCGAACTGCTGGCCACCGAGCGGCCGGTCGTGGCAGGCCCCATCACCCCGCCCGGCATCCGGGAGTTCGACCGCAAGATCGGGCAGGCCCGGCAGGCGAAGGACGCGGCCATCGACGCCCGGGACTACGAACGCGCCGTGGTACTGCGCGACCAGGAGAAAGAACTCCTGGCCGAGCGGGAACAGCAGATCGAAGCGTGGTCCGCGGGCACTGACGTGGCGGTGCTCGGCCGGGAACTCGAACGGCTGCGCGAGGAGGTTCAGCGGCTGCAGGACCTGCTGCTGCAGCACGGCATCGAACCCAGCGAAAGCGGCCAGCAGACAGCCTGACACCGGCCGGGTGTCCCGCCTGGCTGAGTGCCTCCTAGCCCGGGTCTGCGGCCTGCCGGATTGATCATGAACAGAGCAGGACATCCATGATCGTTCGGGTAGCTGACCTGGGTACCAGAAACTGTCGGAGGGTCCCGGTAAGGTCGAACATGACTTCGAAAGTGGCTTTTCGCCAGTTAAGAAGTGGACCTTCAGCAGTCCTCCGGAAGGGACCTGGGCCGGGATGTGCACCACTGGGCAGCAGCCGTCGAGTGTGACGGAAGCGCTGGATGCGGTCGAGGCAGGCTTGGCCTACCTGAACGGTGCAGACTGCAGCGGATCTGCCGGGTTCGGTGCAGGCGGAGTGCCTGCGGGGGCTGGCCCGGGCGGAGTCGGCGCAGACGGTGGCGCAGGCGCGGTTGCTCGGCGCGTTTAATGCTGGTTCGGCGTACGAAGATGATGGTCAGGGCAGCGCGCGGATGTGGCTGCGCTGGCAGACCCAGATCACCGGTGGCGCGGCGGATGGTGCGATCGGGTGGATGCAACGGCTGGCCGCCCACCCCGCTCTGGCCCGGGCGCTGGCTGGCGGGACAATCTCGCCGTCGTTTGCGCGGGCCATCGCCGCCTGGACCGACCAGCTGCCCGAAGCCCACCGGTCCGGCGCCGACGAGATCCTTTTAGCGGCCGCCGCGGGTGGCGCTTCGCTGGCGGATCTGGCCGGGCTGGCCGAGGAAATGCGCTCCCGCACCGCGGCCCCCGACGATGACGGCTCCGACCGGCGGGAGATGAGGAGGGGTTCGCGCGCCGGCGGGTGCGGCTGGGCCTGACCTTCCGCGGCGCGGGCCATCTGGAGGGGGAGCTGACGCCGGCGTGCGCGGCGGCGCTGGGCGCGGTGCTGGAGGCGCTAGGCAAGAAGGCCGGGCCCGAGGATGTGCGGACCCCGGTGCAGCGTGACCACGACGCGTTAGAGGAAGCCTGCCGCCGGCTGGCCGGGGCCGGGTGCCTGCCCGGCCGGGCCGGGCAGCCCACCCAGGTCCAGCTGCACCTGACCCTGGACCAGCTGCGGGATCTGCCCGGCGGCCGCGACGCGGAGGCGGCGTGGCGGGCCGGGCAGGCCGCCGGGGACGGCCAGCCCGGCTGGCTATCGGCCCGGGCGGCCCGCGGGTATGCGTGTGACGCGGCCATCACCCCCCTGGTCACCGGCCACCTCGACCCGGCCGCCCTGGACGCCCTGACCGGCGCGTTCCTCGCCTGCCACACCGGTCCCTGCCCGCTGCATGACCCGGGCCAGCCCGGCCGCGGCCCCGGGCCGGGCGGATGCCGGTGCACCACCCCGCCGCTGCCCCCCGCTACCGCCGCGCGGCTGCGCGCGCACGCTGCTGGCCTACGCCGCGGATCTGCTGTCCGGGCCCGGCGGGCTGGCCGCGTTCCTGCGCACCCGCCTGCTGGGCGGCCAGTTCCCGGCGGTCAGCCTGCCGCTGGACGTCGGTGCGGCTACCCCGACGGTGCCCGGGCATCTGCGCCGGGCGGTCATCACCCGCGACCGGCACTGCGCGTTCCCCGGCTGCACCCAGCCACCCCCGGCCTGCCAGGTCCACCACCTGCGGCCCAGAGCCGACGGCGGGCCGACCCGGCTGGACAACCTGCTCCTGCTCTGCGCCTTCCACCACCTGATCGCCGTGCACCAATGGGACTGGGACCTGGCCCTCCACTCCGACGGCACCGTCACCGCCGTCAGTCCCGACGGCAAGCGCACCTTGCACAGCCACGGGCCACCCGCTCCCGCACCGCCTGACCCGCTGGATCAGCGATCCCTTACTGGAGTAAGTGGCCCTAGCTGACCAGAGGCCAGCCAGCAGCATCACCGGCCACGAGCGATGCGGCGCTGCGCCTGCTTGCTGGCCTGCACCGCCGACTGGACCGCGGGTTCGCGGGCGGCCAGGGCCCAGGCCACCCAGGCGAACTGCCGAGCGCGGTGTACCTGGGCCGGCCAGTCGTTGCCGGTCGGGCGGTGCGCCATGGGCACTTCCACCTCTACCACGCGCAGGCCCTGGCGGAGCAGGTCGATGGTCAGCCCGGTCTCCACGCCCCAGCCCCGGGCGAGCGGCCGGGCCACCTCGAACGCGGCCCGGGTCAGGCAGCGCTGCCCATTGAGGGGCTGGGCCGGGGCCCAGCCGGTGGCCCGCCGGATGCCGGCGCCGGACAGCCCAACCACGAAGCCGTGCCCGCCGGCCCGGACCCGTTCGCTGAACACCGCGATCGTCATGTCGGCCCGGCCGTCGCGGACCGGCTGCACGAGCGCGGCGGCGCTGCCAGCGGACTCGGCCAGGTCGGCGTCGAGGAAGAGCAGGTGCCTGGGCACCGCACGGCCCTCGGTCCGGTCCAGCAGCCGGACCGCCTCCGCGCCGGTCTCCATGGCCGCGCCTTTGCCCCAGTTGCGGGGATGCCGGAGAACCATCGCCCCCGCGGCCTCCGCGGCGGCGGCCGTGTCATCGCGGGACCCGTCGTCCACCACGATGAGCACATCGGCGCCGGGCAGTTCGGCGGCTGCTTTCACGGTGGCCTGAATCCGGTCGGACTCGTCTTTGGCCGGAATGACGATGGCCACGTCAGCATTCGGCGGCATGGGCCGATCCTAAGCGGCGGTCAGGCCGATGCGGCGCGGGCGGCCGGGACCGTTACTGCGCCCGGGACCTTTACTGGCCCGGAACCGTGGCCTGGTCCTCCACCACGGTGAACACCGACTCCAGCCCGGTCACCTGCAAGATCTTGCGTACCGCCGGGCGGGGGCCGCTGAGTTCGACGTTGCCACCCTGCTCACGGGCGGTCCGCTGCGCGGCCAGCAGCACATTCATGCCGGTGGAGTCGCAGAAATCCACCCCGGACATGTCCACCACGAGCCGGACCGGGTGGTCGGCGCGCAGCGCCGCGGCCAGCTGGCTTTGCAGCCGGGGAGCTGTGTAAAGGTCGATCTCGCCGGACAAGGCCACTATGACGCGATCACCCTCGTTGCGACTCGAGACCTTTAGCTCCACGTGCCGCACCCTACCGCCCCCGGCCCGTCAGTACCAGATGCTTACTGAGAGCACACGGCGAAATCGCAGGCGGACCGGGCCGTTCTGCGTCAAGCTGGAGAGGCACGTACCGAGCAGCAGGCACCAGCGAGGCGGAGCCCCCGGGATGTACCCCTTGCCAGAGCAGCCAGAACCCAGGCCAGCACGACTACGACCGCTACCGGGCACGCAGCCGGAGGCACCGGTTCCGCTGTCCGCGCCACTGGCCGACCTCCCGCTATCGCCCCACCTGGCGGCAGAACTGCTGCCCGCCACGGGCCGCGGGGCCGCCCGGGCCACGGCCGCGGACCCAGCTGCCCCGGACCCAGCTGCCCCGGACCAGACCGGGCCAGGGACCGGCTGGACGCCGGACGGGGACCGGCAGCGGGACCGGATCCGGGACGAAATGGCGGAACGGGCCGCCCGGGCCACGGCCGCGTCGTCCTGGCTGGAGAGCAGCAGGTCCTACAGCCGGCTCCTCAACCGCGACGGGATCGTTCCGCTGACCGCCCGGATGACCGCCGGCGACCTGGCCTTCCTGGCCGAGGCGCGCGAGCAGGTGCTCCAGTTCACCGAGCTCACGCTGCGGCTGATCGACCTGCACCAGCCCCTGGACGCGGGCGGTATCACTACCGACCCGACCAGCCCCATCCGGCGGTGCCGCAGCTGCATGTGGCGCTGGCCCTGCCCCACCTTCAGCATCCTGGCCGAGGTGGTCGACCGGCCGCCCGCTGGCTGAGCGGCCTCCAGGCGCGCGCCGCGGCCTCCGGGCGCGCGCCGCGGGCGGGCCAGCCGCCGGTCCGCCGTTACCGGGCCTGGGCCAGGCGTGGGGCAGTCGCGGCGGCCAGGCCGTGCGGATCGCTCAGCGCGGGAGCGGGCCGGGGCAGCGGCGCGAACCCGCTGGCCACATCCAGCTGGCCGGTCCCGGCCAGCCCGGCCGCGTCATCCGGCTCGGCCGCCGGATCCCGGGTGATCGCGCAGCACATGCAGCGCGGGCCACCCCGGCCGCTGCTCAGCTCGCTCCCCGGCACCGCGATGACCTGCACGCCCGCCTCGGTCAGCCGGGCGTTGGTCTCCAGGTTCCGCTCGTCACACACGGCCAGCCCGCGGCCAAGGGCAAGCGCGTTGCCGCCGTCGTCCCACTGCCCCCGGGCCACGGTGAGCGGATCGAGCCCGGTGTCGATCAGGGTGATCCGGTCCACCCCGATGACCTGAGCCGCGGCGGCCAGGAACGGCTGAGGCCGGGAGACCTGCAGCCCGTCCCCGCGAGGCGTGATGATGTGCCCGGTCAGCGTGTAGGCGAGGGCCGGGTACATCACGATGACCGCGGCATCGATCACCGTGCACACCGTGTCCAGGTGCACCGCCTGCGACGGGTGGATCGGCACGGCGAGCACGCTGTGCGCGAGCCCGGCCGCGAACAGCTGGTGGGCCAGCCGCTCCGCCCCGGCCGGGGTCGTCCGGTCGCCGACGCCCACCGCGATCACGCCCGGGGCGAGCAGCACGATGTCGCCGCCCGCGAGGGGTTCCAGGTGCGGGCCGTAGAGCACCTTGGTCCCGGCGAACCGCGGGTGATGCCCGTACAGCACGCGCAGCAGCTCGGCTTCCCGGGCCCGGTGCGGCGCGGTCAGGCTGGATACCACCACCCGGTCCCCGATCCACACACTCGAATCCCGGGTGAAGACCAGGTTCGGCAGCGGATCGAGGACGAAGTCGTGCCGGTCGAGGAGCTGGTAGGCCAGGCCCCGCCCGGCGGGCAGCTCCCCCGGCGCGACGCCGGCGATCAGCGTCTCGGCCAGCAGCTCGGATTCGAGGCCGTCCAGATGGTCGCGGAGCACGTCACGGAGCTCGTCGCCGAGCCGCGGATCATCGACCGCCGCCGCGATGGCGGCGTCCCTGGCCCCCTGGTACTCCAGCGTGTCCTGCAGCAGTTCGGTGAGGTAGAGCACTTCCACGCCATGATCCCGGAGGGCCTGGCAGAAGCTGTCGTGCTCCTGCTGGGCCCGGTTGACCCAGGGCAGTCGGTCGAACAGCAGCCGGTCGCGGCTGCGCGGGGACAGCCGCCTCAGCTCGGCACCGGGGCGGTGGACCAGGACGGTCCGCAGCCGGCCAATTTCACTGTCCACCCCGTGCGTGTGCGTCACAAATACCCCCGTCACTACTGCCGCGCTGCCGCGCGGATGACCCCACGGAGGGAGTATCACCATTTCCATGGCTGATTACGCATAACCCAGGTCAATGGATCACCAAGGGCGATCAGCACCGGCTGGCGCCGTTGGCCCGGCCCTCGTTCTCCGCGCTGCCGCGGGGGGCAGGCAGTACCGCCCAGACGGTGGTACCGCGCTCATCGCCCCGCACTCCCCAGCTTGAGCACAGATGCTCGACGATGGTGAGCCCGCGCCCGCCGATCGAGGACAGCGAGGGGTGCGCCGGATGCGGCCGGGTCGCGCCGCCGCCGTCGCTCACCAGCACTTCCAGCGCGGCCGGGCTGAGCATCCAGGCCACCCGGCCCGCGCCGCGGTAGCTGCCTCCTGCGAGCGGAATGCCCCGCCCGGCTGGCCGGGAAACCGGGTGCGGCGTGATCTTCACCCGGGGGCGCGGCTTCCCCTGCGGGGGCGGCCTGGCACCACCTGGACGGCCGGGCCAGCCCCCCGGCCGGCGCGCGAATCGGGCGCGGTAGTGCCCGTTCCCCCTTAGCATGAGTGAACTACTGTCGCCGCAAGCAAGAGGGGCCGCGGGGGGCGGCCCAGGTACCTGTATCCCGTGGCAACTGCCTGGCCGAGCTGGCCTGCCAGCCGGGACGCTGGGACGGGGTGAACCGATGGACCGAGCGGGCCGGGACCCGCGCGTTCCGCTGACCGCCGAACGGACCTCAGCGCAGGCACCAGCCGCAGCCGCGCAGCCGGGAGAGACCGCGCCGTCAGGAAGGACCGTGCCGCCCGGAGATACCGCGCCGCCCGGAGGTGACCGACCGGGGCTGGCTGCGGGCCGCGGCGCGGGCCGGCTGCCCAGGGTGCGCCAGGCCGCGGCGCACCCCGCCGTCCGCCAGCTGGCCCTGCTGATCTGCTTCCTGGCGGCGGGGGTCGCGGTCACCTGGCCCCGGGCCACGTACCTGACCGGCCAGCTGCCCGAAATGCGTGACTCGGCAGCATACGTGTGGGGTTTCTGGTGGATGGCCCGGCAGGTCAGCCACCTGGCGTACCCGTGGGCGACGGGCTACATGGCCGCCCCGGTGGGGGTGCCGCTGGGCTATCACACGCTGATGCCGCTGCCCGGCCTGCTGCTGACCCCGGTGACGCTGCTGTTCGGGCCGAGCGTCTCGTACAACCTGCTGGTCATCGCGGTGCCCGGGCTGCTCTGCTACGCCATGTACCGGGCGGCGCGGCTCTGGCTGCCCAGCCAGACGGGCGCGATCGCGGCCGGGGCGTTCTTCGGCCTGTCGGCCATGCTGGCCCAGGAAGACTGGTACCACGTGAACATCGCCGTCGGGGCGCTGTTCCTGCCATTGAGCCTGGAAGCCGCGGTCCGGCTGCGCCGTACCCCGGGGAAGCGCCAGGCGGTCATCCTGGGCGTGGTGGTGGGCGCGGCGGTGCTCACCGACCCGGAGTCCGCGGTGCTGGTGGCCATCCTGACCGGGCTGGTGCTGCTGCCCTGGGTGCTGCGCCGCCCGTCGCTGAGCCGGCTGTGGCCCCCGGCGCTGGCCGCGGTCACGGCCGCCGTCGTGGCCAGTCCCCAGCTGTTCGCGATGATCCAGGAGCAGGTCCGGGGCGGGCTGCGGATCGATCCCGGGCTGCAGGCGGTGACCGACAAGCTGTACGGGGTCGGGCTGCCCGGGATGTTCTCACCCACCCCCCGGGTGATGGACTTCGGGCTGGACAGCCTGGCCACGCCGTTCCTGCACAGCCGGAACAACGAGGGCCTGCCGATGTTCGGCGTGACGCTGACCGCGCTCGCCCTGATCGGCCTGATCGTGGCCTGGCGGCGGCGCAGCGCCTGGCTGCTCGCGCTGCTCTGGCTGAGCTGCGCCGCGCTGGCGCTGGGCATGTCGCTGTGGGTGGCCAAGCGGCAGTTTGTGCCGTTCATGGACCTATGGAACGGGGTGCGGATCTCACCGGTCCTGCCCTACACCTGGTTCGTCCGGATCCCCGGGCTGTCCGCATTCCGTGAGGCCGACCGGCTGGCCATCCTCGGGCTGGTGCCCGCCGCACTGCTGGCCGGCGCGGCGGTGAACTGGATGCGCTACCACGCGAAACCACTGATCGCCGTGGTCGTCGCGCTCGGCGTGCTGGAGACCGGCTACTCCGGGAACCCGCGGATCGGCGTGATGCCGACCGCGCTGCCCCAGCTGGACCGGCCGATCGCCGCCGACCACTCCCGGTCGATCGTGGTCGATGTCCCGTACGGGCTGCGCGGCGGGATCCCGCAGTACGGCGGGCGGTTCGCGGCCCAGGCCCTGGTGCTGGCCACGGCGGACGGCCACCGGCGGGCGGTCGCCTACGTGTCCCGGATTCCCTACCCCATTCGCGACGCCATAGAAAGACACGCGTTCTACACGTGGCTGATCCAGACCCAGCATTACACCCCGCCTGCCCGCAGCGCCCCGCTGTCCCCGGCCACGTGGAAGCTGCCGCTGTTCAACCGGACCCCGGCTTCCTACACGCCGCTTACCCCGGCTCAGATAGCCGCGGCCCGGCGGGACGCGAGGCGGCTGGATATTGGCTGGGTCCTGGTCTGGTTCTCCAATCCCGCGATCGCCCAGTACCTGTCCGATACCGGTTTCCGGTACAGCTACCGGGCCGACGGGGTCTCGGTCTACCGGCCCGCCGCGCGCTGAGCAGAGCCCTTTTATGGATGGGTTTAACTAAAGTCAGCTTCAGGCTATTTGCCTATCATTGCCGGTTATTCCATGGGCTTCGTGGTGCGCCTGCGCCGCCAGCCCGGGCCGTCCAGCCGGTCAGCTGCTGCGGTCCCGGCCTGCCCCGGCCGAGGTGTCGGCCAGCAGGCCTTCCGCGGCCAGCCCGCGGACCAGCCCGCGCAGCCCAGCGGCCAGCCCGGCGCGCTCCTCCGGAGTGAGAGCGCCAATGATCCGGGCCTGACGGGACTGCCACGCCTGCCAGACCCGCGCGGCCACCCGGCTGCCCTCCGGGGTGAGGTAGAGCCTGATATAGCGCTGGTTGGCCGTATCGCGTCCCCGCTGGATCCAGCCCTTGCGCTCCAGCCCGGCGGCGAGGCGGCTCACCGTGCTCTTCTCCAGCCCGAGGAGCGCACCCAGCTGTCCCTGGGCGATGCCCCGCGCGGCGACCAGTTCGATCAGTGCCCGGGCCTCGGACGCGGACAGCACGGGGATGGCCGCCTCATCCGGCCCGGCCGCGCCCGGGGGCCCGGGTTCGGCCGGGGGCCCGGGTTCGGCCGACGGCCCGGGCTCGGCTGGCGGCCCAGGTTCGGCCCGGCCGGGGCGGTCGCGGCCGCCGTTCCGCGGTGCCCCGTTGCCCGGGCCGGCGCTGTCCGGGTTCACCACCCGGAGCAGCTGGGCGAGCAGCTGGACCAGCTCCGCGTCGTCCGCTGCCAAAGAGTTCACCTAACAGTTGTACCGCACAACTGGCCAGATGGTACGTTTTCAGCGTGACAGTTGCCCCGTACAACTCACGGCCCGGCCGGTGCCCCGCCCGTTGCGGCCCGGCCGCCCCCGGCCGGCCGCCACTGGCCGGCCCGGCGCTGGCGGATCGGCCGCCGCGCGCACACCTTACCGCGATCGCCCCGTAGGCTCACGGTCGTGACGAAACAGGGCCGGGTGAGCGCGCCTGGGCAGCTGAGCGGGCCGGTGACCGGCGGCGACAGCGCCACCGCGACTGCGGAGCCGGAGAACACGCTGCTGCCCGGCGAGTCCCTGCCCGATCTGGCCCTCCGGTACGGGCTCAAGCAGACCGCAGTCCGCCCACCGCTGCGCGGCTACGCCGCGGACCTGTGGCAGCGGCGGCACTTCATCAGCGGGTTCGCCACCGCGCGGAACATCGCGATGTACACCGAGGCGCGGCTCGGCCAGCTCTGGCAGGTGCTCACCCCGCTGCTCAACGCGGGCGTCTACTTCCTGGTCTTCGGCCTGCTGCTGGGCACCAACCGGGGCGTTCCGAACTACATTTCGTTCCTGGTCACCGGGGTCTTCGTGTTCAACTTCACCCAGCGGGCGTTCATCACGTCCTCCCAGGTGATCCGGGACACGCTGCCGCTGATCAGGGCGCTGTACTTCCCGCGGGCCTGCCTGCCCCTGGGTTACGTGCTGATCGAGCTGCAGCAGCTGATCCTGTCCTTCGCCGTGCTGTTCGTCATCGTGGTGATCAGCGGCGAGCCCGTCACCCCGTACTGGCTGCTGATCATCCCCGCTCTCATCCTGCAGACCGTGTTCAACGTGGGGTGCGGGCTCATTCTGGCTCGCTGGGGCTCGGGTTTCGACGACGTCAGCCAGCTGCTGCCGTTCATCGTGCGGACCTGGCTGTACGTCTCGGGCGTGCTGTTCAGCCTGCAAGCGCTGAGCCTGACCCTGCACGGCAAGCTGTCTCACCATCACCATCTCGCCTACCTGCTGCAGATCAACCCGGTCGCGGTCTACATCACCCTGATCCGGAATGCGCTGCTGCGCTCAGAGCGGGACGCCACGCCTGGGGCCCAGCCATACAACGCGGCCAAGTGCCACATTTACCAGGTCTTTCCCGGCCAGAAACCGAGTTACAGCGCGTACTGCCATCCGGTCCTGCCGGGCATTCCCGAGCTGTGGCTGTGGGGCGCGGGCTGGGCCGTGGTGGCGGTGGTCATCGGCTTCCTGTTCTTCTGGCGGGCGGAGGCGAGGTACGGCCGTGGCTAGCCCCATGGTGGTCGTGGACGACCTGCACGTGGTGTACCGCGTCTACGGCAGCAACTCGGACAAGGGCACGGCGGCCAGCGCGCTGCTGCGGATGATCCGCCGCCAGCGGCGCCCGTCTATCCGCGAGGTGCACGCGATCCGCGGGATGTCGTTCGTGGCCTACCGGGGTGACGCGGTGGGGGTCATCGGCCGCAACGGCTCGGGCAAGTCGACACTGCTGCGCGCGATCGCCGGGCTGCTGCCCGCCGAGGAGGGTGCGGTGTACACCGACGGCCACGCGGCCCTGCTCGGCGTGAACGCGGCCCTGCTGGAAGATCTCACCGGCGAGCGGAACGTGGTGCTCGGCTGCCTGGCGATGGGCATGTCCACCCAGGAGGCCAAGGAGGCCAAGCCCAAGATCGTGGAGTTCTCCGGGGTGGGCGACTTCATCAACCTGCCGATGAAGGCGTACTCGACGGGCATGGGCTCCCGGCTGCGCTTCGCCATCGCGTCCGCGAAGAGCCACGACATCCTGCTCGTGGACGAGGCCCTGGCCACCGGGGACGCCGAGTTCCAGCGCAAGAGCCATGACCGCATCGACGAGCTGCGCGCCCAGGCAGGCACCGTGTTCCTGGTGGCGCACCAGCTGAGCGAGATCTACGAGACCTGCAACCGGGTCATCTGGATCGAGAAAGGCCAGATCGTGAAGGCCGGGAGCGACGTCCCCGGCATCCTCGACGACTACCTGGTGGCGTCCGGCCGCGACCCGCGGTTCCGCGACCTGGCCACCGCGGCCCCGGTCCCGGACTAGGCGCGTCTTCGCGCCCGGGCCTGGCCGCAGTCATGCTGGCTAGGGCGCTGTGAACGCCGCCACGCCGCTGGGCGCGCCCCGGCCGGTCGGCCCGTCGTACCCAGCCCCGGCCGTGCACAGATAGGCCTTGCTCGCCGAGCAGGTGCCGTCGGACCCGCTGGTCACATCGAACAGCCCGGACGTGTGCTGGTACAGGTAGTGCACGGGGTAGGTGCCGGCCTTGGGCGCCTTGCCGTTGGCCAGCGCGTACACCGCGGCGATGATCGGCGCCGCCTCACTGGTCCCGCCCAGCTGCTGCCAGCCGGTGGGCAGGCCCAGGCCTTTTTCCGGTACCGAGTCATACACCGCGGCCCCGGTGGTCGGGTTGGCGTCCGCGGCCACGTCGTTCTCGGTCCGCCGGGGGCACCCGGTGTCGTTCTGCCAGGATGGCTTGGCCTCGAACCGGGAGCAGCCCGAGCCGGTGGCCCCATTGCCTGAGTTCGCGCTCCACGCGGTCTCCGAGCTGCGGGTGTACCCGCTGCTGCTGGTGCCGCCGATCTGCAGCGTGGTGCCGCCCACGGTGGTCACGTACCGGTACGCGGCTGGCCACTGGGTCCCGTAGCCGGAGTCCCCCGCAGCCGCGGTGATCACCACGCCCTGGTGGTTGAAGTAGTGGTCGTAGTTCTTTTCCCCGGTGAACTCGCTGCCGCTGCCCCAGCTGTTGGACACGTACCTGGTCCAGCCGGTAGCGGTGGCTTCCGCCTTGCTCATGTTGGCGACCCCGGGGCTGTTCGCTTCGACCAGCAGGATCTTGCAGTTCGGGCAGATGGCCGAGACCATGTCCAGGTCCAGGGACGCCTCTTCGGCCCACGCCGACGCGTTGGCCGGCAGCGGGCCGGATTTCCCGTTCTGGTTGACGATCTTCAGGCAGCCGGTCGAGGTCTTGCACGCCGGGAGCCCGAACCACTTCCGGTACACGGCCAGGTCACCCGCGGCGTGCGAATCGTTGTAGGCGTCCACGATGGCGACCCGTGCGCCCTTGCCGCCACTCTTGGCCGCGGCGGTCAGACCGTAGGCACCGGTCAGCTGGTTCGGGCGCAGCGCACCTGCGGCTGGCTTGTTGGCCGGGGTCACCCCGGGCCGCGCCGTGTGCCCAATGGACTGGCATTGCATCTGGCCCGCGGTGCTGGGCACCGGGCAGACCTGGGCCAGCCCGGCCGGCAGCTGGATGTGCCGCGGCTGCGCCACGAAGTGCGGCGCGGTCACCGGGGCGGCCGGCGGCGAACTGGCCGAGGATGAACTGGCCGAGGATGAACTGCCGGACGGCGAGCCGGCCGTGCCAGCGGACGCGCCCGCGGCCGTCCCGGCCAGGGCCGCCACCATCAGGCCGGATACCAGCGTCACCGTCCCTGTCCTGCGCAGCAGCACAGCCAGGCGCATGAAGATCCTCCAGAGCACAGCTCACCCCGGGGAGGGCGAGGCGGGGGGATGAACGTAACACGGAGCGAGCCGGGCGCGCGGCAGGCCGGGCAAAGCGCACCGTTGATCTATACCACCCGGCCGGGCCTGCCCGGGCTTTACCGGCGGAATGTGGCGTCCTTCGCCCCGCGGCCTCAGCTGTCCGCCGGGCGCAACTGCAGGCGCATGCAGGTGCCGCCGGCCGGCCGGGACGAGGCGGCCACTTCGCCACCCTGGGCCCGGGCCAGCTGCCGCACGATGTACAGCCCGAGACCGATCCCGCCGAACCGGCGCCGGTCGCCAGTCTCGCCCTGCACGAAGCGCTCGAAGATCCGCTCGTGGTCACCGGGCGCGATGCCGATCCCCTCATCCTGCACGGTGACCTCGATCCAGCCGCTGGCCAGCCGCGCCGCGACGGTGACGGTGCCACCGCCCGGGGAGTACTTGAACGCGTTCTCCAGCAGCTGGCCGACGATAATGTCGGTGGCCATCGGGTCCCCGTGCGCGGGCGGCAGCCCGTCGGGGATGTCCGCGGCCAGGGTGTGCGCCTCTGACAGCGGCCGGAAGGCCATGGCCGTACCGCGGAGCAGGGCACCCAGGTCGAAGGGGCCGTTGGTGACGGTCAGCTGCTCCGCTCCGGCCCGCGAGCCGAGCAGCAGCTGCTCCACCAGCCGCCCGAGCGAGCCAGCCCGGTCGGCGATGGTCTGCACCGCGGCCCGCCGCTCACCGTCGGTCAGCTTGTCCCAGCGGCTGGCCAGGGTGCTCGCGAAGCCCTGCACGACAGTGATCGGCGTGCGCAGCTCATGGCTGGTGGTGGCGAGGAACAGGTCCTTGGCTTCCTCCAGCTCCTTGGCCGCGGTCACGTCCCGGAAGTCGATGACCCGCTCGTCCCGGCCGTCCAGCCCGTTGCACAGCACATCGAGCCACCGGCCGCTGGGCAGCCGGTGGGTCAGCTTGCCGCGGCCGGGCTGGGGCACCGGGAACGGCGGCGGCCGGCCGGTGACCTCTTCGGCGGACAGGCCGGTCAGGTCGTGCGCGGCCGGATTCCACTGCCGGATCAGGCCGGCCGCGTCGAGCACCGCGATGCCGTCGGCGCTGGCATCGATCACCGCCCGCTCATGGGCCCGTTGCCGGACGACCTCCTCGAACGCCATCGCGTTGGTCAGCGCGACGCTGGCGTGCCCGGCCATCAGCTCGAGGAGCTCAAGCTCGATGTGCCCCACCTTCCGGTCGCTGTACAGCGCGTACAGGCCGCCGTAGGGCCGACCGGCCACGTGCGACAGGCTGAGCGCGATCGTGTGCAGGCCGGGCAGCGCGGACCAGATGAGGTCGTCGAACCCGCCGGACTCGCCGGTGGCCATCATTACCGTCTGGCCCGAGCTCATCAGCTGGCCGACCAGGCTCGACTCCAGGTCGGCGGTGCGCCCGCGCAGGCTGGCCGGCAACCCGTCCATGCTGACCAGGCGGAGCTTGTCGTCCTCGATGAGCACGAACCCGCCCGCGTCGGCGCCGGTCAGCTCGCGGAGGCTGGCGGCGATCCGGTCCAGCACCGACTCCAGGTCACGCTGGGCGTTCATGTCGGCCACCACATCGCCGAGGCGGCGCACCACCCGGGCGCGCTGCGCGATGTAGTACCGGGCCTCGTCATCCTCGTCAGTGGGGTGGCACACGTTGACCCAGCCCAGCATCTCGCCGCCCCGGCCGGTCAGCGCGCTGATATCGATGCGCAGGTCGATGAGGGAGCCGTCGCTGCGGGCCCGGCGGGTCACGAACGAGAGCTGGCCGCCGCTGCGTACCCGCTCCAGCACCGCGTTGTGCTCGGCCTGCAGCTCCTCCGGGATGATCGGTGGCGCCAGGCCGAGCACCTCGGCCGCGGGCCAGCCGAACATCCGCTCGGCAGCTGGATTCCACAGCAGCACCGAGCGGTCCGTGCTGAACGCGACGATCGCGTCGGCCGCGCTTTCGATTACCGCCCGTGCCGTCGCGTCCACCCGGCTCTGCCCGGCTGCGGTTGGCACACCCATCCCACTCATGGTGCCATCCCGCCGCGATCTTGGCCTGGCAATGCCCAACGCCGGTGCTGGCCCGTGACCTGCCGGTGCTGGTCAGCCTGGCTGGCTGGCTGAGTGGGCCGGCGGCTAGGGGCGGCGGCCCAGCACCGGTGGAACAGCCGGGTTGGCCTGGTCGAGGTCGGTGTTGCCGGCCGCCGGGATGCCGCGCACCGTCCCGGTGCTCGAATACTGCCAGATGGACCAGGTCGTCCAGCCCGCCGGCAACGGCGGGCGGCTGGCCGTGGTGGAGTAGTAGGGCACCCACAACGGCCGCTGGCCGAATCCCACGTGACCGCGGGTGCAGGTGGCCCACCAGGACACCGGGATGTACATGATCGGCTTGCTGCCGGTCCTGGCCTTGATCTCGCGATTGAAGGCGGAGATCCACGACGCAATGGCCCGGGCGCCAAGCCCGTAACACTCCAGGCCGTAGGGGTTGTACTCGATGTCCAGCATGATCGGCACACTGCGGCTGAGCTTGCCCAGATAACTCAGCAGGTAGTCCGCCTGCTGGACCGGGCTGCTGCTGGCACCGTTGCCGTTCGGGATGGCGAAGGCGTACGCGGCCACCGAGACCCCGGCCGCCCGGGCCTTGGCCAGGTCGGCCAGCGCGTACGGGTTGCGGTAGTACGCCCCCTCGGTGACCTTGACCCCGGCGAAACGGATCCCGGCCGCGTGCGCCGTCGCCCAGTTGATGGCCTTCCCGCCCGGGTGCTGGAACGCGGCCACGTCCACGCCCTGCTTGGCGCCCTTGAGCCGCCCGGCCGGAACCATCCCGGGCGCCGCCCGCCCGGGACTGGCTGCCCCGGCAGCACCACCCGGCCCAGCCAGCTGGCTGAGGAGCTGCGGCGAATGGGCCGCGCCCACGTTGAACCGGCTGGCTGAGCGCGCGGCAGGATGGCCGGCCGCCGCCCCGCCGGCCGCCGCCCCGCCGGGCGCTGCTCCGCCGGCCCGCGCGGCCGTCCGGCCAGACTGCGTGGCATCCGCCACGGCCGGTGCCGCGCTCAGGCCAGCCAGCGTCAGGCTGGCCACCGCGCAGCAGGCATGCGTCCACCAGCGATGAGACGGCACAGGCATGCGAACTCCCCCCGAGGGCACCCGCAGGTGCCGAGAATCGCCGGCTCGCCTGCGTCTCCGGCAGGCGGGACATTCCTTTCCTATCGGGCACATGCACCATCACGCAAGGACAAACCGCCCATAACGCCACACCCAAAATGCGGGCCGTTATCCGTGCCTGGCCGCCCAGATCGCGGCCATTACCCGGCCGTCTGTCCCACCACCCGGACCCGGCCCGGCCGGCGGCACTAGGGTGACCAGGCATGATCCTCGTCCCCTGGGGTAGCCAGCGGGACGGCGGAACCGCGCTGCCCCCCGGAGCGTCACATGTGCATGAAGATCTCCTCGGGCCCGCCGCGGCCCGGCGTCCGGTACCTCCTGCTGGCTGCGCTCTGCCTGCTGGCGGCGGCCGCCTGCGGCAGCGTGTCCAGCACGGGGACGGCCCAGCCCAGCCACCACGCGCCCGCGGCCAAGGTGTCGCTGAATGTGGTGGTCACGCCCCATCCGGGCGCTAAGCCGAAGCACTGGACGCTGCGCTGCGACCCCACGGGCGGGACGCACCCGGACGCCAGGGCCGCCTGCCGTCAGCTGCTGGCGGCCAAGAACCCGTTCGGGCCGATACCGCGCGGCATCATGTGCCCGATGATTGTCTCCGGGCCGCAGAAGGCCACGGTCACCGGGACCTTCTTCGGCCGGCACGTGGCCGGGCAGTTCTCCCGGCTCGACGGCTGCGCGTCGGTCCGGTGGAGCGAGCTGGGCCACGTGTTCGGCCCCGGGCACGGGTCACAGATGAACGGCTCGCCCGTGCACTGACCGGCCGGGCCAGGCACTCCACCGGGCCAGGCACCCCACCAGGCCAGGCACCCTACCAGGCCAGGGACCGCCGCCCGGCCGGGGGTTCACTTCAGCAACCGGGACAGCCGCCGGTCGGCCAGTGGCTTGCCACCGGTCTGGCAGGTGGGGCAGTACTGCAGCGCGGAATCGGCGAACGCGACCTCGCGGACCGTGTCACCGCACACCGGGCACGGCTGCCCAGCCCGCCCGTGCACCCGCAGGCCCGACTTCTTCTCGGCCTTCAGGTCGCCCGCGGCCACCCCGGCCGACCGGTTGACCGCTTCGGCGAGCGTGCTCACGATCGCCGCGTGCAGGCCCTTGACCTCGTCCTCGGTCAGGCTGGAGGCCAGCCGGAACGGGGACATCCGGGCCGCGTGCAGCACCTCGTCGGAGTAGGCGTTGCCGATGCCGGCGATGATCTTCTGGTCCCTGAGCACGCCCTTGATCTGGGTCCGGCGGCCCGCCAGCAGCGCGGCCAGCGCCTCGACGGTGAACGATTCGGCCAGCGGATCGGGGCCGAGCGCAGCCACCCCCGGGACCTCAGCCGGGTCGGCGACCAGATAGACAGCCAGCCGTTTCTTGGTGCCCGCCTCGGTCAGGTCGAAGCCGGTGCCGTCGGTGAACCGGAGCCGGAAGCCGAGCGGGCCCTTGCCCGGCCTGGGCGGCGCCGCGGGCAGGTCCTCGCGCCAGCGCAGCCAGCCGGCCCGGGCCAGGTGCATGACCAGGTGCAGCGGGGCGCCCGGCGGCTGGCCATCCCCGGGCACCGCGCTGAGGTCCAGGAACTTGCCGTGCCGCTGGACGCCGTCGATGACCCGGCCGCGCAGCGCGGTCAGGTCGGGCTGATAGGTCTTGAGCACCGAGATCGCCGCGCTGTCGGCCCGGTCGATGACCTGGCCGGCCGCCCGCTCGCGCAGGAACACGGCGAGCGATTCAACCTCCGGAAGTTCTGGCACGTTATCGATTGTGCCTCCTGCCCCGGCGTTCTCCGGCCACGGCCAGGCGAGCAGGCCCGCACCGGCCCACACCCGGCCCGCGCCGGGGCCGGCGGCCCACGCTTCGCGTGTCTGCCGCATACAAAGCCCGGTGGAAGGTATTGGATACCCACCAAGGCCGCACCGGTATGGCCGGGAGGCCCCGCAAGGTATGGAATCAGGCTAGATACTTGTTTAAGCAAAACTAACGTAGCTTGCGGTATGCCAGCGGTCAGTGGAGCATGGATTCGCGAGGATGAGAAGCCATGAACCAGGCAGAGCCTGAGCCCCTTCCGGGCCAGCCTGAACGGCGCCGGTGGGGTCAGCGCGCGTGGCTCCGGCTGGGCCGGCCCGACGCGTCACCGGCCCGGCCGGGTATTGCCGGGACCGGCGGTCCCAGGCCGGGAAGTGGCCGGCCAGGGGACGGCCAGCCCGGTGGCGGCCAGCCCGGCGAAGACCGGGCCCAGGCCGGCCTGACCCCGGCCAGCCAGTCAGCTGACTGCCCGGAACCGCTCCCCGACGGCACCCTGGATTCCGATCACCCCGTGGTCGTCGGCTATGACGGCTCGGAGGCCAGCCGGCACGCCCTCGCCTACGCCGTGGGCATGGCCCGGCGGCTCGGCCGCAGCCTGCTCGTCACGTACGTGGCCATGCCCGGGGTCTTCTGCGAGCCGCTGACCGGGCAGGTCATCGCGCCGAACCGGGACTCCCAGGAGACCCAGCGCTGGCTGCTGGCCGAACTCGATGAGATCTGTGACCGGGCCGGGCTGGACGTCCGGCTCCTCACCCGCCAGGGCAGCCCAGCCCGGGAACTGGCCGCGGTGGCCGACGAGTTCACCGCGGATGCGCTGGTCATCGGGGCTCCGGCGCACGTCTGGCACCACCTCGCCGGATCGGTGCCGGGCTGGCTGGCCCGGCACGCGCACTGCCCGGTCATCGTGGTCCCCTGACCCCCCGCGGTCACCGGCTGAGCCCGGCGCCACCGTGGCGGCCCGCGGGCCCGGCCGTACCTTTCCGCCTGAACGCTGTTACCCAGCCGGTGGCACCGCTACCGGGTCGCAGTAGTGGGCGTACTCCTGATAGATAGGAGACCCCGGCCGGTCCCGTTCCCTCAAGCCCACGGGGGTTAGGCGAGGTCCCGGCGACCGGCCAGGGCTGATTTACGCTACTCACGGGTAGCTAGTGCTCCGTCCCATGTCCGCTGTAAGCGCAAAGCGCCCCACTGACTAAGCGGCTCCAGCTGGATCGTAGTAGTGGGCGTACTGCCAGACACCCCGCTCCACCAGCACCTCATCAGCCAGCGGGCCGAACCGCGACGGCGCCAGGGCCGACATGTCGCGCCCGGGCTGGCCGGTGGCGATCCACCCGGCCAGCACCTCCCCGATCGCCGGGGACGAGGAGAACCCGGACCCGTTGCAGCCACTGGCCACCCACAGCCCGGGAACCTCCGGTACCGGCCCGGCCAGGAACCGGCCGTCCGGGCTCATCGTGAACATGCCCCCCCGGTGCTCGGCCACCCCGGCCTGCCCGGCCACCGGTACCTGGCCGGCCACATCCCTGGTCATCTGGCGCAGCACACCCAGGTCCAGCGGCACCGAGTCGGTGTCGAACCCGGGCGGCTCGGTGCGCGGGTCCACCGGCAGCGGGCGCGCCTCGAACCCGCCGACCATCAGCCCACCGCGGGCCGGCCGCAGGTAGACCGCATGGTCCAGGACCCGGGTGATCGGCGCGCTGGCCGCGACCCCGGCGATGGGCTCGGTGATCATCAGCTGGTGCCGCACCGGGGCGGCCGGGACCCGGGCGCCGGCCAGCGCGCCGACCTGGCGCACCCAGGCGCCGGCCGCGTCCACCACCACCGGGGTGTCGATGCGCCGGGCGGCGGTTTCCAGCCCGCTGACCGCGCCCCCGGTGGTCAGCACCGCGGTGACCGCCTCATCGGCCAGGACTTCCACGCCCAGCCGCTGGCAGGCGTCCAGGTAGCTGGCGACCAGGGAACCGGGCTCCTCGATGTACACGTCCTCCGGGCACCAGACCACGTCCTCGTCCCCGGCCGCCTGGTAGTAGCCGCCGGACCGGCCGGCCGCCTCGGCCGGGCTGATCGCGGCCAGTTCCACCCCCCAGCCGCGGGACTGCGCGGTCTCGGCGGCCAGCAGCGCCTTGTGCCCGGCGCTGCGCGCGACCAGCAGGCTGCCCGAGGCGGCCACCGGCAGCGGGACCCCGGCCCACTCCGCGAACGAGCGAACCTTCTCGATGGAGCGGCGGGCCAGGAAGGTGCGGATCTCATCGCCCTGCACCGACTTGAACAGCCCGGCCGCCCGGCCGGAGGCCTGCGAGCCGGGAGCCCGCCGGTCGATGACCGCCACCGAACGGCCCAGCAGCGCGCAGTGCAGCGCGGTGCTCAGTCCCAGGGCTCCCGCGCCGACGACCGCGACATCCGTGTTCACCTGGGGGCATCCTGGGCTGACCAGCGCCGGCCGTGGATTACCCGGTGGTCACAGTGCCGTCGCTGAGCTGGCAAGATCGCCCCCGCATCGCCCGCGGGCGCATAAGCTTCAGGCCAGCACGCCTGACCGCCAAGCAACCCGACTCCAGCGCAAACCAAGATCAGCATCATCAGTGTGGGCGAGGAGGGATTTGAACCCTCACGTCCTTTCGGACACACGGACCTGAACCGTGCGCGTCTGCCGTTCCGCCACCCGCCCTACGCAGTGAGTCAGGTTAGCACGTCCGCAAGTGGACCCTGAGCGCCGATACCATCGGATGCTGATAGGGGAAGGAGGTACCCGGTGGGAGTGCTTCAGCGCTTTGAGCGCAGGCTCGAGGGCATGGTGGAGGGTGCCTTCGCGCGGGCGTTCAAGTCCGAGCTGCAGCCGGTCGAGGTGGCCAGCGCGGTACAGCGCGAGATGGATGACCGGGCCGCGATCGTGGCGCAGGGCCGGACCCTGGTGCCGAACGACTTCGTGGTGGAGATTGCTGAGACCGATTTCGACCGCCTGGAGGTGTACGCGGACAGTCTCGGTGTGGAATTGGCCACCCTGGCCCGCGAGCACGCACGGGAGCAGGGGTACTCCTTCGTGGGCCCGGTGCGGATGCGGTTCGAGGGCGTTCCTGACCTGACCACCGGTACCTTCCGGATCCGGTCCGGTGTCATCCGCGGCACCACGGTGGAGGGCGGCGAGATCCGCAGGCCAGCCAGTGACCTGCCGCACGCGCCGGGAAACTTCGGCGGCCGGCCGCGGCTGCTGGTGTCCGGCCCCGAGCCGGGCCACGATGGCAGCAGCCAGCGCACCTACGAGCTGACCGCACCGGTCACCATGCTGGGCCGTGGCACCGACTGTGACCTGCGGCTGGTCGATCCGGGCGTGTCCCGCCACCATGCCGAGCTGCGGGTGGAGGACGGCGAGGTGGTGCTCGTAGATCTCGGCTCGACCAACGGCACTTTCGTCAACGGCCAGCCGGTCCGCCGGGTCACGCTGAACGATGGCACCCAGGTGACCCTCGGCCGGACCACCCTCGTGTTCCGCCGGGATGGAATCTACTAATGCCGCCGCGCAGTCGGGCCCGGGCCCCGCAGACTGACTGACAAGGCCGCGAAATGGCGAGGTACCCAAGGGACATATGACCCGATGAACGCGCTGACCCTCACCCTGATCAGGCTCGCATTCCTGGCGGTCCTGTGGCTTTTTGTGATCACGGCGGTGGGCGTGGTGCGCACGGATCTGTTCGGCCAGTCCCAGTCCAGCCGCAAGCAGAAGCGGCAGCGCCAGCCCACCCGCCAGCGGCCCGCCAAGCCCGCCCGGGCCGGCCGCGGTGACCCGCAGCGGCTGCTCGTCACGGCCGGGGCACTGGCCGGGACCAGCCTCGCCCTGACCGACCAGCAAATCACCATCGGTCGGTCAAATGACGCCACGCTGGTGCTCAACGATGACTACGCTTCGAGCCGACATGCCCGGCTGTTCCCTCAAGACGGTCAATGGATCGTTGAGGATCTCGGGTCTACCAACGGCACCTACCTCGACCGGCAGAAGGTGACCCAGCCGATCCCGGTGCCGACAGGCGTGCCGATCCGCATCGGCAAGACCGTTCTGGAATTGCGCAGATGACACTTGCACTCCGGTACGCGATCCGCTCGGACGTCGGACTCCTCCGGGAGGGGAACGAAGACGCGGCGTACGCCGGCCCGCGCCTGCTCGCCGTGGCTGACGGCATGGGCGGCCACGCCGCGGGCGAGGTCGCCAGCGCCGCGGCCATCGACGCCATCGCCCGGCTCGACGACGATGTGCCCGGCAGCGACCTGCTCGACGCGCTGGCCGGCGCGGTCATCGACGCGAATCACACGCTGCACGACATGGTCGCCGCCGACCCGGCCTTCGAGGGCATGGGCACCACCCTCACCGCGATGCTGTGGTCAGGCAGCCGGGTCGCCCTGGTGCACATCGGCGACTCCCGCGCCTATCTGCTCCGGGACGGCGAGTTCTACCAGATCACCCATGACCACACGCTGGTCCAGACGCTGGTCGACGAGGGCCGGATCACCCCCGACGACGTGGCCACCCACCCGCAGCGGTCCATGCTGCTGCGGGCCCTGGACGGCCGCGCCGACGTGGAACCGGACCTGTCGCTGCGCGAGGCCCGGCTGGGTGACCGTTACCTGCTCTGCTCCGACGGGCTGTCCAGCGTGGTCAGCGAGGAGACGCTGCACCGGACGCTGGCCACGGTGGCCAGCCTGGACGACGTGGTGCTCCAGCTCATCGAGCTGGCCATCCGGGGCGGCGGCCCGGACAACATCACCTGCATCGTCGCGGACGTGGTGGACAGCGCCACCGCCCCGCTGCCGCCCAGCGACACCTCGGTGGTGGTCGGCGCGGCGTCCAACGGCAGCGGCGGCACCCACTTCCGCACCGACACCCCGGCCGGGCGGGCCCATCTGCTGACCCGGACCGCGCCGCACCCGGCCGTGGCCATCGCGCACGACGACCCGGCGCCGCCCCGGGCGGAGGCGGCGGAAAGCACCCACCACCGGCGTCGTCGGCGCCTGCCGCTGGTCAAGTCGGCGCTGGTGATCCTGCTGATCCTGGTCGTCGGCGGGGCCTATGCGGGCTGGCGGTACACGCAGAGCCAGTACTACGTCGCGGCCAACGGCGGCACGGTCGTCATCTACCGCGGCATCAACGAGAACGTGGCCGGGATGAGCCTGAACAGCGTGGCCCAGCGGACCACCATCCCGGTGGCCGAACTGCCCCGCATGGAGGCCTCGGATCTGCAGGCCACGATCACGTCCCCGGCCGGGCTGGCCGGCGCGCGCAACATCGTGACCAACCTCCAGGCGGCCTACCAGCACTGCCATAACGCGTACATCGCGCTGCACACCTGGCAGATCACGCCACCGCAGAAGGTCAAGACCAAGGTCAACGGCAAGACCGTGACCAAGGAGGTCAGGAAGCCGAGGCCGACCATCCCGGCGGACTGCCCGGCCCAGCCGGCCAGCACCGGGAACGGGGGAACCTAGTGAGTGCGGTCGCCACTCCGTCCGATGAGCCGCTGGGCACCAGCACCGCTGCGCAGGCCAGTGTGCCGGCCAGCGGGCCTGCCCCGCAGCACGGACGGCGCCGGACCGAACTGCTCATGCTCATCTTCGTGGTCGGTGTCGTCCTGTTCGCCTACGCGAACGTCGGGCTCGGGCTGAACGGCAAGATACCGGCGGGCATGTTCGAGTACGGGATCGCGTTCGCGGTCCTGGTCGGCGGCGCTCACGTGGCGGTACGCTGGCTGGCCCCGTGGGCCGACCCCCTGCTGCTGCCGCTGGCCGCGCTGCTCAACGGCCTCGGCATCGTGATGATCTACCGGCTCCAGCAGTCCGGGCGGGCCGGCAACACCGGCGGCGTGATCAGCACGATGACCACGTCCACCACGCTCTACCAGGTGCTGTGGAGCGCACTCGGGCTGGGCGCCTTCGTGGCCGTGCTGGCGTTCATCCGGCAGCCGCGCACCCTGCAGCGGTACACCTACACCCTGGGGGCTGTCGGCCTGGCCCTGTTCGCCATCCCGGCCCTGCTGCCGGCCTCGATGAGCGAGATCAACGGGGCCAAGGTGTGGATCCTGCTGGGCGGCTTCGAGATTCAGCCCGGCGAGTTCGCCAAGCTCGCGCTGGCTGTGTTCTTCGCCGGGTACCTGGTGGCCAAGCGGGACGTGCTGGCCCTGGCCGGGCGGCGGGTGCTGGGCATCGACCTGCCCCGGGCGCGGGACCTGGGCCCGGTGCTCATCGCCTGGGGGGTCAGCCTGCTGGTGCTGGTCTTCGAGTCGGACATCGGCACCTCCGCGCTGTTCTTCGGCATGTTCGTGGTGATGCTCTACATCGCCACCCAGCGCACCTCGTGGCTGCTGATCGGCTTCCTGCTGTTCGTGTTCGGCGCCGTGGTGGCCAGCAGGCTGTTCAGCCACGTCGGCGAGCGGTTCACCATCTGGCTGCACCCGTTCGACCACGTGCACACCACCGCCTTCCAGCTGGTCCAGGGCCTGTACGGGCTGGGCTTCGGCGGCATCCTGGGCCGCGGCCTGGGCCAGGGCCAGCCGTATTACACCCCGCTGGTGCAGAGCGACCTGATCATCACCGCGTTCGGCGAGGAACTCGGCCTGACCGGGCTGATGGCGCTGCTGATCATCTACGGGCTGATCGTGCAGCGCGGGCTGCGCGCCGCGATCGCGGTCCGGGACCCGTTCTCCAAGCTGCTCGCGGGTGGCCTCGCCTTCGTCATCGCGCTTCAGGTCTTCGTCATCGTCGGCGGCACCACCCGGCTGATCCCGCTGACCGGCATCACCACGCCGTTCCTGTCTCAGGGCGGCTCCTCGCTGGTCGCCAGCTGGATGCTGATCGCCATCCTGATGCGGATCAGCGACACGGCCCGGCGGCCCGCCCCGCAGCCCATCCAGGACGAGGGCATGACCCAGGTGGTGCGGGCCGGATGAACCGCGCACTGCGCCGCGTCTCCCTGGCCTGCCTGGTCATGTTCGTGCTGCTGCTGGTCAACGTGAACTGGCTGCAGGGCTTCGACGCCGCCAGCCTGGCCAGCGAGCCAGGCAACGGCCGGACCTTCTCCGAGCAGTTCCAGTTCCAGCGCGGCTCGATCGTCACCGCTGACCAGAAGGTGATCGCCGAGTCCCGGCTCAACAAGAACCTCGGCGAATACCAGCGGCACTACCCGGTCGGCCCGGTGTACGCACCGATCACCGGGTATGACTCCCTGTTCAGCGCGACCGGCATCGAGCAGGCCGAGAACAAGCAGCTGTCCGGGTCCGACCCGGCCCTGGCCGTGCACAACCTGATCGACCTGGTCACCGGCAAGCCGAAGAAGGGCGCCACCGTCCAGCTCACGATCAACTCGGCGGCGCAGGAGGCGGCCTTCAGCGCGCTGCAGGCCCAGGGCCGGCAGGCCGGGGTGGTCGCGCTGAACCCGCAGACCGGCGCGGTGCTCGCGCTGGCCTCCTATCCCACGTTCGACCCGAACCAGCTGGCCACGCTGAACGGCAGCAAGCTGGTCAGGAACGACAAGCGGCTGCTCCGGGACCCCAACCAGCCGCTGCTGAACCGGGCGCTGAACGACACCTTCCCACCCGGCTCGACGTTCAAGATCGTGACGAGCTCGGCCGCGATGACCGACCGGGGCATCACCCAGGACACCCCGGTCTACGCGCCGACCAAGCTCAAGCTGCCCGGCGTCACCCAGCCGCTGGTCAACTTCGACGGTGAGGCCTGCGACAACGGGAGCAACCCCACCGGCACCGGCAAGGTGCCGCTCAGCTTCGCGTTCACCGTGTCCTGCAACACGGTATTCGGCAATCTGGGCCTGCAGCTGGGCGGCGCCAAGCTGAAGCAGCAGGCCACGCTGTACGGGATGAACAACCCCCGGCTGGCCATCCCGCTGCCGGTCACCCAGAGCAACTTCCCGCTCTACCAGGACCGGGCGCAGGCCGCCGGGGCGGCGATCGGCCAGGAAAGCGACACGGTGACCCCGCTGCAGGAGGCGATGCTGTCCGCGGCCGTGGCCAACAAGGGCACGCTGATGAAGCCGTACATGGTGGACAAGGTCACCGCGCCCGACCTGACCCCGCTGTCCACCACCCAGCCCACCGTGCTGAGCCACCCGGTCAGCCCCACGGTGGCCGGCGAGCTGACCCAGATGATGATCACCGTGACCCAGTCGCCGCAGGGCACGGCGCACGCCACCGCCGACGTGCCGGGCATCGTGATCGCGGGCAAGACCGGCACCGCGCAGACCGGGATCAACAACTCGGGCCTGGACGACGCGGTATTCACCTGTTTTGCCCCCGCTGCCAACCCACAGATAGCTGTCGGCGTCGTGGTAAGGGGCGGGGGTCTCGGCGCGGACGCGTCCGCGCCGATCGCCGTGAAGATCATCCAGGCCTACCTGGCAGACGTGGGGAAGTAGTGAATCCGCATCGCTCCGCATACGCTGCGCCCAGGGCCGCTCGCCGGCCCGCGGGCCGCGGTGGCATCGAGCGCGGTCACCGGGCCGGCCGATGGACGACAATGACGCAGGACGGTTACTGACGTGCGAGACATGACACAGCCACGGCTCCTCGGTGGCCGCTACGAACTCGAGGGCGTCGTCGGCCGCGGTGGCATGGCCGAGGTCTACCGGGCCCGGGACATCCGGCTGGACCGGATCGTCGCGGTCAAGACGCTGCGCGAGGACCTGGCCCGGGACCAGACCTTCCAGGCCCGCTTCCGCCGCGAGGCCCAGTCCGCGGCCTCCCTGAACCACCCGTCCATCGTCGCGGTGTACGACACCGGTGAGGACACGGCTGACCCGGCGCACGTGCCCTACATCGTGATGGAGTACGTGGACGGGCGGACCCTGCGCGAACTGCTCCGCGACGACCGGCGGCTGCTGCCCGAGCGGGCCCTGGAGATCACCGACGGGGTGCTGCGGGCGCTGGACTACAGCCACCGCAACGGCATCGTGCACCGCGACATCAAGCCCGGCAACGTGATGCTCACCCGGTCCGCCGAGGTCAAGGTGATGGACTTCGGCATCGCCCGGGCGGTCAGTGACTCCCAGGCCACGATGACGCAGACCGCCCAGGTCATCGGCACCGCCCAGTACCTGTCACCGGAGCAGGCCCGCGGTGAGCGGGTAGACGCGCGCAGCGACCTGTACTCCACCGGCTGCCTGCTGTACGAACTGCTCACCGGGCGCCCGCCGTTCACCGGCGACTCCCCGGTCGCCATCGCCTACCAGCACGTCCGGGAGAACCCCATACCGCCGTCGCGGGTCGATCCGGAGATCCCGGCCTGGGCCGACTCGATCGTGCTGAAGGCGATGGCCAAGGACCCGGCCGACCGCTACCAGTCCGCCGCGGAGATGCGCACCGACATCCAGCGCGCGCTGTCCGGCGTTCCGGTCGCCGCGCCACCGCAGGCGACCGAGATGTACGCCCCGGGCACGCAGCGGATGGGCCCCAGCACGATGATGGCGGGCGCCGCACCGACCGGCGCGATGTCACCGTACGGGACCGAGGGCGACGGGTATGACGGCGAAGGCCGGGGCCGCCGCCGGGCGCTGTGGTGGATTCTCGGCGCGGTCGCCGCGCTCATCGTCGTGGTGCTCGCCTACCTGCTGCTCAGCGGCGGGGGCGGGAAGACCGACGCGGTGCCCTCGGTGGTGGGCATGACCCAGAGTCAGGCCGAGAAGGCCGTGACCAAGGCCGGGCTCACCCCCAAGGCGGTCAAGATAGCGTCGTCGTCGGTGAAGACCGGCATCGTGATCAGCACCGATCCCCAGTTCGGCGTCAAAGTCGCCCCGCACAGCGTGGTCACGCTGCGGGTGTCGGCCGGGCCGAAGAAGATCAGCGTGCCCAACGTGGTGGGCGAGTCGCAGGCCACCGCGCAGCAGGACCTGAGCAAATTCCAGGTGATCACCAAGACGGATAACAACTCCACCGCCCCCCAGGGCAAGGTGGTGCGGCAGGACCCGACGGCCGGGACGTTGCTGGCCCAGGGCGGCCAGGTCACCATCTTCGTGTCGGGCGGCGGATCCCAGGTGCAGAACGTGGTCGGTGACCCCAAGGCCACCGCCGTGTCGATCCTGCGGAACCAGGGCTTCGAGGTCCAGGTCATCACCGTGGCCGGCCCAGCCGACGCCACACCGGGCAACGTGTTCCAGCAGAACCCGGCGGCGGGCAGCAGCCTGACGTCCGGGTCCACGGTGACCATCTACGTGGCCGCGACGCCCACCCCGACGCAGACGCCGACCACACCGACACCGACGCCGACGCCGACCACGCCGACGCCGACGGTGACCGCCAGCACGCCGACCACAGGAGCCAGCGGCTAGCTCGCGGGCGGTCTGCGGCGCGGTGCCCGGCGCTACACTCGGGCAGAGCTATTGACCAGGAGACGACCGTGCCCAAGTCCCGAGTCAGAACCAAGTCGGTCTACACGCCGCCGCAGCGGACCGCCAAGGCGAAGGTCAGCCCGCGCTGGCTGGTGCCGGCCATGCTGGCCTGCCTGCTGATCGGGCTGGCCTGGATCGCGCTGTTCTACGTCACGCAGGGCAGTCTGCCCATCGGCGCGCTGGGCGACTGGAACCTGGTGGTCGGCTTCGGCTTCATCATCGCCGGCGTGGTGCTGTCCACCAAGTGGCGTTAGCGGTCAGCCGAGCGCTGACGCGGCCAGCTGGCTATTCCGGGTCAGCACGGCCGCGACCAGCACCGCCACCACGATCAGCGTGGCACCCCCCTGGACCAGCGCCCGGTGCTGCTTGGGCGCGTACGCGTAGGCGGCGGTGAGCAGGCTCCCGGTGATCAGCCCGCCGACGTGGTCCTGCCAGGCGACCGACGGGACCGCGAAGCTGATCGCCAGGTTGAGCACGATCAGGAAGATGATCGCCCGGCTGTCCAGCCGGAGCCGCCTGGCCACCACGAACCACGCACCGAACAGCCCGAAGATGGCGCCCGAGGCTCCCAGCGCGGGCTGGGTGGGCGGGGCGAGCAGGTAGTAGAGGACTGACCCGCCGAGCGCGCTGAGCAGGTAGACCGACAGGAAGCGGAGCGGCCCGAGCAGGCGTTCCAGGGCCGGGCCGACCAGGATCAGCGCCCACATGTTGAAGATGAGGTGCGCCGGGCCGAACCCGCTGAGCCCTGGCTCGTGCAGGAACGCCGAGGTGATCAGCCGGTACCACTGGTCGTGGGCGACACCCACGTCCTGCCGGATAACCGGGTCGAATCCGGTCGCGATCATGTCGTAGTAGTTGACGACCCGCGGGTAGACCCACTCGATCAGGTAACCCAGGACGTTGAGCCCGACCAGCACCCAGGTGACGGTGGCCCCGGACGTGACCCGTCCGCCGAACACGCCGGCCGGCTGGCGGACCCCCCGGTTGCCCTCGCGCACACAGTCCACGCACTGCCGGCCCACCGCGGCATCCCGCAGGCAGTCCGGGCAGGCGGGCCGCCCGCACCGGACGCACGACAGGTACGTCTCCCGGCCCGGGTGCCGGACGCAGGTCGGAACCTGCGCGGGTGGCTCCGTCCCGGGCGGTTCGGTTCCGGGCGCCGTGGGCTCGTCGGCCACTGCCAACCCCGCCTTTGCTCTCAGCCAGCGGATCCCGGCGCGTCCCCGCCCGTGATCTCGACCGACTCCAGGACCACGTCCTTGGCCGGGCGGTCCCGGCGGTCCCGGTCCAGGTGGCTGATCGCGTCCACCACGTCGGCGCCCTCGATGACCTCACCGAAAATCGTGTGCTTGCCGGTCAGCCACGGCGTGGGCACGGTCGTGATGAAGAACTGGGAGCCGTTGGTACCCGGGCCCGCGTTGGCCATGCCGAGCAGGTACGGGCGGTTGAACGTCAGGTCCGGGTGAATCTCGTCACCGAACTGGTAGCCGGGGCCGCCGGTCCCGGTGCCGAGCGGGTCGCCGCCCTGGATCATGAAGTCCGGGATCACCCGGTGGAAGATCGTCCCGTTGTACAGGCTCTCCCGGCTGGGCTGGCCGGTCCGCGGATCCGTCCAGTCCCGGCCGCCCTGCGCGAGCTCCACGAAATTCCGGACGGTCTTCGGCGCCTGATCTGGGAAAAGGCGGATCACGATGGTTCCCTGATTTGTCCGCAGGGTCGCGGTCAGCGTGTTGGTCATGAGTGGAATCCTCGCATGGTGTGCCCGGGCGTTAGCCGTTTCCGGCCGGCAGCCTTTGCCACCCGGTCACCCCTCGTACCTTACGGCGCGGTGGATGAAGCAGCGAATCAGGGTTGAGGGCCGCTGCCGGGGGAACGCAGGGTTGAGGGTTGCCAGCAAGTTAACGAGTGGTGCGGGGAACTGCTCGAGGAGGTTCAAAGTGTTCTCAAATACCAGCAGCCAGGACGCAATGACGCGAGCCAAAGCGCAGGCTAAGCTCGCCGCGGTCCAGGCCCGCCAGTACAGCGGGCGCGCCCGCGAGGTGGCCTTGGTTCAGCTCACGCCCGTGGCCAGGAACGCTCAGCTGACCGCCGGCCGCGGCGTGTACAACGTGCGGGTATGGGCGGCGCCGCGGGTCGAGCGGACCGGGGTAGCCGTCCAGGAACGCCTGGCGCCCAGGGTTTCGTCGATGATGGTGGCTACGGCCCGCCGGATGGAGCCCGTCCAGGTCCGGAGCCGCCGCCGGTGGCCTGCCGTGATAGCCGGAATCGTGATGCTCAGCGCGGCAGCCGCCGCCGGTGGGCTGCTGCGCAGCCAGCGCGCCGCGGCGATGAACAAGTCAGATGACGGCACCCCGCCGTCCGGCCCCGGTGCCGCCGGCCGGGTCCGCGACGGACGGCCAGGAGAAGACGGACACGGCGCAGGCCGACGTCAACGGCCAGGTCCGCACGCCCTGAGCCGGCTGCCAGCCAGCCCGGGCGTCAGCCGCCGGAGTTGATCTGGAGCCCGGGGATCTGCAGCGAGTGCGCTGAGATGCCGGGCTGCTGCGTGCTCACGCTGGTCAACTGCCCGCCACTTACTCACCTCAGGAGCGTCCGCCGGGTCAGGCAGAATGCCAGTTGTGCTGTTGAGCGAACTGGTGCGCACGTCAGAGGCGGTGGCCGGGGCACCCGGCCGCCGCGTCAAGATCGACGAGCTGGCTGGCCTGCTGCGCCGGGCCGCACCGGACGAGGTGCCGGTGGCCGTGGCGTTCCTGTCCGGTGAGCTCCGCCAGCGGCAGATCGGGGTGGGCTACGCGGCGGTCGGCGGGCTGCTCGGGACGGCGCCGGGCACGGTCGCCGAGGCCGCCCGGGCCGCCAGCCCCGGGGCCGGGCCGGCGCTCACCCTGGCCGGCACGGACGCGGCCTTCGCGGCCATCGGCGCGGTGGCTGGCCCGGGGGCCCAGGCCGAGCGGCGGCGGTTGCTCGTCGAGGTGTTCGCGCAGGCCAGCGAGGCCGAGCGGTCGTTCCTGACCCGGCTGCTCGCGGGCGAACTGCACCAGGGCGCGCTGGAGGGAGTGATGGCCGAGGCGGTGGCGCGGGCCGCGGGGGTGAGCGCCGGCCAGGTCCGCCGGGCTCACCTGCTCGGCGGGTCGCTGCCCGCGGTCGCCGAGGCCGCGCTGACCGCCGCCCGCGACGGCGGGCCAGCGGCCGCGTCAGCCGCACTGCACGCGTTCCGGCTGCAGGTCGGCCGGCCGCTGCGGCCGATGCTGGCCGGGTCGGCCCCCACCGTGGCGGCGGCGTTCGAGAAGCTGTCGCCCGCCGCGGTGGAGTGGAAGATCGACGGTATCCGGATCCAGGTGCACCGGCAGGGCGGCGAGGTGGCGGTGTTCACCCGCAGCCTGGATGACATCACCGGCCGGCTGCCCGAGATCACCACCGCGGTGCTCGGCTGCCCGGCCCAGTCCCTGGTGCTGGACGGGGAAGCCATCGCGCTGGATGCCGCTGGCCGGGCCCGGCCATTCCAGGTCACGGCCAGCCGGGCCGGCACCCAGGGCGCCGCGGACCAGCAGCGCCAGGACATCCCGCTGACCCCGTTCTTCTTCGACCTGCTGCACCTGGACGGGCGGGACCTGATCGACGAGCCGGCCGCTGAGCGGCAGGCCCAGCTGGCCGCGGTGCTGCCCACCGACCTGCGGGTGCCGCGGATCGTCACCGCCGACCCTGGCGAGGCCCAGCGGTTCTTCACCGACGCGGTCGCCCGCGGTCACGAGGGAGTGGTGATCAAGTCCCTGGACGCCCCGTACGCCGCCGGGCGGCGGGGCAGCGAGTGGATCAAGGTCAAGCCGCGGCACACCCTGGATCTCGTGGTGCTGGCGGCCGAGTGGGGGCATGGCCGGCGCCGCGGCTGGCTGTCCAACCTGCACCTGGGCGCGCGGGACCCGGCCACCGGCGGGTTCGTCATGCTGGGCAAGACGTTCAAGGGACTCACCGACCAGCTGCTGGGCTGGCAGACGGAGCGGCTGCTCGCGCTGGCCGACCCGGCGGTGGGCCGGCCACCGGGCGGCGCCCGTGACGCCTACGGCGTCGTGCGGGTGCGCCCGGAACTGGTGGTGGAGATCGCCTTCGACGGGGTGCAGACCAGCCCCCGGTATCCGGGCGGGCTGGCGCTCCGGTTCGCCCGGGTGATCCGCTACCGCCCGGACAAGCAGGCCGCGGAGGCGGACACCATCGACGCGGTCCGCGCCATCTGGTCCGGTTCCGTGGCGGACGGCTGACCGCGGGCACACCGCCACGGGCCAGCCGGCGGCGCATACCCGCCCGCGGCCTGGGTAGCGGGGGCACGTGCCCTGGCCGGGCGGGCTTTCCCCCTGTGAGCCGCCCGGCCAGGGGCCGTCACAGCCCCAGGATGGCGGGCAGCCGCCGGCTTTCTATCGCGCTCAGCAGCCGCTGGTAGTCGAGCTCGTTCTGCTCGGCGTAGCCGACCGCGAACTCCTCGACGGCCCGGTCGAAACGGTCGCTCGAACCCAGGTAGCCCGAGATCATCGGGGCCTGGCCGGTCCGGGCGTGCGCCCGGGCGAGCGCCCAGCCGCACAGCCCGGCGTAGTAGGTCAGCTGGGCCGGGTCCATGACCGGGACGTTCATCGCGCCCTTCATGTCGCGCAGCTGCCGGACGTAGTACTGCTTCGCCGCCGCGCCATCCACCCGCAGGCCGCTGGTCCAGCCGAGGAACGGGTCGGCCGCGGCCTGCATCAGCCGCTCGCCTTGCACCACCCGCTCACCCTGGTGCTTGAACTCGCTCGGCCCGGCGAACGGGGCCAGCACCGATTCCTGCGCCTCCTTGAGCTGCAGGAACAGCGGCTCGTCCGGGGTGTCGCCGAGCAGCAGGAAGATGTACGCCTCGGTGCCGACCGAGCCTACCCCGACCACCTTGCGGGCGAAGTCGCCGAAGTGGAAGCGGCGCAGCACCTCCCGGCGGTCGGCCGGCAGGGTCTCCAGGTACTGGGCGGCCGCGTTACGCAGCTCCTCGATGATGCCGGGTTCCTGCTCGATGCCGAACCTGACCACCACCGGTGGCATCGGCTTGATCCGGTACTGGCCGTCCACCATGTGGCACAGCTTGCCCAGCGCCTGCACGCTGGTGTGCCGGTAGGCCCGGCGCACGTCGGCGTGGCGGCGGCGCACGGCCTTCTGTGACTGGACCGCGTCGAACAGCTGGGACACCTGGTCGACATCGATCCTGGAGTACCAGATGTCCAGGAAGTGCATCTGGGCGAAGTTCTCCATCTCGGTGCGGTACATGTGCACGCACCGGCGGGCCGCGGTCCGCATCGCCCGGGCGGGGAAGCCGTTATCCCGGGCGGCCACGGCCACGCTGGCGGCCAGGCGTTTCACATCCCAGTCGAAGGGGGCCGGCAGCGTCTCGTCGAAGTCGTTCACATCGAAGACCAGGTGCCGGTCGCGCGCCGCGTACATGCCGAAGTTGAGCAGGTGGGCATCGCCGCAGGCCTGGATCCGGATGTCGGTCGAGGGCAGGTGCGCCAGGTCCCAGGCCATCGGCGCGGCCGCACCACGGTAGTAGGCGAACGGGGACGCCGCCATCCGGCCGTGCCGGATCGGCACCAGCTCGGGTACCCGCTGCTTGGCCTGGTCTTCCAGGATGCTGACCGGGTCGGGCCGGTCAGGTGGCGGCGACCACTCAGCGTGGCTGGACCGGGACGCGAGCCTGCGCTGCTCGCGCCCCAGCTGCCGCCATTCCCCCGGAGTCAGGATCTCGCGCGGCTCGGACAGCACGCCCGGTGACATCTTGCCCATACCCCACCCCCGGTGACCCCAGGACGACCGGGGTAACCGGCGAGCACAGCCGACGCCCCCCGGGTACCCACGTACCCCTGCCCTGCGTACCCGCCCAGGGTGCGTCGTAATCGCCCGGCTACCCAGTAGTCGGTTACCCGCCACCCGCTACTTCGGTTGACGATACATCGCCGACCGATATAGCCTGCCGCCGTGGCAGACCAAGCGGGCGCCCCGGCGGGCGCACTGGGCACGTTCGGCCGGTATGCCGGCCCAGCCACCCTGATCCTGTCCAGCCTGGCGGACGGGGCTAAGCACGGGTACGCGCTGACCAAGGACATCCTGTCGTTCGCCGGGGTGCGGCTGGCCCCGGGCACGCTGTACGAGGCGCTGACCCGGCTGGAGGCCCAGGGGCTCATCGAGCCGCTGCCGAGCCAGGACCGGCGCCGTCCGTATCAGCTGACCGCGGCGGGCGCCACTGCGCTCCGGGCCCACCTGCGGGCCCAGCGCCAGGTCGCCGACGTGGGGCTGCGCCGCCTGGCCACCCGCTGGGGCCCGGCATGACCGCCCAGGCCCGCGCCGCCCGGCTGCTGCGCTGGTACCCGCGCGGCTGGCGGGACCGCTATGGCGCCGAGTTCACCGAGCTGCTGATGGCCGACCTGGCCGAGCAGCCGCGCTCCTGGCGGCGCACCGCCGACGTGGCCAGGGCGGGCCTGCTGGCCCGGCTCAGCCGCGCAGGCCTGGGCGGCCAGCTGCTCGGCCCCGCGGACCAGGTCACGGCCAGCCTGATCACCCTGGGTGGCGCGGTGGCGGTGTTCCTCACGTTCGGCACGATGGTGTGGTCCCAGCTGGTCATTGGCTGGCAGTGGGCACCGCCGGGCAACCGGGCCACCACCGTGGCCGTGCTGGTGATGTCCGCGGCCATGGCCCTGTTCCTGGTGCTCGCGCTGCTGGCCGCCGTCCCGGTCGGCTGGTGCCTGGCCGGCGTGCTCGCCCGCCGCCCAGCCGGCCGGCTGGCCTGGCCGGGCGGGCTGGCCACGCTCAGCGCGGCCGTGCTGATCATCGGCGGCCGGCACGTGCAGAACGGCTGGCCCGGCACGGGCGGCCCCGCCTGGCCGCACCAGGGCCTGGTGCCGGGCGGCGTGGCCGCGTTCGGCTGGGCCACCACCCTGTCGGTCAGCTCGTACTGGGCTCACCCGGCCGCGCTGGCGGCCTTCCCGGCGGGCCAGATCGCCTGGATGGCGGTCAGCCCAGCCGCGCTGGCCGGCCTGGCCGCCGGGCTGAGCATGACCGTGCGCAGGCTCGGGCTGCCCGTCCGGGTGCTGCGCTACCAGGCACGGCTGGGCGCGGCGGCCACCGGCGTCATGGCCGTCTTCCTCACCGGGGCGGCGTGCTGGGTGCTGGCCGGCGGCCCGGGCCCGCGGCACCTGTTCCGGCCCGGGGCCATCGATGTGCTCGCGCTGATCATGATGGCGCTGGCCCTGGCGGCCGGCTGGCAGGCCCTGCACCGGGCCTGGGCGGTCCAGCAATGAGACGCCGCCAGGTACTCGCCATCGGGGCCGGGGCCGCGGCCGCCGTGGTGGCCGGGGTCACCGGGCTCGACCTGGTCGCCCGCGGGGTCCTGCCTGGCCAGCAGGTACTGGCCCAGCTGGACGGTGCCTGCTCAGTGGCCCAGCCACCGCTGTCGTTCGGGCCGCCGGGCCCGGCCATCTCCGGCCGGTTCCACTCCCGCGCCCGGCAGCGGCAGGTCGGCTACACGATCGCCTACCCGCCCGGGCACCGGCCAGGGAGCAGGCTCCCGCTGGTGGTCGCGCTGCACGGCGAGGGCCGGGATCATGATCACGTCCTGTCCGGAATGACCCTGCCGCAGGCGCTGGCGCTGCACCTGACCACGCCGGGAGGCGGTCAGCGCAGGCTGCCGCCGATGGCGATGGTCGGCGGCCGACGGCGGGCTCGGCTACTGGAATCCCCATCCCGGCGACGATCCGATGGGCATGGTCATCGGCGAGCTGATCCCGATGTGCCAGCGGCTCGGCCTGGGCCGGCCGCCGCACCGGATCGGCACCCTGGGCATCTCGATGGGCGGGTACGGGGCCATCCTGTTCGCGGAAAAATTTCCCCGGCTGATCAGGGCGGCCGCCGCTATCGGCCCCGCCGTGTGGACCAGCTACGCCCAGGCCCGCGCGGTCAACGGGCACGCATACGCGTCGGCCGCCGCCTTTGCCGCGAACGACGTGGTCACCCACGCGAGCGCGCTGGCCGGGGTGGCGGTCCGGGTGGCCGGCGGCACCAGCGACCCGTTCCACCCCGGTGTCGAGGCACTGGCCAAGGCGCTGCCCGCGAGCGCTGTCGTGGACATCTCCCGGGGCTGCCACACCGGGCCCTTCTTCACCGCGCAGGAGCCGCCGTCGCTGAGCTTCCTGGCCCAGCACCTGACCCGCGCCACCTAGCCAGCAGCACGGGGCCAGCAGCACTGAGCCCGCAGCACTGGGCCCGCAGCACTGGGCCCGGCCCGGAACCAGGTCGGCCCCGGCGGGCAGTGTCGGCGGGCGGCCGTAGAGTGGCGGCGATGCCCCCGGACACCCTGGCCGACCTGCCGTACGCGGCCACGCTGACCCGCCACCCCGGGCCGCTGGCCGCCAGCGGTGACTACGAGGGCGCCCACTTCGACGGCCTGGAGCTGGCCAGCCCGCAGGCACCCAGCAGCCGGTTCCTGGAATGCGCGTTCACCCAGGTGTCCATGACCGGTGGGCAGTTGCGCCGGGCGCGTTTCAGCGACGTGTGGCTGTCCGGCGTCCGGCTGAGCGCCACCGAGCTGGCCGAGAGCAGCTGGGCCAGCGCCACCTTCGTCAACTCGGTGCTGGCCGGGGTGAGCGTGCACGGCGCCGGGCTGCGCCAGGTGGCCTTCCGCGGCTGCAAGCTCACCGGGGTGAATCTGCGCAGCGCCACGCTGGCCGCGGTGAGTTTCGAGAACTGCCTGCTGAACGACGTCGACTTCGCCCAGGCCACGCTGCGGCGCTGTACCTTCCGCGGCTCTCAGCTCCGGCAGACCGACCTCAGCCACGTCACGCTGGACCAGGTCGACCTGCGCGGCGCCGAGCTGGGCCTGATCCTCACCCCGGACTCGCTGCGCGGCGCGACGATCAGCACCGACCAGCTCATCGCCGTCGCCCCGCTGCTCGCCGAGCAGGCCGGCATCGTGGTCGCGGACGGCGGCTGACCCGGCCGCCGGGCGGGGCCTACCTCGGCTTGACCTCGGCCATTTCCGACCAGCCGCTGCCGGGCACGTTCTGGACGCTGATGATCTGCGGCGTGACGTCGATGGCGTCCGGGGCCCAGTTGACGAACGTCTTGAAGTGGTCGGAGTTCACGTGTGCGGCCGCGGCGTCGTCCTGGAACGCCTCGATCAGCACGAACTGGTTGGGGTCGTCCACGCTCCGGGACCACTCGAAGAAGATGTTGCCCGGCTCGCCGCGGGTGCCCTGGGTGAACTCGGCCACGTCCGCGAGCCAGCTGTCGCTCCGCTCGGGCTTGATGGTCCACTTGACGACGATGAGGATCATGGCTGACTCCTTCGGCATCGGGCACGGGCGCAGGCGGCTGGTGATGCCGATCCTACAAACGCCCGCCGCGCAGCAGCAGGCGCAGAACGAGACACCACGACCAGGTCAGCCCTTGCGCGCCTCGATCAGGAAGCGCTGGGCGTGGGCCACGAACGGCCCGCCGGCCTGGATCTTGTCGTGCAGCCGGCGCAGCGGCTCCCGGTAGCCCGCGACGGTGAAGCCGGGCACCGTCCAACCCACCTTGCGCAGGAAGTAGACGACCGCGCCGACGTCGTCGAACACGGTGCGCAGCGAGGCTTCCCGCAGATCGGTCACGGTGAGCCCGGCGTCCTCCGCGGCCGCCGCCGCGACGGCGCTGCTGCGCGCCTGGCTGACCGGCTGCGGGCCCATCATGAAGTCGGTCAGCTCACGGTTCGAGCCCGCCCCGACCTGCTGGGAGAAGTATGTGCCGCCGGGGCGGAGCACCCGGGCGATCTCCGGCCAGTCCACCTCGACCGGGTGCCGGCTCACCACCAGATCGAAGGAATTTGCCGGAAACGGCAGGTCGGCGTCGTCGGCCACCTCGGCCACCGCAGCGCCCAGCGGGGCCAGGTTGCGCCGGGCGATCGCGACGTTCGGCGGCCAGGATTCGGTGGCCGCGAGCACCGGCGGCGGGTGGGTGACCTGGGCCAGCACCTCACCGCCGCCGGTCTGGATGTCCAGCGCGGCCTGGGCCCTGGCCATCCGCCCGGCCATCATCCGCGCATAGCCCCAGGGCGGGCGTTCCTCGCTGGCCCGGCCGTCGAACCAGGAGAAGTCCCAGCCCTCGACCGGCACCGCCGCCCCCTCGGCGATCAGGTCCTCGAAGCTGGGCGGGCCGGGCACCCCAGCAGGCTAGGGGGCCGCCGGCCGGCCGGCAACGGGTTAACCGGCCGCCAGCCGGGCCGGGAAACCACCGGTGGCGATCGGGCCCCACCGGTCGATGGTGACCCGGATCAGCGCCTTGCCCTGGCGCTGCATCGCGGCCCGGTACTCGTCCCAGTCGCTGTGCTCGCCCGCGATGCACCGGAAGTACTCCACCAGCGGTTCCATCGCCCCGGGCAGGTCGAGCACCTCGGCCGTCCCGCTGACCTGCACCCACGCCCCGCCGAAGTCGTCGGACAGGACCAGCACGCTGACCTTGGGCTGGCGCCGCGCGTTGTGCGCCTTGGCCCGTTCCGGGTACGTGGAGATCACTATCCGGCCCGCGGGGTCCAGGCCGCCGGTCACCGGGGACAGCTGCGATGTCCCATCCCGCCGGGTGGTGACCAGCACCATATGGTGGCGGTCCCGGACGAAGTCGAGCAGTTCCACGCGACCGACCACGTCCGTGGTGGCTATCTGAGGGCTCATCCCAACCTCCGCATCACGAAGATTGTAGGGACGCGGCCCACCCGGCTGACGACCCGCCCAGGTTGGCATAATCGCCAGGTGACCGCTCTCGTTCCCACGATCGTCGCCACCAGCATCGGGTTCTGGCCGGCCGGGCACGGGCCGATGAACCTCCGGCTCGGGCCGTCCTACGCCCACGCCGCATCGCTGGCCCGGGCGGGTGAGCACCCGCGGGTTTGTGTCCTTGGGACGGCGGGCGGGGACTCAGCCGACTGGCTGACCGCCAGCTATTTCGCGTTCGGCACCGCCGGGTGGCAGGCCAGCCACCTGGCCCTGTTCCCCGAGCCGAACGTGCCGGACATTACCGAGCACCTGCTGGCCCAGGACGTGGTGTGGGTGGGTGGTGGCAGCGTGGCCAACCTGCTGGCCCTGTGGCGGCTGCACGAGGTGGACGCGGCCATGCACGCCGCCTGGCAGGCCGGCGTGGTGCTGATGGGCGTGTCGGCCGGCTCGATCTGCTGGTTCACCGGCGGGACCACCGACTCGTTCGGCCTGCCGCTCCGCCCGGTCACCAACGGCCTGGGCTTCCTGCCCTACGCCAACAGCCCGCACCACGACGCCGAGGAGCAGCGCCGCCCCACGATCCACCGGCTGATCGCCGACGGCACGCTGCCTGACGGTTACGCCACCGACAACGGCACCGGGCTGGTCTTCCAGGGCACCAGCCTGGTGGACTGCGTCACCGAGGTCGAGGGCGCGCGAACCTGGCGGATCACCCGCCGCCCGGACGGCTCCGTCGAAGAGATCGCGCTGCCGACCCGGCTGCTCACCGGCTAGCCATCAGTACCGCGTATGCATCATCTGCCGGACCTCGGCCAGCGTCCGGGTGGCGATCTGCCGGGCCCGCTCGTTCCCGTCGGCCAGCACCTGGCGCAGGTAGCCAGGATCGGCCGCGACCTCGCGCCGCCGGGCGCGCAGCGGGCGGAGCCGCTCGTTCAGTGCCTCGGTGAGCAGTGCCTTCAGGGCAGCGGCGCCGCGCGGGCCGATCTCGCCGGCCACCTGCTCCGGCGTGCGGTCCAGGCATAGCGCGGCCAGCAGGACCAGATTGGCCACTTCTGGCCGTTCGCCGGGCTGGTAGGTGATGACCCGCTGGGTATCGGTACGCGCGCCGCGGACCAGCCGGGCGGTCTCGTCCTCGCTGGCGGCGAGCGCGATCGCGTTCCCCCGGCTCTTGCTCATCTTGCTGCCGTCCATCCCGAGCAGCAGCGGGGCCTCGCTGAGCAGGGCCTCGGGCACCGGGAAGTAGGGCCGGCCCGGGGCGTACCGGTCGTTGAACCGCCGGGCGATGATCCGGGTCAGTTCCAGGTGCGGCAGCTGGTCCCTGCCCACTGGGACCAGGTTCGCGTGACCGAACAGAATGTCCGCCGCCTGATGCACCGGGTAGCTGAACATCAGCGCCGACATCGCCGCGCCGCCGGTGGCGCCGAACTCTTCCTTCACGGTCGGGTTGCGGGCCACCTCGGCCACGCTGACCAGGCTGAGGAACGGGAGCATCAGCTGGTTCAGCGGCTCGACCTGGCTGTGCGCGAAGATCGTGCACCGCTGCGGGTCGAGCCCGGCGGCCAGATAGTCGGCGACCAGGCCGAGCACGTCGCCGGGCAGCGTGCCCGGCGAGTCCCGGTCGGTGATCGTCTGGTAGTCGGCGATCAGCACCGTCACGCCGACACCGAGGTCTTGCAGCCGCACCCGGTTGGCCAGGGTGCCGAACAAGTGGCCGACGTGCAGCGGGCCGGTCGGCCGGTCGCCGGTCAGCACCCGGAAGCGGCGCGGGTCGCGGCGGATGGCCGCGGTCAGCTCGCGGCTGCGCTGCTGGGCGGCTGCGAACGAGGCACCCAGCGGATCGGCCGGGCGGGCGGGAGCCGGCGGTGCCAGAGCCGGCGTGGTGAGAAGTGGCACGGGGACCTCCTGAGGTCAGGCCTCCGGCCGGGTGACAGAAAACGGCCCGCCGGAGGCGGGCCGTCGAGCACGACTGGGACAGCAACCGCCTAGCGCGGCTGCCACCAGCAGATGCTCATGCGTCGAGTCACCCCTCCAGGGTAACCCAGACCGGTCCCGGTACGCTCGCACGAATGTCCCGGGCTCTCATCCTGGGTGGCACCGGCGCCATCGGCCGGGCCACCGCACACCGGCTGCTGGACGCGGGCTGGCAGGTCGAGCTCACCGGGCGGGACCCGGCCCATCTGCCCACCGCCCTGGCCGCCGCCGGGGCGCGGTTCGCCGTGGCCGACCGCGGCGACCCCGGCCAGCTGGCCGCGGCGGCGGGCGACGGTGCCGACCTGCTGGTGGACTGCGTCTGCTTCACCGCAGCCGACGCGGCCGCGCTGCTCCCGCTGGCCCGCGCCGCAGGCTCGACCGTGCTCATTTCCAGCAAGGCGGTGTACGTGGACAGCGCCGGCCACCACTCGAACTCGGCGGTGCCCCCGGACTTCGGCGGGCCGGTGCGCGAGACGCAGCCCACGATGGCCCCGGGCCGCGGGGACTACCGGACGGCGGAGGGCTACGGGGCGAACAAGGTCGCCGCCGAGCAGGTGCTGCTGGACAGCGGCCTGCCGGTCACCGTGCTGCGCCCGTCCAAGATCCACGGCCCGGGGACGCGGCAGCCCCGGGAATGGGTGTTCGTCAGGCGGGTGCTGGATGGCCGGCCGGTGGTCGTCCTCGCCCACCAGGGCGCCGGCGTGGACCACCCGACCGCGGCGGCCAACGTCGCCGCGCTCATCGAGACCGTGGCGGGCAGCCCGGGACGGCAGATCCTCAACTGCGCCGACCCGGACGCGCCGAGCGGGCTGGAGATCTCCCGCACGATCGCCCGGCACCTCGGCCATGCCTGGGAGGAGGTGCTGCTCGGCGAGGACGCCCCGGCCGGGCTGGGCCGGCATCCCTGGGACAGGTGGCCGCCGGTCGTGCTGGACATGACCGCGGCCGCGCAGCTCGGCTACCAGCCAGCCGGCGACTACGCCGCCACCGTGGCCGCGACCGTGGACTGGCTGGTCGCCGGCGCCCGCGGCGGCCCGGATGCCGGCCTGCTGCCCACCCCCGCCGACGAGTACTTCGCCCGGTACCTCGACTACCCCGCCGAAGATCGCTACCTGGCCGCGCACCCGCGCACCCGCACTTCGTGGCCGCGGGCGGGGACGCCGGAGACGGGTGCACTTCTTGCGGCGTGGCCCGGTGCTGACTGACCCGCTTGAGCCTTACGCCGAGGTGGACCGGGTGCGGCCGGATGGCCGGTGCTGGGTGATGGCGCACATGGTCGGCGGCCTGGACGGGTCGGCGGCGATCGGCGGCCGGGTAGCCGAGCTGTCCACCGCTCCGGACGCACAGCTGTTCCGGCTGATGCGCGCGCTCGCCGACGTGGTGCTGGTCGGCGCGGAGACGGTGCGCCGTGAAGGTTACGGCCCGGTCCAGCTGCCACCCGAACGGGTGGCCGCCCGGCTGGCGGCGGGGCGGCCTGCCACGCCCCCGCTGGCCGTGGTGACCCGCTCACTCGACCTGGACTGGTCCAGCCGGGCCTTCACTGGGGCACCCGCCGGGAGCCGCACGCTGGTCATCACCTGCCAGCAGGCCGACCCGGGGCGGCTCGCCCAGGCCCGGGCAGCGGCGGACGTGCTGCTGGCCGGCCAGGGCCGGGTCGATCCCGGGCTGGCGCTGGCCATGCTGGCCGGGCGGGGCTGCCGGGTGGTGCTGTGCGAAGGCGGCCCCACCTGGCTGGGTGAGCTGGTGGCGGCCGGGCTGCTGGACGAGCTCTGCCTGACGGTTTCCCCGATGATGGGCGGCGACCCGCTGCCCGTGTCTGTCTCCCCGCCCGGCGGCCCGCTGGTCCCGTTCGCGCTGCGGCACGTCCTGGGGGACGGCGACACCCTGTTCCTCCGGTACGAGCGAGGCACCGCATGAGCCGTCCTGGTTTCGGCACCCTGATGTCCGCACTGGACCCGCCGCTGGTCGTGGTGACCACCGCCGAGGCCGGTGAGCCCGCGGGCTGCCTGGTGGGGTTTCACGCCCAGTCGAGCATCCAGCCGCGGCGCTACTGCGTGTGGCTGTCCAAGGCGAATCACACCTACCGGGTGGCGCTGCGGTCCAGCTACCTGGCCATCCACTTCCTCGCCGCGGACGACGGCGATCTCGCCGAACTGTTCGGCACCAAGAGCGGCGACACCGTGGACAAGTTCGCCGGGCTGCCGGCCGCACCGGGCCCGGACGGGGTGCCGATGCTCACGCAGTGCCCGAACCGGCTGGTCACCCGCCGGATCACGCTGCTCGACGAGGGTGGCGACCACGTGTCCGTGGTCACACAGCCGCTGGAGGTGCACAGTGCCGGGCCGTTCACCCCGCTGCGGCTGTCCCTCGCCGGGCACCTGGTGGCCGGGCACGGCTACTGGGAGCGGCCGGACCCGCCCACCGAGCGCGCCGCGGACGGCTGAGCCGGGGACGGGCCAGCGTCACAGGGCGGCGTACAGGGCCCGCTCGAAGTCGTTGTACAGCTGGACCCCCTCCGGCGTGAGGAACGGCAGGAAGTTGCTGTAGATGGAGGCACAGATCCCGGTGCTGCGGTTGACCCAGAAGTGGGTGTTGCACAGCCCGGCCCACGACCCGGACCAGGCCCGGCGCATGCCCGGCAGATCCCGGGTGTTGAGCGCCAGGCCATAGCCCCACTTGTAGCCAGGCCCGAGGACCAGCGGGCCGCTCGAAACCGGGTCGGCGGAGGGTATCTCGGCGGCCCGTACAGCCCATGCCCGCCCGCGAAGTACTCAGGTGCCTGGCTGAGCACCTCACCGACGGACAGCCAGCTGCCGTTCTCGTCCCGGACATGCACCGGCGAGCAGTTCAGCCGCTGGTCATCGTTCATCAGGAACGTGGTGTGATCCATCCCGAGCGGGCCGGTGATGCCCTGCTTGATAGCCACGTCCAGGGTGAGCCCGGTGACCGCCTCGATGACCTGGCCCAGCCAGTCGATGTTGATGCCGTAGATGAAGGCGGTGCCCGGATCGGCGAGCAGCGGCGCGGTCAGGCTGCTCCGGACACCAGCCACCACGTTGGGTATGCCGGTGGACTTCTCCCACTCCACCAGCTCGCTGTTCCAGAACCAGTAGCCAAGACCAGAGGTGTGCGTCAGCAGCTGCTGCACCGTGGCCTGGGTGGCCGGCGGCCGGTACTGCGGCTGGCCGCCGGCGAAGCCGGTGAGCACCTGGACGCCGGCGAACTCCGGGCAGTACTCGGCAACCGGCGCGGCCAGGTCCAGGTTGCCCTGTTCCACCTGCTGCAGCGCGGCCACGGTGGCCGGCATCTTGGTCATCGACATGATCCGGAACATCGTGTCCACGCTGGCCGGATCGCTCTCGCCGACCGCCCGCGGGCCGGCCGCACCCTGGTAGATCACGCCGTCCCGGTCGGCGGCTATCGCCGCCACGTGCGGCACCGCGCCCGATGCCACCGCCTGCTCCAGAACCTGGCTGACAGCCGTCCCGTCGATTGCCGGACTCATCACGCCCCCTCTGCGGATCCGGGCTGGATGCGGGGCACCGGGGCCAGGGCCAGCGGCGTCCCTGCCGCCAATGTGTCACAGGCCACCCGGCGTGGCCAGGGCCCGCCGGCCACTGGCTTACAGTCGAAAGGTGGAGATCAGCGAGATCGATTCCGGCCCCTCCTGGGCACCGCAGGCCTGCACGCTGCCCACGGCCCGGCAGCCGCTGCGGGCCGCCGAATTTGCCCGGCTGCTGGCCAGCGTGCAGCACATCGAGCGGCGCCAGCCAACCTGGCTGCACCTGGACCTCGACCCGAGCCCGCGAACCGCCGGCCAGGCGGCGGAACTGGCCATGGCCGAGACCGCGTGCTGCTCGTTTTTCACCTTTACCCTCACCGCGTCCGACGGCCGCCTGGCGCTGGACATCTCGGTGCCCGCGGCGCACGCCGCGGTGCTGGACGCGCTGGCCGGCCAGGCCGTGACCGCGGCTGGCCTGGATAGCTGACTGGCCGCCAGGTGAGGGACGAGGAGCTGCGCGATCCGTCCACGGCGACCGGCCCGGCCGCGCTGGTCGCGGGCTGGTCGCACGGGCACCGCGACGTATCCGGTGGCTGGCTGCGGCCGACCGTGTTCGGCGCGGTGGACGGCCTGGTGACGAACGCGTCGCTGATCGCCGGGCTGGGCGGCGGCCGGGTGTCCGCGGACACGATCGTGCTGACCGGGGTGGCGGCCCTGGTGGCGGGCGCGTTCTCGATGGGCACCGGGGAGTACATCTCGGTGACCAACCAGAACGAGCTGGTGCACGCCGAGGTCGCCCTGGAGCGCAAGATGCTGGCCCAGTTCCCCGCGGCCGAGCAGGACGAGCTGGCGGGTTACTTCCGTGAGTACGGCGCCGACCCGGACACCGCGGCCCGGATGGCCGCCGCCGTGTCCCGGGACCCGGGCACCGCGCTGCGCGTGCACACCCGGGAGGAACTCGGCGTCGATCCCAGCGAGCTGCCTTCCCCCCTGCTGGCGGGTGCCGCATCCCTGCTGGCCTTCTCGCTCGGTGCGCTGGTACCGCTGCTGCCGTACCTGTTCGGGCTGGCGCAGCTGGGCGCGAGCCTGGGCATCACCGCGGTGGCCCTGGTCTCCGGCGGGATGGTAGTCGGCCGGCTGACCGGCCGGCCGGTGCTGCGCTCTGGTCTGCGCCAGCTGCTGCTCGGTGCGATGGCCATCGCGGTGACGTTCGGGGTCGGCAGCCTCATCGGCCATGGCGGCTGACCGCCGTCCGGGCGGCTGGCCGGCCGTGATAGCAAAGGACCAGGGCGGGAGCCGGCCGGACCAGGTCAGGGAGAGTTGCTGATGGCTGACTACTTCGACCTGGGCGGTTACACCCGGCCGGTGGCCACCTCGTCGGCGCAGGCGCAGACCTGGTTCACCCGGGGACTGCTGTGGGCCTATGGGTTCAACCATGAAGAGGCGGCGCACTGCTTCGAGCAGGCGATCGGCGCCGACGCCGACTGCGCGATGGCGCACTGGGGGCTGGCTTACGCGCTCGGCCCCAACTACAACAAGCCCTGGGAAGCCTTCGACCAGACCGACCTGACCACGTCGGTATCGCGCGCATTCCGGGCAACGGAGGCCGCGGCCAGGGTGGCCGCCGAGGCGGCCCCGGTGGAGCGGGCACTGGTGCACGCGCTGGCTGCCCGCTATCCGTCGGCCGAGCCGTCCGGGGACGGCTCGGCGTGGAACGCCGGGTACGCCGACGCCATGCGCGGGGTGTACCGGGCGTTCCCGGACGACCTCGACGTCGCCGCGCTGTTCGCCGACGCGCTGATGAACCTGACCCCCTGGGCGCTGTGGGACCAGATCACCGGGGAACCCGCTGACGGCGCGGCCACGGCCGAGGCCAAGGCCGTGCTGGACCGGGCCCTGGAGCACCCGGCGGGCCGGGCCCACCCGGGTGTGCTGCACCTGTACATCCACCTGATGGAGATGTCGGCCCGGCCCGAGGACGCGCTGCGCGCGGCCGACCGGCTGAGCGACCTGGTCCCGGATGCGGGCCATCTGCGGCACATGCCGACCCACCTCGACGTGCTGTGCGGCGACTACTCGCGGGTGGTGTCCGCGAACACCGCCGCGATCGAGGCCGACGAGAAGTTCCTGGCGCTGCGCGGCGCGATGAACTTCTACACGCTGTACCGGGCGCACAACTACCACTTCAAGATCTATGGCGCGATGTTCCTGGGCCAGGCGCAGACCGCGCTGGACACGGCGGACCAGCTGGCCGCGGCGATCCCCGAAGAGCTGCTCCGGGTCGAGGTGCCACCGATGGCGGACTGGCTGGAGGGGTTCGTGCCGATGAAGATGCACGCGCTGATCCGGTTCGGCCGCTGGGCCGACATCATCGCCGCACCGCTGCCCGCCGACCCGGACCTGTACTGCGTGACCACGGCGATGCTGCACTACGCCAAGGGCGTCGCGCACGCGGCCAGCGGCCAGCTCGGCGAGGCCACCGGGCACCAGCAGCAGTTCGCCGCCGCGGCGGCCCGGGTGCCTGACTCGCGCAACCTGTTCAACAACACCTGCCAGGACATCCTGCAGATAGCCGGGGCCATGCTGGACGGCGAGCTGGAGTACCGGAAGGGGAACTTCGGCGCCGCCTTCGGCCAGCTGCGCCGGGCCATCGAGCTCGATGACGGGCTGCCTTACGACGAGCCGTGGGGCTGGATGCAGCCGACCCGGCACGCCTACGGCGCCCTGCTGCTGGAGCAGGACCGGGTCACCGAAGCCGAGGCCGTGTACCGGGCCGACCTCGGCCTGGACGGCACGCTGCCCCGGGCCTGCCAGCATCCGGGCAACGTGTGGAGCCTGCACGGCTACCACGAGTGCCTCACCCGGCTGGGCAAGCACGAGCAGGCGGGCATCATCGGCCAGCAGCTCAAGATCGCCGCGGCCCGCGCCGACGTGCCGATCAGATCGTCCTGCTACTGCCGGCTGACCCCCGCCCCGGTACCCTAACCGGCCGGCTCACCCCGCCAGCTCACCCCCGCCTAGCTCACCCCGCCCAGCTCACCGTCCCCAGCCGGCTAATCACACCTAAATAGTTGACACTGACTATTCGATAGTGGATAGTCAGTGTCTACTAACCGCTCACGAAGAGGACGAGCTAATGAACATGCCGGCAGCGAGCCAGCCCATCCCGGTCCGGATCCACGCCGACCACGTCACCGAGAAACGGCTGGGCCACTGGACGACCGCGCGGGCGTTCGAGGTCAAGGCCAGGCAGGGCACGGTCGTGATCGACCTGCGGTCGCCGCGGATCCGCCGCGGTGACATCGAGCTGAACCTGAACCTGGACCGCGCCGCGGTCAAGCTGCTGGTGGCCGACGATGCGATCATCGACCACTGGGAGCTGGCCTGGACCGGCCGGGGCCAGGTCAAGCGGGCCTTCCACCCGGGTCACGCGGAGAACGGGCGCCGGATCCGGCTCACCGGGCAGGTCCGGGGCGGCGAGGTCCGGGTGCAGAGCGGCGGGATCGCCCGGCTGTCCGCGATGTGCTCGCGGGAGTACCTGGCCGACGCCCGCCGGGCCAACGCCGAGGGCGGCGTGCCGACCCTGGACGACCCGGCGCGCAGCGCCTGACCCCGGACGCCAGCCCGCCACCGGACCAGCCAGCCAGGAGCCACCGATGCCCAGCAAGCGCAAGGTCAGCAACCTGCTCGCCCTCGCGGTGCTGTCGTACCTGAGCCAGCAGCCCATGCACCCGTACGAGCTCGGCCGGAACCTGCGCGAGCATGGTGACGACCGCAGCATCAAGTACAACCACGGGTCGCTGTACATGGTCGTCGGCCAGCTGGCCCGGGCCGGCTTCATCACCGAACAGGAGACCGGCCGGGCCGGCCAGCGGCCGGAGCGCACCGTGTACGCGCTGACCGACGCGGGCCGGGCCGAGCTGCGCGACTGGCTGCGCGAGCTGGTCGAGGAGCCGCAGCACGAGTACCCGTCGTTCGTGGCGGCGCTCTCGCTGATCGCCGCGCTGCCGCCGGATGAGGTCACCGGCCTGCTCCGGCGGCGGCTCGGCCACCTCGACCGGCAGCTGGCCGAGGTCCGCACGCTGATCGGCACGTCGGTGGCCAGCGGGGTGCCCGCGCTCTTCCTGATCGAGGAGGAGTACCGGGCCGCCCTGCTGGCCGCGGAGTCCGGCTTCATCAGCCGGTTCATCGAGCAGATCACCGATCCAGCCACCGACTGGATCAGCCTGTGGGCCGGCTTTCACCACGAGAACGCACCTGAACCAGGAGAACAAGATGACTAACAGCACGACCGCCCGGCCAGCTGGCGCGCAGCCGGTTACCGGCTCGGTCAGCTCAGCGGACGGCACCCAGATCGGTTACCTGCGGCTGGGCCACGGGCCAGCCGTGGTCCTGCTGCACGGCAGCAACGAATCGGCCCGCAGCCACCTCCAGCTCGCGCAGGCCCTGGCCGGCCAGTTCACCGTGTACCTGCCCGACCGGCGCGGCCGCGGCCTGTCCGGCCCGCACCGCCCGGGCCACGGCATGCGCACCGAGGTCGAGGACCTGCGCGCGGTGCTGGCCGAGTCCGGCGCGCAGCGGGTCTTCGGGGTCAGCGCGGGCGGGCTGATCGCCCTGGAAGCGGCGCGGGCCGACGCCACCATCCGCAAGCTCGCCCTGTACGAGCCCGCGCTGCTGCGGGCGGAAGACGCGGCCCGGTACACCGGCTGGGTGAGCCGGTTCGACCAGGAGATGGCCGCGGGCAACGTGCCCGCCGCGCTCATCACCAGCATGTACGGGCTGGACCTGGCCCCGCCCGCGTTCCGGCTGCTGCCCCGCCGCGTGCTGGAGTTCCTGACCGGCCTGGCCCTGAACAGCGAGGACAAGAAGGCAGCCAGCGACGCCATCACCATGCGCCAGCTCGCTCCGACCTTGCGCTACGAGGGAGTGCTGCTCGGCGAGATGGCCGGCACCAGCGGCACGTTCGGCACGGTTACCGCCGACGTCCTGCTGATGGCGGGCAGCAAGGGCCTGGCCTTCCTGCGGCCCGGCCTGGATGCGCTGGCCGCGACGCTGCCAAACCGCCAGCGGGTGACGTTCCCCGGCCTGGACCACGGCGGCTCCAGCGACCCTGGCCCGGCCAACCGGCACGGTCATCCAGAGGTCGTCGCGCCGGAGATCCGGGCCTTCTTCACCGGGCCGTGACCACCGGGCCATGACCACCGGGCGGCCCGGGCCGGCCGGACACCCCTGACCCGGGTATCCGGATGAACCGGCCCGGCCGCCATCCCGGGCGGTTTACCCTGGTCCGGACGTTGACGCGGCCTGGCCAGGGCGGCAGGCTGGGGGCGGGCTGGCCCGCTGGCATCGGCGCAGACCGCCCGCAGCATCCGGGAACCGCCGGGCCGCGGGTCATGGTGGGAGGAATCGTGTCCACGCAGCGTGCTCTCGGGCGCCGCCCGGCCGCCCGGCCGGCCGCCCCGGCCGGCACACCGCCGCGGCCGCACCCCGCGTCCTGGGCCCGCCGGGCCGCCCACTGGTGCCGCACCTACCGGCTGGACCTCATCTGGGTGCTGTTCGTCCTGCTCAATCTGGCCGCCATGCGGTTCCTGCCGGAATGGCAGACCGTGCCGTTCCTGGCCATCTGGGTGAGCCTGACCGCGATCTACGGCCTGCGGCTGTGGCGGCTGCAGCCCACGATCCTGACCGTGGCCGCGGTCACCTTCGCCACCGGCGGCATCGTCGTGGTGCAGGTAGTCAAGGGCCAGCAGGACGCGGACTACCTGGCCGAAGTCCCGCTGATCGCGCTGATGTTCCTGGTCATGGTGTGGCACGGCCGCCGCCGGATGGCCGCGATGGAAGAGCGGCTGGCCGCGATGGAGGAAGTGCAGCGGGTGTCCCAGGAGAACCTGCAACTGCTCCAGCAGCAGCACCGGTTCCTCCAGGACGCCTCGCACGAGCTGGGCACGCCGATCACGGTGGCGCTCGGTCACGCCGAGCTGATGGAACGCGCGGCCAACGACACGGTGATGGCCGCGGACGCCCGGGTGGTGGCCGACGAGCTGCGCCGGCTGGGCCGGGTGGCCAGCCGGATGCTCCTGCTCGCCTCGGCCGGCCGCCCGGATTTCCTGCACACCGAGCCGGTCGCGGTGGAGTCGGTGCTCGGCGACGCGCTGGAACGCTGGGGCTACCTGCCGCGCCGCTGGCAGCTGGGCCCGGTCACCCACGCGACCGTGCTGGCCGACCGGGACCGGCTGGCCCTGGCGCTGGACGCGCTGCTGGAGAACGCGATCGCGCACACCGGCGCCGGGGACCTGATCGAGGTCAGCGCGCGGGAGGCGGACCGGCAGGTGGTGCTGACCGTCACCGACTCCGGGCCAGGCATCGCGCCGGCCGACCTGCCGCGCATCTTCCACCGGTTCGCCCGGGCCAGCAGCCAGCGCAACCGCGAAGCGGGCGGCTTCGGGCTGGGCCTGGCCATCGTGGCGGCCATCATGACGGCGCACCACGGCTCGGTCCGGGTGCACAGCACCCCGGGGCAGGGCTCGGTCTTCGAGCTGGTGCTGCCGCTCAGCCCGGCCAGCGCTCCCGCCGCCGCGGCCGGCCCGGCCGCGGCCGCTCAGTGAGCCCAGGTCACCCGAGGCCCAGCGCCCGGGCCAGTTCCTGGTAGGCCGGCACCGGATCGGCGCCCGGCTCGGTCAGCAGCTGGATGGCCACGTGATCGGCGCCCGCGGCCAGCTGCTGGGTCAGCTGCGCGGCCACCTGATCCGCGGGGCCGTGCGCGACCAGCGCGTCGATGAGCGCGTCGCTCCCGCCGTCGGCCAGGTCCTCATCGGACCAGCCGAGCCGGCGCAGGTTGCTGGTGTAGTTGACCAGGCCGAGATAGGGCGACTCGACGCGGCGGCGGCCCAGCGCCCGGGCCCGCTCCGGGTCGGGGTCCAGCACCGCCTTGTGCTCGGGGGCCAGCAGCGGCTCCGGGCCCAGGATCGCCCGCGCCTGCCGGGTATGCTCCGGCGGCACCAGATACGGGATCGCACCCGCCGCGCGCCCGGCGGCCAGCCGCAGCACCCGCGGGCCCAGCGCCGCCAGGACCAGATCTTCTTGCTTAACGCCCCCGCCGAGCAGTGCCTCGACGTACGCCGTGAGCGCCTGGTACGGCTGGACGTACTGCTGGGTCGCCTCGGGATGACCGGCGCCCACACCGAGCACGAACCGGCCCGGGTAGCGTTCCACCAGCCGGGCGGTGGACCGGGCCACCTGCTCCGGGCCGTCCTGCCAGATGTTCACGATGCTGGTGCCCAGCACCAGCCTGCTCGTCGCGCCGAGCAGCTCATCGGCCTGGGCCAGGTCGCCCCCAGGCGAGCTGCCCAGCCACAAGGTCCCGTACCCGGCCTGCTCGATGGCGGCGGCCAGTTCCGTGGTCACCTGGGCATTCGCCCGCCAGATCCCGAACCGGCCCACCCGGTCCCGCAGCTGCTCTGTCACAGGGGTTTCCTTCCGCTGGTGTTCTCCCGGCTGGTGCTGCCCCCGACGGCCGGAACCGTGGCCGCGGCCGCGCTGTTCCCGGTCACCGGCGGCCGGCCGGGCCGAGCGCCGGCTTGACGTCGAGCACCGGGGTCCCGTCGATCGCTTCCAGGCTGCGCACGCTGATCGCGTCCGGCCCGACCTCGGTGATGGTGACGGTGTGCAGGCCGATCGGGTTGGGCCGGTCGGCTGACCGGGTGGCGAACACGCCCTGCCGGGGCCGGCCCGGGTCATCGCGCGGATGCACGGCCAGCACGTCCCGGTCGCCCTGGTGCAGCCAGGTCAGCACGACCACCTCGTCACCGGCGCGCAGGCCGGACAGCGCGCCGCGGACCTCGGGGCGGAACGTGATGCGGGCCGGCGGCGCGCCCTCGTCGGCCTGTTTCGGGGCGTCGCCGGTGGCCGCCAGCGGGGATTCGACCCACCCGACCGGGCTCAGTGGCGGGAACGGATCGTTAGGTATAGCCGGGGCCGTAGCCGGTCCTGGGGCGGCCGGGCCAGCGTCTGAGACGAGCCAGCGCCCGTCCCGCATCAGATCACGGCCGGCCAGTTCGTTGGCTTCCCGCCACGCCTGCACCCGCTGCGGGCGGATGCGGAAGTAGCGGTAGCCGGTGAGCTGCCGCGGGTCGAACCCGGTCTTGGCCGCGAACGCGTCCGCGGTCCCGGCGGCCACCGCCGTGGCCTGCGCCACCCCCTCGACCAGGACCAGGTCGCGGGTCGGGCCGATGCCCAGCCGGGCCAGCCCGGTGGCCAGCAGGTTGCGGCCGGTCGGGCTGCGCTCCGGGGTGGCGATGAGCAGGGTGGCGCCGTCCCACAGAAAGGACAGCGGGACCAGGTAGGGGGCCCCGGTATGCGGGTCGGCGGTAGCCACCCAGACGTCGGTGTCCTGGTCGAGCCGGCGGCGCGCGTCGGCCAGGCGCTGGCTGGGGCTGCGGGCGGGCTGCGTCATGGCTGAGCCTTCCTGCCGGGCATGCCACCGTCCTATCACCGGCCGGGCCGGCCAAACGTGTGCGAACGCTTTGCGAACGGCCCGGCTCCTAGGGTCGTGTCCCGGCACGGTAGGCACGGAGGGGGCAGCGGATGTCACACCCGGTACTGTTCGTGATCGACGATGATCCCGGGGTCATGCACGCGCTGCGCGACGACCTCAGCCGGCGGTTCGGTGCGGATTTCCGGGTGATCGGCGAGACGTCGGCGGCGGCCGGGCTCGCGGTCCTGCGTGAACTGGCTGGCCAGCACGCGCCGGTGGCGCTGCTCATCGTCGATCATGAGATGAGTGAGATGCCCGGGGTCGAGTTCCTGGCCCACGCGCATAAGCTGCACCCGCAGGCCAAGCGGGTGCTGCTGGTGGTGCGGGACTACTCGGCCCAGAGCCCGGTCGTCCAGGCCATGACGCTCGGCCAGGCCGACTATCACATCACCAAGCCATGGCTGCTGGAACCGGATCTGTACCGGATGGTCAGCGAGTTCCTGGCCGAGTGGGCCCGGGGGCAGCAGGCCGGCTTCGACCTGTTCTACCTGATCGGGCGGCCCACCGACCCGGATACCCACGAGCTGCGTGAGCTGCTCACCCGGTTCTACGTGCCGTTCCGGTTCTGCGCCAGCGACAGCGCCGACGGCCGCCGCCTGCTCACCGAGCAGGGCCTGGACCCGGAGCGGCTGCCGGTGCTGATCCGGCACGACCGGTACGCGATGGTCCGGCCGACTCTCGCCCAGCTGATCGCGTCGGTCGGTGGCAGCACCCGCACCGACGTGGACCGGTGCGACCTGGTCGTGGTCGGCGCCGGGCCGGCCGGGCTCACCGCCGCCGTCTACGCCGCGTCCGAGGGGCTGCAGACGGTCGTGCTGGAAGAGTCCGTTTCCGGTGGCCAGGCCGGCAGCAGCCCGATGATCCGGAACTACCCGGGCTTCCCGTACGGCATCAGCGGGCATGAGCTCACCCGCCGGGCCTGCGAGCAGGCCTGGATGTTCGGCGCGCACATGGTGTTCGCCCAGCGCACCGTCGGGCTGACGACCCGGGGCGCCGAGCGGGTGGTGCACCTCGCCGATGGAAACCAGGTCGTCGCCCGGGCGGTGATCGTCGCCCCGGGCATCACCTGGCGCCGGCTGGGCGTGCCCCGGCTGGAAGCACTGCTCGGCTCGGGGGTGTTCTACGGCGCGGGCGCCAGCGAGGCGCAGGCCATGGAGGGCCGGGAGGTGTTCGTAGTTGGCGCCGGGAACTCGGGCGGCCAGGCCGCGCTGAACCTGGCGCGTTATGCCCGGCAGGTGACGATGCTGGTGCGCGGGGACAGCCTGGCCCGCTCAATGTCGGATTACCTGATCCGGGAGATCGAAGCCACGCCGAACATCGCCGTGCGGCTGCACACCGAGATCACCGACGGCCACGGGGCTGACCAGCTCGAAGCTCTCATGCTGTGCAACAACCGGCTGGGCCGGGCCGAGCGGGTGGCGGCCGACGCGCTGTTCGTGCTGATCGGCGGGGAGCCGCGCACGCACTGGCTGCCGGAGACCATGCAGCGCGCGTACGGCCACATCCGGACCGGTCGCGACGTCCGGGCGGACGGGCCGTACCCGGCCCGGTGGCCGCTGCACCGCGCGCCGCTGCCCCTCGAGACGTCCATTCCGGGGGTGTTCGCGGCCGGGGACGCCCGGTACCGGTCGATCCAGCGGGTGGCGTCCGCGGTCGGTGACGGCGCGGCCGCCGTCCGGCTGGCCCACGAGTACCTCAGCGCCGGCCCCGGCGACGAGCTGGCCGAGGTGCCCGGGGCCGGGACGGGCCCCCATGGGCGGGTGACCGGGGACGGCGGGGCCCAGCCCGGGCGGGCGGGCCAGCCAGCCGGGGCCGGGCTGGCCGGGCGCGGCTGACCCTCACCGGGCCGCCGCAGTCGGCCGGGCCGGGTACCTAGGATGCCTGGGATGGAGACGCATCCGGAATGGCTGGCAGCGACCTGGGCCTACGCCCGCCCGCAGCTCCCGCCGCCGCCCGCCGCCGTACTGGAGGTGGGGTGCGGACCGGCCGGCGGGCTGGTGCCCCGGCTGATCGCGGACGGCTATGACGCGGCCGGCGTCGACCCCGAGGCGCCGGCCGGGGACTCCTACCACCAGGTGGAGTTCGAGCAGTACCAGCCGCCGCAGCCGGTCGGCGCGGTCATCGCGGTCACCTCGCTGCACCACGTGAGCCGGGTCGGCGTAGTGCTCGACCTGGTCCGGGCGGCACTGCGCCCCGGCGGCATCCTGGTGCTGATCGAGTGGGCCAGCGAGCGGTTCGACGAGCCGACCGCGCGGTGGAGTTTCGGCCGGCTCGGGTCACCGGGCCCCGATGCCGGGCACGGCTGGCTGCACCGGCACCGGGACCAGTGGGCCGCCTCGGGCCAGCCGTGGCCGGACTATCTGGCCGGCTGGCTGGCTGGGGAAGGGCTGCACCCGGGTGAGCTGATCCTGCGTGAGACGGGCGCCCGGTTCCAGGAGCAGACTTGCCACTACGGGCCGTACCTGTTCGCCGACCTGGATGCCACCAGCGAACAGGATGAGCAAGCGGCCATCGATGCCGGGCAGATCCAGGCGACCGGCATCTGGTACACGGGGACAGCTGCGCTCTAGTGGGCCTGGCCACCGCCGGGCGGGCAGGTGGTGGGGCTGGCTTCCGCACCAAGTGTCGTACTGTCCCCCGCGTGGAATGAGCCTGCGCCCGGCACAATCGCAAGGAAGGCTGGGTACGGACAACGGCGGGGGGTCGGATGCGAGCCGTCTGGTTGCGCGTTCGCGCTGGCCTGCGCCAGGACTGGCGCGGGCCGGTGGTGCTCGCCCTGATCACGGGGCTGATGGGCGCCGTGGTGCTGGTGGCGCTGGCCGGGGCCCGCCGGACCGACACGGCCGTGCCCCGCTTCCTGCAGTACTCGGGCCCGATCGAAGGTCAGGTCGCCAACATCAGCCAGCGGATGATGGGCAAGATCGCGGCTCTGCCCAGCGTCGCTTACAGCGAGCGGGGCGCGCTCATGTTCGCCTTTCCGGACAGCGGCGACGGCCGGGGTGCCCCTAATCCCGGCAATGTGGTCAGCTGGGCGCTGATCCACAGCCCGCCGCAGGCCCACGCGATCCTGGTGGCCGGGCGGCGGGCGGTAGCCACCCGGGTCAGCGAAGCAATGATCAACGAATCGGCCGCGCGGGTGCTGCACGCCCACGTCGGCTCGGTGATCCCGCTCGGCGGGTTCCGGCCCGATCAGATGGCACAGGTACTGAATGGCCCGGCACCCCAGCCGCCGCTCCGGCTGCCCGCGGTGCGCGTGGTCGGGATCATCCGGAGCCCGTCGGACCTGGGCAACCCGGGCGCGCCAGCGTATGTCACGTTCGCCAGCAATGCCTCGATCTACCTGACCGGCGCCTTCTACCACCGGTTCGCCGGCTCGGTGGGTAACTTTTCCGGCCTGTCGTTCCACCTGAAACAGGGCCCGGCCGGCCTGCCTGCCTTCAGCGCCGAGGTGCGGCGGCTGGCCGGCCCCCAGGCGCAGCTGCAGCTGGGCAGCGACGACGCCACCGCGGCCGCGTCCGCGCAGCGGGGCACCGCCCTGCAAGCCTTCGCGCTGCTGCTGTTCGGGCTCAGCGTGGCCGTGGCCATGCTGGTCATCGTGGCGCAGAGCATCGCCCGGCTGACGCACACCGGCGCGGACGACTTCCCGGTGCTGCGCGCGCTGGGCAGCTCCCGGCCGCAGCTGTTCGCGGTCGCGCTGGCTCCCGGGGCGCTGGTCGCGGTGGCCGGGATGGCGCTGGCCATCCCGCTCGCCTACGGGCTCTCGGTGTTCACGCCGATCGGGCTGGCCCGCCAGGCCGAGATCACCCCGGGTTTCTCCTTCGACCCGCTGATCCTGCTCGGCGGCGCCGCCGTGCTGGCCCTGCTGCTGGCGGGCCGGGCCGCGCTGTCCGCGCTGCGCGCGGCGCAGGTCCAGGCCGGCCTGCCGGTGTCCCCGGGCGGCCGGGGTTCCCGGGCCGCGCGGTGGCTGGCCCGCCGGGGATTCCCGCCGACCGCGGTGTCCGGGGTCCGGCTCGCCTTCGAGCCGGGCCGCGACCGGTCGGCGGTCCCGGTCCGCTCGGCCATCCTCGGCATGGTGGTGGCGCTGGCCGCGGTGATGGCCGCGCTGGTATTCGGGTCCAGCCTGGCCCACGTCGCCGCCGATCCGGTGGTCGCGGGCTGGAACTGGGACGTGGCCGTGGGGAACCCGCACTCCGGGGACACCAGCGCGCAGACCGTGCCCAAGCTCCGCGCTAACCCGCAGGTCGCCGGGCTCACCGCGACCGCGCTGGGCGACGCGCAGGTGGGCCGGCACGACGTCCCGGTCGTGGGGCTCCGGCCGGTGCGGGGGCAGGTGGGGCCGCCGGTGCTGGCTGGCCGTCTCCCGCGGGCGCCCGGCGAGATCGCGCTGAGCGGCGGGGATCTCCGCGCGCTGGATCAGCGGGTCGGCGGCCAGATCACCGCCCGGACCGCGCACCGGCCGGTAGCGCTGCACATCGTCGGGCAGGTGGTGCTGTCCCCGGAGATCACCAACGAGCAGGTCGCGCTGGGCACCGGCGGGGTGATGACGCTGGCCGGCCTGAAGCGGGTGAGCCGCATACCGATGCCGGTCAATGTGTTCCTGGTCCGGCTGCGCAGCCCGGCCAGCCCGGCGGCGCTGGCCGGCGCTGAAACGCCAGTTCCCCGGGGTGGTGCTGCCCGCGGTGGCACCGCCCGAAGTCCGGTCACTCCAGGGGGTGAATGGCCTGCCGCTGGCCCTGGCGCTGCTGCTGACGCTGCTTGCCATCGGCACGGTCGGGCACACGCTGGTCACCTCGGTCCGGCGGCGGCGGCGTGACCTGGCCATCCTCAAGACCATCGGGTTCGTCGGCCGGCAGGTCCGGGCGACCGTGGCCTGGCAGGCGACCGCGATAGCAGTGACCGGCCTGGTCATCGGGGTGCCGCTGGGCCTGGCCGCCGGGCGCTGGGCCTGGACCCTGTTCGCCAACGGCTTCGCGATCGAGCCGGTGGCGGTCATCTCGCCGCTGCTCCTGCTGGCCGTCCCGGCCGTGCTGGCCCTGGCCAACGCGGTGGCGGCCGTCCCGGCCCAGACGGCCGCGCACACCCAGCCCGCCACGGTGCTGCGGGCCGAGTAGGCGTGTCCCGCAGCGGCCCTTGACCATGATCACGCCAGGCCCCAGGATTGGCCTCCGGAGCTGAGCTTCCTGCTGCTCGCGCCGCCCGGCCAGGAGGAGAAGCCATGCAGATCGCCGGATCGGTTGCCCTGGTCACCGGGGCCAACCGGGGGCTCGGCCAGGTGTACGCGCGGGAACTGGTCAGCCGGGGTGCGGCCAGGGTCTACGGTGCGGCGCGCAACGCCGCGGCGGTCACCGAGCCCGGGGTAACCCCCATCCAGCTCGACATCACCGACCCGGACCGGGTCGCCCAGGTCGCGCAGGAGTGCCCGGACGTCAGCCTGCTGGTCAACAACGCCGGGATACTGAAATACAGCACGTTCCTGGACGCGCCGGACCTGGACAGCGCCCGCGCCGAAATGGAGACCAACTACTTCGGCACGCTGCGCATGTGCCGCGCGTTCGCGCCGGTGCTGAAGGCCAACGGCGGCGGCGCGATAGTCAACATGCTCTCGGTCACCAGCTTCTACACCAACCCGTTCAACGCGTCCTACGGCGCCTCGAAGGCCGCCGGGTGGTCGCTGACCAACGGCGTCCGCCTCGAACTGCACCACCAGGGCACCCTGGTGGTGGCGGTGCACGCCGGTTTCATCGACACCGACATGGCGGCCCTGACCAACGCGCCCAAAGACAGCCCGGAGTCGGTCGCCCAGCAGGTCTTTGACGCGGTCGAGGCGGACCAGGTCGAGGTGCTCGCCGACGAGCGGACCCGGACCATCAAGGCCGAGCTGTCCCGCGATCAGGAGCTGATCTACCCGGCGGTCCAGGAGTTCTGGGACTCGGCCATCCAGGGCCGCAGTTAGCTGCCGCTGCAGCGCCACGCCTTGATCGCGTGCGACCTGGCCGCGCTGATGGCCTTCTGGCACTATCCGCTGGCCAGGATGCTGCCCAGCTACCGTCCCGCACTCAGGACAGACCGCTGCAAAATTCGCCGACCGGATGAATAGACACCTGCCCGCTGGGTAGGGCGAGCCCACCAACGGGGTGGTTTATCTCGGGGGAGTAATTATTCGGGGAGTAATCATGGGGAAGACTGGATTGGGGCATCGCCTGTCCCGCGTGACCAGGAGCGGTGTAACCGAACTCCCGAACAACGCCGCGTGGCTCCTGTCGAAGGCGCTCAAGCCCGCCCTCTCGGCGGCTGCGGGCGCCTCTTCGGAGGCGGCATCCTCGGCCGCCGGCGTGGCCGGGACAGCCAGATCAGCGGCCGGGACAGCCAGGTCAACCGCCCAGCAGAAGACCAGGGCAGCCAAACGGTCAGTGGTGGGCGCCGTGCCGCTCATCGGTCACGACTCCATAGCGGGCTTGATGCGGGAAGCAGACGCTGCTGCTGAGCGGGCTCGCGACGAAGAGGCCCACGCCTTGTCGGTGGCCCAGGAGGCGAAGGACAAAGCTGACGAAGCGGCCCGGGTCGCCCGCGAGTCTGAAGATTTCATCCACCAGGTCCGCCGGGAAACCGAGCGCGACGTCGCGGCCGCGATAGAAGCGGCCAGGGAGCGCTTCGAAAGTACCCGGCGTGACGCCGAGGCTGAGGCCCGAAAGACCGTCGAGCGGGCTGAGGCACAGACAGCCACCCACAACCGTGAGGCGGAGCGCGACGCGGAAGAAGCGCAGGATAGGGCGCGTGCGGCCATCCAGGAGGCAAGCCAGGCTCTGATGGAAGCACGAGACCTGGCGGCCCAGGCGGCCGCAGCCGCGAAGGACGTGGCCGACCAAGCCAGCCAGGAGGCTGATCAGCTGGCGAGACACGCGCGGGAACGCGCCGCCGAGGCCGAGCGGCGGGTTATCGAGCCGGATCAGCTGACGGAGCCCGCCAGCAGCGGCACGAAGACCGCGGACGGCCACCCGGCCACGAATTCACGCAATGTCACCGTGCGTGAAAGGAGCGAACTCGACGCTCTCACCAAAGGTGACCTGCTCCGGCTGACGGGCGGGCTCGGCATCGAGGGAGGATCTTCGATGAGCAAGCCTGAGCTGGTCGACGTGATCATCCGCGAAGGCGGTGTGGAACTCAAGGCGCTCACCAGGGAAGAGCTGCTGCGGCTCGGCCGGGCCGTTGGTTCCGATGTGCAGACATCCATGACCAAGGACGACCTCATCGCAGAAGTCATGAACCGCGGGGCCCGGGCGAAGTAGGCCCTGGCCAGGTCGGATACCAGGCAAATTTAAGGAACGGACGAATGAAACTCTTCACGCGCAAGAGCAAGTGGGACCGCATCATGGACGTTGCCGAGACGGCCATGGCCAAGGCCGACCTGGGCCGCATCATGGCCAAGGCCGACCTGGGCCGCATCAGCAAGGTGACAGCCGGGGTTATTGGCGGAGCGCTCGCCGCTACCGCCGCGAGCGCGGCCATCTCTTCCATCCGTCATCAGGACGACTCATGAAGCTGGTGACAGTGGCCGTGTTCGGGGTTGGCTACGTGCTCGGGTCGAGAGCGGGGCGTGAACGCTACGAGCAACTCCGCGGGCTGGCGCAGGCCGGGCTGAAGAGTTTCGAGTCCTCTGATGTGCGGCAGCGCCTTGAGTCGTACCGCGCCCGGCTCGAGGCTCAGTCCCGCCGCCCAGGCGCGGCCAAGCCGTAGCACCCGTGCCCAGATCACACCGAGTGGTCGATCCCGTGCGGCCGGCCGAGGGGCGAGTGTCCGAGCCTGGGTTCGGCCCGGGCGAACTTCCCCAGTACCGCCCCCGGCCGCGCGACCGCATGATCATTCGCGCCTTTGTGCAGGCCAGGTTGCTTGGACTCAAACTCTTGAGTCTCGATGCCTGCGTGGTGGTCAGCCACGAGGGTAGCCCAGCCACGCTGGCGCGTGATCCAGTACCGGCCACCCGCCTGGACGTTAACAGCAACTTGCCGATCTCCGGGCTCAGCTTCCGCCGCCGTGGTCCGGCAACGAGCCTCGTTTACGCCATGCAGCTGCTCGAGCAGGGCGCCCGTACCCTCGAGCAGAGTCGGCAACTGCGTTAACCGCTCGATGCCCGGCCAGATGCGCCGGGCCGGCCGGGGCTGGCCGGTCAGGTGGCCGACTCCAGCCACTCGGCATAGGTCGGGCCGCCCAGGATGGCGTCCGGGCCGGGCAGCAGCCCGCCGTTCCGGCCGAGTTCCTGGTCCGGGTCGGACTCGTCGATCACCTCCTCGATCTTGGCTGGGTACCCGCGCCGCGTGGCCAGCAGCCGGGCCATCTCGGCCAGCCTTTCCTCCCGGGGGCCAGCGACCTCGGTGTACTCCGCACCGGCTGGTCCCGGCCCGGTGGCCAGGCTGGCCAGCACCTCGGCTACCGTGCGGGCCGCGACCAGCTGCGTGCGCATGGCCGGCACGTAGGCCACGTCGCCCTGGGTGCCCCAGTCCACCAGCTGGGCGACGAACTCGTGGAACTGCGTGGCCCGCAGTACCCGCACCGGGATGGGGCCCGATCGCATGGCCTGCTCGTGTGCCAGCTTGGCCGCGCCATAGCCCCCGGCGGACTGGTCCACGCCGATGATGGACACGACGACCAGCCGCTGCACGCCGGCCTGCTGCCCCGCCTCCTGCAGGTTCCTGGCCGCCGTGGTGAAGAATTCGGTGGCCGGCTGCTGCTCGGGCGAGGGCCCGGTGGTGGCGTCGATGACGGACTCCACGCCGGCCAGGGCGGCGGCCAGGCCCTCCCCGGTGATCACGTCCACCCCGTACTTGCGGGATATCGGCACCACCTGATGTCCCTGCTCGGTGAGCACGTCGACGGCGTGGTGGCCAACCCGCCCGGTCGCCCCGGCAACCGCGATCCGCTGTGCTGATGACATGTCTGGTTCCTTCCTCGTTCGCTTGTCGTCTCATGGACACCTCGCGGCGCGGGAATGTGACGCAGCAGACAAGACCGCAGGCTGGCTATCGTCTGTCCAGCGATATATAACGTAGGTATGACAGCACGGGCGATGCAGGAAGCGACCTTCCTGATCCTGACCGCGCTGGCCGATGGCAGCCAGCACGGCTACGCGATCATCAGCGACGTCGGCGAGATCTCCGGCGGGCGGGTCCGCCTGCGCGCCGGGACCCTGTACACCGCGCTGGACCGGCTGCGCATCGACGGGCTGATCGACGTGGACCGCGAGGAGATCGTCGAGGGCCGGCTGCGCCGTTACTACCGGATCACCCCGGATGGCAGCAGGCGGCTGGCCGCCGAGGCGGCCCGGCTGCACGCCAACGCCACGGCCGCGCTGACGCGGCTGAACCCGGCTGGAGGTGTCGTCACATGAGCGAGCAGACAGATCAGGCGCGCCTGGAGCGCGGGTACCGGCGGCTGCTGGCCTGCTACCCGGCCAGCTTCCGGCGGGAGAGCGAGGAGGAGATCCTCGCGGTGCTGCTGGACACGGCCAGGGACAGCCAGCGACGGGTCGGGCTGGCCGAATCGGCCGACCTGATCAGGGGCGCGCTGCGGATGCGGCTGCGCCCGCCCGGCCGGCCACCACGCACCTTGCGCGGCGCGGTCAAGCTCATGTGCCTGGGCGCGGCGGTGGAACTGGCCTCCCTGATCACGATCGCGGTGACCTTTACCAGCGTCCGCCAGGACATCCTGCAGCGTGACCCCGCGCACTGGCCTGCCGTGCTGGCCCAGATCATCATCGACGCGGTCGCCGCGCCGCTGGGCATGGCGCTGTGGCTGTTCCTGGCCTGGGGCATCTCCCGGGGCCAGGACTGGGCCAGGCTGGTGAGCGGTGCGCTGTTCTGCCTGCTGACCGGCAAGCTGATCGTCGCGCTGGCCGGCCACGCCACCGCCTATGCCCGCGCTGACCTCATCGCTGGCGGCGTGCTGTGGGTGCTCGCCCTGGCCGTGCTGGCCCTCATCTTCAGCAGGCCCGCGACCCGCTACTTCCAGCCCCGGCCCCAGCTCAGCCGCCAGTAGCCGGGGCCAGCGAGGCGATCGGTCCCGGCCGGGCCGCCGCGTGCCACAGCGCGAACATCCCGCCCAGGGAATGCGCCACCACGGGGGCGCTGGCCAGGCCGAGCGCGCCGAACAGCCCGTCCACCAGGGTCAGGGTGTGCGCGCGCACGGCGCCAGGCCGGTAGGAGTGCGGCCCGGACAGGCCGTGGCCCGGCAGCTCCACCAGGAGGGCAGACGCGGCGCCACCCGGCCAAGACCGGGCCCCGGGAAGGTCAGCGGTGGTCCTTGCCGCCCTTGGCCAGATCCCGCCAGCTGGATTCGGAGACCTCGACCCCGTAGCGATCCGCGGCGGCCACGATCCGCTGCCAGGCCCGGTCCCGCTCCGCGTCGCTGACCCCTTCCACCTGGTCGAACCGGGCGATCGCGTTCCGCACGTGCCGGGCGTCGGTGAGCGGCTCCTTCCGCTCCCTGGGGAACGCGAATTCCGTCTTATCCAGCCGGTTCTGCTCGGCCGTGCTCATCCCCTCGCTGCTCCGGGGTACCCGCTCGCCGTGCGCCCGCGCGCTCTGCGCCTGCCGGGCCCGGGCGGCGTTCTGCCGGGCTGCTTCCTTCTGACGGTCGGTGGCCACGATGCCTCCTCTCGGACGACGCTGATCTCCGCTGCGGCTACCCGCGATGACCAAGCTCACGCACGACCTGGCCGGGAATCAAAGCGGACCACGGTTGCATTAAGCTCTCGCGCTTTGCTACCTTTAACGCAACTGACGTCTACTTAGTGCCTGCCACGTCGCTGGGCACCCGGGGGTCCGCCCCACCCCGCCGGCCGTACGCGGGCCAGCGCCCAGCGACTGGAATCGCCGCCATCGACCAGAGGAGTCAGCATGCCAGTCACCGACCCCAATGCCGCGTTCTGCCTGGCGCGCATCGGCAAGTCCGCGCCCGGCTGGGACACGCTCGTCGTCAGCGGCACGGCCAGCACCACGGCGGCCGCCACGGACCTGTGGGCGGTCTGGGCCGACCTGGAGCGCTGGCCGCTCTGGTCGCCCCTGCACCGCTCGGTCAGCTGGACCGGCCCGGCCCGGCTGGCCGAAGGCGCCACCTTCGACCAGCAGCTCAGTCTCGGTTTCCCGGTCGGGACCACCACCGAGCACGTCACGCTGGCCGTGCTGGAACCTGGCCAGCGCGCCGGCTGGGCCGGAGCCAGTAACGGCATCCGGTCCTGTCACCTGTGGAGCTTCACTCCGCTGCCTGGCGGCGGCACACAGGTCGGCAACGTAGAGGCGTTCACTGGCCTGCCGATCGCCCTGGTCCGCCCGCTAGCCGCCCGCCGGTGGAACCGTGACTTCCAGGGCGCGGTGGACGGCCTCATCCGCCAGGTCACCCAGACCGACGGCGCGGCCGCGAACTGAGCCGGCCAGGCACCGCTGTCCCGGCCCGGCAGGCAGGATGTCAGGCCCGGCGGTCAGCTGGCGGCCGCAGCGCCAGTGCGCCACTCTGGGCCGCTGCCGTGGCAATGGCAGCGGCGCGGTCGGCGACGTCCGGGCGGGGCGGTTCACCGGCGACGAACAGCCGGTAGAAGAGCTGGGCGGTCACGGTCTGGATCACCGCGGCGGCATCCGTGCCGGCCGGCACCTCGCCGCGGCCGGCCGCCCGGTCCACGATGGCGCCCATCGCGGCGGTCCGGCCGGCGATGAAGGCGGCCAGGACGTCCCGGGCCGCCGGATCACCCGCCGCCGCGCCGACGATGCTGGCGAAGGCCGCGCCGATGGCCGGGTCCCGTAGCGCAGCCACCACGGCCCGGGCCAGCGCCCGCAGGTCGGAGCCGAGATCACCCTGGTCAGGCACGGGAATCTGCTGGGCCGCGTAGCCCGCCATGAGATCGGCCAGCAGGCCGTCGAGGCCACCCCAGCGGCGGTAGATCGTGGTCTTGGCGATCCCGGCCCGCGCCGCGACCCGCTCTACCGACGCCCCCGCGTACCCGTGCTCGATCAGTTCGCCGGTGACGGCGGCCAGGACGGCAGCGCGGGTGCGGGCGGTCCGGCCTCCCGGGCGGAGGGTGCCAGGCGCCTTCTCGTCCACGGTGAAC
>CAVQFM010000006.1:0-36747 GCA_963711705.1 uncultured Actinomycetes bacterium
GCCGTCACGGTGGCCGCCGGCTGAGCTCCCGGCCGGCGTCGTGGCCAGCGGACAGCACGGCATGACTGGACTTCCGGGCCATCAGGGGAGGAAAGTTGTTGCCGGAGACGGTCTGTCAGCCAGCCGTCATACAGCGCTGAAGCAGGCCGGTGCATGCCGCCATCGGGGAACGGGGCCCGGCTCCTGAGCCTCCTCCTCCACGGGACTGCGGCTCAGCCGCCGTACCCAGGAGAGGACTGCGATGGCCGAGGTAGCCGAGCGCAAGCTGCTGGCCCGGTCACCGGCCACCCGGTTGCTGGCCCTCTTCGCGATCATCGCGGTCACCTACGCGCTCGGCGCCGAACTGTCCTGGCAGAGCTTCGACTCGGGGACTGCCTTCGGCTTCCCGCCCGCTGGCATCACGGTCGCCGCGATGCTGCTGACCAGCCGGCGGTACTGGCCCGCTGTGATTGCCGCCATCGTGGTCAGCGAGGTGGGCGTTGACCTTCAGCACGGGCTGACGCTGTCGCTCGCGCTGGCCGCCGCGGCCGCCAACGTGGTCGAGCCGGTCGTCGGCGCGTCCCTGGTCCGCCGCTGGTGCGGTGGGGTGCCGGACCTGACCACCCGGGCCGACCTGCTGCGTTTCCTCGGTGGCGCCGTGGTGATCGGCCCGGTGGCAGGCGGGCTGGTCGCGGCGACGGCCACCGTGGTCAGCTCGGGCGGCTGGTGGCTGGGGCTGGTGCTGCAATGGTGGGCGGGCGACGGGATCGCGGTGCTGGTCATCGGGGGGCCGATACTGCTGTGGGCCCGCCGGCGCGAGTTCGTGTCGTCCAGGTGGCTCGAGCTGACCTTGCTGGTGGCGGTCACCATTGGCCTGTCCATCGTGGCGTTCCGTTACGGCGCGCCGTCATCCCTGCTGTTTCTCCCGCTGGTGGCGTGGGCCGCGTTCCGGCTCAGTGACCTGGGCGTGGTCCTGGCCGGGACGGCGTTCGCGGCGGTGGCGAACTATATGACCGCGGCGGGCTACGGCGGGCTGGCGCATCTCGGCCTGTCCGCGCCTAGCTCGCTGGTGGTGACGCAGGTCTATGTAGCGGTCATCGTGCTCATCGGCTGGGTGCTGGCCCAGGAGGTGGCCGGGCGGCTGAGCGCGGTCCAGGACCGGGACAGCGCGGGGCTGCAGCGGGAGCTGGCGGATGCCCGGCGGATGGCGGCCGAGCTGGGGATGGCGCTGGCTGACGCGGGCACCATGCGGCAGGTGGCCGAGGGGGTGTCGGCTGCGGTGCACGCACAGGTCGGTGCCGCGTACGCGGAGGTCAGCATCCTGGCCGCGGACGGCCACGGCTTCGCGCGGCTGGCCGCCGAGGGAACGGCTCCGCCGCTGGCCGGCGCGCCGCCGCTGACGATCGAGTCCGACGCCCCCGGGCCGCGGGCGTTCCGCGACCGCGCCCCGGTCTACCTGACCGACCGTGCCGCGCCCGCACCGGGCGCTCTGGATGCACCACCGGGCAGCGATACGGGCGGCGGGGCGCCTGGCGCGGCCCTGCCGCTGCTGACCGAGGCGGGCCCGCTCGGGTACCTCGGGCTGTGGTGGGCGGCCCCGCACGCGGCCTCCCCGGCCGAGCGCGAGTACCTGGATGCGATCGCGGAGACCGCGAGCCGGGCCCTGGAACGGGCCCGGCTGCGCCAGGCGGAGCAGCGCGAGCGGGCCCGGGTGGAGACGCTGTCTGAGGTGACCCGCCTGCTCGCGGGCGCGCTCAGCCCCGAGGCAATCGGTGACATCGTGACCGACCGGGTCCGCACGGCGGTCGGCGCGGCGGACGCGCTGTCCCTCGGGGTGGTCAGCCAGGACCGCAGGCGGCTGGAGTGGATCACCGTCGCCGGGTACCCGGAGGACACCCAGGACCAGTTCACCGACCTGCTGCTGAGCACCCCGGCCGCGGCCACCGACACCGCCCGCACCGGCCGCCCGGCGGTCATCCGGACGCCCGGGGAGTACGCGCAGCGCTACCCCGGCCCGGACAGCGCGGCGGCCGCCGCAGCCGGTTCCAGCTGGCTGGTCTGGCCGCTGCAGGCCGGGCCGGCCAGCATCGGCGTGCTCGGCCTGATGTGGCAGCGGCCCCAGCAGTTCGAGCCCGGCCAGCTGGCGTTCACCGCGGCCGCCGCCGACCTCATCGCCCAGGCGCTGGTCCGGGCGCAGAAGTTCGCCGACGAGCACGCGATCGCGACCGTGCTGCAGCGCGCGGTCATGCCGAGGATGACCGCGGTGCTCCCCGGCATGGATGTCGGCACGCACTACCGGCAGGCCGGGGCGACCCAGGCCATCGGCGGCGACTGGTACGACGCGCTGGCGCTGCCCGCCGGCGGTGCCTACCTGGCCGTGGGTGACGTCGTGGGTCACGGCATCGCCGCCGCTGAGGACATGACCCAGCTGCGCAATGCGGGCCGCGCCCTGGCCATCGCCGGGTATCAGCCGGCCAGCCTGCTGGCCCAGCTCGGCCAGATCACGGCGGCGGCCACGGCCGGCCGCTTCGCCACCATGGCCGCGGCGATCATCGACCCGGACGGCTCCCTCGTCACCTACGCCAGCGCTGGCCATCCCCCGGTGCTGATCCGCCGGGCCAAGACCGGCACTGTCGAGGTACCGCTGCCGGCCCGGGGCCCGGCGCTGGGCATGATGGACCGCGCCACCTACCCGCAGCACCAGACCTCGTTCGAGCCCGGCGACATCATGCTCATGTACACCGACGGGCTGATCGAGCGGCGCGGTGAGGACCCGCAGGACGGCATCAGCCGGGTCGAGCAGCAGCTGCAAGGCTGGCAGCCTGGCACGCCGCTGGATGCCTTCTGCGCCCAGCTGGTGGACACGCTGGCCGTTTCGCCACAGCCCGACGACATGTGCGTGCTGGCCGTGGGCCGCCGCAGCTGACGATCAAGACGGCAGCGCCTGACCGCCGGTCAGGGCGAGCCGGGCCCCGGCTTGGGCCAGGATTCATCGGGCCCGTCAGCAAAGCCCGGCAGCCTGCGCGTCCGGGAGGAGTGGGCCCGTCTGCTGGATCTGGCCGCCGGGTTACGGTGGCGGCATGGCGGAGACCCAGCGGGAGCCCGTGCCACGCGTCGACTCGGGCGAGCTCGACACGGCCCTGGCGTTCCTGTCGTTCGCCCGGCACTGCGTGCTGAAGAAGGCCGGCGGGCTGTCTGATGAGCAGCTGCGCCGCGTTCTGACCGGCAGCGGCACCTCTATCCTTGGTCTCGTCCAGCACCTGGCCGAGGCGGAGCGGTACTGGTTCGGCCATCACCTCGCCGGGACCGCCTGGGACGCCGGCCAGGAATACGGCATGGCCGTCTCCGCCGACCGCGTCACGGCCGACGTGCTGGAGGACTACCGGGCGGCAATCGAGGACAGCGACCGCGCGATCGGTGCCGCCGGCGACCCGGCAGCGCGTTTCGCCGTCCCGGTCGACGGCAACCGGCACACGCTCCGGTGGGTCATGGCTCACATGACGAGCGAGACCGCGCGGCACGCCGGACACGCGGACATCCTCCGGGAGCAGCTCGATGGCACGACCGGTCGCTGAATCCGACATCAGCCGCCCTCGCCGTCAGCCGCTGGCCGTGGGCCGCCGCAGCTGACCTGGCCCGGCGATGAGTCCGCCGCCGGCGGCCAGTCATAGCGGTGAGCAGATTGCCAGCCATGGAGAGCCCGATGACGAGCAATGACCAGCCGGGCACGGCCAGCCCGGCTCCCGATGAAGTCCCGGCCGGGCGCCCGGCCTCGCTGGACGCGCTGGATGTCCTGGTCGGGGAGTGGGATACCCAGCTGCGGTTCCCGGGTGACCCGCCGGTCACTGGCCAGGGCCGGACCACGTTCGAGTGGCTGGAGGGACGGTTCTTCCTGATCCAGCGGGTGTCGGCCGGCCTGCCGGACGGCCCGGGCGCGATCACCATCATCGGGCCCGGGCCAGCGGGCACGTTCCGGCAGAACTTCTTCGACAACCGCGGTGTGCAGCGGGTGTACGAGATGAGCCTGGACGGTGGCAGCTGGCGGCTGTGGCGGGAGTCGCCCGGGTTCTGGCAGCGCTTCCTGGGCACGCTCAGTGCCGGCGGCCAGGTCATCATCGGGGCCTGGGAGAAGTCACCGGACGGTCACAGCTGGCAGCACGACTTCGAGCTGACCTACACCAAGGTCCGCTAGCACCAGCGGGCGACCGACGCCCGCTAAGGTGGGCTGCTGTGCGGCTCGTCATCGCCCGATGCAGTGTGGACTACGCAGGACGCCTGTCGGCCCGGCTCGCCCCGGCCACCCGGCTGATCCTGATCAAGGCCGACGGCTCGGTCCTGGTCCACTCGGACGGGGGCAGCTACAAGCCGCTGAACTGGATGTCGCCGCCCTGCCGGCTGGCCGAGGAGCCGGGCCGGTGGGTGGTGACCGGCAAGTCGGGCGAGACGCTGACCATCCATCTTGAGGAGATATTCAGCGACTCCTCGTTCGACCTCGGCGTCGACCCGGGCCTGGTCAAGGACGGCGTCGAGGCCCACTTGCAGGAACTGCTCGCCGCACAGGTGAGCGTGCTGGGCGAGGGCTGGCGGCTGGTCCGCCGCGAGTACCCGACCGCGATCGGCCCGGTCGACCTGATGTGCCGCGACGCGGTGGGCGGCAGCGTGGCGGTCGAGATCAAACGGCGGGGCGAGATCGATGGCGTAGAGCAGCTCTCCCGCTACCTGGAGCTGCTCAACCGCGATCCGCTGCTGGCCCCGGTGCAGGGCATCTTCGCCGCCCAGGAGATCCGGCCGCAGGCCCGGGTGCTGGCCGAGGACCGGGGCATCCGCTGCGTCATCCTCGACTACGAGGCGATGCGCGGCGCCGACGACGGTGCTTTCCGGCTGTTCTGAGCCGCCCGGCCGCTGCCGGGCGCCCCGGCAGCGGATTTATCTGCCGCGTGATCTCGGCTATCGCGGGACGCGGGATTTGCCCGCTAGCTAGTATGGCCCGGTTATGGGTACTGATCAGGAGCCCACGCCGGGCCGCCTGCCCGCGCGCATGTCACCCTTGCCAACGCGCGGCCCGGGCCGGCCCGGCGGCTCAGCGCTACCTATGCGAACCACGCGGACCCGCCCGCCGGGCCGCCATCGCAGCCCGCACCAGCTCTCGGTGCCCTCCGACGCGCCTGCGCTGGTGCTCGCCGTGCCCGGTCCGGCCACGCCGGACAGTATCGACGTGGCCGCCGGGATCATCGAGGTGGCCGGCCAGTCCTGCCCCGGGGTGGTGGTGCGGGCCGGGTTCCTGGACGGCAGCGAGGAGCCCCTCCCGGCCGTGCTGGCCGAGTGCCGTGGCCCGGACGGCATGCCCGCCGCGGTGGTCGTGCCCATGCTCATCTGCCCGCAGCCAGAGGTCGACGCGGCCGTGGCCGCGGCGGTGGCCGCGGCTCCCGTGCCCGCGCTGCGCGGGGAGCCGATTGGTGTGCACCCGCTGCTGGCCGGCGGGCTGCACGCGCGGCTGGCCGAGGCCGGCCTGGCCCGGGGCGACCGGATCGGCCGGATCAGCATCGTCAGCACGGCCGCCGAAGGCGTCCTGGTCGCCGCGCTCGGCGAGGAGGCGGTCGCCGCGGCGGGCACGGTCGCGGTGCTGCTGGCCGCGCGGCTGGCGGTCCCGGTCGCGGCGGCGTCGCTGAGCGACCCGGGCAGCGTCCAGGACGCCGCGAACCGCTTGCTGCAAGCCGGGGTGACCGGCCTGGCCCTGGCCCCGTGCGTGATCGGGCCGGAGATCGGCCAGCTCGACCTGCCCGCGCTGGCCAGCGCGGCCGGGATACGGACCGCCGGGCCACTCGGCGCCCAGACGGCCATCGGCCAGCTGGCCGCCGTGCGTTACGGGGCCGCGCTGCAGGATCCGCACCTGGCTGGCCGGGTCGGCTGACCAGGCCGGCGGCCAGGCCAGCCCCGTTACCCCCGTGCGGCGCGGCGGATCTCGGCCTCGGTCACCGGGCCGGGGCGCAGCACTTCAGCGTCCGCGCCGGTCACCCGGACCAGGGTCGACGCCACGCCATACCGGATGGACGCGTCGTCCACCACGGCGTAGACGGTCTCATCCGGCCGCCAGTTCAGGGATTTGAGGTCGAACGTGCCCAGCGGCCCCGGGGCGCCGCCGCTCTCGTTGAGGCTGGTGGCCGTCACCGGCTGGCCAAGCTCGCTGATCACCTGGAGGGTGGCCGGGTGATCCGGGATGCGCAGCCCGACGGTGCCGTTCAGCGTCACCAGCCGGTCCGGGAGCAGCCCGGTCTGCGCCACGATCACCGACACCGGGCCCGGGGTGAACTCGCCGAGGATCCGCCGGGCCCGCGCGGTGAGCTGCCCGGCGGCCCCGGCCATGCTCAGTGACGAGCAGGCCACGTGCATCACCTGCGCGGCCGCCCGCCGCTTGACCTCGAACGCCCGCTCGGTCGCGGGCACCGACGTGGCCAGCGCGGCGAGCAGGTAGCCCGTCTCGGTCGGCAGGATCGCCAGTGCGCCCCGGCGCAGGTGGCCCGCCACCTCGGCCGCCTCGGCCAGCCTGATCAGCCCGCTGGGTGAGTGCGGGCGCAGGTACTCGAAGTTCGTCACTGGGCTGCGTTCCTTCTCCCGGGCCGGCCAGCCTGGCCCGATCGCCGCCCGGCATCCTACCGCCCGCCACCGCCCAGCCCGGTCCGGCGCGGCCTACGGGAGCTCTGCTCCCGGCCCGGCTCAGCCCGGCAGCACGGCGGCGTTCACCGCGCGCGCCGCCGCGGCCAGGCTGGGCACCTCCACCACGGTGCGGCCCGCGTCACGGAGCAGCCCGGCGCCGCCCCCCGGGGCGAAGACCGGCGGCTCCAGCCAGGCGATGACGACCCGGCGCAGCCCGGACCCGGCGATCAGCTCGGCGCAGGGCCGCGGCCGGGAGGCGCGGAACCGGCAGGGCTCCAGTGAGCTGTACAAGGTGGCCGTGGCCAGCCGCGGGTCCCCGGGGCCGACCGCGGCCAGGGCCACCTCCTCGGCGTGGTCGTGCTGGTCGTGCTGCCGGGAATAGCCAGTGGCCAGCACGGTCCCGTCGCTGCCCACGATCAGCGCGCCGACACTGAACGCCGTGTCCGAGGGCGGGCAGCACCGGGACAGCCGGATGGACTCGGCCAGCCAGTGCCGGTCGGCCGGGGTGGCGTCCGGACCCTGGCCGGGAACCGGGCCGGCCTCCAGCTCAGCCATCGGGCACCTCGCTCACCCGCCCCGGCCTGCCATCCTGGGCCGCCGCGGCCGGGCTGAGGTACCGGAGCAGCACCACGTCCCCCACCGGGCGGGCCTCGGCCAGCCTGAGCTCCTGGCCCGGCCCGGCCGGATAGCGGCCCGGGCCCGCGAACCGGGGGGCCGCCGCGTCACCCACGAAGAACGGCGCGATGACCAGCTGGAGCTCGTCCACCAGGCCGCCGGTGAGGAACCCGGTGCCCAGCCGGGCGCCCGCCTCCACCAGCAGCCGCCGCACGCCGCGGCGAGCCAGATCGGCCAGGACCACGCTGAGCTGGGGCGCACTGCCCGCGTCGGCGACTTCGGCCAGCGCGCCGACCCGGCCGCGCAGCCCGGGCACGGCCGGGCTGGCCGCGTACACCAGGCGCTCCGGCCAGGAAGAGCCACCATCCGGCGGGCTATCCAGCCCGCCGCGGCGGGTGAAGAACCGGGCCGCTGGGTCGAGGTCGCCGCTCGCGGTGATCGTGACCCCGGCCGGGTGCGCCGGGCGCCCCTCGGCCAGCCGGCTGGCCCGGCGCTGCGCCGAGCGGACCAGCAGCCGCGGATCGTCCCGCCGGATCGTGCCCGCCCCGACCAGGATGGCGTCCGCGGCGGCCCGCTCCGCGTCCACCCGGTCGAGATCGGCCGCCCCGGACAGCACCAGCCTGCTGTCCGCCGCGCTGTCCAGGCACCCGTCCAGCGAGATAGCGCAGCTGAGTACGACATAGGGGCGTTCGGTCATCTGAGTGCTCCGGTACGTGCGGCCAGGGCTTGCCGTCCGGCCCGCCGGGCCAATGCTGATCCAACGGTACCTGGCCGCGGGCGGGCGATGATTTACTGTCTCGCGAAGGCCGCGAAGGCCGCGAGTACCGCGAAATAGCCGGAAATCGCGGACGCCGGAACGATGCGTAGGGCAGTGGTGAGACTGATGGACACGTCCGTGTGGGCGCAGGGCCAGGCCTGGGTCGCGGAGAATTTCGACACCGTCAACCCGGCGACAGACGAGGTCATCGCCACCTTTCCGGTGCAGGGCCGCAGCGAGGTGGACGCGGTGGTCGAGCGGGCCCGCCAGGCCGCGCCGTGGTGGGCGTCCCTGGGCTACCGGCAGCGCCGGACCCGGCTGCTGGCCTGGAAGTCCTACCTCACCCGGTACATGGCCCGGCTGGCCGAACTGGTGCACAACGAGACCGGGAAGCCGCTGGCCGACGCGCAGCTGGAAATCCTGCTGGCGATCCTGCATATCGACTGGGCCGCGAAGAACGCGCGCAAGGTGCTCGGCCCGCACCGGGTGCGCAGCGGGCTGATCGCCATCAACCAGGCCGCACTGCTGGAATACCAGCCCCTCGGCGTGGTCGGTGTGATCGGGCCGTGGAATTACCCGGTCTTCACCCCGCTCGGCTCGATTGTCTACGCGCTGGCCGCCGGGAACGCCGTGGTCTTCAAGCCGAGCGAGCTCACCCCCGCGGTGGGCAGCTGGCTGGTCAGCTCTTTCGGCGAGGTGGTGCCCGAGCAGCCGGTGCTGCAGCTGGTGACCGGCGGGGGTGACACCGGCCAGGCACTGGCGCTGAGCGCGGTGGACAAGATCGCGTTCACCGGGTCGGCGGGCACCGCGCGGAAGGTCATGGCGGCCTGTGCGGAGAACCTGACCCCGCTGGTAGCCGAGTGCGGCGGCAAGGACGCGCTGCTGGTCGGGGCGGACGCCGACCTCGACGCGGCGGCCGACGCGGCCGCCTGGGGCGCGCTGTCGAACGCCGGGCAGACCTGTGTCGGCATCGAGCGGGTGTACGTGGTAGACGAGGTCTACCACACGTTCCTGGACAAGCTGGCCGAGCGGGCGGCCGCGCTACGGCCCGGCGACGACCGGGAGGCGCACTACGGGCCGATGACCCTGCCGGGCCAGGCCGACGTCATCGAGCGGCACGTGGCCGACGCGCTGGCCCGCGGCGGGCGGCCGGTGGTGGGCGGGCTGGCCAGCATCCGCCGGCCCTACGTCGGGCCGGTGATCATGGCCGACGTGCCCGAGGAGAGCCGGGCGGTCACCGAGGAAACCTTCGGGCCCACGCTGACCGTGACCCGGGTCAATGACCTGGAAGAAGGCGTGCGCATGGCCAACGCCAGCAGCTACGCGCTCGGCTCGGCCGTGTTCGCCCGCCGCGGCAAGCGGGCCCTGGACGCGGCGCGCGCCCTGCGCAGCGGGATGACCTCGATCAACTCGGTCATCGCGTTCGCCACCGTGCCCGCGCTGCCGTTCGGCGGGAGCGGGGATTCCGGGTTCGGCCGGATTCATGGCGCGGACGGGCTGCGTGAGTTCTCCCGGGCCAAGTCGATCACCCGGCAGCGGATGCGCCCGGTGGCCGACCTCACCTCGCTACGGCGCTCCGACAAGGACCTGAACCGGGTACTCCGGCTGGTCACCCTGGTGCACGGCCGACGTTACCGCTGACGGCCAGCGCGGGCCGCGGCGTCCGGCTCGGGGGTCAGCACCGGGTCCACCGCGGCCAGCGGCGCCCGGCCGCAGATCAGGTCGGCGGCGCGCTCGGCAATCGCGATGACCGGCGCGTTCGTGTTGCCCCGCGGCACCACCGGCATGACCGACGCGTCCACCACGCGCAGCCGCTCTACCCCGCGGACCCGCAGTTCCGGGTTGACCACGCTGGTCAGCCGGCTCGCCGCCAGCCGCGAGTCACCGCCCATGGCGCAGGTACCGACCGGGTGGTAGAGCGTGCTGAGGTTCTGCCGGACGAACTCGCGCAATTCCTCCTCGGTGCGCACGCCCGGGCCGGGCGCCATCTCCATCGTGCAGCGGGCGGCCAGCGGCCCGGCCGCGGCAAACTCCCTCGCCATCCGCAGCCCGCTGACCAGCGGTTCCAGGTCCTCGCTGGCGGACAGGTAGCCGGGATCGATGGCGGGCTTGTGCCGCGGGTCGGTGCTGCGCAGCCGGACCACGCCGCGGCTGGCCACCGAGACCAGGGTGACCATGATGGACACCGCGCGGGTCGATGGGTCGGCCAGCCCCTCCCGCTGGAAGGGCACCGGCAGCACGTGCCACTGCAGATCCGGGGCGGGCAGCGAGGGCCGCGACCGGGTGAACCCGCCCGCCTCGGCGATGTTGGAGGTCAGCGGGCCGGACCGCAGGTACCGCCAGCGGCCGAGCTGCACCGGGCCGGCCTGCTCCCACAGCCCAGTGTCCCGGGGGGTATGCCACATCGCGGTGACCACCGGGTGATCGGACAGGTTCGCGCCCACCCCCGGGCTGTCCGCGACTACCCGGATGCCGTGCTCGATCAGCTGCTCGGCCGGGCCGATACCGGACAGCAGCAGCAGGTGCGGGCTGCCGATCGTGCCGGCCGACAGGATGACCTCGCCCTCGGCCCGGGCCAGCTCCTCCACGCCACGGCGCAGGTAACGCACGCCGGTGGCCCGGTCCCCCTCGACCACGATCCCGGTGGCCAGCGCGTCGGTCTGCACGGTGAGGTTGGGCCGGGACAGGGCCGGGCGCAGGTAGCCATCAGCCGCCGACCAGCGCCGCCCGTCGCGCTGGGTGACCTGGTAGAAGCCGGTGCCGTCCTGGGCCGCCCCGTTGAAGTCCTCATTGGCCGGCAGCCCGCACTCCCGGGTGGCGGCCACGAACGCCTTGGTCAGCGTGGACTTGTGGGTAAGGTCCTGCACACTGAGCGGCCCGGCCGCGCCGTGGTAGGCGGACGCGCCCCGGGAGTTGCTCTCGGCCCGGAGGAAATAGGGCACTATGTCCGGGTAACCCCAGCCGGCGCAGCCATAGTCGTCGCGCCAGGTGTCGTAGTCCAGCCGGTTGCCGCGCATGTAGATCATCGCGTTGATGGACGAGGACCCGCCGAGCGTGCGCCCGCGCGGCCAGTAGACCGACCGGCCGCCCGCCCGTTCCTGCGGCTCGGTGTGGAAGTCCCAGTCGTACTGGGTCTGGAACAGCAGGTTGATCGCGGCCGGGATGCGGATCTCGTCCGCGCTGTCGGGTGGGCCCGCCTCCAGGAGCAGGACACGGGTGTCCGGGTCCTCGGTGAGACGGCAGGCGAGCACACATCCGGCGCTGCCCGCGCCGACAATGACATAGTCGTACACAGCTGACCTCACGCGCACGGTTCCGGGACTTGGGCGAGTCTCACCCAAGCGGACACCCTACTCGCGCGGGGGCGGCTGCGGTGCGGGGCATAAAGCCGGGCGCGCTCCCGGCCGCGCCGTCACCCGGGCCGGGCCGGTCCGGCTAGCGTGTGGGCATGGCACGTGACGACCGGGACGAGCCCGTTGTGCTCTCCCGCATCTACACCCGCACCGGCGACGACGGCACCACCGCGCTCGGCGACATGAGCCGGGTGCCCAAGACCGACCCCCGGCTGGCCGCCTACGCCGATGTGGACGAGGCGAACTGCGCGATCGGCGTGGCCCTCGCGCTCGGCCGCCTGCCTGCGGGCCCGGCCCAACTACTGTCCCGCATCCAGAACGAACTGTTCGATGTCGGTGCCGATCTGTGCAACCCGGTGACCGAGCAGCCGGCCTACCCCCCGCTCCGGGTCACTGACGCCTACGTGGGTGCGCTCGAGCAGGCCTGTGACGAGCACAACGAGGGCCTCCCGGTGCTGCGCAGCTTCATCCTGCCCGGCGGGACGCCGGGGGCTGCCCTGCTGCACATGGCCCGGACCGTCGTCCGCCGGGCCGAGCGCAGCACGTGGGCCGCGCTGGAGGTCTACGCCGACTCGATGAACCCGCTGACCGCGCAGTACCTGAACCGGCTGTCGGATCTGCTGTTCATCCTGGCCCGGGCGGCCAGCGGGGCCGACGGCGAGGTGCTCTGGAAGCCCGGCGGAGAGCGCTGAGCGGGCCGCTGGCCACCCAGCCGGCCCGGCCCGGGTGCTGAAGCCAGCCCCGCCCGCCTCAGCTGGCCTGGCCCAGGTAGGACCCGGGCGGTGCGGCCTCCAGCCAGGCCAGGAAGCCGGTGAAGGCCGCCTCCCCCATGGCCAGTTCCACCGTGCCGTCCCCCTCGGCCACCCGGCAGCGCACGATCACGCTGCCCTCCCCCAGGTTGGCCGCCTCGGCCGAATCGGGGGCCCGCCGGGACAGTACGGTCAGCGCCCGCCGGGTGAAGACTTTGTTGGGCCCCAGCTGGAAGCCGAAGACCTGGTACCAGCGCAGCTCATCAGGCTGGTAGGCGGCGACCCCCAGCCGCCAGCCGCCGTCCGGCATCCGCAGCCCGCATTCCACCGTCCCGCCGCCCCGCTCCAGCAGGAACCGCCGCAGCGTGATGCCGGCCGCGAGGAGCACGACCAGGATGAGGAAGCCAGCGAAGAGCCAGGCCGCGTCGAAGGCCAGTGCTCCGCTCATCCCGGCCCGGTCCGGAGGCTCTCGTCAGGATCCGTCGCCCGCCGCCCGGAGCAGGGCGCGGGAGTACTTCACCTCGGCCGTCTCCTCGTCGCTGGCTCCCCCAGCGTCACCCGCGGCGTCGAGCTCGGCCCGGACGGCCGACGCGTCCACGCGGCTGCCCAGCTCGGCCTGGCGGGACAGGATCGATACCCGGTCGTCGTGCACGGACAGGAAGCCAGTACTGACCGCGATCCGGATCTCCCCGCCCGGCTCGGCGCCGCTGTCCGGGCTGTCCTCGGGATCGAGGACCCGCACCACGCTGCCCTCGGCCAGGACCCCCAGCACTGATGGATGCTGGCCGAGGATCCCGATATCGCCGTCCAGCGTCTTGGCGATGACCATGCGGGCGGTGCCGGACCAGATCTCGCCGTCCGGCACGACCAGCGCTACCCGCAAGCTCACTGACGCTCCAGCTCCTTCGCCTTCTTCTCCACGTCCTCGACGCCGCCGACCATGAAGAACGCCTGCTCCGGGAAGTTGTCGTACTTGCCCTCGGTCAGCGCCTTGAACGAGGCGATGGTCTCCTCCAGCGAGACGAAGACCCCGGGCTGCCCGGTGAACTGCTCGGCCACGAACATCGGGTGGGACAGGAACCGCTCGATGCGCCGCGCGCGCTTGACCGTGACCTGGTCCTCCTCGGACAGTTCATCGATGCCAAGCAGGGCGATGATGTCCTGCAGCTCCTGGTAACGCTGCAGGATCCGGAGCACCTCCCGGGCCACGTCATAGTGCTCCTGGCCGACGTACTTGGCGTCCAGGATCCGGGACGTGGAAGCGAGCGGGTCCACGGCCGGGAAGATGCCCTTCTCCGTGATCGACCGGGACAGCGCGGTGGTCGCGTCCAGGTGGGCGAACGTAGTCGCCGGGGCCGGGTCGGTGTAGTCGTCGGCAGGCACGTAGATCGCCTGCATGGAGGTGATCGAGTGGCCGCGGGTGGAGGTGATCCGCTCCTGCAGCTGCCCCATCTCGTCGGCCAGCGTGGGCTGGTAACCCACGGCCGATGGCATCCGGCCGAGCAGCGTGGACACTTCCGAGCCCGCCTGGGTGAACCGGAAGATGTTGTCGATGAACAGCAGCACGTCCTGGCCCTGCACGTCGCGGAAGTACTCGGCCATGGTCAGCGCGGCCAGGCCGACCCGCAGCCGGGTGCCGGGCGGCTCGTCCATCTGCCCGAACACCAGCGCGGTGTCCTTGATGACGTTGGACTCGGTCATCTCGACGAACAGGTCGTTGCCCTCACGGGTCCGCTCACCCACCCCGGCGAACACCGAGACGCCGCCGAAGTTCTTGGCCACCCGGGTGATCATTTCCTGGATGAGCACGGTCTTGCCCACCCCGGCCCCGCCGAACAGGCCGATCTTGCCGCCCTGGACATAGGGGGTGAGCAGGTCGAGGACCTTGATGCCGGTCTCCAGGATCTGGGTCCGCGGCTCTAGCTGGTCGAACGGCGGCGGGTCGCGGTGGATCGACCAGCGCTCGGTGATCTCCAGCGAGGAGGTGTCCACGTCCAGGGTCTCGCCCAGCACGTTGAACACGTGGCCCTTGGTGACGTCGCCGACCGGCACCGTGATCGGGCCGCCGGTGTCGATCACCTCCGCGCCGCGCACCAGGCCGTCGGTGGGCTGCATGGCGATGGCCCGGACCGTGTTGTCACCCAGGTGCTGCTCGACCTCCATGGTCAGCGTCTTGGTTTCGTCGTCGAGCGTGATGTCCGCCTGCAGCGCGTTGTAGATGCCGGGCATCTGGTCCTCGGTAGCGAACTCCACGTCCACCACCGGGCCGATGATGCGTGCTACCCGGCCGGTGTTGGCCTGGGCCTCGCCGCCGGAAGCGGGGTTTTCGACGGTTGCGGTCATGATGGATTCACTCTTTCCCTGCGACGCTCTCGGCCAGCGCGTTGGCGCCACCGACGATCTCGCTGATCTCCTGGGTGATCTCGGCCTGGCGTGCCTTGTTGGCCTCCAGGGTGAACTGCTCGAGCAACTCGTTGGCGTTGTCGGTGGCCGACTTCATCGCCCGGCGGCGGGCCGCGATCTCGGCCGCCGCCGCGTCGAGCAGTGCCTGGTAAATCCGGCTCTCCACGTACCACGGCAGCAACGCGTCCAGCACTGCCTGCGGCGACGGCTCGAACTCATACAGCGGGAGCGGCCCGCTGGCCGGCTCTTCCTCGGTCTCCTCGATGACCAGCGGGATGATGCGGCGGATGACCGCGCTCTGGGTCAGCATGGATACGAACTCGGTGAACACCAGATGGATCTCATCGACCCCGCCCTCGTCGGCCGGGCGGTTGAACGCGTCGAGCAGTGTCTCGGTGATCTCCCGCGCGTTTTCCTGCCCGGGTAGCTCAGAGAACCCGGTCCATTCACCGGCGATCTCCCGCCCGCGGAAGCGGTGCCAGGTGACGCCCTTTTTCCCCGACACGTAGGTCACCGGCTCTACGCCCTGCTCGTTGAGCAGCCCGCGCAGCCGGTCCGCCTCACGCAGCACGTTGTTGTTGTAGCCACCGGCGAAACCCCGGTCGCTGGTCAGGATGAGGATCGCGGCGCGCTGCGGGTCCGGTGGCTCCCTGGTGAGCGGATGATCGATCTGCGCCGACTGGCTGACCACCGCTTCTACCGCCTGAGTGAGCTCACGCGCGTAGGGCGCGGCGTCCCGCACCCGCTGCTGCGCCTTGATGATCCGCGACGCCGCGATCAGCTCCTGGGCGCGGGTGATCTGGGCGATGGACCGGACACCCCGGATCCGCTGCCTGATCGCGCGAAGCTGTGCTGCCATCTGGCCTTCCCGTCTTACCTCGGCTGACTCAGTCCTGTCCGCCAGAACCCTGCTGGCGGGAATCCCGCTCCGGCCGGTGGACACGCCTGGACAATGTTTCCTGGTCGACGTCTTCCTCGTCGGCCGGCTCGACCGGCTCATCCTGGACCAGCAGGCCGCCCCCGCTGACCTCGAAGCCCTTGCGGAACTCGTCGACCGCGTCCTTGAGCCCACTGGCGGTGTCGTCGGTCAGGTCACTGGTCTCCCGGATCGAGTCGTACAGGCCCCCCTGCTGGCGCTGCACGAAGTCGAGGAACTCCCGCTCGAACCGGTCTACGTCGCCAACGGGCACATCATCCAGGTAGCCCTGGGTGCCCACCCAGATCGCGACGACCTGGCGTTCCACCGGGAATGGGCTGTACTGTCCCTGCTTGAGCAGCTCGGTCAGCCGCGCGCCCCGGTCCAGCTGGGCCCGTGATACGGCGTCCAGGTCGGACGCGAACGAGGCGAACGACTCCAGGTCGCGGTACTGGGACAGGGCCAGCTTCAGCCCGCCGGCCACCTTCTTCATCGCCCGGATCTGCGCATCCCCGCCAACCCGCGACACCGACCGGCCGACGTTGATGGCCGGGCGCACCCCGGAGTTGAACAGATCGGTTTCCAGGAAGATCTGCCCGTCCGTGATCGAGATGACGTTGGTCGGGATGTACGCGGAGATGTCGTTGGCCTTGGTCTCCACGATCGGCAGGCCGGTCAGCGACCCGGAGCCCAGCTCCTTGGACAGCTTGGCGCACCGCTCCAGCAGCCGCGAGTGCAGGTAGAACACGTCACCTGGGTAGGCCTCGCGGCCGGGCGGGCGGCGCAGCAGCAGCGAGATCGTGCGGTACGCCTCGGCCTGCTTGGACAGGTCGTCGAACACGATCAGCACGTGCTGGCCCTGGTACATCCAGTGCTGGCCGATGGCTGACCCGGTGTACGGCGCGAGGTACTTGAACCCGGACGGGTCGGACGCGGGCGAGGACACGATCGTCGTGTACTTCATCGCGCCCGCGTCTTCCAGCGACTGCCGCACCTGGGCCGTGGTGGAGCCCTTCTGGCCGACCGCCACGTAGATGCACTTGACCTGGCGGACCGGGTCACCGGACTCCCAGTTGTCCCGCTGGTTGATGATCGAGTCGATGGCGATGGCCGTCTTGCCCGTCTGCCGGTCGCCGATGATCAGCTCGCGCTGGCCGCGCCCGATCGGGGTGATGGCGTCGATCGCCTTGATCCCGGTCTGCAGCGGCTCGCTCACCTTGCTGCGCTGCACAACGGACGGGGCCTGCACCTCAAGCTGCCGCAGCTCGGTGTTCTCGATGTCGCCCCGCCCATCGAGAGGATTGCCCAGCGGGTCTACCACCCGGCCGAGGAACCCGTCGCCGACCGGGACGGACAGCACCTCGCCGGTCCGGCGCACCTGCTGGCCCTCGTCGATCTTGGTGAAATCGCCGAGGATGACCACGCCGATCTCGCGCTCGTCGAGGTTGAGTGCCAGACCGCGGATTCCGCCCGGGAACTCCAGCAGCTCGCTCGCCATGGCCGAGGGCAGCCCCTCGACCCGCGCGATGCCGTCGCCGGCCTCGGCGACGGTGCCTATTTCTTCCCGGGAGGCGGCGTCGGGCTGGTATGCCTCGACGAAGCTCGCCAGCGCATCCCGGATCTCGTCAGGCTGGATTGTCAGCTCCGCCATGGTCCTCGTGTCTTCCTCATCGGTCTGCTAACTGATGTGTAGTTGTCTGGGCCAGTGCCCGGCCGCATCACGCAGCCAGCCGCCGCCGCAGTGTGCTGAGCCTGCTCACCACGCTGCCGTCGATGAATTCATCCCCGATCTGGATGGACATGCCACCCAGCACGCCCGGATCGACGATGACATCCAGGTGGATCTCGTGCCCGTACGCCGCCTCGAGCGCGCTGACCAGCCGCTCCCGCTGGCGCGCGGTGAGCTGCAGCGCCACCCGCACGACCGCGATCAGCCGCTGCCGCCACTGCGCCGCCAGCCGGGCGTACTCGGCCAGGCTGGCATCCAGGCTACGTCCCCTGGAGTGCACCGCGGCTTCGTCCACCAGGCGCAGCGTGTCCGGGGTGACCTTGCCCTCGAGCAGGGTGCCGAGCAGCTGCTGCTTGTAGCGGGCCGGGACCTGCGGGTTGGACAGCGCGGACCGCAGGTCCGGCGCGCCCGCCACCACCCGGCCGAACCGGAACAGCTGGTCCTCCAGGTCATCGAGGTGCCGGCCACGCTCGGCCGCGGCCGAGATGGCCAGCACCGCGAGCTGCTCGACCGCGTCGGCCAGGTCCCGCCGGCGCGGACCAGCGGGACGCGCACATGCTTGCGAACAGGTCGAGGGTAGCGTCGCTGACCCGGCCGCCGAGCAGAGTCCGGGCCAGCCCGCTCCTGGCCTCGGCCGGGCGGCTGCTGTCGGTCAGCGCCCGGCGCACCCCCGGCTGCGCGTCGAGCAGCTCGAGGATGGCAAAGAGCTCATCGCCCAGCGTCCGGGCCTGCCGCGGCGGACGTCACCGCCTCGGAGAGCCGCTGCCTCGCCTCGGCGAGCGAGACCCGGCTGGCCCCGCGCATCTCAGCGCTCCCCGCACTGGCTGGTGAGCCTGGTCACGGGGTCGCCTGCGCGGTGTCAGCCTGCGGCTCGCGTTCCAGATCCTCGATGAACCGCTCGACGATGCGGCGCTGCCGGGCCGTATCCTCCAGCGACTCGCCGACGACCCGGCTGGCCAGGTCCACCGCCATGGCGCCGACGTCGGTGCGCAGCGCCTGGAAGGCCAGCCGGCGGTCCGCCTCGATCTGCGCATGAGCCGCGTCGAGCAGCCGCCGGGCCTCGGCCTGGGCGGTCTCACGCATGTCCGCGATGATCTGCGCGCCCTGCTGCTGCGCCTGCTCGCGGAGCCGGGAGGCTTCCTGGCGGGCGTCGGCCAGCTGCTCCCGGTACTGGTTGAGCGTCCGCTCGGCCTCGGCCTGCATATCCTCGGCGTGCTTGATCCCGCCCTCGATCGCCTCGGTCCGCGCCGCCAGGGTCTTCTGGATCCGGGGCAGCAGCACCTTCCCCAGCACCGCGAACACGACGAGGAAGGAGATCGCCCCGATGACGAGCTCAGGCCATTCGGGCAGCAGCGGGTTCGCGGGAGGCACCACGGGTGTCGCGGCGAGATAGTTCACCGGCTGGCTCCCTTCCTGACGGGCATCACAGTCTCATCCCATCCCGCACGGCTTAGTAGTGGAAGATGAAGGGGACCACGAGGCCGATCAGCGCGAGCGCCTCGGTCAGCGCGAACCCGATGTACATGTTGGACTGGATCAGCCCGCGCGCCTCTGGCTGCCTGGCCATGGCCTCGACACCATGGCCGAAGATCAGGCCGATGCCAATGCCAGGGCCGATGGCCGCCAGGCCGTACGCGACCGCACCGATGTTGATGCTGATGACCGACTTGGGAGTGGCTGCGGCCAGGTGGACAAGGTCAAGCATGAATGCGTTCCTTTACGATCGAGCCAGCGGGTTGCGCTGGCGGGTGTGGGCAAGTGGCCTGCGCGCCGGAGGGCGCCGATGGCCATCCAGTGCTGCGGCGGGCCACCTCAGTGCCCCGCTTCCAGCGAACCGCCGATGTACTGGGCGGTCAGGATCGTGAAGATGTAGGCCTGCAGCGCCTGGATCAGCATCTCGAACGCGGTCAGCACGATCGTGAGGACGAACGAGGTCACGCTGAACAGCAGGCCGATGCTCAGGCTGAACATGTACCAGGTGGCCAGGGTGAAGACGAGGAGCAGGATGTGCCCGGCGAACATGTTCGCGAACAACCGGACGGCCAGGGTGAACGGCCGGACGATGACGTACTGCAGGATCTCCACGGGCGCCAGGATGAGCAGGATCCCCGCGGGCACCCCCCGTGGGACCATGTTCGCGAAGTAGCCACCCAGACCCTGGTGCTTGATGCCGAGGTAGGTATAAGTGCCATAGACCATCAGCATCAGCGCAACGGGAAAGGCGAATATCGCCATCGGGGGGAACTGCGCTACCGGGATGATCTCCATCAGGTTCATCGCCCAGATGAAGAAGAACAGCGAGACCAGGAACGGCAGGTAGCCGTCGCCCCGCTTGCCCATCATCGGCCGCAGGATCTGGTCCCGCACGAACGAGATCCCGAAGCTCGCCCAGGTTCTGCGCGCCCCGCGGCACCAGCTTAGGATTGGCGAACGCGGCCCAGAAGAACCCGATGACAGCCAGCATGCAGATCAGGGCCAGCAGCATCGGCTTGGTGAAGCTGAAGCTGCCAATGGTGAAGAACGGCGTGAAGATGAATGTGGGGCCCGGATATCCCGGTGCTGGGTAGCCGCAGTGCGAAGCGGAGAAGATGTGGCTGTTCTCCTCGGTGCATCTCTCCGCAACGAGCGCCACGATGTCACCGGTCAAATCGGTCTCCTCCCGCTTCCTGCCCGCGCCTGGCGCCCCCGGGCGCCGCGTGCATCCTGCTGACGTCTTCGGTTACTGACCCGGCGCTGGGTGCCCAAACGCGACGGCGGGTAATGGTCCCGGCGAGTGTGGCCGATGAGCGGCCGGTCAGGATCTTCCGTACTTGTAGACGACCCCGGCGATGGCCACGACCAGGCCGGCGATCGCGCCCAGCGGGAGCAGCACCGCAGTGTGCGTCACCGTGGCCAGGAGCCAGCCGAGCAGGCCGTAGGCCACCATCCCGGCGATCAGGTAGCTGAAGATGCTCCAGCCCGCGTTGTCCTGCTCCGCCGGGCCCGGCCGCGGTGGCCTGCCCGTGGTTGGAGTGCCCGTGGTTGGAGTGCCCGTGGCCGGAGTGCCGATAGTTGGAGTGCTCATGTCCTCGGTGTTCTGGGGCCGGGTGGATCCGGTCATGGTCTCGCTCCGCCAGCTCATGCCGCGGGCTGCGGCGGGTGCCCTGACCCACGGGCCGCGATCCGCCGTCCGGGAGTGACGAATGCGCCACGCGTCACCGTTCCCCGTCCGGGTCCACGTACAGCACCTTCAACCGCATCGACCAGAGGACCTGGGATCCGCTCCAGACCAGGACACAGACGATGGCGGTCAGGCCGAACAGCCGGCCGTTGAAGGCGGTCGTGTTACTGAACCTCGCGACCAGGATGAACAGGACCAGGATCTTGACCACGTAGCTGGAGATCGCGGCCACCATCATGGCCGTCGGGCTGATCTTCGCGGCACGCCACACGGCGGTGATGCTGATCGCAAAGAAGACGGCCACCAAGGCGACCCCGAGCAGGCTGCCGAGCAGCCCCTTGGCCCCGCCGAGCACCGTGCTGAGCACGACCATGATCAGCGCAGCCCCGGCCGTGATCACGGCTGAGCGCCGCGCAATCGGGCCGTAGCTCGCCTGCATCTTAGGTGGCTCCGAAGGACTCGACAGGAGGGTACTTAACTCGCGGATTGGCCGACCTGCCTCCTGCACAGCGCCGGCTAGAGGCCATGATGCCGCTGAGGCGAAACACACGCCTCACCGGGTTAGCGAAACCTATCACGGGCCCCTCACTCGTCCTTGAGCGACTGCTCGTGAAAGATATCACAAGCTCCTTGGCACGGACTTTACCAGCCCCCTCGCGGCGATGAACATTGCGTGTCGGCTGATTACCGGCAGACCGCCCAGGCCGGGCTCAGCCTGGCCAGACGTCCCCGGGCGATGGCTCCGGAGCGAGTGGGCCGCGAGGGCGTTACCGGGAGCGCCACTGGGTGAGGGTGGAGTCCTCGCCCTCGCCGTCGCCATCGGCTGGTCGGCGGGTAGGGCGGGCGCTCGCCCGGGCCGGCGGGCCACGGATGCTCGGCGGGCTGGCCCGGCCACCCGCTCATGCCCGCGGGGCGGCCCGCTCCGCCGTCGTGCCCGTTCCCGCCGTGCTCCGGGGCGGGCGCCCCAGGGTCAGCGGGCTGCGCGGGCGCGTCCCCGGCCGGGCTGACCTCAGCTGCGGGTGCCGGGCCAGCCGCCGGTTCTGCGCGGCGGTGCGCGGCGGGCGGGTACCAGGACGGCACGGGATCGGCGGGCCGGTCCCCGCCCGGTGCCGCTGGCTCCGGGCCCGGCCAGGTGGACCGGGACCCAGTAGCGGACCCCTCGGGCGGCACCGGCGGCACCGGCCCGGCGATCCCGGCCCGGCAGACCCTGACCCGGCGACCTGGCCCGCGGCGGCACCGGCGGCCCCGGCCAGCGAGGATCCCGGCCCGGCCGGGCGGCCGCGGGCCCAGCCGGCACCTCAGCGCGCCCATCCGGCCGGGCCGCCGCTGCCGGGCCGGGCACCGGCCCAGCCACCGCGGGGGCCAGCCGCGGCGTGCTGCGCCGGGTCCACCAGCGCAGCCGCGGCATCGAGGCCAGCAGCAGCACCATCACCCCGGCCACCGTCACCAGGGCCAGCACCAGCAGCTTGGTGCGCATGATGGACAGCAGCACGACGGTGCCGGCGAACAGCGCCGCCCACAGGTACATGATCATGACGCTGGCCCGGTGCGAGTGCCCGATGGCCAGCAGCCGGTGCTGGAGATGCTTCTTATCGGCCGCGAACGGCGACAGGCCGGCCCGGGTTCGCCGGAACACCGCGAGCAGCAGGTCAGCGTACGGGATCAGCAGGATAGCCGCGGGCACCAGCAGCGGCAGGATCTCCGGGAACCGGTTGACGGTACCGCCGCCGTAGGACCCGGGCGCGGTCAGCGTGCGGGGGTCGAGCGAGGCCAGGCTGGAGATGGGCGCGTAGGCCAGCAGCAGCCCGAGCAGCATCGATCCGGTGTCGCCCATGAAGATCCGGGCCGGGTAGAAATTGTGCGGCAGGAAGCCCAGGCACACCCCGGCCAGCACGGCCGAGGCCAGCGCCGGGTCGGTCTGCGAGTCCAGGCCGAGCCGTTTGGTCAGCGTGTAGTAGAAGAAGAAAAAGGCCGCCGCGCCGATCCCGACGATCCCGGCGGCCAGCCCGTCCAGGCCGTCGATGAAATTGACGGCGTTGATGGTCACCACGACGACCAGGATGGTCAGCGCGGTCTGCTGGTCGGAGGTCAGCGACAGCGTGCCCTGGCCGGGCAGCGGGAGCCAGGCGACCACCGCGCCGCTCCAGACCAGGATCACCCCGGCGGCCACCTGGCCGGCCAGCTTGGTGAGGACGCTCATTCCCCAGCGGTCGTCCACGAACCCGATGAGCACGACCACGCCGCCGGCCGCCAGCAGACCGCTGGCTACCCGGGTGCCCTGGAAAACCGTGCCCAGGTGGCCGAGCCTGGACGCCACCAGCAGCCCGGCGGCCAGGCCGCCGTAGATCGCGAACCCGCCCAGCAGGGGCGTCGGCTCGGTGTGCACGTCCCGGTCCCGGGCCGCGTGCAGGGCGCCCACGGCGATCGCGAACCGGCGGACCAGCGGGGTGAGCAGGTAGGTGACGGCCGCGGCGATCAGTACGGTGAGTCCGTACTCCTTCATCCCGGCTCACCCGGCCCGTTCGGTTGCCGCTCCATTAGTGCCCAACTTTAGATCACCCGGCGCAGCCGAGCGTGCCAGCCTGCCGATCCGCAGCGGGGTTCAGCCGGTGGGCCCGGGGCCTGCGTCCCGGCCGCGGCCCGGCGTGTCGCCGGCGGCCCCACCGGCCGTGTCGGGGGCAGGCTCCGGCTCAGCCGGCGCAGCAGGCTCAGCAGCCCCAGCCATCCCATCAGACTCAATCGCCTCAGCAGGCTCAGAAGCCTCAGCCGTTTCAGCGCCCGCTTCCTCGGGGACGGCACTGGCCGCACCCTCCGCCGCCGCGCCAGCTGGCTCATCCCCCGCGCCCGCTGGCTCGTCCGCAGCCAGGTCGTCCACTGGCTCGTCCGCAGCCGGGTCGTCCACCTCGGCGACCAGGATCACGTCGCGCAGCCGGTCAACCGTGATCACCCCGGCGCGCAGCAGCCGGGGCACCGAGCCAGTGAGGTCGACGATGGTGGACGGCTCACCCGGGCAGGGCCCGCCGTCCAGGTACACGGCCACGCTGTCGCCCAGCTGGGCCTCGGCCTCGGCGGCGGTGGCCGGCATCGGGCCCGGGGCCGCCGACTTCGCGCTGCTCACCGCCAGCGGGCCGGTCTGCTTCAGCAGGTCCAGCGCGACCTGGTGCAGTGGCATGCGGACCGCGACCGTCCCCTTGCTGTCCCCAATGTCCCAGACCAGGGTGGGGCTGGACCGGCAGATCAGGGTCAGCGGGCCCGGCCAGAATTCGTCGATCAGGTCCTTGCCCGAGTCGCCGAGCTCCTGGATCAGGGCCATGGCCGCGCGCACCGTGCCGACCAGCACCGGCGGCGGCCGGTCCCGGCCCCGGCCCTTGGCTTTGAACAGGGCTTCCACCGCGACCGGGTCGAAGGCCTCGGCGGCGACCCCGTATACGGTGTCGGTCGGCAGCACGACCAGCTCACCCCGGCGCAGCGCTGCTTCGGCCGCGGCCAGCCCTTCGGCCCGCTGATCCGGGTCCGCGCAGTCAAACCGTGCGCTCATGGCCGCTCATCCTCCCAGACCGCCGTCACAAAACGATCGCGGCCGGCCAGGTCCCGGTGATTGCGCTGGTCCCGCCAGCCGCGTTCCTCGGCGAAGGCCCAGTACACGGCGGCGCCCTGGGGCGCGCCGTGCTCCACCGCCGCGATGCCGCCCCGGCGCAGCAGCCGGCGGGCGGTCTGCTCCACCACGCGCACCGCGTCCAGCCCGTCGTGGCCGCCCCACAGCGCGGTCGCGGGGTCGTACTCGCCCACCTCGGGCGGCACCGAGGCGCCCCACGGGATGTACGGCGGGTTGCTCACCACCAGGTCGACCGATCCGTCCAGGTCGGCCAGGGCCGAGGCGAAGTCGTCGCCGTGCAGCGTGACCCGGCCCGTGGTGTGCGGCGATGCGGCCGCGAGCCGTTCGACGTTGCGCTGGGCCCAGGCCCGGGCCAGCGGGTCCACCTCGACCGCGTGCACCAGCGAGCGCGGCACCTCCTGCGCGATGGCCAGGGCGATCGCGCCCGAACCAGCGCCCAGGTCGGTGACCACCGGCTCGGCCACATCCATCTCCCGCAGCCGGTCGATGACCCAGCCGGTCATCACCTCGGTCTCCGGCCGGGGCACGAACACTCCCGGCCCGACTTCGAGATCCAGGTAGCGGAAGTAGGCGTGCCCGGTGATGTGCTGCAGCGGCTCCCGCGCCTCGCGGCGGCCGATCTCGTCCCAGAACCGGGGGTTGAACTCGGTGTCCGGTACCCGGTGCAGCTCGGTCCGGGGCACGCCGTGCACATGCGCCGCGATCTGCTCCGCGTCGGCCCGCGGCGAGTCCACGCCGGCTTCGGCCAGGCGGGCCGAGGCCACGGCAATCTCGTTCAGCAGCAGGGTCATCCGGAACCTCGCGCCGGTTCAGCCAGCACCGGTTCAGCCAGCACCGGCCGGGCCGGGCCCGCCGGGTCAGCCGCCATTGGCCGCGGCGGCCCGCTCGGACCGGTCCGCCTCGGTCAGCGCGGTGATCACCGCGTCCAGGTCGCCGTCGATGACGTGGTCGAGGTTGTAGGCCTTGTAGCCGACCCGGTGGTCGGAGATCCGGTTCTCCGGGAAGTTGTAGGTGCGCACCCGCTGGGACCGGTCCACCGCCTTGACCTGGCTGCGCCGCTCGGCCGCGGCCTGCGCCTCGGCCTCGGCCTCGGCCTGGGCCAGCAGCCGGGCGCGCAGGATACGCAGGGCCTGCTCCTTGTTCTGCAGCTGGCTCTTCTCGTTCTGGCAGGACACCACGATGCCGGTGGGCAGGTGGGTGATCCGGACCGCGGAGTCGGTGGTGTTCACGCTCTGCCCGCCCGGGCCGGACGAGCGGTACACGTCCACCCGCAGGTCGCTGGGGTCGATGGTCACCTCGACCGGGTCGGCCTCCGGCATGACCAGCACGCCCGCGGCCGACGTATGGATCCGGCCCTGCGACTCGGTGACCGGGACCCGCTGCACCCGGTGCACGCCGCCCTCGTATTTCAGCCGGGACCAGACCCCGTCGCCGGGGCCGCCCCTGCTGCCGGACTTGACCGCCACCGTGACGTCCTTGTAGCCGCCCAGCCCGGTCATCTGCGAGTCGAGGATCTCGGTCTTCCAGCCCCGGCGTTCGGCGTACCGCAGGTACATGCGCAGCAGGTCCCCGGCGAACAGCGCCGACTCTTCGCCGCCCTCGCCCGCCTTGACCTCCAGGATGACGTCCTTGCCATCGCTGGGGTCGCGGGGCGCCAGGTAATCGTTCAGCTGGTCCTCGAGCTGGGCCCGGCGGCGGGCCAGCTGGCCGGCCTCGGCGGCGAACGACGGGTCCTCTTCGGCCAGTTCCCGGGCGGTGGCCTCATCGGCCACCGTCCGCTGCCACTCGTGGTAGGCATCGACCATGGGACTGATCTCCCCGTAGCGGCGCGACAGCGCCCGGGCGTGCTCGGGGTCGGCGTGCACGGCGGGGTCGGAGAGCGCCTTCTCCAGGTCGGCGTGCTCCGCCGCCAGCTCACCGAGCCGGTCGAACACCGTTGTCCTCCTCCAGTGATGGCCGCGTGGGCCCGTTAAAACCGAAGATCACCGTGCCTTGACGCGTGGCAAAGCCACAACATCCCGGCACGGTGATCGGGGAAAGCTACTTGGCGCCTGCTGCCTTCTTGCCGAACCGGCGCTCGAACCGGGCCACGCGGCCGCCGGTGTCGAGGATCTTCTGCTTGCCGGTGTAGAACGGGTGGCAGCTGGAGCAGATGTCGGCGTGGATGACGCCGCCCTTCGCGGTGCTCCGCGTGGTGAAGGTGCTCCCGCAGGTGCAGGTCACCTCGGTCACCACGTAGTCGGGGTGGATACCTGGCTTCACTTGTTATCTCCTGCCTTGGGCGGTCGCCGGGTCGCCAGGCGGGTGAAGCCCGCCACGGCGTGAACCGGTACCGCGCTGGTTTGGCTATTCAGTGTGCCAGACCCTGCAACGTGGTACAGGGCCTGGCGATTCCCTAGCCGCGGTCCTGGCCGACGGTGGTCTTCTGGACGTGCAGCAGGAACTCGGCGTTGCTCTTGGTCTCCTTCATCCGCTCCATGAGCACCTCGAGCGCCTGCTGCGGCTCCAGGGCGTGCAGCACCCGGCGCAGCTGCCAGACGATCCGCAGCTCTTCCGGCGTCATCAGGATCTCTTCCTTGCGGGTGCCAGAGGCATCCACGTCGATGGCCGGGAAGATCCGCTTGTCGGCCAGCTCGCGGCGCAGCCGCAGCTCCATGTTGCCGGTCCCCTTGAACTCCTCGAAGATGACCTCGTCGGCCCGGGACCCGGTCTCGATCAGCGCGGTGGCCAGGATGGTCAGCGACCCGCCGTGCTCGATGTTGCGCGCCGCGCCGAAGAACCGCTTGGGCGGGTAGAGCGCGGTGGAGTCCACACCACCGGACATGATCCGGCCGCTGGCCGGCGCGGCCAGGTTGTAGGCCCGGCCCAGCCGGGTGATCGAGTCGAGCAGCACGACCACGTCGTGGCCCATCTCGACCAGCCGCTTGGCCCGCTCGATGGCCAGCTCGGCCACGGTCGTGTGGTCCTCCGCGGGCCGGTCGAAGGTGGAGTGGATCACCTCGCCCTTGACCGAGCGCTGCATGTCGGTGACTTCCTCCGGCCGCTCGTCCACCAGGACGACCATGAGGTGGCACTCTGGGTTGTTCTTGGTGATCGCGTTCGCGATGGCCTGCAGGATCATCGTCTTGCCCGCCTTGGGCGGGGACACGATCAGCCCACGCTGGCCCTTGCCGATCGGGCTGACCAGGTCCATGATCCGGGTGGTCAGCACGCCGGGGTCGGTCTCCAGCCGGAGCCGGTCCTGCGGGTACAGCGGGACCAGCTTGGCGAAGTCCGGGCGGCCGCGGGACTGCTCCGGGTCCAGCCCGTTGATCTTGTCCAGGCGGACCAGCGCGTTGAACTTCTCCCGGCGCTCGCCCTCGCGGGGCTGGCGGACCGCGCCCTCGATGACGTCGCCCTTGCGCAGGCCGTGCCGGCGGACCTGGGACAGCGACACGTACACGTCGTTGGAGCCGGGCAGGTACCCGGTGGTCCGGATGAACCCGTAGTTGTCCAGCACGTCCAGGATGCCGGCGATCGGGATCAGCACGTCGTCCTCGGCGATGACCGGCTCGGCCTCGCCACCGCCGCCGCGCTCGCGGCGCCGGTTGCGGTTGCGGAACCGGTCCCGGTTACGGCGCCGGCCGGGGCCCTCGTCGTCGTCGCGGTCCATGGCCGGCCCGCGCTGGCCGTTGTCGCGCTGGCCACTGTCCCGGCCGCCATCACGCTGGCCGCCATCACGCTGGCCACTGTCCGCCGGCCGCCATCACGCTGGCCACTGTCACGCTGGCCACTGTCCCGGTCGCGCTGGTCGCCTGCGTCGCCGCGGCTCGCGTCGTCCCGCCGGCCGTTGCGGCGCCGCTGCTCGCGGCGCGGCCCGCCGTCGCCCGGCTGGCCGTCCGCGGGCGCCTGGGCCCGGCCGTTCGGCTCGGCCGTGCCCGGGCCGGCGACCGTGCTACCGGCCTGCCCGAAGGCAAGCTGGCTATCCGTGCCTGGCGCCGGGCCATCCTGGGCCGGGCCGGCCTCCCGGGTTGCCGCGCGCGGCTGGCGCGCGGTCGCGGCGGCTTCCTGCGCCGGGGCTGACTGCCCGGCATCGCCCAGGGCGGGCTGAGTAGGTGTGTCTGACTCCATGGCGTCCTGCTCACGCTGGCGAGGTGCGCCGGCTCCCGCAGGCGCACCACGCTGGACTGAGTTGTCGTGTGCCCGGTTGCCCGCAGGCGCGGCGGTGCCGTCCTGCGGGCCAGCCGGGCCCTGGCCGGCGGGCCTGCGATACGCGCTGCCGCCAGCCTCCCTGTCCTGAATCGCTTCGATGAGCTGGCTCTTGCGCATCCGGCCGGTGCCGGTGATACCCATCTGCTGGGCGATCCGCTGCAGGTCAGCAAGCAGCATGCCGGAGAGCCCGGAACCACCTCGGCGGGCAGGCTTGTCAGTCACCGTCTCACCGGCTGGGGCGCTGTCCCCCGGGCCGCTGGCCGGTCCCGCCGCGGGCGGGGACAGGCCGGGCCCCCCGGTCCCGGCGGCCGGCGCCGCGCCCGCGCTGGCGGGGGCGGTACCAGGCTCGGCGGAGTAGCCGGGGGATGCCTCGGGCGCGCCCGAGGAGCCGGTGAAGAGTTCGGTGGTGTCGCTCACGAGGGGTCCTTCCCAGGGAGCGGGCGTCGGCCGCGCATGCGGCCGGTTAACCCGGTGTCACGGTCCGGCGAATCGGCCGGACCTGGTACTGCTGTTCCTGCTATGCCCATACCGCCACGGCACGTGCTCTCGCCCGTGCCCCGTTCCCGCGCCGACCCTGCTGAGCTAGCGCCTGCGGCTGGGGACCGCAGCTGTAACCCGGGTTCCTTAGCCGGGGCAGGGGTTTCGGAACGAGCCCAGACGGCTGGGATGGCCCGCCCTGGCCCTCCGCCCGCTCCTGGTTCGCCAAGACCACCCCGCGTCAGTTCCGGGCGGGGGGGAAGTGGTGAACCAGAGAGTTGACGGAGCGTCACAGACCACGCCCGGCGGTGAAGCCGGTCACGTCGCAAGTGACGGGCGAGCACCTGACCCCGTGGCGGGGTATCTGGTGCAGTGCCCACCTTAACACTAGGAGAGGCCACAGCATTCCCTCGGCACCGGTCCGTGTGTCGTAGCAGACCCTGGCCAGCCTCGCGGGAAATCCCGCTCGACTCACCCGAGGCAACCGTGCCGTGTGTCCGGGAACTGGGCAGCGCACGCTGTCTCATGGGCGTTCGCCTGGCAGGGCGGTCTGGAGGGTAGCGCCGTACCGGTCGACGTCCAGGGGGCTTATACGCCAGACGGTACCCGTTTCTGCCGCGATTGAATCCACCAGGTCAGGGCCGGGGCCCGCGCCCGCCACGGTGAACGCGAGCACGGATGGCCCGGCGCCGGACAGCACCGCGGGCACCCCCGCCGCCCGGAGCCGGCCGAGCAGGTCGGCGGCGTGCGGCAGCACCCCGGCCCGGTACTCCTGGTGCAGAAAATCGACGGTCGCGTCGAGCAGCACGGTGGGGTCCCGGGTCAGCGCCGCGACCAGCAGCGCGCTGCGCGCGCTGTTCGCGGCCGCGTCCTGGTGCGGCACGGTGGCCGGCAGCGCGCCGCGGGCGGTGGCCGTCGCCAGACCTTCCGCCGGAACGCACAGCACCGGGTGGATCTGCTCCAGCACCGGCAGCCGCACCAGGTGGGCAGCTGACGGCGTGGCGGCGGTGTTCCCCGCCCCGGCCGCTGGCCCGCTAGTCCAGGCGATCGTCAGGCTGCCAGCCAGGCACGCCGCCACGTTGTCGGGGTGCCCCTCCAGGTCCGCGGCCAGCGTGAGCACCTCCCCGTCGGGAAGCAGTTCCGCGCCGCCGCGCACCAGCCCGCGGGCGGCCAGCACGCCGGTGACGATAGCCGCCGCCGAGGAGCCGAGCCCGCGGCCGTGCGGGATCGTGTTGCGGCTGCGCAGCGCGATCCCCGGGGGCTGCCCGCCGAGCCGGCCGAACGTGGCCCGCATGGCCCGCACCACGAGGTGCGCCTCGCCCAGGCCCGCGCTGTCGCTGCCCTCGCCGGTCACCTGGATGTCCAGCCCGCCGCTGGTCACCCGGGCGACCGTCACGTCATGCCGGGCCAGGGCCAGGGCCAGGGCGTCGAAACCGGGCCCGAGGTTGGCACTGCTGGCCGGGGCGCGGACCACCACCGGCTGGTCCCGCCAGCGGGCGGGCGCCACGGTCACCCGGGATTCCCCCGGGCGTGTCCCGGTCACGCCAGGCTCAGCGCGGCCGCCGCGGCGGCCGGCTCGGCGGGGATGGTGACCGGGGCCGGGGCGGCGGACACCGCCCAGTCCGGGTCCTTGAGCCCGTTGCCGGTCACCGTGCAGACCACCCGGCCGCCAGCGGGCAGCTGGCCGCGCTCGTGCGCCTGGAGCAGCCCGGCCACCCCGGCCGCCGAGGCCAGCTCGCCGAACACCGCCTCCTGCGCGGCCAGCAGCCGGTAGGCGGCGAAGATCTGCCGGTCGGTGACTGAGTCGATCAGCCCGCCGGACTCACGCTGGGCGGTCTCGGCCAGCCCCCAGGACGCCGGGTTGCCGATCCGGATCGCGGTCGCGATGGTCTGCGGCGCGCGCACCGGCTCGCCGCGCACGATCGGCGCCGCGCCACTGGCCTGGAAACCGAACATCCGCGGCACGCGGGCAGCCCGGCCCGCCGCCGCGTACTCGGTGTACCCCTTCCAGTACGCGGAGATGTTCCCGGCGTTGCCGACCGGCAGGCAGTGCACGTCCGGGGCATCACCCAGCGCGTCGACGATCTCGAACGCGGCCGACTTCTGCCCCTCCAGCCGGTCCGGGTTCACCGAGTTGACCAGCGCGACCGGGTAGTCGGCGGCGAGCTTGCGGGCCAGCTCCAGGCAGTCGTCGAAGTTCCCGTCCACCTGGAGCAGCCTGGCCCCGTGCACCAGGGCCTGGGCCAGCTTGCCCAGCGCGATCTTGCCGCGGGGCACCAGGACGGCGCAGGACAGGCCGGCCCGGGCCGCGTACGCGGCGGCGCTCGCGCTGGTGTTGCCGGTGGATGCGCAGATCACCGCGGTCGCCCCGCGGGCCGCGGCCAGGCTGACCGCCACCGTCATCCCGCGGTCCTTGAACGACCCGGTCGGGTTGGCCCCCTCCACCTTGAGGTACACGTCGCAGCCGGTCCGCGCGGACAGCGTGGGCGCGGGCAGCAGCGGGGTCGCCCCCTCGCCCAGCGTCACCACCGGCCCGCCGCCGGGCACCGGCGGCAGCCACTCCCGGTACTGCGCGATCACACCGCGCCACGGCACGTAATTAGCGGCTGCCGCGCCGGCGGCCTTCACGGCTGCGTTCATTCGGCTGGTTCCCCCTCCACGCGCATCACGCTGGCCACCGCGCGGACCGGCCTCATCGTGCCCAGTTCGGCGACGCAGCTGGACAGGGCCGCGTCCGGCGCGATGTGCGTCACGATCACCAGTTGCGCGTCCTCGCCCCGGCCCTCCTGGCGCACGGCCTCGATCGAGACATCGTGCTTGGCGAACGTCTCGGCCACCTGGGCCAGCACGCCGGGCCGGTCGGCCACGTCCAGCGCCACGTGATACCGGGTCAGCGAGTCGCCCATGGGCAGCGCGGGCAGCTGCGCGTACGTGGACGCGTCCGGCCCGCGGGTCCCGGCGACCCGGTTGCGCGCCACCGCGACCACGTCGCCGAGCACCGCGCTGGCGGTCGGCACGCCCCCCGCGCCAGCCCCGTAGAACATCAGCTGGCCGGCCGCCTCGGCCTCGACGAACACCGCGTTGTAAGCGGCCCGCACGCCGGCCAGCGGGTGACTGCGCGGGATCATCGCCGGGTGCGCGCGGACCGAGACCCCCTGGGGGTGGCGCTCACAGATGGCCAGCAGCTTCACCACCCGGCCCAGCGCCCGGGCGCTGGCGATGTCGGCCGCGGTGACCGCGGTGATGCCCTCCCGGTACACGTCGGCCGCGGTGACCCCGGTGTGGAAGGCCAGCCCGGCCAGGATGGCCGCCTTGGCGGCCGCGTCGAAGCCCTCGATGTCCGCGGTCGGGTCGGGCTCGGCGTAGCCCAGTGACTGGGCCTCGTCCAGCGCGTCCGCGAACCCCGCGCCCGAGGTGTCCATCCGGTCGAGGATGTAGTTCGTGGTGCCGTTGACGATGCCGAGCACCCGGTGCACGGCATCGCCGGCCAGTGATTCGCGCAGCGGCCGGAGCAGCGGGATGGCGCCGGCCACGGCCGCCTCGTAGTAGAGGTTGACGCCGTTCTCCCGGGCCGCCTCGTGCAGCGTGGCGCCGTCCTCGGCGAGCAGCGCCTTGTTCGCCGAGACCACGGCCTTGCCCGACTTCATCGCGGCCAGCAGGACGGAGCGGACCGGCTCGATGCCGCCGATCACCTCGACCACGATGTCCACGTCAGGCCGGGTGACCAGGCCCATCGGGTCGCCGGTGAGCAGCGCCGCATCGACCGGCACGGACCGGGGCCGGTTCGGCCTGCGGACCGCGACCCCGGCTACTTCGAGCCGGGCGCCGGTCCGCGCGGCCAGCTCACTGGACTGCTGGCCGAGCAGGCGGAACACTTCAGAGCCCACCGTCCCGCAGCCCAGCAGGGCCACTCTCAGCGTCCGCACGACCGCCGGTCTCCCCTCACTCTGCGTCCAGCCGGAGCAGGTCATCCATGGTCTCCCGGCGCACCAGCAGCCGGGCTGAGCCGCCGGCCACGGCCACCACGGCGGGCCGGGTCACGTAGTTGTAGTTGCTGGCCATCGACCGGCAGTACGCGCCGGTGGCAGCCACCGCGACCAGGTCCCCGGGGACCAGGTCGGACGGCAGGTAGCAGTCGGTGACCACGATGTCGCCGCCCTCGCCGTGCCGGCCAGCCACCCGGGACAGCATGGGCGGCGCGGCCGACTCCCGGGAGGCGAGCACGCAGGTGTACTCCGCGCCGTACAGCGCGGTGCGGATGTTGTCACTCATCCCGCCGTCCACGCTCACGTAGCTGCGCAGCCCGTCCACGTCCTTGACCGTCCCGACCTCGTACAGCGTAATGGTGCCCGGCCCGGCGATGGCGCGTCCCGGCTCGACCACCAGCCGGGGCACGGCCAGGTCACGGGCGGCGCACTGGGCCGCCACGATCTCGTCCAGGTGCTGCGCCATGACCTTGACAGCGGCCGGGTCGTCGCTGTCTGTGTAGCTGATGCCGAAGCCGCCGCCCAGGTTCAGCTCGGTGAGCTGCCACCCGTGCTCGTCGCGGATCTGCGCGGCCAGGCCGGTCACCCGGCGGGCGGCCATCTCGAACCCGTCGGTGCCGAAGATCTGCGACCCGATGTGCGTGTGCAGGCCGGCCAGGTCCAGCCCGGGACTGGCCAGCACCCGGCGGGCGGCTTCCGCGGCCGCGCCGGAGGCCAGCGAGAACCCGAACTTCTGGTCGTCGTGCTCGCTGGCCACGAACTCGTGCCCGGTCGCCGCGACCCCGGTGGCCACCCGGATGAGAACCCGAGGACGTGCTGCCGGTGCCTCGCCGGGCGGCGGGTCGGTCAGGTAAGCCAGCCGGGCGATCTCCTCGCCGGAGTCCACCACGATGCGGCCCACGCCCACGTCCAGCGCCCGGGCCAGTTCGCCGGGCAGCTTGTTGCTGCCGTGCAGGGTGATCGTGTCCGGCGGCACCCCGGCGGCCAGCGCGACCTCCAGTTCGCCGCCGGTGCACACGGCCACCCCGAGGCCCTCCTCAGCCACCCAGCGCAGCACGCCCCGGCAGCAGAACGCCTGGGCCGCGTAGCTCACCCCGGTCTGCGGGCCGAACGCCGCGCGGAAGCCGCGGCACCGCTGCCGGAAGTCCTCCTCGGCACAGACGAACAGCGGGGTGCCGAACTCGGTGGCCAGGTCACGCACGTCGATGCCGCCAATCGTCAGCACGCCGCCGGCCCGGTGCGCGGTGCGCGGCCACAGTTGCGGGAGCAGGCCGTTCAGATTGGCTGGGGGTATGGGCGGGCGGGCAGCGGGCAGCACCCCTGCGTGGCGTGGCCCGGCGGGGTGGGCGACACGGCTCATGACCACTTCCTTGCTGATCGGCTGCGCTGGCGGCTATCGGCGGCCGGGGGCGGTCACCCCGAGCAGTCCCAGTCCGGTGCCCAGGACCGTCCGCGCGGCATCGGCCAGCCACAGCCGGGCCGCCAGCCGCGGCTCGGTGACCGGCTCCCCCGGTCGGGAGGGCTCCGCCAGGGCACCGGGCTGGCTGACCGGACAAGCCTCCTGCCAGCCAAAATACGTCCCAGCCAGGCTGGCGAGGTAGGCCGCCAGCACATGCGGCTGGTGACGGCGAGCGGTCCCGGAGACCCGTTCGGGCAGCCAGGACATCGCGTCGAGCAGCGCCCGCTCGGTGGGGTGCGTGAGCAGGTGCGGCTGGAACCGCTCCGCATCCCCCCTGGGCAGGCCGAGGTCGGCAGCCTGCCGGACGGCGGACGCGGCGTGGGCGTGCGCGTACCGGACAGCATAGGCGGGATTGCCCAGGTGCTGCGCGGCGGCGGCGTGCGGGTCGATCACCGGGCCGCGGCGGCCGGGGCCTGGGTCAGCCGGGGCAGCCAGGGCGAGCGCGCACCGGACGGCGTCCTCGCCCGCGTACCCGATGGCGTCGCCGACCGGGCTGGCTCCCGGTGGCGCTGGGGCCAGTGGCGCAGTGGGCGGTTCGGCCCAGCTGAGCTCCGCGCCCGCGGCCGTCGCGCAGCGGCCGGACACCTCGGCAGCCAGCCGTTCGGCGGCCTCCGCCCAGCCACGGGTGGCGGCCAGCTGCGCGTCCGGCAGCCCCTCGACCCGGGTGCCGCGCAGCGACTGGCTGGCGGCACAGCCTGGCCCGGCCTGGCTGATCCGCACGGCCAGCCGGGCCAGCGTGTCGTGGCTGACGGTGACGGACAGATAGCCGTCTCCGGTCACCCCGGCCTGGCTGACCTCCTCGCGCGGCCGCAGCCGCTCGGCCAGCACCGCGGCGATCCGCGCCGGGGCGGCCCCGGTCTGCCTGGCCAGCTCGAACGGCAGGGTGGTGGCGTAACTGCCCGGCCCGCCGCCGGCCTCGGCCGGGACCGGCCGCCAGGCTGGTACGCGGGTGGCGGCCGGGACGCGGGGACTGGGCAGCACACCGTCGGCCACAGCCGTGCCCAGCGCCACGGTGGTGGCCACGCTGAGGTCCCCGGTGATCACCCGGAGCAGGGTATCCCGGGCCGCTGGGTTCAGGCCTGCTCAGGCTGGCCGGCGGCCTCGCCGCCGCGATCGGCGGGCCCGCTGCCGGCCAGCTCGCGGACCACCCGGATCATCTCGCCCGGGTCGAACGGCTTAGTCAGGTAGGCGTCCACGCCGATCTCCCGGCCGCGGTCCTTGTCGTCCTCCTGGGCCCGGGCGGTGATCAGCACGACCCGGATCTGGCTGGTCTCCGGATTGCGCCGGAGCTGCCCCGCGGTCACCCAGCCGTCCAGCCGCGGCATCATCACGTCCAGCGTGATGACGTCCGGATTGATCGCGGCGACCTTGTCCAGGCAGTCCTGCCCGTCTACGGCGGTGGCCACGTCGAATCCTTCCAGGGTGAGATTGACGGCGATGAGCTGGCGGATCACCTCATCGTCGTCAACCACGAGCACGCGTCCCAGAGCCTGCGCCACGGCGCGAGGCTAGCGCGTCCCGGGCACTTCCCGCACCAACACGCGACGGACACTCGTCCGGTCGACTGCGCGGACCAGCACGCCAGCCCGTTTTGCGGCGCTGCCCCCGGGCTGGCTGGAACGCCCGGGCGGGCTGCGGGGGAACTGCTCAGGGATAGATGGTCTGGTGCTCGTGCAGCATCGCCACGTATTTCGCGATCCGGGCCGCCCGGGTCTGCGGCCGCTTGGCGTCACCGACCCGGTAGAGGATCGCGTACCGGTTCTGGCTGCTGATCGTCGCGAAGAAGTCCCGGGCCACCGGGTCGGCGTCCAGCGCGGCCTGCAGATCGGCGGGCACGGCCGCGGTGCGCGCCCCGGCGTAAGCCGCGGCCCACCGCCCGTCCGCCCGGGCCGCGTCCACCTCGGCCTGCCCGCGCGGGCGCATCTGCCCGGCCTCGATGAGCCGGCCCGCCCGGGCACAGTTGATCTTCGACCACCTGCTGCGCGCCGTGCGCGGGGTGAACCGCTGCAGCCAGTGCTGGCCGTCGAGGCTGCGTTTCTGCCCGTCGATCCAGCCGAAGCACAGGGCGACGTCGACCGCCTCGTCGTAGCTGACGGTCGCGACTGCGGCGTCCTTCTTGGCGATCTTGAGCCAGATGCCTGGCGACTGCTCGTGCTCGGCGTCCAGCCAGGCGGCGAAGGCCTCGCTGGACGGGAACGAGATGATCGGCAGGTCGGGCTGGCCGGTCAACCGGCCGCGCCGCTGGATCGGCTGGTCACCCAGGGCCTCCTTCGGGGAGCGGGCCAGGGGGTCAATCTAGCCGAGCGGGGACGGACGCGGGGACGGCCGGCGCGGGCGGCCAGGGACGGCCGGCGCGGGCGGCCGGCCGGGGGCGGCTCCGGCGGGTGGCGCGCTGGCCCGGGGCCGCCTGGCTTACTGGTACTCTTTCTCCCGTCCTGGAGCCCCCGTAGCTCAGGGGATAGAGCAACGGCCTCCGGAGCCGTGTGCGCAGGTTCGAATCCTGCCGGGGGCGCTGCTCACAGGCCTAATTCGGAGCTTTCCCTATCACGGCTGATCCGAGCCGCAAGTCTGTGACCTGCGGCGATACGGGCGCGTTTAGATCTTGTGCCCCATACGCGCCCGATTCTGCTGCCTCATGAACACGTTCTCCTGCTCAGCAGCAGTGAACGCCCACGGCCTGCAGGCCGTTTGGTCACATCAGGC
>CAVQFM010000007.1:0-580557 GCA_963711705.1 uncultured Actinomycetes bacterium
AAAGCCCAGCTCAGAGCAGTATCCCGAGGCCGCCCGGACACGTCTCAAGATCAGTGGCGAGGTTGGCTGATGGTGGCTTGCTAGCCGGAGTTCCCAGTCGGTGACGAGATCAGCCAGGGAGGTCTTCCGGGCGCTTGGCGGCGAGATGGCCATGCAGCAGGCCGGTGGACTGGCCGACCTCGATGAGGTATCCGTCCGGGTCCCGCAGGTAGCAGCGGATCTCTGCTCCGCGGTCGATCGGCGGCGTCACGAACTCTGCCCCCTTCGCCTTCCACTCCTCGTAGCAGGCGTGGATGTCAGCGACCCGCAGGTTCAGGAAGATCGAGGTGGTGTCGCCGGGCTGGTAGTCGACCACCGAGATGCCCGGCTTGTCGGGGGTGGGCGGCCCGCCGGGGTTCATGATGATCCACGAGTTGGACAGCCGGACCGTGCACGGATTCTCCTCCAGGATGACGGTGCCGCCCAGGATGCGCGAGTAGAAGTCCCGCGATCGCGCGACCTTGCGGACGGTGATGAACATCGCCACCAGAATGCCCTCGGCGGGGGCGGGAAAGCTGGCGTAGTCGTTGCGGGGCTGAGATTCCGTCATGGTTGCTCCTCTACGGCGCATTGGCAGACAACGGCAGGGTTCCCGGGCACGTGCCAGTTAATGCCGGGCTGCGGCGGGGGTCACGTGCAGCGCCCATAGCGCGTCAAGCGGCCTCGGGTTCGGCCGGGCGGAGCCAGGGACTTGACGCGGTGCCGGCGATCTCACATCTTGGGCGAGTACACGATCCAGGCCAAGTTCACGCTTGGTGGGCGGGTGAGGCGGCACCTGGCCGCGGGAGGGCAGACCAGTGGTAGCGCGCCAGCATGTGGCCGGAGACGATGACGGCAGCCTAAGTGCCGCCGATGGACGCCGTGTGGGTCCGGCCCGTCATCCTCTTGATCCGCTGGACGCCGGTGAGATCAGGGCCGCGGTTGAGATTCTCCGGCGTGAGCGGCTGGTGACACCTGCGGCGCGGTTCGTTTCGGTGAGCCTGAACGAGCCCGCCAAGGACCAGATCGCATTCGCGGTACCGGTGGGCCGTCCTTCGACAGACCAGGCCGCCAGTGCCGGTCAGTCCGAGCCGCGTGCCGCTGCCGTGCCGCGGGAGGCGTTCGTCGTGCTGCTGGAACCGCGGCAGCACGCAACCTATGAGGCGGTGGTGTCTCTCACTACCAGCTCGGTTTCGTCGTGGCGGCTGGTCCCTGATGCGCGTGGCCCGGTGACGCTGGCCGAGTACGCCGAGTGCGAGCGGGTGACCAGGTCAGACCCGCAGGTCCGCGCGGGCCTTGAGCGCCGCGGCATCACCGCCCCCGAACAGGTGCTGGTGGAGGCGTGGGGGATCGGGAGCTTCGCAGCGCCTGAGGACGCGGGACGCCGGGTCGTGTGGACATTGCTGTTTTACCGCGAGCGGCCGGATGACAACCCGTACGCCAAGCCGATCCATGGCCTGCATGCCATCGTGGACCTCGACGAGATGGCGGTAGTGCGGGTGGAGGACCTGGGCGCCGTGCCGCTGCCGCCGGGTTCGGGTGTCTACGCCGCCGGCCGTGCCGGGCCGCTGCGAGACGACCTCAGCCCGCTCGGGATCGTTCAGCCGCAGGGCCCGGGCTTCGATGTCCGCGGCTGGGAGATCCGCTGGCAGCGCTGGCGGCTGCGCCTGGGCTTCACCGCTCGCGAGGGCCTTGTCCTGCACACCATCGGATACGAGGACGGCGGCCGGGTACGGCCAGTCATCTGGCGTGCCTCGGTGGCAGAACTGTTCATTCCGTACGCCGATCCGCGGCCGTTCCAGGGCTGGCGCAACGCTTTCGACATTGGCGAGTACGGGATCGGCATCATGACCAATTCGCTCCAGCTTGGATGTGACTGCCTGGGGGAAATCCGCTACTTCGACGTTGAGCTCGCCGACCAGAACGGCGAGCCGTACACAATCCGCCAGGCAATCTGCCTGCACGAGGAAGACTCCGGCCTGCTGTGGAAGCACTTCGACGCCGCACTGCAGACGACCGAGACCCGCCGCAGCCGCAGACTGGTGATCTCGTTCATCATCACCGCGGGCAACTACGAGTACGCGATCTACTGGTACTTCTACCAGGACGCCAGCATTGAGTTCGAGGTGAAGCTGACCGGCATCGTCTTGACCAGCGCCCTGGCGCCCGGCGAGGCCAGCGAATTCGGGACTGTGGTCGCACCGCAGACCCTGGCCGCCCATCACCAGCATTTCCTCAGCGTCCGCCTGGACATGGCCGTGGACGGACTGCGCAACACGGTCTACGAGGTGGACACAGAAGCGATCCCGCCGGGTCCGGCCAACCCCCTGGGCAACGCGTTCCGGCCGGTGAAGCGGCCGCTGCGCCGGGAATCGGAAGCCCAGCGCGTGATCGACCCGCTGCGTGGCCGCCACTGGCTGGTGGCCAATCCGGGCCACCGGAGCGGGCTCGGGCACGAGCCTGCGTACAAGCTCATTCCAGGCAGCAACGTCCTGGCTTTCAGCCACCCCGACGCCCCGGTAACCCAGCGTGCCGCATTCGCGACGAAGCATCTGTGGGTTACCCCTTACCAGCCTGATGAGCGGTTCCCGGCGGGCGACTACCCCAACCAGCACCCTGGCGGCGCCGGGCTGCCCACCTGGACCAAAGCTGACCGCCCGATCGAGAACACCGACATCGTGCTGTGGTACACCCTGGGCGCTCACCACATCACCAGGCCCGAGGACTGGCCGGTCATGCCAGCCGACCGGGCCGGATTCACGTTGAAGCCGGCCGGGTTCTTCGACCGCAATCCCGCGCTCGACGTCGCACCGAGCCCATCCCCGCACTGCTGAGGCGCGGGGAACACCCCGCCTTGCCGCGGCCGGACCCACCCCCGGTTCAAGACACCGTCCTTGGCCACCGTGATCATCGGCGTCCTGGCGGTCATCGGCACCTGGGTCTACATCCTGGGGTCAACACGATCTCGCTGCTGCTCATCCCGCTGATCTCGGCGGGATTCCTGTTCTACGTGGTATGGAAGTCGGTCCCCGGCGTCGGCGGCTGGACCAGCGGGAGCCTCATCTCGCTGTACGTCATGCTGGGGATCGGCGCGGTGATCATGATCTATGCCCGGGTCACCAAGTCAGCTGCCTATTTCGGCACACCCCGCGAGGTATTCCAGCCCGAGGCCGCGGCGGTGCCACCAGCTCCGCCGCCACCGGGCCGCCCGGTTCACTGAAAAGCCAGGCCATAGTCAGCTAAAGGCTGGACCATCATTTCCGCCTACATCATCGCGTCACGCGACGACCGGCTGCTGACGCAGTAAGAAGAGTTGAGCACGGCATGACACGTGCGCCTGCGGCCCCCGCGTGCTGTCGCGCGTACCCAGTGAATCTGGACAGAGGAGAGTTACATGCCAATTTTCGCCAACAAGCCGCCCGGCGATGCGGCCGCGTGGGAGCCGCAGGCCGCGGACGGCAGGCTGGCCCACACCGCCGGCGCCGATCCGTCAGGCGTTTTCACCTCCGACCTGTCGGTCTCGGAGTACGTACTGCTCGGCGAGGCCGGATTCGAGCCGCTTGGCTTCGTGGTCGGATCGTCCATCTATCACATTGGCCTGCAGGCCGGAAAATGGTCGCAGAACCAGGAACTGCAGATCCTGACTCAGGCGATGTACAGCGCCAGGGAGCTGGCCATGGCCAGGATGCAGGCCGAGGCCGACCATCTGGAGGCTGATGGCATCGTCGGCGTCCAGCTGCGGATGCAGAACTACGCGTGGGGACAGGGCGTCCTGGAGTTCATTGCCACCGGGACCGCGGTGCGCGCGCTGGGCAGCGGCGGCTCCGGCACCGCGGGCGCCCATCGTGCCCCAGACGGCCGGGCGTTCACCTCGGACCTGTCGGCTCAGGACTTCTTCCGGCTGCTGGCGGCCGGCGCGGTGCCGGTGGCGTTCGTGCTCGGAGTCTGCGTGTACCACATCGCCCATCAGTCGGCGATGCAGTCGCTGCGGCAGGCGGGCCGCAACCAGGAGATGCTGGTCTTCACCCAGGGCATCTACGAGGCCCGCGAGCTCGCGCTGGCCAGGATGCAGGCGGAGACAGCGCAGGCGGGATCCGCGGGCATCGTCGGGGTAACCGTCGAGGTCAACAATCACGTCTGGGGCGAGCACGCTACCGAATTCCTCGCCACCGGAACCGCCATCCGGCGCCTCGGCGATGAGCACCGGCTCCCCGAGACCTCACCGAAGCCCACGTTCACATTGGGGCTCAACAGCTAGGCCAGGTGGAGTACAGGTAACTCGCCGCTGACCCGCCACCACCGCGCTGCCGACGCCAGCCAGCGCGGCAACGGCCGGCCTGCGATGGCGGAACGGCGGTTACTACTAGCATCGCTGGGTGGCCAACTTCGGGGACCTGCAGAACGAGATCTACCTTGCGGGGCTGTCTGGCGTGGTGCCCTCGCTCCCGATGTCGTTCGCGGAGCTGGAGCGGCGGGCGGAGCTGGCGCTGCCGCCGGGCACGTGGTCATACGTCGCGGGGGGAGCCGGCGACGAGCATACCCAGCGCAGCAACCGGACGGCCTTCGACCACTGGGGTGTCGTGCCGCGGATGCTGCGGGCGAGCACCGACCGGGACCTGTCGGTCGAGCTGTTCGGCATCACTTTCGGGACACCGATTTTCCTGGCCCCGATCGGGGTGATCGGGATCTGCACCCAGGACGGCCACGGCGACCTGGCCGCGGCCCGCGCGGCCGCCGCTACCGGCGTGCCGATGGTGGCCTCGACGCTGAGTGAGGACCCGCTGGAGGATGTGGCCGCGGAGTTCGGTGAGACGCCCGGGTTCTTCCAGCTCTACTGCCCGACCGATCCCGGGGTGGCAGCCAGCCTCGTTCAGCGGGCGGAGGCGGCCGGCTACCGCGCGATCGTGGTCACTCTCGACACCTGGGTTACCGGCTGGCGGCCGCGTGATTTGTCTACCTCCAACTTTCCGCAGCTGCGGGGCCGCTGCCTGAAGACATACTTTTCCGATCCAGTCTTCCGGAGCCGGCTGCAGAAGTCGCCTGAGGAGGACCCGGGCACCGCGATCCTGACCTGGGCGCTGATGTTCGGGCGGCCGCTGACCTGGGACGACCTGGCCTGGCTGCGCTCGCTGACCACGCTGCCCATCGTGCTCAAGGGTGTTTGCCACCCCGGCGACGCCCGCCGGGCCGTCGATGAGGGCATCGACGGCATCTACGTCTCCACCCACGGCGGCCGGCAAGCCAACGGCGGCCTCGCCGCCATCGACTGCCTCGCTGACGTGGCCGACGCGGTGCCGGACGTGCCAGTCCTTTTCGACTCCGGCGTCCGCTCCGGCTCCGACGTGGTGAAGGCGCTCGCACTCGGCGCTACCGCAGTCGGGATCGGCCGCCCCTACGCCTACGGCGCCGCGCTGAGTGGCACCGACGGCATCGTCCACGTTCTCAGGACGATCCTGGCCGAGGCCGACCTGCTGATGGCGGTCGACGGCTACCCAACCCTCGCCGACCTCGACCGGGACGCGATCCGGCGTACCTGAGCAGTGCCGAGAGCATCCGGCTCATGCGCCACAGCCATCCGGACAGTCAGCCGGCACTTCGCTGAAGCTGCCACGCTGCTTCGAGGGCATCCTCAATGGCACCAGCGTCGCCGCTGGCGAGGTCAGCGACGACCATCATGTGCTTGATGTACCGGGTCGGGACGCTGAAGGTTCCCGGGAACTGCCGCAGGATGGAGTCGCGGTAGTCGAAATCGGCGCGGATCACCAGATGCGCGTCGTCAAGCTGGCGGGCGACCAGCCTGCCGTGGTACCGCCACTCGGCCAGCCCGCCCGGCGCGGTGCGGCGCACGCCCGCCAGGGACTCGGCCAGGTGAGCTATATCGTCGATGTCCGTCAGCGGAACTCCTCGATTCCTGCGCCGTCCTCGCGCTCCCAGCCGTAGGCGGCCAGGTAGCCCCAGCAGTCTGGCCTGCTGCCGTCGGTGTCGGTGACACCGTAGGCGTCGGCGAGCTGGCGGGCGCTGGCGATCGTGCCAGCCCAGCGGCTGGCATCGGCCGCCCCGGCGAGGGCAGCGACGCCCCTGGCGACATAGGCCGGCGACTCCGAGATCGCGAAGCCGGGTGTCTTGACGCAGGCCTCGCGCCAGGTGTCCTCGGTGACGCCGAAGTTCTCCAGCATCTTCTCCGAGCGCAGCCAGCCCGGCGTGACGCCGACGGCGGTAACCGGGTGGCCGGTGAGTTCGGCGCTCAAGCCCTTCACGATGCGCTCGACATTGGCCTTGACCAGGTCATAGTAGAAGCCGACGCGTGGCCGGAACTCCGCGTTGGCCTGCGCGGTGCCGTCGGTCATCTCGATGACCAGACCACGGGTGCCACCAGCCGCGGCCGTCCGCAGCATCAGCGGAATGGCGGCCCGGCAGGTGATCAGGTGGGTGTGCACGCCCATCTGCAGCATCCGCAGCCCGCCGGGCCAATCGTGCTCCCAGAGCGGCTTGTCCCACTCGGCGTACCGGTCGCCGCCGAAGATGTCGTTCACCAGTACGTCCAGGCGACCGCACTCGCGCTCGACGGTTGCCAGCAGCGCGGCGACCGACGCGGTGTCCTCGTGATCGACGACGAGCGCCGAGCCCTCTCCGCCAGCGGCGCGGATCAGATCGCCGGTCTCCTCGATCGTCTCAGGCCTGTCGATCTCAGACCGGCCAGACACCCGGCTGCTGCGACCGGTGGCATAAACGAACGAGCCAGCCCGGGCCAGTTCCACGGCGATCGCCCGGCCCGCTCCGCGGGTCGCCCCAGCCACCAGTGCCACCCGCGTGTCCCGCTTTGCTTGCGCGGTCATCTCACCAGTACAGCACCAAACCCGCTTCCCTAACCGGCGGGGACGGGGCGGGCCGGATGACCAGGCAGGTCACTCGCGCTCGATCGTTCGCAGCCCGTGAGTGGGCGTCCACCACTCGACGACGAGAGTCGTGGCTTCCTCGTTGAGGTGGGTGTGCACAACCTCCGCGATGTCGGCGCGGAACTGGTCGCCGTCCGGTCCTTCGGTGATCGGCCCGGCGGCGATCGCCCGGCCGGAGATCTTCGCCTCGCCCGGCCATTGCGCCTCGGAACCCTCGACCGGGTCGACCGTGGCACTGTGCAGGGCGAACCGCGGGTCCCGGCGGAGATCCGCGCCCTTGCGAGCGTTCGGCATCGAGCCAAAACCCAGTTCGCCGTCTGCGAAGACCGCCTCGATTCCGGAAATTCGCGGCGACCCGTCGGCTCGCAAGGTGGCAAGTGTCTTGTGTCTGTGCGCGTCGAACAGCGCCCGCACGCGCCGTGCGAACTCCGGCTCTGCCTGCTCAACATCCTGCCACGCCGTCACGCGCCCATGATCGCATGAGGCTCCTGGGGTGGCTACTTGCGCAGCGATCTGAAGCTGGCGCGCATTTCTTCTGAGAAGAGCTGCGGCTGCTCCCAAGCGGCGAAGTGGCCACCACGGTCGAGCTGGTTGTAGTGGATGAGGTTACCGGGATATGCGCGCTCGGCCCAGCTGCGCGGGGCTTGATAGAGCTCGTCGGGGAAGACGCTTATGGCAAACGGAATGGTTATGTCCTTGGCGTCGAAGAAGTCCGCCTTGTTCTCCCAGTAAAGACGGGCCGCGGAGACGCCGGTGTTGGTCAGCCAGTAGAGCGTGATGTTGTCGAGGACGTCGTCCCGGGTCAGGCTGCCCGGCAGCTGCCCCTGAACGGCCTTTCCCACGAGCCCGGGCTGGCCGGTACCGTCGCCGTGGTCAATCATGAACGCCGCTAGATCGGCGGGTGAGTCCGCCAGCCCGTACAACGTTTGCGGGCGCGTCAACATGATCTGCGCGTAGGCCACGTGCTTCGCATAGAAGCTGCTCAGCTGCTCATAGGCACGCCGCTCCTCGGCGGACAGATCCGACGGCGGCGGGTCGCCGCGCTGGACCGCCTTGTTGATTTCGGCTGGAGCGGTTCCAGGCATGTTGGAGTGAATGCCGATCAACTCTGGTGCGGCCTGTATACCCATCGTCTGGGTGACGGCCGCACCCCAGTCACCGCCCTGAGCCACGAACCGGTTGTATCCGAGGCGCTTCATGAGCACGACCCAGGCCCGGGCGGTGCGGGCGGGATCCCACCCGGTCGTAGCCGGCTTGGCGGAAAACCCGTGACCCGGCAGCGACGGAATCACCAGATGGAACGCGTCCTCCGCGCTCGCGCCGTGCGCGGTGGGATTGGTGAGCGGCTCGATGATCTTCAGCTGCTCGATGACCGAGCCCGGCCACCCGTGCGTGACGATCAGCGGCAGCGCGTCCTCGTGCTGGGAGCGGACGTGAATGAAATGAATGTCCAGCCCGTCGATCTCGGTCATGAAGTGCGGCAGGCCGCTCAGCTTCTCCTCGCACCCACCCCAGTCGTAGTCCGTCCCCCAGTAGCGCACGAGCTCCTGCATCAGGGCGAGCGGCACGCCCTGCGAGTCGTCGGTGACGGTCTCGCGCTCGGGCCACCTGGTCGCGTTTACGCGTCTGCGCAGCTCAGTGAGCTCCCCTTCCGGAAAGCCGACCTGAAACGGCCGAACCGCGGTGTTGCCGCTGCCCGTCTGTTCTGCACCAGCGTTGGCGGACATTTACTCCTCCTGAGGTTGTGCTGCGCATGGGGGCTATGGCCCGTGGCTAGTCACGTGATGCCTACCCACAGTCCTTCGCTCGTACCGCTCCGCGCGCCCGTGACCTCCCTGGTGGACCCCCTGGCCGGAGATCGTGCCACGATGAGCCGCAGGATCAGCAGCGGAAGGGGGACGAAGTTGCCGGAGCGATCAGGACCCCCCGCTGACGATCCGTTCGGCGGCCGGCCACCCACCAGTCACGAACGGATGACGGGACTGCCCTGGGATGCGTCGTACCTCGACGGCCCGGCGCCCTGGGACACTGGCCAGCCGCAGCCCGCAGTAGTGCGGTTGGCCGCCGAAGGCGGCTTCGCCGGAGCGGTGCTCGACGCGGGCTGCGGGACCGGCGAGAACGCACTGCACGTCGCGTCGCTGGGACTGCCGGTACTGGGCTTTGACGTCGCCGAGACGGCACTGGCGATGGCCCGGGAGAAGGCCGGCCACCGTGGGATCAGGGCTGAGTTCGTGGCGGCCGACGCGCTCCAGCTGGAGGGTCTGGGGCGCAGGTTTGAGACCGTGCTGGACTGCGGGCTGTTCCACACCTTCGACGGCGAGGAGCGGCCCGGGTATGTGGCGAGTCTGGCCTCGGTGACCGAGCGCGATGGAACGCTGTACGTGCTGTGCTTCAGTGACGGCGGTCCCGGTACTGGCCCGCACCCCATCAGTCAGCAAGAGCTGAGAGCGGCGTTCAGCCCCGGCACCGGATGGCATGTCGCGGCCATCGAACCGGACCGGGTTCAGACGAGATACCACGACGATCATGGCGCGCCGGGCTGGCTCGCGGCAATCAAACGGATCTAGGTCACGGGAGGGCCAGTCTGGCTATGGCGGGGAAATGGGCTCAGACTGGCTGGGTGAACATCACCGTCACCGAGGTGGCCCCCGACGGCCAGGTACGGCGCCGCAGCGTCGATACCAAGGGCCGTGACGACGCCAGCAGCTGGGAAGGACTCGCCGAGCGCGCTATCGGGGACCCGCCGGTGTACCAGCCAGCCCCCGGCCGCCCGGTGTACGCGATCCAGGTGGATGACCAGGAGGTCATGGTCGCCGAGAAAGACGTCAGCGGTCCACTGGGTCAGCTGGTGACCGCTGTGCTCACGGAAGGCGGCACCGGGTAGCCGCTGGGCAGGAACCGCAGCGCTGGCCCACAGGCCGTACCGGGCCGCCACCTGGCCGCTACCGGGGGCGGCGCGCCATCGGCCGGCACCCACCTGCGCGGTAGGCCTGCCCCACCCACGCAGTCACCGCGCGCGAGCAGATTTCTTGTAAAGGGTCCTTGACACTGCCGCTAGGTAAAGCTAGCTTTACATCATGCGGAACCGGGTCCGGGAGCAGCGCAGGCAGCGGGAATCGTGACCCGGCGGATGAGGAGGCAGGGACATGACGAACTTCATCCCGCCGCGGCTGCGCAGGCCGCTGCTGCTGGCCCTGACCGGGGCCATCTTCGCCGTCGCGTGGGTGGTGCGGGGCGGCCCGACGTGGTGGATCTCGATCATGGTCGTGGTGGCCACGGCCGTCCGCGTGGTCGTCGTGTACGTGCGGGCCGGGCAGGACACCGACGAGGGCGCGCTGGCTGGTTCCCGGGCCGATGAGCGGCTGAAGCTGCTCGCCGCGCAGTCGTGGGCGGTGGCCGGGAAGGTCGCCATCGCCGCCGCGTTCGTCGGCCTGTCCGCCGCGATCGCGGTCCGGGGCAGCTTCTGGTGGCCGTTCGCAGTCATGATCGGCATCACTCTCCTTGGGTATCTCTTCGGCCTGTCGAACTACGGGGTCGGCGCCCAGGATCCAGCCGACGAAGAGGCCGGCGCCGAAGACGGCGCACCGTTTCCGGTCAGCCCGTGACCGGCAGGCCGGTAACCACTCCAGCGGCTGAGGTGGATGCCTCAGCCGCGCTGGCCGTGGCGGCCCAGGCCGGCCCCTACTTCGTGATCGAGCCATCACCGGCCGGCCCGCGATGGCAGCCACTCACCGTGCTGACCGCGGGCCCGGCGGCGCTCCGGGAGCGGGTCACCCACGCCCGCCGGGTCATCGCCAGCCGGGCCGGCCTGGACCCGCAGCAGGTGGAAGAGCGCGCCGCGGCGTCGATCGTCTTCCTCGGGCTGGCCTCCCGGCTGACCTCCCCCGCACTGGCCGCCACGGTGCTGGGGCGTGTAGTTCCCCGGCTGACGGCCGGGACCCTGTACTGGCGCCCGGTGGACGGCGGGCCCTGGCCGCTGGCCGCCGCACCACCCGTCACCGGATACCGGGCCGGCGACCTGGCCGCGGACAGCGATCTCAGCCACGCGGCCGCGCTGCTGGACGAGCACGTCATCCAGGGCATCGTCGGCCCGCTGGCCGGCGCCGCGGCGGCCGGTTTCCGGCTCTCCCCGCAGGTGCTGTGGGGCAACGTGGCATCGGCGCTGGCCGGGGCGGCGGGCATGCTGGCCGGCCGCTATCCGGAACAGGCCGAGGCCGCGGGCCGGCTCACCGCGGCGGTCCTGGCCACCGGGCCGCTGGCCGGGACCGGGGACCTCATCCAGCCCGACCCGCGGCAGCCGCGGCGCTTCCTCATCCGCCGCAGCTGCTGCCTGTTCTACCGGGTGCCAGGCGGCGGGCTCTGCGCGGACTGCGTGCTGACCACCGAGGAGACCCGCCGCCGGCACTGGCAGGACGTGCTCAGACCGACACCGGATCCCGCTCCGGAGTGACGGGCGCGGCGATCTGGCGCGGGACCAGCACCCGCTCCGCCATCGGGGCGAAGCACAGGCCGATCACGGTCCACAGCAGCAGCTGTGCGGCCACCGACAGCAGCCGGAAGCTGAACAGCACGTCGGCCGGGAAGCCGGGATACACGATCGTCCCGTGGGCGTTACGCAGCGGCAGCGGCGTCTCGCCCGGCTGGCTGCCGAAGTGCTGCACGTTGTAGGCCAGGTGCCCGAGGGAGGGCAGCAGGGCCATCACGATGCCGATGGCCACCAGGTAGCCGAGAGCAGCGAGCAGCGTGGCGTTCCAGTTCCCGAACCGCCGCTGCAGCCGCTTGCCCAGCCAGACCGCGAGGATCAGGAACAGGACCGAGCACACCACGATGAGCAGGTACAGCCCGGTCCGGGCACGGATGGTCTCCGGGTGGCCGATCGAGGGCGGGTTGGCCGGGTACTTCACGAACGGCACCAGGTAGACACCGACGAACCCGCCCGCCGCGACCAGCAGCGCCAGTGACCGGGGGCGGATGTTCCCGACCCGGCCCAGGCACAGGCTGTAGGCCACCGCGAACAGCAGCCCCATCGCGATGCCGAAGAAGATCATGCCGACGCCGATCCCGATCGTGGACTGGATCGTGCGGCTGAAGATGTCGGGTCCGGGCGGCGCCACGGGCAGGCCGCTGGCCTTGTCCAGCAGGGCCTGGGCCGCGTCGCGGCCGGACTCGTAATTGATCGCCTGGTCGATCTGCGGCTCAGCGAAGATCCGGGCGAACACGAAGGCCAGCACGCCGGCCACCGCCCCGGCCAGCGCGCCGCGCAGGATGAGTTTCCTGACCATGCCGGCTTATCCCCGTCCCGCGCTCAGTGGCAGGGGAAGCCGAGGAAGTGGCGGGAGTCGTGGACGAACTCGTGGATGTGCATGTCGCTGCCGAGCAGCGAGGTGGCGCCCTGGTCCATGCCGATGAAGTAGTAGAGCGCCAGCGCAACGAGCACCGCCCCGAACATCCAGAACATCGCCTGCTGGCCGGTGATGATCACGGGGGTCGAGACGTCAGTCCGCCTGGACATGCTGGTCATGGTGAGCCTCCTTCAGGGATCGTGCGTCCCTCAGTAGCTGGGCAGCGTGACGACCGGGTGTCTGACTATCCCGCCGCCTCCCGGCGGACGGCTCACAGTGGCGCGACCGTGCTGGATTCTCACCAGCTTCCCCGCGCCGCCACGCACCCCGGACGCTACCGGTCTGGTAAAGCAATGGTCAAGAACATCCAGCCCAACGGTGCGGAAACCGCGGCCCACCGGGCTGGCCCGGATCACTCCGGCGGGGTGATCCGGGCCAGCCCTGCGGCTGAGAGGGTAGGCAGCGGCGGCCCGCCCGGAGGGAGACACGGCCATGGACACCGGCCTGGACGCGGCGCACGAGCTGGGGATCAGCGCTTACATCTACCTGTATCCCCTGGTCACGATGGAGCTGACCCGCCAGCAGATGACCAACGTCGGGCCGGGCCAGCGCCCCTCGTCGGCGCCGATGAACATGCTGGCGCACATCCGCGAGTTTCCCGGCGCCGATTTCCGGGTCGTGGTGCGGCCGAACTTCGACACGCTGTACTCCTCGGCCTGGCTCGACCTCACCGGCGGCCCGGTGGTCGTCTCGGCCGGCGCCGACCCGGACGGCCGGTACTACGAGCTGCCGCTGTATGACATGTGGACCGACGTGTTCGCCGTGCCGGGCCAGCGGACCACCGGGACCAGGGCCGGCCACTGGGCGGTGACGCCGCCCGGCTGGCAGGGTGACCTGCCGGACGGCGTGGACCGGATCGACGCGCCCACTCCCTATGTGTGGCTGATCGGGCGCACCCAGGCCAACGGCCCAGCGGACTACCCGGCCGTGCACCGGATCCAGGACTCGTTCGCGCTGACCCCGCTGGGGCACTGGGGTGGCGAGGTCCCGGTGCCGGCCGTCACCATCGACCCGGGCGTGGACATGGAAACCCCGCCGCTGGAGCAGGTCAACGGCATGTCCGCGGAGGATTTCTTCGGCTTCGGCCTGTGCCTGATGCAGCGTCACGCGGCGCATCTGACCGACTGGTCGCTCATCGCGCAGATGCGCCGCCTCGGCCTGGTGCCCGGGGCCAGGCTCGCCGATCTCGAGCCGAGCATGCGCGAGATCCTGCAGGACGTGCCGGCGGTGGCCCTGCGGCAGATGCAGCAGGCCTTTCCCCGGCTGGCCCGGGTGGTCAATGGCTGGCAGCTGAACATCGACTCGATGGGCGTGTACGGCAACTTCTACCTCAAGCGCGCCGTGGTGGCCATGGTCGGTCTCGGCGCGAACAGCGCTGAGGACGCCGTCTACCCGGTGCTCATGGCCGACGCTGACGGGTATCCCCTCACCGGGGACAACGACTATGTGCTGCATTTCGGCCCCGGCGATCTCCCGCCGGCGCACGCGTTCTGGTCGGTCACCATGTACGACGATCAGGGCTTCCAGGCCCCGAACGCGCTCAACCGCTTCGCCATCGGTGACCGCGACCGGCTGGAGTTCAACCCGGACGGCTCGCTCGATCTCTACCTGCAGCACCAGTCACCGGGCCCGGACCGCGAGGCGAACTGGCTGCCCGCGCCCAAGGGCCCGCTCGGCGTCACGATGCGGCTTTACGCTCCGGCGGCGCCGGTGCTCAGCGGCACCTGGGCGCCACCCGCGGTGCGCCGCCGGTAACGCCCGGCCCGCAGCGTGCCCAGCCCGGCCGGCCGGGTCAGCCGGCCGGTGACGATTCCCCGGCCGGGCTGGCGTCTGGCCGGGGCAGGCCATGGCCCTCGCGCCGGATGTCGGGTTCCATCGTGGCCGGGGCGGTCTGGGTGAGCAGCACGACCCCGACGCACATCACGGCGAACGCGGCCGCGGCTATGGCCAGCACGCCAGCGTCGGGCTTGAACCGCTCGCCGAACAGCCACACGCTCAGCCCGATGCTGAGCACCGGGTCCACGATCACCAGGAACGGCTGGGACACCCGCAACGGCCCGACGTGCAGCGCCACCTGCTGCAGCCAGGTGCCGGACGCACCCGCCACGGCCAGCGCGTACACCGGCCAGTGGGTGAACATGCCGGCCACGCCGAACTCGGTGAACGTGTCCGTGGTGCTCTTGATGAACACCGCGACCAGGGCCCAGATGATTCCCGCGGCAATGGCGAACAGGGCCGCCCGCCAGCCCGGGGAGCCGCGCTGGGCCAGCGCGGCCAGCACGCCAACCGCGGCGCAGCACACGATGATGGCCACGGCCCAGTGATCGCTGGTTGGGGTGGGATGACCGCCCGTCGGCTCCCCGGCGACGATGAACACGGCCAGCCCGGCGCAGGTCAGCGCGGCGCCACCCCAGGTGACCGGCTGCACCGACTGGTGGATCCAGAACTGGCGGAGCAGCAGCGCGAACACGATCTCGGAGATCAGCAGGGGCTGCACCACGGACACCAGGCCGTCGTGCAGCGCGAGCGCCTGGAACACGAACGCCGCGCCCAGCGCGATCCAGCCGAACAGCCACAGCGGGTTGTGGAACAGGTACCGGACCAGCCGCCAGCCCGAGGAGTGCCGGGGGTCGGCCGTGCTGGCGATGTGCTGGGTGGTCACGCTGACCGCGTTGGCCAGCGCGGTCAGCAGGGCGAAAAGCACGGCCATGCCGTAACAATAGGGTCGGCAGGCCCGGCTCAGCCGGACCGGCGCGGCTCATCGGTAGCGGCGCGGCTCATCCGTAGCGGCGCAGCTCATGGAAAAACCCGTCGATGAGGTGCAGCTGCCCGGACCGGGCGGCCTCGTCGTAGACGTATTTGCCGACCGCCAGATCGAGCACGCCGAGGCCGAACGGGGAGAACACGGCCGGCCTGGCGCGGCAGCCGCACCCGGCCGGCCAGCACGTCATCCAGCGTGCCGTCCAGGAAGTCCCGGTTCCCGGTGAGCTGCTCGGCCAGGTGCGGCGAGGTGTTCGCCTGCAGGCAGTGCTGCACGTCGTCCACGACGTTGGCCGAGGCCAGCAGGATCTCCGGGGCCAGGTCGCGCAGGGACACGTGCAGCACCAGCGGGTTGTGCGCGAACCAGGCCAGCTCGGTGACATGCGGCTGGCCCGCGACGGTGGCGAACACGACCAGGTCGCTGGACCGGATCAGCTGCTCCGGCTGGTCATGCACGGTGATCCGGCCGCCGGCGCCGGACTGCTCCAGGTAGCCGCGGAAGCCGGCCGCGCTGCTGGCGGACAGGTCGTGCACGCCGATCTCCTCGAACGACCAGCCGGTGCCGGCCAGGAACGTGTGGATGTACCGGGCGATCAGCCCGGTGCCGAAGAACCCGGCGCGCACCGGGCGGTCCCGGTCCTGGCTGAGCGCGCTGGCCGCGGCCGCGGCCAGCGCGGCCGTCCGGGTCGCGCTGATGATCGAGCTTTCCAGGCAGGCGAACGGGTAGCCGGTGTCGTGGTCGTTGAGGATCAGCACGGCCGAGGCGCGCGGCAGGCCGGCCGCCACGTTCTCCGGGAAGCTGGAGATCCACTTCACCCCGTCCACCCGGAGCTGGCCGCCGATCGACGCGGGCAGCGCGATGATCCGGGCGGACGGGCGGTCGGGGAAGCGCAGGAAGTAGGACGGCGGGTTCACCGAATCACCGGCGCTGTGCAGCCGGTAGGCAGCCGTCACCAGCTCGGTGACCTGCCGCTCGCGTCCCTGCAGCGCCCGCTGGACCTGGGCCCCGCCGATCACCGCGAACGGCGGGGCGGCGGGCCCGGGTGTCACGGATCCCGGCGGGGTGGCGTCGAGCGCGGTCATCAGGCGCTCACCTCGCTGGCTGGCGCGCAGTCGGCCGCGCGGACCGGGTCGGCCATGGCGACCAGCACCTCGCGTGGCCCCTGGAACGGCTCCCGGCTGTGCGCGGTGCGCACGTTGTCCACCAGCAGCAGGTCGCCGGCCTGCCACGGCTCGCGGGCGGTGCTGGCTTCGTAGACCTCGTTGAGCAGCTGCACGACGTCCGCACCGACCGGGTCGCCGTTGCCGAAGTGGGTGGTGAACGGCAGCCCGTCCGCGCCATAGACATCCACCAGGTACTCGCGCACCTCCGGATCGATGGTCCGCTCGTTGAGGAACGCGATCTGGTTGAACCAGCAGCGCTGCCCGGTGACCGGGTGGCGCAGCACGGCGCTGCGCCGCTGCCTGGTCCGCAGTCCCCCATCGGGCTGCCACTCGAACGCGATCGCGTTGGCCCGGCAGTAGCTCTCCACCGCGGCCCGGTCGTCGGTGCCGAACGCGTCCGCCACCGACGCCCCGATGTCCTCGCTGTAGTTGCGGGTGAGCAGCCAGCCGTCCCGCTCGAACCGGCTGACCAGGCCGGCGGGCAGCGCGCGCAGCACGGCCGCCGAGTCGGCCACCCCGGTCGCCCCGCCGCTGGCCGGCGCGATGAGGCAGGCGAACAGCAGCAGGCCGGGGAACTCGAGCCGGTAGCTGAGCTCGTGGTGCATGCACATCGGCTGGTTCGGCGGCCAGGCCGAGGCGGAGTACAGCCCGCCGGGGTAGCTCTCGCGGGACGCGAACGCCTCCCGCTCGGTCATCAGGCCGGTGGCCAGCTGCTGGACGACGGCGCCGGTGCCGGCCGCGTCGCGCAGGCCGAGGCCGCGGACCAGGACGCAGCCGTGCTCGATGAGCACGGCGCGCAGGGCGTCCCGGTGCGCGGCCGCCCAGCCGGGCGCGTCGCCGCTGGCGCCGGCCAGCAGGACCGGCGGCGAGCCCGGCCGCTGGTCCAGGCCGGGCAGGGAAGCCGGGAATGAGGCAGGCATGTCAGCTCCTTTCTGGTGCCGCTCCGGGCACCGGCCGGGCGTCCACCAGGCGGGCCAGGTCGGCGAGGACGGGGTGCCGGGTGAGGTCGCCCAGGGTCACCGCCCGGTTGAGGGTGATGACCAGTTTCACCGCCGACAGCGAGGTGCCGCCCAGGCCGAAGAAGTCGTCCTGGCGGCCGATCTGCTGCTCGGGGAGGCCGAGCACGGTGGCCCAGGCCGCCGCCAGCCGCTGCTCGGTCGGTGTCAGCGGCCCGGCGTGGCCCGGCGCGGCTTCCTCGGGCCCGCCCTGCTCCGGCGCGGCCTGGTCCGCCCCGGGCCCGCCGGGCTGGCTGGCCAGCGCGGTGAGTGCGTTGCGGTCGATCTTGCTGTTGGCGGTCAGCGGCAGGCTGGCCCGCCAGTGGATGGCCGACGGGACCATGTAGGCCGGCAGTGACGCGCCCAGCCGGGCCCGCAGCGCCGCCGGCTCGATCGGCCGCCCGGCGGTGTAGAAGGCGACCAGGCGCTGGCCCTGGCCGGCCCGCTCGGCCACGACCACCGCGCCGTCGCGCACCCCGGGCACCCGGAGCAGGGTGTTCTCGATCTCCCCGAGCTCGATCCGGAACCCGCTGATCTTGACCTGGGCGTCCCGGCGGCCCAGGTACTCCAGCTTGCCGCCGGGCAGCCAGCGGCCGTAGTCGCCGCCCTGGTACAGCCGCTGGCCGGGGCGGTGCGGGTCGGCCCCGAACGCGGCCCGGGTGCGGTCCGGGTCGTTGACGTACCCGCGGCCGACGCACACCCCGGAGAACACGATCTCGCCGGGGGCACCGAGCGGCACCGGCGACAGGTGCTCGTCCACCACGTAGACGTGCACGTTAGGGATCGGCCGCCCGAGCGGGACCCGGCCGGTGTCCGGCACCCGGTCCATGACCTCGTGGTTGGTGTCGTCCGAGGTCTCGGTCAGCCCGTACGCGTTGACCAGCTTGATCCCGGGCTGGGCGGCGAACCAGCGCTGGGTGAGCTCCTTCTTCAGCGCCTCGCCGGTGACCGACACGTACCGCAGGTCCGGCAGGCCGCGGGGGCGCCGCTCCAGGCTGGACAGGACGGCTTCGAGATAGGACGGGACGACCTGGAGCACCGTGACCCGCCCCGCGCTGATCTTCTCGATGAACCGGTCGGCGTCCAGGATCACCTCCTGCTCGACCAGCAGCGTCCGCCCGCCGGCCAGCAGCGCGGACACCAGCTGCCACAGCGGAGATGTCGAAGCACTGCGGTGCGGTCTGCGCGACCACCTGCCCGGCGCCGATCTCCAGGTCGGCGATCTTGGCGCAGACGTGGTTGAGCAGGCCCGCGTGCTCGCACATGGCGCCCTTGGGCTCCCCGGTGGACCCGGAGGTGAAGTAGATGTAGGCCAGCTGGCCCAGCCCGACCTGGATGCCGAGGTCACCGCCGTCGTGGCCTTCGGTGTAGGCGGCGCCGGTGAACACCGGCTGGACCCCGGGCAGCGTGCTCAGCGCGGCCTGCAGCGTGGCGGTGCTGCCCAGCTCGGTCAGCACCAGGCGGCAGCCGGCCCGGCGCAGCGTGGCCGCGATGCGGTCGGCTGGGAAGTGCGGCTCGACCGGCAGGTACACCCCGCCGGCTTTGAACACCGCGAGCACCGCGGCCATCCAGTCCAGGTTGCGCCCGGTCACCACCGCGACCACGTCTTCCCGGCGCAGGCCACGGGCCAGCAGCGCCCGGCCCAGCTGGTTGGCCCGGGTATTCAGCTCCCGGTAGGTCCACTGCCGGCCGCCGCGGCTGGCCGCGATCGCGTCCGGGTGGGCGGCCGCCCGCTGCTCGAACAGCTCATGGACCGGCCGGCCGGGCAGCTCACGGGACGGCCCGGCGAGCCCGTCGAGCTGGAAGCGCAGTTCGCCCGCGGACAGCAGGCTGCACCGGCCCGGCTCGGCGTCCGGGTCGGCGGCCATCAGCTCGAGCGCTCGCCGGTGATAGCCAGCGATCCGCGCCGCGGCGTCCGCGTCCAGCACGCACGCCCGGTAGCGCAGCCGCAGCATCAGCTGGCCGCGGCGCGGCGCGGCGCCGACCCACAGCGCGGTGCCCGCGGCGAGCGCATTCCCGCCCCGGCCGGCCGGGTCGAACACGGTCTCGTAGCCCGGCCCGGCCGAGCCCAGCTCCCGCCCGAGCGCGGCGACCGGGAAGCCCTGGTGGGCCAGCAGCTCCGCCTCGGCCTGGTGGGTGCCCCGCAGCAGCGCCCGCCACGAGCCCGCGGTGGTGCTCAGCCGGCAGGGCAGCGGCCGCCCATCCGCGACGGCGTAGCCGGTCACGACCTCGGGCTCGCCGGACAGCGCGGCCAGCACCCGGGCGTGCCCGGCCAGCAGCACCGAGCTGAGCGGCAGGCCCAGCTCGGCGGCCAGCCGGCGCAGCGCCGCCAGGACACTGGCCGGCACCGCGGCCTGATATTCCATTACGCTCGTGGCCGGGCTGGTGGCCCACCGCGGGATCGCGGTGGACCCGCCCGCGGTCAGCACCCCGCGCCAGTACTCGCGGGCGGCCGCATCGGTCTGGGTGTCGCCCAGGCTGGTGGTGGTCATGTCAGCTCCCTGGCCGGGTTTCCGCCCCAGCGGGCGTGCGCCGGGATTTCCTCGCCTTTCATCAGGAACGAGTCCGGGGCGAGCACCGAGCCGTCGCCCATGGTCACGCCGTAATGCACCATCGCGCCCACGCCGAGGGTGCAGCCCGCGCCGATCGTGGTCCGGTCGGATTTGAACGTGCCGTCCTCCTGGGAGTGGCACTGGATCTTGCTGCCCGCGTTGAGCATGCAGTCGTCCCCGATGGCGGTCAGCGTCCGCTCGGTCAGGTAGCAGCCGTCGTCGAACACCCGCCGGCCGATCCGGACCCCGAGCCCGCGCCAGACCAGGTTCTTGAACGGGGTGCCGTCGAAGACGTGCAGGTAGGTTTCCCCGGGCACCTTCCACAGCCGCTCGTGCCGCCAGAAGTACGGGTCGTAGATCGAGCAGTACTTCGGCCGCAGCCGCCGGAATACCCGCAGCACCCGCTCGGCCAGCACGAAGTAGACCGGGGTGACCAGCACGCCGAGCGCGAGGAACAGGGCCATGCCCGCCTCGGCGAACCCGCCGTAGGAGTCGAACGCGGCCAGCGCCGCCGTGGTGATCAGGAAGACGTACAGCCACCGGGCGAACAGGAACACGCCCATGGTCCGCAGGTTGTACCGGTTCTTGGCGGCCAGCCGGCCGCGCAGTTCGTCGCCGGTACGCAGGTGGTCGAACCGGCTGTCCCGCTCCACCGACCGTGGGATCTCGAAGCAGGGCGAGCCCAGCAGGCCGACTCCTTCCCGGATCTCCCCGTCCAGCGGGATCATCGCCTTCGTGGCCAGCAGGCAGTTGGCCCCGGTCCGCCCCGCGGCCGGGTAGGCGATGTTGTTGCCGACGAAGTTGTGCGGCCCGACCGACACCCGGGAGATCCGGAAGGACGTGCTGGAGAAGTCGGCGTTCATCAGCGACAGCCCGTCGGCGACCATCGTCCCGGTGCCGATCGTGGCAAGGAACGGGGTCTCGTGCCCGACCTCGGTGCCGAAGTTCGACCCGGTCTGCTCCACCCGGGACAGGTCGTACCCGAGCCAGCGCAGGTAGTAGACGATGTAGGAGCTGTCGCCGAACAGCTGGGTGAAGAACCGGATGCTGGTCATCCGGGTGATGGCCCGGTGCAGGCGGTCGTGGAAGCCGTACAGCGGGTAGACCGTGCCGGGCCGCAGGAACAGGTTGAGCAGCCGGGGCACGGTGGTCACGAACGCCAGGCCGGCCAGCACCAGCCCGGCGAACAGCACCAGCGAGATGACCAGCGCGTCGGCGTACAGCCCGGCCGAGGTGATCTCCTGCGTGCCCGGGTCCAGCAGCCCGCCCAGCGCCGGCACCCGGGTCAGCAGCAGGTACAGGCCCCCCTCGGCCAGCGGCAGGTACAGGAAGAACAGGCTGAGCAGGGTGACCGCGCAGTACCTGGCGCGGCGCAGCGGGCCGCAGCGGGCCGGGCCGATCCCCAGGTAGTCGATCTCGGTGCGCTGGGCCGGCGACCCGTGCCAGCGCTCGCCGGCGGGCACGGCCTGGCCGCTGTGCAGCGCGGAGGCGTGGCCGAGCTGCGCCCCGTCGCCCATGGACGTGCCGATGTCGAGCACGGTCTTCTCGCCGATGAACACGCCGGCGCCCAGGGTGACCGGGCCGGCCTGGATCCAGCCCGCCTCAGCGTGGTAGCAGGGCAGGAAGGCGTCCTTGCGGATGACCGTGCCGGGCCCGATGGTGAGCAGGTCGGTGCATACCGGCACCTGCCGGGTGAAGATCACCGCGCCGCGCCCGACCCGGGCGCCGAGGGCCCGCAGGTACACCAGGTACAGCGGCGAGCCGGTGATCAGGAAGACCAGCGGGTTGGCCCGGACCAGCGTCCTGACCAGCCAGAACCGGACGTAGGCCAGGCTCCAGACGCGGATCCGCCGCGGCTTCCACCGCCCGATCAGCAGCCATTTGGCCAGGATCGGCACGGTGCACAGGACCAGGAACGCCGCGCCACCGAAGACGACCGCGCGCAGGTAGATGCTGAGCGGGCCGGACCCGGCCGAGATCCACCCGTAGGCCCACGCGCCGGCCAGCGCGGCCAGCCAGGCGTAGCCGAGATAGCACAGCAGCTGCAGCGCCCCGCACAGGATGTACTGCCGGGTGCTGGTGGGCGCGGCGGGCTCGGCGGGAGCGGGGGCCGGGGGCCGGGCCGGGGCGGGCGCGGGGCCGCCGAGCGCCTGGGCCAGGCTCTGGATCGTCGGGTGCCGGTAGATCTCGCGGATCGACACGGACGGCAGATCGGCGCGCTTGCGGACCCGGGCGCAGAAGTGCGCCATGACCAGCGAGTCCGCGCCCAGGTCGGCGAAGAAGTCGCTGTCCACCGGCACCTGCTCGACCCGCATGACCTCGGCCAGCACGGCGGCATAGGCCTGCTCGGTACCGGCCGCGGGCTGGACCCGCCCGTCCTGGGTGGTGGCCGGGCCCGTCATGAGGCGGCCGGGAACCGGGCGGTCAGGCCGGGGCTGAGCACATCCTCGCCGTACAGGTCCTGCAGCCAGTTCGCGTGGTAGATCGTGTCCAGGTAGCGCTCGCCCAGGTCGGGGGCGATAGCCACGGTGGTCAGCTCCCCCGCGTCCTGCCGGGCCAGCCAGCCCGCCGCGCCGCTGACCACGGTCCCGGTGGACCCGCCGAACAGGAACCCGTGCCGGGCCAGCCGGTGGCAGGCCCGGATGGTGTCCGCCTCCTCGACCCGGATCACCTCGTCCACATAAGACTCATCCAGCAGCGGCGGGCGGATGCCGGCGCCCAGGCCGGGGATCATCCGGCGGCCCGGCGCGCCGCCGAAGGCCACCGAGCCCACGCTGTCCACCGCGACGATGCGCACCGGCCGGTGCCACTCGCGGAAGTAGCGCGCGCAGCCCATCAGCGTGCCGGTCGTGCCGGCCCCCACGAACAGCACGTCCAGCTGCGGGAACTGGTGGGCGATGGCCGGCGCGGTGGTGCGGTAGTGCGCCTGCCAGTTGCCCGGGTTGGTGTACTGGTTCAGCCACACGTACCGGTCGTCGGCGGCGCACAGCGCCCGGACGTAGTCGAGCCGCGCGGCCAGGTAACCCCCGCTGGCAGCGGGCTCGGCGATCACGTGGACCCGGCTGCCCAGCGCCTCCATGAGCAGCCTGGTGGACAGGTTGCAGCGGGAGTCGGTCACGCACAGGAACCGGTAGCCCTGGCTGGCCGCGATCACGCTCAGCGCCACGCCCAGGTTCCCGGATGAGGACTCGACCAGGATCGATCCCGGGGTCAGCATCCCGTCCCGGTCGGCGGCCGCCACCATCTCGGCTGCGGTCTTCAGCTTGATCGAGCCGGCGAAATTGAACCCCTCGCACTTCAGGAACAGTGGCTGCCCGAAGATCGACCGCAGATCGACGTAGAGCTCCTCCTCGTTGAAGGCGTGCGGAACGGAAATAACTGGCACGGCGCCCCCCGGCTGTGCTGTCCCCCGGCGCGGCTGGCCACCAGCCGGCGCCTCCCTTTACTACTTCTTAACCACCTACCCTGGTACACGGGCTGGTATGGGGGGATGGTTCATGAACTTGCCATCGAAATACCAAAGATTGGGAAACAGACCTGGATGAGCAGGTCACCGGCGGGGTGGGGAGAACTGCCACCGGCGGCGGGGAGTGGAACTGGGCCCGGTCAGGGGGTGCGCCGCGCGGCCAGCAGGCAGACGTCGTCGGCGCGCTGGGTACTGCCGAGCAGCGCACCCTGCACGGCCCCGCAGACCTGCTCGGCGGTCCGGGAGCCGGCCTGGCGCATGGCGGTGGCCAGCGCGTCGAGCCCCTCGGTGATGTCCCGGCGCCGGTTCTCGATCAGCCCGTCGGTATAGAGCAGCAGGCTGTCCCCGGGACCGAGGGTGCTGTGCCCGGCGGCGAAATCGCCGGCCGACGGGGCGCCGAGCATGATGCCCGGGGCATCGTCCAGATACTCGACCGTGCCGTCGGCCCGGCCGCAGACCGGCGGTGGATGGCCGGCGTTCGCGTAGCTGAGCCGTCCGGTGGCCAGGTCGAGCACGGCGTAGATCACGGTGGCCAGCGCGTCGGGCAGCAGCTGGCTGAGCGCGACGGCGGTGCGCCGCAGCACGTCCGGCGGGTGCTGGTGCTCGATGGCGTAGGCGCGGAGCATGTTGCGCAGCTGAGCCATGATCGATGCCGAGGTGATGCTGTGCCCGGCCACGTCGCCGATGACCAGGCCCACCAGGCCACCGCCCAGCGGGAAGGCGTCATACCAGTCACCGCCGACCTCGTCGCCATCCGTGCCGGGAAGATAGCGCACGGCCAGATCGAGCCCGGCGATGTCCGGGAGGGCGTCGGGCAGCACCGAGCGCTGCAAGGTCTCCGCCACGGTGTGATCGCGGGCGGACGCCTCGGCGTTGGCCAGCCCGATGCCGATCCGCCGGCTCACCTCCTCGAGCACCGCGATGTCCGTCCCGGCGAACGGGGGCTGGCCCGCGCGGCGGCCCACGGCCAGCACGCCGAGCGCGCGCTGCCCGGCCATCAGCGGGGAGACCAGCGCGCTGTCCGGCTTGAGCCGGTGAAAGATGTCGGCCAGCGGCGGGGCGATGTCGCGCCGCCCGGAGGCCCGGGCGAACGCGTCGGTGAGCAGCTGGGTGGTCCCGGTGGTGTAGGCGGCCCTGACCGTCCGGCCGGCCACCGTGGGCACGGCCTGGTCCCGCAGGTCAGCGAACACCACCTCGCTGGACGGGCTGCGGTAGGCGACCGAGATGGCCTGCAGCGTGCCGTCCGCGGCGGGCAGGAACACCGAGCAGTAGTCGGCCAGGCTGTGCACGACCAGCTGGGAGGCGTGCTGGAGCAGCTCGTAGCGGTCCCGGGCGGCAGCCATGAAGTCGCCCGCCCGGAGCAGGAACTCGAGGCGTTCCCGGACGGTCTCCGCCTCGGTGCGGGCCGCCTCTTCCCGGGCCACCAGGGTGGCGCGGTCCTCCTCGGCGTGCTGCCGCGTGCTCAGGTCGACAACATAGGTCACCCAGCGGAATGGCTGCCAGCTGATCACGGCCGCGCCGACCAGCACCAGCACGCGGTAGCCAGCCCGGTGCAGGTACTCCTTCTCATACGGCGGGACAGAGCCGGCCCGCCGCAGCTGCTGCCGGGCGGCGGCGTCCCGGGCCGCCCATCCCGGGGCGGTGACGCTCTGCGAGCTGATCCGGCCGGCGTTCAGGTCCGCCCGGGTGTAGCCGACGATGTCGAGGAACGCGTCGTTGGCCTCGTGGACCCGGTCCTCCCCGTTCACCACCATGCCGATCACGTTGGCGTCCCGCAGCCGGTCGATCAGCTCGGTGCCCTCGCGCAGTGTCGCCTCGGCCCGGCGCTGGATGGTCACGTCCCGGATCATCGCGTAAGCCCGGTGCGGCCGGCCGTCCGCGTCCCGGGCGTCGGGCACCACGGTCACCCCGAGCCACCGGACTTTCCCGGTCCGGCCGTGCGGGATCCCTATCGTCGTCTCCGGGACCAGCTCTCCGGTGCGGAACGCCACCGCCACCGGGAAGTCCGCGGGCGGCAGCGGCGTGCCGTCCTCGCGGGTCGGCTGGCCCGCGAGCAGCGGCCAGCTCGGCATCTCGTCCACGTCGTGGCCGATCATCTGGCACGCGGCCGGGTTCGCGTCGAGGACCGACCCGTCGGCGGCGTAGTGGATGACGCCCTGCGGCAGGGTCTCGAACAGAGTCTGGTAGCGCTCCTGGGTGGCGGCCAGCTGCGCGGCCAGCTCTTCGCGGCCGGAGCCCGCCCGGACACTCGCGGTGACATTGGCGGCGAAGCACAGCACCCCGGCCATCCGGCCGTCGGCATCGCGCACCGGCTGGTAGGCGAAGTCGACGAACACCTGCTCGGGGCGCTGGCCGGAACGGCGGATCCACAGCTCGGCGCCCTGGCCGCGCAGCGGCTGCCCGGATTCCATCGTCTTGTCGAGCAGCTCGAAGCGCCCCTGGTCGGCCAGTTCGGGCAGCGCCTGCCGGGCTGGCCGGCCGAGCACCGGCCGGTCCCCGACCAGCTGCCGGTACCGGTCATTGATGAATTCGAACACGTGGTCCCGGCCAGCCAGGTAGGCGACGGCGGTAGGCAGGCTGGCGAGCACGTCGCGCATCGATGCCAGCCACTGGCTGGCATCTGGCCTGTCCACGGCCGGACCTGGACTCACTGCGCCCCCCCGGGCACGCTCATCGGCCGCTGCCGCGGCCGCCTGGCACGTCACATGGTCACCTACAGTACCCGTCACCTCGGCAAGCCGACATTTCGCCGCAGGGAATGGGCCCGGCCCGATAGGTTCATCGGCTGACGGTTCATCCCGACGGAGGCGGCCGATGCCCCCAGCAGCGATCAGGGCCTCCCGGCTGGCCCTGGCAGTGTCCGGGCCGGCCGCGGCCATCCTGCTGGTGGCCTGCGGGGGTGGCAGCGGCGGCCAGCACGGCGCGGCGTCGAGCCCGGCCCCCTCGTCCAGCCCGACCCGGGCCCACCAGGTCCGCCAGACCACGGCCCGCCCGCCGGCCATGGCCGGGGTGACCGCGCGGGGCGCCCTGGTCCTGCTCAGCCCGGTGACCGGCGCGCCGGGCAAGACCCTGGTGCCGGGCGGGGTCACCGGCGACGAGATCTCAGTGTCGCCGGACGGCCGGACCGTCTACTTCAGTACCCGGCACGGCTGCGTGGAAGACGTGGAATCGGTCCCGGTGACCGGCGGGAAGCCCACCCTGATCTCGACCGGGAGCCTGCCCACGATCAGCCCGGACGGGGCCAGCCTGGCCTTCGCCCGGCAGCCGGCTCCGGCCCCGCACTGCATGCCGTCCACCGGCGATCTGTCGGCCCAGTACAACCTGGTGATCCGCACGCTGAGCACGGGCGTGGAGCACCTCTACCCGATGCTGCCGGCCGGCCAGTCGAGCGGGCTGCCCGCGCCGATCTCGCATCTGTCCTGGGCCCCCGGCGGCCACCAGCTGGCCGTGTCGATCGCCGCCATCCAGGACAACGAGGGCTGGCAGATCGTGCTGATGGACCCCGCGGTCGCGCAGTCCTACCTGGCCGGCACCGGCGACACCTCGGTGCCGGTGACCGGGCCCGCCCGCCGGCGCAGTTACTGGCGGGAGGGGGTGTACCTGCCCAGCGGGCAGCTGTTCGTCAGCCGGGCCTGCTGCGCTGGCATCCCGGTCCGCAATACCTCCCGGCTGATGTGGGAGGTGAACCCGGCCGGCACGCTGCAGCACCAGGTGGCGATCGGCTTCCCGGGCCTGGCGCATACCAGCCTGGCCGTGAACCACTCCGGGAAATGGCTGCTGTACCTGGCCGGGACCACCTTGTACGTGTCGGACCGGGGCGCCCGGCCGCGCGGGCTGGGGTCCGGGCTGATCGCCGCCGCGTGGCTGTAGGGCCGTCGGCTACTGGCGGGACGGCCAGCGGGGCAGGTAGACCGTGCGGCCGGTGGCGCGGGCCTGCCGGGCCGCCGGGATGCGGGCCGCGGTAGCGGCCGGCATCCGCGCCTCGGCCTCGGCCCAGGTCACGAACTCGGCGTCGTCCAGCTCCTCCTCCTGCAGCCGGACATCCGCCAGCCCGGCCAGCGTGCCCCCGTCGAACAGGTAGCTGGTGATGGCCCGTGGCCGGGCGTCCTCCGGCGGCAGCCAGTCCACGACCAGCAAGTCGCCAGCGGTGATGCGCAGGCCGAGCTCTTCGGCGATCTCCCGGGCGGCACCGTCGTGCGGGGCTTCCCCGGCCTCCACGATGCCGCCGGGAACTCCCCAGTACGGGCGGTAGTTCGGCTTGACGATCAGCACCCGGCCGGCCGGGTCGGTGATGAGCATGGCGGCCGAGACGTAGACGGCGGGCAGGCTGGCATACCAGTCAGCCTGGCTCAGCAGCGGCTTGGGCACCCGCCGCAGGCTACCCGGGCGGCGGGTTGCCCGCCCGCTTGACCGCGTACCTGGCCTGGTGTCCTGGGACCGGCGCTACCGGCGGTGCCGGGCTGGAGCCGGCGCCCGCTGCGGGGCCGTCACGGCAGATGGCGCGATGTCCTTGCGCGTCACGGCCAGGAAGCCGACGAAGCCGACGATGAACACGGTCAGGATCAGCGCCACCAGGCCCCGGCCGAGCCCGACGCCGCCGTGCGCCGCGGGCACCCCGAGCCAGTCGGCGTAGGAGGCCCCGAGCGGCCGGGTCACCACGTAGGCGAACCAGAAGGCCAGGACGGCGTTCATCCGCAGCTTCCAGTAGGCCACCGCCGGGATCGCGATGACCACGGTGAACAGGATCCCGGAGGCCAGGAAGCCCAGCCCCAGGGTGGTCGCGGTCAGGTCGCCGAGCGCGGTCCCCAGGGCGAACGTGGCGATGACCGTGGCCCAGTAGAACACCTCCCGGCGGGGGGTGGTGATGCTGTGGATGGACAGCGTCCGCTCGGCCGCGTACCAGGCCGCGAAGATCACCGCCAGGCAGACGGCGAAGAACGTGCTGGACGCCGCGTACGGCACGTGCAGCTCGATGTGCAGCCCGTCGGCGACCATCGTGCCCCAGACCGCCACCATGACCACCGCGAACCAGTAGATCCACACCCGGTACCGGCGGGTCCGGAACTGGAGGGCCAGGGCCGCGGCGAAGACCACCGTGCCCGCGACCCCGGTGACCACCGGGCCGTACCGGAAGGCGAGGAAGTCGGCGAAGGCCTCGCCCATCGCGGTGGTGAGGATCTTGATGATCCAGAAGTAGACGGTGATCTTCTCCGGGACCTTGCTGGCCGGCTGGCGCGGATGGGCACTGGGCCCGTCCCGGCGGAGCTGAGGTGTCGCCACGGCGCTAAGGATGCCAACGGTCTGGGCCGACCTTGCTGCCCCTTAGGACAACCTTTGCCAGGTTCTTAACGGCACGCAATCACCCCTGGGACACACGGGCCAGCCCGGGTCCCAGGGGTGATCACTCCGTGTTACCCGGCGGCATCAGGTGCCCGGCACGCGGCCCCGGATGTAGATGGGCGTGCCCTTCTGCTCGTTCACATGCACCAGCTTGTGGAAGAAGGCGGCGATGTCCATCGGGATCCGGATGCAGCCGTGCGACACCGCGGGCAGCGGGACCGGGACGTCACCGTGGATGGCGTACGACCCGCCGATGAAGAACACCGGGTTGTACATCGTGCCCAGCGGCACCTTCACCCAGCCCGAGGCGAACCAGTGCGCGCGGTAGTTGCCGTCCGGGGTGATGGCCGGGCCGCAGGTGCCGCCGCCCTTGCCCGGGCACGGGTAGTAGTAACCGCCGCCCGGTGAGATGTGGCTGATCAGCTCGGGCACGTTGTGCTTGTACAGGACCAGGTAGCCCAGGGTCAGGTGGACCTCGATGCGCCAGCTGCCGCCCTTGGGCTTGAGCACCTTGGGCTGCTTGGGATGGACCAGCGCTCGCTTCATCGCCCGGGTGACGTTATTCGGCGAGACCCGGGTCTGGACGCCCTGTACTTCCTTGAACGCCCATACCGCCTCCAGGGTGTTCTGGCCGAACTGGCCGTCGACCTTCCCTGGGTAGTAGTGCAGGTAGGCCAGCCGCTCCTGGAGGCGGCGCACGGCCGGCCCGTGCATCCCGTAGTCCAGCGGCCCCTTCGGGGGCGCGTAAGTGGCCCCGAGAGCCGGCGCGCTGCGCGCGATCGGCCTGACCGGCGCGGCACCCGCGGGTGCGGCCAGCGCCAGCATGCTCCCCCCGAGCACGGTGACGGCACCCAGGGTGCCCAGCCAACCCCGAACCATTGCCCTCATGGCGGCTCCTCGCCCGTTCTGCTGACCGCGGGCAATGCCGCGCACCCGCGCGGAAATGCCGACGCTGGCAGCGCCTCTTGCCCTATGACACTCTTCAAGACGTCTCATCCCCGTTCTGGGTTGGCCACAAGCCGGTAACAGATGAGGTTTGCGTGACCAGGTAGCATGCGGCACGTGCCGCCAGGTAGCGCACCGGGAACGACGGGGATGCCGGACCAGGCCGCGGCGTGGCTGCGCCAGCGGTCATCGCACTGGCCGGACTGGCCGGTGGATCAGCTGGTCAAGGCCAAGCAGGGCAGCGGCACGCGGATCAGCGTGGTGATCCCGGCCCGCAACGAGGAGCGCACCGTGGGCCGGGTGGTGACCACGCTGCGCCAGGCCCTGCTGGTGGACGTCCCGCTGGTGGACCAGATCGTGGTCATGGACTCCGACTCCACCGACGGCACCGCCCAGGTGGCCGCGCGGGCCGGGGCCACCGTGCACCGGGCCGCCGGGGTCGCCCCCGGGCTCGGTTCCTTCCCCGGCAAGGGCGAGGCGCTGTGGAAGTCACTGCTGGTCACCGACGGCGATGTGCTGGTCTTCGTGGACGCCGACCTGACCCGCTGGGGCCCGCATTTCGTCACCGGCCTGGTCGGCCCGCTGCTGGCCGACCCGGAGGTGCGGCTGGTCAAGGGGCACTACGCCCGGGTGCGCACCGAGCGCGACGGGTCCACCTCGACCGAGGGCGGCCGGGTCACCGAGCTGGTGGCCCGCCCGCTGCTCAGCCTGTGGTGGCCCGAGCTGGCCGGGGTGGTGCAGCCGCTGGCCGGGGAATGGGCGGCCCGGCGCAGCCTGATGGAGTCGCTGACCATCCCGGTCGGCTACGGCGTCGAGCTGTCCACCCTGCTCGACACGTACCAGAGGTACGGCCTGGCCGCGCTGGCCCAGGTGGACCTGGGCTCCCGGGCGCACCGGCACCAGGCCGACCACGATCTCGCGGTGATGGCCGCGGAACTGCTGATGGTCGCCGCGGCCCGGTGCGAGCCGGCTATCCCGCTCCCGCCCCAGGCCCAGCTGCACCAGTTCGTCCGGGACGGCGGCCAGGCCAGGCCGCGGTCCCGGCCGGTGCCCAGCCAGGAACGGCCGCCCGTGGCCGGCCTGCGCCCGGCGGCCCGGGACCGGCCCTAACGTGCCCGGCGCGAACCCGCAGCGGGCGCTCACCCTGGGCCGGCAGACCTTCCCGCCCGGGCAGCGGCTGGTCATGGCCATCGTCAACCGGACCCCGGACTCCTTCTATGACAAGGGGGCGACCTGGGACGAGTCCGCCGCCATGGAGCGGGTGCACGCGGTGGTGGCCGAGGGCGCGGACATCGTGGACATCGGGGGGGTGGCCGCCGCCCCCGGGGCGGCGGTGGGCGTGGCCGAGGAGATCCGCCGGACGGTCCCGTTCGTGGCCGCGGTCCGCGCCGCCTACCCGGACCTGGTGATCAGCGTGGACACCTGGCGCCACCAGGTGGGCCGCGAGGCCTGCCTGGCCGGCGCGAACCTGCTGAACGACACCTGGGGCGGCCAGGATCCCGGGCTGATCGCGGTGGCGGCCGAGTTCGGGGCGGGCCTGGTATGCGCGCACGCCGGGCCGCTGGCCCCGCAGACCCGGCCGTTCCGGGTGGCCTACCCCGACGTGATGGCCGACGTGCTGGACCGGACGCTGGGCCAGGCGTCCCGGGCCGTGGCGGCGGGGGTGGCACCGGCCGCGATCCTGATCGACGCTGCGCACGACTTCGGCAAGAACACGTGGCAGTCGCTGGAGGTCACCCGGCGGCTGGGCGAGATGACCGCCACCGGATGGCCGGTGCTGGTGTCCCTGTCCAACAAGGACTTCATCGGGGAGACCCTGGACCGCCCGCCGGGTGGCCGGCTGACCGGGACGCTGGCCACGACGGCGATCTGCGCCTGGCTGGGGGCCCGGGTGTTCCGGGTGCACCAGGTGCAGCCGACCCGCGAGGTGCTGGCCATGGTGTCCGCGATCCGCGGCGAGCAGCCGCCCGCCCGGGCCGTGCGCGGGCTGGCGTAGGTGATCGCCGCCGCCGCACTCTGCCCCTGGCCGCCGCTGCTGGTCCGCGAGCTGACCGGGGCCGACCCGGTCCTGCCCGAGCTGCGCGCGGCCTGCGCCGCGGCCGTGGCCGCCATGCTGGCGGCCGGGCCGGACCTGGTCGCCGTGGTCGGTCCTGGCCCGCGGACCGCGCGGTGGCCGGCTGACGGCCGGCTGGACGTGGCCGCGTTCGGCGGCGGGCCGGGCCGGGCCGGTGACCCCGCCCGGCCGGTGCTGCCGCCTGCCGCCGGGATCGGCGCCTACCTGCTGGACCAGGCGGGTTACCGGGGCCCCCGGCTGATCTGGTCGGTCAGCGAGGACGAGCCGGCCAGCCGCTGCGCCGGGCTGGGCGCCGAACTGGCCAGCCTGGGCGGCGGCCAGCGCACCGGGCTGCTGGTGGTGGGCGACGGCAGCGCCCGGCGCGGCCCGCGGGCCCCGGGCTACGTGGACGAGCGGGCCGCCGCGTTCGACGCGGCGGCCGAGCAGGCGGTGCGGGCCGGCGACCTGGCCGCGCTGCTGGACCTGGACCCGGCGCTGGCCCGGGAGCTGATGGCCACCGGCCTGCCGGCCTGGCAGGTCCTGGCCGGGGCGTGCCCCGGCCCGCTGCGCACCGTGGACATGCGTTATGCCGGGGACCCGTTCGGCGTGTTCTATCTGGTCGCCAGCCTGCTGCCGTCAGCGCCCTGACCGGCGGCTGGTGGCCGTCATTCGCCGGGCAGCGCGGCCGCCGCGGCCCCCCGGGTCACCCCGCCGCCCCCGGTGAGCCGGGCCGCGATGATCACCGGGATGACGGTGAGCAGCAGCACCGCGACCACCACCACGTTCACCTCGGGCAGCTGCTGGCCGAGCCGGATCGCGCCGAAGATCCACAGCGGCAGGGTGTTCTGCGCGCCCGCGGTGAACGTGGTCACGATGACCTCGTCGAAGGACAGCGCGAAGGCCAGCAGCGCGCCGGAGATCAGCGCGGTGGACAGCATCGGCAGCGTCACCGTGCGGAACGCGAAGAAGCCGTGCGCGCCGAGGTCGGCGGACGCCTCGTACATCGAGCCGGACATCCGGCGCAGCCGGGCCAGCGCGTTGTTGTACACCACGACGATGCAGAACGTGGCGTGCCCGATGATGATGGTCAGCAGCGACAGCTGGATGCCGGCGAAGCTGAACGCGGAGTTCAGCGCGATGCCGGTGATGATCCCGGGCAGCGCCAGCGGCAGCACGAGCAGCAGCGACACCGCCTCACGGCCGAAGAACCGGAACCGGTGCACGCCGAACGCGGCCGCCGAGCCGAGCAGCAGCGCGACCGCCGTGGCCACCACCGCCGCCTTCAGCGACAGCACCAGGGCCGCCTGCACCTGCGGGTCATGCCAGGCCACCGAGAACCACTTGGTGGACAGCCCGTGGATCGGCCAGCTCTGGATGTTGGAGGAGTTGAACGCGTAGAAGATGATGATCCCGATCGGCACGAACAGGAACAGCAGTACGCCACCGACCCAGATGCGCAGCCCGATGCGGGCCAGCCGCCCCTCCATCACAGCGACTCGAACGCGCCGAGAGCCCGCGCGCCGAGCAGGTAGAAGATCATGATCACGATGGGCACCAGGGCCAGGGCGGCGGCGAACGGCAGGTTGTTCGCCGTGCCGATGTTGGCGTAGATCACGTTGCCGATGAAGTTCGAGCTGGCCCCGCCGACCAGCAGCGGCGTAATGAAGTCGCCGAGGGTCAGCGAGAAGGTGAAGATCGAGCCGGCCACCACGCCGGGCAGTGCCAGCGGCAGCAGCACGGTGCGCAGCGTGCGCCAGTTCCGCGCGCCGAGGTCGCCGGACGCCTCCAGCAGCGAGTCCGGGATGCGTTCCAGTGCCGCGTACACCGGGACGATCATGAACGGCAGCCAGATGTAGGAGAACACCAGCCACATCGCCGTGTTCGTGTAGCCGATGTTCACCGCGCCGAGGCCGATCTTGGTGAAGAACCAGCTCAGCGTGCCGCCCTTCTGCAGGATCACGATCCAGGCGTAGACCCGGGCCAGGTAGCTGGCCCACAGCGGCAGCAGCACCGCGGTGAACAGCAGCTGGCGGCCGCGCGGCGAGGCCACCCGGGCCATGAAATAGGCGAACGGGAAGGCCAGCACCGCGTCGGTGACGGTGACCAGCGCGGCCATCGCGACCGTGCGGCCGATGATGGTCAGGTAGGTGCTGGTGAACAGCTGCTGGAAGTTGGCTAGCGTCCAGCTGTGCACCAGCGTGTTGGTGAACGGGTCGACCGTCCAGAACGCGGTGATCAGCATGACCACCAGCGAGGCCAGGTAGATCACCAGGAACCAGGCCAGCGGCGGGGACAGCGTGAGCGTGGCCCGCAGCCAGGCCCGCCGCCAGAGCGCCGCCGAGAGCCGCGCCTGCCCGCCGCCGGGTGGGCCGGCGGCGGGCGGGCTCGGCTGGACTATGGTCGATGTCATCCGGGTGTGCTGCCCTACCCGGTGATCTGGGTCCAGGCGCTCACCCACTGCTGGAACGGCACGCAGTCGTTCTTGCCGTTGCCGCACTGCGCCAGCGGGGTCTTCCAGAACTTAAGGGTCTGGAAGTAGGACTCGGGCGCATTCGCGTGGTATGCGGCACACGAGCCCTTCGAAATCTGGTCCATGATCGGGCAGGCCAGCTTGTTGGCCGGGGTCTCACCGAAGAAGATCGCCTGCTGCGCCTGGACCTTGGGAGTCGTGGCCCACTGCATCCACTTGTAAGCGCAGTTGGGGTGCGGGGCCTTGGTGGCCAGCATCCAGGTGTCCGCCCAGCCGGTCGCCCCCTGGCTCGGGATAGTGTCGGCAACCTTCGCGCCTGCGGCCACCAAAGTGTTCGTCTGCAGCGGCCAGGCGGCGCCCACCACAGTGGTGCCGCTCTGGAACAGTGACTCCTCCTGCGAGGCCAGGTCCCAGTACTTCTTGATCAGCGGCCGCTGCTGCTTGAGCAGATTGACGGCGGCATTGAACTGGGGCTGGGTCAGCTCGTACGGGTCGGTGATGCCGAGGCTGGGCTGGGTCTTTGACAGGTAGAGCGCCGCGTCCGCGATCTGGATCGGGTTGTTCGGCACCGTGACCTCGCCCGCGTACTTCTTGTTGTAGAGCACGGACCATGAGGTGGGCGCGGACGGGAACGCCTTCTTGGAGTAGAGCAGCACGTTGGGGCCGAACTCATACGAGATGCCGTAGTGCTTGCCGCCGATCGTGTTGAACGGCGGATTCTGCAGGAACGGATGGAAGTTCTTCCAGTTCGAGATCAGGTTGATATTGATCGGCTTCACGTCGCCGCTGTAGATGAGCCGCAGATCCGCGTCGCCGGACGCGGAGACCAGATCGTACTGGCCGCCGCCGCCACCCGCCATCAGCGACACCATCTCGCTCGACGTGCCGGCATACTTGGCGCTGACCTGGCAGCCGGTCGCCTGCTGGAACGGCTTCACCCACTGCGGCTGGGCGTAGCCCTCCCAGGCGATCAGGTTCAGGTGGCCTTCGGTCTTGCCCACCGAGGACGGCACCGCGGTGCCGGCCTGGGGCGGGGTGAGGCCCTGGGTGGCACTCCCGCCGCCCGAGCTGCCGCTGCTGGCCGAGCCGCCGCCGGACGACCCGCAGCCCGCGATCAGCACTATGGCGGACGCCGCCGCAAAGAGCGCGCCCCCTCGCGTCCATATCCTCATGCCCGTTCCTCCTGTTCCGGAGTGACTTCGTAGCTCAGGTCGTCGCGCCAGGCGACGGTGACCGTGGTGCCGCGGGTGCCGAGCACGTCGGCGGCGTACCCGTCCAGGTTCTGCTGGACCGCGGTGAGCTGGCCCCCGCCGTCCAGGCTGACCAGGTAGCGGGTGAGCATGCCGAGGTAGACCACGTCCTCGATGCGGCCCGGCTCAGCGTGGCTGCCGGGCGGCGGCTGCTCGCCGCCGGTGAGCAGCCGGATCTTCTCCGGGCGGACCGTGATCTGCCGCCCGTCCCGCTCCAGCAGGTTGGAGATGCCGATGAAGCCGGCCACGAAGCCGCTGGCGGGCCGTTCGTAGACGTCCACCGGGGTGCCCAGCTGCTCGATCCGGCCCTGGTTGAACACGGCCAGCCGGTCGCTCATGGTGAGCGCCTCCTCCTGGTCGTGCGTGACGTAGACGAACGTGATGCCGACCTCGCGCTGGATCCGCTTCAGCTCGGACTGCATTTCCTGGCGCAGCTTGGCGTCGAGCGCGCCGAGTGGCTCGTCGAGCAGCAGCACCCCGGGCTGGTTGACGAGGGCCCGGGCCAGCGCGACCCGCTGCCGCTGGCCGCCGGACAGCTGGACCGGCTTGCGCCCGGACAGGCCGGTGAGCCGGACGATGTCCAGCGCCTCCTCGGCCCGGCGGCGCCGGTCGGCGCGCGGCACCCGGCGCACCCGCAGGCCGTACTCCACGTTCTGCCCCACGGTCATGTGCGGGAACAGCGCGTAGTCCTGGAACACCGTATTCACGTCGCGCGCGTAGGGCGGCTGGCGGGTGACGTCGGCGCCATTGAGCTCGACCGCCCCGGCGTCCGGCCGCTCGAACCCGGCGATGAGCCGGAGCAGGGTGGTCTTGCCCGAGCCGGACGGGCCGAGCATGGTGAAGAACTCCCCCGCGGCGATGTCCAGGTCGACCCCGTCCACCGCGGCCAGCGACCCGAAGGACTTGCGCAGCCCGGCCAGCCGGACCGCGGGCCGCCCGGCTGATGCCCGCGCGGTGCCGGGATCGGCCACGGGCGCTTCGTTTGGCATGTTCACCCGCATTCCTTTAGGTGAGGCTTCGTAAACTACAGGATTGTAGGTTTATGCTGTCAAGCGCGCGATATACGACTGGTCCCGGGCCGTGATCAAGCGGTAGCCGGGGACGGTGAGGAGACCGCTGCTTGGCATCTTCGGCACTCGCGACGGTCCGGGCCCGGACCCTGTTCGCGCCGCTGGAGGCGGGCGGCCGCGCCGAGACCGTGGCCCGGCGGCTGGTCCAGGCGATCACGCTGGGACTGCTGCTCGACGGTGAGCGGCTGCCCGCGGAGAGCCAGCTCGCGCGGCAGTTCGGGGTGTCCCCGGTGACCCTGCGCGAGGCGCTGGCCATGCTCCGGGACATGGGCCTGGTGGAGACCCGGCGCGGCCGCCAGGGCGGGTCGTTCGTCCGCGCGCCGGCCAGCGCCCAGGAGGCCCAGGTCGAAGCGATGCTGCGGCTGCTGTCCGTGCACGAACTGCGGGACATCGGGGACCACCGGGCGGCGGTGGCGGGCGCGGCGGCCCGGCTGGCCGCCCAGCGCGCCCAGGACGGCGACGTCGCCACCCTGCGCGAGCACACCGGGCGGCTGCACGCGGCCCAGTCCCGGACCGAGCGGCGCCGGGCGGACGCCCGGATCCACATCGAGATCGCGGCCGCGGCCCAGTCCCCCCGGCTCACCCAGGAAGAGATGAGCCTGTGGTCTGAAGTCGGCGATCTGGTCTGGCTGCCGGTGGCCGACGGGCAGACGGCGGCCATCGCCGACGAGCACGACGCGATCGTGGCGGCCATCGCCCGCCACGACGCGGGGCAGGCGCGCGCTCTCACCGAGCAGCACGTGCTGGCGGAGACGGCGCGCCTGGTCGACCTGCGCCTCCAGCTGGCGGCGGGATGACGGAGGAGACGCTGGCCCCCGCGGGCGGCCCAGCCAGCCAGGCGGGCCGCGACGGCGGGCTGGCCGGGTCGTGCGCACGGCTGCTCACCGGGCTCAGCGAGCGCGTGGGGCCGGTGCTGGACCGGGTGACCAGCCTGGCCGTGGCGGCCGAGCGCATCGCGGACGCGGCCCGGGTGGCCGGGCAGACGCTGCGCCGCGACGACGTCGCCGCGCTGCGGCCGCTGGCCGAGAGCGCCCTGCGGGCCCACCCGGACCTGGCCGCAGGCGTGGGCGTCGTGCTCGCACCCGGGACGCTGAGCGACGCGAGCCGCGCCATCGAATGGTGGTGGGCCGACCAGCAGGGCCAGATCAGCCCGCTGCACGTCGATCTCGACCCGGAGTCGGCCGAGTTCTACGACTACACGACCACGGAGTGGTACCGGGAGCCGGAACGCACCGGGCGGCCCTTCGTGGCCGGCCCGTACGTGGACTTCATCTGCACCCGGCAGTACACGTTCACGCTGGCCGCGCCGGTCCGCTGCGCCGGGCGGTTCATCGGCGTGGCCGGGGCCGACATCCTGGCTACCCAGGTGGAGCGGCTGGTGCTGCCCGGGCTGGCCGCGCTGGGCCGGACCGCGGTGCTGGCCAGCGGGCACGGCCGGGTCATCGCGTCGAACAGCCCGCGGATCCTGCCCGGCAGCCCGCTGGACCGCGACCCGCTGGCCGCGAGCCTGGTGGCGCTGGCCGGCCCCGGTGACGGGCCCGGACGCGGGGCCGCGTCGGGGCTGCTGCCGTGGACCGTGCTCACCCGGCGGGTACACACTTAAACCTGCACGTAGCGGGTAGTCCTCGGGCCATGAACGCGGTTCAGAAACTGGTCGCCGCGGTCGACCGGACCCAGCAGGGCCGGCCCTGGCTGGCCTTCCCGGTCGCGGTGTGGAAGAAGTTCGGCGACGACCAGGCCGGCAATCTGGCCGCGCTGATCGCCTACTACGGGTTCGCCGCCCTGCTGCCGCTGCTGCTGGTCCTGGTCACCACGCTGGACATCGTGCTGAAGAACAATCAGGCCCTGTACAACGATGTGCTCAACTCGGCCTTCGGCCAGATCCCGGTCGGCAAACAGCTCTTTGACAGCCTGGGCTCGCTGAACGAGACCGGGTTTGCCCTGGTCATCGGCCTGATCCTGACGTTCCTGGGAGCGCGCGGGGTGGCAGGCGCAGCGTCGAACGCACTGAACACGGTGTGGGGTGTGCCGTTTGCCCGCCGCCCTGGCTTCCCGTGGTCCTTTCTCCGCGAGATCGCGCTGGTCCTGGTCGTCGGGATCGGCCTGATGGCCGCCTCGCTGCTGTCCGGGCTGGTCGGCAGCGGCGGTCTGCTGAGCGGCGGATGGGCCGGGCCGGCGCGATCGTGGTGGGCCTGCTGCTGAACGTCGGGGTGGCCTGGCTCGCCTTCCGGCTGGCCACCGCGCGGGAGATCCCCGCCCGGGACATGCTGCCCGGCGCGGTGCTGACCGCGGTGCTGTGGCAGATCCTCCAGCTGCTGGCCGGCTTTTTCGTCTCGCACACGCTGAACCGCAGTTCCTCGCTGTACGGCACCTTCGGCGTGGTGCTCGGCCTGCTCGCCTGGCTCTACCTGCTGGCCCAGCTCACCCTGTACGCGGTGGAGGCAAACGTGGTCGCGGCCAAGCGGCTGTGGCCGCGCAGCCTCGCGCCGCCACCGCTGACCAAGGAAGACCGGCGCGCCTACCGGATGTACGCGCGGATCCAGGAACGCCGGCCAGAGCAGGACATCGAGAGCCACATCCACGAAGACCGCGAGCAGCCGCCCGCCGGGAGCCACCCACAGCCCCCAGCCGCAGCTAAGTGACGCCGGCTTGCTGCTGCTCGGCGCGCCTGCGGTTGAGGCGCTCGCGCTGCGGGCCGACGGTGTACTTCGGGTCGGCGGCGGATACCTGGCCCGCCTCGAAGATGCCCAGCCGGGTCAGCGCCGAAGAGGCCAGCAGCGCCGCCCCGGCCAGCCTGGTCGCGACGCGGCTGTGGCCGCCCAGCACCGCCCCGGCCAGCCCGGCCGAGGTGAGGAGCTCAGCCAGCTCCATCAGCCGTCCCGGCCGCCCGTGCTGGTACGGCTCGGCAATGTCGCCGAGGCGGCGCATCAGCAAGCTCTTGGCGGTGATCTCGGTGGCCGCCCCCAGCAGCGCGAACCGGACCGCCGGCCCGGCCTCCCCGGCCGGGCCGGCCAGCATGCCCAGCCCGCCCGCCGCGGCCGCCGCCGAGCCCGCGAACAGGTAGGGCATCTCCCGGTGCGCGTCATGCCAGGCGGGCACCGCGGTGTCGCAGAGCAGCGCGGCGGTATAGGTACACACCACCGGGCCCAGCACGGTGGTCCCGGCGGTGGCCACCGCCCCGGCCCGGGGCAGCCGCCCAGTGACCGCGCTGGCCGCGGCGGCCCCCGCCGCCCCACCGAACGCGGTGATCACCCACGTGCCGACGCTCATCGGCGAGCTGGGCTTGATCATCCGCAGCATGTTCAGGAACCGCTCCGGCCGGCCCAGATCGGCTACCAGCGCCACCCCGGACACCGCGATCGCGCCCGCCGCGCCGACCTTCGCCGTACGGGCCAGCCGGTCGTGGCCGGCCAGCTGCGCACAGCCGGCCAGCACCCCGGACGCCCCGGCCAGGCCGCCCATGAACAAGTAGCCGCCCACATCCCGCAACCGCCACACCGGCGCCTTGAGGACCGGTTTGCCGTAGTAGGAGTCCGGCTGGGCCCGGGGCACCATCAGCTGCTCGCCACGGCGGCCGCCGCGGCCCGGCCCGTGGCCAGCTGCGCCGTGGCCAGTCCCGCCGTCACCAGCGGCGGGCGGGCCGGCCTGGTTGTCGCGTTCGTGCTGGCCGCGGCCGTGCACCCCCCAGCGCTCCCGGGCCCGCGCCGCCAGGCTGGCCGCCCGGCCGTTTCCGGGGGCGCCGGCCGGCCCGCTCATGCCCCGGCCCGGCGGGACAGCGCGGCGGCCAGGCCGCCGGCCAGCAGACCCACGGCGGCGGTGGCCACGTGGCGCCACATCCGGGGCAGGTCCCGGGTGGTCACCACCGGGTCCGGCGGCAGCCCGTACACCTCGGGCTCGTCCAGCAGCAGGAAGAACGCGCCACCGCCGCCGATGCCGTCGGCCGGGTCGTCCAGGTACAGCTGGGCCCCGGATCTCCCCGGCGGCCTGCAGTTCCTCCACCCGGAACTGGGCCCGCTCGCGCAGCTCGTCCACCGGGCCGAACTGGATGGACTGGGTCGGGCACGCCTTGGCGCAGGCGGGTTCCTGGCCAGCGCCCAGCCGGTCGTAGCACAGCGTGCACTTCCAGGCCCGGCCGTCGCCTTCGCGCCGGTCGATGACCCCGAACGGGCAGGCCGGGATGCAGTAGCCGCAGCCATTGCAGACGTCGGACTGGACGACCACGGTGCCGAACTCGGTGCGCATCAGCGCACCGGTCGGGCAGACATCCAGGCAGGCGGATTCGGTGCAGTGCTTGCACACGTTGCTGGCCATCAGCCAGCGGGACCCGTCCGCTGAGAAGGCACTGGACCCGGCGGCATCGCGCAGGGCGTCACCGGGCCGGGCGATCTGCTCGATGAACGCCACGTGCCGCCAGGTGGAGGCGCCCAGCCCGCCGGTGTTGTCGTAGGACATGCCGAGCAGGTTCAGCCCGTCCTCCGGCACGTGATTCCATTCCTTGCAGGCCACCTCGCAGGCCTTGCAGCCGATGCACACCGATGTGTCGGTGAAGAAGCCCATCCGGGGCGGGTGCTCGCCGTACCCGGCCTGAGCCGCCGGGTCGAGTGCGGGGCGCTGGGCAGCGGGCGGAACAGGCCGTTTGGCTGGCTGGGTGCTCATCGTTACACCTGCCTCCCCGTCTCGTCGGTGATGCCGGCCCGCTCCTGGTAGGACCGGATCAGGTCGCGCAGCTCCGGCCCGCGCGGCCGGCGGCCGGGCTGGATATCGACCGCCATCGCCTTGACCTCCTGGATGTGCACGTTCGGGTCCAGCGCCAGGTGCGACAGCTCGTTGGCCGCGTCCCCGGTGGTCAGCCCGTTCGGGCCCCAGTGCCAGGGCAGCCCGATCTGGTGCACCGGGCGCCCGCCGGCCCGCAGCGGCTTCATCCGCCGGGTGACCAGGACCCGGGCCTCGATGGCGCTGCGCGCGCTGATGATCGTCGCCCAGCCCAGGTGCTCCAGCCCCCGCTCGGCGGCCAGTTCCGGCGACACCTCGCAGAAGAAGGCGGGCTGCAGCTCGGCCAGGTAGGGCAGGAAGCGTGACATGCCGCCCGCGGTGTGATGCTCGGTGAGCCGGTAGGTGGTGATCACGTAGGGGAACACGCCCGAGCCGGGCTCGCCGCCGCTGGGCTGGAACCGGTCCTCGGGGTGCGCGATGATCTCCCGGACCGGGTTGTGCTGCTGCGGCGTAGAGCAGGTTGGGCAGCGGCGATTCCTGCGGCTCGTAGTGCGCGGGCAGCGGGCCGTCCACCAGGCCGGCCGGGGCTGAACAGCCACGCCTTGCCGTCGGCCTGCATGATGAACGGGTCGGTGCCGGAGATCGCGGCGACCCCGGTGGCGCCGTCCGGCGGCCGGTAGGACGGCGGCCGGTCGGGAATGAAGTCGGGCACGTCATGCCCGGTCCACTTGCCCTGCTCCTCGTCCCACCAGACGTAGGCCTTGCGCTCGCTCCACGGCTTGCCGTCCGGGTCGGCCGAGGCCCGGTTGTACAGCATCCGCCGGTTGGCCGGCCAGGCCCAGCCCCACTCGCCGGCCACCCAGTCCTGCTCTCGGCCGGGCTTGCGCCGGGCCGCCTGGTTCACCCCGCCCGCCCGCACGCCGCAGTAGATCCAGCAGCCGCAGGCGGTCGACCCGTCCGGGGTCGAGCTGGGTGTACGCGGACAGCGGCTGGCCGCTGGCGTCCCAGCCGTTGATCTCGGCCAGCACCGCGTCGGCGTCCGGCTCGGCCTGCTCGCCCGCGGTCGGGTAGTCCCAGGTCAGGTCCAGGATGCGGCCGGTCCATCTCATCGGCGGAGGCGACCGAGCTTGTCCCGGATGCGGCGGCCCAGGTGATAGGTGAACCACAGGTCGCTGCGGGCGTCCCCGGCCGGCTCGACCGCGGCGTGGTGCCACTGCAGCATCCGCCCGGTGTTGGTGAAGCTGCCGCTCTTCTCAGTGTGCGCCGCGGCGGGCAGGAAGAACACCTCGGTCTTGATGTCCTCGGTGCGCATCTCGCCGGTCTCGATCTCCGGGCCGTTCTTCCAGAACGTGGCGCTCTCGATCATCACCAGGTCGCGGACCACCAGCCAGTCCAGGTTGGCCAGCCCCATCCGCTGCATCCGCGCGTTGGCCGAGCCGACCGCCGGGTTCTGGCCGAACAGGAAGTAGCCCCGTGCAGGTCCGGTCCAGCTGGGCCAGGACCGTGTCGTAGGTGCTGTGGCTGCCGGTCAGCCGGGGCAGGTAGCCGAAGCAGAAGTCGTTGTCCGCGGTGGCCGCGTCACCCCAGTACGCCTTGAGCAGGCTGACCATGTAGTTCCGCGTGTTGGCCCAGAAGCCCTTCTCGGTCTTCTCGGCCTCGACATAGGCGTCCAGGTCGTCGGGCCGCCCGGCGTGCGCGAACGGCATCGGCAGGTAGCCGGGCAGCAGGTCGAACAGGGTGGGGATGTCGGTGGAGCCCTGGATCGAGGCGTGCCCGCGCATCGCCAGGATGCCGCCGCCGGGCCGGCCCATGTTGCCGAGCAGCGACTGCAGGATGGCCGCGGTCCGGATGTACTGCACGCCCACCGTGTGCTGGGTCCAGCCCAGGCTGTACACGAACGCGGTGGTCCGGTCCCGGCCGGAGTTCTCCGTGATCGCGCGGGCCACCTGGTAGAACAGCTCCTCCGGCACCCCGGCCACCTCGGCCACCATCTCCGGCGGTGTACCGGGCGAAGTGCCGCTTGAGGATCTGGAACACGCACCGCGGGTGCTGCAGCGTGGGATCGGTGTCCGGCTCCGGGTGCGCGGCGGCGCCGCCGGAGCCGTGCGCCTCGCCGCGGGCCGCCTCCCGCACCTCCCGCTTGTGGTGGCGCTGCATGCCGCGGGCGCCGCTGGCCGGGGCGATGTCGTCGTCGCCCTGGTAGCGCCAGGTCGCCCAGTCGTAGGTGCGGTGCTCCGGGTCGAACCCGGAGAACAGGCCGTCCAGGTCCTCGGTGTCCCGGAAGTCCTCGTCGATGATGGTCGGCGCGTTGGTGTAATTGACCACGTAGTCGTGGAAGTACTTGTCGTTCTGCAGCACGTAGTTGATCAGGCCGCCGACGAACGCGATGTCGGCGCCCGCCCGGATCGGCACGTGCAGGTTGGCCACTGCGCTGGTCCGGCTGAACCGCGGGTCGACGTGGATGATCGTGGCCCCCCGGGCCTTGGCCTCCATCACCCACTGGAAGCCGACCGGGTGGGCCTCGGCCATGTTCGAGCCCTCGATCAGGATGCAGTCGGAGTTCTGCAGGTCCTGCTGGAAGGTGGTCGCGCCGCCGCGGCCGAAGCTAGTTCCCAGACCGGGAACGGTGGAGGAGTGTCAAATCCGCGCCTGGTTCTCGATCTGGATCGCGCCGAGCGCGGTAAACAGCTTCTTGATCAGGTAGTTCTCTTCGTTGTCCAGCGTGGCCCCGCCCAGGCTGGCGAAGCCCATGCGTGCGCCGGGTCCGGCGGCCGTCGTATTCGCTCTGCCAGCCCTTGCGCCGCGCGTCGATGACCCGGTCGGCGATCATGTCCATCGCGGTGTCCAGGTCCAGCACTTCCCAGCCGGTGCCGCCCGGCCGACGGTAGAGCACCTGGTACTGGCGGGTGCCGCCGGTGGTCAGCTGGAGGCTGGCCGATCCCTTGGGGCACAGGTGGCCGCGGCTGACCGGGGAGTCCGGGTCACCCTCGATCTGCACGACGCGCTCGTCTTTGACGTACACGTTCTGCGCGCAGCCCACCGCGCAGTACGGGCAGACCGACTTCACCACCCGGTCCGCGGTGGACGTCCGGGCCTGGAGCTTCGCGGTGTGGCCGCTCTTGGCCGCGGCGCCCAGGCCGCCCCGGTCCGCGCCGGTCAGCTGCCGGTAGACCGGCCAGGACCCGATCCAGGTACGTGCGCCCACCCGGCCCTCCTCACAGCGAACTCAGGACTGCGTCTCCTACTCCACCACGCCGCTGGCGGCCAGCGCATCCCGGGTGGCCTTTCTTGTGGTGGCCTGAGGGTGAGCACTACCCGGCTAGCATGAGGCATGCCGGACTCCGCGGGCGTGGTGCTGGCCGGTGGGCGGTCATCGCGGATGGGCACGCCCAAGGCGGCCCTGGAATGGCATGGCTCCACGCTGCTGCGCCGGACGGCCGGCCTCATCTCCCGGGTGACCGGCGGGCCGGTCGTGGTGGTCCGGGCGGCCGGCCAGGCGCTGCCCGCGCTGCCGCCGGACGTCGAGGTGGTGGACGACCCTCGGGACGGCCAGGGGCCGGTGCAGGGCATCGCCGCCGGGCTGGCCGCGCTGGCCGGGCGGGCCGAGATCGCCTTCGTCAGCTCCACCGACCTGCCCTTCCTGCACCCCGCGTTCATCCGCCGGGTGCTGCGCGCGGCGGAGGAAGGCGCCGATGTGGGGCTGCCGGTCGCGCGCGGCTACCAGCAGCCGCTGGCCGCCGCCTACCGCACGGCGCTCGCACCCATTGCGGAGCGGCTCGTCAAGGACGGCCGCCTGCGGCCGTCCTTCCTGTTCGAGGAGTGCGTGGTGTCCCGGCTGGACGAGGCCGCGCTGCGCGCCGATCCGGTGCTGGCGGCGCTCGATCCCGGCCTGGACTCGGTGCTGAACATCAACGAGCCGGCCGACTACCAGGCGGCCCGGGCCCGGCCTGCCCCCGAGGTGACCGTCCAGCGGTTCGGCGCGCTGGCCAGCGGACATCGCGGCCCCCAGGTGGTCCTGGCGGCGACCGTGGCCGGGGCGGCGGCGGCCGCCGGGCTGGCCCTCGACGGGCATGTGGTGGCGGCGCTGAACGGGGATCAGCTGACCCGCGACGGCGAGACCCCGCTGGCGGCCGGCGACACCGTGCTGTTCCTGTCGGCGGACGCAGGGGGCTGACCCCGATGGCGGCCGGGGGCGGGCCGGGCGGGCGCGCGGGACCCGATCTCACCGGTGACAACTATCTGACGCTTCGACTACGGACCTGGTGGGGTACCCGGCGAACGGCGGAGGGCGGCCGGTAGCCTGAACGTTAAGCAGCGTCAAGCCAGTGCGTCCCCCGGGATTGCGCCTACTCGCCGGTAACCGGGCAGATGGGAGAGCGGTCGTGAGCCTGCCCGCTAGCCAGCAGCGGATCCTGGACCGGATCGAGCGCAAGCTCAGGGACTCCGATCCGCGGCTGATCTCCTTGTTCTCCATTTTCACCAGGCTCACCCGGGACGAGGACATGCCCCGGGCCGAGGAGATCAGGGCGCGGCTGGCCCGGTTCGGCGCCTGGATCGGCCGGCGCACCGCGCCGGCCCGCCGGTTCATCCCCCGGCCGTCCGACCGGGTCAAGGCGATCATCTTCTTCCCGTGCGCGCTGGCCACGGTCATCTGTGCGCTGGTCATCGGGGCCAGCGCGCCGACCGTGCAGCGGTGCGCCAGCTCGGTCAAGGCGCCCGCCAGCGAGCTGATCGTCAAGGCGCGGCAGTGCCGGCTCACCCTGGTGCCGTACACTCCGCTGTTCGGCCACTAGCGGCCGTCCGGCCGCTGGCGGAAGGTAAAGAACCGCTCTCCAGCCAGCGGCGGCCCAGGGCGCCCGGTGAACTGGTGCGCACCCACCGCCCAGCTGGGCCCGGGATCAGACACCCCGGCCAGCCCGAAGTCATGCTGTGCGAACCACTGGCAGATCTGCGGGATGAGATCGGGCGCCTGGCGGCTCCTGGTCCAGATGACCGTGCCGCCGGTGGCGCACAGCCGGGTGCAGCCCGCGATCGTCCGCTGGATGTCGGCGGTGCTGATGTTGCCGAACACGCCGCAGGCCAGCACGAGATCCGCCGGGGCCAGCCCGGCATAGGCCCCGGCCAGCCCGGCGTCCCCGGTCACCACGTCAACCAGGGACAGGCCCGCGGCCGCGGCGCGCTGCCGGGCGGCCGCCGCGATGCGCGGGTCCAGTTCCACCAGGCGGGCGGTCACCTCGGCGCGGCGGGGGTGCCCGCTCAGCACATCGATCAGGTCACGGCCCTGGCCCGCGCACATGCTGACCGCGCGGACCGGGCCGGGCGGGGCCTGGTCCAGCGTCCGCCGGATCCAGCCCTGCACCACGCCGAGCCGCTGGGCCAGCGGCGAGCCCGGGACGTCGTAGGCGTCATGCCAGGCCAGCCAGTCACGCCCGGCGGTCACCGCCGGGCGTCCTGCGGCACCGGGTGCACCCAGATCATCCGGCGGCCCTGCTCCCCCGGCGCTTCCGGCTCGTGCGGGTCCACCCGGTCCAGGTGGTAGCCGAGCTTGCGCGGGATGGCCGCACTGGCCAGGTTGGCCTGGTCGCAGTGGATCTCGGCCCGGGTCACGCCGTCCAGGGCCAGCGCGACCCCGGTCAGCATCCGGGCCGCCTCGGTGCCCACGCCGCGGCCCGCGTACCGGGCGTCGATCCAGTAGCCGATCTCGATGCCTCCCTCGCCCACCCGGCGGTGCAGGCCGATCTGGCCGACCAGGGTGCGGCCGGGCTGGAGCAGGACCGAGTAGATGTAGTCGGTCCCGGCCGCCCACAGCTCAGCCGCTTCGGCGACCCGGATGAGCTGGGTGCGCAGCTGGCCGGCCTCGGGCGTGGCCCACGGCATCCAGGGCCGCAGATGCTCCAGGCTGGCCGCGACCGCGGCGGCGATGGGCCCGGCGTCATCCTCCTGGAGCCGGCGCAGCACCAGGCGCGCCGACCGGACCTCTTCGGCGGGGGGCATGCTTCATCGTAGTGAGCGCTGGCGGCCCGCTGGCCCACCGCGGCCGGCCGTCCCGGGGCCGGCGGCCGGGCCGGCGCCGACGGCCCGGCCCACTGGCACCGGGGTGTCGGTCAGGAACGGCGGCGGGTCGTCGCCCACGATGACACCCCCGCCATGACCCCAGGTCAGGTAGCGCCAGGACAGGTTGAGCAGGGCAGACAGCCGGTTCCGGTTGCCCAGCAGGGTGATCAGGTGCAGGCCGAGCCAGGCCAGCCAGGCCAGCGTCCCGCGGACCCGGATCCGGTGCGGCAGCTCCACCACCGCGGACCGGCGGCCGATCGTGGCCATGATGCCCTTGTCGTGGTAGCGGAACGGCTCGGCCACCTGCCCGGCGGCCAGCCGGGCGGCCTGCCGGGCGGCGTGCCGGCCGGTCTGCAGGGCGGGCTGGGCCAGCTGCGGCAGCGGCTGCTCCCCGGCCAGCACCAGGTCGCCGGCGGCGAAGATGCGCTGCTGGCCACGGACCCTCAGGTCAGGGCCGGCCAGGATGCGGCCGCCCGGGCCCTGGGGCAGGTCCCACCCGGCCACCGCGGCCGGGACTGTCACCCCGGCGGCCCAGATCGTGACGTCGCTGGGCAGCTCCTCGCCACTGGCCAGCACGACCCGGTCGCTGCGCACCTCGGTGATGGTCTCGCCCAGCCGGACGGCCACGCCCCGCGCGGCCAGCTCGGCCCGGGCGTACTCGCGCAGCCGTGGCTCGAACGGCAGCAGCAACGCGGGCCCCTGCTCGACCAGCCGGATGTGCACCGAGGCCAGGTCCACCTCGGGGAAGGCCGCGTCCAGCGCGGTGCTGCGCAGCTCGGCCAGGGCACCGGCCAGTTCCACGCCGGTCGCGCCGCCGCCGACCACGGTGAAGCTGATTTCCCGGCCCGGGCCGGCGATGTCCAGCCGCTCCAGCCGGGCCATGATGTGGTTGCGCAGCTCGACCGCGTCCCGCCGGGTGTACAGGCCGAGGCTGTGCTCGGCCGCCCCGGTCACGCCGTAGTAGGCGGCGGACACCCCGGTGGCCAGGATCAGGTAGTCGTAGCCGAAGCGGCTGCCGTCGGCCAGCGTGACCTCGCGGGCCGCGGGGTCCACCCCGGTGACCTCGCCCAGCCGGAACCGGGCGTGATGCCGCCGGGTGAACGCGCGGGCCGGGTAGGACACGTCACCGGCATTCAGCCCGCCCGTCGCCACCTGGTACAGCAGCGGCTGGAACGTGCTGTACACGTTCCGGTCGATCAGCAAAACGTCGGCTCCGGCGCGGCCCAGTTCCTGCACCGCCGCCAGGCCGGCAAATCCAGCGCCCACCACGATTACCTGGGGCGCGGGGCCGGCCGGACGCTGCCTGCGCCGCCACATCTGCGCCACCTCCTGACTGTTTCGTCCCCCATTCGGTGCAACAGATCAGGCCCGCGGAACATGCCGTCCGGGCCGCCCGCCAGACGGCCGGCGTTACCCGGTGCCCCGGGGGGATGACGGCATGTTTATCTTCCGCATGGCGGGCACGAAGGGGGCGGTCCGCGTCCTTCCCGGGACGGCGGGCGCGGAGGTGAACATGACCAGGACGGCCGTTCGCTGTCGCCCGCCACTGTCGCGGGCGGACCTGCTCCGCCGGGACGAGGATGAGCTGCTGGCGCTCGTCACGGGCGAGCCGGTGGGCAGCGCGGCGCGCAGCGCGGCGTGCGAGATCCTGGTGCGCCGGTACGAGGGCCTGGTCCGGTCGTGCGTGCTGCGCTACCGGGACAGCCCGGAGTCGGCTGAGGAACTCATGCAGGTCGGCTACGTCGGCCTGATCAAGGCGATCAACAACTTCGATCCCGGGCTGGGCGGCAGCCTGGCCGCGTACGCGCAGCCCTGCATCAGCGGCGAGATCAAGCGGCATTTCCGTGATAAGCGGTGGCAGATCCGGGTCCGGCGCTCCGCCCAGGACCTGCTGCTGCGGGTCAGGACGGCCAGCACCGACCTGGCCCAGGTGCTGGGGCACACGCCGACCGACGCGGAGCTGGCCAGTCACCTGGGGATCAGCCACGCGGAGCTGGCCGAGGCACGCCAGGCGGACCGGTATTTCCACGCCGCCTCGCTGGACGCCCCGGTGCGGCGGGCCGGCGGCCTGGCCAAGCTGGCCGACCTGCTCGGCCAGGACGATCCCGGGCTGGACCTGGCGGTGGACATGGACGCCGTCGCCGCGCACTGGACCGAACTACCGCCGCGGGAGCGCAGCATCCTGCTGATGCGCTTCTACGGGAACATGACGCAGGCCGAGATCGGCACCCGCCTCGGCCTGTCCCAGATGCATGTCTCAAGGCTGCAGGCGGCCGCGCTCCGGTATCTCCGGGACCGCCTGCTCAGCCAGGATCCCGACGACAGCGTGCCGGACAGTACTCACGGCACATCCCGGACCGAGACGTCCCGGACCGAGACAAGGAGACCGGCATGAAGACCGCCACCGGGCTGGGGATTATCGCCGTTGGCGCCATCCTGGCCTTCGCCGTCACAGCCCACCCACATGGCCTGAACCTGCAGGCCGCGGGCTGGGTGCTGATAGTGATCGGGCTGGCTGGCCTGTTCGTCCCGCGGCGCGGGTACGGATGGCTGCGCCGCCGGGTGGTCCGGCGTACCCCGCGCCGGGCCGCCATCCCCGGCCGGCGCGGCCGCCGGGCCGGCGTCCCGGCCGGCGCGGTCGTGCTGACCCCGGAAGAAGCGGACGAGATCGTCACCACCGACGCCGAGCCGGAGGTGTTCCCGGGCCGGACGATCAGCAAGGCGGAGGCCGAGGAGATGGCCCCCACCACCCCGCTGGCCGGCAACACGGAAACGATCGAGGAGTACCGCGAGGAATAGGCGGGCGCACCGCTGGCTGGCCCGGCCGATGTTTAGCCGGGCCGGCCACGGGCAGTGGGCTGGGTTGCACTGTCTACGACGCAGGCCCGCCCCCCGCGCCGCTTCGCGTGCCGGGGAGATGCTCCGGCAGCGCGCCGGCTGTCTCCCCCGGACCGCCCGCAGCGCACTGCGTGGGTAACCCATAGGAGGCAGCTCATGAAGATTGCCCTGGTCACCCTGCAGGGGAATCCGCTCACCCCCGAGGCCGGCCCCGATACCCAGGATGGGCGGCTCGCATCGCTCGTTTCCACGCTGGTCCGCCATGACCATCAGGTAACTGTGTACGCCCGCCGGGATGCCCCGGCGCTGCCTGCCGCGTCCCGCCCGGCCCGCGGGGTCACCGTGCGGCACGTGCCCGCCGGGCCCGCGCGCCAGCTGCCCGCCGACCAGGCCGCCCCGCACGCGGCCGCGTTCGGCGACTACCTCGCCGAGCACTGGCAGCGGGATACGCCGGATGTCGCGCACGCGCACTTCTGGACCAGCGGCCTGGCCGCGCTGGCCGGCGCGCGCAACCTGGCCGTGCCGGTCGTGCAGACCTTCCTCTCGCTGCAGGCCGGCGAGCCAGCCCCGGGCGGATCCGGCAGCCCGCCCAGCGGCCAGCCGGCCGGGCCCGGGGGCACCGCGCGGCTCCGCCTGGAGCCGGTCATCGCCCGCAGCGTGCACGCCGTGCTGGCCAGCTCGTCAGCGGAGATGTCCGCGCTGGCCCGGCTGGGCGTGCCGCGGAACTCACTGCGGCTCATCCCGCGCGGCGTGGACACCGCGAAGTTCTGCCCGGACGGCCCGGCCACGTCCCGGGATGGCCGGCCGCGGCTGCTCTGCGTGGCCCCGCTGGCCCCGCATCAGGGGCTGGACATCGCGGTCCGCGCGCTGGCCGACATCCCGGACGCTGAGCTGGTCATCGCGGGTGGCCCAGCCCGCAGCAAGCTGCGCGGGGACAAGATGTACCGGGCGCTGGCCCAGCTGGCCACCGACCTGCAGGTGCGGGACCGGGTGGTCTTCCACGGCCGGGTGAGCGACGCCGAGCTGCCCGCGCTGCTCCGCTCGGCTGACCTGCTGCTGGACCTGGTCACCGGGGAGCCGTTCGCCACGGTAGCGCTGGAGGCCATGGCCTGTGGCGTCCCGGTAGTGGCGTCGGCCCTGGGCAGCCACCAGGACACGATCGTGGACGGGACGACCGGCGTGCTGCTCCCGCCCGGCCGCCCCGCGCTGGCCGCACAGCGCATCCGGGCCCTGCTGGCCAGCCCCATGCTGCTGGAGGGGTTCGGCATCGCGTCGGTGGACCGGGCTCAGTCCAGGTACTCCTGGGACCGGATCGGCCAGGAGACGGTGGCCATCTACGAACGGTCCCGGAGCGGCGGCCCGGCCGACGAGCCGGCCGACGGGCCGGCCGCCGAGATCGCACTCACCAGTTGAGCGCGACCAGTTCTGGCCGCTGGCACACCGGCCCGGCAGCACCCGGCGCGGGCCCGCCGAGCTGGCGGCAGATGGCCAGCAGGACCGCGGGCGAGCTGGCCGCGGCGCTGCCCCCGATGCCGGACAGGTCCACGAAGTAGTGCGGCCAGGGCACCGACGGGTTGGTCCAGAGCACCTGCTGGGTGGCCACGCCGTAGCCCCACGCGCCGCCCGGTGCGCCCTGATCCAGCCCGAGCACGGTCCCGTCGCGGACCGCGAACAGCCCGGCCGGGCCCGGGGTGGCCCCAGCCGGCACCCGGGCCTGCGGCCGCCCGGTCCATGGGTCCACCCCGACCAGCGTGCCCCCGTCGGCCAGGTAGAGCAGGGCGTCGGCGGGATCCGCGTTCTCCGGCACCGCGCCGTGGCGGCGCCATAGCTTCATCCCGGTCGCGCCGCTGTAGGCGACCGTGCCGCGCGCGTCGGTGAACAGCACCACCCCATCGAAAGCCCGGCTCAGCACCCCGTGGAAGGAGCGGCCCGGTGGCCGGATCAGCCGCTGCCGCCCGGTGCGCAGGCTGATCCGGCGCAGCGCCCGTACCGGCTTGCCGCTCAGGTACCCGCCAGCGGCCACCGTCAGGTACAGGCTGTTCCCGTCGGTCTTCCAGGCCTGCGCGGCCGGCCCGGTGGGCCGGCGCCACGCCGTCGCGCCCGTCCGGTTGTCGTAGCTGGTCACCGCGGTGGCGCCGACGATCACCGTGTGCCGGGCGTCCGCGCGCACCGCGCCGCCGAAGGCAGCGGCCGGGTAGGAGCGGATCAGCCGCCCGGTCGCCGCGGACAGCACCATCTCACGCCGGGAGACCACGCTGCCCGGCCGCTGGCCGGGCACGGTCAGCCCGGCGGTGACCACGCCGGGCCAGGCCCGCACCGAGACCAGCTGCGCCCCGGCCCGCACACCCCCCAGCGGGCTCACCCACAGGGCGTGGCCGGTAGCCGACCGGTAACCGTAGATCGTGGTGCCGATGCCGACCGCGGTGACCTGGCCGCCCATGGCCGCGTACGCGTCACCCTGGGCCGGCGTGGTCCCGCCCAGCCCGCGCTGGGCCACCCAGGACCCGGGCAGCGGCTGGGCCCACCGGATCTGGCCCGCGGCCCGGTGGCCCGCGGCCGGGTGGCCCGCCGCCGGGCAGGCCCGGGCGGTGCACGGCCGGGCCGCGGACGCCGGGCCGGGGGTGATGGCCAGCGCGACCAGCAGGGTGATGAAGCAGCCACGGCGCAGCCACAGCATCGGGCCACGGGTCACGGCCGGCGCCTCCACAGGAGTCAGTATGGTTTTCCGGGGATGCCGCTCAGCTGACTGCCACGGCAGGCCAGACGAGAGTCACTAATGAAAGGTAGGGAAATCATGGCCGATCGCGCACCGCTTCCGTATGACTTCCTCCCATCAGTCCCATCATTCACTGTGCAGAGCGACGACGTCGCGCACGGCCAGCAGCTGAGCAACGCACAGGTCTACAGCAGCTTCGGCATGTCCGGCGACAACATCTCGCCGCACCTGCGCTGGTCGGGCTTCCCGCCGGAGACCCAGAGTTTTGCCGTCACCCTGTATGACCCGGACGCGCCGACCGGGTCCGGGTTCTGGCACTGGCTGGTGCTGGACATCCCGGCGTCCGTGACCGAGCTGCCGGCGGGCGCCGGCGCGGCCGGCGGCGCGAGCCTGCCGGCCGGGGCGTTCATGGTGCGCAACGACTACGGGACCAAGGACTTCGGTGGCGCGGCCCCGCCCCAGGGCGACCCGCCGCACCGGTACGTGATCGCCGTGCACGCCCTGGACACCGCGAAACTGGGCGTGGACTCCGACGTGAGCCCGGCGGTGGCCGGCTTCAACCTGCGCTTCCACACCATCGCCCGGGGCGTGCTGATCCCGGAATTCGGGCACTGACCCAGGGCTGCTGGTGAGCCCCGGGCCGCGGGCCCGCCCGGGGCTCACCAGGTCAGCCGCTGTCCAGGCCCGCGTACTCGCGCAGGAAGGCCACCAGCTCGGCGTGCCGGTCCAGCAGGCCAGGCCGCTGCGCCGACGCGTCGCCCAGCTCGGCTAGCTCGATGAGGTCGTGGCGCACGTCGGCGACCAGCCGGGCCATCCCAGCCACCAGAGCACCTGGGTTCCTGGTGCCCTCCAGATCCCGGTCGGCCCGGTCCAGCACCTCGGCCCGGACCAGCTCATCGGCGAGCCGTGGCGGGCACTCCAGGCCGGCCTCAAACAGATCCGCCCAGCGGCGGCACAGCAGCCGCCGCCCGCGGCCGGACCGGTAGGCGGTGAAGATGTCGTCCCACTGGCGGCCGATGAACTCGGCCCAGCCAAGCTCGGCCACTTCGCCGGGATCGTGATCGTACACGGGACCAACCCTAGGCCGGCCTCCGGCCCGGAAATCTGCGATCCGGGATCTGATATCCAGCCGGACGCGCTTGTTCCAGCAATAAAGAGAATTCCGCAGGCGGCCGGTAATCCGGCCACCGGACAACAAATTACCGCCCAATCACCTGGACTGACTGATCGTTCAGGCAACCCTGAAGGCTCACCTCACCGGGGACGACACGGCAGGTGTGCACATACTGCCGCGCCCCGGCATACTGAGGACAGACGGCCCCGTTCGATGGGACACTGACGGTGAGCGGGTAATCCTGGTTATTAGGAAAATGGGACCAGCGGTACTTCCGACTTACCTGCCTGGGGAACCGAACCGGTTCATCGGGCGGGAACGTGAACTGAGCGACCTCCGGCTGGCGCTGTACCGGACGCGAGCGCTCACCCTGTGCGGCGCGGGCGGCATCGGCAAGACCCGCCTGGCGCTGCGGCTGCTCAGCATGGTCAGCGGCGAGTTCCCGGACGGGGTGTGCGTCGTCGAGCTGGGCGATCTGTGGGAACCGGACCTGATCGTGTCCCGGATGGCCACGCTCATCGGCGTGGATGGCGAGGCCGGCCGGCCGCTGCTGGACACGCTGGCCAGCACGCTGGAAGAACGGCACGTCCTGGTCATGCTGGACAGCTGCGAGCACCTGGTCGATGCGTGCGCCGGGCTGTGCCAGCGGCTGCTCACCAGCTGCCCCGGGCTGCGCGTCCTGGTGACCAGCCAGGAACCGCTGCGCATCCCGCAGGAAGCCGTCTGGCCGGTGGTCCCGCTCGATATCCCGCCCGCCGGGCCGGTGCCCGATGCCCAGGAACTCGCGGGCTATGAGGCGGTCCAGTTGTTCGCCGACCGGGCCGCGGCCGCCCGCCCGGGTTTCGCCGTCACCGAGCGCAACGCGGTGGCGGTGGCCTCGGTCTGCCGGGCGCTGGATGGGGTGCCGCTGGCCATCGAGCTGGCCGCAGCGCGGGTGACCGTGCTGTCCGCTGAGCAGATCGCCGACCGGCTGGGTGACCGGTTCACCTTGCTCGGCCCGGGCAGCCGGGCCGCGCCGCCCCGGCAGCGCACGCTCCGGGCGACCATCGACTGGAGCCATGACCTGCTGTCCGGGCCGGAGCAGGCGCTGCTGCGCCGCCTGTCGGTGTTCGCGGGCTGGTCGCTGGAGATGGCCGAGCAGGTCTGTGCCGATGACCGCCTGGCGGCCGGTGAGATCATCGACCTGACCGCCGCGCTGGTGGACAAGTCCCTGGTCGTGGTGGAGCCGGAAGTGCTCGGCCAGGCGCGGTACCGGCTGCTGGACAGCATCCGCGCGTACGCGGCCCAGCGGCTCGCCGACGCGGGCGAGTCCGCGGCCATCCAGCTGCGCCTCCGGGACTACGCGCTGACCGTGGTGGAGCAGGCCGAGGCGGTGGGGATGGCGGTGATCCCGGCCGGGTGGGCAGCCGCGGTGGACGTGTTCCGGCGCTACGACGTGGACGCCGCTAACCTGCGCCAGGTGCTCAGCCGCTGCCTGGCCACGGGCGACGTGGAGAGCGGGCTGCGGCTGGCCACCGCGGTCCGGCCGTGCTGGATCGTCCGCGGTCACTTCGCCGAGGGCGAGGAGTGGTTCGCCCGGTTCCTGGCCCTGGACGGCTCTCAGCTGGCCGCGCCGGTGCGCGGGGCCGCGCTCATCGGCCGGGCCCAGCTGATCATGCCGAACGACCCGGTCACGGCGCAGGCCTGGGCGCAGGAAGGGCTGGCGCTGTGCCAGGCCGCGGGCCAGCTCACCTGGACCGCGACCGCGCTCAACGTGCTGGCCGAGGCCAGCCTGCACGCCGGGCAGCTGCCCGCCGCCGACCAGTACGCGGCCGGGGCCCTGGACGCGGCGCTGGACGCCGGGAACCGGTGGAACGAGGGCTACGCGCTCGGCACCCAGGCCACGCTGGCCGCGGCGCACGGCAAGCTGCGCGAGGCCCAGCAGCTCGGCGAGGCCGCGCTGGCCGTGATGCACGGCATCGACCAGCAGTGGGGCGTGGCGCGTACCCTCCTCGGCCTCGGTGCGCTGGCCCGGCTGCGCGGCGACCCGGCGGGTGCCATCGACTGCTACCGGGCCGCCCTGCCCATCCTGCGGGAGATCGACTCGCGGCCGGACATCGCCCGCGCACTGGCCGGCATCGGCCGGGTCGCCCTGGACCAGGGCGACCTCGGCCTCGCCCGCCAGCACCTGGCCGAGAGCCTGCGGCTGAGCCGGATCACCGGTGCCCGGACCGGCATGGCCCGCGGGCTGGAGGCCTTCGCAGTGCTGGCCGCCCGGGAAGGGCACGCCGACCTGCCAGTGCTGCTGATCGCGGCGGCCTCGGCGCTGCGCGCCGCGGCCGGCCTGCCCCAGCTGCCCGCGGAACGGACCCAGCCCCAGCTGGAGCTGGGCCGGAGCCGGGGGCAGGAGGCCTTCGGCCAGCTCTGGCAGCAGGGCCACGGCCTGACCGCGGATGCCGCTGTGTCGCTCGCGCTGCACTCCGCCGGCCAGGCCGGGCCGGCCCCGGAGGCCAGCGGGGCCGCACCCAGACCGCCCGCCGCGCAGGCGGCCGCTTCCGGCCCGCCACCAGGACCCAGCCAGCTGCCCACGCTGACCCCACGGGAACGGGAAATCGCCACGCTGATCGCCAGTGGCTGCAGCAACAGGGACATCGCCCGCGAACTGGTGATCAGCCCGGCTACCGCTGCCCGGCACGTGGCGAATATCCTGGCCAAGCTGGGCTTTACCTCGCGGGCCCAGATCGCCGCCTGGGCTGCGGGGAACGGCACGACCCAGTCAGTCGCAGCGCGCGTTCCGGGCCGCCTCATCCGGTGATGCCCCCTACGATGGTCCCTGGCTGGCCACCACCGGCACCATTCAATAGGACGGGAAATGGGTAAGGCGACCAGGATCAAGCGGGAGACCGCCCGCGAGAAGATTGCAGCGCAGCGGGCGGCGGCCCGCAAGGCGGAGATGCGCAACCGGATATTCATCACCGGCGGCAGCATCCTCGGCGTCCTGGTAATCCTGGCCGCCTTCCTGATCTTCAAGGCGTTCAGCGGCTCGAGTGGCAGCAGCGCGCCGAGCTCGGCTACGGGCACCGCGCTGCCCGCGAGCGTGATCCAGGACCTCACCACGGTGCCCGCCGCGACGCTGGAGTCGGTGGGCAGCGGGGCCGCCTACCCCAAGTCGGTGTCACCCGTGTCCGCCCCGCCGCTGACCTCGGCGGGCAAGCCCGAGGTGCTCTACATCGGCGCCGAGTACTGCCCGTACTGTGCGACCGAGCGGTGGGCGATGGCGGTGGCGCTGAGCCGCTTCGGGACCTTCTCCGGGCTGCATGGCATCCACTCCTCCAGCAGCGACGTGTACGCCAGCACGCCCTCGCTGACCTTCTACAAGTCCCGCTACACGAGCAAGTACCTGACCTTCACCCCGGTGGAGGAAGAGACCACCGACCAGAACACCCCGCTGCAGAAGCCCACCGCGGCGCAGTCGGCGCTGGCGGCCAAGTACGATAACCCGCCTTACACGACGGCCCAGGGGGCCAACGCCATCCCGTTCATCGACTTCGGCGGCAAGTACCTGGTGCATGGCGCGCAATTCAACCCGCAGCTGCTGCAGGGCAAGACCTGGGCTGAGGTGGCGGCTGCGCTCAATGACGGGACGAGCCAGATCGCCCAGGGTGCGGACGGCGCGGCCAACATGATCACCGCGGCGATCTGCAAGACGACCGGCAACCAGCCGTCCAGTGTGTGCACCTCGCCCGCTATCAAGGCATTGCAGGGGCAGCTCTGATGGCCGGCCCCAAGCAGGCCCGCAGCACCGCTGCCGCGGCCAGCCGCGGCAGCACCAGCGCGAAGAAGGACAAGGGCACCCGCGGCGGCCGGCCGGAGGCCGCCCGGCCAGCGGCGGCCCGGCCTGGCCCGGCCCGGCGTCCCGGCCCGGTGCCGCGGGGCTCGCGCCCGGATGGCCGGGAAGCCGCTACCGCGGCGGCCACGGCCAGCCAGGCCCGGCCGGCCACCCGGATCGCCCCGCTGTGGTTCCAGCTGACCACCTGGGCGCTGGCCATCTTCGGCCTCGGCGTGTCCACCTACCTCACGGTCGCGCACTACACCAGCTCGTCGATCCTGGCCTGCTCGGACAAGGGCACGGTGAACTGCGCGCTGGTGACCACCAGCCCGGAGTCCGTGGTGTTCGGCGTGTTCCCGGTCGCCGTGCTCGGCCTGGCCTTCTACGTGTTCCTGGCCGCGGCCACCTCGCCGTGGGCGTGGCGGCTGCCGTTCCCGGCGGTGGCGTGGGCCCGGCTGGCCTCGGTGATCATCGGCATCGTGTTCGTGCTCTACCTCATCTACACCGAGCTGTTCACGCTCAACGCCATCTGCCTGTGGTGCACCAGCGTGCACGTGATCACGTTCCGCTGTTCGCGCTGATCGTGACCAGCGCGGCCATCGGCTACGGGTTCCGCGACCCGGAACTGGCCGGCTGAGCCAGGCTGGCGCGCAGCGCGAGGACCCGGCGGACGGCCGCCTGGAAGGAGTCATGGCTGAGCAGGCCGTCCTGGTAGCCGGCCACCAGGCCACGGCGGGCCTGCTCACCCTGGTTCACCGTGCCGCCCGAGCACAGCAGCAGGTCCATCCCGGCCACCGCGGCCAGCTGGCCGCGGTGGCTGACCGCGCCGAACGGGCGCAGCGCGCCCGCGCCCAGCGCGTCGGTGATCGTCACGCCCCGGAAGCCGATCCGCTGGCGCAGCTCACCCTGGACCACCGTGTGCGACAGCCCGGCCGGGTAGGCCGGGTCCAGCGCCGGGTACACCGCCCAGGAGAGCATGACCAGCCGCACCCCGGCTCTGACCGCGGCCTGGTAAGGCAGCTCGTCGACCTGGCGCAGGGTGGTGGCGGGCACGTTCACCGTGACCGGGACATGGTCGGTGTCCTGGCCGCGGGCGGCCGCCCCGAGGCCGGGAAAGTGCTTGGCCGTGGCGGGCACGCCAGCGTCCTGCTCCGCCCGGATGAAGCCGGCCCCGAGCGCGGCCACCTGCCGCGCGTCACGGCTGTAGGACCGGCCGTACTGGTCGATGAAGTCGCCCGCGGCGCGGTACACGTCGAGCACCGGGGCGAGGTTCACGTTCAGGCCGGCCCGGCGCAGGTTGGCCGCGGCGCCCGCGCCGGCGCCGCGCGCGGCGGCGGCCGGGTGCGGCGACTGGCCGACCTGCTTCTCCGACAGCCCGGGCGCGCCGGGCAGGCGGCGCACCTCGCCGCCTTCCTGGTCGGTCATCAGCAGCAGCGGCTCGCGCACCGGGCTGCCCGGGCTCATGCTGGCCCGCTGCAGCTGCCGTGCCACCGCTGCCAGCTGGGCCGGGCTGGAGATGTTGCCGGGGAAGAAGATCACCCCAGCGGCCTCGCCCCGGCGGATCAGCTGGAGCAGGGCGGCCGGCGGGGTGAGCCCCGGATAGCTGTAGATCACCCGCTGGCCCGCCAGCTGGCCGGCGGTCAGCCGGCCGGGGTCCGGCAGGCCGGACGGCACCGGCCCGGCGGCAGGCCGCGGCGGCGAGTGCCGCACCGCGGCCACGGTCACCGCCGCCCCGGCCACGGCGAGCACGGCCGCCGCCACCGCGACCAGCACGGCCGGCTTCCTGATCCACGGCCGGCTGGCTCGGTGCGGCACAGCTGCCCCCATGACTTATGGCTTCCCGCGATGTGCTGGGCACGGTGAGTATCACACAGCGCTGGCCGGGATGAACCGGCGATGGCCAGTTGTTAGACTAGCTAACTGTGAGCGGAGCGCACCAAGCATCCGGGGAAGCCGACATCGCCCAGGCGGTGCTGGCCATCCTCCGGCTGTACCGCGGGCTGGAGTGCGTCAACGCCGGGCTGACCCCGTCCCAGTACCGGATCATGAAGCTGGCGGCGGCCGGCGGTGAGCGGTCTACCCGGCTCGCGCAGCGGCTGGCCGTGGCTAAGCCCACGCTGACCGCGATCGCGGACGGCCTGGTCGCCGCGGGCTACGCCAGCCGGACCGCGGAGCCGGGCGACCGCCGGGTGGTCCGGCTGTCGCTGACCCCGGCGGGCCGGGCCGCGCTGGACCGGGCCGACGCGGCCTACACGGCCTGGCTCGGGCGGCTGCTGGAGGCGACCGGTGAGCCCGCCGCAGTGCTGAGTGCGCTCGGCCAGCTGGCCGAGGCGCACCGGGCCGCGCACAACGCGGCCCACCGGGACGGAAAGGAACCAGGTCACGAACACGCAGCAGCACCCCAGCCCGGCAGCGCTCCCCCGCAGAAAGGCGGTGGCTAAGCGCGGTGGGACCGGTCACCGTACGGTGGCCGCTGGCGCCGGCTGGCTGCGCCGGCTGATCCGGTACTGCTGGCGGTACCCGCGCAACGTGGTGCTGGCCCTGAGCGGCACCCTGGTGGTGACCGCGGTCGCCGCGGGTATCCCGCTGATCCAGCGGCAGATCGTGGACGACCTGGTGGGTCACGGCCACCAGGCGGTGTGGCCGCTGGCGGTGGCGCTGTTCGGCGCCGCGCTGGCCAGCTTCGCCGGGCTGTACCTGCGCCGGTACCGCGGCGGCCAGGTGTCCCTGGACGTGCAGCACGATCTGCGGACGGACATGTTCCGGTCGCTGTCCCGGCTGGACGGCGCCCGGCAGGACCAGCTGCACACCGGCCAGGTGGTCAGCCGCTCGATCTCTGACCTGAACATGGTGCAGGCCCTGCTCGGCATGGTCCCGATGCTGATGGGCAACGCGGTCCTGTTCGTCGTCTCGCTGGCCATCATGGCCGTGCTGTCCCCGGTCCTGACCCTGATCGCGCTGGCCGTGGGACCCGCATTGTGGGTCATCTCGGTCGCCTCCCGGCGGATGCTGTTCCCGGCCAGCTGGGACGCACAGCAGCAGTCGGCCGCGGTGGCCGGCGTGGTCAACGGTGCGGTGACCGGGGTGCGCGTGGTCAAGGGCTTCGGCCAGGAGGAACAGGAAATCGGCCGCCTGGAGCGGGCCAGCAGGCGGCTGTACGCGTCCCGGGTGCGTGCGGTCCGGCTGATGGCCCGGTACAACCCGGCCCTGCAGTCGGTGCCGGCGCTGGGCCAGGTCGGGGTGCTGGCGCTGGGCGGCTGGCTGGCCATCCAGGGCTCGATCACGCTGGGCACTTTCGTAGCCTTTTCCTCCTACCTGATGCAGATGGTGGGGCCGGTACGCGCGCTGGCCAGCCTGGTGACCATGGGCCAGGAGGCGCGGGCCAGCGTGATCCGGGTGTTCGAGGTGATCGACTCCCGGCCGGCGATCACCGACCGGCCGGGCGCGGTGCCCCTCGGGCCGGGCCCGGCCGGCGTGCAGCTGGACGATGTCACCTTCGGCTACCAGCCGGGCCAGCCGGTGCTGCGCGGGCTGACGCTGCACGTCCCGGCGGGTGAGACCGTCGCCCTGGTCGGCCCGTCGGGCTCGGGCAAGTCCACCATCGCACAGCTGCTGCCGCGCTTCTATGACGTGACCGGGGGCAGCCTCCGGGTCGGCGGGCAGGACGTCCGCGACCTGACCCGGCAGTCGCTGCGCGCCGCGATCGGCCTGGTCAGCGAGGACAGCTTCCTGTTCTCCGCCAGCGTCAGCGCGAACATCGGGTACGGCCGGCCGGGCGCCACCCAGGAGCAGATCGCCGCGGCCGCGGAGGCGGCCGAGGCGGGCGGGTTCATCGCCGACCTGCCCCAGGGGTACCAGACGGTGATCGGGGAACAGGGGCTGACCCTGTCCGGGGGCCAGCGGCAGCGGGTGGCGCTGGCCCGCGCGCTGCTCACCGACCCCCGCATCCTGGTGCTGGACGACGCGACCTCAGCGGTCAACCCGAAGGTCGAGGCGGGCATCCACGACCGGCTGCGACAGGTGATGGCCGGCCGGACCACCCTGCTCATCGCGCACCGCCGGTCCACGCTGCAGCTGGCCGACCGGATCGCCGTGCTCGACGAGGGCCGCCTGGTCGACTGCGGCACGCATGACGAGCTGGAGGAGCGCTGCCCGCTGTACCGCCAGCTGATCACCGGCCCGGACGACGACGCCGAGGGCACCGACGCGGTGGAACTGGCTGTGGTGCCCGCTGCTCCCGGGCCCGCCGGCCCGGCGCCGGCCGGGCCCGCGGAGCTGACCGGGCTGGGTTCGCTGCCCGGCGCGGCCCGGCCCGCCGGCCGGGTCGGCGCGCGCGGGCGTACCGGTGGCCGGGGCGGTGGCGGCGGTGGCGCGGTGACCAGCATGATGGCTGGCATCCCGGCGTCACCGGAGCTGCTGGCCCGGGTGGACGCGCTGCCGCCGGCCGCCGATAAGCCCGGGGTGAACCTGGGCTGGGCGCGGGCCGCCGCCCCGCATTTCACCCTGCGCCAGGTGCTCCGCCCGTTCGCGGTCGGCCTGCTGGCCGGGCTGGTGCTGGACGGCCTGGACGCGCTGGCCGGCCTGGCCATGCCCGCACTGGTCCGGGGTGGCATCGATCACGGCGTGGAGACCGGCGTGCTGCGCGCCGTGCTGCTCATCGCGGGGATCGCGCTGGCCATCGTGGCCGCGGACTGGGCCATCAACGCGGTCCAGACCGTGGTGGTCGGGCGGAACGGCGAGCGCGTGCTGTACACGCTGCGGGTCAAGATATTCGCCCAGCTGCAGCGGCTCGGGCTGGACTTCTACGAGCGCGAGATGTCCGGCCGGATCATGACCCGGATGACCACAGACGTGGACGCGCTGTCCTCGTTCCTGCAGACCGGGCTGATCACCATGGTCAACTCCGGGCTGTCCTTCATCGGTGTGATGATCGCGCTGCTGATCATCAACCTGAATCTCGGGCTGACCGTGCTGACCCTGGTCCCGCTGGTGGCGCTGGCCACGGCGCTGTTCCGGGTCCGGTCGTCGCGGGCGTACACCGACGCGCGGGAAAAGGTCTCGGCGGTCAACGCGGACCTGCAGGAGAACGTGGCCGGGCTCCGGGTCACCCAGGCGTTCCGGCGCGAGGCGCACAACCTGGCCACCTTCACCGGGCTGAGCGACGCCTACCGGCGGTCGCGGCTGCGGGCCCAGCGCTATATCGCGGTGTACTTCCCGTTCGTGCAGTCGCTGTCCACCGCGGCCAGCGCGCTGGTTCTGCTGGTCGCGGCGGGCCAGATGCGCAGCGGCCTGCTCACCGCCGGCGCACTGGTGGCCTACCTGCTGTACATCGACATGCTGTTCTCCCCGGTGCAGCAGCTGTCCCAGGTGTTCGATGGCTACCAGCAGGCCGCGGTCGGGCTGCGCCGGATCGGCGCGCTGCTCCGCACGCCGACCAGCACCCCGGAATCCGCGCACCCCCGCCCGGCCGGGCGGGCCAGCGCCCGGATCGAGTTCCGCGACGTGGGCTTCAGCTACGCGGCTGGCGAGCGCCCCGCGCTGACCGGGGTGGACCTGGTGGTGGCGCCGGGCGAGACGGTGGCCCTGGTCGGGGAGACCGGCGCGGGCAAATCCACCATCGTCAAGCTGGTGGCCCGGTTCTACGACGTGACCAGCGGCGCGGTGCTGGTGGACGGGGTGGACGTGCGGGACTACGACCTGGCCAGCTACCGGCGGCGGCTGGGTGTGGTGCCACAGGAGCCGTACCTGTTCGCGGGTACCGTCCGGGACGCGGTCGCCTATGGCCGGCCGGACGCCAGCGATGCCGAGGTGGTGGCCGCGGCCCGGGCCGTCGGCGCGCTGAACATGATCGGCCGGCTGCCCGGCGGATTCGGCCACGAGATCACCGAACGCGGCCGCAACCTGTCGGCTGGGCAGCGCCAGCTGATCGCGCTGGCCCGCGCCTATCTGATCGACCCGGACATCCTGCTGCTGGACGAGGCGACGGCCGCGCTCGACCTGGCGGCCGAGGCGGCGGTGATCGACGCGACCGAGCGGCTGACCGACCGGCGCACCACGCTGCTGGTGGCGCACCGGCTCACCACGGCGGCCCGCGCGGACCGGATCGCCGTGATCGACGGCGGCCGGGTGGTCGAGCAGGGCACCCACGAGGAACTGCTGGCCGCCGACGGCGCGTACGCGTCGCTGTGGGCGGCGTTCACCGGGGCCGCCCTGGTTGCTTAGCGCGGCGGCGGTACCGGCACCTGCGGCGCGGCTGGCGGCGCGGCTGGCGGCGGCACGCCGCGCTCGGGCACCCGGCGGCGGGCTTCCCGCGAGCGCGCGGCGAGTTCCTCGAGCAGGCGGGCGGCCCGGCTGGCCGGCCAGTCCCGGAACTGGGCCCGGACGTCCCGGCCGGCCGCATCGACATGCACGGTAGCCAGTGACAGGTGGCGCTGCACCGGCCCGGTGACCATCCGCACGCTCTGCGCCTTCTCCAGCGGCAGCCAGGTGGTCACCTTCCGGATCCGGCCGGTGACGCCCATCGCGGTGGCGCCGTCGTGCCCGGCGGCCAGGAAGTGATAGCTGAGCGGGGCCTTCCACCGGGCCCGGGGCGGTGGCTTGCTCAGCGGGGGCGGCGCACCGCCGATCACCAGCCGCATCAGCTGCCAGGCCAGATCGGGGTGACCGACCGGCAGCAGGGTCTTGCGCATCCGGCCCGGCCCGTCGGCGGAGTCCCGGCCGGGTGAGCCGGCCACGTCGATCTCCAGCCGGCACCAGCCCAGCGGGCGCCACAGCAGCGGCTCGATCATCCGTACCGCCTGCACCCGCCGCTGCGGGACGGTCTCGGCCACCGTGCCGAGCAGGCCGCGCCTGATCCGGATCCCGTCCGGGGCCTGCGCCACGGTGAAGCCGTACTCGGTGGACACCCGGCGCCAGACCAGCGGGGCCAGCGAGAGCAGCCAGATGACGAGCATGCCGCCGGTGGCGGCGGTCACCGCCGGCCAGGTCACCAGCACCACCACCTCGGCGACCAGCAGGGCGAGCAGCAGGCTCGCGCTGGAGGCCAGGACCGAGCCCACCAGGCGGCCGGCCGGCACGCTGGCCAGCACCGCCTCGTCCGGCTCCGGGGTAGCCGGGTCCAGCCCGTGGTGCGCGGCCAGCAGCCGGGCCCGCAGGTCGAGCGCGGCCTGCTCGGTCAGGTAGGCCAGGCGGCCGTCGGCGTGGCTGGAGCCGGCCAGCCGGACCCGCAGCTCGGCCAGGCCCAGGGCGCGGGCCAGGAACGGCCGGGCCACGTCGACCGCCTGGATCCGGGCCACCGGCAGCTGCCGGGAATCGCGGCGCAGCAGGCCGGTCTCGATGCACAGCGTGGCCCCGTCCAGCTTCCAGCGGGTGACCAGCCAGTTGACCACCGCGCCGAGCGCGATCACCGTGGCCAGGATGCCGTCGTACAGATGCGACCCGCTCCGGCCGAACTCACCGGTCGCGGAGATGCCGATCAGGACCAGCACGCCCAGGGTGGCCCGGCCCGAGCGGACCAGCGGTGACGCCGGGTGCAGCCGGTGCCAGCCCCCGGCCGCGATGCGGGTCACAGGCCCGCTGCCGTCGCCTCGCCCAGCTCGGCCAGCCGGTCCCGCAGCCGGGCGGCTTCCGCCCGCTCCAGCCCGGGGATCCGCGCGTCGCTCGCTGCCGCCGCCGTGTGCAGCTTCACCGTGGCCAGCTGGAATGCGCGCTCCACCGGTCCCGCGGTGACGTCGACGAACTGCATCCGGCCGTACGGTACGACCGACAGCCGCCGGACCAGGACGCCGCGGGCGACGATGAGATCCTCGTCGCGCTCGGTGTAGGACCAGGCGCGGACCCGGTTGCGGGCGAACCAGAGGGCGGCCAGCCCGCCCAGCGCGGCGGCGGCTATCGCCGCGGCGGCGGCCGCATCGCCGGCCGCTAACCCGGCCCCGGTCCCCGCGGCCAGGGCCACCACCCCGGCGGTCACCGCGACCTGAGCGCGGCGCATCCGCCAGAGCCGCGGGGACGGCGATTTCGGCACGGCGGCCGGGGAGCCAGGCATGGGCAAACGGTACAGCCCGCGGCGCCGCCGGCCCAAGTGCATAACATGCTGTCCAGGAAGGGAGCGCTGTGAGCATTCCGGGTCGTGCGCCGGCCGTGGCCGGCGCCAGCACCAGCCCCTCGATCGCCTCCGTGGAAGCACTGATCCGCCGGTACGTGCGCTGCACCCCGGTGCTCGCCGCCGACCGGGCAGATTTCGGCCTGGACCCCGGGCCGCTGGTGCTGAAACTGGAGCACCTGCAGCACTCCGGCTCGTTCAAGGTCCGGGGCGCGTTCGCCAACCTGCTGCTGCGCCCGGTGCCGGCGGCCGGGGTGGCGGCCGCGTCCGGTGGCAACCATGGTGCGGCGGTCGCCTACGCGGCCCGCGCGCTGGGCCTGCCCGCCCGCATCTTCGTCCCCGACGTCTCCTCGCCGGCCAAGATCTCGCGGATCCGCGGGTACGGTGCGGACCTGGTCGTCGGCGGGGCCAGCTACGCCGACGCGCTGGCCGCCTGCGACGCCTGGGTGGCCGCGTCCGGCGCGCTGCCGGTACCTGCCTTCGACCAGCCCGAGACCGTGCTCGGGGCCGGGTCGCTCGGCGCCGAGCTCCAGCGCCAGGTCCCATCGGCCCCGGCCGTGCTGGCCAGCGTGGGCGGCGGCGGGCTGCTGGCCGGGATCTGCGCCGCCTACCAGCACCGCCGGGACCGGCCGGCCATCGTCGGCGTGGAACCCCGCGGTGCGCCGACACTGACCCGGGCGCTGGCGGCGGGCCAGCCGGTGGATGCCGAGGTCGGCAGTGTGGCCATCGACTCGCTGGCCCCGCGCCGGGTGGGGGAGCATACGTTCGCGGTGATCTCGGCTGTGGTCCGGCAGGTGGTGCTGGTCAGCGACGAAGACATCGGCCGCGCGCAGGAACTGCTCTGGGACCGGCTCCGCCTGGTGGCCGAGCCCGGTGGCTGCGCCGCGCTGGCCGCGGTGCTATCTGGCCAGTATGAGCCGGGCCCGGGCGAGGCGGTCGCGGTGGTGATCAGCGGGGCCAACACCACCGCGGTGGACTTCAGCCGCTGAGGCGAAGGGCGACGGGCCGAGTCCCCGGGGGGGGTGGGACCCGGCCCGCCGCGCGGGCACCCGCCGTGGCGGCCAGGGCGGCGGGTTGTCTGGGGGTGTCCGCCGATTGTCGTCCCGGCTACCGGCCGCCGATATCCTCGCTCCACACTGCCGGGTAACGCTCCTGGAACTCCCGCATGACGGCCATGCAGCGCTGGTCGTCCAGCAGCGTCACCGAGACCCCGCGGTCGGCCAGGAACTTCAGGTCACCGGCGAACGTCCCGGCCTCGCCGACGACCACCCGCGGGATCTGGAACAGCAGGATGGCACCGGTGCACATCTGGCACGGGGACAACGTCGTGTACAGCGTCATCTGCCGGTAGGACGGCTGCCGGCCGGCGTTGCGCAGGCAGGCGATCTCGCCGTGCGCCACCGGGTCGCCGAGCTGGACCCGCTCGTTGTGCCCGGCGGCGATGACCTCCGGGCCGCTGGCCAGCACCGCGCCGACCGGGACGCCGCCCGCCGCCAGGCTCGCCTCGGCCTGCGCCAGGGCCGCCGTCATCATCGCCTGGTCCACTTCCGCCTGCCCTGACGTCATGCGGATGAGCGTACCCGGCCAGGGCGCGCCGGGCCGGGCCGGGTTCAGCTGAACGTGGCGTACAGCAGGTAGCCGTTCAGGACCACGATCATCGCGGTGACCAGCGCCGCCGCCATCGTGGTGATCCGGCGGTTGACCAGCGGCCCCATCACGTCCGCCCGGCGGGTCAGCAGCACCAGCGGGACCAGCGCGAACGGGATGCCGAAGGACAGCACCACCTGGGAGATCACCAGGCTGCCGGTGGGGGGCAGGCCGAGTTCCAGCACCACCAGCGCGGGCAGCATGGTCAGCGCGCGGCGCAGGAACAGCGGGATGCGCCGGTTGATGAAGCCCTGCATGACCACCTGGCCGGCGTAGGTGCCGACGCTGGAGGAGGACAGGCCGGAGGCGAGCAGCGCGGCCGCGAAGGCGAGTGCCGCGCCGCCGCCGACCAGCCGGCCCAGGCCATCGTGCGCGGCGGCGATCGAGGCCAGCTCCAGGCCGCCGGCCTGGCTGGCCATCGCGGCCGCTATCACCAGCATGGACAGGTTGATCAGCCCGGCCGCGCCGAGCGCGATGATCACGTCGAGCCGCTGGAAGCGCAGCAGCTCGCGGCGCTCCTCGTCGCCGTTGCAGCTCACCCGGGACTTGGTCAGCGCCGAGTGCAGGTACACCACGTGCGGCATGACCGTTGCCCCGATGATCCCCGCGACGAGCAGCGTGGCGCCCGACCCGGCGAACCCCGGAATCAGGCCGCTGGCCAGCGCGGCCGGGTCCACGTGCACCGCGGTCAGGTCGTAGAGGAAGCCCAGGAACACGATGCCGAGCAGTCCGGCGATGGCCAGCTCGAACCGGCGGTAGCCGCGCTGCTGCAGGGCCAGGATGCCGAAGGCGACCAGCGCGGTCATCGGCCCGGCAGCCTGCAGCGGCACGTGGAACAGCAGGTTCAGGCCGATGGCGGCGCCGACGAACTCCGCCAGGTCGGTGGCCATCGCGATGACTTCCGCCTGCACCCACAGGCCACGGGACACTGCGCGGGGGAACTGGGCCCGGCACAGCTCGGGCAGGTCCTGGCCGGTGGCCACGCCGACCTTGGCCGAGAGGTACTGCACCAGCATGGCTATCAGGTTGGCGGCGACGATGACCCAGGCCAGCGTGTAGCCGAACTCGGCCCCGGCCGAGACGTTGGTAGCGAAGTTACCGGGGTCGATGTAGGCGACCGACGCGACGAAGGCCGGGCCGAGCAGGGCCACAATCCCGCGCACCCGGCCGCGCGAGCGCAGCACGCGCAGCCCGCTCTGGACCTGTGCGGGCTCGGGGGAACCGGCCAGCGGCAGCGCGGGATCTGCCGCCATTGGCCGGTGCCCTAACCGACCGACGGGCCGAGTCCGAGCGACTGCGGCGTGCTGGAATCCGGCGACGGCTGGTTCAGGCCCTCGTCCAGCGGGCCGTACTCCGTCATCAGCGCGGCGCTGCCACCCCACGGCGTCTGCTCCTCCGCCACCAGGGTGTTCGTGGTGAGCAGCAGGCCGGCGACCGAGGCCCCGTTCTGCAATGCCGAGCGGGCCACCCGCAGCGGGTCGATGATGCCCATATCGATCATGTTCCCATACCGGCCCTGCAGCGCGTCGAAGCCCTCGTCCGGGCCGAGCTGGGCCAGCCGGGCCACGACTTCCTCGCCCGAGTAGCCAGCGTTCGCGGCGATCAGGAAGGCAGGCGCGGTCAGCACCCGGCGGACGATCTCCACCCCGGTGGCGTAGTCGTCCTTGACCTGCAGGTCATCCAGTGCGCCCGAGGCGTGCAGCAGCGCTGCCCCGCCGCCGGCCACGATGCCCTCGGCCATCGCCGCCCGCGTCGCGGCCAGCGCATCCTCCACCCGGTGCTGGAGTTCCTTGAGTTCCGCCGGGGTCGGCGCGCCGACCCTGATCACCGCTACCTTGCCGGAGAGCGCGCCGATCCGCTCGGTGAGCACGTCCTCGTCCACCCCGAACGTGGCCCGCTCCAGCTCGGCCCGGAGCTGGCCGAGCCGGAAGTCGATGTCCTCCGCGGAGCCGTAGCCGCCGATGATCGCGGTCTCGTCGGCGGTGACCCGGACCTGCGCGGCCCGGCCCAGCTGGTCCACGGTCATCGTTTCCACCGTGAAACCCGAGTGCTTGCTGCACACCGCGCCGCCGGTGATGGCCGCGATGTCCTCCAGCTTGTGCAGCCGGCGGTCCCCGAAACCGGGGGCCCGCACCGCCACGCACTGGAATATCCCGTTGACGTGGTTGTGCACCAGCATGGACAGCGCCGTGCCCTCGACGTTCTCGGCCAGGATGACCAGTGGCCGAGGCGCCCGCATGATCTTGTCCAGCAGCGGCATCAGCTGCTGCACCTTGGTGATCTTCTCGCTGCACAGCAGCAGGTAGGGCTCGTCCACGATCGCCTCGAGGCTGGCCGGGTTGGTCACCATGTACGGCGACAGGTACCCGTTGTCGAACTCGAACCCCTCGATGAAGTCGACGCTCATCCCGTTGGCGGCCGACTCCTGCACGGTGACGATGCCCTGCTCGCCCACCGTGTGCACGGCCTTGGCGATCACGCCGCCGACCACCTCGTCGTCGTTGGCCGAGATAGCCGCGACCCGCTGGTAGTCCTGCTCGGTCTGCACCGGGTGCGCGGCCTGCTGCAAGTGGCTGACCAGGCGGTCCACCGCGACGTCGATGCCCCGCTTGACCAGCACCGGGTTGGCGCCGGCCCCGATCGCCCGCATGCCCTCCTGGATGATCGCCTGGGCCAGCACGGTCGCCGTGGTGGTGCCGTCACCGACGATGTCGTTGGTCTTGATGGCGGCTTCCTTGACCAGCTGGGCGCCCATGTTCTCGAACTGGTCCTTGAGGTGGATCTCCCGGGCGATCGTCACACCGTCGTTGGTGACCACGGGTGACCCGGTGATCTTCTCCAGGATGACGTTGCGCCCCTTGGGCCCCAGCGTTGACTTCACGGCTTCGGCCAGCTTGTCCACTCCGGCCAGCAGCAGGCCGCGAGCGTCCGCACCGAAACGCAGTTCCTTAGCCATCAGTCCTCCTTGACCTGGGGTCTTCAGTTAGTGGCGGATTCCGGCCCGGTCAGGGCACGAGGATGGCGCGGCCGCGGACCCGCCCCGCGTCGAGATCGGCGAATGCCTCCACGGCGCTGTCCAGCGCGTAGGTCCTGGTGTGCAGGGTCACCTTGCCCGCCTGGGCCAGGGCCATCAGCTCGGCCAGGTCGTTGTAGGTGCCGACGATGTTGCCGATGACGTTCCGCTCGGTCGAGATGATGTCCAGAGTCGGGATGTGCAGCGTGCCGCCGTAGCCGATGACGAACAACGAGCCGGCCTCGCCGGTCATCTCCCAGCTGTCGGCCTCGGCGTCCTGCTCGGCCACGAAGTCGAGCACGACGTTGGCCCCGCGGCCACCGGTGAGGTTGCGTACCGCGTCCACCTGCCCGCCGTCGGCGACCACGGTGTGGTGCGCGCCCAGCTGCTCGGCTAGCTTCAGCGCGTCCGGGTTGCGGTCCACCACGATGATCCTGGTCGCGGTCAGCGCGGCCAGGCACTGGATGCCGATGTGACCGAGGCCGCCCGCGCCGGTCACCACGCAGGTGGTGCCGGGGTAGAGCATTGGGATGGCCTTGCGGACCGCGTGGTAAGCGGTGATCCCCGCGTCGGCCAGCGCGGCCACATCCTGGGGCTGGGTCTGCGGGTCGAGCTTGACGCAGGCCCGGGCCGAGGTCAGCAGGTACTCGGCCATCCCACCGTCCCGGGACAGGCCCGGGAACTCACTGTTCTCGCAGTGCATGTCGTCGCCGTACCGGCAGGCCCGGCACAGCCCGCAGGTGGGCGTGGGGTGCATGATCACCGTGTCGCCGACGGCCACGTTGGTCACGGCCGAGCCGACCTGCTCCACCCAGCCCGCGTTCTCGTGGCCCAGGATGTAGGGCAGCGGGGTATGCATAGCCGCGTCCCACTGGCCCTCGATGATGTGCAGGTCGGTGCGGCAGACACCGGCGCCGCCGATCTTCACGATGACGTCGAGCGGGCCGCTGATGACCGGCTCCGGCACCTCATCGATCTGCGGCTGGGAGTGAAACGCATGCAAGCGGACAGCCTTCACTGGTCCTCCTGGCCTAGCCCTGAGCTGTTGTTGTACCTGTGCCGCAGCATGCCGCGGCAGATGCCGGCGTTCGCATCGATGCTGACCCGGGTCACCTGGGCCCGCCGCAGGTGCAGCGGCACGGCGTCCCCGGCCACCGGCGCGCCGGTCTGCGGGTCGATGAGCAGCGGTGCGTCGTCGCCCGCGGGCAGCCCGAGCTCGGCGCGGCGCTCCCGCAGGCGGTCCAGGGCGCGGGACGCCGGCACGTCGCCCAGGGTCATGCCGAGCAGCTGCGGCGGCTCGGTCCCGGCGGCCAGCAGCGGCCGGCATACCTGGTCGGTGCCGGCCATCACCGCCTTACGCAGAAAGTCGGCGCGCAGCTCATGCAGCTCGCCGACCGCCTCCCCGTCGAAGGACCGGGCGAATCCCGCCCGGGCGGCCACCCCGCCGTTGATCGCGTCCGAGGCGAAGTGATCCTCCAGCACGATCTCGGTGTGGCGCACCCCCGGGGTGGCGGTCACCGCGTCGTAGGCATCAGCCACCATCAGGAAGGCGAAATTGGGTGCGCAGAAGTACGTGGGCAGCCGCAGCCGGACCTGCACGTCCCCGTCCGGGGACACGGTGCAGCCGGACACGAAGCCGAGCGAGGTAACCGGCTGGTCCAGCTCGGGGTCGCGCACCGTGTCCAGCGCGGCCAGGATGCGGTCGCGGTGCGCTCCGGAGGGACGTCCCTCCGGAGCCGCACCGCCTGATCCGCTGGTGGCAGAGACCGTCATGCTCCCGCAGCCACGTGCGAGTCATCGGCGTCCTGGCCGCCGAGCACCTCATGGGCGCCCGGGGTGCCGCCGTTCTTGAGCTGGAACTCGGGCGGCACGTCAATGTTGTACAGCTTGGCCGCGTTGAGGCCAAGGATCTTCTTCTTGCCGTTGACGCCCAGCTTCGGGAATTCGGCGAGCTCTTCGCGGTCCGGCATCTCCCAGTCCACGAAGCCCTCGATCTGCCACTTCGGCTCCCAGATGCCGTAGTCGCTGCCGAAGGTCATCTTGTCCTCGCCGACCCAGAACAGCAGCTCGCCCATGACCTTGGCGAAGAACGCCGGCCGGGCATACATGAGGCCGCCGATGACCACGGACAGGCCCGCGTACACGTTGGGCTCCTGGGTGGCCATGAAGCAGAAGTCCTCGATCCGCGGCAGGCCCACGTGCTCGATGATGAAGTTCAGGTCGGGGAAGTCGGTCGCACAGTGATCGATGTCGGAAACGTCGAACGCGTCCTTGTCCAGGGGCCAGATCGTCGGGCCCTTGTGCACGTGGATGTTCTTGATCCCGAGGTTCTGCGCCGCCTCCAGGTAGCGGTACGCCCCCGGGTCGCTCAGCTTGTACCCGCGCGAGCCGTTGTTCCACTCCGCGGTGTACAGCTTGACGCCCTTGGAGCCGTACTCCTCCACATTGCGCTTGAGCTCATCCAGGCCCGCGTCGCTGTCCCGGGGATCGAAGTTCGTGTTGTAGATGAACTTCCCGGGGTGCTTGCGGCCCATCTCACTGTTGCGCTTGGTGGTGTTGAAACCCTCCTTGTACCACTCCTTCAGGTCTGTCGGCTGGAAGATGGCCACGTCCACGTGCCCGTCTTCGAAGACGTCCTTCATCAGGTCGTCTTCTGAGTACTTCTGGAAGTGCTCGATGGTCCAGTGGGTCTCGGGCGGGCCCAGCCCCTGGTAAGCGTGGAAGCACTCGATCCAGCCCTTGGCGTACTGCTCGGCGCCTGGTACCCAGTTGTCCGGGGCCGCATTCCAGTAGTGCATATGACTATCGACAACGAAATACTTCTCGCCATCCTTTTCGTACACGAATGCCTCCTTGTGGGCCGAATGTCGTGCGTAGCGTGGTGGCGGGTGAGGCGGCCAGCCCAGTCGGCTGCGGGCCCCGCGGCCGCTGGTACCAGCGAGAGTGCTGGTACCAGCAGAGCCGCTGGGCCCGGCTACCGCAAGCCCTAACGCGCCTGCAGATCGAAATCGATGTACTCGGCCGCGTCCTCAGGATTAGCGAACATGATCGTCCGGTCGTCCAGGTGGATCATGCGGCCGTAGTGCGTTGACATGTTCTCCTCGAACTCCGCGGCGTCGAAGTAGCCGGGTTCCTCGCCCAGGGCCTCGGAGACCTCGTCGTAGACCACGTCCATGCGCCGGACCGCGTTGACCCGGATCATTGACGGCAGGGGCGTCACCTTCACATTGGGCTCGGCGCTCATGACCTGGGCTACGACCGCGCCGACCTGATTGTTCATCAGGGTGAATCCGCACATGTTGGAGGCCGTGTTATCGGACTTGAACGGGCTTTCCGCCGTGGTGAACGTGGTCACTGCGCCAGCTCCTTCGGTGATTCCAGATCGAGATCGAACATGATGCCCTGGAACCGGGCCTTGGCCGCGTCCAGGCCATCCTCGAAACGGGGGGGCTTCGCGTCGGGCTGCGACCAGAGCGGCTGCAGCCGGCGGGCCGCCCCGATGGCGCGCGGCACCCAGACCGACAGCCACTGCTGCAGCAGCGCCTTGTTGTGGTCGGCGAACTCCCGGTCGCTGGTCAGCAGCTCGAACATGGCCCTCGTGTAGCGCAGGTCGCGCTCTGCGAAGTCGTACTCCTCGGCACCGACCACCGTGGGCGTGACGAAGTCGCCGTTGCGCGGGGCCGCGTGCTGCACCAGGTGGCTGCGGAACAGCTCACCGACCAGCGGCTCGAAGACCACGTTCGCCGCGAAGATGGCCTCGCACCAGTCGTCGATGGCGGTCAGCTGCTCGGCGGTCTCCCGGACGCCCTGCCATGCCGGGTCGTTGTTCCAGGTGTCGAGGTGCGCCGAGCCGTCGAAGCCGTCGATCTCCTCGCTGAGGGTGAGGTTGTACAGCGCCAGGTCCTGGGCCGACCGGATCCGGTGCATGCTGTTCACCGAGATCGCGTTGTTGTGCATGTTGGTCGGCGCCCGGCGGTTGGCGTTCGCGTACAGGTACAGCCCCAGGCCGTGGTCGACGTGCATCCACGCGCCGATGTTCCGCTCGACGAAACGAACCCAGTTCGGGCTCCACTGCTCGAACGCCTTGGCCGCCCGGGCCGCGTCGACGTTCTGGTTCAGCTGCCGGACCACGTTGGCGTTGTACCGGTAGAGGGTGAGTTCCCACTCCTCGTTCGGGTCGCGGAACTCATGCCAGCCCAGCGCGGGCCAGTCGTAACCCTTGCCGCCCGATCCCGGATAGCGTTCCGGCTCAGGCCGGTCCGATCCCCACGCCTTGAGCGCTGTCCAGTCCAGGGGGTAACCACCCCGGCCGTCGGAGAACCCGTACAGCCAGCCCTGCGCCAGGTAGTGCCGCGGATCGGGCTGGACCTCGACGGTCACGTCCTCGTAGTGGCTCTGCTTGCGCTTGGCCGGCGTGTAGTAGTTGAACCTGCGCGAGTTCGAGTCCGGGAACTCCTTCGCACCGGCTTCGGCGTCGGTGAATACCGGCTTGGGAACACTGCGTTCTGCTGGCGCGGTTGTCATGTGGGTCTCCCTTACTGTTCGCCAGGCTCGCCAGTTGTGGTGAACTTGTCGTAGTAGATGCGTTTCTCCGGGACGCCGAGACGCTCGAGCAACGGGATCGCCGCCTCCACCATCGGCGGCGGGCCACACACGTAGGCGTGCGTGTTCTTCAGGTCGTTCTCGTGCCGTTGCACCACGTCGGTGATCAGGCCGGTCTCCCCGTCCCAGTCGTCGCCGTCGGCAGGCTCGGACAGCGCGGGCACGAACCGGAAGTTGGGCAGTGCCTCTTCCAGCCCGCGCAGTTCCTTCTCGAAGCACAGGTCGCGGCGGCCCCGCGCACCGTAGTAGTAGGTGGCCTTGCGGCTGATGCCGCGTTCGGCCATGGACCGGAGCAGGGCCAGGATGGGCGCCATCCCGGCCCCGCCGCCGACGAAGACCAGATCGATGTCATCACCCTCGCGCAGGGTGAAGACGCCGAACGGGCCCGATATGTCCAGCCGGTCCCCGATCTGCACCTGCGAGTCGAGGAAGTGGGAGAACAGCCCGTCCGGGTAGACCTTGATGACGAACTCGAGCAGACCCCCCTCCCGGGCCGAGGTATTGGCCATCGAGAACGACCGGGTCTCCTCGGTGCCCGGGACGGTGATGTCCACGTACTGCCCGGGAAAGAACTTGATCTCGGTCGGCTCCACCAGCCGCAGCACCAGGCGCCGCAGATCGTGGGTGACCGGGTCGTTGGCCACGACCTCGGCCACCGCGTCGATGATCGGCAGTCCCGACCGGATCATGTCCTCGTCGTAGTTGAGCAGCTCGATCGTCACGTCCTCGTACACGTGCGCCCGGCACAGCAGTGTGTAGCCTTCCTCCTTCTCGAAGTCGGGCAGCGCGAACGTGGAGTACTTGTCGAGCTCGATGTCCTCGCCCTCCAGCACGAAGGACTTGCAGGCGGTGCACTGGCCTTCCTTGCAGCCGTGCATGAGCATGACGCCCTGGTCGAATGCGGCGCGGAGGATCGTCTGCTGCTCGGCCACCTCGATCTCGATGCCCACCGGCTCGAATCGCACGACATGCTTGTCGTCCGCCATTACTCCCTCACGATGCGCGCGCTACTGGAGGGGAGGGGGCCGCAAGCGTTGCCTGCGGCCCACCTCCCGGTCGTGGTGCCAGACGGCTCAGGCGTCCGCGGGTGCGGGACGTCCGGCCGGGCCCTGGCGGTTGTAGTCGGCCTGGAACGCCGCACGCTGCTCGTCGGTCATCTCGTTGAGCAGCACGTTCGGGCTCAGCACCGGCCCCATCCGGCGCAGGTGATCCAGGGTCCACATCTTCTTGGGATCCAGGTTCAGGTGCGGCTGGGCGGTCATGGTCTTGCCGTCGTCGCGCACGTAGCCCATGTCGGAGACCACGTCGGCCCAGTTCCAGCCGTGGTACAGGGTCTCCCATTCGCGCTTGCCGATGAGCTGGCCCATGTTCGGCGTGGCGCGGCCCTGGAAGGTCGGCCGGAAGGCCACCTCGTCGGTCCACTGGCATTCCTTGTGGCAGTAGGTCCGCCACTGCCCGTCCACCTCGGCCATGACCATGTCCTCGCGGACCAGGCACGGGACCATGCAGGTCCAGCAGCGGTGCGGGTACACGTAGTCGACGGACTCGGCCACGATCGGGTGGTGCCCGTTCGGGATCGACAGCCGGTTGTAGTTCTCCCACCACTTGCCGTACTTGTTGTACCAGCCCGGGTACTTGTACTCGAACCACTCGAAGTCGGCGTCGGTCATCGGGTCGATCCGCCAGTAGTTCGCCAGCCAGCCGGTGGCGAAGAACTGGGCTACCTCGTGCACGTAGCCCTTGTTCCAGATCTGGTTCCACGCTTCCTCGATGAGGTCGTGCGGGATGACCAGGCCGTACTTCTCCAGCGGCACCAGGTAGCTGCGGTAGTAGTCGTCGTAGATCCACCGCCGCCACATCTCGGCGTAGGACTCACGGTCCTTGCGCCGGTCCTTGGTGCCGTACTCGATGAACGTGCCGATGGCGGCGTCCACCACGCGGTGGTTGTTCCACCACGCGTAGCGCAGGTCGCGCTCGAGCAGCTGGTGGTTCTCCTCGTCGGCCAGCGCCATCAGCAGGGTGGCATAGCCGTTGCTGATGTGCCGCGACTCGTCGGACTGCACCGAGTGGAACACGGTCGGCAGCAGGTAGTCGCCGTTCGCGGCGGCCTCGGCGGGCATGGCCACGAACAGCGTGTTGGTGAACGCCGTCTCGGCCACGATGGTCAGGTAGATGCTCGCCGCGGTGATCGCGTCACCGGTGATGAAGCCCTCGGCGAACTGCCGGCCGATCGTCCCGCAGTAGTCGTTCTGGAAGTTGCGCAGGCTGTTGTTGAAGCCCGCTGGGTCGATGTAGTTGTTCATGTACAGGCGCTTGAGGTTCTGCTGGATCGTCGAGTGGCGTACCTCGTCGATCATCTGGATCGCCTGGCCGTTGTGCAGTTCCGGGTTGGGCACCGTGCGGAACAGCAGCGGCATGGCCCGCGCCGCGGAGATCTCCGGTAGCGGGATGATGGACAGGAACAGCTTCTGCCACTCCAGCCACCGCTCCTGCACCTGGCGGAACATGTTGCCGCGGATGGCGCCGTCCTGGGCACCGTAGACCCGGTGGTCCTTCTCTTCCTGCATGGGGAAGTACGATCGCAGGACCTGCTTCAGCGGGTCCTTCTTCTGGGACTTGCGGAACGAGTAGTCAGTACCGTACTGGGCTACCGGCTCGTGGTACTGCGGCTCCCAGGACAGCTCCTGGATTTTCGCGTGGGCTTTGGCCACACTCTGGCGACTCATGGTCACCCCTTCCCCTTCGTGGGTTTTGCTGAGGCAGCGTGCTGCGGTCCTGTCTTCTCCGGCGCCAGGCCTCAGCTGGCGGCGGATGCACGAGCCCTCTGGCCCGGAAAGTCCCTATGTGCCGAATAACAACCTGTAAAAGCAGCTGGCGGGCTCTCAACATGAGACAGGCCCGTGCTGCTCCCGTGCCCTCGTGGGCAGGCCATTCAGCGGTCTCCGAAGTAGTGGTCCCGGAGCTCGGCGAGCTCATCCCGGACGTGCTCGGCGATGCGCTGATTGCCTTCTGCGGCCGGCCTGATCCCGAACGCCCGCAGCAGATCGGCGGCCGGCGCCCCGGGGTCGCCTGCCTCCCCGAGGACCGGGTGCAGTCCCTGGTCAGCTAGATGGTGGAAGACCAGGTTGACCACAGTCCACGGGTTGTAGGTCTCACCTGGCTGGTCCATGAGGCAACTCCGGTTTCGTCTGCGGGCGCGCGGAAGTAAGCCGGTGTGTGCTTCGATAAAAACCCCGCCACAGAGGCCCCGCCGGTCTCAACTTGAGACAGGGGTCGGTACCCCCGCGCATATCTTGGGTACGTAGCAGGGGAACCCGGATACCCAGCCGCTGGCTGAGCCTCTAGCCCGCGGTACCGGGAGGTGAGGTACGGAGGCGCTATGGTGCCCGCAGCAGTGCACCAGCCAGCCCTGGCCGACAGCCAGGGGCTGGCCGAGACCCGTGAACGGTTCCTGACGGCTGAGTCCGTCAAGCCGAGCGAGGTGCGTGAGCCGATCCTGGCGTCCTGGTGGCGGTCCAGGCAGTTCAAGGTGGCCGCCGACCGCGTCGCACTGCCCTATGTCCGGGATCCCGATCTCGACACCCCGCTGACCCGCAACGCCATGCCCGTGCTCCGCAACCTGCGTGAGCACCTGGAGGGGCAGCCGATCAGCGTCATCCTCACCGACGCCGCGGGCGTCGTGCTGACCCGGATGACCGCTGACCATGATCTTGAGCGGCATCTGGACGGGGTCCAGCTCGTTCCCGGGTTCAGCTACGCCGAGGAGTACGTCGGCACCAACGGCATCGGCACCGCGCTGGAGGGCGGCCAGCCCGCGCACGTGTTCGGCCACGAGCATTACGCCGAGGACCTCGAGGACCTGGCCTGCGCCGGGGTGCCGATCCACGACCCGATCTCCGGCAAGACGGTCGGCGCGGTCAACCTGACGTGCTGGCGCCGGGACGCCGACCCGCTGCTGATCGCGCTGGCCAAGACCACGGCCGATCAGATCACCCAGGCCATGCTGGCCGACAGCAGCGCGCGGGAGCTCCTGCTGATGCAGGAGTACCTGCGGGCCTGCCGCCGGACCAGCGGGATCGTGCTGGCGCTGAACAACGACGTGGTGATGATGAACGAGCACGCCCGCCAGGTGCTCGACCCCGGTGACCAGGGCGTGCTGCTGGCCCAGGCCGCCGAGGTGCTGGCCAGCCGGCAGGCGGGCACGGTGGCGGTCGAGCTGCCCAGTGGCATCCAGGCCCGGATGTACTGCCGCCCGGTGCAGGGCGAGGACCGGATCGCGGGCGGGGTCGTGCACGTGAAGCTGATCGAGCAGGCCACCCGCCCACTGGTGGAGACCCCGGCCAAGCCGGCCATGGCCCTGCCCGGCCTGGTCGGCGGCGGCGCGCTGTGGCTGCGCGGCTGCCGTCAGGTGGAGGCGGTCTACGACTCGGGCGAATGGCTCGCGCTGGACGGCGAGCCCGGGGTCGGCAAGCTGACCGTGGTCCGGGCGGTGCACCAGCGCCGGAACGCGGCCGAGCGGTTCTACGTGCTGGACGCGGCCGAGGCCACCGACGCCGACTGGCTGGTGCGGGCCCGCCGCGAGCTGATGGACGGCGAGGGCGCGCTGGTGATCAGGCACCTGGACGTGCTCACCGCCCGGCAGCTGAACGGGCTGGCCGGCGCCATCGGCGAGGCCAGGGCGGCCGGGCGCCAGCGCAACCTGTGGGTGGCGGTCACCCTGAACCAGGCCGCCAGCGACGGGGACCTGAGCAAGGTGCTGCGCTTCTTCCCGAGCACGGTGGAGCTGCCGCCGCTGCGCCATCACATCGAGGACCTGCACACCCTGGTCCCGTTCTTCGTGGCCAAGCTCGGCCAGCACGGGCGGCTCACCTGCTCACCCGAGGCCATGCAGCTGCTGCTGCGGTCGAAGTGGCCGGGCAACACCGAGCAGCTGTACCAGGTGCTGAAGCGGGTCGTGCAGAAGCGGCGCACCGGCGCCATCCAGGCGGCCGATCTCCCGCCCGAGTGCTGGACGGTGAGCAGGCGCCTGCTGTCCCCGCTGGAGTCGATGGAGCGCGACGCTATCGTCCAGGGACTGCTCGACTACCAGGGCAACAAGGTCAAGGCGGCCAAGTCGCTGGGTATGTCCCGGGCCACGATCTACCGGAAGATCCACGAGTACGGCATCGTCACCCCGTCCAGCTGAGCGGCAAATCAGGTTGGCCCGGCCCGCTGGGCCGGGTTAGCATTCCCGGCGTGCACCGGCTCTTCCCCATCACCCCGCCGCCCCGCCCCTGAGCGGGGCGGCCGCCGCCACACACCAGGGCAGCTGAACTGACGCGCCCTGGCCGGCGGGCTGATCTGGCCCGCCCCGCTCCCGCGACCCTTCCCTTCTCGTCGCCGGAGCGATGTTTCCATGACCGCTGGCACCACACCTGTTTGCGCCACCTCGGATAGCACCACCGGGCCCGCGGCGGCCCGCCGCGGCACCGATCTGATCCTGCTGGCCACGGCCGGGCTGCTGTGGGGAACCGGCGGCCTGACCGGCACCCTGCTCGGCCGCACCGCCGGGCTGCCCGCGCTGTCGGTGGCCGCCTACCGGCTGGCCGCCGGGGGCGCGCTGATCGTCGTGTTCCTGACCGTGACCGGCCGCCGCTGGCCGGCCGGCCGGGCCGCCTGGGCCCGCATCGCCGTCATCGGCCTGCTCGCCGCGGTGTTCCAGAGCTGCTATTTCCTGGCTGTCTCGCTGACCTCGGTCAGCCTGGCCACCCTGGTCACCATCGGCAGCTCCCCAGTCCTGGTACTGGCCGCCGAGCGGGCCAGCGGGCGGCACCGGGCCGGGCGGCGGGCTGGCTTGGCCACCTGCCTGGCGCTGACCGGCCTGGGCCTGCTGGTCGGCCTGCCCGCCGGCCGGTTCCCGGCGGCCGCGGTGGCAGCCAGCGCGGGCCTGGCCGTGGCGGCCGCGGCTGGCTTCGCCGCGCTCACCCTGATCGGCTCCCGGCCCGTGGCCGGGCTGGGCGAACTGGCCGCGACTGGGTTCGGGTTCACGGCGGGCGGGCTGGTCCTGCTGCCACTGGCCGCGGCGCTGGGCGGGATCACGTTCCCGGCCCGCCCGGCCAGTCTCGGCCTGCTGGCCCTGCTCGGCACCGGCCCGACCGCGGTGGCCTACCCGCTGTACTTTCGCGGCCTGCGCACCGCCCGGGCCAGCCTGGCCGCGCTGCTCGCCCTGCTCGAACCGCTCACCGGGACCGTCCTGGCCTGGCTGGTGCTCGGCGACGGGCTGAGCGCCACCGGCATCGCGGGTGCGCTCATCCTCGGGGCCGCGCTGGTCCTGGCGGCGACCGCCCGCCCGCCTGCCCCACCCGGCGCGTCACGCGACGGCCCGGCGGACGACCCCGGTGGCCCAGGCCGCCGTGGCCGCGCACAGCGGCACGAGCACGGCGAATGCCTGCCACACGGCCGGGCCGGTCAGCTGGCCCGCAGCGAGCACCCGGGCCGCGGCGACCGTGTAGTAGAGCGGGTTGAAGTGGGCCAGCACCCGCAGCCACAGCGGGCCGAGCGCGATCGGCAGCAGCACCCCGCCGAGCAGCAGCACCGGCAGGTTCAGCCCGTTGATGAGCGCGGCAAACCCGCTAATGTCCTTGGTGGCCAGCGCGGTGGCGATGGAAAACGCGGCCATCGTGGCCATCAGCAGCGCGAGCAGCACGGCCAGCACGAGCAGGCCGGCCAGGTGCACGCCAAAGCCGAGGCCCCAGCCGGCCAGGAGCACGATCAGGTCGAAGCAGAACATCAGCAGCATCGAGGCCAGGATCGGGCCGGCCAGGATGGCGAACCGGCTGGCCGGGGTGACCCGGAACCGCTCGATGACCCCGGCGCGCAGCTCGAAGATCGTGCTGAAGCCAGGGCCGGTCCCGCTGGCGAACGCGAGCAGGGCCAGGATGCCGGGCAGGAACAGGTTGAGCACGTTGCCGGTGGCCAGGCCGGGCGCGCCGACCAGGTTCTTCAGCAGCGGGGTGAACAGGGCGAGGTAGAGAATCGGCGTAGAGAAGCCGACCACCAGCCACACCGGGTTGCGCAGCAGCTGGGTGAGGTAGCGGTGGAACAGCAGGCCGACGTCGGTGACCGTCTTCATGCCGCGGCCCTCGCCGTCTCGCGGCCGGCCGCCGGGCCGCGCTGATCGCCGGCATCCCGCAGCGACCGCCCGGTCTGCCGCAGGAACACGTCGTCCAGGCTGGGCTCGGACAGCTGGAGCGAGCGGGCCGCCAGGCCCGCCGCGTCCAGCCGCCGGAGCAGCCCGGGCAGGGCCGCCGCGCCGTCGCTCGCGTACAGCCGGACGGTGGCCCCCTCGGCGCTCAGGTCGCGCACCCCGGGCTGGCGGGCCAGCTCGGCGGCGGCCAGCCCGGCGGCGCTGGCGTCGGGCAGTTCCAGCACGACCGCGTCCCCTGCCACCTGCTGCTTCAGCTCGCGTGGGGTACCCTCGGCGACCACCTGGCCGTGGTCGATGATCACGATGCGGTCGCACAGCACGTCGGCCTCGTCGAGGTAGTGCGTGGTCAGGAACACGGTGGTGCCGCGGTCCCGGAGGGCGCGGATGTGCTGCCACAGGCTGGCCCGGTTCTGCGGGTCGAGCCCGGTGCTCGGCTCGTCCAGGAACAGCACCTCGGGCCGGTGCACGATGCCAAGGGCCACGTCGAGGCGGCGCCGCTGGCCGCCGGAGTAGCTGCGCACCCGGCGGTCGGCGAACCCGGACAGGTCGAACAGGGTCAGCACCTCGCTGACCCGCCGGGTCACGGCGGCCCGGCGGCCGCCGTACAGGCGGCCCTGGAGCATCAGGTTCTCCCGCCCGGTCGCCAGCTCGTCGGCGCCACCGAGCTGGCTGACGTACCCGATGCGCCGGCGGACCTGGCCCGCCTGGCGGCGGATGTCCAGCCCGGCGACGGTGGCGGTGCCCCCGTCGACCGGCAGCAGCGTGGTCAGCATGCGCAGGGTGGTGGTCTTGCCCGCCCCGTTCGGCCCGAGGAAGCCGAAGATCTCGCCGGGGGCCACGGCCAGGCTGACCCCGCGCACGGCGTCGATGGCCCGCCGGGTGCCGCTCTCCCCCGGACCGGGCCGGCCCGGGAACTGCTTGCGCAGCTCGCTGGCTTCGATGACCGCGGTCATGGTGCTCCTCTCCGGGGCCGGCCAGGCGGCCAGCCCGCTCAGTGCAGCCAGCCGGTCGCCCCCGCTGGCCGTCTCCGGAGCCACTATTAGCCAGACGAAAAATTTTGTCAACCAGTTAGCTGACTAACACTGTCAGGCGGTCAGCTGATAACCTGCACTCATGAGTGTGGCCAGCAGGACCCCACGCCGGGCCCCGGCCGCCGGGGAACGCCAGCGCGACGCCGACCGGTCCCGCGCGGCGCTACTGGCCGCCGCGCTGGACGAGTTCGCCCAGCACGGCTTCGCCGGTGCCCGGGTGGCCGACATCGCCCGCCGGGCCGGCCTGAACAAGCAGCTGATCAACTATTACTTCGGCTCTAAGGAAGGGCTCTACCTGGCCCTGCAGCAGGCCTGGCTGGACCGGGAGGCGAGCTTCGCCGATCCCGGGCTGTCCCTGTCCGAGCTGGTGGTCCGCTACCTGGAGGATGCGCTGGCCGACCCCCGGCCACTGCGGCTGCTGCTGTGGCGCGGCTTCACCGACGCCTCAGCCCCCGAGGGCGAGCACGACCGGCAGCCCGACGTGGACCGGATCCGCGGCCGGCAGCGGACCGGGGAGGTCGCTGCCGACCTCGACCCGGCCGCGGTGCTGCTGGCGGGCATGGGCATGGTCGCCGCGCCGCTGATCATGCCGCAGGTCGCCCGGGAGCTGCTCGGCGCCGACCCGTCCAGCCCGGAGTTTGCCGCCCGCTACGCCGAGCAGCTCCGCCGTATCGTCGCCCACCTGGGCGGCGCCAGTCCCCCGGCCGGCCCGCCAGCTAGGCCACCGCTACGTCACGTGCCGCCGGGCGGGCAGGTGCCGGCGCAGGAACTCGATCGTGCGCTGCCAGGCCCGGGCGGCCGGCTCGGGCTGGCTGAACATCGGCGCCATCCGGTTGTGGAACGCGTGCCCGGCGTCTTCTTCCACGTCGATCTGCACGTTGGCCTGCCCGGCCGCCGCCGCTTCCACGGCCGCGACCTTGTCCCGCGGGATGTACGGGTCGCTGCCACCGAACTGAAGCAGCAGCGGCGCGGTGATCTGGGCCAGCACATCCAGCTGGTCCGGCACGGCCGACCCGTAGAAGGCGATCACCGCGTCCAGCGGGGTCTGCGCGGCGACCTGGTAGGCGATGGAGCCGCCCAGGCAGAAGCCGATGATGCCGATGCCGCCGTCCACCTCGGGCAGCGCGGCCAGCGCGCCCAGGGCCACGATGGAGTCGGCCACCCCCTGCGCGAAGTCGAACCGCTGGCCCATCTCCAGGGACGAGGCCAGCCCGGCGTCGTCGTGCCTGGCCTGGTAGCCCGGCTGGATACGCCAGAACAGGTCGGGCGCGGCCACCACGTAGCCCAGGGCGGCCAGATCCTCGGCCACGGCCCGGATGTAGTCGCTGACCCCGTAGATCTCCTGGATCAGCAGCAGCCCGGGGCCGCTGCCCCCGTCCGGGACCCACACGGTCAGGTCGAAGGCACCATCTGGGGCTGGCACGGACTCAACGCGCTGCTGCATGGCCTGATCCTAGGCCGCCGCGCGGCGTTCAGCTGGCCAGCACCGCCAACGAGGTGGCTGGCAGGCTGACCTCCGCGCCGTCCAGGCGGACGCCCGCGGCGGACGCGGCCAGCACCCGGGTCCCCGGCCGGTCCAGCGGCAGCACCTGGGCCCCGTCGCCCAGGTTGGCCGCGATCCACAGCCGCCCGCGGGTGACCACCAGCCACCGCCCGCGCTCGTCGTAATCGGCCTGGACCCGGTCCAGCCGCGGGTCGGTCAGCTCAGGCCAGGCCCGGCGCAGCGCGATCAGCTCGGTATACCAGGCCAGGATTTCCCGGTGGGCGGGCTTGTCCAGCTCGGACCAGTCCAGCTTGGAGCGCCGGAAGGTGGCCTCGTCCTGCGGGTCGGGCACGGTCGCCCCCCAGCCGTGCGCGGCGAACTCGGCCCGGCGGCCCTCGGCCACCGCCGCGGCCAGCGCCGGGTCGGTGTGGTCGGTGAAGTACTGCCACGGGGTGGCCGCGGCCCACTCCTCCCCCATGAACAGCATCGGGGTGAACGGCGCGGTGAGCACCAGGCCCGCGCCTACCTTGACCAGGCTGGCGGGCAGGTGCGCGGAGATCCGGTCGCCCATCGCCCGGTTGCCGATCTGGTCGTGGTCCTGGAGGTAGCCAAGGAACCGGAAGGCCGGGATGCGCAGCAGGTCCACCGGCCGGCCGTGGCTGCGGCCGCGGAACGCCGACCAGGTGCCGTCGTGGAAGAACACCCTGGTCAGCGTCCTGACCAGGGCACGCATCGAGCCGAAGTCGCAGTAGTAGCCCTGCCGTTCCCCGGTGATCGCGGCGTGCACCGCGTGGTGGAAGTCGTCGCTCCACTGGCCGCTCAGCCCGTACCCGCCGGCTTCCTGCGAGGTGACCAGCCGCGGGTCGTTGAGGTCGGACTCGGCGATCAGCACCAGGTCGCGGTTCAGCCGGGCGCCGAGCGCCTGCACCTCGACCGCGAGTTCCTCCAGGAAGTGCAGGGCCCGGTGATCCTCGAACGCGTGCACCGCGTCCAGCCGCAGCCCGTCCACGTGAAAGTCGCGCAGCCACATCAGCGCGTTGCCGATGAGGAACTCGCGGACCTCGTCGGAGCCGGGCTGGTCCAGGTTGACCGCCGGGCCCCACGGGGTCACGTGCGCCTCGGTGAAGTACGGGCCGAACGCGTTCAGGTGGTTGCCGATGCCGACATGGTTGTAGACCACGTCCAGCAGCACGGCCAGCTGCCGGGCATGGCATGCGTCCACGAACCGCTTGAGCCCGTCCGGCCCGCCGTAAGGCTCGTGCACCGCCCACAGGTGGATCCCGTCGTAGCCCCAGCCGTGCGTGCCGGGGAAGCTGGCCACCGGCATCAGCTCGACCACGCGCACGCCCAGGTCACGCAGGTGATCGAGGCGCTCGATGGCGGCGTCGAAGGTCCCCCCGGGGGTGAACGTGCCCAGGTGCATCTCGTAGATCACCGCGCCGCGCAGCGGCCCGCCCCGCCAGCCGCGGTCCGTCCAGCTGAACGCGGAATGGTCATAGCTTCGGCTCAGACCATTGCTGCCGAACGGCTGGCGCGGCGATCTGGGGTCGGCCAGTGGCGGCCCACCGTCCACCCGGTAGCCGTAGTCGGTCCCGGCGGGCGCGTCGGGTGCGTCCGCTTCCCACCAGCCCGGGGCGGCCGCCGGCGCGCATGGGGCGCACGGCCGGCGGTCCGCCGGGCCGCGCGGTCTGCAGCTCGACCTGGCCCGCGTCAGGGGCCCAGACCCGGAAGCAGCTCACTGTGGCACCTCACGACCCATCATCGGCGGGCGGCGTGGCCACGTCGAGATGGCCCGGGAGTGAGTCGCCGGCGACCAGGAGCGCCACGGGATGGCGTTCAAGCAACTCGGACAGCAGCGGGCGCGGGCCGGTAAGCGCGGCACCGGACAGCAAGTCGCGCCAGCCGGGCCCATCCGGCAACGGCAGCGCGGTATCGGCCCAGCCGCCGCGCTGCCGCAGCCGGGCGGGCAGCCGGGTGACCACGGTCACCGACCCGCCCCGGGCGAACGCGACGGCGTGCCCGGCCGCCGGGCCGGTGGCGGGCAGCGGCGTGTAGCCGCCCGCGGTGAACCAGCCCGGCCGGGCCCGGCGCAGCCGCAGCGCGGCCGAGGTGACCAGCAGCTTGGCCGCGTCGAGGCCGGCCGCTGGCTGGCCCGCGTCCAGCGCGGCGAGCAGGTCACGGCGGCGGGCGAAGTCCACCGGCCGCCGGTTGTCCGGGTCAACCAGGGACAGCCCGGCCAGCTCGCAGCCCTGGTAGGTATCGGCCACCCCGGGCATGGTCAGCTGGACCAGCTTCATGCCCAGCGAGCTGGCCGCGGCGTCGGCGGCCAGCCCGGCCACGAAGCTGGCGATCTGCCCGGTCAGCTCGTCGTCGTCCAGCACGGCCTCGGCGAACGTGAGCACCATCGACTCGTACTCGGGGTCAGGGTCAGTCCATGACGTGCGCGTTTTGGCCTCGCGCATCGCCTTGCGCAGGTACCCGGTGAGCCGCTCGCCGTCCACCGGCCACGCCCCGGCCAGCGTCTGCCACATGAGGTACTCGGTGTCCGGGTCCGGCGCCGCCCCGCTGGTCTGGGCCACCGCCCGCTCGTGCCAGCGGGCCACCTCGGCCGCCCAGGCCTGGGGGATCTCGGCCAGCACGGCCAGCCGGGCCCGGACGTCTTCCTGCCGCTTGGTGTCGTGCGTGGACAGCGTGGTCATGGTGGCCGGCCAGTCCCGGGCCAGCGCCGGCGAACGCGTGGAACTCGTCCGGGGAGCGGCCGAGCCGGCCCGGGTCGCCGCCGACCTCGTTCAGCGCCACCAGCCGCGACCAGCGGTAGAACGCGGTGTCCTCCACGCCCTTGGCCATCACCGGCCCGCACACCTGCTGGAACAGCGTGACCAGCTGCGGATGGTCACCGGCACCCAGGATCAGGCTGGTGACCGCGGCCAGCCCGTCGTGCAGCCGCGGCGGCAGGTACTCGCGGGCCGCGTCGGCCGCCCGGGCCACGATCGCGGCCGACTCGGGCGGGGCGGGCTCGCCGGGCACCACGTAAGCCCGGTAGACCGGCATCGCGGTCAGCAGCTCGGTCAGGATCGCGGTCAGCTCGCCGCCGGTGAGCCCGGCGAGCGCGGGATGCCCGGCCCCGGCCAGCAGCCGGGCCAGCCGGGTCACCTCGGCCGCCAGGGCGCGGGAGGCCTCGTCCCGTTTGGCCGCTTCGGCCACCCCGGCGAACTCGGCGGGACCGCCGGTGAACTGCTCGTACTCCGCGGTCAGCGGGCCGGCCCCGGCCGGGTCCAGGAACAGCCCGCCGACCGCGCCCAGCGCGTCGTACCCGGTGGTGCCCGCGCACCGCCAGCCGGCGGGCAGCCGTTCCCCGCCGGTGAGGATCTTCTCGGTGACCACCCAGAGGCCGCCGGCCCGCCCGGCCAGCCGGGCCAGGTAGCCGCGCGGGTCGGCCAGCCCATCGGGGTGGTCGACCCGCAGCCCGTCGATGAGCCCGTCCGCCACCAGGCGGAGAATCACCTCGTGGGTGGCCTCGAACACCGCGGGGTCTTCCACCCGGATCGCGATCAGCGAGCTGAGGTCGAAGAACCGCCGCCAGTTCAGCTCGGCCGCGGCCGCCCGCCAGTCCGCCAGCCGGTAGTGCTGGGCGGCCAGCAGGTCAGGCAGCGCCAGGTCCATGGTGCCGGGCCGGACCGGGAGCACGTGGTCGAAGTAACGCAGCACCGGCTGGCCGCCCCGCCGGTCCACCGACAGGTCGCCCAGGCAGTCCCCGGCCGGCCCGGCCAGGATGGGCAGCAGCAGCCGGCCGTCCTGCGCGGCCCAGTCCACGTCGAACCACGACGCGAACGGCGAGCCCAGGCCGTCCCGGAGCACCGACCAGAGCGGCCGGTTCAGCGACTCGGGCACCGGCACGGCCATGTGGTTGGGCACGATGTCCAGCACGACGCCGAGCCCGTGCCGGCGGAACTCGGCGGCCATGTCCCGGAATGCCGCCTCGCCGCCGAGGTCGGCCGACACCCGGGTGTGATCCACCACGTCGTAGCCGTGCATCGAACCCGGCGCGGCCTGCAGGATCGGCGACAGGTAGGCGTGGCTGACGCCCAGCGCGGCCAGGTAGCCGGCGATCCCGGCCGCCTCGGCGAAGCCGAACCCGGCGTGCAGCTGGAGCCGGTAGGTGGAGACTGGCTCAGGCACGGCTGAAGACCTGCAGGCACCGGCTGGGCACCGGGACGCCGTCGCCCGGCTTGGCCGCTGGGGTGTCCGCCAGCGCGCTCAGCGGGACCGCGCTGTCCAGCACCTTCAGCCACTGCTCGCCATAGCGCTGCGGCGGGATGCAGAACTCCAGGTCCAGTTCGCTCGCGTTGAACAGGAGGAGGAAGGAATCGTCGGCGATCCGCTCGCCGCGCGGGTCGGGCTCGCTGATCGCGTCGCCGTTCAGGAACACGCTGAGCGACTTGGCGAAGCCCGCCGCCCAGTCGTCATCGGTCATCTCCTCCCCGGCCGGGGTGAACCAGGCGATGTCGCTCAGCCGGTCCGGCCCGCCGCGCCTGCCGCGGACCGCTTCCTGGCCGCGGAAGTACCGGCGGCGGCGCAGCACCGGGTGATCGGTGCGCAGCTTGATCAGCGTGCGGGTGAACTCGAGCAGGTCGTCGCCGGGTGGCTCGCCGCCGCCCGGCTCGGCGGCAGGCGGCCAGTGCACCCAGGACAGCTCGTTGTCCTGGCAGTAGGCGTTGTTGTTGCCCTGCTGGGTGCGGCCCAGCTCGTCGCCGGCCAGCAGCATCGGCACGCCCTGGGACAGCAGCACGGTGGACAGGAAGTTGCGCTGCTGGCGGTGACGCAGCGCGGTGATGCCCGGATCCTGGCTCGGGCCCTCGGTGCCGCAGTTCCACGACCGGTTGTCATCGGAGCCGTCGGCGCCCCGCTCACCGTTGGCCTCGTTGTGCTTGTCGTTGTAGGACACCAGGTCGGCCAGGGTGAACCCGTCGTGGCAGGTGACGAAGTTGACCGAGGCGACCGGGCGCCGGCCGTCGCTGAGGTACAGGTCGCTGGAGCCGGTCAGCCGGGAGGCGAACTCCGGCAGCGTGGCGTGCTCACCGCGCCAGAAGTCGCGCACCGTGTCCCGGTACTTGCCGTTCCACTCCGACCACAGCGGCGGGAAGTTGCCCACCTGGTAGCCGCCCTCACCCACGTCCCACGGCTCGGCGATGAGCTTGACCTGGGACACCACCGGGTCCTGCTGGACCATGTCGAAGAACGCGGACAGCCGGTCCACCTCGTGGAACTGCCGGGCCAGCGCCGCGGCCAGGTCGAACCGGAACCCGTCGACGTGCATCTCCAGGATCCAGTACCGCAGCGAATCCATGATCATCTGAAGTACGTGCGGGTGGCGCATCAGCAGGCTGTTGCCGGTGCCCGTGGTGTCCACGTAGAACCGCTGGTCGTCGCCGGCCAGCCGGTAGTAGGACGCGTTGTCGATGCCCCGGAAGGACAGCGTCGGGCCCAGATGGTTCCCCTCGGCCGTGTGGTTGTAGACCACGTCGAGGATGACCTCGATGCCCGCCTCGTGCAGGGTCCGCACCATGGACTTGAACTCCTGCACCTGCTCGCCGCGGCTGCCGCTGGCCGAGTAGGCGTTGTGCGGCGCGAAGAACCCGATCGTGTTGTAGCCCCAGTAGTTGGCCAGCCCGCGTTCGGCCAGGATGGCGTCGCTGACGAACTGGTGCACCGGCATGAGTTCCACCGCGGTCACCCCGAGCCCGTGCAGGTGCTCGATGACCGCCGGGTGGGCGAGCCCCTGGTAGGTGCCGCGCTGCGGCTCCGGCACGGCCGGGTGCAGTCTGGTCAGCCCGCGCACGTGCGCCTCGTAGATCACCGTCTCGTGGTACGGGATCCGCGGGTGCCGGTCGTTGTCCCAGCTGAAGAACGGATTGACCACCACCGAGCGGGGCACGTACGGCGCGGAGTCGGTGTCGTTGCGCTGGTCCGGGTGCCCGAACGGGTAGGCGAACACGGCCGGGTCCCAGCGCACGCTGCCCTCGACCGCCTTGGCGTACGGGTCGAGCAGCAGCTTGGCCGGGTTGCAGCGCTGGCCGGCCGCCGGGTCGTAGCGGCCGTGCACCCGGTACCCGTAGCGCTGGCCCGGCCCGGTGCCGGGCAGGTAGCCGTGCCAGACGAACCCGTCCACCTCGTGCAGGCTGATCGCCGTCTCGGCGCCATCCTCATCGAACAGGCACAGGTCGACCCGCTCGGCCACCTCGGAGAACAGGGCGAAGTTGGTGCCCACCCCGTCGTAGGTAGCCCCGAGCGGGTAACTGCTGCCCGGCCAGATCAGTGCCTCCTGCGCCACCTGTTCCGTCCCTGGTCTTGACTGTGGCCCTGCGTCTTGATTGCGCTGCCCCGTCGCTCCTACCCGGCTGAGGCAACGGCGGATCCCCGCGACCTTAACAATCCGGTCAATCGGCCCTGAAGTGTGCCCGGGTGAATTCACGCCAAACAGGCGTTACGTAACGAAAGATGGGCGCAGTCCATTCCGGCCGGGCCAGGTCAGCGGCCGGGCGGGTCAGGTCTCCCGGATGATCTCCTTGATCAGCCGGGTGGTCCCGGCCGGGGTGAGCGCCTCGGCGCTCAGCCGGTTCATGATCTCCATGTAGTGGTCCACGTCGGCCCGCCGCTCCAGGTACAGCGCGCTGGTCAGCTGCTCGATGTAGACCACGTCGGGCAGGTCCGGCTCGCCGAACCGGAGCACGGTGAACGAGCCGCCCGCGGCCGCGTGCCCGCCCCGGCGGAACGGCACCACCTGCACCGTGACCTGCTGCATCGCGGCCACCTCGAGCAGCCGCTGCAGCTGGGCGCGCATCACGTGACGGCCACCCACCGGGCGGCGCAGCGCCGCCTCGTCCATGACCGACCAGACCCGGGGCGGCTGCGGCCCGGTCAGCAGCTGCTGGCGGGCCATCCGCAGGCTCACCCGGCGGTCGATCTCCGCCTCCGGCGCGGCCCGGTGGCCCAGCAGGGTCACGGCGCGGGCATAGCCCTCGGTCTGGAACAGGCCGTGCACGAACTGCAGCTCGAACGTCCTGATCAGCGAGGCGGCTGCCTCCAGGCCCAGGTAGGTCTCGAACCAGTCGGGCAGGATGTCGCCGTACTGCGACCACCAGCCCTGCTCGTTGGCCCGGCTGGCCAGGGCCAGCAGGCCGGCCCGCAGCGCCTCGTCCACCACCCCGTACAGGCTGAGCAGGTCTTCCACGTCACGGAGCTTGAACCCGACCCGGCCGTGCTCCATGCGGCTGATCTTGGACCGGGACGACCTGATCTCGTAGCCGGCCTTGTCCGGGGAGATCTGCGCCGCCTCACGCAGCCGCCGCAGCTGCGCCCCGAGCACCATGCGGACAACGGTCGCGCCCGCCCGGGTTGCCGTCACGCCACCGGCCGTCACGCCACCGGCTGCACGCCACCAGCCGGTGCCCGGTCTTCAGGCACCCCGCCGGCTGGATGAACGCTCATCGCAGCTCCCGGCTCATCCAGGCTCCCGACCTAACAAACTAGCGGCCACTTCCCACCCCCCGGCCGATGCCAGACCCTCAGCCCAGTGGCGCCGATCAGGGCGCACGAAATCTGCCAGCAGCAATGTGACCCAGCCCCTCTGGCGGGACACACAGAGCACGATATCACCGCGCAATCCCGGTGTCCCGTGCCGATTTCCGGATCTCTCACTCGGCCGTGGCCAAGCCGCACAGATCGTCGAACTCTCCCTGCTTCAGGGCAGCCAGGAACGCCGCGACCGCGGAGCGCGGGTAGATCAGCGCCGGGCCCGCCGGGTGGCGGGAATTGCGCACGGCGATCGAGCCGCCCGGCAGCTCGGCCACCTCTACACAGCTGCCGCTGGGGTTGCTGGCGCTGCTCTTGCGCCACTGCGCCACCAGCTGACCAGCCGGTATGCCGTTCTTGACCTGCAACTTTCCTCCCAGAACGAGGGGGAAGAGGTTTGCCAGCCGAAGCTGACTGTACGGTTAGGCTATCTGTGCACAGCGCAGCCTAACAGATCAGATGCATGTGCAGGCGCTCGTGCAGAGGGCGTTGCAAACGATACGTGCATAAGGCAAGATACCGCTGCATAGGTCCATTCCCTGGTCACGACGGGATTATTCGGAAGGCCATGACAGCGCACCCATTACCACTGGCCGGCAACGTGGCCAGTGACTTGTGCTGCCGCTGGATGGCCCCGGCGATGAACATGGCCGCCGCGGCGAGTGCGGTGCAGATGCTGGCGCCCGACCGGGCCGCCGCGGGCTGGGCGGCCGAGGACTGGGCCGGCCCGCCCCGCGTTGCCACCCGCACGCCGGGCCTGGACGCCCGGTCAGTCGGTGCCGCCCGGGAGTTCAGCCTGGCCACGATGCGCCGCTGGGGCGTGGCCGACCGGGTCGACGACATCGGGATCGTGGTCTCCGAGCTGCTGACCAACGCCCTGCGGCACGGCGTGCCGGATACCGCCGCCGCACCACGGCGCTGGCCGCTACGGCTCGGATTGGTCCAGCCCGGGCGGTACGTGCTGTGCGCGGTGGCCGACCCGGGCCGCCGCCTGCCGGTGCCCAAGGAACCGGACTACCTGGCTGAGAGCGGGCGTGGGCTGCACGTGATCGGCGCGCTCAGCGACACCTGGGGCTGCACCACGCCGACCGGTGCGGGGAAGGTGGTCTGGGCCATGTTCGCGGTGCGGCTGCGCCCGCCGCCGGCCGCGGCCGGCTGGCCCGCGGGGTACCAGGCGGCCGGCCGCTAAGGCACGGGCAGGATCTGCCGGGGAACGGCGGGCGGCTCGCGCCGGGCCCGCCACTCCCGCGGGTAGCCGAGCGACACCTCATGGAACGCGACCCCGTCATGCCAGGTGGTCCGGGGGATGTGCAGGTGACCGTAGACCACCGCGGCCGCGTGATAGGTGACGTGCCAGTCCGCGGTGCGGGTCGTCCCGCACCACTGGGCGAACTCCGGGTAGCGCAGCACCCGGGTCGGGTCACGGATCAGCGGGTAGTGGTTCACCAGCACCGCGGGCGGCCCGGGCGGCAGGCCAGCCAGCCGCCGGGCGGTGGCCCCGACCCGGGCCCAGCACCACGCCTCCCGGCTGGGATAGGGGTCGGGGTAAAGCAGCGCCTCGTCGGTGCACACCACGCCGGCCCGGTACGCGAGGTCCAGCCCGGCCGCTTTGCTGCTGGTGCCCGCCGGGTGGAACGAGTAGTCGTAGAGCAGGAACAGCGGCACGATCCGGGCCGGGCCGCCCGGGCCGTCCCACACCGGGTAGGGGTCCTCCGGGGTGAGCACGCCCAGGCCGCGGCAGACCTGCACCAGATGCTGGTAGCGCTGCTCGCCGCGCAGCTGGACCGGATCGGACCGGCGGGTCCACAGCTCGTGGTTGCCGGGCACCCAGATCACGGTGGCGAACCGCTGGCGCAGCGTGCCCAGCGCCCACTCGATGTCCGCCACCCGCTCGGCCACGTCCCCCGCGACCAGCAGCCAGTCCGCGGCCGACCCGGGCCGCATGGCCGCGACGATCTCCCGGTTCTCCGGGTACCGCACGTGCAGGTCACTGACCGCGAGCAGCCGGGCCTCCATTCAGCGCACGTCAGCCAGCTCGGAGGTCCACATGACGATCCGGGTGCGGTCGCCGCGGAACAGGTCGCGGGCGAACTCGACCGGGCGGCCGTCCGCGGCGTAGGCGATCCGCTCGACCAGCATCAGCGGGGCGCCTTCGCGCACCTCCAGCGTCTCCGCCTCGCGGACCCCGGCGGTGACCGGCTCCAGGCTCTCCCGGGCCCGGGTCGGGCGCAGCTGGTACTTCTCGTCCAGCAGCTCGTACAGGGACCCGTCCAGCCGGCAGCCGAGCAACCCGGGGAAACTGCCCGCCGGGAACACCGAGTGCTCCACCGCGATGGGCCGGCCGTTGCCCAGCCGGACCCGCCGTATCTCGTACACCGGGTCGCCCTCGGCCGACTCCAGCGCCGCGGCCACGGCGGGCCCGGCGGACCGGGCCGTCGCGGACAGCACCCGCGCCCCGGCGACCATCCCGTGCCGGCGCAGCTGCTCGGAGAACCCGGACAGCCGGGTGCGGTCCTGCTCCAGCTTGCCCTCGGCCACGAACGTGCCGCCGTTGCGCCCGACCGCCCGCTCGACCAGCCCGCGCCGGGCCAGCGTGGCCAGCGCGTGCCGCAGCGTCATCCGGCTGACCCCGAGCCACGCGGCCAGGTCATGCTCGGTGGGCATCCGGTCACCCGGGGCCAGCCGGCCCGCGGCGATCGCCTCGGCCAGCCAGTCCTCGATCTGCCCGTGAGCGGTGCTGCCCGGCCCGCGCACGATCACCGGCGGGGCCAGGCCGAGCGATGCCGTGCTGACCCGGGGCGGCGGCCCCGCTGTCCCCCCCGGCCGCCGTCCCGGGCCCGGGCCGCCGCGACCAGCGCGGCGGCCCCGTTCCCCACTCCCCCCCATGCTCAGTCGGACGGGGCGGCCGTCCCGGGCACCAGCGGGGCGTCGTCGCCAGCGGGCGCGATCACCGGGGCGACCTGCTTGTTCCGCCCGGTCACCAGGAAGTAGACCAGCCCGATCAGCGTGATGACCACGACCACGGTCCACAGGATCGGGATCCCGTTCAGCCAGCTCCAGCCGAAGCTGAGCAGCCCGGCGGTCTGGTTCGGCTTGGGGTTGCTGGCCGCCCGCGGCCAGGCGAAGTTGATCAGCATCGCCCCGCCGTACAGCAGCGCGACCACGTTGACCAGCAGGCCCCACCGGCCCAGCCGGAACGGCGCGCTGGTCTTCGGCCAGCCGCGCAGCCGGGCCCGCATGATCACCAGGTTGCCCAGGAAGTAGCTGAGGTAGATCATGCCGGTCGCGGCGATCGCGATGATGGCGACCCCCGAATACTTGATGAACGGGACCGCTGCGAGCACCGCGATCACGATGCAGGTCCACACCGGGGTGTGCAGCGTCGGCGACACCCGGGCCAGCGGCTTGGACACCGGCAGCGTGTTGTCCCGGGCCATGCCGAAGCACAGCCGGATGGTGGCCGCCATGATGGACAGGCAGCACACGAAGATCGCGGCCGACACGACGAGCAGGTAGATGGTGGCGAACGCGGTGGAGAAGTTGGCCTCGATGATCTGGGCCGGCCCGTACGCGCCCTTGACCGCCGCGCCCAGGTTGGGGATGGCCACCAGCGTGCCGAGCAGGAACACGCCGCCGATGACGAACGCGCCGATCACCGAGTAGAGCACCGCCTTGGGCGCGGCCCGGCGCGGGTCGCGGGTCTCCTCGGCCAGCGTGGACGCGGTGTCGAAGCCGTAGATCACGAACAGGCTCATGAACATCGCGGCCAGGAACGTGTTCGGCGCGACGTGGATGCCGGCGCTGTTGGTGACCACGCTGAAGCCCTGGTGGTTGTGGAAGGCCAGCAGCACCAGCGCGAACACGAACATGCCGAGGATCTCGAACACCACCCCGGTGTTGTTGATCAGCGCGACCAGCCGCACCCCGTAGATGTTCAGCACGGTGATCACGGCCAGCGTGATCAGCGCGACCACCAGCTGGGTGTGCAGGCTGGCCGCGTTCAGGCTGTGCCAGCCCAGCCCGTTCAGCGCCGGGATGAGCGCCAGCGGGAGGGTGGCCACCACCGCGGCGACGGTCAGGATGCCGGCGAACAGGTAGATCCACCCGGTGAACCAGGAGTACGTGCGGTTCGACAGGTACTTGGTCCACTGGAACACCGAGCCGGCCACCGGGTAGTGGCTGGACACCTCGGCGAAGTTGAGCGCCACGATGAACTGGCCCAGGGCCACCACCGGCCAGGTCCAGATGAACACCCCGCCCAGCGTGGTCAGGCCCAGTGCGAACAGGGTGAAGATGCCGGTGGACGGCGAGATGTAGCTGAACGCGACCGCGAACGAGCTGCCCAGCCCGAGCGAGCGCTTCAGCTCCTGCTGGTAGCCGAAGCGGGCCAGGTCGGCGGCATCCCGGTTGTGCTCGGCGGAGGTATCAGGGCTGGCGCTCATCGGCGGTCCTCCCCTTGCGATGGGGCGCAGGATGAGGCGTAGCGTAAGGCCCGGGCGAATTTACTGTCTAGACCCATTCTCCGCAACGTGCCCCCGCTGAGACGTTCCTGTTATTTCGTCTAGACCCTTTCATAGATAGCCTGCGTTCCAATGAACGGTCCGGCCAGCCTGCCCAGCGATCCGGCGGCACTCTTCGACCAGGTGCCGTGCCTGGCTGCGCACCCGCGGTCGGTCGAGCCGCTGCCGGGCGGCCTGACCAACCGGAACTACAAGGTGACCACGCCCGCAGGCCGCTTCGTGGCCCGGCTGTGGCACGACGGTGACCTGCTGGCCATCAACCGCGACCACGAGCACTACAACTCGGTGGCCGCGGCCGCCGCCGGGGTCGGTGCCCCGGTCCTGGCCTACCAGCCGGAGCGCTGCCTGCTGGTGCTCGGCTTCATCGACGGCCGCACCTACGGCAATGCGGACGTGGGCCAGCCCGCGAACATCCCGCGGATCGCGGACGCGTGCCGGCGGCTGCACGCCGGCCCACGGTTCGCGGGCGAATTCAACATGTTCCGGATCCAGCAGCGCTACCTGGCCGTCACCACCGAGCGCGGGTTCGCCGTCCCGGCCGGGTACGCCGGCCTGATGCCACGGCTGGCCGAGGCAGAGGCAGCCCTGGCCGTGCAGGACACCGGCACCGTGCCGTGCAACAACGACCTGCTGGCGGCCAACTTCATCGACGACGGCACGCGGATCTGGCTGATCGACTACGAGTACTCGGGCAACAACGACCCCTGCTTCGAGCTGGGCAACATCTGGGGCGAGTGCGGCCTGTCCACCGAGGCCCTGGCCGAGCTGGTCACCCAGTACTACGGCCGGCCGCTGCGCAGCAAGATCGCCCGGGCCCAGCTGCTCGGCCTGGTGGGCAAGTACGGCTGGACCTTGTGGGGCGCGATCCAGCACGCGAGCAGCCCGATCGACTTCGACTTCTGGGCCTGGGCCATGGAGCGCTACGAGGCCGCCGCGGCCGGGCTGACCAGCACGAGCTTCACCCGGCTGCTGGACGACGTGGTCCGCGATGACTGAGGCGGGCGCGCTGCCCAGCCAGGCGCGCATCGTCATCATCGGCGGCGGGGTGATCGGCACCAGCGTGGCTTACCACCTGGCCGAGCTGGGCTGCGCCGACGTGCTGCTGCTGGAGCAGGGGCAGCTGTCCTGCGGCACCACCTGGCACGCGGCCGGGCTGGTCGGGCAGTTGCGTGCGTCGGAGAGCGGCACCCGGCTGGTGCAGTATTCCACCGAGCTGTACGCCCGGCTGGAGGCGGACACCGGGCTGTCCGCCGGGTTCCGGCGCTGCGGGGGGCTGATCGTGGCCCGGACCCCCGAGCGGCTGACCCAGCTGCGCCGGACCGCGGCCACCGCGGACGCGTTCGGCCTGCAGGCGCAGATCCTCACCGCGGCCCAGGCCGCCGAGCGCTACCCGGTGATGCAGGTGGCCGACCTGGTGGGCGCGCTGTGGCTGCCCGACGACGGCAAGGCCAACCCGACCGACCTGACCTACGCGCTGGCCCGGGGGGCACGCCGCCGTGGGGTCACGATCCGCGAGCGAACCCCGGTCACCGGCATCGTGACCCACGGGGGCCGGGTCACCGGGGTGCGCACCGCAGCCGGGGACATCACCGCCGAGATCGTGGTCAACTGCGCCGGGCAGTGGGCCAAGCAGGTCGCCGCGTGGTGCGGGGTGACCGTGCCGCTGCACTCCTGCGAGCACTTCTACGTGGTTACCGAGCAGCTCGACGGGGTGCACCGGGACCTGCCGGTGCTGCGCGACCCGGATGGCTACACCTACTTCAAGGAGGAGGTGGGCGGGCTGGTCGTCGGCGGGTTCGAGCCGGACGCCCGGCCCTGGGTCGCCCCGGAGGACATCCCCGCCCCGTTCGAGTTCCAGCTGCTGGCCGAGGACTGGGACCACTTCGCGCCGCTGATGGAGCAGGCCCAGCTGCGCATCCCGGCGCTGCACGAGGCGGGCATCAAGAAGTTCTACAACGGCCCGGAGAGCTTCACCCCGGACAACCAGTTCATCCTGGGTGAAGCGGCCGAGGTGGCGAACTTCTGGGTCGGCGCGGGCTTCAACTCGGTCGGCATCGCGTCGGCGGGCGGGGCGGGCCGCGCGCTGGCCCAGTGGATCCTGGCCGGGGACCCGGGCCTGGACCTGACCGCGGTGGACGTCCGCCGGTTCGCACCGTTCCATGGCAACACCCGCTGGCTGCGCGACCGGGTCGGCGAGATCCTCGGCCTGCACTACGCGGTGCCCTGGCCCAACCGCGAGCCGGTCAGCGCGCGGCCGCTGCGCCGCTCCCCCGTGCACCACCTGCTGGGCCCGGCCGGCGCCTGCTTCGGCAGCAAGATGGGCTGGGAGCGGCCCAACGTGTTCGCGCCGCCGCCCGCCGAACCGGTCATCGAGTACACCTGGGATCAGCCGAACTGGCTGCCCTGGTCGGCGGCCGAGCAGCGGGCCGCGCGCCGGGACGTGGCCCTGTTCGACGAGACGTCGTTCTCCAAGTACCTGCTGACCGGCCCGGGCAGCGAGCAGGCGCTGCAGTGGCTGTGCACCGCGGACGTGGCCGTGCCGCCGGGCGCCGTGGTCTACACCGGGATGCTCAACGAGCGCGGCGGCTACGAGTCCGACCTGACCGTGACCCGCCTGTCGGCTGATGAATTCCTGCTGGTCAGCAGCTCGGCCACGACTGAGCGGGACAAAGCCCATATTTCGCAGCGGCTCGCCCCGGGCAGTGCCGCCCGCCTCGTCGATGTGACCTCCGCCTATGCCGTCTTCGGCGTCATGGGGCCGCGGTCCCGCGGCCTGCTGGCCTCGCTGTCCGCGGCCGACTGGAGCGACCAGGCCTTCCCGGTGCGCACCAGCCAGCAGGTCGACCTGGGCTACTTCACCGTCCGGGCCACCCGGATCACCTACGTGGGCGAGCTGGGCTGGGAACTGTACGTGCCCACCGAGTTCGCGGCCGGGGTGTTCGAGCTGCTGACCGCGGCCGGCCCGGAGTTCGGGCTGGTCAATGCCGGCTATTACACGATCGAGTCGATGCGGCTGGAAAAGGCGTACCGGGCGTATGGCCGGGAGCTGACTCCCGAGTACAACCCGGTGGAGGCGGGGCTGCTGTTCGCCTGCAAGCTGCGCGGCAGCGTCCCGTTCCTGGGCCGGGAGGCGGTGGAGAAGGCCCGGGCCGAGGGGGTGTCCCGCCGCCTGGTGTCGGTGGTGGTCGATGACCCGGGCGGCCCGGCCCCCATGCTGTGGGGCGGTGAGCTCGTGCTCCGCGACGGCGTCCCGGTCGGGCAGCTCACCTCGGCCGCGTGGGGCGAGGCGCTGGCCGCCCCGGTGGGCCTGGGCTACGTCCGCCACCCGGACGGCGGCGTGCTGACCGCCGAGTCCGCCCGGGGCGGCACATATCAGGTCAGCGTGGGCGGCCGGGTCTGCGCCGCGACCGTCACCACCCGGCCGCCGTTCGACCCGGCCGGCGCCCGCCTCCAGCCCGGCTGACGACCCACGCGTACTCCCCCGCCCACCGGCCGATACCCGCGCCCGGTCCACCCGTCCACTCTGGCCGCGGGCATGATGACGGGATCAGGAACATCAGGCGAACGGGGAGCAACAGGTGAGGTCGGTCTCCCGGTGGGCCCGGCCAGCGCGCTGGCCGGTGCTGCAGGGCATCCTCCCCCTGCCCCGCGCCCAGCTGCCCGGGGATCTGCTGGCCGGGGTCACGCTGGCCGCGGTGGGCATCCCCGAGGTGCTCGGCTTCGCCCGGATCGCCGGGATGCCGGTGGTCACCGGCCTGTACACGCTGCTGCTGCCGATGGCGCTGTTCGCCGTGCTGGGCGCCTCGCGGCACCTGGTGGTGGCCGCGGACTCGGCCACCGCCGCCCTGCTGGCCGGCACCCTGGTCCGGCTGGCCGTCCCGGGCTCGGCCCGCTACGTCCAGCTGGCCGGGCTGGCCGCGCTGCTCACCGGCGTGCTGCTCATCCTGGCCCGGCTGGCCCGGCTGGGCTTCCTGGCCAACTTCCTGTCCCGCACGGTGCTGCTCGGCTTCCTGACCGGGGTCGGCATCCAGGTGGCGCTCGGGCAGCTGCCGGACATGCTCGGGGTGACCGCGCCCAGCCCGCACACGGTGATCAAGCTCTGGCAGACCCTGGCCGCGCTGCCCCAGGCCCAGCCGCTGAGCGCCGCGATCTCGGCCGCGGTCATCGCGGTGGTGCTGGGCGCCCGGCGGATCACCCGCCGGATCCCGGGCGCGCTGCTCGCGGTGGCCGGCGCCATCGTGGCCAGCCGGGCGGCCGACCTGGCCAGCCATGGGGTGAGCGTGCTCGGCCACGTGCCCCGCGGGCTGCCGTCGTTCGCGCTGCCCGCGCTGGGCGTGCATGACACGCTCGCGCTGCTGGGCACGTCAGCCACGATCTTCGTGGTGATCCTGGCGCAGAGCGCGGCGACGGCCCGCGCCTACGCGGCCAAGCACGGCGAGCCGTTCGGCACCGACACCGACCTGGTCGGGCTGGGCGCGGGCAACATCGCCGCCGCGTTCACCGGGACGTTCGTGGTGAACGGCAGCCCGACCAAGACCCAGATCGTGGACGATGCGGGTGGCCGCAGCCAGCTGGCCTCGCTGACCACCAGCGTGCTGGCACTCATCGTGCTGCTGGTGGCGACCGGGCCGCTCAGCTACCTGCCCATCCCCGCGCTGGCCGCGGTGGTCTTCCTGATCGGCGCCGAGCTCATCGACCTGCGCGGGCTGCACCGGGTCCGCATGGTCCGGCCCACCGAGTTCGCGGTCGCCCTGCTCAGCGCGGCCGCGGTCGTGGCCCTCGGCGTGCAGTGGGGCATCGGGGTGGCGGTGGTCGCCTCGATCATCGATCACCTGAGCCACAGCTACCGGCCGCGCAGCAGCGTGCTGGCGAAGTCACCGGCCGGGCACTGGCGGCAGATGCCGGTGCAGCCCGGCGCGCGGAGCGAGCCGGGGCTGGTCATCTACCGGTTCGGCTCCAGCCTGTACTACGCGAACGCCTCCCGGTTCGTGGACGACGTGCTCACCCTGGCCGCGCATGGGGACGTGCTGCGCTGGCTGGTGCTGGACGGCGCGGCCATCGGCGACGTGGACTACACGGCGTCCGGGACGCTCAGCCGGATCATCGCGGAGCTGCACCAGCGGCACATCCGGGTCGTGGTGACCAGCCTGATAAACGAGGTGACCAGCCAGCTCAGCCACTACGGCATCACCGGCCCGCGCGGCCCGGACGCTTACTACGACACGCCCGGCGAGGCGCTGGAGGCCTTCCACGCCGGGGACCAGGGGCCGGCCGCTAAGGCGGGCCCGTGATCCGGCCGGACGCGCAGCCGAATTCGATCCGGGAGCCATCCGGGCCGGGCGCCGACCCGCACAGCGTCACGCTGTCGCCGTCGGCCAGGTAGCCGCGGGTCTGCCCGTCGGCCAGCGTGATCGGCTCGCGCCCACCCGCGGTCAGCTCCAGCAGGCAGCCCATCCCGCTGCGCTGGAAGCTGGACACGGTACCCGAGCCGTACAGGTCGCCGGTGCGCAGCGCGGCGCCGTTCACGGTCAGGTGGGCCAGTTGCTGCGCCGCGGTCCAGTACATGGTGGCGAACCGCGGCCGGGAGACCAGCTGGCCGTTGATGCTGACCGCCAGCTCGATGTCGAGCCCCCAGGGCTGGGCCGCCCGCAGGTAGCCGAGCGGCGGCGGGTCCTGGGCAGGCGGCGTCACCCGCGCCGATTCGAGCGAGGCCAGCGGGATGACCCACGGCGAGATCGTGGTCGCGAACGACTTGCTCAGGAACGGCCCGAGCGGCCGGGACTCGAACGCCTGGATGTCGCGCGCGCTCCAGTCGATGAGCAGCACCACGCCGAACACGTGAGCGGCGAAGTCATCCACGGGCACCGGCTGCCCGGGCGCCGAGCCCACGCCGACCACGAAGCCCAGTTCCGCCTCGAAGTCCAGGCGGCGGGAGGGGGCCAGCGACGGCCGCGCGTGGCCCGGGGCCACCTGGCCCAGCGGCCGGGCCACCGGTGTGCCGCTGACCACCACGGTGCCGGCCCGCCCGTGGTAGCCGACCGGCATCTCGCGCCAGTTGCGCTGCAGCCCCGGGTCATCGGGGCGGAGAATCCGCCCGACGTTCGTGGCGTGCTCCAGCGATGAGTAGAAGTCGGCGAAGTCGGCCACCTCGAGCGGCAGGTGCAGGGTCGCCTCGGCGATCGGGACGGTCGCGGTGATCTGCCCGCCGCGGATGAAGGCGAGCAGCCGTTCCCGGGTGCGCTGCCAGGCCCGCGGGCCGCGGGCCAGGAACGCGTTCAGGGACGGCTGGGCGAACGTCTGGTCACCGAACGCCCGTTCCAGATCGATGATGTGCGTGCCCAGGCCAGCGCCCACCCGGGGGCGGTCCGGGCCGTGCGAGTACACGCAGAGCGGCAGCGTGTGCTCGGTGAACGTCAGCGGCGTCAAGGAATGTCCAGGGAGATCGCGAATGTGAAGCGATCGCCACGGTAGTGGATCCGGGCCACATCCACTGGCGTAGCCCCGGCGGCGTAGGTCACATTGTCGGAAAGCAGGATCGGGCTGTACGGCTCGATCTCCAGCAGGGCCGAGATGTCGGGCGGTGCGGTGCGCGCGGAGACCTCGTTGTCGATCCTGGTCAGTGGCAGGCACAGCTCGTCACGCAGGATCTTGGTCACCGGAGCGCGGGCCAGCGCGGCGTCGCTGATCCGGGCGGCGTGTTCCGGGCGCAGGTAGTTCTCCGCGTAGCTGACCGGGCTGCCGCCGTCCAGCCGCAGGCGGCGGATCAGCACGGCGTCCCCGGTGGTGCCCAGCCGGGCCGCCGGGGACCCGGCCGCCCGGACCTGGGACCGGCCCAGGACCCGGACCTCGTCGCTGGACTGCTGGGCCATGACCGCGTCGGCCGAGCCGAGGACCCGCAGGGCCCGGGTCCGCAGCGCGTCCGGGTTGACGAACGTGCCCCGCCGCCGGTGCCGGGTGATCAGCCCGTCGGCGGCCAGCGAGCCGAGGGCCTGGCGCACGGTGGTCAGGCTGACCCCGTAGTGCTGCGCGAACTGCACCTCGGTGGGCAGCCGGGTCGCGCCCTGGTGATCGAGGCCCAGGATGGCCGTGCGCAGGGTCTGCGCCAGCTGGTACCACAGCGGCAGGGTGCCGGTGAACCGGGGCGGGGCCGCGGCGAGCAGCTCGGCCGCGGGCGGCCCGGGGGGGCGCACAGGCATGGCCGCCGTCAGCTGGTGACGCCGGCCGCCGGGAAGGCCCGGGCCAGACCGGACCAGACCGCGTCGTAGTCCGCCTGGCGGTGCGCCGCCTGCATCGCCTGCCGGGTCGGGATGATCATCCAGCGGCTCTCGAACATGAACGCGAGCGTGTCGGTCACCTTCTGCGGCTGCAGGTCCTCGGTGGATGCCCGGGCGAAGGTCTCGGCGTCCGGGCCGTGCGCGCTGAACGTGTTGTGCAGGCTCGCCCCGCCGGGCAGGAAGCCCTCGGCCTTGGCGTCGTAGGCGCCGTGCACCAGGCCCATGAACTCGGACATGACGTTGCGGTGGAACCACGGCGGCCGGAACGTGTCCTCGCCGACCAGCCACCGCGGCGGGAAGATCACGAAGTCCACGTTGGCCAGCCCCGGGATCTCGCTCGCCGAGGTGAGCACGGTGTAGATGGACGGGTCGGGGTGGTCGAAGCTGACCGTGCCGATGACCATGAACCTGTCCGTGTCGTACTTGACCGGCGTGTAGTTGCCGTGCCAGGCCACCACGTCCAGCGGGGAGTGGTCGTAGTCGGCGGCCCACAGGTTGCCGCCGAACTTCTGCACCACCTGCACGGCGGTGCCGCCCTCCTCGAACGCGGCCGTGGGGGCCAGGAAGTCACGCTCACTGGCCAGCCCGTTGGCCCCGATCGGGCCCCGCTCGGGCAGGGTGAACGGGGCACCGTAGTTCTCGCACAGGTAGCCGCGGGCCGGGCCGCCGGCCAGCTCCACCCGGAACCGGATGCCCCGCGGGATCAGGCCGATCTCGCCGGGCCGGAGCCGCACCGGGCCGAGCTCGGTGTGCAGGATCAGCGCGCCCTCCTGCGGCACGAACAGCAGCTCGCCGTCCGCGTCCACGAAATACCGGTCCGTCATGGACGCAGTGGCCGCGTACAGGTGCACGGCCATCCCGGTGCGGGTCCTCGGGTCGCCGTTGCCGCCTATCGTGTACAGGCCGTCGATGAAGTCGGCCGGCCCGGCGGGCAGCGGCAGCGGATTCCAGCGCAGCCGGTTCGGGTCGGGCTCGATCTCGTCGAACGGCCCGGCGCGCAGCGATCCATTGCCGATCCGGGCGAAGGGCGGGTGCGCCGCGGACGGCATGATCCGGTACACCCAGGTGCGCCGGCTGACCGCGCGGGGCTGGGTGAACGCGGCCCCGCTGAACTGCTCGGCGTAGAGCCCGAGCGGGGCGCGCTGCGGCGAGTTCCGGCCGGCCGGCAGTGCCCCGCCGACCGCCTCGGTGACGAACTCGTTGCCGAAGCCGGGCTGGTAGCGGTACTCGTCCTGGCCGGCTGGCCCGGCGGGGGCTTCGGGCATGATTCCTCCCGGCATCCTTTGATTCCTCTGCTCAATAAGAGCATTACCCGCCCAGCCCCGGCAGACCCCTCATGCGGCCGCTCAGCCGCGGGCGGGGTGGCCCTCAGGAGCCGGGCTCGGCCAGCCCGGCCCGGCGCAGCGCGTCGGCCATCGCTCCCCCGGCCGGCTGTTCCCGGCCAGCGCGCCCGCGGCCCGGCTGCGCGCCGCGGGGCGCCTGGCCACCGCGGGGCGCCTGGCTACCGCGGGGCCGTTCCTCGTCCAGGCGCATGGTCAGCGAGATCCGCTGCCGCGGGATGTCCACGCTGACCACCCGGACCCGCACCACGTCGCCGGGCTTGGCCACCTGGCGCGGGTCGCTGACGAAGTCCCGCGACATCGCGGACACATGGACCAGGCCGTCCTGGTGCACCCCGACGTCGACGAACGCGCCGAACGCGGCCACGTTGGTCACCACGCCCTCCAGCACCATGCCCGGGGCCAGGTCATGCAGGGTCTCGACGCCCTCGGCGAAGCGGGCGGTGACGAACGCCGGGCGCGGGTCGCGGCCGGGTTTTTCCAGCTCCCGGAGAATGTCGGTGACCGTGGGCAGGCCGAACCGGTCATCGGTGAAGTCCTGCGGCCGCAGCGAGCGGAGCGCCGCCCGGTCGCCGATCAGCCCGGGCAGGCCGGTGCCGACCGCCCGCAGGATGCGCCGTACCACCGGGTACGCCTCAGGGTGCACGCCGGAATTGTCCAGCGGGTCGTCGCCACCGCGAATGCGCAGGAAGCCAGCGCACTGCTCGAACGCCTTGGGGCCGAGCCGGGGCACCTCGCGCAGCGCCCGGCGGCTGCGGAATGCCCCGGCCTCGTCCCGGCGGGCCACCACCGCGGTGGCCAGCCCTTCGCTGATCCCGGACACCCGCGCCAGCAGCGGGACCGAGGCCGTGTTGACATCGACGCCGACCGCGTTCACGCAGTCCTCGACGACCGCGTCCAGCGACCGGGACAGCCTGGCCTCGGCCAGGTCGTGCTGGTACTGGCCGACCCCGATGGACCTGGGGTCGATCTTGACCAGTTCAGCCAGCGGATCCTGGAGGCGCCGCGCGATCGATACCGCGCCGCGCAGTGACACGTCCATCCCGGGCAGCTCGCGCGAGGCGTAAGCGGAGGCCGAGTACACCGAGGCCCCCGCCTCGGACACCATGACCTTGGTCAGCTTCAGCTCGGGGTGGGCTTTGATCAGGTCGGCGGCCAGCCGGTCGGTCTCCCGTGAGGCGGTCCCGTTGCCGATCGCGATCAGCTCGACCTGGTGCGCCGCCGGCCAGCCGGGCCAGCACGGCCAGCGACTGGTCCCAGGCCCGCCGCGGCTCGTGCGGGTAGATCGTCTCGGTGGCGACCGGCTTGCCGGTCACGTCCACCACGGCGACCTTGACCCCGGTGCGGAAGCCCGGGTCCAGGCCCAGCACCGGGCGGGCCCCGGCCGGCGCGGCCAGCAGCAGGTCACGCAGGTTGGCGGCGAACACGGCCACGGCCTCGTCCTCGGCCCGCTGCCACAGCCGCATCCGCAGGTCCACCGTGAGGTGCACGGCGATCCGGGTCCGCCAGGCCCAGCGGACGGTCTCGGCCAGCCAGCGGTCCGCCGGGCGGCCCCGGGCGGCCAGCCCGGCCCGCCGGGCGATCCTGGTTTCGTAGTCGCTGGCCGGCCCGTCGTCCGCCGGGTCCAGCGTGAGCTCGAGGACCTGCTCCTTCTCGCCGCGCATCATGGCCAGGATCCGGTGCGAGGGCAGCGCCGGGAACGGCTCGTCGAACTCGAAGTAGTCAGCGAATTTCGCCCCCGCCTGCTCCGCGCCCGCCCGCACCCGGGACACCAGGCGGCCCCGCGACCACATCAGCTCCCGCAGTTCGCCGATCAGGTCGGCGTCCTCGGCGAAGCGCTCAGCCACGATGGCCCGCGCCCCGTCCAGGGCCGCCGCCGCGTCAGGTACTCCCCGGCCAGCGTCCACGAAGCGGGCCGCGGCCTGCTGCGGGTCCTGGCCGGGATCGCCGAGCAGCAGGTCGGCCAGCGGCTCCAGTCCCGCCTCCCGGGCGAGCTGCGCCTTGGTCCGGCGTCTGGGCTTGTAGGGCAGGTAGATGTCCTCCAGCCGGGCCTTGGAGTCGGCCGCCATGAGCTGGGCGGTGAGCGCGTCGTCGAGCTTGCCCTGGGCCCCGATCGAGTCCAGGATGGCGGCCCGCCGCTCATCCAGCTCGCGCAGGTAGCGCAGCCGCTCCTGCAGCGTGCGCAGCTGTGCGTCGTCGAGGGCGCCGGTCACCTCCTTGCGGTAGCGGGCGATGAACGGCACGGTGGCGCCACCATCGAGCAGCTCGACGGCCGCCGTCACCTGTGCCTCGCGGACACCGAGTTCGGCCGCGATCCGGCGCGGAACCGGACTGGGCGGGACTGGGCCTTGTGCGCTCACGAGGAGACCCTACGGCAGGCAGGAGACCGGATAGCTAGGAGACGGCTGACCGCCGGTTTACCGGGCCGCGCCGGGGGCAGCTGGGGGGTTATGACGTTTGCTGCCCAGCCGCTCGCCTTGCCTTTCGCCATGCCATGACGAAGCGCTCGCCGGGCAAGTCCACCCGGGGCACGGTGCTCATCGCGGGCGCGGCGAACATCGTGGTCCTGCTGGCCAAGCTGGTGGCTGGGGTGTTGTCCGGGTCCAGTGCGATGCTGGCCGAGGCGGCCCACTCCTTCGCGGACACGCTCAACCAGGGGTTCCTGCTGACGTCGGTACACCAGGCCGCGCGCCCGGCCGATGCGGAGCACCAGTTCGGCTACGGGCAGGAGCGCTACTTCTGGTCGCTGCTCGCCGCGTTCGGCATCTTTATCGCCGGCGCCGGCTTCTCGGTGTTCGAGGGCATCATGTCGCTGCACAGCCCCACGCATGGCTTCCTCGTCGCGTACCTCGTGCTGGGGGTGTGTGCCATCGCCGAGGGAGCATCGTTCATCCGGGCCCTGAGCCAGGTCCGCGGCGAGGCCCAGCATGATCACACCGAGCTGCTGGATCACGTCCGGACCAGCCCGGACACCACAGTCAAGGCAGCGCTGTTCGAGGACACCGCCGCGGTCATCGGGCTGGGGCTGGCCGCTGGCGGCCTGCTGCTGGAGCAGCTGACCGGCTCCCCCGTCTGGGACGGTGCCGCGTCGATCGCGATCGGCGCGCTGCTGGTCGTGGTGGCGGTCCGGCTGGCCATGGACAACCGTGAACTGCTCATCGGCCGGGCCGCGGACCCGAAGGTGCAGCAGGCGATCGAGGAGGAGATCGCCCGGACACCCGGCGTGGACGGCCTGCTCGACCTGCGCACCATGCACCTGGGTCCGGACAGCCTCATCGTGGCGGCCCGGGTGGACCTGGCCGACTCGGCCAGCGCGGACCAGGTCGAGCAGCTGGCCGACGACATCGACCGGCGGCTGTCCGAGCGCCTCCCGGTCACCCCGCACGTGTTCATCGACCCGACCCCGGCCCCGGCCCCGGCCCCGGCCCCGCGGTGACGTACGCCACCGTTTAAGGCCCGGGTCACGGGTAGCGGCATGAGGGCCAGTCAGACGGGGACAGCCGGAGAGTCGTGATGAGCCTGCCAGCCAGCCAGCAGCACGCACTGGACACGATCGATGACGGGCTGCAGGACGGCGACCCCCGGCTGGCCCGGATGTTCGCCGTGTTCACCCGGCTCACCCGGCTGGAGAGCATGCCCGCCCGGGAAACGCTGCCGCCCCGCCAGCGGTGGCCTCGCGGCCGGTGGCCGGCCTGCCCGCGAGGGTCGCAGCGCAGCCTGGCCGGCCGGGCGGCGGCCCGGCTGCTGGTCCCGGTGCTGCTCGCCGCCGCCCTGAGCCTGCTGATCATGAGCATCCTGGCCAACCCGTCGGCCAGCCGGCGGGGCTGCTCGGCGGCCCACAGCTCCAGCGCGGCGTTCCGCCTGATGAGCCCGGCGGCCTGCCCGCCCGCGGGTCCGGCTGGCGCGGCCCAGGTGGCCAAGTAGTGACCGATACCGGCCTGCGCGACCCGGGTGGTGACCGCCGGCCGGGCGACGACCAGATGCAGCAGGCCGTGGACACAGCGGCCGCCATCGCCGAGGAAACGGGCAGCCTGGGGCGGCTGGGCCGGCCCATGAACCGGCGCTCCCCGTTCTTCGTCGGCATGATGGCCGCGGCCGGGGTGGCGGTCACCTACGGGCTGGTCGAGCTGCTGATCCGGGCCCGCTCCGTGCTCGTCCTGATCGGCCTGGCCCTGTTCATCGCGGCCGGCCTGGACCCAGCGGTAAGCTGGCTGACCCGGCGCCGCCTGCCGCGCTGGTCGGCGGTGATCGTGATCCTGCTCATCGCGGCCGGGGTCGCCGCCGGGTTCATGGCCGCCGCCATCCCCCCGCTGACCGCCCAGGTCACCGCCCTGATCCACGAGCTGCCGCACTACCTGACCACGCTGCGCGATCACAACTCCGAGGTAGGGCGGCTGAACACCCGCTTCCATGTCCAGGAGCGGCTGTCCCGGCTGCTGTCCACGCGGGGAACCGCGCTGGTCGGCGGGGTGCTCGGGGCGGGCGAGCTGGTGCTCAGCGCGGCCAGCTCGGTCCTGGTGGTGATCGTGCTGGTGGTCTACTTCCTGGCCGCGATGCCGCGCATCAAGCTGTTCTTCTACCGGCTCGCGCCGCAGTCCCGGCGGGCCCGGGTGATCCTCATCGGCGACGAGATCTTCGACAAGGTCGGCGGCTACATGCTGGGGAACTTCCTCACCTCGCTGATCGCCGGCATCGGCACCTGGGCCTGGCTGGAGATCTTCGGCGTCCCCTACTCGCTGCTGCTCGGCCTGCTGGTAGCCCTGCTGGACCTGATCCCGGTGATCGGGTCCACCATCGGCGGGGCCGTCGTCTCGCTGGTCGCGCTGACCGTCTCGCTGCCGGTCGCCGTCGCCACCCTGGTCTTCTACATCGCCTACCGGCTGGCCGAGGACTACCTGATCGTGCCGCGGGTCATGGGCCGGGCGGTGCAGGTGCCCGCGGTCGTCACGGTGCTGGCCGTGCTGGTCGGCGGGGCGCTGATGGGGCTGATCGGCGCGCTGGTGGCCATCCCGGCGGCGGCCGCGCTGAGCCTGCTGCTGCACGAGGTGACGTTCCGCCGCCTGGACGCGAGCTGAATGAGCGGGCCGGACCAGCCGCCGGCCAGCGCGCGGGGCGGTCGGCTGGCGCGCTGGTTCCGGCACGCCCGGCGGCCGATCCGCTACGTGGTCGTGCTGTTCATCCTGGCCCTGATCGTCGAGTACCTGGTCATCCCCGAACTGGTCGGGGCGAGCAAGGATCTGTACCTGCTGGGCCGGGTGGGCGTGTTCTGGGCGGTGGCCGGCGTGGTGCTGGAGCTGGTCTCCCTGTTCTGCTACGCGGTGCTGACCCGGGCGCTGCTGCCCGCGGCGGGCCGGCCCGGCCTGGTCCGGCTGTTCGGCATCGACCTGTCCGCGGCCGCGGTCGCGCACGTCATCCCGGCCGGGACGATCGGCAGCGCGGGAGTCGGCTACCAGCTGTTCACCTCCGAAGGGCTGGACGGCACCGACGTCGGCGTGATGATGGCGACCAAGGGCATGGGCTCCACCGTGGTGCTGAACGTGCTGCTGTGGCTGGCCCTGGTGATCTCCATCCCGGTGGCCGGGTTCCGGCCGCTGTACGGCACGGTGGCCATCGTCGGCGCGATCCTGCTGGCCGCGATCGCCGCCCTGGTGGTCGGCTTCACCCGGGGTGGCCCGCGGGCCGCGCGCATCGTCCGGGCCATCGGCGACAGAATCCCCAAGGTCGGCGGCGAGAAGCTGGAAAAGATCGTGCTGCAGGCCAGCGACTCGCTGCGCGGCCTGGCCACCGACCGGCGGGTCCTGGTCAGCTCGCTGACCTGGGCATCCCTCAACTGGCTGCTTGACGCGGCGTCGCTGTGGTGCTTCATCGCCGCATTCGGCCACTTCACCGACCCGGTCGGGCTGTTCGCCGCGTACGGGATCGCCAACGTGCTCGGCGCCATCCCGATCAGCCCGGCCGGGCTGGGGGTGATCGACTCGCTGACCCCGGTGCTGCTGGTCAGCTTCGGGCTGACCCGGAGCGTGGCCATCCTGGGCGTGCTCGCCTGGCGGCTGGTGAACTTCTGGCTGCCCATCCCGGCCGGGGCGGCCTCCTACGTAGCGCTCAAGGTGCCGCGCGGCTCCGGCTGGGCCGCGACGCGCCAGGCCGTGACCGACCTGGTCCGCCGGGACCGGCCGGACGCGGAGCCCAAGCCGGACCGGGCCCGAGCCGGACGCGGCGCCCGAGCCGGACCCGGAGCCCAAGCCGGACCCGGGAGCGGACCGGAGCCAGGACCCGGCGCCCGAGCCGGACGCGGCGCCCCGCCAGGCCGCCGAGGACGCGCCGGGCCGGCCCGGGCCTCCCCTGGTGGAACCAGACCCGCCAGGGGAGGGGACCTGGCGGGCCTGGTAGCGGTAATGCCGGGTGGGTGTGGCGGCGCGCAGCCGTTCAGGCGACCGCGCGCTGGCCTGCTGGCTCGGGCAGCTCGAGGATCCGCTGCCGCAGGAAACCGAGGGCGTGGGCGAGCAGCCGTGACACGTGCATCTGGGATATGCCAAGGTGGCGGCCGATCTCGGCCTGGGTCATGTCGCCGTAGAAACGCATCAGCAGGATCCGCTGCTCGCGGCGGGGCAGCTCATCCCAGTGCACCGCCAGCGCCTCCATGGACAGGGTGTGCTCCATGTGCGGGTCGTCCTCACCGAGCAGGTCGGCGAGGCTGGCCGTCTCGGGCTGGCCGGCCAGCGGCGCATCCAGTGAGGCCGGCTGGAGCAGCATGTCGGCCTGGAGCGCCTCGCGTACCTCGGCCTCGGTGAATCCCAGATGCTCGGCGAGTTCTGCGTCACGCGGGCCCCGGCCGAGCTGCTGAGTGAGCTGGCGGATCCCCTCACGCACTTCCAGCAGCCGTTCCTGAACCGGCCGCTCGACATGGACCTGCCACCGCTTGTCGCGGAAGTATCGCTTGATCTCGCCGGTGATGCAGGGCTGGGCGTAAGCGGCCAGGCTGCGGCCGACACCCGGGTCGAAGTTATTGATCGCCTTGAGCAAGCCCACGTAGCCGACCTGCATCAGGTCCTCGTGTGGCTCGGGGCTGCGCCGGTACCGGTTGGCGCACGAGCGGACCAGGCTGCGGTACCGCTCCACCAGCACCTCGCAGGCGGCGGCACGCTGGGCGCTGCCGGCCGGCTCGGACCGGATCATGCCGAGTAGCTCGTCATCGGTTCGCTGAGCCAGCGGGCCCCCCAGCTCGCGGCCGGGCACCTCGTCCGCAGCGAGGCGGTCAGCCTGGGCCGGACGGTCCGTGCCGATGTGCCGCACAGCAAATGTTTCCATGGAGAAAGAGTGTCACGACGCAGTACACGGCGCAAGTGTTTCCATGCGGAAAATTTTGCTGAGCAGGTTCGCGCAGGCCAGGCGGCTGGGCCGGTCACGCCGGGCGTGCCGCCAGCTCTCCCAGCCCGCGGATCAGGGCGTCCCGGCCTTCCGGAGTCATCGCCTGCAACATCTCGGCGAGGGCGGCGCGCCGCTGATCGCGGACCCAGGCGGCCAGCCGCCGCCCGGACTCGGTGAGCAGCAGCACGATCTCCCGGCGGCTGCCCACGGCCCGGTCCCGGGTGAGCAAGCCCGCTACTTCCATCCGGTCACACAGCCTGCTGGTGGCCGAGGCGGACGCGCCCACCAGGGCGGCCAGCCGGTTCAGGTTCAGGTTGCCCGCCCGGTCGATGATCAGCAGCGCGCGCAGCTGGGCGGGCGGCACCGTCGAGCCGATCTTCTCCACTGCCCGCTCGGCCGCTTCCACCAGCGCGGTCAGGCCCTGCTCGGCCGGGTCGCCGTCGAGCTGCTGGCCACGGCCGGGGCCACGGAACATGTCAGACCCCACGCGGGCTCACCGCCGACCCGCCATCGCCGCCGGGCCAGCGCCCCGGGCTGAGCGTCCGCCCGGAGCTGGTCAGCGCTGGCATCGGGGTACCCGGACCCGCGGTCGCCCCTCGCCCAGCTGCCACCCTGGTCTCCTTCCTGGCCAGCGTGCTGCCCGCCCTCGCCCATCCGGTGCTGCCGCACTACCCGTGGTTGGCGCGGCTACACCGGCTGGCGCCGACTACCGGTGCCCGCCGACGGCCAGACGTGCTTTACGGCAGGCCAACGGAACGTAATGAGCACCGTGGCACTGGCCGCGGACGGCCGGCACCCCAGCGCAACAGTGACATATGGCAAGTGTTTCTACCTAGACTTTCTCGCCGTGGAACGGTCAGTCACGGGGGCAGCCGCCGCCGCGCCGCGCCATCGTGCGGCTCACGGCTGGAAACGGCGCGGCCGCGCTGGTCCAGATGCACGACGTGCCACCGCAGCTGCGTGCGGTGCTGGAGATCATCGGCTGGGACAGCATCCCCGGGCTGGCCGTCACCGGGCCCGGCTGACCGGCTCAGCGAGGCCACTGGTTCCCCTGTACCGACCGGCGGCGCAGGTCATCGCGCACATCATGGCCGAGCCTTCGGGTTTCCTGCCGGTTCAGCAGCGCACCCGCGGCCGCCCCGGTCAGCAGCGGGCCCAGCGACGCGGCGCTGCGCCCGGCGCGGACCAGCAGCCTGCGCTCCAGGCGCCTGCGCAACGGCGAGCCCACGGCCAGCACCAGGCCGCCGGGCACCACCGAGACGCCCCGCCGGTGCGCCCACGCCGCCAGGTAGGACAGGGCCCGCTCGGGCGCCGAGCCCGGGGCCCGCATCCCGTACACCTCATGCAGCTCGGCCACCAGCTTGACCTCGATGCCGACCAGGGCCAGCGTCTCCACCGCCAGCTCGACCGGGGCGGCCGGCAACGGCAGGAACATGGCCCCGCCGACCGCCGCACCCACCGAGGCCGCGGCCCGCGACGAGCCCTTGATCAGCGCGTCCGCCAGCTCCTCGGGGCCCAGGCCGGGGAACTGGGCGCGCAGTGTGGCCTGGTCCCGCACCGGCAGCCGGGGCGCCATGGCGAGCGTCTCGCTGGTCAGCCACCGGCCACCGGACCGTACGCCGTGCCAGCCAGCCCGGCCGCCCCGGCGGGCCACCCGGAAGGTGGCCACTCGCAGACGGCGCACCCGGCCGGGCTCTTCGGTCAGCTCGCCGACCAGCTCGGCGACCTCCCCGGGCAGCGCCTGGTCGGTCAGGTCCGGCAGCTGGCTGGCAGGTTCGGCTGGCTGGTCGGTCAATTCCGCTGGTTTCCGGGCACCCCGGCCGGGTTTGCTCATGTGGTACGGCTACCCGCTTCGGGCGGGCCTACGCGGCGCGGGCCGGGCTGGCCGGTGCCGGGCCCGGCTCCGGGCTGCGGTTACCCTGCGATGAGCGGGCCCGGCCACGGCTGGAGGTCACCGATGCCCGACAAGCTCGCGCGCTATCAGCGCAAGCGGGATTTCCGCCGCACGCCGGAGCCTGCCGGCCAGCCAGCCCCGGCCCGCCCGGGCGGCGCGGCCGATGCCGCGCCGCGGTTCGTCGTGCAGCGGCACCGCGCCCGCCGGCTGCACTACGACCTGCGCTTCGAGATCGGCGGGGTGCTGGCCAGCTGGGCGGTGCCGAAGGGCCCCACGCTCGATCCGGCGGTCAAGCGCATCGCGGTGCACGTGGAGGACCACCCGATCGAGTACCTGAACTTCGAGGGGGTGATCCCGCGCGGCGAGTATGGCGCGGGTGACGTGATCGTCTGGGACCGGGGTACCTGGGAGCCGCACGCCACGGACGATCCCGCCGCGTCGGTGGCCGCCGGTGAGCTGCACGCCGACGTGTGGGGCGAGAAGCTGCGCGGCCGGCTGATTCTGGTGCAGACCGACGGCGACCAGTGGCTGCTGCTGCACAAGCACGACGAGTACGCGGTCCCGGGCTGGGACCCGGAGGACTATCCGGCATCCGTGCTCAGCGGGCGCACCAGCGACGAGGTCAAGGCCGACCCGGAGCGGATCTGGCGGGCCGACCTGCCCCCGGCCCAGGCCTCGGTGCCGGTGCGGCGCACCATCCCCGCGGCCACCGCGGCCGACCTGGCCCGCCTGGACGAACTCGGCTCGGGCGGCAGCTGGCCGGTCTTCGGCCGCGAGCTGCGGCTGACCAACCTGGACAAGGCGCTGTTCCCGGCCCGCCCCGGCGGCGACCCGGTGACGAAGCGCCAGCTCATCCGCTACACCGCGGAGATCGCCCCGGTGGCCGTGCCCTACCTGGCCGGGCGGCCACTGAACATGCACCGGTTCCCGGGCGGCGCGGATACCAAGGGTTTCTGGCACAAGCAGCTGCCCGACCACGCCCCGGACTGGCTGCCACGCTGGCATGACCCGTCCGCCGGGCCGGGCAAGACATCGACCTACCTGGTGGTGGACGAGCCCGCCGCGCTGGTCTGGGCGGCGAACTTCGGCGCGCTGGAATGGCATGCCTGGACCGCGCCGGCCGCCCACCCGGACCGGCCCAGCTACGCGCTCATCGACATCGACCCCGGGCCCGCCACCTCCTGGGCCGACGTGCTGGTGCTGGCCCGGCTGCACCACACCGCCCTGGACCATCTGGGGGTACGGGGCCAGCCCAAGCTGACCGGGCGCCGGGGCATCCAGATCTGGATCCCCATCGCGCCCGGACCAGGGTTCGACGAGACCCGGGCCTGGGTGGAGCAGCTGTCCAAGGCCATTGGCGCGGTGGTCCCGAAGCTGGTCAGCTGGAAGTGGGACGTGCGCGACCGGGGCGGGCTGGCCCGGCTCGACTACACCCAGAACACGAAGATCAAGACGCTCGTCGCGCCGTACAGCCCGCGGGCCGCGGCCGGGGCCCCGGTATCCGCGCCGATCGGCTGGGACGAACTCGACGATCCGGCGCTGCGGCCAGACGGGTTCACCATCACCGGGATGCCCGCCCGGGTGGCCGAGCGCGGCGACCTGTTCCGGCCGGTACTGGACGGCGGCCAGGTGCTGCCGCCGATCAGCTAGCCAGATCCGCTTGGGGACGGCGCGGCCGGCGCCGGTTGCGGGGCTGGCTCGGCCGTGGAGTCCGCGGCCGGTGCGGGCGTCAGCCGGATCGAGACCACGTAGGCCACCACGACGGAAACGATAGCCAGCGGCATCACCTGCAGGCCATCAGCGGACAGCAGCAGCGTGGCCAGCAGTACTGAGGTCATCGGCAGCCGCAGCATCGCCACGCTCATCGCGCCGATGCCCATGGCCACCCCGGCCACCAGGGGCAGGCCAGGCAGATGGGACAGGGCGATCCCGCCCGCCGCGCCGATGAACATGGCCGGGAAGATCGGGCCGCCGCGGAACGAGCTGAGCGACGTGCCGTAGGCCAGCCCCTTGCACACCAGGAGCAGCACCAGCGCGCCCACGGTGTAGCCAGCGCTGTGGTCGATCAGCGGGCCGAGGGCGTCCTGCCCGGAGAACAGCACGTCGGATGAGCCCTTTCCGGTGCCCGCCGCGTACGCGATGGCCAGGCCCGCGACAGCCAGGCCGGCCAGCGGCGTGAGCAGCAGCATCTTGCGCTCGACGTGGCCGCGGAGGAACAGCCCGAGCCAGCGGATCCCGCCGCCGACCAGCGCGCCCAGCACGCCAATTGCCACCGACCAGCCGAACTCGCCGATGGTGGGCGGCCCCAGGTGCGGCAGGTTCGGGATGGCCAGCGAGAACGTGCCCAGCCCGGTCAGGCTGTCCAGGCCGGTGAAGATGAGCGAGCCGATGCCCGCGGCCAGCAGGCCGGGCAGCAGCACGATTTCCAGCGTGGCGCCGCCCAGCCCGGACGCTTCCATCAGCAGGAAGGCACCGAGCAGCGGCGAGCCGAGGAGCGTGCTGATGGCCGCGAAGCTGCCCGCGGCGGCCACCATGGCACTGGCCCGGGCGGGCGCGTCCCGGTTGGCCAGCCGGATCGCAAGGACACCCAGCCCGCCGCCCAGCGCGATCAGCGGCGCCTCCGGCCCGAGCACCACACCCAGGCTCAGCGTGGCCAGGGCCGCGAGCACCACGCCGGGCAGCTCGGCCGGGCCCGGGGCGCCCTCGCCGGCCTTGAACCCGTCGGCCGGCGAGTGGCCACCCCGGCCGGGCAGGTACTTGATGGTCAGCGCGACCAGCACCCCGGCCACGGCCAGCGGCAGCAGCGGCCACCACAACGGTTCGGCGTGGAAACCCAGCCCTTTGGGCAGATCGGTGAAGATCCACCCCTGCAGCTTGCTGACCAGTGCAAGGAAGCCATAGGCGATCGCGGAGATGGGCGCGCCGATGAGCGCGGCCAGCACCAGCAGCACCAGGTAGCCGCGGGTACGCAGCGCGGCCAGCGGGCTGGCTGTGGTCCTGGCTGGGGTGGTCATAGCGCCACCGCCAGCAGGTAGCTGCTCTTGCCCACCAGCCACAGGCCGAGCAGCAGCGACAGCGCGACGATCACTGGGTCGCGGTGCGTGTCCATCCAGGCCCGCAACTGCCGGAACCGGGCCCCCGCGGCGGCCGGGGCGAACGTCGCGTACAGCTCCATCGTCAGGTAACTCGACGTGGCCAGCAGGAAGAAGACCACCAGGACCAGGTAGTCACCCGCGGTGGACAGGCTGGCCGAGCAGATCGTCGCCGCCCCGGCGCCGACCAGCACCCAGGGCTGCAGGAATGCGGCCAGCCCGGCCGCGGACCACAGCGACATCCGGTCCAGCCGGGCGGCCCAGGCCGGCGGCTTGCGCGGGCGGCCCCGCCGACGCCACTGACGCGCCGCGATGCCGATCAGCACCAGGCCCGCGGCCAGCTTGACGGCCAGCGCTGCGGTGGACGGGGCGGTGGCTTGCTGGACCGGCTCGCCGTTGGTCAGCAGCAGGACGCCCGCGGTCACCGCGACCAGGCAGGCCAGCCAGCCCAGAATGTAAGCCAGGCCTTTGATGATCCCCCGTTCCGCGCCCAGGACCAGGATGAACGCGGTGAGCGGAAACGGCTCAAGGGTGATCCCGAGCCCGATGAGCACAAGATCGATCACCATGTGTTTACCGCTCCGGGCGGGCCTCTGCCGACCGCCTGACCATCAGGGGCTCACCAGCCACCATGGCCAGCCGGGGAACAGTCCACCTCACCCGTACCGGGTGACGTCCCGGATCAGCGCAGCCCGGCGAACAGGTCGGTCTCCGGGACCGGGGCGCCGGTGCGGTCCACCGCGCGGATGAAGGTCTCCTCGCCGAACACCCGTTCGGCCACCTCAGGCGGGATCTTGCTGAACCACGACTCGCTGATCTGGCTGGCGTGCGAGAGCAGCGCGGCCCGTTTGCGGTCGAGCACCGCCTGAATGTCGATGACCGTGGTGATCCGCTGCTCCGACTCCTGCATCTGGGCCAGCGTTTCCGGGCTGATCTCTTCGTCCCAGTCGGGCGTGTCCACGCCGGCCTCGCGCAGCGCCGCCCACATCTCCCGCCAGCGGCTGAACCGCATCGCGGTGAGGTACATCTTGGCCGGGATGCCGGTGCTGGCCACGGCCGCGGCCGCTGATCTGGCCGCGTGCACGTGGTCGGGGTGCTGGTAGCCGCCGTCCGGGTCATAACTGATCACCACCTGGGGCTGGTAGCGCTCGATCAGCCCGGCCAGCCGCCCGGCGACCACGTCTTGCGGCACGTTGCAGAACGCCTCCGGCCGGTCCTTGTACTCCCACTCCGGCATGCCCGAGTCGTGGTAGCCGAGCAGCTCGAGGTCGGTGACGCCCAGGTGCTTGACTGATTCGCGCAGCTCAGCCAGCCGGATCTGGGCTACCTCCTGCTCGTCGTGGCCGTCACTGCCCGGCTTGACGCCACCGGGTGTGTCCCCGAACTCGCCGTTGGTGCAGGTGACGACGACGGTGCGGACGCCCTCGCCGGAATACCGGGCCAGCACTCCCCCGGTGCTCGACGCTTCGTCATCGGGGTGTGCGTGCACTGCCATCAGGGTGAGATTTTTCGCCATAGCCCAAGCCTGCCGGACCACGGCCGCGGACCGCACACCAGTATTCGGCTTACCCAGGTTCGGGACCGGGCTAGGTCATCGCCGGGTTATCGTGGTTGGCCCCGGGTTGGGCAGCAGCTGCCCGGGGACGTTTGACGGGAAAGGGCCGGTGGATGAGCCACGGCAGCACCCACGGCCGGCCGACGGATGACGGCGGGCCGGTGAGCGAGGGCTGGCCCGAAGACTGGTTCCGCCCGGCCCGGCCCCCCGCGGGCCCCACCCCGCCGGCCGCCGCCACCCCGCCCGGCCCGGCCCAGCCGCCCGGCCCGGCCCAGCCGCCCGTGGACGACCAGCCGACCAGCCACCTGCCGGTCCTCAGCCCGCCGCCGGGCCGCCCGTCACCCGGGCCCAGCCAGCCGGGCAGTTATCCCGGGACACCCGGGCCCAGCCAGCCATACACCCCCAGCCCGCCCCCCGACCGCCCGGGCAACGGCCGTCATAGCCGCGGTGCGGCCGCCGGTCCGCCGGACGGCCCCAGCGGCCCGCGGGGCCACCGGCGGCGGACCGTGCTCATCGTGGTCACCGCGGCCGCGGTGATCATCGCACTGGCCGGTGCCGGGGCTGGTTACCTGCTGCTGCGGACCAAGGGCAGCCCGCAGCAGACCGCGGCCAGCTACCTGAGCGACTGGCAGCGCGGCAGCTACCCGGCCATGGACAAGATCAGCGTGAACGTGCCCAAGTCCGGGCTGGCCACCCCGCTGCGGCAGGCCGCGACCGACCTCGGCCAGCGCAGTATCCGGCTGCACCTGGGCCAGGTCAGCAGCAGCGGCGGCTCGGCGACCGCCCGGTACACCGCCACGGCCACCCTGGCCAGCGGGCACACCTGGACCTACCAGGGCCGCCTGGCGCTGATCGAGCGCAGCCAGCGCTGGTGGGTGAACTGGAGCCCGGCCGCCATCTACCCCCGGCTGCGGGCGGGCCAGCGGTTCGCGCTGCATGCCGTGTGGCCGCCCCGGGCCCCGGTACTGGCCGCGGACGGCAGCGACCTGAGCTCCCCCGGCATGATCGCCCAGTCCGGCTCGATCGCGCTGCTCACCGGCAACGTGGTGGCGGCCACCGCGGCCCAGGCCAAGGCGCTCGGTGCGCCCTACCAGGCGGGCGACATGATCGGGCAGGGTGGCATCGAGCAGGCCTACCAGGCCCGGCTGGCCGGCCGCCCGTCGCTGACCATCCGGATCGAGGGCCCGGGCCAGCGGGTTGCTGCGACCGCGGCGAGGTTCGTGGCGGTGCCCGGCCGGCCGGTGCAGACCAGCCTGGACATGCAGGCCCAGATGGCCGCCTCGGCCGCCGTGTCGGCCGCCCGGACCAGGAAGCCGATCGACCTGGTGGCGATCCAGCCGTCCACCGGCAAGGTGCTCGCGGTGGTGGAGCGGCCCGGCGGGTTCGACCGGGCGCTGGCCGGTATCTTCCCGCCCGGCTCGACGTTCAAGGTGATCACCGCGTCCGCACTGGCCAAGGCCGGGATGCGGCCGTCCAGCACGGTGCAGTGCCCGAGCAAGGTCAGCATCGGCGGCCGGACTTTCCATAACGACGACAACGAGCATCTCGGCACGACAAGCCTGCAGACCGCGTTCGCGGTGTCCTGCAACTCGACCTTCGCCATGCTGGCCTACCAGCGGCTGGGCGGCGCCGCGCTGGCGTCGATGGCCACCACGTTCGGTTTCAACAGCCGCGCCACCCTGGGCCTGCCCGCCACGCTCGGCAAGTTCACCACCCCGCACCAGCCGGTCGACGTCGCGGCCGACGCCTTCGGCCAGGGCACCGACCTGGTCAACCCGCTCAGCCAGGCGAGCGTGGCGGCGGCCATCGAGGACGGCACCTGGCGCTCCCCGATGCTGGTGACCAGCCCGATGCCGCACCAGGCGGGCCGGTCCCACCCGATCAGCCCGGTCATCCTGGACACGCTGCGGCCGATGATGCGGGCCGTGGTCACCAGCGGCACCGCCGCCGGGGTCGGCTTCCCGCCCGATGTGTACGGGAAGACCGGCACCGCTCAGTACGGCACCGGCGCGCACTCGCACGGCTGGTTCATCGGCTACCGGGGCGACCTGGCGTTCGCGGTGCTGGTCGAAGGGGGCGGCCTGGGCGCCGACAGCGCCGGGCCGGTGGCCAACGCGTTCGTGCGCAAGATGTGATCAGCGGGGGGCGGTCCCGTAGGCCACGGTGATCTGCTGGAAGCCCAGCGACCGGAGCATCCCGGTGAGCATGCTCGTGGTGTTCTTCTGCGCCTCGGCCAGCAGCGCACTCTGCCGTGCGGCGGTCTCGATCTTCTGCTGGGCCAGGATGTACACCTGCTGCTGGCTGTTCGGGTTGCCGGAGAAGAAGTTGCCGATCCGGTTCAGCAGCCCCTGCTGCTGGGCCACCACGTAGGACTGCCGGACGTTCAGTGTGGCCGGCTCCAGCTGGGCCCGCGGCAGCCGGATCGTGACCGCCTTCCGGTCCCCGGACACCCGGATGGCCGGGCTCTTCAGCTGGGCGAAGTCCACGTAGGCAATCTCGTTGCCCTGCCCGACGAACAGGGTCTCGCTGCCCTCCAGGAACGAGGGCAGGAAGTTGGCCTTCCTGGTCAGGTCCACGACCACCTGGAACGAGCCGCTGGCCGCCTGGAACCGGCTCAGCGCGGTGATCGACTTCAGCAGCACCGGCTGGCTGCGCACCGAGGTGCTCTCCCCGAACGGGTTACGCAGCTGGGGCAGCAGGTGGACCGCGGACAGCGCCACCAGCAGCGCGGCGGCCGCGGCGATCGCGGCGACCAGCGCCGCCACCCGGCGGATCAGCCCGCCGCCCCCCGCGGTGTGCGGCGGGCGGTCGCTGTCCGGCCGGCTGATTGGCCCCGCATTGCGGGTGAAGCGCGCCATGGTGCCTCCGTCCTGTGTGCCACCGTCCTGGGCTCGCGATGGGGCAACTGCCACCGCGCCGCCATCAACTACCCCGCACGGCCACTGCTACGCACCCGGCTGGCATGGCCGCCGCCGAAATGGGCACCTGAATGGCTCGGCAGCTGACATTGGAGGAGAAATGTTCGGCGTGTGGCTGAGGTGGCTAACCCGGGAACGCCCGCGGCCTGGCCGCGGGCGGCGGCGGATCGGCTGCGCCGGATGCCTGCTGTGGATCGTGGCCGCTGTGCTGCTCGTGCTGCTCCTGGCGCTGGTGTTCGGTGGCTTCCAGCACGGCACCAAGGCCGGGCTGGGCCCGCTGGCCGCGATGGCGGCGGGTTACCACCCGTAGATACGGACCGGCAGCTTGTGCATGGGCACTACGTCCGGCCCGGGATAGGCGATCATCAGCACCACGTCGTCCGGGTCGCGCCCCTCCACCAGGGTGACCTCGCCGCTGTGCCGGGTACTGCGGTGCGCCGACCGGTCCTGCAGCACCCGCTCACACCGGACCAGGTCAGCCTGGTCAGCCGCGGTCCAGATGACGTACTGGAGGCCCACCGCGCCCAGTGGGCGGCCGGCGCCGTCCCCCATGGCCCGCAGGATCAGCTGCGCGCCGGCCGGGCTGATCAGCAGCGCGGCCGTCGGGCTCTGGTCGGCGACCTGGAGCGCCAGGACGTCCTGGTAGAAGCTGACCGATCTGTCGAGCTGCTGCACGAACATGACGGCAGAGCCGAGCTGGGCGCCGTTCGTCATCTGCTGACCTTCCCATCCGACTGGGCCCAGGCCGGGCCACTACCAAGTCTCGCGCACGACGTAGGGTCGGCTGATGGACTATCGCACTCTGGGGCACAGCGGCTGCGCGGTCTCTGCCCTCGGCCTGGGCACCATGACCTTCGGCAGCGAAGCCGACGAGCCCACCGCGCACCGGCAGCTCGACCTGTTCGCCGCCGCGGGCGGCACCTTCATCGACACGGCCGACGTGTACAGCGACGGCGTGTCGGAGGAGATCATCGGCCGCTGGTTCGACTCCCGGCCGCCCGAGGTCACCGCGCCGATGGTGCTGGCCACCAAGGGCCGCTTCCCGATGGACGACGCGCCGAACGGCGCCGGGCTGTCCGCGCGGCACCTGACCCGGGCGCTGGACGCATCGCTGGCCCGGCTGGGTACCGATTCGGTGGACCTGTACCAGCTGCACGCGTTCGACCCGTGGACCCCGGCCGAGGAGACCCTGCGCGCGCTGGACGGTTTCATCCGGGCCGGGAAGATCCGTTACTACGGCCTGTCCAACTTCACCGGCTGGCAGCTGACCAAGCTGGTGCACCTGGCCCGCGCGCTGGACATCGCCCCGCCGGTGACCCTGCAGCCGCAGTACAGCCTGCTGGTCCGGGAGATCGAATGGGAAATCGTGCCCGCGGCCACCGACGCGGGTCTCGGGCTGCTGCCGTGGAGCCCGCTCGGCGGCGGCTGGCTGTCCGGGAAGTACCGGCGCGACCAGCAGCCGTCCGGTGACACCCGGCTGGGTGAGGACCCGCGACGCGGCATGGAAGCGTACGACCGCCGGGGCGTGCCGCGCACCTGGGCGGTCATCGACGCGGTGCAGAAGGTGGCCGAGGACCGCGGGGTGTCCATGGCCGAGGTGGCGCTGGCCTGGGTGACCGCCCGGCCCGGGGTGACCTCGACCATCCTGGGGGCCCGCACCGCCGGCCAGCTGGAGGCCAACCTCCGCTCGGCGGGCCTGCGGCTGACCGCGGCGGAAACCGCCGCGCTGGACACCGCCAGTGACCCGCGGCCGCCGGACTACCCGTACGGGGAGCTCGGCCTGGAGCAGCGCGACCGCCAGCTGGCCGGGGGCCGCTGACCAGCCACGCCACCGCCCCTATATATGAGTTGACTTATATAAGCAGGGCCCGTAACTTGGGTGCTGTGCACGCGTTCGAGGTGCTCGGCGACCCGGTGCGGCGCCGGATCCTGGAGCTGATCGCGGACGGCGAGCAGGCCTCGGGAGCGGTCTGCGCGGTGATCAGGCGGGAGTTCGGGATCTCCCAGCCGGCCGTCTCCCAGCACCTGAAGGTGCTGCGGGACAGCGGTTTCGCGACCGTGCGGCCGGTGGGCACCCGGCGGCTGTACGCGGTGAGCCCGGCGCCACTGCGCGAGGTCGACGAGTGGCTGGACCGGTTCCGCCGCTTCTGGACCCCGCACCTGGAGGCACTGGCCACCGAGCTGGCCCGGGGCCGGCGGGCGCGGCGCACCCAGCCCGATCACGACCACGGGAGCTCGTCATGATCGATGTAGTCCAGCAGATCAACGCGGTGCGGCGGCAGGTCGGCAGCCAGGTGATCGAGGCCGGCCAGGCCCGCACCGTGATCATCAGCCAGGTGTACCCGGTCCCGGCCGAGGACCTCTGGGACGCGTGCACCAGCCCCGAGCGCATCCGCCGCTGGTTCCTGCCGGTGTCCGGGGACCTGCGGCCGGGCGGCCACTACCAGCTCGAGGGCAACGCGGGCGGCACCGTGCAGGCCTGCGAACCGCCAAACCGCTTCAGCGCCAGCTGGGAGTTTGGCGGGCAGGTCAGCTGGATCGAGGTCCGGCTGACCCCGGGCCGCCGCGGCACCCGGCTGCAGATCGAGCACCTGATCCCGGCGGACGAGCGGTGGGCCGAGTTCGGCCCGGGCGCCGTCGGTGTCGGCTGGGACATGGCGCTGCTCGGGCTGGCCGGCCACCTCTCCTCCGGGGCGGCGGTGTCCCCGGAGGAGGGCGCGGCCTGGGCCGCCTCTCCCGAGGGCCGTCAGTTCATGACGCTGAGCAGCCAGCGCTGGGAGAAGGCGGATGCGGTGGCAGGCACCGACGCATCCACCGCCCGGGCCGCGGCCGAGCGGACCATTGCCGCCTACACCGGCGCGGCCCCGGCCAGCTAAGGCGGGTCAGGCGGCTAGCTCGGAGTAGTGGCTGGCGTCGCCCTTGCGCACCACGCTGGTGTCGCCGTTGATGCCGACCGGGACGTCCCCGGCCACGGTGACCCGGTGCAGCAGCCGGGGCAGGTCGTCGTAGTCGGCCACCGCGTAGTGCTGGGTGGCCCGGTTGTCCCAGATCGCGATGTCACCGGGGCGCCAGGTCCACCGCACGGTGTTCTCCAGCCGGGTGATGTGCCGCTGCAGCAGCGCGAACAGCGCGGCCGAGTCGGCCGAGCTGAGCCCGGTGAACGAGCGGACGAAATGGCCGAGCAGCAGCGCGGGCTCGCCGGTCTCTGGGTGCACCCGGACCACCGGGTGCTCGGTCTCGAACTCCAGGTGGCGGAATTCGGCCCGGTACTCCTGCTCCTTCACGTCCACCCCGCCGAGCTGCGGCCGGTCCGCCGCGTAGTCGTACAGGTTGGTGTGCACCGCGCGCAGCCCGCCCGCCAGCGCCTGCAGCGCCGGGTGCAGCCGCTGGTAGGCGGCGGCGGTATTGGCCCACACGGTGCTGCCGCCGTAACGCGGCAGCGTGATCGCCCGCAGCACGCTGATGGCCGGCACCCGGTCCACGAACGTGACGTCCGTGTGCCAGCTGTTGGCCTTGCCCTGCTCGGAGTCGATCGGCAGCACCGAGGTCCCGTCGCCGGCCACCGTCGGGTGTGGCCGGGTCAGCGGGCCGAGCAGGGCCGCGAACGCCCGCTGGTCGGCGTCGGTCGCGTGCTGCTGGCCGCGCAGGAACACGACCTTGTGCGCCAGCAGCGCGGCGCGCAGCTCGGCCACGGCGGCCGGGGCCAGGTCACCGCCGATCCGCAGCCCGCCGGCCACGGCGCCGATGGCGCCGCCGACTTTGGTCACCGAGATGTGCTGCGGGATGCCAAGGGCCGCCGGGTGGTCCTGGACGCTGGTCATGCGAGGCACCTTTCGCCGGGTGGTGGGAATGCCACCAGGCTCCGCCGCCCCTGGGCCTAATGTCAAGTATTTCGATCGATTAAGTATGAAATACCTTCAGGCTTAACGGAATTCACCCCGCGACTGCCTGACGCCGGGTCAGTCCTGACCGGCGGGCTCGAGCACGAACACCGGGATCTGGCGGCTGGTCCGCTGCTGGTACTCGGCGTACGGCGGGTACGCGGCGACCGCGCGGTCCCACCACTCGGCCCGCTCGTCCCCGGTCACCTCGCGGGCGACCAGGTCGTGCCGGGCCGGGCCGTCCTGCAGCTGCACGTGCGGATTGGCCCGGAAGTTGTAGTACCAGAGCGGGTGCTCCGGGGAACCGCCCTGCGAGGCCACAGCCGCGTAACGGCCGCCACGCTCCACCCGCATCAGCGGCGTCTTGCGTATCTTGCCGGTGCGCGCCCCGCGGTTGGTGATGATCACCACCGGCAGGCCGGTGCCCTGCAGCGTGGTGCCCTGCGTACCGCCCGAGCTCTCGTACAGCTCAACCTGGTCGCGGACCCAGGCCTGCGTGCTTGGCTCGTATTCACCCTCGATTGGCATACCGTAAGTCAACATCATGAAGCCAGCAGATATTCGCGCCCTGGCCGAGGTCCGGGCCGAGCTGGACCGGGTCATCCGCTACGACGACGAGTCGATCGTGGCTGACAAGTGGGTCCGGCAGCGTTATGACTGCGGCTGCTTCGCCAGCCTGGCCCCGGCCCGCCAGGCCACGGTCGAGACCGCCTGGCACGAGGCGGGCCACGCGGTCGCCGCGCTGGCCATCGGGGCGCGGTTCAGCTCGGCCAGCATCCAGCACGGCCATGGGTCCGAGGGCCGGGTGCACCGGGTCACCGGGGCCGGGCCAGACTCGTTCATCATCGACGCGGCGGGCCAGATCGGGCAGCGGCTGCGGGACTGGACCATGCTGGAGCGCGACGACGAGCTGCGGGCCTGGCTGCCTACCTGGCAGCGTGACGGCGGGGATGCCCGGCGGTTCCGCCAGGCGCTCCGCGGCGCGGACGAGGTCGCGGCCTGGCGGCGCAGCGAGGCCGTGCTGACCCCGCGGCGGCTGCAGATCCGCCAGGTGGCCCGGGCCCTGCTGGTGTACCCCCGGCACCTGCGCTACGACGTGATATCGGCGCTGGCCAAGGCCGGCTGGCCGGCGAAGGCACCACCGTGACCGGCCACCGGGCGGCGCGCACCAGATGTACCGCGAGCGAGCCCACGAACCGGTGCCCGGCCTTCATCGAGGCGCCGACGATCACCGCGTCGGCCCGCACCTCATCGGCCAGCCGGAGGATCTCGGCGTAGGGGCTGCCCTCGCGCACCACGAACTCGGCGTCGATGCCGAGCCGGGGAATCTGCGCCTCGAAGTTCCGCCGCAGGTCGGCCGCGACCTCGTCGTACGCTTCCTGCATGGAAATGACCGCGCCCGCGCCGACCCCGGCCACCGCGTTGTATGGCTGCACATAGAGGCAGACCAGCCGGGAGTGCTGCCGCCGGGCCAGGCCCGCCGCGTACGCCCCGGCCCGCAGCGACGTGTCCGAACCGTCCAGGGCGGCGAGGATCACGGCGGGCCCGTCCCACGGCTGATCGCTCACCCGCATACGGTATCGGGGAAAGGGATGATGACTCATCAGCGTCGATGAGGAACGCGACGGGGTCTCGCTGACCAATCTGGACCAGCAGCTGTTCCCGGGGGCCGACGCGACCAAACGGGACCTGGTGGACTACCTGGACGCGATGCGCGACCGGATTCTGCCCGAGCTGCGGGACCGGCCGCTGTCCGTGCTCCGCGTGCTGCGCGGCCAGCAGCCGTTCATGCAGAAGAACGTGCCGAAATACACCCCGCCGTGGGTGCGCACGGTCCGGCTGTGGGCGGAAAGTTCCCGGCGCGAGGTGTGCTACGCGCTCTGCGACGACCGCCGCACGCTGCTCTGGTTCGGCAACCAGCGGGCGGTGGAGTATCACCCGGCGCTGGTCCGGGCCGGTCACTGGGCGCATCCCAGCTACCTGATCCTGGACATCGACCCGCCGGCCAGCGGGCAGTTCGGCCTGGCCACGGCGGCCGCGTTCCTGATCCGCCAGGCGCTCACCGACAGCGGCCTGGCCGGCGTGGTCAAGACGAGCGGGGCCAAGGGCGTGCACGTGTTCGTGCCGATCGACGACAGCGTGACGCTGGAAGACGCGGCCGCGGCGACCCGGGCGCTGGCCGCCCGGGCCGAACGGCTCGACCCGGCCCTGGCCACCACGGCGTTCATCCGGGACGACCGGGCGGGCAAGGTGTTCCTCGATTCGACCCGGGCCGGCGGGGCAACCGTGGTGGCCGCGTACAGCCCGCGGATCCGGCCGGGCGTCCCGGTGTCCTTCCCGCTGCCCTGGGCCGACCTGGACCGGGTCACCCCGGACGACTTCACCGTGCGCACCGCGGTGCGGCTGCTCGGGCCGGGCGACTACTGGGCCAGCCTGATGCCCGCGCCGCAGCGGCTGAGCGCGGACCTGATCGCGGAGGGCCACACGATCCCGATCGCCCGGGTGCAGGCCATGCACGAAGGAAAGCGGCGGGCGCGCGCCCGCCGCCAGGATGAATAGGACATACCGGATCTGTGGGCGCTGAAGTGCGCTCCCGCGGTACTCCGGGCCCACGAACCAGCCCGGTTCAGTGGCGCCGCCGCCATGGGCCCCAGATCAGCCAGCAGACCGCGATGATCGCGATCCACAGCCAGGGGTGGAACCAGAACCCGAACAGCCCCCAGGGGAACCACAAGTGCGGCAGCGTCGTGTTCCACAGGATCGCGACGAGCAGGATGACCAGCACGACCGGCACGAAACGGTGACGTGGCCGGGCTGGCCGCGGGCGGGCCGGCGGCGGGGCGAGCCGGGGCGTCTCCCCCGGCTCGGGCAGATCGTCGAACAGCCCGTCGAGGTCGGCCTGGGTCTTGGCGCTCATCGCCCGGCTCAGCCGCTCGTCCAGCTCGGCCTGGTCGAGCCGGCCGTCCCCGTAGTGCTGGGCGAGGCGGTCGGCCACGTCGGATCGTTCCGCGTCGGAGACCCTCATGCTGGCGTCAGCGGTGCTGCGGTCGCGGCGGCGCGGCGTGGAGCCACGCGGGCCTAGCACTGGCATCTGTGACAACTCCTAGCTGCGCGGGTCAGCGCCGGGACTCGAAGAACTCGGCGGCGATGGACTGGTCGCTGCCCTCTTCGGGGATCAGCAGCCAGCCGGCCAGGTACACCGGCACGGCGGCGCCGCCGAGGAAGGTCAGCACGGCAAACGCGATCCGGACGAGCGTCACGTCCACGCCCAGGTAGCGGGCGATACCGGAGGCGACTCCCGCCAGCATCCTGTCCTGCACTGGCCGGTACAGGGTGCGTGGCCCGGTGGGCCGCGGGGGGTTGGGCGGGCCTGACTGCTGCCAGGCCTGTTCCGTGGTGGCTTCTGGATCAGTAGTGGTGTTCATGACTCCAGCCTGCGGCCCGGGCGGCCGCCACACCATCGGGAAGATCCCGGAGCCGACCCTGAGATATCCCGGGGCCAGATCCGGGGCTCACCCGGATAGCCGCACACGCGCGGGGGCGCGATGATGGGGGCATGTGGGAACGAACCAGTTCCGCACCGCCAGCCGCGGAAGTGCCATCTGAGGACCGCTGGCCGCAGCGGCGCCACGGCCTGAGCCGCTGGGCCCGCGGGCCGCGGGCCGACGGCCCGCTGCGCAGGCGGCGGGAGAACGGGCTGGCCGGCGGGGTGGCGGCGGGCGTGGCCGCCCGTACCGGCCTGGACGTCACCCTGGTCCGGGCGGTGTTCGTGGTGACCGCGGTGTTCAGCGGTTTCGGCGCGGCCGCCTACGTGCTGGCCTGGCTGCTGATACCCGCGGCCGGCCAGGACACCAGCATCGGGGCTAAGGCGTTCACCGACCGGCGCGGTCTCACGCTCACCGCCGGGGTCTGCTCGCTGATCATCGTGCTGCTGCTCATCGCGTCCGCGGTCGGCGCCCCCTGGCTCAGCACGGTGTCCTGGCCGCTGGTCATCACCGCTGGCGCCCTGGTGCTGATCTGGCGCAATGCCCCGGCCGAGGAGCAGGCCGTGCTGCAGCGGCTGGCCGATCCCCTGCTCGGCATCGCCGCGGGCAGCAGCCGCCGCCGGATCGTCATCCGGGTGGTGATCGCCGCCCTGCTGCTGGTGGTCGGGCTGAGCATCCTGCTGTCCGGCCGCCACGACTTCGCCGCCGTCCGCCAGCTGGGCGGGCTCGGCCTGGTCGTCGCCGCAATCCTGGTCGTGCTCGGCCCGTGGTGGCTGCGCATCGCCCGGGACCTGGTGGTGGAGCGGCAGGCTCGGGTCCGGGCCGAGGAACGGGCCGACATCGCGGCCCGGGTGCACGATTCGGTGCTGCAGACGCTGGCCCTGATCCAGCGCCGGGCCAGCGACCCGCAGCAGGTGGTCCAGCTAGCCCGGGCGCAGGAACGGGAGCTGCGCAGCTGGCTGTTCGACGGCCAGCCGCCCGGCTCGCTGGACGGGGTCACCCTGGCCGCCGGGATCCGGCTCATCCAGCAGGAAGTGGAGGCGCAGCACGGGGTGCCGGTCGAGGCCATCACGGTCGGTGACTGCGATCTGGACGAGGACCTGTCCGCGCTGCTGGCCGCGGCGCGGGAGGCCACGGTCAACGCGGCCAAATGGTCTGGTGCGGCCGTAGTCTCCCTGTTCGCCGAGGCGGAGCCCACCGAGGTGGCCGTGTACGTGCGGGACCGGGGCAAGGGGTTCGACCCGGCGGCGGTGCCCAGTGACCGGAAAGGGCTGACCGAGTCGATCCACGCCCGGATGGCCCGCCGCGGCGGGACCGCCGTGGTCCGCAGCACCCCCGGCGAGGGAACCGAAGTAACCCTGCGGATGCCCCGCACGCAGCGCCAGCCGAGCCGGGCATGAGTCCCAGCCCAGCCGGACGGCCCCGGGTGATCATCGTCAACGATCATGGCCTGTTCCGCTCCGGGGTCCGGTCCGAGCTGGGCAGCCAGGTCGACGTGATTGGCGAGGCCGACGACGTGGCGCCCGCCATCGAGCTGATCGCCAGGTCCGAGCCCGACGTGGTGCTGCTCGACGTGCATCTGCCCGGTGGCGGCGGGCAGCTGGTGATCACCGCCATCAGGGCCGCTCATCCGCAGGTCCGCTTCCTGGCGCTGTCCGCGTCGGACGCCCCGGAGGACGTGATCGCGGTCATCCGGGCCGGGGCGCGGGGTTATGTGACCAAGACCATCTCCGGCCCGGACCTGGTGGACGCGATCAGCCGGGTGGCCGCCGGGGACAGCGTGTTCTCCCCCATGCTGGCCGGGTTCGTGCTGGACGCGTTCGCCTCGTCCGCGGGCCCGGACCGCCCGGCGCTGGATCCGGAACTCGACCAGCTGACCCCGCGCGAGCGCGAAGTGCTGCGGCTGATCGCCCGCGGCTACACCTACAAGGAGATCGCCCGCGAGCTGTATATCTCCAGCAAGACCGTGGAGACCCACGTTTCCTCGGTGCTGCGCAAGCTCCAGCTGTCCACCCGGCACCAGCTGACCCGGTGGGCGACCGAGCGGCGGCTGGCCTAGGCATGCCCTAGTCTGCTGCTACGGTAGTCGCCGCTGGCACGGGGGTCTGGAGGCACGGTGGCCGACGAGTTTCCTGCTGGGTTAGTGGATTTCGTGGCCGGCTCGCAGATCGCGAGCTACCAGGTCGCCGAGGAAATCGGCCGGGGTGGCATGGCCGTGGTCTACCGGGCGCACGACGTCCGGCTGGACCGCTGGGTCGCGCTGAAGGTGCTGGCCCCCGAGTTCGCCCAGGACGACGCGTTCCGGCAGCGCTTCATCCGGGAGTCGCGGGCCGCCGCCGCGGTGGATCACCCGAACATCATCCCGATCTTCGACGCGGGCGAGGCCCGGGGCGTCCTGTTCATCGCCATGCGCTACGTGCGCGGGCAGGATGTGCACAGCCTGGTGCACCGGACCGGCCCGCTGCCACCCGAGCGGGCCGTCAGCGTGATCAGCCAGGTGGCGTCGGCGCTGGACGCCGCGCACGCGCTGGGCCTGGTGCACCGCGACGTGAAACCGGCCAACATGCTGCTCGGCCGGCCAGCCGCGGGCCGCACGCCTGATCACGTCTACCTGTCTGACTTCGGCATCAGTAAGCAGGCGCAGGCCACTACCAATCTGACCCTGACCGGGCAGGTGCTCGGCACGCTGAACTACCTGGCGCCCGAGCAGATCGAGGGCCGTCACGTGGACGGGCGCGCGGACGCCTACTCGCTGGCCTGCGCCGCGTTCGAGATGCTGGCGGGCTCGCCGCCGTTCCGGCGCGACCAGAACATGGCGATCATGTGGGCCCAGCTGAACGCGCCGCCGCCCGCGCTGACCGGCTACCGCCGCGACCTGCCGCCCGCCGTCGACCAGGTGATGGGCCGGGCGCTGGCGAAGTCCCCAGCTGAGCGGTACGCGAGCTGCCTGGCGTTCGCCACTGCGCTGCAGGAAGCGTGTGGCACCACCGCCCCCGACCTGCCCGGCCCGGCCGCCACCCCGCCACCTGGCCAGCTGACCGCCCCGGCCGAAACCACCCCGCCGCTGAGCCCGGCCCCGGTGATCGATGTGCCGCCGGAGCCGCTGGTGTCCTCACCGCCGTACGAGCCGCCCTATCAGCCCTCCGCCAGGCCGCCCTATCAGCCCTCCGCCGGGCCGCCGTACCAGCCCTCCGCCGGGCCGCCGTACCACTCTTCCGACCAGGCCGTGGGTGCGCCGCTGTACCGGCCTGGTGGCCAGCCGCCCGGGCCGCCCGGCAGCCAGCCAGCGGGCCCGCCGCCGCGCCCCGCCGCCCGGCTCCCGAAGCGGCGGCATGGCGGGCGGACCGCAGTGCTGGTGGCACTGGCCGTCCTGGTGCTGGCAGGCGCCGGGTACGCGCTGCTGCGGCACGGCCTGGCTACGTCTCCGGGCGCCGCGTCCCCCGGGCCCTCAGCCGCCCCGCTGCCCACCCGCCCGGCCGCCGTGGTGCGGGCCTACTACGCGGCGATCAGCGCCCATGACTACCCGCGCGCCTGGCAACTGGGCGGCGACCACACCGGGACCACGCGGCAGCAGTTCGTGGCCGGGTTCCGGGGCACCGAGCGGGACACGGTGACCGTCGTCAAGGTGTCCGGCCACGTGGTGGCGGCGCGGCTCACCGCGCTGCAGACCGACGGCACCGTCAAGCGCTTCGTGGGCAGCTATCTGGTGCGCGGTGGCACGATCATCGTGTTCAACGTCCGTCCGGCCGGCTGACCAGCTCATCTCCCACCCCGGGCGCGTCGCCCGGGGCGGCCGGGGTGGTGGTCAGCCCGGCCGGCAGCCGCGGGCTGAGCGCCAGCGCCAGCACCGCCACCACCGCGCTGATCGCGAACGCGGCGGTCACCCCCCAGCGCAGGCCGGCCGGCGAGCCCGGGCCGGTGCTGGCGGCCACCGCGGCGCCGCCGGCGCCGATGCCGATCGCGGTGCCGAGCACGTCGGCCAGGTTCAGCGACGCGGACGCCCAGCCCTCCCGGCCCGGCGGCGCCTCGCGCAGCATCATCAGGGTGATCGGCGCGTAGCACAGCCCCATGCCCAGCCCCGCGACGGTCCACGCGGCCAGCGCGACGGCCACCGGCACGCCCGGCTGGAGCACCAGCAGCATCCCGCCGATACCGGCCAGGATGATCACCAGCCCGGTGCGCACCAGGCGGCGGCCGGGCCAGGTGGTGGCCAGCCGGGCCTGCGCCCAGGCGCCGGCCGTCCAGGTCAGCGTGGCCCCGGTGACCGCGATGCCGGCGTACACCGGGCTGCGGTGCCGCAGCACGGTGATGGTCAGCGTCACGTAGGCATCGGCGCCGAAGAAGGCGAACGTGAGCAGCCCGCGGGACAGGATGGTGGCGGGCAGCCCGCGGCGCGCGGTCAGCGTGCCGGGCGGGACCAGCCGGCGCAGCGCGGGCAGCCCGGCCACCGCGCCGGCCAGCAGCAGCCCACCGCCCGCCGCCACGGCCGCGGCGTGGCCCGCGCCCGCGGCCAGAGTCAGGCCGGCCAGTACCAGCGCGGCCCCGGCCGCCACCCGGACCCCGTCCACCAGCCGGTGCTCGGCCGCCTGCCGGGCACCCGGCGGGCCCAGCCGGATCAGCGCGGGCAGCGCGATCGACCCGGTGATCGCGACCACCGGCAGCAGCCCGAGGAACACCCACCGCCAGCCGAACACGTGCGCTACCTCGGCGCTGAGGGCCGGCCCGACCAGGCCCGGGACCACCCAGGCGGTGGACAGCAGGGCCATCATCCGGGCCCGCAGCGGGCCGGCCAGGCTGCGCCCGATCGAGACGTACGCCACGGCCGGCACCGCGCCCGCGCCTACTCCCTGCAGCGCCCGCCCGGCCACCAGCACCGGCATGGCCGGGGCCAGGCCCGCGACCGCGAGCCCGGCGGCGAACAGCAGCACGCCGCCGACGAACGGGAGGGCCGGCCCGCGCCGGTCAGCCTCGCGGCCCGCGGCCACGATGCCGACGATGCTGCCCAGCATGAACGCGCTGAACACCCAGCCGTACAGGCGCAGCCCGCCCAGGTCCCGGGCGACCACCGGCATGACGGTGATCACGGCCAGCGCCTCGGCCGCGACGAACGTTACGGTCAGCACCAGCCCGGCCGTCAGGGTCCGGTGCTGCGGCGCCCACAGCCCATCTGCCATTTCCGCCCACCCTATGCTGGCCCGGATCCTGGCCCTCCGGCGGAAGCTGCGGGGCGGCAAAAGCGTTAGCTAGCTGGGCCCCTTTCCACCATGCTGGCCCTGTCCGCAGCGGCCGGCGCCGCGCTGCTGCGGCCCACCTGACCTACTGTGCCCGCCCACGGAGAACCCGCCTTGACTTCCTCGCTCGCTGAGCTGCGGGCGCAACTGCCCGGGCTGATGCTGCGCGACCAGCGCCGGCTCGGCCGCCGCGCTGGGCAGGCGGCTGGGCTGCACGATCGCGCGGCCCGGGACCGGGCGCTGGGCCAGCTGAGCGCCGACCTGGCCGCGGCGGCGGCCCGCGCCCAGGCCCGCCGGGACTCGGTGCCGGCCGTCTCCTACCCGCCCGAGCTGCCGGTCAGCCAGGTACGGGACGAGATCGCCGCGGCCATCAGGGACAACCAGGTGGTGATCGTCGCCGGTGAGACCGGGTCGGGCAAGACCACTCAGCTGCCCAAGATCTGCCTGGACCTGGGCCGCGGGGTGACCGGCCAGATCGGGCACACCCAGCCGCGGCGGATCGCCGCGCGCAGCGTGGCCGAGCGGATCGCCACCGAGCTCGGGACCGAGCTGGGCAGCACTGTCGGGTACAAGGTGCGGTTCACCGACAACTCCAGCGACGACACGCTGATCAAGGTGATGACCGACGGCATCCTGCTCACCGAGCTGGCCCACGACCGGCAGCTGCTGCGCTACGACACGCTGATCATCGACGAGGCGCACGAGCGCAGCCTGAACATCGACTTCATCCTCGGCTACCTGAAGCGGCTGCTGCCCCGCCGCCCCGACCTCAAGGTCATCATCACCTCGGCCACCATCGACCCGGGCAAGTTCAGGGAGAACTTCAAGGACTTCGGGGCGCCGGTGATCGAGGTGTCCGGGCGCACCTACCCGGTCGAGGTGCGTTACCGGCCGCTGGCCGACCCGGACGACCCGGACACCGAACCCCGGGACCAGGTGCAGGGCATCCTGGACGCAGTGGCCGAACTGCGGGCCATCGGCCCGGGCGACATCCTGGTCTTCCTCAGCGGCGAGCGGGAAATCAGGGACACCGCCGACGCGCTGGACGGCCAGGACGGGCTGGACGTGCTGCCGCTGTACGCGCGGCTGTCCGCGGCCGAGCAGCACCGGGTATTCCAGCCGCATTCCGGCCGCCGGGTGGTGCTGGCCACCAACGTGGCGGAAACCTCGCTGACCGTCCCCGGCATCCACTACGTGATCGACCCGGGCACCGCGCGGATCTCCCGGTACAGCACCCGGACCAAGGTGCAGCGGCTGCCCATCGAGCCAATCTCCCAGGCATCGGCCAGCCAGCGGACGGGCCGCTGCGGGCGCACCGCCAACGGCGTGTGCATCCGGCTGTACAGCGAAGACGACTTCGCGGCGCGGCCCGAGTTCACCGATCCGGAGATCCTGCGCACCAACCTGGCCTCGGTCATCCTGCAGATGGCCGCGCTGGACCTGGGTGACATGGCGGACTTCCCGTTCGTCGACCCGCCCGAGTCCCGCAACATCGCCGACGGGGTCCGGCTGCTGGAGGAACTCGGCGCGTTCGGCGGGCGTGGTCAGTCCCGCCTGACCGAGACCGGGCGGAAGCTGGCCCGGCTGCCGGTGGACCCGCGGCTGGGCCGGATGATCCTGGAGGCCGGCCACAATGGCTGCGCCCGCGAAGTGCTGATCATCACGGCTGCGCTGTCCATCGTCGATCCGCGGGAGCGCCCGGCCGACAACCGCCCGGCCGCCGACGCGATGCACGCCCGCTTCGCCGTGCCCGGGTCGGACTTCCTCGCCTTTCTCGCGTTGTGGGACTACCTGAGACGGGCGCAGCGTGAGTTGTCGGCTTCCGCGTTCAGAAGAATGTGTAAGCGCGAGTTCCTGCACTACCTGCGGGTGCGTGAATGGCAGGACGTGTACGGCCAGCTGCGGCAGGCCGCCGCGGACGTCGGCGTGGTGATCGGGCGGGACCGGCGTACGCCCGCGCCGCCCGCTGGCGAGGACGCCGAGCGTTTCCCGCCCGAGCTGGCCGACCGGGTGCACATGTCGCTGCTGGCCGGGCTGCTGTCGCACCTCGGCATGCAGCAGACCGACGCGAAGGTGCGCGGCCGGCGGCGTGGGCCCGCCGAATTCGCCGGGGCCCGCGGCGCGCGGTTCGCCATCTTCCCCGACTCGGTGCTGGCCCGGAAGCCGCCCGCCTGGGTGGTCGCGGCCGAACTGGTGGAGACTTCCCGGCTGTGGGCCCGGGTGGTCGCGCGGATCGAGCCGGAGTGGGCCGAGTCGCTCGGCGCCCACCTGGTCAACCGGAACTACAGCGAGCCACGCTGGGATGCCCGGCGCGGTGCGGTCATGGCCACCGAACGGGTCAGCCTGTACGGGCTGCCGATCGTGGCCGGGCGGCCGGTCAACTACGGCCGGATCGACCCGGTGGCCGCGCGTGAGCTGTTCATCCAGCATGCGCTGGTCGAGGGCGACTGGCAGACACACCACCGGTTCTGGGCGCACAACCAGCGGATGCTGGCGCAGGCCGAGGAGCTGGAGGCCAAGGCGCGGCGGCGCGGCATCGTCGCCGACGACGCGGCCCGGTTCGACTTCTACGACCAGCGGATACCGGCCGAGGTGGTGTCCGCCCGGCATTTCGACAGCTGGTGGAAGCAGGCCCGGGCGGCCGACCCCGATCTGCTCAACTTCTCCCTGGCCGACCTGGTCAGCCCATCCGGCGGCGACATCAGCCCGGATGACTACCCGGGCCGCTGGGCCGGGTTCCCGGTGTCGTACGAGTTCGCGCCGGGTGAGCCGGACGACGGGGTGACCGTAGATATCCCGCTGGCCCAGCTGAACCAGGTGAATGGCGACGAGTTCAGCTGGCAGGTACCCGGGCTGCGCGAGGAGACCGTGACCGAGCTGATCCGGTCCCTGCCGAAGCAGCTGCGCACGCAGTTCGTGCCGGTCCCGGACACCGCCCGGGCCGTGCTGCCCCGGCTCCGGCCGGGCGGGGACCTGCTGGGCGCGCTGGGCGCGGAGCTGACCCGGCTGTCCGGCGTGCCTGTCCCCCGGTCGGCCTGGGACGAGTCCCGGCTGCCCAGCTACCTGCGGGTGACCTTCCAGGTGGTGGACGACGGGCGGGTGCTCGCGTCCGGCAAGGACCTGGCTGAGCTGCGCCGGGAGCTGCGCCCCCGGCTGCAGGCCACGCTGGGCGAAGCGGCCCGCGGGCTGACCCGCACCGGGCTGCGCACCTGGGACATGGACACGCTGCCCCGGGTGTTCACCCACGGGCAGGTCCGGGCCTACCCAGCGCTGGCCGACGCGGGCGACTCGGTGGACATCCGGCTGTTCGACACCCAGGCGGAAGCCGACGCGGCCATGCGCCGGGGCACCCGCCGGCTGGTGCTGCTGCAGGTGCCGTCGGGGGTACGCGCGGTGGCGGGCCGGCTGCCGGTCAGCGCCAAGCTGGCCATGAGCCGGCATCCGTACCGCAGCACCGACGCGCTGCTGGAGGACTGCGCGGCGGCCGCGGTGGACCAGATCATCGCCGAAGCGGGCGGCCCGGCCTGGGACGCGGCCGGGTTCGCCCGGCTGCTCGACGCGGCCCGGGACCGGCTGGCCGCGGTCACCGCGGACGTGGTGTCCCGGGTCGCCCAGGTGCTGGCCGAGTCGCATGAGGCCGAGGCCAGCCTGGGCAGCAGGCCGGCCCCGGCCCTGGCCGCGGCGTTCGATGACATGCGCCGCCAGCTGGCCGGGCTCATTCAGCCGGGGTTCATCGCCGAGACCGGCGCCCGGCGGCTGCCCGACCTGCTCCGCTACCTGCGGGCGATAAACCGGCGGCTGGAGAAGCTGCCCGCCTCCCCGGCCCGTGACGCGGAGCGGATGGCCACCGTGCACCGGGTCACCGAGGACTACCAGCAGACCCTGGCCGACCTGCCGCCCGCGCGGCGGTCCAGCCCGGACGCGCAGGCCGTGCGCTGGATGATCGAGGAGCTGCGGGTCAGCCTGTTCGCCCAGACGCTGGGCACCGCCGGGTCCGTGTCCGAGCAGCGCATCCACCGTGCCCTGGACCAGCTCCGCGGCTAGACGGCGTACCCGGTCTCAGAACCTGGGTGACAGATCGGTATCGGGAGCGGCCGATGAGTGGGCCGGCCGCGGCTCGTCTGCCTTGTGGAGACCGCCGATCCAGGGAGCTGACCAACCATGCCTGATCTGCTGACCGCCGACGGCTTGCGCCGGTTCGACGCGGTGGCGGCTGCGCACGTGGCCGCGGACAAGGTGCCCGGCCTGGTGGCACTGGTGGCCCGGGGGGAGCAGGCGCACGTCACGGCGCTCGGTTCGCTGACGGTAGGCGGTGCGCCGGTGCGGCGTGATTCGATCTTCCGGATCGCCTCGGTCACCAAGCTGGCCACCGGGGCGGCCACCCTGGTCCTGGTCGGTGAGGGCCTGCTGGCTCTGGACGAGCCAGTGGACCGGCTGCTGCCGGAACTGGCCGGCCGCCGGGTGCTGCGCCGGATGGACGGGCCACTGGACGATACCGTCCCGGCCCGCCGCGCGATCACCGTCCGCGACCTGCTGACGTTCACGTTCGGCTTCGGGTTCGCGGTCGAGATGTTCGGCACGCCCGAGCCCTGGCCGGTGGTGGCGGCGAGCGAAGCGCGGCACCTGTCCACGATCGGCTGGCCGAACCTGCCCGAGCAGCCCGACCCGGACGCCTGGATCGCTGGCCTCGGCTCGCTTCCGCTGATCGCCCAGCCGGGTGAACGGTGGATGTACAACACCGGCGCCTCGGTGCTCGGCGTGCTGCTGGCCCGGGCGGCGGGCGAGCCGTTCGGGGACGTGCTGCGTACCCGGCTGTTCGAGCCACTGGGCATGCGGGACACCGGGTTCTGGACTGGGCACACCGGCCGGCTGGCCACCGCGTACCGGCCGGCCCAGGATGGCCTGGAGGTGTGGGATGAGCCCGATGGTTACTGGAGCAAGCCGCCCGCGTTCCCGGACGGCGCGGGCGGGCTGGTCTCCACCGCCGACGACCTGCTGGCGTTCGCCCGCATGCTGCTGGGCGGCGGGAAGCCAGTGCTGCCTCCAGCGGCGGTCGCCGAGATGACCCGGGATCAGCTGACCCCAGCCCAGAAGGCTTACGGCGGGCTGGGGCCTGACTTCTTCGACGAGGTCAGCTGGGGATTCTGCACCTCGGTGGTGACCGCCGGGCCGCGGGCGGGCGCGTTCGGCTGGGCGGGTGGTTTCGGCGCCACGTGGCTGGCTGACCCGGCCCGGGACCTGACGGTGATCGTGCTGACCCAGCGCGCGCTGGAGGGCCCGGAGTCGCCCGCCGTGCACTCCGAACTGCAGGACGCGGCCTACGCCGCCCTCCCCTAGGCCTGTCCGGTGGATCATTTGCTGATCCGGAGGAGGGTGCTGACAAGGGTGATGGCTCGCCCGGCGCGGCAGGCTCGCGTCAGCCGATCTGCTCGGCCAGGGCGACGATGATTCCTGCGGGGCCGCGGAGGTAGCAGAGCCGGAAGATGCTCTCGTACTGCGCTACCTCGCCGAGGAGTTCGGCGCCGTGGGCGCGCAGCCGGGCGACGGTGTCGTCGATGTCGTCGACGGCGAACATGACACGATGCAGGCCCAGCGTGTTGGGCGGCGGGTTCTCCGGCCCGGCGCCGACCGCCGCCGGGGTGTGGTACTTGGTCAGCTCCAGCTTGCTGTGGCCGTCCGGGGTCCGCATCATCGCGATCTCGCTCCGGACGCCGTCGAGTCCGACGGTGCGGTCCGCCCAACGGCCTTCGATCTGCCCCTTGCCTTCCAGTTCCATGCCGAGCTCGGTGAAGAACGCGACGGCCGCGTCCAGGTCGTCGACGACGATGGCGACGTTGTCCATCCGCTGAATGGTCATGTCTTCGAGCATAAGGAACGCCGCCGGCCGGGATCCGCGTGCCACGGCCGGGCCGGGGACGTCCCTGTACCCGCCCCGACCACCTCATCGCCGACAAGACCTGCGGCTCCCGCGCACCCTCCTCTGGATCAGCAAATGATCCACCGGACAGGCCCTAGCGGCGCGTCCCGGAAACTGTCAGTCGATCGCGGTAGCATGTCGAACAAGACTTCGAAAGTGGTCATCGGCTAGGTTCTCGGAGGGAGTGGGCCGGGATGTGCAGCACCGGGCAGCAGCCGTCGAACGTGACCGAGGCGCTGGACGCGGTGCGCGCTGGGCTGGCCTACCTGAACGGCATGGACGCGGCGGATCTGCCGGGCCCGGTGCAGGCGGAGTGCCTGCGGGGGCTGGCCCGGGCGGAGTCGGCGCAGACGGCGGCGCAGGCGCGGGTCTTGTCCGCGTTCAGGGCCAGTTCGGCGTATGAGGCTGATGGTCAGGGCAGCGCGCGGACGTGGCTGCGCTGGCAGACCCAGATCACCACGGGTGCGGCCGACGGCGCGGTGGGGTGGATGCGCCGGCTGGCCGCCCACCCGGCCCTCGCGGCGGCGCTGGCCGAAGCGAGTATCTCGCCGTCGTGGGCGCGGGCCATCGCCGCCTGGACCGACCTGCTGCCGGAGGAGCACCGGGCCGGCGCCGATGAGATCCTTTTAGCTGCGGCCGCGGGTGGGGCTTCGCTGGCGGATCTGGCTGGGCTGGCCGAGGAGATGCGGTCCCGGACCGCTGCCCCCGACGCTGACGGCCCTGGCGGGGATGAGGAGGGGTCGCCGCCGGCGGGTGCGGCTGGGCCTGACGTTCCGCGGCGCGGGCCGGCTGGAGGGGGATTTGACGCCGGCGTGCGCGGCGGCGCTGGGCGCGGTGCTGGAGGCGTTGGGCAAGAAGGCCGGGCCGGAGGATGGGCGGACCCCGGTGCAGCGTGACCACGACGCGTTAGAGGAAGCCTGCCGCCGGCTGGCCGGGGCCGGGTGCCTGCCCGGCCGGGCCGGGCAGCCCACCCAGGTCCAGCTGCACCTGACCCTGGACCAGCTGCGGGATCTGCCTGGCGGCCGTGAGGCGGAGAGCGCGTGGCGGGCCGGGCAGGCCACCGGGGACGGCCAGCCCGGCTGGCTGTCGGGCCGCGCGGCGGCGGGTATGCGTGCGACGCGGCCATCACCCCGGTCGTCACCGGCCACCTCGACCCCGCCGTCTTGGACGCGATGGCCGGTGCGTTCACCGGCCCGGCCCAGCCGCCGCCGCCGCAGCCACCACCACGCGGCTGCGCGCCACCCTGCTGGCCTACGCCGCGGACCTGCTGTCCGGGCCGGGCGGGCTGGCCGCGTTCTTGCGCACCCGCCTGCTCGGCGGCCAGTTCCCGGCGGTCAGCCTGCCGCTGGACGTCGGCGCCGCTACCCCGACCGTGCCCGGGCACCTGCGCCGGGCGGTGATCACCCGCGACCGGCACTGCGCGTTCCCCGGCTGCACCCAGCCACCCCCGGCCTGCCAGGTCCACCACCTGCAGCCCCGGGCCGACGGCGGGCCGACCCGGCTGGACAACCTGCTCCTGCTCTGCGCCTTCCACCACTTGATCGCGGTCCACCAATGGGGCTGGACATTGACCCTGCACCCCGACGGCACCCTCACCGCGCGCAGCCCGGACGGCCAACGCACCCTGCACAGCCACGGGCCACCCACTCCCGGCACCGCCTGACCCCAGGCGGAAACCCGAAGCCACCATCACCCAGGGCCACTCTTCTCGGGCGTCGTTCACCGGCACACTGTGACTGAGCTTCATGCAATGAGCTTGCAACTGCGAATTTGTCGCTCATAGCATCGCAGTTATGCCTCTGCCGGCTGCCCCCAGCCAGACTGGCCGGCGGCGTCTGCTGCCCATCGGCCGGAACCCGCACGACGCGGAGATCCTGCGGCTGGCCGTGCCCGCGTTCGGCGCGCTGGTCGCCGAGCCATTGTTCCTGCTGGCCGACTCGGCCATCGTCGGACGGCTGGGCACCACACCGCTGGGCGGTCTGGGGGTGGCCAGCCAGGCGCTGACCACGCTGGTCGGTATCGCCATCTTCCTGGCGTACGGGACCACCGCGGCGGTGTCCCGCCAGCTCGGGGCGGGCAATCAGGCGGCCGCGATCCGGCAGGGCATCGACGGGCTGTGGCTGGCGGTCATTATCGGCCTGATCGTGCTGGCCGTCTGCTGGCCGGTGGCACCGCTCATCGTGCAGGCGTTCGGCGGCACGGCCGCAGTGACCGGGCAGGCCACCATCTACCTGCGGATCAGTCTGCTCGGCGCGCCGTCCATGCTGCTGGTGCTGGCCGGTACCGGGGTGCTGCGTGGGCTGCAGGACACCCGGACCCCGCTGACCGTGGCGGTGGGCGCCAACGTGGTCAACGTGATCCTGAACGCGGTCCTGGTACTCGGCCTGCACTGGGGCATCGCCGGGTCGGCCTGGGGCACGGCCATCGCGCAGACCGGCGCGGCCGCCTGCTACCTGGCCATCGTGGCCCGCGGCGCCCGGCGCGCCGGGGTGAACATCGCCCCGGATGGCGGTGGGCTGCGGGCGGCGGCAGGTGCGGGCGCCTCGCTGGTCGTGCGGACTCTGGCGCTGCAGGTCGTGCTGATCGTGGTCACCGCGATCGCAGCCCGGCAGGGCAACGCCGCCATTGCCGCGCACCAGATCGCGTTCCGGATCTGGATCCTGCTCGCCTACGCGCTGGACGCGATCGCCATTGCCGGCCAGGCCATCACCGGAAAGTGCCTGGGCGCGGGGGACGTGCCGGGGGCCCGGGCCGCCACCAACCGGATGATCGGCTGGGGCGTCGTCTACGGCGTCGTGTTCGGCGGGCTGCTGGCGGTGGCCATCCCGGTGCTGCCGGCCGTATTCGCGGCCGCACCAGATGTGCGGCGGCTGCTCGTCCCGGTGCTGCTGGTGGCCGCGATCCAGCAGCCCATTGCGGGCGTGGTGTTCGTGCTGGACGGCGTGCTGATCGGCGCCGGGGACCAGGACTACCTGGCCCTGGCCGGGCTAGCGGCCACGGCCGTGTTCGCGGTGGCCGCCACGGTGGTGGTGACCGAGCACGCCGGGCTGCTCGCGCTCTGGCTGGCGTTCACCATCTGGATGCTGGCCCGGTTCGGCACGCTGACCCTGCGCGCCCGCGGTTCACGGTGGCTGGTCACCGGGGCCGTACGGGCTTAAAGCTGTTCGCACTGACCGCCGCGCCGGCTCCCAGGCTGAGATCATCGGGCGATGGAGCAGGTGCGGGTGCTGCTGGACCCGCCGGGCTGAGCCCGGCTCCCCCGGCTCAGCCCAGGGCGGCGCGCAGCACCGGCTCGATCTCGGTGGCCGCCTGCCCGCCGTAGGCTTCGCGCAGCCGCGCGGTCCCGGCCGCCGCGCTGATCGTCCATTCCTGGGTGCCGGTGCTCTCCAGCACCAGGGTGGCGATGAGCGACCCGAGCTGCGCGGCCCGCTCCGGGCTGAGCCCGCTGTCAGCGCCGGCCAGGAAGCCGGCCCGGAACGCGTCGCCCACGCCGGTTGGGTCCCGGATCACCCGGGCCGGGACCACACCGACGTGCACCTCGCTGCCATCCCGGCTGACCAGCAGCGAGCCCCGGCCGGACAGCGTGGTCACCCGCAGCCCGACCCGGCTGGTGATCTCGGTCTCGGTCCACCCGGTCTTGCGGGTCAGCAGCTGCCACTCGTACTCGTTGCTGAACAGGTAGGCCGCGCCGTCGATGATGGCGCGGCACTGGCCAGCGTCGAGGCGGGGCAGTTGCTGGGACGGGTCGGCGGCGAACGGCACGCCGAGCTGCCTGGCCTCCTCGGTGTGCGCGACCATGGCCTCCGGGTCATTGGCGCCGACCAGGATCAGCTCGATGCCGTGCGCCGCCACCACCGGAGCCAGCGAGATGGCCCGGGCCTCGCTCATCGCGCCCGCATAGAACGTGGCGATCTGGCACTGGTCGTCGTCGGTGGTGCAGGTGAACCGGGGGGTGTGCGCGGACGCCGAGATGAGCACGCCAGCGCAGTTCACCCCGTGGCCCTCCAGCCAGGCCCGGTAGCCGTCGAAGTCCGCACCGGCCGCGCCGACCAGGACCGGCCGGCGGCCGAGCACGCCCATCCCGAACGCGATGTTCGCGCCGACCCCGCCGCGGTGCACGACCAGGTCGTCGACCAGGAAGCTAAGTGACACCCGGTCCAGGTGGCCATCCACCAGGTGCTCGGTGAACCGGCCCGGGAAGTGCATCAGATGGTCGGTGGCAATCGAGCCGGTGACGGCGACGGTTCCGGTGCGCATGGCGGGCTGGTCGGCTCAGACGGTGGCGGGCACGGAGCGCAGCCCGGCCGCCTCGCGCAGCGCCGCCGCGCGGTCGGTCCGCTCCCACGGCAGGTCGATGTCGGTACGGCCGAAATGGCCGTAGGCCGACGTCGGCGAGTAGATCGGGCGGTGCAGGTCGAGATAGCCGCGGAAGGCGGCTGGGCGCAGGTCGAAATGCTCGGTGACCAGCTGCTGGATGAGGTCGGGACTGACCCGTTCGGTGCCGAACGTGTCCAGCCGCAAGGAGACCGGGCGGGCCACCCCGATGGCGTAGGCGACCTGGACCTCGGCCCGCTGGGCCAGGCCCGCGGCGACCACGTTCTTGGCCACGTGCCGCGCGGCGTACGACGCCGAGCGGTCCACCTTGGACGGGTCCTTGCCGGAGAACGCGCCCCCGCCGTGCCGGGCGAACCCGCCGTAGGTGTCCACGATGATCTTCCGGCCGGTCAGCCCGGCGTCGCCGACCGGGCCGCCGATCACGAACCGGCCGGTCGGGTTGACCAGCAGGCCCCGGTGCAGCTCGGCCGGGTCGTAGAAGTCCTCCGGCAGCTCGGCGGTGACCACGTGCTGCCACAGGTCCTCGCGGATCTGGTCGGCGCTGACCTCCTCGGCGTGCTGGGTGGAGATCAGCACCCGTTCTACGCTCACCGGCACGTGGCCGGCGTAGCGCACGGTGACCTGGGTCTTGCCGTCGGGGCGCAGGTAGTCCAGGGTCCCGTTCTTGCGGACCGTGGCCAGCCGCCGGGCCAGCCGGTGCGCCAGCGCGATGGGCATCGGCATCAGTTCCGGGGTCTCGTCGCTGGCGTAGCCGAACATCATGCCCTGGTCGCCCGCGCCGGCCCGGTCCAGTTCGTCGTCGGACTCCTTGCCGCGATGCTCGGCCGCCTGGTCCACACCCTGGGCGATGTCTGGCGACTGCTTGTCCAGGGCGACCAGCACGGCGCAGCTGTGCCCGTCGAAGCCGTAGCGGCCGTCGTCATAGCCGACCCGGTTGACGGTGTCCCGGACGATCTGCGTGTAGTCCAGGTGCTGCGGGGTGGTGATCTCCCCGGCCAGCACGACCATGCCGGTGGTGATCAGCGTTTCGCACGCCACCCGCGAGTGCGGGTCGTTCGCCAGCGCGGCGTCCAGGACCGCGTCGGAGATCGCGTCAGCGATCTTGTCGGGGTGGCCTTCGGTGACCGACTCCGAGGTGAACAAGTAATCGTGCGATCCCGGCTGGGTCATCGGTCATGCTCCTTGTGCTGGGGCTGCGGTCGGGGTCTGCTGCTGGGTCAGGGCCTGTCGCTGGGTCGGGGGCGGCTGGGTCGGGGTGGGCCGAGCTCGGCCCGGACGGTGGCCGCCCCGTGCACCATAGCGGCCAGCTTGGCCCGGGCCACCGGGCCGGTCAGGTTACGCAGCCCGCAGTCGGGGTTGATCACCAGCCGCTCGGCGGGCACCAGCTCGAGAGCGCTGCGGATGCGGTCCGCGATGAGGCCGGGCGTCTCCACCTCGTTGCTCTTGACATCGATCACACCAAGACCGATGTCCCGGTCCCAGCCGAACTTCTCGATGACCGGCAGGTCAGCATAGCCCTTACGGGCAAACTCCAGCACCAGCTGGTCGACGCTGGCGGCCAGCACGGCCGGGAACAGGAAGTCGTAGTGCCCCTCCCACAGCGGGCGGGCGTACCGGTTGCCGTAGCAGACGTGCAGCGCCCAGGTGACGTCCACGCCGTCGGTGACGATGTTCACCGCCTCGATGGCCGTGCTCACCTGGCCCGGGTAGCCGGCCAGGAACGGCTCGTCGATCTGCAGCAGCCGGGCGCCCCGCGCGGCCAGTGCCGCCGCTTCCGCGTTCAGCAGCCGGGCGATGGCCAGCACCAGGTCCCGGTGGTCGGGATAGGCCTCGTCGCGCACCCGGTGCGCGAGCGAGAACGGCCCGGTGAAGGAGAACTTGACCGGGGCGGAGGTGTGGGCGGCGGTGAACGCGAAGTCCGCGGCCAGGCCGAGGGGCGTCCCGTCCGGCGGCGGCAGCGGCGCGGTCAGCCGGGCGTCGTAGTAGTCGAAGTAGAAATCCTTGACTGGCTCGGCGATCTCGATGCCCGGCATCCGGGCCAGGAAGTAGTCCACATCGTTGTCCCGGCGCAGCTCGCCGTCAGACACGATGTCGATGCCAGCCAGTTCCTGATCGCGCAGCGCCGCCTTGATCGCCATCTCGTGCACGTCGGCCAGCTGGGCGTGGCTCATCCGGCCGCGGAAGTAGTCGGTCTTCAGCCGCTCCATCCACTCCGGCACCGGGTACGAGCCGACCACGGTGGTGGGCAGCACCGGCACCTGGGCCAGCAGGGCGCCGCGGGCCATCTCAGTCCCGTGCCTGGGCCGTCATCGTCACGATGTTCCCGCCATCCCGGTGGCGGAACGGGGCGTACTGCACGTCGAATCCTTTGCGCCGGCCGACGTGCGCGAGCAGCGGGCCGTTCACCCAGTTGACCACCGAGCCGTCGTACTTGCCCGGGCCGCGGAAGTTCGTCCGGTAGCCCTGCGACCCGGTGACGAACAGGTCGTGGCAGACCAGCTTGCCGAACGGGTGCAGCAGCTGGAGGCTGCTGGTGAAGCTGGCCAGCGCGCCGTTGCTGACCTGCATCCGGATGTCCGCCCCCGACTCCAGCAGCGGCCGCAGCATCTCCCCGCTCACCGACGGGGCCAGCGGGTAGAGGTCCAGGCCGCCGAGTGGGACGTAGCGTTCTTCCAGCCGGAGCCGGGACCAGGTCTCCCGCCAGAACCTGACTGCGGCGTCCACGTCGCTGACCTGGGCGGGCGCGGCGTCGGGCAGCAGGGCCGGGCCGAGCCGCAGCAGCTTGCGGACCAGCGCGGGGAGGTCCGCCGGCCGGGCCGATACCGAGCCGGCCAGCTCGGCCGCACCGGCCGGCGGCAGGTAGCCGCGGGTCTGCACCAGGTAGGCCCGGCCGTTGAGCTGCGCGACCTCATCAGTGGGCAGGTTGTCGTAGACGTTGGAGATGTAGAACAGGAAGATCTTGCCGCGCAGGAAGCCCAGCGAGGTACCCGGCCGGGTCGCGTCCAGCGCCAGCGAGCTGACATGGCTGGCGTGCTCGGCCACCGTCTCCCCGGCCAGGTCGAGCACGTGCTGGGAGTAGTCGCACATCAGGTAGTGCAGCCGCGGGTAGTAGCCGCGGCCGTGGGCGCGGTCCAGCTCGCGGAACACGTCCAGGAACACCTTGGCCTGGCTGCCGTTACCCACGCCCAGCTCGACTACGTACAGCTCCCCGGGCAGCGCGCCGGAGCCGGCCAGCGGGTCCCACAGCGCGAACAGCTCACCGATCAGGCCGGCGGCCGCGCTGCGGTTGCGCGCGTCGCTCTCCCCGCCCGGCAGCGCCTGCTCGTAGCCGTGGCCGACCGCCTTTTCCCACAGCTCCAGGGCCTTCCAGTACAGCTGGTTGAAGTCCCAGATGCAGCTTTCGCTGCCCGGCCCCCAGTCGTCCAGGAACACGCGGCCCGCCTCATCGCCGCGCAGCCGGGCCGCGGTGAGCTCTTGCAACCGCACCCCGGCGCTGCGGCGGACGTCCACGGCGATTTCCAGTTCGTCGCGGCCCGGCCGGCCGACCACCGGCCGGACGTCGACCACGTCGCGGAAGTTCTCCCGGTACTGCACCCAGTCGCAGACCACCCGGACCCGGTCCAGGTCGGCCGCGTCCTCGCGGAGCGCGTCCAGCACCGGGGTGACCGCCGCGGTGATGTCCACCGGGTTCTTGCCGCGCAGCCGCGCGTGCGGCCGGAAGTCAACCAGCACCAGGAACCTCCTTGCCACCCACTGCCGTCCGGGCGGGCCGGTAATACCAGTTCCGGCCTGGATCACGGGCAGATCACCAGAAAAACAGCTGGGCAGGAAAGTCACCCGCGCCAGTACACGGGGTAAACCCGGAACCGGGACAGCCACTCCTAGCTGCGATCTTTCCAGCCCACCTGAGCGGCTGTCTTCGGGCATATCGCCAAGACTGGGCACGGCCAGGTTGTGCTTCAGCACAGCCGCCCGCGCGGCTGGCCCCACCCACGGCCAGCCGGACCGCCCGGCGGGTCCGCCGACTCGGCAGCCGCCCCGGCCGCACGCGCGACGGCGCCGCCTGTGGCCGGGCACAACGGGAAAACGAAGCTTTTTGTGCTGCTGAACAAACGGCGCCACCGGTTTTCCCAGCCCACGATTCCCGGGTCATTGCTTATTGGCTGTCTCGCCAGTTACAGTCCCCGCATGGCCACCGCTGGCTCGCCGACAACCCCGGCCGGGCCGGTCCCGGCCAGCCAGGACGAGGCGCGGCGGCTGCGCAAGCTGGTGGCCATGTGCAGCCACCTGTCCGCGCTCGCCTCGCAGACCACCGACCTGGTGCCGATCGTGGAATTCCTCGCGGACAGCATCGGCGCCGGGGTGGCCGTGGTGGACCGCGGCCTCGAGGTGCTGGCCTGCGCCCGGGTCGCCGAGCCGGCCAGCATCATCAGCCAGCTACGGGACAGTGCCGGGAACTCCAAACTGCGCACCGTGCTCACCGCGGCCGACCGGCACCGCCGGGCGCTGGCCGTGCCTGGCGCCAAGCACGGTGAGGAGCCGGTGGTGGTCGCCCCGGTCTCGGTCGGCGAGGACGTGGCCGGCTACATGCTCACCCTGAACAGCCCCGACCTGGGGCTGACCGAGGACATGCGGCTGCTGGCCACCGAGCACGCCGCGATGGTGTGCGGCATCGTCCTGGGCCGGGACCTGGTGGTGACCGCGGCGGCGGGCCGGGCCCGGCAGCAGCTCATCGAGGGCCTGCTGCTCAGCCGGGACCGGGAGGACCGCGAGGTCGAGCGGTGGGCCCGGCATCTGGGGCTGGACCGGACCCGGGAGTACTACGTGATGACGATCGCGATCCCGCCCGCCGGGCCCGCTGGCTCGCCGGTCGAGCTGCTGCTGGCCCGGCACGCTCCGGACGCCATCGTGGCCACCCGGGCCGACGAGGTGGTGGCCATCGTGCCTGCCCGCGGCAACGGCCGCAGCCCGGCCGAGCAGGGCCGCGCCCTGGCCCAGGCCTGCGCGGCCAGTGACGGGCGGGCTCTGCGGGCCGGCATCGGCAACCCGTGCGCGACCGCGGCCGAGATCTCCCGGTCCTACACGGAGGCCCGGCGGGCCCTGGCGGCGGGCCAGCGGATGGGCCCGGCCAGCCCGGTCACCGCATTCGCCGACCTGGGCATCCACCGGCTGCTGCTGCGCGTGCCCGAGGTCGGTGACCTGCGCTCGTTCGCCGACGAGGTGCTCGGCGCGCTGGCCGGGGAGGAACAGGCCACCGGCATCGACTACCTGGCCACGCTGGCCGTGTACTTCCGGGAGAACGGCAGCCCGCGCCGGGCCGCGCAGCGGCTCCAGGTCCACCCGAACACGGTGAGCTACCGGATCCGCCGGATCGAGGAACTGACCGGCCTGTCCCTCGACGTGCACCGCGACCGGCTGATGGCCGAGGTGGCCGTGGAGATCCTGGACGGCCTGGAGCGGCCATGAACATGCGCGCGATGCTGGAGAGCAAGATCCTGGTCTGCGACGGCGCGATGGGCACGATGCTGCACGCCGCCGGGAACTCACTGGACCAGGCGCTGCCCGCGCTCAACCTGTCCAACCCGGCCCTGGTCCGGACCATTCACGACAGCTACATCAGCGCCGGGGTCAACGTCATCCAGACCAACACGTTCGGCGCGAGCCGGCTCCGGCTGGCCGAGCACGGGTTCGGCGACCGGGTCGAGGACATCAACCGGGCGGGCGCGCGGATCGCCCGGCAGGCCGTGCCGCCCGGCAGCGGCGTGCTGGTGGCCGGCTCGGTGGCCCCGGCCGTGACCGTCCAGCAGCGCCGCCGGGTCGCCCCGCAGCAGCGGATCGACGCCCTGCGCGAGCAGATCGAGGCGCTGGCCGGGGCCGGGATCGACCTGATCCTGCTGGAGACATTCGGCTACCTGGACGAGTTCATCGAGGCCATCCAGGTGGCCACCGCCACCGCCGGCATCCCGGTGATCGCCCAGGCCACGTTCGGCACGGACGCGCTGACCCTCAGCGGGCACACGCCGCGCGAGGTGGCCGCGGCCGTGGCCGGCCTGCCGGTCGCGGCGCTCGGCACCAACTGCACGCTCGGGCCGCAGCGCTCCCTGGCCGTGGTGCAGGAACTCCGCGAGCACACCGGCCTGCCGCTGACCGTCCAGCCCAACGCTGGCCTGCCGCGCCGGGTGGCGCCGGCCCGGTTCGAGTACGACATCGACTCCGAGTACTTCGCGCGCTACGTCCGCCAGCTGCTCGAAGCCGGCGCGCGCATGGTCGGTGGCTGCTGCGGGACCACCCCGGCCCAGCTGGCCGCGGCCGTGCAGGTAGCCAGCGACTACCGGCAGCAGCACCGGCCGCGCCCGGCCCACACCGCCGGGCAGGCGCCGGCCGCCGCCCCGCCGGCCGCGCGGCCGCAGCCCGCCACCATGCTCGTGCAGCCGGGCCGGCCACTGGTGGTGGCCGAGCTGTCGCCGCCGCCCACCGGCGACATCGGCCAGGTCCTGGACGTGGCCCAGCAGCTCAGCGAGGCCGGCGTGGACCTGATCTCGGCCACCGCAGCCCGGACCAGCCGGGCCCAGGTGAGCGTGCTGGACCTGGCCCTGCACCTGCATCAGCAGGTCGGCATCCAGACCATGGCCAGCGTCACCACCTGGGACCGGACCATCATGGCGCTGCAGGCCGACCTGCTCGGCGCGCACGCGCTCGGCCTGCGCCGGATCATCTGCGAGACCGGCACTCCCCCGCTGCTGGGCGACTACCCGCACGTGGACGGCATCTGGGACGTCGACTCGATCGGCCTGATCGAGCTGCTGGCCAGCCTGAACCGGGGGGCCGACCACAGCGGGCTGCAGCTGGCGGCCAAGACCGACTTCGAGATCGGCGCGCGGATCAACCCGGGCAGCCGGGACCCGGACCGGGCGGCCGGCCGGGCGCTCAGCAAGATCGCGGCGGGCGCGCATTTCCTGCTCACCCATCCGGTCTACGAACTGGCCGGCCTGGAGCGGCTGCTGGACCGGATCGGCGGCCAGGTCCCGGTGCTGGCCGCGGTCCGCCCGCTGACCAGCTTCGAGGAAGCCGAGTACCTGGCGCACGAGGTGCCGGACGTGACGATCCCGCCAGACACCCTGACCGCGCTGCAGCGGGCAGGTGCGGACGCGCCCCGGGCCGGCCTCGACCTGGCCGCCGCGCTGGCCACCCGGATCAAGGACCTGGCCAGCGGCCTCGTCATCACGCCCAGCGCCGACCCGGTGGCCAGCACCACCATGCTCATGGCCTGCTGGCGCTAGCCGGCATCTCGCCGCAGCCCCACGGAGTTCCATGACATTGGCTCATGGATGCTTTGCATAACTCTCATTGGACGCATGATTCATGGCCGGGCACACTGAACGCGGACCCAATCAACCTCAAGGACAGGACACACATGCCGAGCATCACCCGCACCGCCAGCCCGCGGTGGGCCGCGATCCGGGACGAGGTCCGCCATGCCCGCGCGACCCGCGCCGAGCGCAAGTCCCTGGAACGCGACCTGGCCAGCTACACCAGCGAAGCCGACCTGAACGACCTGGACGCGATCCTCGACCGGCACTCCGAGGAGGAGACCCGCGACATCCGCCGGATCCTGGCCAGCCGCCGCCTCGGCTGAGGCTACCCCGGCTGAGCTACGCCGCCCGCTTGTAGGCCCGCACCGCCAGCGGCACGAACACGATGAAGATCCCGGCCAGCCAGGCCAGGCTCTTCCACAGGTTGTCCGCGATCGGGCCGCCCAGGGCCATCGCCCGCATCGTGTCGACCACGTAGGTGACCGGCTGGTTGTTGGCGAAGGCCTGCAGCCAGCCCGGCATCGTCGAGATCGGCACGAACGCCGAGCTGATGAACGTGAGCGGGAACAGCCAGATCAGGCCGAACGCCTGCACCGACTCCTCATCGCCGATGGCCAGCCCGGTGAACGCCGCGATCACGCAGATCGAGATGCCGAACACGGTGGCCAGTGCGACCATGGCCACGGCCAGCCCGAAACCGTTCTGGAACCGGAACCCAACGATGTAGCCCACCCCGACGATGATCAGGATGGTGACCAGCATCCGCAGCGTGTCCGCGACCAGCCGTCCGGCCAGCACCGCGGACCGGGCCATCGGCATCGACCGCAGCCGGTCGATCACGCCCTTCTGGAGTTCCTGGGCCAGCGCGATAGCGGTGCCGAAGCTGGCGAACGCCGCCGTCTGGGCGATGATCCCCGGCAGCAGGAAATTGACGTAGGTGGTCCCCTTGATCGGGATCGCGCCGCCGAACACGTACGCGAACAGCAGGACGAAGATCACCGGCTGGATCACGGTGAACACGATGTAGGCGGGCACCCGCATCCAGACCAGCAGGCCGCGCCGGGCAATGGTGAGTGTGTCGCTGACCGCCCAGCGGGCCTGGGTGAGCAGACTGGGCTCGCCCGTGCTGAACCCGGGGGCGGTTACCTGGGCGGTGGTCATGACGACACCTTCGCATCCTGCTTGTCCTGTTTGCCCTGGCGGCGGCCCCGCTTGGGCTTGCCGGACTCCTCGTCTTCGGCCGCGTGCCCGGTCAGCGCGAGGAACACGTCGTCCAGCGACGGCCGGCGCAGCGCCAGTCCCTGGGTCGCCACGCCCGCGGCGTCCAGGCTGCGCACGGCCTCGATGAGCGCATCGGACCCGCGGCCGCCGACGCCGATGCTGACAATCCCGGTGTCCTCGTCCAGGTGCGGCTCGCCCTCACCGACCTTGGTGGTCGCGGTGACCGCGTCGGGGATCCGGCTCCGGTCCGGCACCGAGAACTCCAGCACGTCCCCGCCGACCCGGCTCTTCAGCTCTTCGGACGTGCCGGCCGCGATGACCTGGCCGTGGTCGATGACCACGATCTCGTCGGCCAGTTCGTCAGCCTCGTCCAGGTACTGGGTGGTGAGCAGCAGCGTGGTGCCGGTGGCCACCAGCGACCGGATGATGTCCCACATGCCCAGCCGGGATCGCGGGTCCAGGCCGGTCGTCGGCTCGTCCAGGAACAGCACCTGGGGCCGGCCGACCAGGCTGGCGGCCAGGTCCAGGCGGCGCTGCATGCCGCCGGAGTAGGTCTTCGCGGCCCGGTCGGCCGCGTCGGCCAGGTCGAACTGGTCCAGCAGCTCCACCGCCCGGATCTTGGTGTCCGGCTTGCGCAGGTGGTACAGCCGGCCGATCATCTCCAGGTTCTCCCGGCCGGTGAGCTCTTCCTGGATCGCCGCGGACTGGCCGGACAGGCCGATCGACCGGCGCACCGCGGCGGCCTCCCGCACCACGTCGTGCCCCTCGACCACGGCCCGCCCGCCATCGGGCTGCAGCAGCGTGGTCAGGATGCGCACCGCCGTTGTCTTGCCCGCGCCGTTCGGTCCCAGCACCCCGAGCACCGTGCCCCTCGGCACCGACAAGTCGATCCCGCGCAGCGCATGCACGTCCCCGAACGACTTGGTCAGGCCCTCAACCAGGATGGCCGGCCCTGAGCCGTTGTCTGTCACTGCTTCCTCCTGATCGCCCTTGACACCGGCACCGAACCTACCGGCCGCGCCGCCGCGACCGCGAATTCAATTCCGCGCGCCCGCCGGGCCGTCCGCCAGGTACCGCCATACACGATGTATCGCGTCGGGCTGAACTGTCAAGTTATATCGCGAAGCGTGGGCCGCGCACGGCCCCGCGTCCGCACAGGTATGACGGGACAGCCGCCCCGAACTCATCGCCATGCCTGCTGTGCAGGTTAACCAGGACTGCCGACAATTAGCCTTAACGGCCGGCGCCGGGCCACTGCCCAGCCGTCAGGTGCCCCGGGCCCGGTGGCCGCTGCCATCAGCGGCGCACCCACAGCGTGACCCAGATGTTGCGGTAGTGGTGCCGGGCGGCCAGCGAGAACCGGCTGCGCAGCACGGCCGCCTGCTCCTCGACCGGGCCCACGCCCAGCTGCCGCTCCGGGGTCCAGCCCACCACCCAGATCCGCTGGTAGCCGAGCATCAGCGGCCGGATGGCGGACACCGGCTTGTTGACGCCGCGGAAGTTGCCCGCCTGCGTGGGCGAGACGGCCATCGCGAAGTCGGTGACCTTACCGAAGTCCTCCGGGTAGCCGAGCCGGGCCTTGCGGAAGAAGTCGTTGAAGAACAGCACCCCGTCGCCGGGGCGGGCGTGCGCGGCCAGGTAGCGGGACGGCCCGCCGAAGTCGTACAGCCGGCTGTCCGGGGTCCGCACCCGCTGCTGCGCGCCCAGCTGCAGGACCAGCGCAGCAACGCAGAGCACGGCGCCGGGCACCCAGACCAGCCACCGCTGGCCAGCCGCCCCGGCCAGCCACCGGCCGATCCGGTAGGCGCCCGCGCCCGCCAGCAGCGCCGCGCCCGCCTCGCCGTACAGCACGTACCGGTCGGTGTACAGCGGCCGGGCCACCAGCGACTCCAGGATCAGCAGCGCCGCGGGCAGCACGAGCAGCGGGGCCGCCACGGACTGGAGCGTCACCCCGCGCTGCCGCCACCACGGGACAGCCGCCGCGGCGCCAGCCTCCCCGGCACCCGCCGCCTGCCCGGATTCCTGGGCCGGCGGCGCCGCCGGCCCAGCGGCGGGAGCAGCGCCGCGACCACGCAGATCAGGATCAGCGCGGCGACCACGGTGCTCGCGCCGAAGTAGTCGTGCCCGAGCGCCTTCAGGTCGCCGAACGTCGGCCGGGGAATCCAGGCGACCGCGCCGTCTTGCCGGTCGCTGAGCGCCAGCAGCGGCCCGACCAGCACCACGGCCACGGCGGAGGTGACCGCCCAGTGGATGAACGTCCGGCGGCCGTACCGGGCCAGCAGCACGGTGACCACGTGCGCCACCAGCACCAGCAGCGCCATCTCGTTCAGGTACGCGGCCAGGGTGATCAGGAAGCCGTAGAGCACCCAGCGGCGGGGCCGGCCGCCGGCCTGCTCGCCGTTCAGCGCGTGCAGCAGGGCCAGCGTCGCGGCCAGCACGCACGTGTACACCAGCGCGTAGGACCGCGCGGTCTGCGCGTAGTAGCTGATCGTCGGGGTCAGCGCCATGACCAGGCCGGCGAACAGCGCCGCCCAGCCGGACCCGGTCAGCCGCCGGGCCAGGATCACGATCGCCGTCGCGGCCGCGGTCATGCTGATGACCGAGGGGATGCGGAGCACGGCCGGGCTGCTGCCCACCACCACCCAGCCGTGCATCAGCAGGTAGTACAGCCCGTGCACCGCGTCCACGTGCCGCAGCAGGTGGGCCAGGTCACGCAGGCTGAGCAGCGCGGCCCACCGGGTGGCCACCTCGTCGTTGCCCATGGACCCGGAGCGGGCCAGCCCCCACCCGCCGAGCACCGCCATCACCGCGGCGGCGATGACCGGGGGCGCGTACCTGCCCCAGACCGGGCCGGCCCCGGCCGCCGGGCCACTGGCCGCCGCGCCGCTGGCGGGCTGGCCGGCGGCCGGGTCAGCGGCCGGTGCAGGCTTGCCGCGCTGCCCGGCGGGCACCGATGTCATTGCCCGGCAGGTGGCTCGTTCACGGACGCCTCGAACGTCTCCCGCCACCGCTCCGGCGAGTTGAAATCGGCCGCCGCGGCCCGGTACTCCTGGGCCAGCCGGGCCCAGTTCCGGCGCAGCCGCCGGTGCGCGGCCAGGCTGCGCCAGCCGAGTGACCGGAACAGCTTTGGATCCCGCCGGTACCAGGCCGCGGAGGTGCCTTCCGCCGCGGACACCAGCGCGCTGTCCAGCTTGGCCAGCACCCACCAGCCCGCGTCCTGGTAGGGCAGCGCCATCTGCGGGCGCTTCCTGGCGCGTTCCGGCGCCGGCCGGAACTGCCGCATGGTGCCCCGCGCGGCCTTGGTCATCAGGTTGAGCTTATTGGTGGGCGTGGTGGAGTGCTTCAGCTCGTCCGGGGGCTTGCGCCGCGGCGGCGGGAAGCTGTCCAGGTCGTCCGCGGCCTGGGCGTCGGTGTACGGCGCCCGCACGTCGCGCAGCTGCGCGAGCTTGGTCCCGATCTCCCGGTGCAGGTGCCCGGGACCGGTGAGCACGTCCTCGACCGCCAGCAGCCGCAGCGCGACGGTCGAGTACTGCATGGACAGCAGGCTCTGCAGCTGCCGCTCCAGGCTCTCGGAAACCAGCGCGCCACCCTTGGCGGCGGGCGAGTGCAGCAGCGCGGACACCAGCCGGTTGCGCAGGTGGTAGTAGGCCTGCCAGTTCCTGGCGTCGTCCTTCTCATCCCACGGCACCTGCCAGGACGCCACACCGGGCAGCGACACCGTCGGGAAGCCGCGATCACGGGCCCGGACGCCGTACTCAGCGTCGTCCCACTTGATGAAGGCAGGCAGCGACAGCCCGATCTCACGGATCACCGTGGTCGGGATCAGGCACATCCACCAGCCGTTGTAGTCGGCATCGGCGCGGCGGTGCAGCCACGGGGTGTTCCGCAGGTTCCGCCGCCCGAAGTCGTGCCGGGCCTTGGTGTTCGGCGCCGGGCCCCACCACCATGTGTGCGGTTCGACCGCTTCGGCGTACGCGTGCAGCAGCGTCCGGTCGTACATGCTGAACATGTGGCCCCCCACGATGGTGGGACGGCGGGCCAGATCAGCGAACGTGGCCGCCCGCAGGATGCCCTCGGGGTCGAGCTTGACGTCGTCGTCCATGAGCAGGACGTAGTCGGCGCGCCCGGCCCGCACCGTCTCGTCCATCGCCCGGGCAAATCCGCCGGATCCGCCGATGTTCCCCTGCTCGACGACCTCGAGCAGATCACCCAGCTCCTTCGCGGCGTCATCGAAGCCCGGGCGCTGCGTCACCTTGTCCGTGCCCTGGTCGATGACGTACACCCGGTCCAGCACGTCCAGGGCCTCGCTGGCCTCGCCCAGCCGGTGCAGCTGCTCGATCATGAAATCGGGCTGGTTGAACGTGGTGATCCCGAGGCTGACCCGGCCCGGCGGCGCGCTCGGCGCGGGCCCGAGCCAGTCGGCCTCGATCAGCGTGGTCCCGCCCGGCCCGGCGATGATGTCGAACCAGTACCAGCCACCGTCGATGAACGGGTCCAGCGGCAGCGTGCGCTGCACGACTTCGGGCTGATCCGACTGCACGCTGATGGTCTCTACCGGATGGCTGAAGCCGCGCGCCGTGGAACGGTACAGCACGACCTTCGACTCCCCGGCCAGCCGGATGCGGAGCGTCACCGATTCCACGGTCGTCCACCGGCGCCAGTAGCTGGCCGGGAAGGCGTTGAAGTAGGTGGCGAACGACACCCGGCGGCCCTCCGCGATCAGCGCGCTGCGCCGTGGCCCCGCGTCATCGACCAGATAGCCGGGCACGTCACTGCCGAACCGGATGCTCGACTGGGTCTCGGCGACCGGGGCGGTGGCGACCGGGACGTTGACCGTCCCGGCCTTGGCGCCGGTCAGCGCCTCGTTGGCCAGCTCGGCTGCGAGCTCGGCCGCGCCCCGGTCCGGGTTGGTCTCGACGTAGAGCGGAACGACGTCCAGCTCGTCGTCGGGGAACACGACGCGCTGCAGGACGCGCAGCTCGCGGGCGCCGGCCGTCATTCCGGGTCCCCGGTGAGCGGCGCACCCTTGGCGAAGTGCGGCCGGAGCTGATTGTCGTACATGTTCAGCGCGGACCCGATGGCCATGTGCATGTCGAGGTACTTGTACGTGCCCAGGCGGCCGCCGAAAAGCACACCCGGTTCGCGCGCGGCCAGCTCACGGTAGGCCAGCAGCCGGGCCCGGTCTTCTGCCGTATTGATCGGGTAATAAGGCTCATCACCGCGATCGGCAAAGCGCGAGAATTCACGCATGATCACTGTTCTGTCCTTCGGGTACCAGTCGCGCTCGGGATGGAAATGCCGGAACTCGTGGATGCGGGTAAACGGGACGTCCTCGTCCGCGTAATTCATCACCGGCGTTCCCTGGAAGTCCCCGGTGGGGAGCACCTGCATCTCGAAGTCGAGGGTACGCCAGCCCAGGTCGCCGGCGGCGTAACCGAAGTACGCGTCGAGCGGCCCGGTGTACACGACCGGCACGTTGCCCAGCACGTCGTCCCGCAGCTGGGCGAAGTCGGTGTTCAGCCGCACCTCGATGTTCGGGTGGTCGGCCATCCGCTCCAGCCACGCGGTGTACCCGTCGACCGGCAGCCCTTCGTAGGTGTCGCTGAAGTAGCGGTTGTTGAACGTGTAGCGCACCGGCAGCCGGGTGATGATTTCCGGCGGCAGGTTGACCGGGTCGGTCTGCCACTGCTTGTAGGTGTAGCCGCGGATGAACGCCTCGTAGAGGGGCCGGCCGATCAGCGACACAGCCTTTTCTTCCAGATTGGCGGCCCGGCCCGCGGCCAATTCCGCGGACTGCTCGGCGATCAGCGCCCGCGCCTCGTCCGGGGACATCACCGCACCGAAGTACTCGCAGATCGTGCCGAGGTTGATCGGCATCGGGTAGACCCGGCCCTTGTACACCGTGAACACCCGGTGCTGGTAACCGGTGAAGCCGGTGAACTGGCTGGCGTACTCCCAGATGCGGGTGTTCGACGTGTGGAACAGGTGCGCGCCGTAGCGGTGAATCTCGATCCCGGTCTGCGGCTCCGGCTCGCTGTACGCGTTGCCGCCGATGTGCTCCCGGCGCTCCAGGATGAGCACCCGCAGGCCCAGGTCGCGGGTGCACCGCTCGGCGATGGTCAGGCCGAAGAAGCCGGACCCGACGATGACGAGGTCGGCGTTCACCGCTGCACCGGGAGTTCACGCTGGGCCGGGCCGCCGGGCAGATAGTCACCCTCCGCGGGGTCGGACGGCGTGCCGGTGCTTTCGGTGTAGTGCGCGACGATGGGCCGGTACACGGCCCGGCGGAAGCGCCACGGGATGAGCCGGTAGCCCCCCCGGACCAGCACGTTGCGCAGGTACTCGACGGGGGTGGTGAACCCCTGGCGGCGGAACTCCCGCTGCAGCCGCAGTTCCGAGCGGAGCAGGTCCAGGCCACCCCGGCGCTTGAACGACGTCGCGCCGACCCGGTAGTAGACCAGTGGCTCGGCCACGTTGACCGCCCGGGCCCCGTTCTGCAGCATGCGGGCGAACAGCGCGTAGTCCTCCATCAGCGGGAGGTCGCCGTAGCCGCCCACGGCCAGCACCGCATGCTTGCGGTAGACCACGGTCGGGTGGTTGAACGGGTCGTGCATCCGCGCGTAGCGCTGGATCTGGGCCGGGTCGGTGGGCGGGACCCGCTGGCCGACGATGTTGCCGGTGTCCCCGACGAACTCCAGCAGCCCGCCCCCCACGATGTCCGCGTCCTGGATGAGCGGCACTTCCACCGCGAACCGGTGCGGCATGGCCACGTCGTCGGCATCCATCCGCGCGATCACGTCGAACTGGCTGGCGGCCAGGCCACGGTCCAGGGCCGGGCCGAGGCCGCCGTTGCGCGGCAGCGGGACCAGGGTCACCGGGACCGGGCTGCCCGCCACCAGGTCATCCAGGCAATCGGCCAGCTCGGGCCGGACCGGGCCGTCCCGGACGATGACCACCTGCGCCGGGCGCAGAGTCTGGTCGTCGACCGCACTGCGGAATGCCCGCCGAAGGTAGTCCGGCCGGTCGCCGTCGTATACCGAGAGCAGGAGCGTGAAGGGCTCGTGCATATGCCGGATTTGCCTTCCGTCTGTGGAGAAGTGGGCACCGCGGCGAATATCAGGCCGGGCGGGCCGATGCCACTTTACGGCAGCTATGCCCCGGCCTGCCCGGCTTACCGGCGAGCGCGCACCCCCGTTGTGTGGTCTACCCTGAGCCTGCATCGGCATCACCAACGACCGATAAGGTGTCCGGATGGCATCGGTCTACCTGCACATCGGCGAGCCTAAGACAGGTACTACCTTCGTGCAGCAGGTCATGTGGCGCAACCGCGCCGCGCTGGCCGCGCAGGGTGTCGTGCTGCCGGGGCACCATCCGCAGGACCATTTCCGGGCCAGCCAGGATCTTCGCGGCATCGAGAAGCTGCCCAGCGACCCGGCCGGGTCGTGGACCGGCGAGTGGGACATCCTGGCCCACGAGGCCCGGCACGCGCCGCGGGCCGCGGTCATCTCGCACGAGCTGTTCTCGGCCGCCGATGCCCCGCAGGCCGAGCACGCGGTGCGCTCTCTGCAGCCCGCCGAGGTGCACATCACGGCGACCGTGCGGGACATGGCGTCGCTGCTGCCCGCGGAGTGGCAGGAAACGGTCAAGCACCGCAGCACGCGGGGCTGGCAGGACTGGCTCGGCGACGTGATCGACCGGGAGTCCGTGTCCGCCGACCGGCGCCAGTGGTGGTTCTGGCGGGTCCACGACACCCTGGCCATTCTGGATATCTGGTCCCGGTACGTGCCCGCGGAGCGGATCCACGTGATCACCACCCCGCCACCGGGATCCGGCACCGGCGTGCTCTGGCAGCGGTTCGCGGGCCTGATCGGCGTGGACCCGGACCGCGCGGACCTCAGCGTGGCCCGGGCCAACACCTCCCTCGGCCTGCCCGAGACCGAGTTCCTGCGGCGGCTGAACCAGGCCCTGCCCGGCCCCGACGAGGTGCCCGACTGGTTCTACATGTGGACGGTCAAGGAGGGCATCGCGCACCGGGCCCTGGCGCAGCGGCCACGCGAGGGACGGCTGGTGCTGCCCGCCGACCGGGACGCCTGGGCCAAGGAGCAGGCGGAGACGCTGATCGCCGGGCTGGCCGGCGCGGGCTACGACGTGCTCGGCGACCCCGGTGAGCTGCGGCCGCGGCCGCCAGCCGCCACCGCTGGCCCCGGTGACCAGCCGGGCAGCCAGCCGGACAGCCAGCTGCTGGACGCGGCCGTCTCGGCCGCGGCGGCCCTGGTCGTCAACCAGTACCACAAGGAGCATCCGGCGGCCCGGCCGCGGCCGGGCCGGGGCGCGCGGGGCCTGGCCAGCCGGGTCGAGTCGGCGGTCGCCGCCTCACCCCGGCTGAAGCGGACCGTGCGCGAGCTGAGCAGCCGCTACCCGGCGGCCCGGCGGCTGCGCGTCATGGCCTGGCAGGCCATGGAGCGGACCCGGGCGCGTGGCCGCTCCTAGCCCGCGGCCCAGCCACGGCGGCGGGCCGGCCGGGCGGGTCACCGCCGTGCTGGTCACCTACAACCGGCGTGAGCTGCTGCTCGAATCGCTGGCCGCGCTTTACGCGCAGAGCCTGCCGCCGGACGAGGTCATCGTGGTGGACAACGCCTCGACCGACGACAGCGCCGCCGCGGTGCGCACCAAGTTCCCGGCCGCGCGGCTGGCCGTGCTCGACCGCAACACCGGCGGGGCGGGCGGGTTCGCCTACGGGATGGCGCTGGCCCTGGCCGGGCCGGCCGAGCTCATCTGGCTGATGGACGACGACACCGTGCCCGAGCCGGGCGCGCTGGCCGCGCTGCTGGCCGCGCGCGACCACCAGCCCGCGGCCCCCCCGGCGCTGATCGCCAGCCGGGTGGTGTGGACCGACGGGCGGCCGCACCCGATGAACACGCCGCGGGCCAAGCCGTTCGCGACCAGGGCGGAGCGGGCGGCCGCCGCGGCGGCCGGCTGCACGGCGATCCGGTCGGCGTCGTTCGTGTCCATCCTGGTGGACGCGGCCGTGTGCCGGGAGCGCGGCCTGCCGCAGGCTGACTACTTCCTGTGGAACGACGACTTCGAGTTCACCACCCGGCTGCTGCGCGGCCGGGTGGGCTGGCTCTGCCCGGCCAGCGTGGTGGTGCACAAGACCGCGGCGTTCGGGTCCACCGACGCCGACCCGGGCCAGCGCTTCTTCTACGAGGTGCGGAACAAGGTGTGGACGCTGCGGGCCAGCGCGCCGCTGGCCCCGGCCGAGCGGGTGCTGTACGGCGGGGCGACGGTGCGCCGCTGGGCCCGCACCTTCGCCCGGTCAGCCGACCGGCGCACCCTGTGGTCCTGCCTGGTCAAGGGCGTGTCGGCCGGCCTGCGGAGCCGGCCGCGGCCCACCGAGCAGGTACTGGCGTCGGCCGGCCTGACGCTGCCCGCCCGCGAGCCACGCGATAGTTAGCCGGCCGGGGCGGCCGGGCCGGGAGCGGGCCCGTCCGGCGTCTCGCCCGCCGTGCGGCCGAGGCTCAGCAGGGCGGAGAAGCCCAGCACGCCAGCGGGCGGCAGGGTGACCGTGGCGGGCAGCATGTAGCGCCAGGAGAACTCGAACACGTCCGGCGCGAGCAGCAGCACGACCGCGGTGCCGGTGAACAGCAGGCCGCCCACGGCCAGTGCGCGAGTACGCGGGCTGCCCCGGCGCAGCAACGCCAGCACCGAGCCGGCCAGGCCGGCGATCGCGAACAGGGCGAGCAGCGGGCCCGGCGTGAATCCACCGTCCAGCTGGTAGGACCGCAGGAACGACGCGATCGGGTGATTGACCTGGGCGGGCCCGCCGTAGGACGGCTTGAGCACGCTGAAGTGGAACGGGCCGAACAGCTTCGTCTGCACGCCGACCACGATCGCGTTGCCCGGGCCCAGCTGGGTCCAGTGCGGGTAGACCGGGTAATGGGTCTGGAACTGCCAGCGCCAGATGGGCGCGATCCACGGGCTCGGGTCCCGGGTCACCGAGAACAGGCGCAGCGAATCCCCGGCGATCCCGCCCGCTATCCGCAGCGGCTGATGGCTCTTGATCGCCGAGGTCAGCTCGGAGATCAGCTGGCCCCGCTTGGCGCCGGGCGGGATAGGCGTGCTGAACAGCGGCGAGTACTTGGAGTGCTCCAGCCAGTCCGGGCCGAACCGCTGCTCGGCCGGGGTCGGGCAGAGCGGCCGCACATCCGCGGGCAGCCGCAGGGTGGCACAGTCCGCCGCGGACACCACCCGGCCGACCGTGCTCTGCCCGCGGGCCAGCCAGAAGTGCCCGGTGCGGACGTAGGAGACGCTGCAATAGACCACGATCGGCACGGCGAACGCCACCACCAGCGCGATCCCGGTGCGGATGACCCGCCCGGTGCCGGCCATGGCCACCAGCAGGAACAGCACCGCCGGGAAGATCAGCAGTTCGCCGATCTGGCGGACCGGGGCCGACGAGCCGAGGATCAGGCCGGCCACCGCCGCCACCGGCACGCTCAGCACCGGGCGCCACAGCAGCAGGCCCAGCCCGGCCACCAGCAGGACCTCGAACCAGACGTCAGGCATGATCATCTGCTCGATCTGCACCTGGTAGGCGTCCAGCAGCACCGGCGCGGCGGCCAGCGCGGCCAGCCACCGGTTGGTGCCGCGGCGCAGCAGTATCACGTACAGCGCGGCGCCCAGGGCCAGGCCGGCCAGGTGCTGGACGGCGGCGACCACGGTCAGGTTGCCGACCAGCAGCAGCGGCCGCAGCACCACCAGGTACCCGAGCGGGTCGGAACCGGGCGACGCGCCGTACAGGTACTTGAGGGTATCCACGTAGATCAGCGCGGGCTGGTAGGCGATCAGCGCCAGCACCCGCAGCACCAGGCCGGCCACCAGCAGCGCCCCGATCAGCCAGTGGGTGCGCAGCGTGGCCAGGGACAGGAAACGCCCGGATTTGCCTGGCCGGCCGGTGGCCGTGCCCGGCTCACCGGGCGCGGCCGGCCCGATCACCCCGTCGGCCCGGGTATCGGTCATGCCGCAAGGCGCGGGGACGGCGCCGCCGGGCGCACGGCAGACGGCCAGCCGGGACGCGCGGCGGTGGCCCTGAGCGCGCGGGGCAGCATTCCTGGCTCCTTCATGACGGGCGGCGACGGCCGGAGATTCGAGAGCAACATCATCTACTACGGTGCCGTCTCAGAAACACTTGATTCTACTATTTGGCCGTCCGCCCCCTCAGGCCAGTGCCCAGCGGGCCGCCGGGGCTGCGGCCAGTAAATGGCCGTGGCGTCGTCCCGGGTCTTGGCCCGGGGCCAGCGGGTGCCGTCCGGGTCGGCGTCCTCGGCCGCGCGGACCTGGCCGATCAGCTCGGCCGGGCCGGGCCCGCGCAGCACGGCCAGCAGGCCGGGCCAGCTGAGCACGCCGTACCGGTCGGTGATGCGGGTAGCGCCGTCGCTGAGCAGGGCGATGCCGCGCAGCCCGGCCAGCGGCAGCGTGGTGGTGCGGGCCTGCCCGGCCGCGCCCGGGCTCACGCTGGCCGCCCGGTGATCGTCGGTGAGCACCAGCGGGTCCCGGTCCGGCCCGTAGTCGGCCGCGATGACCGAGTCGGACAGGGCGAGCAGGTCGGCCCCGCCCGGGGTGACCCGGACCGCGGTCACCGTGGCCGCCGGGGTGGCCGGGTTGGCCAGATCGCAGGTGGTTTCGTGGCTGGCCCGGACCGCGGCGATGGCCGCGGCCAGCGCGTCGGCCAGCGGCGGCGCCGGGTCGGCGGTGATCGCGCCGAGCAGGGCACTGCCCAGGGTGCGGGCGTACCAGGCCACGCCGTGCCGGCATCCGGTGTCCCGGGTCCGGGGCACGGTGGTGCACCCGTCCAGCAGCACGGCCGCGCCGGGCGCGACCGCGGCGAAGTCCTCGTTGGGCCAGCCCGGGGTGCCCGGGTCGGTGGCCAGCGTGACCTGCATCGGCCTCCTGTCAGTTCGCGTCACGGTCGCAGTATGCCTGGGTGGGTAAGGTGCCGTCCCATGGACCCGTTGCGTGCCGAGAACGAGCTGGCGGCGGCCTTCGCCCGGGACGGCGTGGTGTGCGTCCGCGCCGTCCTCGGCCCCGCCGAGGTGGACCTGGCCGCCCGGGCCATCGAGGCCGTGCTGGCCCGCCCGGGCCCGCTGGCCCAGGTGGCCAGCCAGGCTGATGACCCCGGCACGTTCACCGAGGACTTCTGCCGGTGGCCGGAGATACCGGAGATCGAGCAGCTGGCCCGGCGATCCCGGGTACCCGGGATCGCCGCGGCCCTGATGGCCACCGACCAGGTCCGCTTCTACCACGATCACGTGCTGGTCAAGGAGGGCCGGACCGAGCAGCGCACGCCCTGGCACCAGGACCAGCCGTACTACAACGTCGACGGCCGGGGGGTGAGCGCGTGGATCCCGGTGGACCCGGTCCCGGAGGCCGGCTGCCTGGAGCTGGTGGCCGGCTCGCACCGCGGGCCGTGGCTGCTGCCGCGCACCTTCCTCAGCCACGAAGCCCGCTGGTTTCCCGAGGGCAGCCTGGCCGAGCTGCCCGACATCGAGGCCGACCGGAGCGCGTTCGACATCCGCCGCTTCGACCTGGCGCCCGGTGACGCGATCTTCTTCGACTTCCTGTCCGTGCACGGGGCGCCCGGGTTCCCCTATGACACGCGCCGCCGGGTGCTGTCCCTGCGCTACCTGTCCGCGTCCGCCCGGCACGCGCCGCGGCCCTGGCGCACCTCGCCGCCGTTCGAGGGCCTGGCCAGCGAACTGCCCGCCGGGGCGGCCATGGACCACCCGCTGTTCCCGGTGGTGTGGCCGGCATGACCGGGCTGCGGGTCCTGCTCTTCGACGTGTTCGGCACCCTGGTCGACTGGCGGTCCAGCCTGATCGGCATCGCGGCCGCGGCCGCGGCCGGCGAGGGCGTGCAGGCGGACTGGGCCCCGGTGGTGGATGACTGGCGCCGTGCCTACCAGCCCGCGCTGGACCAGGCCCGCACCGAGGCCACCTGGCGCGACCTCGACACCATCCAGCGCGAGACGCTGGCCAGCGTGCTCGCCCGGCACCACATCACGCTGTCCGCCGCCGCCCAGGAAACGCTGGTCCGCGGCTGGCGGCAGCTGCGGCCCTGGCCGGACAGCCAGGCTGGACTGGACCGGCTGCGCCGCAGGCACGTCACGGCCACGCTGTCCAACGGCCACCTGGCCCTGCTCGCCGACCTGCTCAGATTCGCCGGCCTGCGGGTGGACGCGCTGCTCTCGGCGCAGCTGGCGGCCAGCTACAAGCCCGCCCCCGAGGTATACCGCACCGCCGTGCGGCTGCTGGACTGCCCGCCCGGGGAGGCCGGGATGGTGGCCGCGCACCCCACCGACCTGATCGCGGCCGCAGCGGTCGGCCTGCGGCCGATCTTCGTCCGCCGGCCGCTGGAATGGGGTCCAGGCCGCGAGCCGGACCGCCCGCCAGCCCTGGATGGCCTGATGGACACCGCCGGGCTCGACCAGCTGGCCGAGGTGCTGGACGGTCAGCGCCCGGGCTGCGGCTGACCGCACCCGCGGCCGGGTGCCCGGACCAGGGTGCTGGGCCTAAGGTGAGCAGGCGGGCTGGCCGCACGGCGGCCACGCCCAGGGGGAGGGGACATGGACATCCCGGCGATGCTGGGCCGCGCCGTGGCCGAATTCGGGGCCCGGGTCGAGCAGATCGGCAGCGGCCAGTGGCAGGCGGCCACGCCCGACGACGACTGGGCCGTCCGCGACCTGGTGAACCACGTCGTGGGCGAGGACTTGTGGGCGCCGCCGCTGCTGGCTGGCTCCACCATCGCTGAGGTGGGCGACCGGTTCGACGGTGACGTGCTCGGCACCGACCCGAAGGCGGCCTGGGCCGCCGCGGCCACGCAGGCGGTGCGGGCCGCGGAAGCTGACGGCGCGATGGACCGGATCGTGCACCTGTCGTTCGGCGACTTTCCCGGCCGCGACTACACGCTGCAGCTGTTCGCCGACCACCTGATTCATGCCTGGGACCTGGCCCGGGCGATCGGCGCGGACGAGCGGCTGGACCCGGAGCTGGTCGGGCCCTGCGCGACCTGGTTCGCGGCCGTGGAGGACGCTTACCGCAGCGCGGGCGCGATCGCCGAACGGCCGCCGGTGCCGGCCGGGGCGGACGCCCAGACCCGGCTGCTGGCCCAGTTCGGCCGGCGCGCCTGACGGCGATCGCGCCGGGTACCGGGAGGTTCTCGTGGCGTACGACGTCATCGTGGTGGGAGCCGGGTCGGCCGGGTGCGTGGCCGCGGCCCGCCTCACCGCCGGCGAGCGCTGCCGCGTGCTGCTGGTTGAGGCCGGGCCGGACTATCCCTCGGTGGCTGATCTCCCGGACGACATTGCGGACGCCTCGATGCCAGCCATGAGCCATGACTGGGGCTTCGTGGCCGAGCCGGATGCGCTGGGCCGCTCGGTGTCACTGCCCCGGGGACGGCTGGTCGGCGGCTGCTCGGCCACTAACGCGGGGTTCGCGGTGCGTGGCTGGCCGGCCGACTATGACGGGTGGGCGGCCCTGGGCAATCCGGGCTGGTCGTTCGCGGAGCTGCTGCCAGTTTTCCGGGCCGTCGAGGCCGACGCCGACTTTGGCGGCGACTGGCACGGCCGCGACGGGCCGGTGCCGATCAGCCGGCCCTCCCCCGGCGAGCTGGCCCCGCTGCAGCAGGCTTTCGCTGCGGCGGCGGTCGCCGCTGGTCATCCGCGGGCCGATGACCACAACCGGCCTGGGGTCACCGGCGTCGGGCCGATGCCCCGCAACGTGCGTGGTGGCCTGCGGATGAGCACCGCACTGACCCACCTGGCCCCGGCCCGCGGCCGGTCCAGCCTGACGATCCGGGCCGGCGCGGTGGTTGACCGGATCGAGCTGCACGGGACCACGGTGCGGGGCGTCCGGCTCGGCGACGGCGAGACGGTCGCGGCCGGCGCGGTGGTGCTCGCGGCCGGCGCGTACGGCAGCCCGGCCATCCTGCTGCGTTCAGGCATTGGCCCCGCGGCTGAACTGAGCGAGCTGGGCATCGCGGTGGCCGCCGGCCTGGCCGGCGTCGGGCGCAATCTCACCGACCATCCGCTGGTCGCGGTCGACCTGCCTACCTCGCCCGGCTACCGGGGACCTCGCTTCCAGATGATGCTCACGCTGCGGTCGGCCCGCGCCGACCCGGACGGGCCACCCGACCTGCACCTGTTCCCGGCCGGGCCGTTCGGCGACGGGCCGGACGGTGGCGGGTTCGGCCTCGTCGCCGGCCTCCTTTCGGTCCAGTCCCGGGGCGCCGTCCGGCTGCGTTCGGCCAGCCCAGCTGATCCGCCACGGATCGACGTCGCCCATCTGCGGCACGAGACCGACCTGGCCCGCATGGTCGAGGCCACCCAGCACGCCCGCCTGCTCAGCCGCACCCCGCCGCTGGCCGGGTTCGTCACGGGCGCCGAGCTTGCGCCCGGCCCGGCCATCGGCGACCACGACAGCGCCGGGCTGGCCCGCTCGGTCAGGGAACGGGTGAGTTCCTACCACCACCCGGTGGGTACCTGCGCGATGGGACCCGAACCGGACGATGGCGCGGTCGTGGACGCCCGTGGGGCGGTGCACGGCATCAGCGGGCTGTGGGTGGCCGACGCGTCGGTGATGCCGGCCATCCCAGCCGCGAACACCAACCTGTCCACCATCGTGGTCGCCGAGCGCATCACCCAGTGGCTGGCCGGTCAGGCGGTGGGCTGAACTCATTTCGTGCGGGCCAGGGTTCCGCTATCCGCATAACGGACTTGGCGTACCGGCGGTCGCTCACCGACGATGGTGGTCTTGCCGTCGGGGGGACGGGTGGAGGCAATCATGGCCAACGGAGCGGGCGCAGCGGCACGGGGTGGACGGGGCAGGCTGGCCCGGGTGATCGCGACCCGGGGCGGCAAGGCCGCTCCCGAGGCGCCGTTCGTGATCGAGCACCGCGAGGCGCTGATCTACATGCTGTGCCAGGCCGCCGAGCTGGAGCACGGCATCATGTGCCAGTACCTGTTCGCCGCGTTCTCGCTCAAGCAGACCGCCGACGAGGGGCTGACCCCGGACCAGGTCGACGCGGTGACCCGGTGGCGCACCGAGGTGTCGCACGTGGCCGCGCAGGAGATGCTGCACCTGGCCCTGGTGCACAACCTGCTGTCCGCGGTGGGCGGCGCCCCGCACATGGCCCGGCCGAACCTGCCCCAGCCCGCCGACCACTACCCGGCCGGGGTGGAACTGGCCCTGCTGCCGTTCGGCCGGCCAGCCCTGGAGCATTTCATGTTCCTGGAGCGGCCCGAGGGCATGGACCTGCACGACGCGGACGGCCTGGCCGCGGTGGCCCGGGCCCGGCCGCTGATGAGCGAGCGCGACATCGTCCCGCACGGCCAGGATTTCGCCACGGTCGGGCACCTGTACCGGTCCATCGAGGCGGGCCTCGCCCACCTGGCCGATCGGCACAGCGAGCAGTGGCTGTTCATCGGGCCACCGCGGGCGCAGGCCAGCACGGAACACTTCCACTGGCCAGAGCTGGTCACGGTGACCGACCTGGCCTCCGCACAGCAGGCCATCGACACGATCCTGGAGCAGGGCGAGGGGCCGCGCGGGCACTGGCGCAACGCCCACTTCGGCCAGTTCGTCAAGATCCTCGACGAGTACCTGGACCTGACCGAGGCGGACCCGTCGTTCGACCCGGTCCGCCCGGTCATCGCGGCCAACGTCCGGCCACCAGAACGCGACGTCGAGGTGCCGCTGATCACGGACCCGGTCACCGCCCGGGTCGCCGACCTGTTCAACGTGGTCTACGAGGTCCTGCTGGAGATCTTCGAGCGCTACTTCGCGCACACCGAGGAGACCGACGCGCAGCTCAAGATCCTGGCCGATGCGGCGGTCGACCTGATGCTGCGGGTCATCAGCCCGCTGGGCAACCTGATCACCACGCTCCCGGCCGGCCCGGACTACCCAGGGAAGAACGCGGGGCCGAGCTTCGAGCTGTTCTACGAGACCGACTTCCTGATGCCGCACCGCACGGCGGCCTGGGCGATGCTCACCGAGCGGCTGGGTGAGGCCGCCTGGCTGTGCGACGCGCTGTGCACCGGCCGTGGCGACAAGCTCGCGGCCCAGCTGGACCCGGCGCTGGATGCGCTGCGGGAGATCACGCTGACCCTGGCCGGGCAGCTGCCCCCGGGCAGCCCGCAGGCGCGGCACGCGCTGCGGATGACACCGCTGGCCCCCGGCGAGCTGGACGGGCTGCTGGCCCGGGCGGCCGAACTGGCCCAGCGGGTGGCCGCGCAGCCGCGCACCGGGGACACCGCGGCCAGCCTGGCCGGGCTGTTCGACCTGGCCAATTCCGCGCTGACCGTGGCCCTCCGCCCAGCGGGGGCCAGCGCCACGCCGGCCGGCGTGCTGACCAGGCTGGTGGACAGCGTGCTGCGGCCGCTCGCGGACGCGCTGGCCGACCAGCCCACGGCGCCCGGCCCAGCGGGCGGCACCAGCCAGGCGCCCGCCGATCAGCCCGGCCAGCCCGGGCTGCCGCTCAGCGAGCTGCTCTGGCAGGCCGCGCAGACCGCCACCCAGCTCCGGGTCCGTTCCGGCGCCGCGGCCAGCCCAGCCGAGCTGGCCGAGGCCACCGCCGCCCTGCAGGACCTGGCCCTCCAGCTCACCCCGGCGGCCGGCCGGGAGCACCGGCTGGCCCAGCTGCGGCAGCTGCAGCACGGGCTGCCCGCGCAGGTCCAGGTGGCCACGGACGGCCCGTACCTGGTGACCAACGTGCCGCTGACCGACTACCTGGGCGAGCCCATCCCGGCCCCGCCCCAGGTCGCCCCACCCCAGGTGGCACTGTGCCGGTGCGGTGGCTCGGCGATCAAGCCGCTGTGCGACGGCACCCATGCCCGCAACGGGTTCTCCGGGGCCAAGGACCCCACGCGGGTCCCGGACCGGCAGGACAGCTACCCGGGGCCGGACGTGACGATCCTGGACAACCGCGGCCTGTGCCAGCACTCCGGGTTCTGCAGCGACCGGCTGCCCGGGGTGTTCCGGGCCGGCCAGGAACCGTTCGTCGCGCCGGGTGGCGGCCGGCTGGATGAAATCATCCATGCCGTGCGCGACTGCCCGTCCGGGGCGCTGGGCCTGCACGGGCAGGCCGCGCGGGAACTGGCCGGCCCGCACGGCCGACGGCCCGGCATCGAGGTGACCAGGGACGGCCCGTACCGGCTCACCGGCGGCGTCACCGTGGTGGCCGCGGACGGGACGCCGGTGCCCCGCAACCAGGGCGCCTCCCCGGAGCACTGCGCGCTGTGCCGGTGCGGCCAGTCGCAGAACAAGCCGTTCTGCAGCGGGATGCACTGGTACGTGGACTTCCGCGACCCGGTGCCAGCGCCCGGCCGGGAACCGACCCTGTTCGAGTGGGCCGGGGGACTGCCCGCGCTGACCAGATGGACCAGGTTGCTATACGAAAAGCACGTGGCCGCTGACCCGATCCTCGCCCCGGTGTTCGCTGACCTGCCGCCCGGGCACGTACCGGCCGAAGCCGCCCGGATCGCCGGGATGTTCGGCGGGCCGGGGCCCAGCCCGCACGGCCGGCGGGCGGCCAGCCAGCCAGCCGCGGCGCCCGCAGGCGCGGTCCTGCCCGGCGAGCAGCGGGCCCGCTGGGTGGCGCTGGCCGGGCAGGCCGCGGACGAGGCGGGGCTGCCCGCCGACGCCGAGTTCCGGGCCGCGCTGGCCGCGTTCCTGGAGTGGGACTCGCGCGCCGACGGCTCGGCCGCGCCGCAGTGGGGCTGGACGGCCGCTGGGCCCGCCGGACACCACACCGGACGGCACCGCGGCCGCCAGCCAGCCGGATCAGCCGCCGCCGCTGCCGGGCCTGGACGAAACGGTGAGTTTCGCGGCACACGTCAGGCCGCTGTTCCGCGAGCGGGACCACAAGTCGATGAGCTTCGCCTTCGACCTGTGGTCCTACGACGACGTCCGGGCGCACGCCGCGGGCATCCTGGCCCGGCTGCAGGACGGCAGCATGCCCTGCGACGGCGGGTGGCCCGCCGAGCAGGTGGCGGTGTTCCAGCGCTGGCTGGATTCCGGCCTGCAGCCGTGACCGTGGCCCGGCGGCTCCCCGGTCAGGGCGAGGTGATCCAGGGCTGCCGCAGGTCGAGGAACTCAGGCTCGCCCATGTTGAGCTTGCCCATCTCCTCCATCTGCGCTCTGATCTGCGGCGGCGGCTCCTTGCGCTCGCCTTCCCTGGCGTCCTGTTCCGAGGTGAAGTAGAGGGCCATGGTGTAGGCGCCGCCCTCGTGCCCGATCCCGACGCTGCCGAGGACCTCCGGCCGGAACGCGGCCCACTCCTCCGGGTTCTCCGCCATGATCTCCCTGGCCCGGTCCGGATCGCTGCCCCGGCCCTGCATGACCTGGACGAAGCCGGCCTGATCCGGGTCACCCTGCAGGTCGGCGGTGACGTCGTCGCTGTCGGCGAAGCTGACCTCCCCGGTGAACAGCTTGGCCGTCTCCGCCCACCACTGGCCCTGCTCCGGCCGCTCGCTGTTGCGCCGGGCGGCGTCGGCCGACTCGAACCGGGCCAGCCCGATGAACTGGCCGTCGTCGGTCACCCCCGCGGTCGAGCCGAGCCAGCCCGGCGCCCCCGGCGCCAGCTCCTGCTGCCAGCGCTCGAGCGCGGCGTGGACCTGCTCCGGGTCGCTGACCTGGCCACGGATCACTTGAACAAACATGATGACTCCCCCAATTCGTTGGCCTTGCCCCTAGGCCCACCCCAGGTCCACGCTACGACGGCCAGCCCACCGGCGTCGATACACGCCGCGGCGGCGGCGGGGCAGGATTGCGCAAAACCGCGGCGGCTACGGCAACGCGGCCAGCAGCGCGCCGCTCCAGTCGCGGTACCCGGCCTGGCTCGGGTGGAAGCAGTCGGCGGCGAACTTGCCCGGCCACGGCGGCCGGAAGTGCGCGGACACCTCGGCCACCGGCAGGCCGCGGGCGGCGGCCGTGCGGTGGATGACCCGGTTGATCCGGGCCACGTAGGGCAGGCTGAGCCGGCCGAGGATGCCCCACATCCCGGCGGGCAGCGGCAGGTCGAGCAGCACCGTGCCGTCCGGCACCGCGCCGACCAGGGTGCGCAGGTCACGCAGTACCCGGGTGGGCGCGCTGCAGAAAATGTCGTTGACGCCGATGCCGCAGGTCACCAGCGCCGCGGTGGCCGGCACCCGGGGCAGCTGGCCGCCCAGCACGTCGCGGATCAGCGCGCCGGAGGTGGACAGGTTGAGCACCCGCCAGCGCTGCCCGGTACGCAGCCGCAGCTCGGCCAGGGCCTGGCCGACGTAGCCGCCTTCCGGGCTGGGCGCGCCGAGCCCCTGCGCGGTCGAGTCGCCGAGCACCACCCACAGCGGCCCGGCCTCGGTGAGGATCCGCTGGTTGTGCAGCTGCCAGTGGCTGGCGAAGGTCACGCAGTCGCCGCGCAGCGCGGTGACGCCGTCGGTCCACCGGCCCAGCCGCCCGGCGCGCAGCCCGGACCGGTCAGCGACCGGGGTACGGGTCACGTACGAGGCCGCGTTGGCCACGATCTCCACCGGCGACCGGCGCACCGCGCCACTGCCCCCGGGCAGCGTCCGCATCCACAGCGGGCGCGACACGGCCGGTGCCTGATGCATGCGCAGCCCCCCGGTATCCGGCAGAAAGTGGATGTGAGATGAACAAACTTAGGCAACCGGGTCGACAGCTGTCAACGCGCGGATGTACAGGCTGGGTAGGGTGCGAGGATGGCTGGCACCGGCCGGGAAATGGCATTAACCCGGGCACGGGTGATTGGCGGCGAACAAATCGTTAAGGGAATAAGGGCGTGGATTCGGTGAGCTCACCACTGGCCGGCCTGGGCTGCGCGCTGCCGGTGCTGGCCGCGCCGATGGCGGGTGGGCCGGGCACGCCCGCGCTGGTCACCGCGGCCGCGGCCGCGGGCAGCATGGGGTTCCTGGCCGCCGGGTACAAAACGCCGGACGCGGTCGCGGCCGAACTGGCTGAGCTGCAGGCGGCCGGCGTGGCATTCGGGATCAATCTGTTCGCGCCTAATCCGGTGCCGGTGGACCCGGCCGCGTTCCGCCGGTATGCCACCGCGATTTCCCCAGAGGGCCGCCGGTACGGGCTGGACCTGGGCAGCGCCGCGCCGGCCGAGGACGACGACCACTGGGCGGACAAGATCGACGTGCTGCTGGCCGACCCGGTGCCGGTGGCCAGCTTCACGTTCGGCCTGCCGGACCGCGCGGTGATCGCGGCGCTGCGCCGGGCCGGCACCCTGGTCGCGCAGACGGTCACCTCGCCCGCAGAGGCCCAGCAGGCCGCGGACGCCGGCGCCGACCTGCTGGTGGCGCAGGCCGCGGCGGCCGGCGGGCACTGGGGCACGCTCACCCCCGGGCAGCCGCCGCCCCGGCTACCCGCGGCTGACCTGGTGGCCAGCGTACGGCGGGCGGTGCCGCTGCCGTGCCTGGCCGCGGGCGGGCTGGCCACCCCGGGCGACGTCGCCGCGGTGCTGCGGGCCGGGGCGGCCGGGGCCGTGGTCGGCACCGTGCTGCTGCGCGCGGCCGAGGCGGGCACCACGGCCGTGCACCGGGCCGCGCTGGCCGACCCGGCCCGCACCGCGACCGTGCTGACCCGCGCGTTCACCGGCCGCCCCGCGCGCGGGCTGCGCAACCGGTTCATCGACCGCTACGACGCGCTGGCGCCGTCCGGGTACCCGGCGCTGCACCACCTGACCAGCCCGCTGCGCAAGGCGGCCGCGGCCGCGGGCGACCCGGAACTCGTGCACCTGTGGGCCGGCACCGGCTGGCGGCAGGCCACCGACGAGCCGGCCGGGCAGATCCTGGCCCGGCTGGCCGGCTAGGCCTGGCCGGTCTCGAAGCGGCTGATCTTGCCGCCGGTGACGGTGAACGCCCACCGGGTGCGCATCTCACCCCAGGTGTCGTTGCGGTACGCGGCGATCAGCGACCGGCCGCCGTCGCTGGCCGAGACCACGTCCAGGTGGCCGTTCACGGTGAAGATCTCCCGGTCGGCCCAGCTGGCCAGGTCACGGTCGGTGCCGTCGTCCGACATGGTCGCGCCCGGGGCGAGCGCGGCGAAGAACGCCGCCCGGTCGCCCGCGTTGATCGCCGCGATCAGCGCCTGCACCGCGGGCTCGGTCACCTGCTCGCCGCCGGTCATCTTCACCCCGGGATGTAGTCGAACTGATCCGGGTCGGGCCCGGTCCGCTCGTTGCGGTTCAGCGCGCTGATCGCCTCGACGTCCTCGCCGGACAGCTCGAACCCGAAGATCGCGATGTTCTCCTCGATCCGCTCCGGGGTGACCGACTTGGGGAACACGATGTCGCCCCGCTCGATGTGCCAGCGCAGCACGACCTGGGCCGGGGTCCGGCCCACCCGCCGGGCGATCTCGTCGAGCGTCGGGTCGGTCAGCACCAGGCCCTGCGCGATCGGCGACCACGCCTCGACCGCGATCTGGTGCTCCGCGCAGAACGCCCGCACGTCGTCCTGGGTCAGGTAGGGGTGGATCTCGATCTGGTTGATCGCCGGGGTGATCTCGCTCTCCTCGTGCAGCCGCCGCAGGTGGTGGGGCTGGAAGTTGGACACGCCGATAGACCGGGCCCGGCCGTCCCGGTAGAACTCCTCCAGCGTCCGCCAGGTCGACACGTAGTCGCCGTCGTACCGGGTGGGCAGCGGCCAGTGGATCAGGAACAGGTCGACGTAGTCGAAGCCGAGCGCGTCCAGCGTGCCGTCGAACGCCTTGCGGGCGTCTTCTGGCCGGTGGCTGGCGTTGCTCAGCTTGCTGGTGACGAACACGTCGCCGCGGTCCAGGCCGGACGCGGCGATAGCCTCGCCCACTTCCCGCTCGTTGCCGTACATCTCGGCGGTGTCGATGTGCCGGTAGCCAGCCCGCAGCGCGGTGGCCACCGCCTGCTCCGTGTCGGCCGGCTTGATCTGGAAGACACCGAACCCGAACTGCGGGATCACCCGCCCGTTGTTCAGCATGATCTCGGGGATTTGCACGTAGTCAACCTCTCGGAGGGGTAGCCAAGTTGGATGCTCGTAAGCCGCCCTGCCCTGACCGGTGGAGACGAAACAGAGCCGCGAGGATCCTCAGGGCTATGTTCTCATCCGGCCGCGGCGGCGGCTGGGCACGGTGGTGTTGCATCTCAGTGGAGGCGGGCGGTGATGATCCAGGCGCGGGAGTTGAACCAGACGCCGTCGTCGCTCAGGTGCGCGGCGAGCGCCTCGCGCAGACGCTGGACCGCGCGTTCCGCAGCGGCGGGGTCGAGCCGCTGCAGCGCTTGACTGGTGGACGTGAAGCCGCGGACCCAGCCGAGGGCGGCGGCTACGTCCGGTCCGTAGTAGACGGGCTCGCTGACGTCGGTGAAGGTAATACCGGCGAACCCGGCAGCCGCCAGGATCTGCGTGACGGCTGGCGGATCGGCGAGCGAGAACGGATCCGGTCCCCCAGCAGCGACGGCCGCTGGTGCCTGGGGTCCGCCGAGGGACTTGCCGATAACGACTTCCCACTCGTTGCGCTCCTGGGCTTGCCACACCATCATGACCAGCCGGCCTGGCCGCAGCGCGCGCCTGATGTTGGCGAACGCGGCGGCGGGGTCGCCGAAGAACATCGTGCCGAACCTGCTGATCGCCACGTCAAAGCGCTCTTGCGGGAAGCGGCAGAGCTGCGCGTCGGCGACCTCGAAGGCGACGTTGCGGAGCTGCTGGGCCCGGGCGAGCTCGCGGGCACGCTCGATCGCGGACGCGGAGACGTCGACCCCGAGCGCGCTCCCTGCCCGGGCCGTGCGCGCGGCCTGCCGGGTGGTCTGCCCGGTCCCGCAGCCGATGTCGAGGACGTGGTCGCGGAACCGGATGCCGCAGGCCCGGCGCAGGACCTCGTTATGCCGCCGCAGTTCGGCGTCGTAGGTGACGGTCAACGGGCTCTCTCACCCATGTCGACCACTGTCAGGCCCGGGTGCGCGGGCCGGTCCATGTCAGCTAGCGCCTGCCCCGCTTCGGCCAGCCCAATAACCCGGCCGACCAGCAGGTCGGGGCGCAGCGTGCGGTCCGCCACCTGGGACAGCATCGCCGGGTAGTCGCGGGCGGCCATGCCGTGCGAGCCGTAGATCTCCAGTTCCCGCGCGATGACCAGGTTCATCGGCAGCGGCGGGGCCGCGTCCGGGCCGATCAGCAGGCCGACCTGGACGTGCCGGCCGCGCGGGCGCAGGCAGCGCAGCGAGCTGGCCGCGGTGGCCGGGGCGCCGAGCGCGTCGATCGACACGTGCGCTCCCCCGCTAGTGATGTCCTGGATGACGTCCGCCGGGTCGGTGCCCGGGCCGGCCTGGACGGTGTGCTGCGCGCCCAGTTCCGCCGCCCGGGCCAGCGCGGCCGGGGCCACGTCCACCGCGATCACCCGGGCGCCCCGCGACGCCGCGATCATCGTGGCGGACAGCCCGACCCCGCCGCAGCCGTGCACGGCCAGCCAGTCGCCCGGGCCGGTCCGGCCGTGCGCGGTCACGGCGCGGAACGCGGTGGCGAACCGGCAGCCCAGGCTGGCCGCGGTGACGAAACCGACCTCGTCCGGCAGCGCGACCAGGTTCAGGTCGGCGGCGTGGATGGCCACCCGCTCGGCGAACGAGCCGGGCAGCGTGAAGCCGGGCTGGGTCTGCTGCGGGCACACCTGCGCGTCACCGGCCCGGCAGTACGCGCACCGGCCGCAGCCGCAGGCGAACGGCACGGTGACCCGGTCCCCCGGCCGCCACCGGGTCACCTCCGGCCCGGCCTGCGCCACCGTCCCGGCCAGCTCGTGCCCGGGGATGTGCGGCAGCCGCACCGGGTCGTGGCCCTGCCAGGCGTGCCAGTCCGACCGGCACACCCCGGTCGCGCCGACCGTGATGACCACGCCGTCCGGCGGGCAGCCGGGCTCGGGCACGTCGGTCAGCACCGGGGTGGCCCGGTAGGCGGAGTAGCTGACCGCCTTCACGAGCTTCGGCGGGCCGATCAGGATGACCTCCAGGGTGCGCGGGCCGTGCACGCCCTCGACCCGGTCCAGCTCGATGTCGCTGGTGGCTGACGGCCCGCTGATCCAGGTCAGCGGGCGGTCCGGGCGCAGCCGCGCGACGGCCTCCGGGACCAGCGCCACCACCTGGCTGGCGCGGACCAGGCACAGGTGGTAGTCGGGGATGAGGCTGAGTGCGCGGCGGCCCTGGCCCGCCGACCCGTCCAGGATGATGGTGCCGGTCTCGGCGATCGCCGCCGCGGCCGTGGTGATCACCCCGTCGAAGGCGTCCAGGTCCCGGGCGGACAGCTGCCCGTCGTCGGTGACCAGCTCGACCGTGGCCGGCCAGCCGGGCAGGTCGAGGCCGGGCGGGCGGACCACCCGCCGCGCCCCGCGCTCGGCCAGCGCCGCGATGATCGTGGGCAGCACGTCGTCCGGCTGGGCCCGCCGGACCGTGGCCCGGTAGTCGGTCAGGCGTTCGGCCAGCAGGTCGAGCAGGTGCGCCGGGCCGGCCGGGCTGTGCGTCCGGTATTCCGCTGTCCGGCTGCTGTCCGGCCTGGCCGCCGCGCCGTCGCGGCCGAGCGCGACCCGGATCCGGCCGAGCACCTCGTCCCGGGCGCTCACCGCGCCCCGCCTTCGTGCTCGTCCCGCCACCACTCGCGGAACGTCTGGGCCGGCGGGACCGGCGCGTCCCGGGCCGCGGTCCACGCCGACAGCGGCGGCGGCAGCCGCCGGATCCGGCCGCCCCGGCCGAGCAGCCGGCCCAGCCGCCCGGCCCGCTGCCCGGCCTGGTACCGGGCCGGGCTGGCCATCACCCAGGACGCGGCGGCCATGGTCACCGCCTCCGGGTGGGCCAGCCCGGCTTCCTCGACATGCCGGGCCCGCAGGTGCACCAGCAGGGACGGGATGTCGATCTTCACCGGGCACGCGTCATAGCACGCGCCGCACAGCGAGGACGCGTACGGCAGCGAGGCGTTGTCCTCGATCCCGGTCAGCATCGGGGACAGTACCGCGCCGATCGGCCCCGGGTACACCGAGCCGTAGGCGTGCCCGCCGACCCGCTCGTACACCGGGCACACGTTCAGGCAGGCCGAGCAGCGGATGCAGTGCAGCGCCTGCCGCCCGGCCGGGTCGGCCAGCGCCGCCGTCCGCCCGTTGTCCAGCAGCACCAGGTGGACCTGCTGCGGGCCGTCGCCCGGGGTCACCCCGGTCCACATCGAGGTGTACGGGTTCATCCGCTCGCCAGTCGACGACCTGGGCAGCAGCTGCAGGAACACCCCCAGGTCGGCCCAGGTCGGCAGGATCTTCTCGATGCCCATGACGGTGATCAGCGTGTCCGGCAGGGTCAGGCACATCCGGCCGTTGCCCTCGGACTCGACCACGCACAGCGTGCCGGTTTCGGCGATGGCGAAGTTGGCCCCGCTGATGCCGACCCGGGCGGACAGGAACGCCCGGCGCAGGTGCCGCCGGGCCGCCTCGGTCAGCGCGGCGGGCGAGTCGGTCAGCCCCGGGTCGACGTCACCCATCTCGCGCAGGAAAATGTCGCGGATCTCGGCCCGGTTGCGGTGGATGGCGGGCACCAGGATGTGCGAGGGCCGGTCGTGGCCGAGCTGGACGATCAGCTCGGCCAGGTCGGTCTCGTGCGCCCGGATGCCCGCGCCGGCCAGCGCGTCGTTCAGGCCGATCTCGTCGGTGACGATCGACTTGACCTTGACCACCTCGGCCGCCCCGGTCGCCTGGACCAGGCCGGTCACGATCTGGTTGGCCTCGTTGGCGTCCCGGGCCCAGTGCACCACGCCGCCCCGCGCGGTGACCTGCTGCTCCAGCTGCTCCAGGTAGCGGTCCAGGTGGGCCATGGTCTCGGCCTTGATGGCCTGGCCCGCCGAGCGCAGCTCCTCCCAGTCCGGCAGCTCGCCGACCACGCTGGCCCGCTTGGCCCGGATCGTGCTGGTCGCCTTGCCCAGGTTGCGGCGCAGCTGGGTGTTGGCCAGCGCCCGCCGGGCCGCGGCCGGGAACGGCTCGCTGCCCCGCAGGTGGCCCACGCCGCGCGGCGCGGTCGGCAGGCCCAGGAAGGTGGGCTCGCCGGTCATGGCGTGTCCGGGGTGGCCGCCAGGATCTCGGCCAGGTGCACGGTGCGGGTGCCCGCGCGCAGCCGGGACAGGCCGCCGCCGATGTGCATCAGGCACGAGCTGTCCCCGGCCGTGCACACCTCGGCCCGGGTGGCCAGCACGCTGCGCATCTTGTCGGCCAGCATGGCCGTGGAGGTGTCCGCGTTCTTCACCGCGAACGTGCCGCCGAACCCGCAGCACACCTCGGCGTCCGGCAGCTCCACCAGGTCGATGCCGCGCACCTGGCGCAGCAGCCGCAGCGGCCGGTCGCCGGCCCGCAGCAGCCGCAGTGAGTGGCACGTCGGGTGGTAGGTGACCCGGTGCGGGTAGTACGCGCCCACGTCCTCCACCCCGAGCACGTCCACCAGCAGCTGGGACAGCTCGTAGGTGCGGGCCGCGACCGCCTCGGCCCGGGCGGCCAGCGCCTCGTCCCCGCAGCGCCGGGCCACCATCGCGTGCTGGTGCCGGATCGACCCGGTGCATGATCCAGACGGCACGACGATCACGTCAAAATCTTCAAAAACTTCTGCATAACGCCGGACCAGCGGCAGTGCCGCCCGGGCGTACCCGGTGTTCACGTGCATCTGGCCACAGCAGGTCTGCGCGGCCGGGAACTCCACCTCGTGGCCCAGGCGTTCCAGCAGCACCGTCGTGGCCTTCCCCGCCTCCGGGAACAGCGTGTCCGCCAGGCAGGTGACGAACAGCGCGATGCGCACCGCGTCAGCCCGCCGCTTCGGTGGCGGCGGCCGGGGATGGGGTGGGCTGGCCGCTGGCCAGCGCCGCCGCGCGGCGGGGGCGCCGGGCCGCCCGTGGGCGGCCCTGGCTGGACGCCCGGACCACCAGGTCCGGCTCGAACACCACCTGGCGGTGCCGGTGCGTGCCGGTGCCGAGGGCCTCCTCGATCAGCAGCTGGGCGGCGGCCCGGCCGAGCTGATGCCGGGGCTGGCGCACCGAGGACAGCGGCACCGCGGCCGCGGCGGCGAAGTCGACGTCGTCGTAGCCGACGATGGCCACCCGGTCCGGCACCCGGATCCGGCGGGTCGTCATCTCCTGCAGCACGCCCAGCGCGAGCAGGTCGTTGGCGCAGAACACCGCGGTCGGCCGGGCGCCCGCGGGCAGCCCGGCCAGGGCCGCGCCGGCCCACTGCCCGGCGGCCACGTTCAGCGCCGGGGTCTCCATCATGTACAGGTCGGCCTCGGTCCGGCCGGCCCGCGCCAGCGCGCGGATAGCACCCTCCCGGCGGTCGGTGACCTGCCGGATGGACAGCGGCCCGCCGACGAACGCGATCTGCTCGTGGCCCGCCTCCAGCAGGTGTGACACGGCCAGGTCGCCGCCGAGCACGTCGTCCACGGACACCGAGCACTGGCCGCGGGACGGTGACCGGCTGTCCACCAGCACCACCGGGGTGCCCCGGCGCTGCAGCCGGGCCAGCCGCGCGTCGGCCCCGGCCACCGGGGTGATCAGGATGCCCTGCACCCGGTGCTCTTCCAGTACTTCCAGGTAGCGCGATTCCTTGGCCTTCTGGTCGTCGCTGTTGCACAGGATGACGGCCAGCCCGGACTCACTGGCCTCGTCCTCCACGCCGCGGGCCACGTCGGTGAAGAACGGGTTGGCCACGTCCAGCACCACCAGCCCGATCGTCCGGCTGCGGCCGGCCCGCAGCTGGCGGGCGGACTCGTTGCGGATGAAGCCGAGTTCCTTGATGGCCGCCAGGACCCGGCTGCGGGTCGGCTCGGCCACCACGTCCGGCCGGTTCAGCACGTTGGAAACTGTGCCGAGGGAGACGCCGGCGAGGGCGGCGACCTCCCTGATGCTGACCGGCGTGTCGGCCACGGTTCCTCCTGTGCCGCTCAGTGTCGTGCGGCGTGCTGGAACGAGTCAACCAGGTAACGATTCGGGCATCGCCGCCCGGGCCTATTGACAGGTCCGTGACTTCGCCTGACACTGCTGGGCATCACTTGAAACGTTATAGCACATCACCGTATTCAGGACGAGAACTGACCTCAGCCGGACAGTCCCCCACAGAAGGGAGACCGGGCCGTGACAGCTGGCGGCGACGCGCCTGGCGGGCGGGAGCCGGGGGGGCCTGGCCCGGCGGGCGCCCAGCCGGGCGCGCCCGGGCCGGCCGGGCGCGCGACGGGCGGCCCGGCGGCCGCCGGCCCCGGGCCAGCGGGGGACGGCCCCGGTGCGGCAGCGCCCGCCGCGGGCCCTCCTGGGCCAGCCAGCCCGGCCGCCCCGCCGCCCGGTGCGGACGACGCGACCTCCCCAGCCGGGACGGTCACGCCCGTGCTGGCCCTGGAGCACGCGGCCAAGTCGTTCGGCGCGGTGCGCGCGGTGGTGGACGGCACGATCGAGCTGTTCCCCGGCGAGGCCCATGCGCTGGTCGGCGAGAACGGCGCGGGCAAGTCCACGGTGGTGAAGATCCTGGCCGGGGTGCACCAGCCGGACAGCGGGTCGCTGCTGATCGACGGCCAGCCGGTCACCCTGCACGGCCCGGCTGATGCCCAGGACGCCGGGATCGCGGTCATCTACCAGGAACCCACGCTCTTCCCCGATCTGTCCATAGCCGAGAACATCTTCATGGGCCGCCAGCCGCTGGTGGCCGGGCGGCGCATCGACCGGCGCCGGATGCATGCCGAGACCGCGCAGCTGTTCACCCGGCTCGGCGTCCGGCTCGACCCGGGCCGGATCAGCCGCGGGCTGTCCATCGCCGACCAGCAGATCGTGGAGATCGCCAAGGCGCTGTCGCTGGACGCCCGGGTGATCGTGATGGACGAGCCGACCGCGGCGCTGTCCGCGGCCGAGGTAGCCCGGCTGTTCGAGGTCGTGCGCACGCTGCGCGCGGCGGGCGCCGCGGTGCTGTTCATCTCGCACCGGCTGGAGGAGGTCTTCGAGATCTGCCAGCGGGTGACCGTGATGCGGGACGGGCGGCACGTGCTGACCAGCGAGCTGGCCGGGCTGACCGCCGATGACCTGGTGCGCGCGATGGTGGGCCGGCAGATGGAGGAGCGCACCGCTGGCGAGCGCGCCACCCCGGGCGACCGGGTGCTGCTGGTCGAGCACCTGACCCGGGAAGGGGTGTTCACCGACATCTCGCTGGAGGTGCGGGCCGGTGAGATCGTCGCGCTGGCCGGGCTGGTCGGGTCCGGGCGCAGCGAGGTGGCCCGGGCCGTGTTCGGCATCGACCGCTACGACGCGGGCCGGGTGCTAATGCACGGCCGCGAGCTGCGCCGGGCGTCGCCGACCGCCGCGATGGCCGCCGGGATCGGCTTCGTCCCCGAGGACCGCCGCCAGCAGGGCCTGGTCATGGACATGTCGGTGCAGCAGAACGTGGCGCTCGCCTCGCTCAGCCGGCTGCGCCGGGGCGGGCTGATCCGGTCCGCGGCCGAGCGGGCGTTCGCGGCCGACTGGGCCGTCCGGCTCAACCTGAAGTACGGCCAGCTGATCGACCCGGTGTCCCGGCTGTCCGGGGGCAACCAGCAGAAAGTAGTGCTGGCCAAGTGGCTGGGCCGCAGCCCGGCCCTGCTCATCGTGGACGAGCCCACCCGCGGCATCGACATCGCCACCAAGGCCGAAGTGCACCGGCTGCTGGCCCGGCTGGCCGCCGGCGGGGTAGCCATCCTGATGATCTCCTCGGAGCTGCCCGAGGTGCTGCTCGTCGGCGACCGGATCCTGGTCATGCGGGAAGGCCGGCTGACCGCGGAATTCGGGCATGCGGGCGCTTCCGAGGAGAAGATCATGGCCGCGGCGACCGGCCAGCTCGCGGAGCAGGCGTCATGACCACGGCTGTGACGCAGCGCCAGGAGCCGGCCGGCGCGCCACCCGGGGCCGGCTCGCGGCGGCTGACCGAGCGGGTGTTCCGGATCCGGGAGTCCGGCATCATCGCCGTGCTGCTGGTGTTCGTCGCGGTCACCACCAGCATCCAGCCGTCCTTCCTGAACGAGCAGAACCTGCAGTTCCTGCTGATCAACACGACCGTGTTCGCGCTGCTCGCGCTGGGCGAGACCATGGTCGTGGTGAGCCGGAACGTGGACCTGTCCATCGGGTCGGTGCTGGGCCTGTCGGCCTACGTGTCGGCCAGCCTGTTCGGGCCGCATCCGGGCATCCCGGTGCCGGTCGTGTTCCTGGTTGGGCTGGGCATCGGGCTCGCCTGCGGGATCGGCAACGGGCTGATGGTGGCCATCGGGCGGGTGCCGAGCCTGGTCGTCACGCTGGCCACGCTGTACATCATCCGGGGCATCGACATCCTCATCGTCGGCGGCAACGAGGTGGTCGCGCAGAGCCTGCCGAACTCGTTCACCAACATCCCCCGGGCGACGGTGCTCGGGATTCCATACCTGGCCATCGCGATCGCGGTGGTGATCGGCGTAGGCGCGTACTACCTGCGGTCCTTCCGGTCCGGCCGGGAGCTCTACGCGATCGGCTCGAACCCGGAGGCGGCCCGGCTGGCCGGCATCCCGGTAGGCAGGCGGGTGCTGGTCGCGTTCACGGTCAGCGGCGGCATCGCCGGGCTGGCCGGCGTGCTGTGGGCGGCGCAGTACCAGACCATTGACTCCACCGCCGGCACCGGCTACGAGCTGACGGTGATCTCCGCGGTGGTGGTCGGCGGCGTGGCCATCTTCGGCGGCAGTGGCAGCGCGGTCGGCGCGGCCATCGGCGCCCTGCTGCTGTCCAGCATCAACTCGGCGCTGAACGTGCTGGGCATCTCGTCCCTGTGGCTGGAGGCCATCTCGGGCTTCCTGCTGCTGGTGGCCATCACGCTCGACCGGGTCATCTCCGTGCGGCTGCAGGCCGCGCTGCGACGAAGGAGCGCCGGCGTTGGAACCTGACCACAGCAGGCACCGGCTGAGCGCGGCCGCGCACAGCGCGGTCCGCTGGGAAAGCGGCCTCGCGCTGCTCGTCGTGGCCATCGTGATCTTCGGCGCGGTCTCCTCCTCGCAGTTCCTGACCAGCTCGAACTTCTTCAACACCGGCGTGACCTCGGGCGAGATAGCGATCATGGCGCTGCCCATGACGCTGATCATCATCAGCGGCGAGATCGACCTGTCGGTAGCCTCGATCCTCGGCATGTCCAGCGCGCTGCTCGGCTACCTGTGGGCCCGGCACTGGCCGATGCTGGCCATCTTCGTGATGGTGGCGGTGCTCGGCATCGTGGCCGGCCTGATCAACGGCCTGCTGGTGACCCGGGTCGGGCTGCCCTCGCTGGCGGTGACCATCGGCACCCTCGCGCTCTACCGCGGGGTGGCGCTGATCCTGCTCGGGCCGAACACGATCTCGAACTTCCCGGCCAGCTACACCAACATCGGGGTGATCGCGGTGCCGCGCACCGACATCCCGTGGAACGTGGCCATCTTCATCGTGCTGGCGGTGATCTTCGGGGTGGTCCTGCACTCCACCGCGACCGGCCGGTCCATCTACGCGATGGGAGCCAGCCCGGAGGCCGCGCTGTTCGCCGGGATCCGGGTCAAGCGGGTCAAGACCATGCTCTACGTGGTGTCCGGCCTGGTCTGCGCGCTGGCTGGGGTGCTGTACACGTTCCGCCTGGCCACGGCGGTGCAGAACAACGGGCTCGGCCTCGAACTGTCCGTGGTGGCCGTCGTGCTGCTTGGCGGGGTGTCCATCTTCGGCGGCAAGGGGTCGCTGGCGGGCGTGGTGCTGGCCGTGATCGCCTTCGCCGCGCTGCAGAACGCGCTGCTGCTGACCAATTTCAACCAGGAAGCCACCGGGATCGTCATCGGTGCGCTCCTGCTGATCAGCGTCTTCGCACCGAACGTCGCGTCGTTCCGCCGGGCGGTGCTGCCCCGGTGGGTGCGCGGCCGGTTCGGTGCCCGGTCCTCGTCCATCGGAGCCGTACATGACTGAACACGGCCAGACATGACCGAGCGCGGCCCCGGGGGGACATCCCGGCCGGCCGCGCGGCACCAGCGGCCGGCCACCACCCGGCCGGCCACCCCATCAATGTCGTCCGCCCAGATTCATGAAAGGATTCAGATATGAGACGGTCCGCCAGACATGCGGTGTGGGGCCCCCTCGTGCTCCTCACCGCGTCCGCCCTGCTCGCGGCCTGCAGTTCCACCGGGGGCTCGGGCTCGTCCTCGTCATCGACGCCCGCCTCTGCCTCCTCCTCGGGCGCGCTGAAGAAAGGGCTCAAGGTCTTCGTGATCCCGAAGAACCTGGGCAACCCGTACTTCACCACCGCCGACAGCGTGAAGACGGGCGGCGCCCTGGCCGCGCTCAGCGCGCTCGGTCAGACTGGCACCGAGACGAGCGGGACAGCGGCCACACCCGCCTCGCAGATCCCGGCCATCCAGGCCGCGATCACCAAGGGCGCCAACGCGCTCATCGTGTCCGCCACCGACCCGACCGCGCTGTGCCCGACGCTCAAGCAGGCCATGGCGAAGAAGATCACCGTGATCACCTACGACTCGGACGCCCCGACCTGCCGCAACCTGTTCGTGAACCAGGCGTCCACGGCCCAGATCGGGACCAGCGAGGTAGACCTGCTGGCCAAGGAGATCCACAGCAGCGGGCAGATCGCCATCGTGTCCGCGGCCGCCTCGGCGACGAACCAGAACGCCTGGATCGGGTTCATGAAGCAGCAGCTCAAGAAGTACCCGAAGATGAAGCTGGTCACCACGGTGTACGGCAATGACGACCCGACCACCGCGACGCAGGTGACCCAGGGGCTGCTGCAGCACTACCCGAACCTCAAGGGCATCATCTCGCCGACCACGGTGGGCATCCTGGCCGCGGCCCAGGTGGTCTCCTCGTCCAAGTACAAGGGCAAGGTGATCGTGACCGGGCTGGGCACGCCCGACTCGATGAAGAAGTACGTGGCCAACGGCGTCGCCCCGGCGTTCGAGCTGTGGAACCCCGCGGACCTCGGCTACCTGGCCGCCTACGCCGCGGTCAACTACGCGTCCGGAAAGATCAACGGCACCCAGGGGCAGGCCTTCACGGCGGGCAAGCTCGGCAAGTTCACCATCGGGGCCGACCACAGCGTGCTGCTCGGCCCGCCGTTCGTGTTCACCAAGTCCAACATCAACAACTTCAACTTCTGACCCGGCGGCGGCGTGCGTGATCATGGGATCAGTGTGGTCATCACGACAGCAATCCCATGATCACGCCGCCGCGCCCAGCCTTTCCCGGCTGCCTGGAGATGACCTGAGATGCCTGACCTGACCGCCGTGAAGACCGCCCTGCGAGCCCAGCAGATCGAGCTCCCGTCCTGGGCGTTCGGCAACACCGGGACCCGGTTCAAGGTGTTCGCGCAGCCCGGCGTGCCCCGCACGGTGCAGGAGAAGATCGACGACGCGGCGCAGGTAAACCGGTACACCGGGGCGGCGCCCAGCGTGGCCGTGCACATCCCGTGGGACCGGGTGGACGACTACGTCGCGCTGGCCGGCTACGCGGCTGGCCAGGGGGTCCGGATCGGCACGGTCAACGCGAACGTGTTCCAGGATGACGACTACAAGCTGGGCAGTGTCTGCCATCCGGACCCGGCGGTGCGCCGCAAGGCCGTGGCCCACCTGCTGGAGTGCGTCGACATCATGGACGCCACCGGGTCGCGGGATCTCAAGCTGTGGTTCGCCGACGGCACCAACTACCCGGGCCAGGACGACATCCGGGCCCGCCAGGACCGGCTGGCCGAAGGCCTGGCCGAGGTCTACCAGCGGCTCGGCCCGCAGCAGCGGATGCTGCTGGAGTACAAGCTGTTCGAGCCGTCCTTCTACACCACCGACGTGCCGGACTGGGGCACCTCGCTGCTGCACTGCATGACGCTGGGCGACCAGGCGGCGGTCGTGGTGGACACCGGGCACCACGCGCCCGGCACCAACATCGAGTTCATCGTGGCCCTGCTGCTGCGGGCCGGCCGGCTCGGCGGCTTCGACTTTAACAGCCGGTTCTACGCGGACGACGACCTGATGGTGGGCGCGGCCGACCCGTTCCAGCTGTTCCGCATCCTGCATGAGGTGGTGGCCGCGGACGCGCTGCGCCCGGCGGCCGGGATCGCGTTCATGCTGGACCAGTGCCACAACATCGAGCCCAAGATCCCGGCGCAGATCCGCTCGGTGCTGAACGTCCAGGAGGCCACGGCCAAGGCACTGCTCATCGACGCCGCCGCGCTGGCCACCATGCAGCGGGCCGGCGACGTGCTCGGCGCCAACGCCGTGTTCATGGACGCCTATGACACCGACGTCCGGCCGATGCTCGCCGAACTGCGCGCCGACATGGGCCTGGACCCGGACCCGGTCGCCGCCTACCACCGGTCCGGCTACGGGGAAAAGATCACCGCCGACCGGGTCGGCGGCACCCCGGCCAGCTGGGGTACCTGAGAGTGCGGTGCATTTGGTCAGCGCGGTGCAGCGTGGGCGTCCGGCCACACACAATGCACCGCAGTGAGCCAGCCACCGGGTGAGGAGCAGGAGAGATGGGACCGGAGTCACCGGCCGAGATGGCCGGACTGCTGCGGCGCAGCAACCGGCTTGGGTCGGACCCGCGCAACACCAACTACGCGGGCGGCAACACCTCGGCCAAGGGCCCGGCCACCGACCCGGTGACCGGCACCCCGGTGGACCTGCTGTGGGTCAAGGGGTCCGGCGGTGATCTGGGCACGCTGACCGCGGACGGGCTGGCGGTGCTGCGGCTGGACCGGCTCCGCGCGCTGACCGGGGTGTACCCGGGCGTGGATCGCGAGGACGAAATGGTGGCCGCGTTCGACTACTGCCTGCACGGCCGGGGCGGCGCCGCGCCATCCATCGACACGGCCATGCACGGCCTGGTCGACGCGCCGCACGTGGACCACCTGCACCCCGACTCGGGGATCGCGTTCGCCACCGCGACCGGCGGCGAGGCGCTGACCCGGGCGTGCTTTGGTGACCGGGTGGTCTGGGTGCCGTGGCGGCGGCCTGGCTTCCAGCTCGGCCTGGACATTGCCGCGGTGGCGCGGGACAGCCCGCAGGCCATCGGGGTCATTCTGGGCGGGCACGGCATCACCGCCTGGGGCGCGACCAGCGACGAGTGCGAGGCGCACTCGCTGGAGATCATCGCCGCGGCCCAGCGCTATCTGGACGAGCATGGCGGGCTGGCGCCGTTCGGCCCGCTGCTGCCCGGCTACGCACCCCTTCCCGATACCGAACGCCACCGCCGGGCGGCTGCCCTCGCCCCGCTACTGAGGGGACTGGCCAGCACAGACCACGCGCAGGTCGGTCACTTCACCGACACCCCGGTGGTACTGGACTTCCTGGCCCGGGAGAAGCATCCCGCGCTGGCCGCGCTGGGCACTTCCTGCCCCGATCACTTCCTGCGCACCAAGGTCCGCCCGATGGTGCTGGACCTCCCGCCAGCGGCCCCGCTGGATGAGACGGCGACCCGGCTGCGCGACCTGCACGCCGCCTACCGCGAGGACTACCGCGCCTACTACGAGCGGCACGCGGACGCGGACTCGCCGCCGATGCGCGGCGCCGACCCGGCCATCGTGCTGGTCCCCGGGGTCGGCATGTTCAGCTACGGCGCGGACAAGCAGACGGCCCGGGTGGCCGGGGAGTTCTACGTCAACGCGATCAACGTGATGCGCGGTGCGGAAGCGGTGTCCAGCTACTCCCCCATCCCGGAGAGCGAGAAGTTCCGCATCGAGTACTGGGCGCTGGAAGAAGCCAAGCTGCGCCGGCGGCCCAAGCCCAGGCCGCTGGCTACCCGGGTGGCACTGGTCACCGGCGGCGGCTCGGGCATCGGCCGGGCCACCGCGCGGCGGCTGGCCGCCGAGGGCGCGTGCGTGGTCGTCGCCGACCGGGACGGCCCCGCCGCGCAGAAGGTCGCGGCCGAGATCGGCACGGGCCAGTCGCAGGCGGCCGACGTGGCCATCGCGGTCACCTCGGACGTGACCGCCGAGCAGAGCGTCATCGCTGCCTACCGGCAGGCGGCGCTGGCCTTCGGCGGGGTGGACCTGGTGGTCAGCAACGCCGGGCTGTCCATCTCCCGGCCGCTGCTGGAGACCAGCCTGGACGACTGGGATCTGCAGCACGACGTGATGGCCCGCGGCTCGTTCCTGGTCGCCCGGGAGGCGGCCCGCCTCCTGCGGGCCCAGGGCATGGGCGGCGACATCATCTACATCTGCAGCAAGAACTCGGTGTTCGCCGGGCCGAACAACGTGGCCTACGGGGCGGCCAAGGCGGATCAGGCGCACCAGGTCCGGCTGCTCGCCGCGGAACTGGGCGAGGCCGGCATCCGGGTGAACGGCATCAACCCGGACGGCGTGGTCCGCGGGTCCGGTATCTTCGCCGGCGGCTGGGGCGCACAGCGGGCGGCCGTGTACGGGGTGGCCGAGGAGGAGCTGGGCGCGTTCTACGCCCAGCGCACCCTGCTCAAGCGGGAGGTGCTGCCCGAGCACGTGGCCGCCGCGGTGGTCGCGCTGACCACCGGTGACCTGGCCCTGACCACCGGGCTGCACATCCCGGTGGATGCCGGGGTCGCGGCCGCGTTCCTGCGCTGAGGTATCGGCGATGGCGCACGTCGCAGTAGCCGCGGTCGACCTCGGGGCGTCCGGCGGCCGGGTGATGGTGGGCCGGGCCGGGGCCGGCCAGCTGGAGCTGCACGAGGCGCACCGGTTCCGGAACGTCCCGGTCACCGTGGCGGGCACGCTGCACTGGGACATCCTGCGGCTGCACCGCGGCGTGCTGGACGGGCTGCGCGCCGCGGCCCGCACCTTCGACCTGGCTGGCCTGGGGATCGACTCGTGGGGAGTGGACTACGGGCTGCTCGATGACACCGGGGCGCTGCTCGGCAACCCGGTGCACTACCGGGATGCCCGCACCGACGGAGTGGCCGAGCAGGTGCTGGCCCGGATCCCGGCGGCCGAGCTGTACGCCACCACCGGCACGGCGCAGCTGCCGTTCAACACGATCTACCAGCTGGCCGCGGCGGCGGGCACACCCCAGCTGGCCGCGGCCCGGACCCTGCTGCTGATCCCCGACCTGCTCGGCTACTGGCTGACCGGCGAGGTGGGCGCGGAGATCACCAACGCGTCCACCACCCAGCTCTACGACGCGCGCCAGCGGTGCTGGGCCACCGGGGTGATCGCCGCGGCGGGCCTGCCCGGCCAGCTGTTCCCGCCGCTGCGCCAGCCCGGGACCATCCTCGGGCCGCTGCGGCCGGAGATCGCCGGGCGCACCCCTCTTCCGGTGATCACGGTCGGCTCGCACGACACCGCGTCCGCCGTGGCCGCGGTGCCCGCCTCGGGCGCCCGCTTCGGGTACATCTCGTGCGGCACCTGGTCCCTGGTCGGCGTGGAGCTGGACCACCCGGTGCTCACCGAGGCCAGCCGGCTGGCCAACTTCACCAACGAGGCCGGCCTCGACGGCACGGTCCGCTACCTGCGCAACGTGATGGGCCTGTGGCTGCTCCAGGAATCCGTCCGGGCCTGGGCCGACGCGGGCCAGCCCGCCGACCTGGCCGGCCTGCTCGGCGCGGCCGCCCGGCGGCCGGCCCGGCAGGCCGTGATCGACCCGGACGATCCAGTGTTCCTGCCGCCGGGCGACATGCCAGGGCGGATCGCCGAAGCGTGCCGCCGGACCGGCCAGCCCGCGCCGCCGGACCCGCCGGGCGTGGTCCGGTGCATCCTGGACAGCCTCGCGCTGGCCTACCGGCGGGCGATCCGCCAGGCCCAGGAGCTGTCCGGGCGGCAGGTGGATGTCGTGCACGTGGTCGGCGGCGGCGCCCGCAACGAGCTGCTCATGCAGCTGACCGCGGACGCCTGCGGCCGGCCGGTGGTGGCCGGCCCCACCGAGGCGGCCGCGCTGGGCAACATCCTGGTCCAGGCGCGCACGCTGGGCGCCGCCCCCGGCGGCCTGGACGGCATGCGCGCCCTGCTGCGCGCCACTCAGCCGCTGCGCCGCTACGCGCCCAGCCAAGGCACCACCGCCGCCTGGGACGCCGCCGCCCGCCGGGTCTGATCAGTCCGTCTGGTAGCGGGCGACCGCGTCCTCGTCCCAGGCCAGGCCGGTGCCGGGGACGTCGGGCGGGTGCAGCAGGCCGTCGCGCACCTCGAACGGCCGGGCCAGCACCGGGTCGGCCCAGTCCTGCCACTCCAGCCAGTGCCGGGTCGGGGTGACCCGCAGCAGGTGCGCGGAGACCTCCGGGTACAGGTGGGAGGACATCGGCAGCCCGGTGCTGTCGGCCAGCGCGGCAGCCTGCAGCCAGCCGGTCACCCCGCCGATCCGCATCAGGTCAGGCATGACCAGGTCGCAGGCCTGGGCCTGGATGGCGGCCAGCATGGCCCGCGGGCCGTAGAAGTTCTCACCGAGCATGACCGGTGTGCTGATGTCGTGGGCCAGCCGGGCGTGGCCGTCCAGATCGTCATAGCGCAGCGGCTCCTCGATCCAGGTCAGCCCCTCGGCGTCCAGCGCCCGGCAGCGCTCCAGCGCGTCGCCCAGTGCCAGCCCCTGGTTGTAGTCGGCGACCAGGGTGACGCCGCTGCCGACCGCGTCCCTGACCCGGCGGACCGCGCGCAGGTCGTCGGCGGCCCGGTCCCGGCCGACCCGCACCTTCAGCGCGGTGAACCCGCCCTCGGCCAGCAATTCCAGCGCCTCGTCGCCGGCCGTCTCCGGCGGGATCAGCCCCAGCCCATTGCTGTTGTAAGCCGGCACCGGGTCCAGCGTCCCGCCGAGCAGCCGGGCCAGCGGCAGCCCGGCCGCCTGGGCCAGCGCGTCCCACAGCGCGATGTCCAGCCCGGCCACCGCGGACAGGGCCAGGCCCTGGTAGCCGGCCAGCGCGAACCAGCCGCGGGCGTCCCCGGCCGCCATGGCCGGCGCAGCCGGCCGCCCGCGCAGCCGCTCCCCCAGGCCGGCCAGGATCGCGCGGATCGCGGTGGCCGCCGTGTCCAGGTACGGCGCGAGGTAACCGTGGCCGGTGATGCCCTGCTCGGTGCGGACGTCGATGAGCAGCAGCGGCCACTGCGCGAAGTTCCCGACCCGGGTGGCCAGCGGCCGCCGGAACGGGACCACCACCGTGCGCACCGTGACGTCCCGCACCACCAGCCCCGCATCCGGACCGGCCACGGACTCAGCGCACCAGGGGCCGGCGGATTCTGGCCGCGAACAGGTCGCGAAGGCTCACCACGCCACAGACCGCGCGGCCGTCCACGACCGGGAGGTGGCGGAACCCGTTCAGGAGCATGATCTGGGCCGCGTCTTCGATGAGCGCGTCCGGGCTGGCCGATTGCGGGTCCGGGGTCATCCAGGCCGAAACCCGGGCCGCCGAAAGATCCTCCCCGGATGCGGCAGCCCGCAGGACATCCCGCTCGGTGAGGATGCCGGCCAGGAAGGGCCCCTGCATGACGACGGCTGAGCCCACGTTCGCCCGAACCATGCCGTGGGCAGCAGCCGCTACCGACGTGTCCGGTGTGGTCGTGGCCACGTGCGTGTTCATCAGGTCCCGGAGTTGCGTCATGGCCACCGGCCCCGGTGCCGCGGGCTCTCACTCACTGCCGCCTACCTCATCCAGTTCGGCGTCGCGGTGCGGAGAGGAGGGCCCGGCCAGTTCCTCGGACAGCATCCGCCACAGCGAGCCAGACCAGGCGGAGAGGCTGGGCCACTTCTTCCAGAAAACCTGCAGAGTTGTCTCGTCGAACTCGGCATGGGCGCGCTCGGGGGTCATGGCATCCCGGACTTCCTCGAGACCGTGAATCAGGTCGAGGAACTGGCCAGCGACGTCATCTTCCATGCAATAGCCCTCGGCGCGAGTGTAAACCGGCAGCCACCACAAGGCGAGAGCCGACGGCCAGTGCAAAGCCGCTGGATCTGGGTCAGCAGCAGGCCACCTCGGGCGGCGAGGCCACGGCCGCGGAGCGCGGTCCTGACCACCGGCTCAGCGCCGGCTCCTTCAGGATCTCCACGCCGGTGAGCTCGGCGCATGAGGCCAGCAGATGGTCCTGCACGGACGGGCTGGCCGCGGCCGGGTGGAACGCGCGCGGCCGCTGGTGGTAGAAATACTGGCCGGTCACCAGCGCGGCCGGGTCGTCGCTGGTGGCCAGCCAGGCCTGGGTGACCGGGGCCTGGGACAGGTCGTCGGGCGCACCCGGGCCACCCATCCTGGTCGCCACCCAGCCCGGCTCCAGCGCGTTGCTGAGCACGCCGGGCCAGCGGCGGGCCACCGCGAACGCGAGCACCACCACGAACAGCTTGGAGTCCGCGTAAGCCTGCGCACCGTTCCACGGCCGGCCCACCCACTGCAGGTCGGCGGAGTCGGGACTGCCCATCCGGTGCATCCCGGAACTGACGTAGACCAGCCGGCTGGGCGGCGTGATGAGCGCGGTCAGCAGGTAAGGCGCGAGCACGTTGATGGCGAACACGTGGCTGAGCCCGTCCTGGGTCTGGATCCGGGCCGGCTCCCGGTAGCCGACGCCCGCGTTGTGGATCACCGCGTCGAAGCGGCCTAGCTCGTTGGCCTGCCCGGCTACCTGCCGCATGCCCGCGATCATGGCCAGGTCACCGACGACCACGTGCGCCGCGGCGGGCAGCGCGGCGCGGGCGTCGGCCGCCCGGGCCTCGTTGCGCGCGTGCAGGGTCACCTCGTGCCCGCCCTCGGCGAGCAGGCGGCCGGCCATCAGGCCGAGACCGTCGGCTGATCCAGTGACCAGAACCCGGGCCATCAGCACTCCCTCCAGCTGACTAGGATGTGCACGCCATGAGCACCGCACACATGCCGACCGGCACCACCGAGCGGCCCGAGGGCCGGCCGGACGCGGTCATCCATACCGAGGACCTCACCAAGGTCTACCCGGGAACGGACTTCGCCGCAGTCGACCGGCTCAATCTGGACGTAGCGGCCGGTGAGATCTTCGGCCTGCTGGGGCCGAACGGGGCCGGCAAGACGACCACGGCCGGCATGCTGACCACCCGGGTGGTACCCACCTCGGGCCGGGCCTACCTGGCCGGGGTGGACGTCGCGGCCCACCCGGCGCTGGCCAAGCAGCTGAGCGGCATCGTGTCCCAGCAGAACACGCTGGACCGCCAGCTCACCGTGTGGGAGAACCTGTACTTCCACGGCCGGCTGTTCGGCATGGGGGCCAAGGCGTCCCGGCGGACCGCCGACGAGCTGCTGGCCCAGTTCCAGCTGTCCAAGTGGGCCCAGGCGTCGGTGTACGCGCTGTCCGGGGGCATGGCCCAGCGGCTCATGGTGGCCCGGGCCATCTTCCACCGCCCGTCCGTGCTGTTCCTCGACGAGCCGACCGCCGGGCTCGACCCGCAGAGCCGGCTGGCCCTGTGGGATCTGCTCGGCGAGCTGCACCGCAGTGGCCAGACCATCCTGCTCACCACGCACTACATGGAAGAGGCGGACCAGCTGTGTGACCGGGTGGCCATCATGGACCACGGCCGCATCCTGGCGCTGGACACCCCGGCCGCGCTGAAGCAGAGCGTGCAGGCCGACACGGTGGTCACGGTCAAGACGGCCGGGGACACCGCCCGGCTGGCCGAGCTGCTCAGCCAGGAAGTGGCCGGGGTGACCCGCACCCGGCAGATCGACGGCGGGCTCCAGCTGCACATGCAGGGCACCGACCGGCTGGTGCCGCGCATCGTGCTGGCCGCCGAGCGCGGCGGGTTCGACCTGGTCGACCTGTCCGTCGCCGAGCCCAGCCTGGAGACGGTGTTCATCAACCTGACCGGGAAGGAGCTGCGCGACTGATGACCACCTCGCTGACCCCAGCCGCCCCGGCCCAGCGGATTGGCGGCGGGCCCACCCGGTCGGTCGCCGCGGCCAGCTGGACCGCGCTCGGCGCGCTCATGCTGCGGGACCTGGTCGTGCTGCGCAAGCACCTGTGGGAGTTCGTGCTGCGCACGATCATCCAGCCGTTCCTGCTGTGCTTCGTGTTCCTGTTCGTGTTCCCCAAGATCGGCCAGGGCATCGGCGGGCACACCACCGGGGCCGAGTCCGCGTTCGCCACCATCCTGGTGCCCGGGGTGGTCGGCATCTCGGTGATGTTCCAGGGCGTGCAGTCCATCGCGCTGGCCATGGCCCAGGAGTTCGGCTTCACCCGGGAGATCGAGGACCGGGTGCAGGCCCCCTGCCCGATCTGGCTGGTGGCCGTGGCCAAGGTGCTGTCCGGGGCGGCCCAGGGCGTGCTGTCCGCGATCATCGTGCTGCCGATGGCCTCGGTGGTGCACGCGCCCGGGGTGCACGCCCACCTGTCGCTGCACTGGTGGATCATTGTCACGTTCGTGCCGCTGGCCAGCGTGGCCATGGCCGGGCTGGGGCTGCTCCTGGGCACCAGCTTCGAGCCGCGCAACATCGGGCTGATGTTCGGCTTCATCATCCTGCCGATCACGTTCCTGGGCGGCACCTACTACTCGTGGACCCGGCTCGCGCCGGTGACGCTGGGCGGCTGGCACTGGCTGCAGACGCTGGTGCTGATCAACCCGCTCATCTACGTGAACGAGGGGATGCGGGCCGCGTTCACCGAAGCGCCGCACCTGCCGCTGTACGTGATCTACCCGGTGGTGATCGCGTTCGGCGCGGTGTTCCTGGCCATCGGGCTGCGTAACTTCCGGCGCCGGGTGCTGTCCTGACCGGTCAGTAGCGGGCCAGATCAGACCGGCCATATCAGGCAGAATGGCTTGCCGGCCGGATCGGCGTAGACGCGCCAGTTCGGGCCGGCGCCGTCCAGCCGGGTGGCACCGATGCCGAGGACGGCCCGTTCCGCCGCGTCCACGTCCTGGACGGTCACGTCGAGGTGGACCTGCTGCGGGTACGCCGGATCCGGCCAGCGCGGCGCGGTGTAGTGCTCCACCTGCTGGAACATCACCGGCTGCGCGCCGTCTTCGCCGATCATGGCGACTCCGTCCGCCTGGTACGTCACCGGCTTGCCGAGCAGCTCCGCGTAGAAATGGCTCAGCGCCTTCGCGTCGGGGCAGTCCAGCATGACGCCCATCAGGGTGGTCCGCGGATCGTCCGGGTTGACGCACAGGTCGAACGGGTGGCCGGCCGGGTCGGCCAGCGTGTGCCACCGTTCGTTGCGGCGCAGCAGGCTGGCGCCGAGCTGCTGGGCGCGTTCCGCCGCCGCATCAATGTCCGGTACCCGGAAGTCGAGATGGGCCTGCTGCGGACGGTCCTGGTCCGGCCAGTGCGGCGGCACGTGGTCGGTGGCCCGTTGCAGGCCTATCCGCCAGCCGTCACCGGAGTCGATCGTGATCCAGTCGTCTTCGTCGTCGTCGGGGACGCGCCGCCAGCCGGCGAGCTGCTCGTAGAACGTGGCCAGGAGGTCGATGTCCGGGGCGTCCAGCGCCACGGCCCGCAGTGCGCCGATCGCCCGCCGGTGCGGTTCGGAGGTCATCTCCCCGATCCTGCCGATCCCGGGGCCGGGCCGCCACCGGAAAACCGGCGCTGCTCTGGCCGACGAGCACGGCCAGCGGGCTCACGGGCTGATCACCCGCACCGCCGCCCAGGTCAACCCGGACCACGGCACGGGCGGCCCGGCTTAGCCCGGCCCGCCGGCCAGGGCCAGGCCGAGCGCGGCGGCGTGCCGGTGCCCGGCGGGTGGCCCGGCCAGGGTGGCGCCGACGTTCGCCCGTCCGGCGCTGACCCCGTCGGGCAGCGCCCGCAGCAGCACGCCGAGCAGCTCGTCGTCGCCGGCCGGGCCGCCGACGATCAGTACCTGGCGCAGGTCCCGGCCGAGCGTGCGCAGGGCACGCAGCAGGTTGGCCGCGAACACCGCCTCCTTCAGCCGGAGGCGGATGGCCCGCCACTCGGCCGGGCTGTGCCCGCGGTCGAAGGGCAGCAGGCCGGCCGGGCCGGCCGCGGCCAGCATGCCGAGGACCGTGCCGTCGGCGGGCCGGTCCAGGAACCCGCGCTGGCCGTCCTCGGCCTCGAACTGCTGGCTGCCGGTGACCCGGACGCACGGGCCGCGCTTGACCCAGTCGGCCGCGGCCCGGGACAGGCCGAGCGTCTCCGCCACCGCCGCGGTGAGCAGTTCGCCCGCGCCCGCGGCGACCACCTCGCCGTCCGGCGCGATCACGTCGATGGTGCCCGCGCCCACGTCGACCACCACGGCGTCGGGCCGCGCCCCGGGGCTGGTGCAGGCGCCCAGCCGGGCCGCGGCGGGCTCGGTGATCAGGCAGCGCACCGGGCAGCCCAGGATGCTGCCGAGCAGCCCCGCGTGGTCGGCGCCGGAGCCGAGCCGCTGCACGGACGCGACCAGCGCGGTCCGTCCCACGCTGCCGCGGCGGGCGGTCGCGGTATCCGCCACCGCGGCCAGGTCCAGCGCGAACAGGTCGTCGGTGGGCGTCTGGCCGGCCGGGGTGCCCAGCGCGGTCACGCTGCCGACCGGCCAGCCGGGCAGCAGCGCGCAGGCGGCCCGGAGCGGGACGCTGCGGCCGCCGCTGACCACCCACGGCTCGGCCACCCCGGCCACCGCCGCGGTGGCCACCCCGTCGAGCCCGACCACCGCGTTGGAGTAGTCGAGCAGGGAGCGGCTCAGGGTGACCGCATCGCCGGTCTCCTCGTCGCGGAGCCGCAGCCCGGCGCCCAGGGCCACCGGGTCGGTCAGCGTGGTGAGGGGCTGGCCGGGCCCGCGGACTTCCACCGCGAGCAGCGCACAGGATCCGGCCGCCGCCGTGTCCACCTGGTCGATCACGGGCAGCGGGGTATCCAGCCGGTTGGCGATGAGCACACCCTCGTCGCCCGCGGCGAGCACCGCACCGGCCGGTACCCCGGCCGCGAGCAGCGCCCGCACCCGGCCCGCCGCCTCCGCGTAGCCGAGCCCCGGCGGCACCAGCACCACCCGGGGTGGCCCCGGCTGCGCCGCGTCCACCCTGGCCTGGTCGAGCCATAGCGGGACGCCGATGCACGTCCCGGCGCCCCCTGGCGTGGCCACCCCGGCGGCCAGTACCCGGAGCCGGCCGGTTTGCGGCGGCACCGCCGGGACGGCCAGGGTGGCCGTGTCGGCGGCCCGCAGCGGGGCGATCCTGGCCTCGTCCACGGGCCGGCCCAGCCGCCGCTCGATCCGGTGGACCAGTGCGGCCGCGCCGCGCACGGATTCCGGTGACCCCTTGCGGCCCCGGGTGGGCAGCCGGCCGGTGCCGAGCAGCCGCCCGCCGTCCAGCACGGCCACCTCGGTGGTGGCATTGCCGACGTCCACCCCGGCAATCACCGTCATGCGGTGAGCCCGCGGCTGGTGTAGATCTCGGCCGCCTCGGTGAGCAGGGCCGCGCACCGGGGCAGCCCGCGCTCGGTGAGCGACGCGGCCAGCGCGGTCAGCTGCTGCGCGGTGGACCGGCCCGGCCGCAGCGCCTCGTAGATGGCCAGTACCTCGTCGTCACCGAGCGCGGTCAGTTCCGCTGCCCGGCGCAGGTTCTCGGCCAGCTGCGGGTTGCCATGCGCCTGCGCCACCGCGGCCTGCCGGTGCAGCGTGTCCGGATGGATCCGCAGGTCGGGCAGGCCGATCTCGCCGCGGCGGACCGCCTCCAGGGTCAGCTCGCTGACCGGGCGGCCGGACAGGCCGCGCACGCCGGTCACTGGAGCCCCTCGCGGGACAGCTCCTCGGCCGGCGCCCCGGGCCGCACCCAGCCGCGTTCCAGCGCCATCAGCGCGATGACCGTGGTGTGGTACCGGGCCTCGATGGCCTCGTCGTTGTACGGGTTGCGGGCCGGGTCCGGGGTGCCGCCCTTGGCGTGCCGCGCGGCGTTCGCGCCGAGCAGCCGGTACAGCTGCGGGGTGACCGCCGGGGCCACCGAGTACAGCTCCAGGTTGGCCAGCGGGGCGAGGTCACGGCGGTGGATCAGCGCGGTCCCCTTGCCCTGCAGGCCGATGCCGATCCCGGAGCCGGCCAGCCGGGCGGCGGCCAGCCCGATCCGGCCGAGGTCCACGGTGTCGCTGAACCGCACCACCCGGCCGGTGCAGCCTTCCTCTTCCAGTCCGGCGAGCAGTTCGCCGAGCACCTCGGGCACGGTGAGCCCGGACAGCGTGCGCCACACGTCCCGGCCGATGGACGGCGACACCCCGATCACCACGTCCCGGGGATCCTGGCCGGGGTGCGCCGGCCCAGCCGGGGCCAGCATCAGCTGCGCCGCCTGGGCCTGCTCGGCGCGCAGGTCCTCGACCCCGCGGGCCTGGCGGATATCGTCGATCTCGGCCTGCCGGGGCGGCGACGGCGCATAGCCAGTGCCCGGGCCCGCGTAGTCGTTGGGGTCGGTGACCAGCGACAGCACCCGGAGCTGCTCATCGAAGATCGCGGCGGTCTGCAGGTAGTCGCCGGACAGCCGGGCCTGCGTCATGTCCATGATCCGTTCCGCTTCGGCCTCGTAGCCCGTCTCGTCCAGCGCGGCCACGATGTCCACCACGGTCAGGCCGCCCTCGCGGATCGCGTGCGCCGCGCTGAGCACGGCCAGCGTGTCGGTTTCCCCCAGGTCCTTGGACCCGGCCGCGTCCACGGCCAGGCCGACGTGCGCGTCGGTGAAGTCGGCCAGCCCGAGGTGCCGGTACACCGCCCGGCACGCCTGCGCCGCGTGCCAGCGCAGCTCGCCGATCTCGCTGGCGGGCACGGTGCGCAGCCCGCCGTCCACCCCCCAGTCGCGCTGCATGGCCAGGAAGTCGTCGATGTCCTCGGCGTTGAAGTTGCTCGGCCCGAACATGTTGTCGTACCGCTGGATGCTGCCGAACCCGCTGAACACGAAGTCCGACCCGGCCAGCACGATGGGCAGGGTGCGGGAGGTCCGGCGCATGTCCGACTCGCTCATCAGCGCGTCATTGCCGGAGCAGGACTCCAGGTTGCGCATCATCACCATCAGGTTCTCGGCCATCAGCTCGCGCAGCCCGCCGGGCACCGACGCGGCCACGCTCGCCCCGTCGATGCCGCCGTTCTGCACCCCCTGGGCGCCGATGGCCCGGGCCAGCGCGACGCACCGGGCCTCCAGGTACAGCATGGACTTGCCCTCGGCGCCGGCCATCAGCACCTCGGCCCCGGCCCCGGAAGACACCCGCATCTTCATCCCGCGGGAGGCGTAGGCGGAGGTCAGGAACGCCTTCGACCAGGGGGTGTCGTCCCCGTCGGTGAAGACCTGCTCGGTGCCGTAGAGCGAGACCGTCTCGGCGTACGAGGTGAGCCCGCGCATGCCCAGCTCGAGTTCCAGCGCCTCCTCCACCGAGCACTGGATGAGCACGCCCTGGGCCGCCACCGCGGCGCCAATCAGGCAGGCCACCGCGTTGCTCGGCGCGTCGGCGAGGACCGGGACGGTGGTCTCGATCTCCCGGAAACCGAACGCGGCGGCGGTGGCCGCGTCGGCGGCCAGCAGCAGCGGGTCATCCAGCCGGTTGGTGACGTGGGCCTGGTTGCTCGGCGTGCGCCGGCCGCGCAGCTTGGTCATGGCCAGGCCCAGCTCGGCGGGCCGCAGCAGGGCCAGCACCCGGGCCAGCTTGGCCGGGGTGGCGCCAGCGCTCAGCCGGATGATCTCATCCCGGGGCACGTCCGGGCTGACCATCCGCCGGGCGAACTCGATGTCCGGCACGGCCATGGCCTCCTCGGCCACTGCCAGGTCGAGCCCGTGCCGGGCGATGTAGGCGTCGATGGAATCGAAGGCACCCGCCGCCACGGCGTCCATTTCCACCACCCGCCCGGCGGAGATCACCAGGCTCGGCTCGGGATCATCCGGTGAGCGCAGGGCGATCAGGCCGAGCCCGGGATCCTCCACGGCGAAGCCGTCCAGGTTGACGCGCTGCCGGTCCATGAACCGGATCCGGCCTACCGGCTGGCCGCTGACGGGTTCAGGCATGCCGGGCTCCTTTCGCCGCTGCTCAGATCGCGCTTTGCGGGCGCAGCTCGATCACCCGGCCGCCACCCGGCTCGGCCTGGCTGGCGCCGGTCTCACCGGGGGTGCGGACCACGATCCGGATCCGGTCGCCGCGGAACAGGTCCTGGGAGAACTCGAACGGCGCACCGTCCGCGTCGCTGGTGGTCCGGGTGATGGCCAGCAGCGGCGACCCCGGCCGGCACGTCCAGCACCTGGGCTTCGTCCGGCGACGCGGTGACCACCTCGATCCGCTCCACCGCCTCGGCCGGGCGGGTGCCGAAGTGCTCGTCGAGCAGCTCGTAGACCGAGCCGCCGAGCGGCAGTTCGAGCAGCCCGAGAAACCGGTCCGCGGGGAACCGGGCGTGCTCCACCACGATCGGGCTGCCATCGGCCAGCCGGATCCGGTTGAGGTCGACGACCAGGTCGCCGGGGCGCAGGCCGAGCGCCCGGGCGACCGGCTCGTCCGCGGCGGACAGCCCGGCGCTGAGCACCCGGGTGCCGGCCACCACGCCCTGGCTGCGCAGCAGGGCGGGCACCCCGACGACCCGGGAGGTGTCCCGCTCGATCTTGTCCTGGCTGACGAAGGTGCCGCCGCCGCGCCCGGGCACCCGGCGGACCACGCCACTGTCCGCCAGCACCGCCAGGGCCTGGCGCAGCGTGGCCCGGCTCACCCCGAGGTCGGCGGCGAGCGCGCGCTCCGCGCCGAGCCGCTGCCCGGGCCGCAGCTGCCCGGCGGAGATCCGTTCGGCCAGCGCCCGGCGCACGTCGTCGGGGGTGCGCCCGCCGGCCGCGGCGCCGGTCACCTTGCCCGTCATCAGCTGGCGTCCAGCGCACCCAGCGACTCGGGCAGCACCTGGCCGCCGTCCACCACGATCGTCTGCCCGGTGATGTAGCCGGCCTCGTCGGTCGCCAGGAACAGCGCCGCGTAGCCGATCTCGTCCACCGTGCCCAGCCGGCGCAGCGGCACGCTCGCCGTCATCTCCTGGATGTACTCCTCACCGAGGTCCACCAGCCCTTCGGTGAGCACATTGCCCGGCAGCACCGCGTTGACCGTGATGCCGTGCGGGGCCAGCTCGATCGCGGCGGTCCGCATGAAGCCGAGCTGCCCGGCCTTGCTCGCGCCGTAGTGGGCCCAGCCCGGGAAGCCGGTGATCGGCCCGGTGATCGACGAGGTCAGGATGACCCGGCCGTGCGCCGATTGCCGCAGTGCGGGCAGGCAGGCCTGCACGGACAGGATGCAGCCGCGCAGGTTGGTGCCGAACACGGTGTCCATGTCCTCGTCGGTCATGTCCGCGAGCGGCGTGTCCGGGAAGATGCCCGCGTTGGCGCACAGCACGTCGATGCCGCCGAGCCGCTGCGCGGCCGTGGCAGCGATGTGCTCGCAGCCGGCCCGCGTGCTCACGTCGGCCAGCACATAGGAGACCTCGGCGCCATCCGCGGACAGTTCCGCTACTGCGCCCTTGGCCGCGTCCTCGTCCCGGCCGGCGATGAGCACCCGCGCCCCGCTGGTGGCGAACACCCGCGCGATGCCCTTGCCGATGCCCCGGGTGGCGCCGGTCACCACGACCGCGCGCCCGGCGATGGAGGTGAACATGGGCGGTTCCTTTCTGTGTCAGCCTCGTGTACGGATCAGCCGGCCCGGCTGAGGTAGCGCTCAGCCAGGTCGCAGCTGTCCTGGGTATAGCCGGCGCCGAGTTCGGGTGCGATGTCGGCGCCCTGGTGTGAGCCGATCCAGGCGACCAGCAGCAGCCGCCGGAACATGATGAACGTCCAGATCTCGGCCTCGTCGTCGGCGGGCAGGCTGAGCACCCGGCGGTACCCGGACAGCCAGCTGTCCACCAGCGCGGGCACCTGCGGCTGATGCTCGAAAAAGCTCACCGAGGTGCCGACGTCGTACAGGTACCAGCTGAACCCGGAGTCATCGAAGTCGATGACGCTGACCTTGCCGCCGTCGACGAGCAGGTTGGCCAGCCGGGTGTCCGCGTGCACCAGCCCGTAGCGGTCCGGCCCGGCGCCGAACCTGGCCAGCCGCCCGGCCAGCACGCTGTCCAGCCGGCCGAGCACGGCCCGCTCGGCCGGGCCGACCCCGATGCCGTCCTGCCACCGCCCCCAGCGGGCCTCCCGGCCGAACGCCGCGTCGTAGTTCCAGCTGAACCGGGTGAACCAGGCCGGCCGGGGCCACTCGCGGGCGTGCTGGTGCATCCGCGCGGTGACCTCGCCCAGCTCGGCGAAGTGCGCCGCGTCGTCGGCGGCGGGCTCGGTCCCGGTCAGGTACTCGAACCGGACGCAGTGCCGCAGCGCCCCGGGCCCGGCCGCCGCGCCCGGCTCTGCTGGTTCCCCGATGTCGGGCAGAGCCAGCACCCGCTGGCCGTCCGGGGCGGGCAGCACCCGCGGCGTGCGCACCCCGGCCTCGGCCCGCAGCGCGTCCATCCAGGCCAGCTCGGATTCGATCTCGGCCTCGGTGTGGTAGCCGAGCCGGTGCACGCGCAGGATGCACGGCCCGTGATCCGGGTCCTCGACCAGGTAGGTCGCGTTCTCCGACACGTTGAGCAGGCGTACCGTGCTGCCCGGCGCGCAGCCGTAGACCCGGGCGGCCCGCTCGGCGAACCGGGTGACCCGGCCCAGCACATCCCCGCCGGTGGACAGGTCGTGGGTGCTCATGGCTGCTCGCGGCCCTCCACCTGGTCCAGCACGTCGATGATCGCGTCCCGGGCCGCGGTCACCGCGTCGTCCGGTCCGCTCAGGTAGATCCGGCCGGCCACGCCGATCATGGACACGTCGACCAGTGTGACGCCGGGCGCGGCGCGTTCCGCCTCGTTGGCGGCCAGCGCGGTGAACAGCGCCGGGGTGACCTCGCAGACCAGCAGCGCGTCGCCGGGCAGGATCATCGAGCCGCCTCGCGTCCGGTTGATCAGGATGGCCTGCCGGTCGGTGATGTCCTCGATCACGTCGCAGAACAGCAGCCGCGGCCGCAGCTGGTCGGCCGCCTTGGCCTGCAGCCCGGCCAGGATGGCCTGCCCGGCCTGCTCCACCGCTGGCAGGCCGGGGGCGTGCACCTCGAGCACGCCGAACTGCCGCTCGACGAACAGGATGCCCGGCTCCACGGTCGGCACCGCGCGCAGCGCGAGATCGGTCACCCGCTCGATGGCCAGCGCCGGGGCGACCTCCACGATGAGCGCGTGCTCCCCCTCCATCGGCGGGTAGCCGCGGGCCCGGGTCGGCGTCCCGAGATAGGCCGCGAACTGCCGTTGCAGGTCCCGGACCAGCAGATGGACCCGCAGCTCCGGCACGGGCGGCGCGGTCAGTGGCATGCCCGCCCGCTTATTCGCCGCGGATCGTGAAGTTCTTGCCGAGTTCCGCGTGCGGCCGCGGGATCACGTGCACCGAGATCAGCTCGCCCACGCTGCTCGCGGTCTCCGCGCCCGCCTCGGTGGCCGCCTTGACCGCGCCGACGTCCCCGACGATGGTCACCGCCACCAGCCCATCACCGACCTGGTCACGGCCCACGATGGTCACGTTGGCCGCTTTGACCATGGCATCCGCCGCGGCCAGCGCGGCCACGTAACCCTTGGTCTCGATCATCCCGATCGCGTTGTCCGCCACGTCCCTCTCCTTGTCCTATTCGGCCGGCTCATCGATCGAGCCGATGATCAGCGCGTCTACCGGCGGTGGCTTGCCCGGGAACCAGGCCGCCGCGACCGAGCCCTGGGCGATCAGCACCCGTTCGCCAACCCCGCTGCCAAGCACGTCGAAAGCCACCAGGCGCTGCCCGGTCCCGTCCGCCTCCACCTCGAGAAAGGCGCCCTTGGGGATCTCGGGCAGCCGGCGGGTAGCCCAGACGTTGCCGGTAACCGTCGCGGTAAGCATCAGCGCTCCTTCTCGATGTCGACCCCGTCGGCCCGGGCCCGGTCCCGGGCCAGCGGCGTCAGCACGGCCTGGCGGCCCAGCACCAGCCGGGCGCCGGCCCGCGCCGCCTCGCGGACCGCAGCCTCGGTGACCGCGCCCTTCTCGATCCGGTGCGTGGGCCGGGCCGACCCGGCCGTGCCGCCTGCTGCCAGCCGGAACCGCAGCCGCCCGGCCTTCAGGTCGGCCCGCTGCTTGGGGTTCTCGAACAGGTGCAGCAGCCGGGTCACGAACGCCGCCAGTTCGGCGTCGGTACGCAGGCTGACCGTCTGCACGTCGCGCACCCCGTCCCGCGGGGTGAACGGCGCCCCGTCCTGGGCCGGAGCCGCGGGCGGCGCCGCACCGGCTGACGGCCGGGCAGCAGGCAGCAGGTCGGCCAGGGCCTCGCGGACCAGCGACCGCAGCACGTTCGCGTCCACGCTGTCACCGGTCATGCCAGGCTCCGCAGCGCGTCCTCGGCCGCCTCGGCCGCCTGCCGCACGTCCGCCTCGGAGCCGGACAGGTACACCCGCCCGGTGGCGCCGATCATCCGGTAATCAACCACCTTGATCCGGGCCGCCTTCTCTGCCTCGTTGGCGGCCAGGATCGCATACGAAGCAGGCTGCATCTCCAGCACGAACAGCGACTCCCCGGCCAGCGCCATCGAGCCCAGCTTGTTCCGGTTGATCAGGAACGCATGCTGCGGGTCGAGCATCGTGATGATCTCCGCCGCCAGCACCTGTGGCGCCGTCGCGTCCGACGCGGCCGCGCCCAGCGACTCCAGCACCGCCGTGCCTGCCGCCCGCACCTCATCCATCCCGCCGTGGATCTCCAGGTACCCGAACTGCCGCTCCACGACCAGGATCCCGGCCGCCACACCCGAGTGCTTCAGCGCCACATCGGTCAGCGCCTCGATATCCAGCCCGGGCGCGATCTCGATCACTTGTGCCGCATCCCCGCTGCGCGGCAGCCTGCCGCGGATCCAGGTCCCCAGGTAGCACATGGTCTGCGGCTGCATCCGGTTGATGAAGATGAACGAGCGCAACTCAGCCACGGGCGTCGCCCCCGGTAAGCGCCCGCAGTTCCTCCAGCACGACCCGCCGGATCTCCGCTCGCAGCGTTTCCACGTCAGACCGGGCCGGGGCGGCTGGGCCAGTCGCCGGTACCGGCGTTGAGCTAAGAGATTGCCCAGCCAGGTTGGACGCGAGCGGGTAGGGCGGGACGGATCCCGCCGGGACCTGCCAGGGATCCAGGCCAGCGAAATCGCCGAACGCCTCGGCCGGGTCACTGTGGTACGCCAGCCTGGTCCATTGCACGAGGTGCTTCGGCTGCAGGTTTTCACCGAGCGACGACCGGCCGAAGAACCCGGTGCCGATCGTCATCGTCGGGGCCAGCCCGGTCTCAAGCCCGGCGCTGCCCAGGCTGCTGCCCGCGTTGACCGCGACCCGGAGCACGTCGAGCGCCGCCCCGTAGGCCATGATCGTGGCCGGGTTGGTCGAGTGGATCGCGGCCGAGTGCCCCTTGCCGCCGATCCGCAGCACGGCGCGGGCCGCGTCGATGCCCTGCTCGTCGCCGGGCACGGTGACCACGCCGAGCACCGGGCAGAGCTTCTCATGGGCCAGCGGCTCCTCCGGGACGACCAGGCGGAACGGGGCGAGCAGCACCCGGGTCGTGCCGGGCACCCGGATGCCCGCCTGGGCGGCGATCCAGGTCGCGTCCTGGCCCACGAACCGGATGTCGAAGCGGCCACCCGGGAAGACCAGGTCGCGGATCTTGTCCCGGTCGGCCGGCTCCAGCAGGTGGCAGCCGGCCCGCTTCAGGTTCCGGTGCAGGGTGCCCGCCGCGGCCTCGGTGACTATCAGCACCGACTCGTTGGTGCACAGGATCGAGTTGTCGAAGCTCTTGCTGTCGGTGATCCGGGTGGCTGCCTTGGCCAGGTCCGCGGTGCCGTCCACGAGCACCGGCACGTTGCCCGGGCCGACGCCGATGGCCGGGTTGCCGGAACTGTACGCGGCGCGGACCACGGCGGTGCCACCGGTCGCCACGATGACGCTGGTCCGCTCGTCGGCCATCAGCGCGTTGATCAGCGGCACCGACGGTTCGTCCACCACCTGGATGATGCCGTCCGGGGCGCCCGCCGCCACCGCCGCGGAGGCCAGTGCGCGGGCCGCGTCGGCCGAGCACTCCCGGGCCAGCGGGTGCGGGCTGACCACCACCGCGCTGCGGGTCATCAGGGCCAGCAGGGTCTTGACGAACACGGTGGCCACCGGGTTGGTGGACGGGGTCAGGGCGAGCACCACGCCGGCCGGGCGCGGGATCTCCACGATCTTGGCCACCGGGTCGATCCGCGGCGTCACGTAGTCGTGCCCGGCATACGCCTCGACCAGCCCGGTGCTGCTGGCCAAGTTCTTGATCACCTTGTGCTCAGCGACACCGAAGCCGGTCTCGCGCACCGCCCACTCGGCGTACTCCCGGGCCCGCGCCGCACCGGCCTGGGCCGCGGCGTGCACGATGCGGTCCACGGTGCCCTTGTCGTACGTGCCGAACGCCTGGGCCGCCCACTGGGCCCGCTGCAGCATGGCCCGCGCCCGCGGCACCCCGGCCGGGTCGGTCAGCAGGTCCACGCTGATCGGCTGGCCCACCACGGTCATGGTTTTCTCCCCCCGGCCGCCCCCGCGTCGCGGTGGGCCGCGCCGATGGCCACCGCGACCCGGTCCAGCAGTTCGCCGCACAGGTCCGGGGTCATCAGCAGCCCCGGCTTGAACTGCAGGACCTGCGGGTCGAGGGTGGAGAAGATGGCCCACACGCCGTTCTCGTAGAGCCGCTGCATCACGAACTTGGCGCCCTGCGGATGGCCGAACTCCAGGCCCATCACCAGGCCGTCCTGGCGGATGCCCACGAACCAGTCCGGGTGGGCCCGCTGGATCCGGCGCAGTCCCCGGCCGAGCAGGTCGGCGATGTAGTACACCATCGACCTGATCTCCGGCCGGCAGGTGATCTCCAGCGTCTTCAGTGCGGCCACGCAGCCGAGCTCGGCGCCGCCGAACGTGGACATGTGCGCGAAGCCGTCCTCGGTCAGCCAGCCCGCCGCCGCCTCGCTGACCAGCACGGCGCTGACCGGGTACATGCCGCCGGAGATGCCCTTGCCGGTGACCAGGATGTCCGGCGCGATGCCGTGCTTGGTGATGGCCCACAGTTCGCCGGTGCGCATCAGCCCGGTCTGCACCTCGTCCGCGATGTACAGCGCGCCGTAGCGCTCGCAGAGCTTTTTGACCGCCCCGAGATAGCCGGGGGCGGGCAGCGGGAAGCCGTAGGTGGCCGGGATCGTTTCCATGATCACCGCGGCCACGTCCCGGCCGCGCAGCGCGTCCTCCATCGCGGTCAGGTCGTTGAACGGCACGTGGCTGAACTCATCCGGCCGGTCGGCCAGGAACAGGTTGGCGAACCGCTCGTCGCCGGTGGCCACGGCCAGCCCGGTGTGCCCGTGGTAGGCCTTGGCGATCGACACGATCCGGCGCTTCCCGGTCGCGTGCCGCGCGGTCTTGAGCGCGATGTCGATGGCCTCGCCACCGCCGCTGCCGAACACCACTTTGGTCAGCCCGGGCGGCGCGGTGCTGATCAGCGCCTCGGCCAGCGCCGTGCGGGCCAGCGACGGGAAGTGATGGTTGCCGATGTCGAAGCGCTGCATGGCCGCGGTGACGGCCGCGGTGACCTCCGGGTTGCGGTGGCCGAGGTTGTAGGTGCCGCCGTTGAGGTGCACGTCGATGAGCCGCTTGCCCTCGACGTCGTAGATGAAGTAGCCCTCCCGCCGGTCGATGACCAGCGGCACCCCCGAGTCCACCCAGAACTGGGTCTTGTCCGGGTTCCAGTACTGCCGGGACCGGGCGAGCATCTCGTCCTTGGACGGGAAGGCGATCAGCTCCTCGGTCCCTGCCACCTCAGGCACCTCCACGGCAGCGCGCTGGCCCGCACCCCAACTTTGGTCTGACCAAATACGTACCCTTCTGACCAATTTCTGTCAAGGGTCAAGTTAAAGGCATATTTCATGAACCAAAACTCTTGTCATGTTTCCTACCTGCTGATACCGTCCGCGCTGTGATCTGTACCACAAAACTGGCCTGAACCGTTTGACCTCGGCTTGACCCGCTGCCCGGCGGCCCGCGGCGCCCGCGGCCTGGGCGACCCTCTGGGGAGGCACTCATGGCACAGTCGGAGCTACCACGTGTCGGCGGTATCGAAGGGATGGAGGAGGCATTCGACGTCTCCCAGCGCAGCGACGTGGCCAAGCTGCGCAAGGGCGCGGTCGGCCTGGGCGGGGTGCTCTTCCTGACCGTCACCGGGGCCGCGCCGATCTCGGCGATGCTGTTCAACACGCCGATCATCGTGGGCTACGGCCAGGGCGTGGGCGCGCCAGCGGCGTTCCTCTTCGCGACCGTCGTGCTGGTGGTGTTCTCGGTCGGTTATGTCGCCATGGCCCGGAAACGGACCACCGCGGGCGGCTTCTACTCCTACATCAGCCACGGGCTGGGCCGGGAACTGGGCATCGGCACCGGCTACGGCGCGGTGGTGGCCTACTCGGTGTTCGAGGCCTCGCTGTGCGGCGGCTTCGCCTACTTCCTCGGCCTGAAGCTGAACTCGTTCGGCGTGCATATCAGCTGGCCGTGGCTGGCCCTGGCCATGGTCGTGATCATCTCGCTGCTGACCTTCTTCGACGTCCGGCTGTCTTCGACCCTGCTGGCCATCGGGCTGATCAGCGAGATCATCATCCTGATCATCTTCGACGTGCTCATGTATGCGAAGGGCAGCGTCAACTGGAGCGCGATCAATCCGGTTAACGCGTTCAAGGGGTTCCCGGCCGAGGGCAAACTGCTCGCGGGTGCGGTGGGCATCGGCCTGTTCTTCGCGTTCTGGTCCTGGGTCGGCTTTGAGATGGCGCCGAACTACGGCGAGGAGTCGCGCGACCCCAAGCGGATCGTGCCCCGCTCCCTGTACATCTCGGTGATCGGCCTCGGCGTGTTCTACACGCTCACCTCGTGGGCCCCGCTGTTCGGTTACCCGACCGTGCACGCGGCGGTCGCCCAGGCGCAGAGCGACGCGGCCAACTTCTACCTGACCCCGGCCCGGCAGTTCGGCGGCGACTGGGTGGCGTCGATCATGAGCTACCTGATCATCACCGGCTCGTTCGCCTGCGGCATGGCGTTCCACAACACCACCGCGCGGTACTTCTACTCACTCGGCCGGGAAGGGCTGCTGCCGAAGGCGCTGGGCCGCACTCACCACCGGTTCAAGAGCCCGCACATCGCGTCGATCGTCCAGTCGGTCATCGCCGCCATCATCATCATCCTGTTCGCGGTGTTCACCGGCACCAACGACCCGGCCTCGCAGGCCTACCTGCAGCTGTACGGGCTGATGGCGGTGATGGGCGTGATCATCATCCTGTCCGTGCAGGCGCTGGTCTCGCTGGCCATCCTGGTCTACTTCGAGCGCTACCACCGCGACGAGGTGCACTGGTGGAAGACCCGGCTGGCCCCCATCCTGGCCCTGATCACCCAGGCGGCCGTGGTCTACCTGCTGTTCGACAACATCACCTTCCTGGGCGGCGGCTACAGCTACGCCAAGTGGCTCGGTCCCATCGACCTGGCCATCGTGGTGATCGGGGTGGTCGATCGCGTTCTACTTCAAGAAGCGCAAGCCAGCCAAGTACGAGCAGGCCGGGCGGCTGATCAACGAAGGGCTGTGACCGGCTGATCCGCCGCGCCGGGTCGTGACGTATCCCTCCCAGAGCCGCGCGCAACCCCGCGCGCGGCCTTGGGGGGGTGCACGGTGAGCGCGGACCAGAACATCAAGACCATCTCGCAGGTGTATGAGGCATTCGGCCGGGGCGATGTCGCGGCGATCCTCGACGCGGTGACCGATGACGTCAACTGGGCGGCGGAAGCGACCGGGATGGCCGCCCCCTGGTACGGCGAACGCCATGGCCGGGATGCGGTAGCCAGGTTCTTCGCCGATTTCGGTTCGGCGATGGAGGTCGAGGAGTTCACGCCGGTTTCCTTCGCTGCCAACGACACCGACGTGCTGACCGTGGTCCAGTTCCGGGCCAGGTCGCGCACTACCGGCAAGAGCGCGGTGATGGACCTGCACCACTACTTCAGGTTCCGCGACGGCAAGATCGCTTACTACCGCGGCACCGAGGACACGGCGCAGACCGGGGCCGTGCTGCGCGGCTGATCAGCGAGGGGCGGTGACGCCGCCGGCGCGGTAGCGTCGCGGGATGACCGCATCCCGGTTCGTCGTGCAGCTGCACGACGCCACGCGGCTGCATTTCGACCTGCGCATCGAGGCCGGCGGGGTGCTGCGGTCGTGGGCCGTGCCCCGGGGGCCGTCGCTGGACCCGGCGGCCCGCCGGCTGGCCGTGCCCGTGGCCGACCACGCCCTGGACGCCGGTGACTTCGAGGGCGTGCACCAGGGCCAGCGGCGGGGCAGCGGAGCGGTGATCATCTGGGACGAGGGGCCGGCCGAGATCGTCCGCGACGAGCCCGGTCACCTGTCCGTCCGGCTGCACGGCAGCAAGCTCAGCGGCGGCTTCGCCCTGACCCGGACCGGCGAGCGGCGCTGGATCCTGGTCAAGGTCCGCGACGCGGCGGCGCGGCCGGGCTCCGACATCGTCAGCGAGCAGCCGGCCAGCGTCCGCACCGGGCGGACCTGGCAGCAGCTGGCTGTCGAAAACCGCCCGGCAGCTCCGTCCTAGGACTGGCAGCGCCACCCAGGCGCGGCGAGCGAGAGGATGCAGATCATGGACTGGAAGCTGGAAGTCGTGGTGATCCCGGTGACCGACATCGACCGGGCGAAGAGCTTCTATCTCGGCCAGCTCGGTTTCAACCTGGATGCGGACATCCAGCCCACGGAGAACATGCGGGTGGTGCACATGACCCCGCCCGGGTCGGCGTGCTCGGTCGTGGTCGGGCCGGTGGTCGTCAGCCCCGGCACCGACCTCGGGGCGAGCGCCCGGCTGCAGCTGGTCGTCACGGACATCGAAGCGGCCCGGGCCGAGCTGGCGGGCCGCGGCGTCAATGTCTCGCCGGTGCAGACGCTGGACCCGCGGGACGGCGGGAAGTTCTGCTACCTGACCGACCCGGACGGGAACAACTGGGCGGTGCAGGAGATCCGCGATCACGTCGGCGCCAGCCTGGATTAAGGCGGCCCGCTGCCCTCCGTCACCCCGGCCGGGTCAGCCGCGGACCGTCAGTGACTCCAGGACCCGCTGCAGGTTTTCCTGGAGATCACTGGCGGCGTCCGCGCTGCCCGCCAGGTGCCGGAGCAGCGCCTGCTGGAAGAGCCCGTCGAAGACCGCGTAGGCCGCGCCGGACGCCACCACGAGCTCGGCCCCGGCCAGCTCGGCATACTTGCTCACGATGCGCCAGATCATCCGCTCCAGGCTCTGGTCGATCTCCCGCACATCGTCGCGGTAGGAATCATCGAACAGGCTCTGGTTCCGCAGGTCGTACCAGAGCCGGTGCATCGTGGCCTCCTCGACCAGGGTGGCGGCCATGGCTGCGCCGAAGCCCTGCCTGAGTTCGCCGGCCGAAGCCGCCGTGGCCACGATGCTGTCATAGCGGGTGACGCACTCGGCCTTGTACTGCCGCACGCAGTAGGTGATCAGCTCGATCTTGTCGCTGAAGTAGTAGTGCAGCACCCCGTGGGAAAAGTCAGAGTGCTGCGCGATATCGCGCAGGCTGGTCCGGGCGTAGCCCTGCTCGGCCAGGGTCTGCAGGGCCGCCGCGGCCAGCTGGGCACGCCGCTCGGCGAACTTGTCCACCTGCCGCCGCGCGATCCGGTCCCGGTTACGTTCCGCTACCTCGGTCACTCTCAGGGTCCCCTCGGCTCCGCGTGCCCCCGCGACGCGAAGCAACTTTACCGGGCGGGCGTCCCCTCCCTTCGCCGCCTTGACAATTGACCAGATTTCCTTGGACGAGTGTCTAGGTATCTCTTGACAGTTGTCAAGCGAGACAGCCAGGCTATGAGGCACATCACACGGGCCCGCGTTCGGCCGTGTCCATGCGGGTCCGCCGCCCCAAGGAAGAGGTGCCTGATGAGCGTGTACGAACTGACCGGGCGGAAGGCGCTGGTGACCGGCGGGGCCCAGGGGCTGGGGGCCGGGATGGCCGAAGCACTGGCCCAGGCCGGGGCGGCCGTGGTGATCGGCAATGTCCGGGAGGACCTGGGCAAGGCAACCGCCGGCTCGCTGCAGCAGTCCGGCGCCACCGCCGAGTTCGTTCCGCTCGACGTCCGCGACGACGCGAGCTGGGACCAGGCCATCGCGCAGGCCATCGGCTATCTCGGTGGCCTGGACATCCTGGTCAATAACGCCGGTGTCGAGATCTCCAGCCTGCTGGTCGATCTCGATGCCGCTGATGTCCACCGGATGCTCGAGGTCAACGTGCTCGGCACCGCACTGGGCATCAAGCACGGCCTGCGGGCGATGCGCCCGGGCGGCCCGGCGGGCGCGGGCGGCGCCATCGTCAACGTCGCATCGGTGGCTGCGACCATTGCCTTCCCCGGCATCGGGGTGTACTCCGCCACCAAGTCGGCCGTGGACCGGCTCACCCGGGTGGCCGCGATGGAGTCCGGGAAGCTCGGCTACGGGGTGCGGGTGAACTGCGTCTATCCCGGCCTGGTGCCTACTGAGATGGGCGCTCAGCTGGCCCAGGACATGGTGACGCTGGGCCTGTGGCCGAGCACCGAGGCGTGCGTCGGGGACGTCATCGGGCTGACCCCGCTCGGCCGGCTCGGCGAGGTCGCCGATATGGCCGACGCAGTGGTGTTCCTCGCCTCCGACGGCGCGAGGTTCATCACCGGGACCGGGTTGCCGGTGGACGGCGGGATGGGCATGTGACGGCGGCAGCGGGCCCGGGCCGGACGATGATGACCGAGAGGTGAACCAGACATGAGCAGCGACAAGCCCGTCGTGGTCTACGGCGCGTCCGGCTACACCGGCCGGCTGATCTGCGAGTACCTGCGTGAGTTCGGCGTGCCGTTCATCGCGGCCGGCCGGGACAAGGCCCGGATAGCCGAAGCGCTGGGCAAGGTGCCCGGCCTCGACACGGTGCCGCACGAAATCATCGAGGTGGAGCACCAGGTGGGCCCGCTGACCGAGCTCTTCAGCGGAGCCCAGGTGGTATGCGACACGGTCGGCCCGTTCGCGCAGCACGGCGACGAGGTCGTCGAGGCCTGCCTGGCCGCCGGATGCCACTTCCTGGACACCACCGGCGAGCAGGACTGGCTGATCCGCTGCGACGAGGTGTACGGGCCGCGGATGGCGGACCGCGGGCTGCTGCTGGCCCCGGGCGTGGCGCAGATGTACACCACCGGCGAAATCGCCGCCAGCCTGTGCCTGGAAACGCCAGGCCTGGACACGCTGGACATCCTGGTCTTCTGGAAGGGTTTCCCGACGGTCGCCTCGACCCGGACCATCCTGGTCAACGCAGCCCTGTCCCGGGCGCACTACCTGGAGCAGAACCAGTACGTGGAGTGGCCCGCCGACGCGGGCCTGTATGACGTGACCGTGCCCGGCCAGCACGAGACCGGGCTCGCCCTCCCCTGGGGCGGCACCTCGCACCCGGTGTGGTTCAGGCGTGACCCGCGGGTGGCCAACGTGAAGGTGCTCGGCGGCGTGTTCAACCGCCCGCTCATGCAGGGGGTGCCGCACATCGTCAGCGCCGCGCTGGCGCAGATCCAGGACCTGTCCGACGAAGAGAAGTACCAGGCGCTGTCCGAGCAGGCGGCCGCGGTGATGAACCAGATGCCGCCCCGGGAGAGCACCCGGGTCAACACCTCGCTGGACTCGGTGCACGCGTCCGGCCCGATGGCCAGGGCGCACTGCGTGATCCACGGGAACTGCAACTACAAGCAGACCGGTGCGCTCCAGGCCTACGCGGCGTACTCGCTGCTCCAGCAGCCGCCGCGGCGGGCCGGGTTCGCCTCGGCCTGCCAGGCGTTCGGGCACCGCGAGCTGCTCGGCGTGCTGCGCAGCTTCGGCCTGGTCATGGAGCCGGTCCTGACCGTGCAGAACTAGCGCACCGCCATGCGGCTGACCGACTTCCTGGACAAGGGGGCTTCGCTGGGCCGGCCGCGCCCTGCCTGACCATGGGCGGCCGTTCCCGCAGCTACGCCGAGGTACAGCGGCTGTCCTGGGTGATCGCCCGGGCGCTGGCCCGGTCAGGCGTCCGCCCCGGTGACAAGGTGGCGGTGCTGTCCGGCAACGACCCGGTCGCCTTCTCCTGCGTTTTCGGCATCGCCCGGGCCGGCGCGGTGTGGTGCCCGGTCAACCCGCGCAACGAGGCCGCGGAAAACCGCGAGCTGCTGGACCTGTTCGACTGCTCCTGCCTGATCTTCCAGGGCAGCTTCGCGCCGCTGGTCGCGCGGATCGCCCCCGGCCTGCCGAAGGTGACCACGCTGGTCTGCCTCGATGCCGGCGACCCGGGCGTGGTGACCGCCGTCCCGCTGCGCCGGTGGCTGGCCGGCCTCCCGGAGGAGCCCTGGCAGGCTGAGCCGCCCGACGACGTGGCGATGATCGCCGGCACCGGAGGAACCACCGGCAGGCCGAAGGGAGTGCAGCTCACCGGGCACAACATCGAGACGATGACGGCCCTGACCCTGATGGGCTACCCGTTCGACGGGCGGCCGGTGTATCTCGCGCTCGCCCCGCTCACCCACGCGGCCGGCGTGCTGTGCTTCCCGATCATGGCCCTCGGCGGTGAGATCGTCATCATGCCCGCGCCCGACCTGGCCGAGTTCCTCGGCCTGATCGGGCGGCACCGGGTCACCCATGCCTTCCTGCCGCCGACCCTGATCTACCTGCTGCTGGATCACCCCGGGCTGGCGGCCGCCGACCTCAGCTCGCTGCAATGCCTGTGGTACGGGGCCGCCCCCATGTCGGCCGCCCGCCTGGAACAGGCCATCAGCGCAATCGGCCCGGTCATGGGGCAGCTGTTCGGGCAGACCGAGGCGCCGATGATGATCTCCACGATGGCGCCGAAAGACCATTTCCACCCGGACGGCTCGCTGGCCAGGGAACGCTTCACCTCGGCCGGGCGCCCCACGCCGCTGGTGACGGTGGCGATCATGGATGACGAGGGCCGGCTGCTGCCGGCCGGCCAGCGCGGCGAGATCGTCGTCCGCGGCCCGCTGGTCATGGCCGGCTACTACCAGGACCCGGCGGCTTCGGCTGAGGCAGCCCGGCACGGCTGGCACCACACCGGGGACATCGGCTACCTGGACCCGGACAACTACCTCTTCATCGTGGACCGGGCCAAAGACATGATCATCACCGGCGGCTTCAACGTCTATTCAGCCGAGGTCGAGCAGGCCCTGCTGGCCCATCCCGCCGTGCTGGACTGCGCCGTCATCGGGCTGCCCGATGACAAGTGGGGCGAGCGGGTCACCGCTGTCATCCAGCCCCACCCCGGCCAGGATCTCGCCGATGCTGACCTGCGCGCATTCGTCAAGGACCGGCTGGGCAGCGTGAAGGCCCCCAAGCAGGTCGAAGTGTGGCCTGACCTGCCCCGGTCCAAGGTCGGCAAGGTCCTCAAAGCCGAGGTCAAGTCCCGGCTGCTGGATGACTCCGGGAACTGACAACCCGGAGTTGACAAGTCAACCCCGGGTTGTCAGAATCGGGCTATGCCACCGCACCCGGACGTCTCAGCTCACCAGGAAGATTTCCGCCGCCTCAATGAGATCCGCAGCCAGGCCCTGGAGCACTACCGGCTGGCCCAGCAGCTGCACGCCGACCGGCGGGACCTGATCCGCCGCCTGCTCGGCCAGGGGTTCTCCCAGGCCGACATCGCCCGGGAGATGGGCGTCAGCCGGCAGGCCGTGCAGAAGATGCTGCACTGACCGGCAGGCCAGGCTCAGCTGTTGTCGTAGTGCGACGGCGGGAACTGCTCCCGCTCTCCCTCGACCAGAAGCTCGTCCTTGTCGTACTCGCGGCGGATCTCCGCCCGCGCCTCCTGGAATTCCTCGCTCTGCCGGATGTCGAACTCCGGCGGCTCGTCAGTGGCCGGGGGGACCTCGTCCGGGTCGAACGCGTTAACGCCGGCCTCGACCCGCTCCTCCTCGGTCAGCCGGGCCAGCTGGTCGTCATCCAGCCGGTCGATGCGGCCGCCGTGCTGGCGCCGGTCGCGGTGGAACTCCTCGGCTGGCGGATCTGCGTCCTGCTCTGTCATGGCACCTCCAGCGGATCTGCGGCCCGGGCGGGGCCGACCCTACCTGCACGCTACGCTCACCGCCAGCTCAGCGGCCGAGCACCACCCCGCCGTTGGGCGAGAGCACCTGGCCGGTCATCCAGCCACCGTCCGGGCCGAGCAGCCAGCCGATCAGCGCGGCCACCTCGTCTGGCGTGCCCTCCCGCCCGACGAGCGTCTGCGCCGCCCGCTCCTGCCGGGACTCGGCCGACAGCCGGCCTGACCAGAACCCGGTGTCCGGCACGAACCCGGGCGCGACCACGTTGGCCGTGCCGCCCTGCGGGCCCAGTTCCCGGGCCAGGTCATACACCCACGCATGCAGCGCCGCCTTCATCGCCCCGTAGCCACCACCACCGCTGCCGCGCAGCGCGGCCACCGAGGAGACCAGCACCACCCGGCCGCCGGCCTTCCCGATCGCCTCGCGCAGCGCCTCGACGAGCAGCACCGCGGACAGCACGTTGGACTCGAACATCGCCTGCCAGTCCTGGCGGATCCCGGCCAGCCCGCCCGCAGTCCGCCCGCCCGGGATGCCGCCGGCCGCAGCGACCACGCCCGCGCAGCCGCGGCCCGCGGCCGCCACCCGCGCGGCCACGGCCTCGGCTCCGGCTTCGGTGGCCACGTCGGCGGCCACCGGGTCGACTTGCGGGCCGAGCTCGCCAGCCAGCCGGTTCAGCGGCTCCGGCCGCCGGCCCACCGCGGTCACGTGACATCCGGCCGCGGCCAGCCGCCCGGCCACGGCCCGGCCAATGCCGGTGCCCGCGCCGCTCACTACCACCGTGCTTTGCTCACTCATCCCGTGCTCGCTCATCCGTGCTCACCTTCCCAGCGACCGCGACCCCCGTACCCGCGGGGCCGGGCCGCACACCAGCCGCCCGTGCCAGGATGGCTGAATGACCAGTCAGGTGGAATTTCGCCGCGGCTCGCTGGCCGACCTGCCGCTGCTCGAACCGCTCTGGGTAAGCGTGCACCATCATCACGCGGAGGTCATGCCAGACCTGGCACCCTACGTCGATGACCGGCAGACCTGGGCCGTGCGCAGCCAGCTGTACGCCGAGCTGCTGGCCAAACCGGACACAGTGCTGCTGCTGGCCAGCGCGGACGGCGCGGTCATCGGCTACGGCCTGGCGCACGTCAGCCCGGCCAGCGGCACCTGGGTGGCCGACACCTGGCAGACCGGCGACCGGGTCGGTGAGATCGAGTCGCTGGCCGTCCAGCCCGGCTACCGCGGCCAGGGCATCGGCTCCCGGCTGCTCACCGCGCTGACCGCCGAGCTGGCCACCGCCGGGGTGCGCGACCTGGTACTCGGTGTGCTGCCGGGCAACGACGCCGCGATCCGCCTCTACCAGCGCCAGGGCTTCAGGCCGACCTGGACCTACTTGTCCCGGTTCACCGGCCGCTGATCCGTCCCGGGGCCCCGTTTCTGCCTATGCTGGGTGCCCAGGAGTTCGTCACGGGGGGTGGGATCGTGGCCGGTCTCAGCGGGGCGGCCGCGAACGGTCCGCGGCCCGGCCAGCCGGTCCGGCTCGCCGAGCTCGTCGCCGCCCTGTCCCTCGGCGTGGATCTTGGTTTCGGCCAGCCGATGGAGCACGTGCTGCGCCAGTGCATGATCGCGCTCCGGCTGGCCGAACTGATAGGGCTCGGTGATGCCGAGCGGTCAGTGGTCTACTACACGGCGCTGCTGGTCAACGTGGGCTGCCACGCCGACGCGCACGAACAGGCGAAGTGGTTCGGCGACGACATCGAGCTGAAGGCAGCCAAGTATCAGCATGAGCCGCGCAGCCTGGCCGGAGCGGCGGCCGCGCTGCGCAGGGTCGGCCGCGGTAACCCACCGCTGTTCCGGTTCCGGGTCGGGCTGGAATTCGCCCTTACTGGGCACCGGGACCTGGACGGGATGATCGCGCGGCACGCGTCGCTGGCGCGCAGCCTGGCCGCGGAACTCGGGCTGCCGCGCGCCGTGCAGGACGGGGTCGGCGCGTCGTACGAGCAGTGGGACGGGCGGGGCTGGCCCGGCCAGTTGCGGGGCGACGCGGTGCCCATCGCGTCCCGGCTCGCCATGCTGGCCGAGTACGCGGAGGTGGCGCACCGGGTCGGCGGGGTCGATGCCGCGGTGCTGCTCGCCCGCAAGCGGTCGGGTGTGCAGTTCGACCCCGCGCTCGCCCGGCTGCTGTGCGGGCACGCCGAGGAGATCCTCGGCCGCCTGGACGCCGCGCGGACGTGGGACGCAGTGATCGGGGCCGAGCCATCGCTGGGCCTGGCGCTGGACGACGACCAGCTTGACGCGGCGCTGGTCGGCGTGGCCAATTTCGTCGACCTGAAGTCCCCGTACATGCTCGGGCACGCGCAGGCGGTGGCGGCCTACGCCGGCGCAGCCGGGGCCGGGCTGGGACTGCCCGCCGCCGACGTGCAGACGCTGCGCCGCGCGGGCCTGGTCCACGGCCTCGGCCGCCTCGGCGTGTCGAACTCGATCTGGGACAAGCAGGGCCCGCTCGGCGCCGGTGAGTGGGAGCGGGTGCGCATGCACCCGTACCTGACCGAGCGCATGCTGCAGCAGTCCAGCTGGCTGGCGCCGCTCGGTGCGATCGCGGTTCAGTTGCGGGAGCGGCTGGACGGGTCGGGTTATCCACGCGGCTTGTCCGCCGGGGCGATCTCCCAGCCCGCGCTGATTCTGGGGGCCGCCGACGCCTACCAGTCGATGCGCGAGCCGCGGCCGCACCGCGCGGCCCGGTCCGCGGCGGCGGCCGCTGCCGAGCTGCGGGCCGAGGTGAGCGCCGGGCGGATGGACCCGGGCGCGGCCGAGGCGGTGCTGGCCGCGGCGGGGCACGCCAACCACACCAGCCGCCGCCGGAACCGCCCCGACGGCCTGACGGCCCGCGAGGTCGATGTGCTGCGCCTGGCCGCTCAGGGCCTGTCCAGCAGGCAGATCGCGGACCGCCTGGTCATCTCGCCCAAGACCGCGCGCAACCACATCGAGCACATCTACGTGAAGATCGGCACGTCCAGCCGGGTGGGCGCGAGCCTGTACGCGATGCGGCAGGGCCTGCTTCCCGAACAGGAACCGGGCCGCCCCTGAAGATCACGAAGATGAGGCAATCGCCCCATGCGGGCCGGGCCGGCCGCTGGTTAGCGTCGTCACGACAAGACCAGACGACCAGGGGAGGGGCCATGAGCCTCAGCGGCCGGATCTTCGCAGCCAACTACGACCGGCTCATGGCCAAAACCGAGCGGGCGGGCCTGGCCACCCAGCGGGCCGCGCTGCTCCGCGGCGCGTCCGGCGAAGTGATCGAGATCGGCGGCGGGACCGGGGCGAGCCTGCCCGGCTACGGCCCGGCCGTGACGTCCCTCACGATCACCGAGCCCGAAGCCCCCATGGTCCGGCGGCTGGTGCAGCGGGCCCGGGCGCAGGCACCAGCGGCCCGGGTGCTGCGCGCCCCGGCCGAGGACCTGCCCTTCGACGACGCCCAGTTCGACGTGGCGGTGTCCGCCCTGGTGCTGTGCACAGTGGCCGACCAGCCCCGCGCCCTGCGCGAGCTGCACCGGGTGCTGCGGCCGGGCGGGCGGCTGCTGTTCATCGAGCACGTCCGCTCGGACGAGCCAGGCCTGCGCCAGTGGCAGGACCGGCTGAACTGGCTGAACCGGATCATGGCCCACGGCTGCAACTGCAACCGCCCGACGCTCGACACCATCCGTGCTGCCGGGTTCACCATCACCGGCCTCGAGCGCTCCGAGCTGCGGGACGCCCCGCCATTCGTGCGCCCGCTGGTCATCGGCACCGCGACCGCAACCGGCCCGGGCCGCCCGGGCGCGGCCGCGGCCGCCACCCGGTCCGCCTGACCGGGCCAGCCGCCCGTTCCCATCACGACCGAGAGGGAGAGACCCATGCCCAGCATGTCCAAAGACAGCGCGCCCACCAAGGCTGACTTCGGCCCGGCCACCGACCACAGCGGCGACCTGGATGACTACACGGTCAGCTTTGTCACGATCCGGCAGGGCCACTCGCTGGCCGCGATGCTCAAGGGCCTGCCCGGCGACAGCTGCCAGTGCCCGCACTGGGGCTATCTGATCTCCGGGCAGATCACGGTCAGCTATGCCGGCCGCGAAGAGGTCTACGAAGCCGGCGATGCCTTCTACATGGGTCCTGGGCACGTGCCCGCCGCCACGGCTGGCAGCGAGTTCATCCAGTTCAGCCCCAAAGACCAGCTGGCTGAGACGCTCGCCGCGATGCAGGCCAATGCCCAGCGCGCCAGCCAGCGCGGCTGACCCCGGATCGCCGCGCGGCGGGGACCTGGCGGCGACCCCGGGTGCCCGCCGCTGCGGACCGCTGGCGTGGGGTCACGCTCCCTCGGCGACCGGATGGATCTCGTCGGCGACGAGCCCGTGCGCCTCGCGGTGGACAGCCGCCGCAGTGCCGGCGTCCGGAGCGTCGACCAGGCAGAAGATCTTGCCGTGCGCCTCGTCGACCCAGTAGCGGAGGTAGTGAACGCCGTAGGCGTCCTGCGTTTACAGGTCAGCGGCGTGTGCCTTCGCCACATCGTCCAGGGTCACCGGGCCGCCGATCGTGTGCGTGTCCATGAACAGTGCCATGGCCTGTCCTCTCCTGAGTTGTCGCGCAGGCGTGCTGCCTGCCTCGATCAGGAGACCCCAGCCGGGCCGGGCGGCGCATCGGGCGGGTTCCCTATCTTGGGCGGGACCCAGCACCTTGATCTCGCGCGGGGTGAGCCCGGCTGGGTTCGCCCGGCTGGCCGGCCGGGGCCGCGGGGCAGGGCCAGGCCCTGGATGCGCCGGTCACGCAGCCGGGCCGGCCACAGGGTGGACGGCGCGGCGTGGGGTCGTCACGATAGGGGTGCACGCCGTCACGGGACGGCCGGGGCAAGGGGGCACGTCATGGCCGATCCGCAGTTCTCCTGGGATGACCTGGGCCAGTACAAGGCCGAGGGCCGGTTCCTGGATGGCTACCCAGACGACGAGCGGACGTTCTTCGCGCCCCGGGACAACGTGCATGGCCTGCTGGTAGCGGTGCTGGGCACCGCCCAGCATTCGATCGTGGTCAACATGTTCGGCTACGACGATGATGAGCTGAACAAGATCATCCAGGGCAAGCTCGGCGATGAGCACGTGTATGTGCAGATGAGCCTGGACCGCAGCCAGGCCGCGGGGGTGCACGAGAAGAAGATCCTGGCCAGCTGGGACAACAACGCGTTCGGCAACAGCATCGCGATCGGCACCAGCTCGGTGCACAACGCGATCTCGCACCTGAAGATCGTGATCGTCAACGGCGTGTACACGGTGAAGGGCTCCACGAACTGGTCCCTGTCCGGCGAGCAGCAGCAGGACAACGAGCTGACGCTGAGCCGCAGTGCGGTGATCGCCGCGGAGACCCGGGCCATCCTCGACCTCAACCACGACTTCATGCTGAAGCAGATGGCCGGGTCCAAGCTGGACATCGCCAAGCTGCTCGCCCCGGCCGACGCAGCGAGCATGCCCCCGCTGCCACCCAGCCCGCCGTCGGCCAGTTCCCCGGCCGGATCCTGAGCGCGGCCGCCGGGGAGCCGTGCCGGTATCCCCGCCGCCACTGGTTACTGGCTATCCCCGCGGTGATCCGGCCGCCGTCCCGGTGACGTATCCCGGGCGGCATCCTGCGGCGTGGGAGGCACAGTTGCCAGCGACACTCAGCCCGGCGGTCCGGGACGGCCCGGGGCCCGGCACCGCCGCCTGCGGCGGCCGGGGGATGAGTTCCCCGCAGAAGATTGCCTGGTGGCCGCGGGCCGCGTTAGCGTCCCAGTCGTGGGGGGGACAGATGCCCGGCTGGTGGCCCGGCTGGCCGCCGGGGACGATCACGCGCTCGCGGAGATCCTCGACGGCGCCGGGCCGGCCGTGTACGGTGCGGCCCGGCGGGTGCTGGGCGACAGCGGCGCCGCGCAGGACGTCGTCCAGGACGTGTTCGTCGAGCTGTGGCGCCAGCCCGGGCGGTACGACCCGGCGGCCGGGGCACTGCGTACCTACCTGACCGTGCTGGCCCGGCGGCGGGCGGTGGACGTGCTGCGCAGCGAGCTGCGCCGGGTGGCCCGGCAGGAACGGCACCACCGGCTGGCGCCCGGCCCGGACGAGCCGACGCCGTGCGAGGCCGTGGTCACCGCGGAAGCGGCCGGCGTGGTCCGGGACGCGGTCCAGCTGCTTCCGCCCGACCAGCGCCGGGTCATCGAGCTCGCCTACTTCCAGGGGCTCAGCTACCGTGAGGTCGCGCTGGCGGCCGGCATCCCCGAAGGCACTGCGAAGTCACGGCTCCGGCTGGCGCTGGCCAAGCTGGAGACCGTGCTGGACCGCCAGCTGCTGGAGCAGTCATGACCGACCGACGTGACGATTCGCTGGCCCTGCCCGCCGGGCTGCGTGAGCGGGTGCTGGCCGCCTCGCGGCTGGTCCGGCCGGCCGGGCAGGTCACCCCCAGGGCCGAGCCGATCGCGCCGGTGGAGGCGTTCCGCCGGGCGGCTGACGCCCTCGACCGGCTGCTCGGCTCACTGGACCCAGACTGCTGGGCGCGGCCGGTGCTCCGCGACCTCGACGTGCAGGGACTGGTCGGCCACCTGGCCGGCGTCGAGGAAGACGTGCAGCGCTGCCTGACCGGCGACCCGGCCGTGGCCGCCGCCGGGCACGTGGCATCGACCCAGGCGGCAGCGGCCCGGCAGGCGGGCCGGCCGGCCGCGGCCACCCACGCTGAGTGGCGCCGCGCCGTGGACCGCACCCTCGGCCTGGTCCGGGCGCGCACTGACCTGGACGCCGAGGTGGCCGTGCACGGCATGCGGCTGCCGCTGAACGCGCTGCTGGTGGTCCGGGCGTTCGAGATCTGGGTTCACGACAACGACATCCGGCGGGTGGCCGGCCTGCCGCCCGCGGTGCCCGATCCACCCACGCTGCACCTGATGACCGACCTCGCCGCCCGGCTGCTGCCCCGGGCCGCGGCCGCCAGCGGCCTGCCCGGGCCGGTGGCCGTGCACCTGGTGCTGACCGGCCCGGGCGGGGGCACCTGGGACGTCACGCTGGACGCCGGCCCCGGCGGCACCCAGCCCGGTCCGGTTCCGCTGCGCATCGTCACCGACGCGGTGGGGTTCTGCCAGCTGGTCGCCAGCCGGGCCCGCCCGGCCGACCTCGAGCTGGACATCGCTGGCGATCCCGGCCGCGCGGCCGGGGTGCTGGCCGCGGCGGGCACGCTCGCTCTCGACTGAACCACCCGGGTCCAGGGTGATCCGCCGCCGGGGCCGGTGACGTATCCCGGCCAGCGCCGAGCAGTTCCAGCGGTTCTTCGCCCAGCTGCTAAGCGCGCCACCCGGAGCTAAGGCGGGTCTCCCGGCCGCAGATAAGGCAACTGCCCGATGCGGCCGGGCGGGCCTTACCGCGAGTCTCGGGTTACGGGCCGGAATCGGCCCCCAACCCGTGGAGGAAGCGGTGTACGGAATCCTTAACCAGGGCGTGGCCGCCGAGCAGATCAGGGAGTGGCGGCAGCAGGCCATCCAGGACGAGCGGGCCAGGCAGGCCCGCCGCGGCCGGGTCACGGCCAGCCACGGCTGGTGGCGGTGGCGCCGCGGTGCCTGGCCGACCGGGCCACTGCCGGGCCAGCCGGGCGCGGCGGCCCAGCCAGCGAGGCCGGCTGAGGCGCCCGCGGCCCTGGCTGGCGAGCGCGCGGCCGCGGCGGCCCGGCATCCAGCCGCAGCCCGGCCGCGTCGCGCCGCGGTCCCCCAGCCCTCAGCCGGGGCCGGCGAACACCAGCCAGCAGGCCGCCGGGCGGCCTGACGCGGGTGCGCGCAGCCGGCTGGATGTCAGCGGGTGATGGCATCCTGGAGGACATGAGCCCGCGGATAAGCAGCCCAGCCCTGATCGGCCGGGCCGAGTATCTTGCCGCGCTGGATGCTGCCCTGCGCCGGGCCCAGGATGGCGGGCCCGCCGCCGTGCTCATCGGGGGCGAGGCCGGGATCGGCAAATCGCGCCTGATCGGCGAGTTCGCCGCCGGGGCGGGCACGGCGGGCGCACGGGTGCTGGCCGGCGGCTGCCTGGACCTGGGCACCGATGGCCTGCCGTTCGCGCCGTTCGCGGCCATGCTCCGGGAACTGGTGCGGAGCATCGGCGCCGACGGCGTGGCCGGGCTGCTGCCCGGCCACGCCACCCGCGAGTTCGCCCGGCTGCTGCCCGAATTCGGTGCGGCCGAGGCGGAGACGGACACCGGGGTGGCCCGGGCCCGGCTGTTCGAGCAGATGCTGACGCTGCTCGACCGGCTGGGTGAGACGGGGCCGGTGGTGCTGGTCATCGAGGACGCGCACTGGGCCGATCCGTCCACCCGCGACCTGATGGCCTTCCTGATCGGCAGCCAGCAGGCGCTGGCCAGGGTTCTGATCATCGTCAGCTACCGGTCCGACGAGCTGCACCGCACGCATCCGCTCCGCCCGCTGCTGGCCGAGCTGGGCCGGCTCGGCTGGGTGGAGCGGATGGAGCTGCCCCGGCTGGGCCGGCTGCAAGCCGATGAGCTGGTGGCCAGCATCACCGGCCGGGAGCCAGAGCCAGGGCTGGCCGACGAGGTGTACCACCGCGCGGAAGGCAACCCGCTGTTCGTGGAAGAGCTCCTGTCCGACGGCAGCCTGGCTACCGAGCTGCCGGAGTCACTGCGCGACCTGCTGCTGGCCGCCGTGCGGCGGCTGCCCGAGGAGACCCAGGACCTGCTCCGGGCGGCCAGCGCGGGCGGGCAGCACACCGGGCATGCGCTGCTGGCCGCGGTGACCGGGCTGCCCGCCGGCGACCTGGAGCACACGCTGCGGCCCGCGGTCGCGGCCAACGTGCTGACCGCCGGGCAGAGCGGTTACGCGTTCCGGCACGCGCTCATCCGCGAGGCCATCTACGACGACCTGCTGCCGGGCGAGCGCACCCGGCTGCACACCCGGTTCGCCCAGGTTCTCGCGGCCGACGCGGAACTGGTCGCCCCGGACCGGGGCGTGATCGAGCAGGCGCATCACTGGTACTACGCGCACGATACGACCGGCGCGCTGCGCAGCGCGTGGCAGGCGGCCCCGGCGGCGGCGCATGCCCTGGCCCACGCGGAGCAGCTCACGCTGCTGGCCCGGGTGCTCGAGCTGTGGGACAAGGTGCCCGACGCCGCCGACCTGATCGGCGCCAGTCACCTGGACGTGCTGGAACGGGCCGCGATCGCCGCGGAAGACGCCGACGAGTACGAGCGGGGCGTGGCGTTCGCGTCGGCGGCGCTGAAAGAACTCGACCCGGCGGCCGAGCCGGTCCGGGCCGCACAGCTGCTGGAGACCCGGGCCACGCTGAGCAAGCACACTGGCCGCGGCGACCCGGACGCGGACCTGCGGGCCGCGATCAACCTCGTGCCACCCGGCCTCGATGACTCGGCCCGGGCCCGGCTGCTGGTCAGCGACGCCCATCACGGGGCGGGGCCCGCCGGCCCGGCGGCCATGGCCCGCGGCGAGGAGGCCCTGGCCCTGGCCCAGCAGGTAGGAGCGCCCGCCATCCAGGTCCGGGCGCTGTGCGAGGTGGCCAGCATCAAGGCGCACGCCGGCCAGGACACCGAGGCGCTGCAGTGGTTCGCCCGGGCGCGCGCGCTGGCCGAGCAGGTCCGCACGTTCCGGCCGCTGCTGCACGTGGCCGTCAACGAGTCCCACATCCTGGAGGGCCTCGGTGAGCACGAGCGCGCCGCCCAGGTCGCGCGGGACGGCATCGCCAGCGCCGAGGACTATGGGCTGGCCCACACCACTGGGACATTCCTGGCCATCAACGTGGCCGAGCCGCTGCTCGCCCTCGGCCGGTGGGACGAGGCCGTCGAGGTCATCGAGCATGCCCTGGTGCTGTCCCCGCCGCAGCTGAACCGGCTGGCGCTGCGCATCGTGTCCGGCGAGATCGCGATGCGCCGCGGCGACCTGGTGGCCGCGCGGGCGATGGCGACCGCCGCCCGCACCATGCTGGGCCGGGCCGGGTACCGGGGCCATCACGAGGGCCAGTACTACCTGCCCATGGCCCAGCTGGAGGCGGAGCTGTACGCCGCCGAGGGCGACCAGGCCGAGGCGCTGGACACGATTGCCGGCACGATTGACCGCTTCGACCTGGTGCGCGATCCGCGCTACGCCTGGCCGCTGCTCACCGCGAGCGCGCGGATCTGCGTGGCCGCCCGGGACCGGGCCGTGGCCGAGCGGGCGCGGGAGGTGCTCGGGCCGCTGCGCACGCTGGCCGGGAAGCTGGATACCTCAGGCCCGGTCCGCGAGGCCAGCTGGCTCACGTTCACCGCCGCGGCCGGGACCGGCCCGGCTGACGACGACCCGGCCAGCGCAGCCGACGCCCAGCAGGCCCTGGCCCAGTGGGATGCCGCCGCCGCGGCCTGGGACGGCGTGCACCAGCCCTACGAGCGGGCCTCGGCCATGCTGCGGGCCGCCGAGGCTGCGCTCACCGCCGGGGACCGGGCCGGCGCGGCGCACCGGCTGCGGCGCGCCGCCGGGCTGGCCGAAGCGCTGGGCGCGGGCCCGCTGCAGGCCGAGATCCAGGATCTGGCCCGCGGCGGGCGGATTCTGCTGCGCGGCGACCAGGCCGGCAACTCGCCCGGCCTGCATCAGCTCGGGCTCACCGCCCGGGAGTTCGAGGTGCTGCGGCTGGTCGCGGCCGGCCGGTCGAACCCGGAGATCGCTGGCGAGCTGTTCATCTCGGCCAAGACGGCCAGCGTGCACGTGTCGAACATCCTGGCCAAGCTGGGCGTGGGCAATCGTGGTGAGGCGGCCGCCACCGCCCACCGGCTGCACCTGTTCGACCCGGACCCGGCGTCTTAAGGCGTGTCGCGTAGATCTCCAGCCTGCTGCGCGACGGTCACCTGCTGGTCACCCAGGGCTGCCAGGCTGGCCCCGTGCCGGTGGCGGAGCAGGCGCGTGCGCAGCGCAGAACGGCCCGGGGGCGGCAGTTCAGCGCCACGATGGCGGCCATCGCGGCGCGGCTCCCGCTGGGCCTAGCCCGGATCGTCCCGCCCACGCTGCTGGGCTTCGCGGTGATCAGCACCGGCACGTTCGGTTCTGACCTGGCCCTGCTCACCCTCCTGCACGGGCTGCTGCGCTGGCCGCTGCCGGCCGCCCTGACCCTGGCCTACCTGGCCGCTTCCGGGCTCGGGTACCTGCTCAACCGGGCCCTGAACTTCCGCTCGCACGCGGCGGTCGGCCCGCAGGCCGCGGTGTACACGGCGGTCGCCGTCGTCAACTACCTGGTCTGCATCCTGGCCGTGGGCACCGGCCTGGCCGCGCTCGGCGTGGACTACCGGCTGGCCCGGGTGGCCGGCGCCTGCTGCGAAATCGGGTTCATGTACACCGCCCTGCGCTGGGTGGTGTTCCGCGATGTCCAGCGCCCGGACGATCCGGGTCCACCAGCCGGATGATCCCCGGGGCGGCGATACGTCCGGACTGGCACAATTAGTCCCGCATCAGGCTTGCCCAGCTGACGTAGGTCACTAGGACACGCCCAAGTTGGACTCCGAGAGGAGACGTCCGCATGCGGGCACTGGCGAAGCCACGTGTGCCAGCGACATCAGCCGCCTGCTTGCTGGCCCCGGCCCGGTGGCCGCGATGAGCCCGGCCACGGCCAACGAGGCCGCCCTGATCTTCAGCGCGGTGCTCATCCTGCTGCTGGCGGTGTCGCTGCTGGCCGTCGCCCGGACGCCGCCGTGGACTGGCGCCACCGCGGAGGACACCCCGGGGCCCGGCCAGGAACCAGCCCCCACCGGGCCAGCCGAGCAGTTCCCGCAGCGCAGCTGGTACGCGCCGGCTGAAGCCGGCAGAGCGCCGCTGCCGGTCCGGGCACCCGGGCAATCCGGCCGGACCGCGCCAGCGGCCCCCAATGCAGTGCCGCCCCCAGATGGGTCCTGGCGGCCCCGGGTGGCCGGCGGGCCGCCGTGGGGACCCGCGCCCCGGCCACCTGGCGCCTAGGCGTGTCCTAGCGAGCGGACAGATCGCCGGGCCGCAGCCGGAACACCTGCAGCCGCAGGTTGTGATACTTCTCGGTCTCGCCGACCCACTCCATGCCCATCCGGCGGACCATCGCCAGGGCCCGCGCGTTGGCGGGCCGCACCACCGCGATCACCTGCTCGATGCCCTGCTCGAACGCCCACCGGGCCAGGGCCAGGCCGGTCTCGGTGGCATAGCCGTGTCCCCACGCGCCGGGGACCAGCTGCCAGCCGATCTCGAACTCCTCGTCCGGCGCCAGCGGGAGCAGGGTCGCCCCGCCGACCAGCTGGCCGTCCGCCCGGGCCTCGATCGCCCACCGGCCGGCCGGGGTGATCATCCGCCCGTCCTCGGCGATCCACTGCTGCAGCACCAGCCGCATCGCCGCGGCGTCGTGGACCTTGTCCATGGCTGGCGCCAGCCACCGGGCGACGTCCGCGTCGCCGTAGGCGCCCAGTGCGGCACCGGCATCGTCCGGGATCCACGGGCGCAGCACAAGTCGCTCAGTGAGCAGTCGAGGGGCCATTGGGCCACCATAGCCGCGGGCCACGATCAGCTGAACCGGCGGGCACTGGGGTAACGCTGGCCACCATCCACCACGACATTCGCACCGGTGACCCAGGACGCCCGGGCCGACAGCAAGAACGCGACCACGCCGGCGACCTCCTCCGGGCGGCCCAGCCGGTGCGCCGGGAACTGGGTGTCCAGGAAGGTGGCGAAGTCCTCGGGATTCTCCTGGCGGAAGGTGTCCCACGAGCCGCCGGGGAACAGGATGGACCCGGGGCTGACCGCGTTGACCCGGATGCCGAGCGGCGCCAGTTCCTGCGCCGCGGTCGCGGCCAGCTGGATCTCGGCCGCCTTGGCCGCCGCGTACGCGGTGCGCGGTGCGGGGCGCATCCCGGTGATCGAGGAGATGATCACGACCGCGCCGCCGCCAGCCGCCCGCTGGTGGCCCAGGCCGGCCCGGATCAGTTCCGCGGCGTGGCCCGCGTTGAAGGCGAAGGTCGCGGTGAATTCGCCGGTCCGCGCGTTGGTCAGGTTGCCGCCGCCGATAGTGCCGCCCGCATTGGCCACCAGGTGGTCCAGGCCGCCCAGGCCAGCCGCGATGTCATCGACGGCCTGGGCCAGCGCGGCGGTGTCCATGACGTCGGCGGCCACGGTGACCACGGGCACGCCCTGGCCGGCCAGCCGCCCGGCCGCGGTGGCCAGCCCGCCGGCGTCCCGGGCGACCAGCCCGATGGCCGCGCCCTCGGCGGCCAGCGCCTCGGCGACCGCGAATCCGATTCCCCGGCTTCCCCCGGTGATCAGCACCCGGCTGCCGCGCAGGCCAAGATCCATCGATGACTCCTATCTCGGGACGCGGTCCAGCTTGTCAGGCCGGCCGGGGGCGGGCATGACCGGCGCCGGCCGCCGGGTCGGCGATGGCCGGCGGGTGCAGCGCGTGCTCCTGGAGGTCGATGCCGATCTGCAGCACCCGCGGGTCGGCGCCGCGCGGGCCGATCACCGAGATGCCGACCGGCAGGTGGCTGTGGCGGCCGAGGCCGCCGGGCAGGCTGGCCACCGGGAACCCGGTGGCGTTCCACGCCGAGGTGAGCGTGATCAGCGGGTCGCCCTGGCCGGCCGGGTGCCCGGATTCGTAGCCGGGACCGCGCTCGGGCGCGGTGACCGGCGTGCTGGGTTCGAGGATGACGTCGATCCTGTGCCCGGCGAACCACGCCTCCCAGCCGGCGGTGATCTCGGCCCGCCGCTGCTGGGCGGACAGGTAGCTGGCCACCTGGGTGTACGCCCAGCTGCCGGCGATGAACTCGCGCACGCTGGCCCGGTAGCCGGCCGCCGCGTCGCGGTAGCGCCGGTGGTAGGCGGCCACCTCGGAGAGCAGGATCGCGCTGAAGTCCGCTTCGGGCAGGCCGGCCGCGGCCGGCCGCTGGACGACGCGGGCGCCCAGTTCCCGCGCGGCGGCGGCCGCCTGGTCCAGTACCTCGCCGACCTCCGGCTCGACGCCGGCCGACTCCGGGCGGTCGGTCAGCCCGACCGTGATCCCGTCGAGCGGCCGCACCCCGGGGGTCGCGCGCAGCGGGAACGGGCCCGGCCGGGCCGGCGGTGGCATCAGCGGCGTGATCTCGGCCCCGCCCGCGGCCATGGTGGCCAGCAGCGCGCTGCAATCCGCCAGCGAGCGCGCCATCGGGCCGACGTGGTCGAGGCTGGCCGCCAGCGGGATGATCCCGCGCAACGGCACCAGGCCATGCGTGGGCTTGATCGTGGACACCCCGGACAGCGACGCCGGGATGCGCAGTGAGCCCGCGGTGTCGGTGCCGATCGTGGCCGGGACCATGCCGCAGGCCACCGCGGCCGCCGACCCGCCGCTGGAGCCGCCGGCCGAGCGGTCCAGCGCATGCGGGTTGGCCACCTGGTCCGTGGTGCCGCCCGCGGCGAACTCGTGGGTGTGGGTGTGCCCGGCGAGCACCATGCCCGCGCCAGCCAGCCGGGCCCACACGGCCGAGTCCTGGCCGGCCCGGTGCGCAGCCAGCAGCCGGCTCGACGCGGTGACCGGCAGCCCGGCCACGGCCAGCAGGTCCTTCAGCCCGATGGGGATCCCGCACAGCAGCGGCGCGGCGGGGCCCTCGCGGGCCAGCCGCTCGTCCGCCGCGCGCGCCTGCTCCCGGGCCATCTCGGGGTAGAGCCGGGCCCAGGCGTTGACCGCGCCGGGCGCCCCGTCGAAGCTCGGCGGCCCGCCATTGCGTTCGGCGATCCGGCGCTGGCAGGCGGCCAGTAGCTCCGCCGCGGACAGCCCGCCGCCGCGCAGCAGCTCGGCGGCGGCGAGCACGCCCAGGTCAGCCGGGTCGGTCACCGCGCCGGGGGCAGAGTTCATCACGACATCCTGCATGGTCCGGGTGCCCGCGCCAAGGAAACCAGCCCGGTCCCGGGCCGGGCGGCGCGGGCACGGGGCCCGGGCCCGGGGCCCGGCTGCTGACCAGGGCCGGCCCGCCCGGTATTTGGGGTGCGGTGCGCCTGGGGGCTGGCTAGCCTCGGTGCTGGGAGCACAGGGGGAACGCCGTGCAGCGGACTGAGTTACTGCAGCTGGAGCGGTTCATCGACCGCGAGGTCAAGGCGCGCTTCGCCCCGGGCGCGGTGCGCCGGGTCGTGGTGCGCCAGCATGACGACGACCCGGCCGGTGACGACCGGGCCGGTGACACCCCGGACGCTGACGGCCCGGCCATCGAGCCCGGCGAGCTGCTGGTCCGGGTCGTGGTCGGCGGGGCCGATGACCAGCGGTCGCTGGATGACTGGGCCCAGGCGCATCAGGCCGGGATGAAACGGATGCGCCGGGAGCTGTCTCTCCGGCTGCCGGCCGCCCGGTGGCTGGAGTTCACCATCGAGGACGCCAGCCCACCCCGGCCGCGGATCACGATGCCCGACGACCCGGCGCTGACCGGGGCGTCCCTCCCGCCGCGGGAGGCCGTGACCACCGCCCTGGAGCTGCTCCGCACCGACTACGTGTTCCCGGACCGGGCCGCGCGGGCCGCCGCCGCGGTCGAGGCCCGGCTGGCCGCGGGCGAGTACGACGGCCTCGACGAGGACACGCTGGCCGAGCGGCTCACCAGCCATCTGCACGAGGTATGCCCGGACCGGCACCTGCGGGTGCGGACCAGGCCGCGCGGGCCCGGACCGGCCGGGCCCGGCAGGCCCGGGGAGCCCGGGCCCGGCCAGCCGGAACGGGCGCGGCCCGCCAGCTGGCGGCGGCCGGGCAACTACGGGATCTGCCGGGCCGAGCGGCTGGACGGCAACGTCGGCTACCTGGACCTGCACGCGGTGGCTGACCCGGAGGAGGCGGGCCCGGTCATCGCCGCGGCCATGGAACTGGTCTCCGGGACCGACGCGCTCATCATCGACCTGCGCCACAACGGCGGCGGCTCACCGCACGGCGTGGTCTTCTGGTGCAGTTACCTGTTTCCCGACGCGAACACGCATCTCAACGACATCTTCTACCGCCCGACCGGGGAGACGCGGCAGTTCTGGAGCCTGGCCTGGGTGCCCGGCCCCCGTTACCTGGACCGCCCGGTGTACGTGCTGACCAGCGCGCAGACGTTCTCCGGGGGCGAGGACTTCTGCTACACGCTGCAGGCCCAGGGCCGGGCCGAGCTGATCGGCGAGGCCACCGGCGGCGGCGCGCACCCGACCCGGACGGTGCCGATTTCCGCCACGCTGGCCATCTCGGTGCCGTTCGCCCGGTCGGTCAACCCGGTCACCGGGACCAACTGGGAAGGAACCGGCGTGCAGCCGGACGTGGCGGTTCCGGCGGCCGGGGCGTTCGACGTGGCCTACGGCAAGGCACTGCGGCATGTGCTGGCCAGCGACGCGCCCCCGCCGCTCGTGGACCAGGCCCGCGAGGCTCTGGCCCGGCTGCCCGCCGCTGGCCGTGGCCAGCCTCACGGTGAACCGCGCTGATGGCGGGCCAGCCGTCAGGTGGCAACCGCGTCCAGGGCGGCGGTGAAAACCTCGGCGATCTGGCCGATCTCCGCCTCGGTGATCACAAACGGCGGGGAGACCTGCAGCGCCACCCCGCGCAGCAGCCGGGTGATCACCCCGCGCTCGCGGATCGCGGCGACCAGCCGCTGGCCGAGGCCGGGGTCGGCGGCCCGGGCCGTCTCGTCGATCTCGACCGCGGCCAGCAGCCCGGTGCCGGCCCGGACCTCGGTCACCAGCGGGTGAGCGGCCAGCGGCCGGAGCGCGGCGGCCAGCACCGGCTCCAGCGCGGCCACCCGGCTGACCAGCTGCTCCCGCTCGATCAGGTCCAGGTTCGCGACGGCCACCGCGCACGCGGTGGGGTGCGCGGAGTACGTGTACCCGTGCCGGAAGACCTCCGCCGACCCGGGCCGCCAGAACGGCTCGGCCACCCGCTCGGCCGCGATCACCGCGCCGATCGGCGCGTACCCGGAGCTGAGGCCCTTGGCCGTGGTGATCAGGTCTGGGTCGAGCCCGAACCGCTCGCTGGCCATCCACCGGCCGGTCCGGCCGAACCCGGTGATCACTTCGTCGGCGATGAACAGCACATCGTGCTGGCGGCAGATGTCCCGGACCCGGGCCAGGTACCCCTCTGGGGGCGGGTAGACGCCGCCCGCCCCGATCACCGGCTCGCAGAAGAACGCGGCCACCCGCTCGGCCCCGGTCTGCTCGATGGCCTTGCCCAGCGCGGCCGGGTCATCCCAGGGCACCCGCTCGACACCGGTCACCAGCGGCCCGAACGGGTCGGTGTTGGCCGGGATGCCACCCAGCGACGTGCCGTACGCGTTCATCCCGTGGTAGGCGTGCGTCCGGCCCAGGCAGACCTGCTTGGCCGGCTGGCCTGCCGCCCGCCAGTAGCCGCGGGCCAGCTTGGCCGCGGTGTCCACCGCGTCCGACCCGCCGCCCGGGGTGAGGAACACCTTGGCCCCGGGGACCGGGGCCAGCTCCGCTACCCGGCGGGCCAGCTCGTCCGCGGGCGGGTTCGAGTAGTACTCGAACGCCTGGAAGGCGGCGAGTTTGCGCATCTGCCCGGCCGCGGCGTCGGCCAGCTCGGCCCGGCCGTGCCCGACGTTGCAGTACCACAGGCTGGCCAGCGCGTCGAGGTAGCGGCGGCCCTGGTCATCGACGACCCAGCAGCCCTCGCCCCGCACCATCGTGATGGTCTGGCCGGCCAGGCTGGCCATGTTCGCGAACGGATTCCACAGCGGCGATACCGCCGATTCTGAGCTCATCGCGGCATTCTCCCGCACGAGGCCAGTCAGTAACCGTCGGGGCGGCTGCTGTCGCGCCTCTCCTGCAGGTGCCGGGCCACGAACTCGTCGTCCAGGCCGCTGCCGAACTGAGCCCGCTGCCGCCGCTGCCGGCGTGCCCAGCGCTTCTTGCGGGTCAGGCCGACGATGAGCACGATCACGCCTGCGGCCACCGGCGCCCCGACCAGCAGGCCACTGGTCAGCCGGTGGGTGAGGGTGTCGGCCATGGCGTCATCCGGGTTGCCGGGATCGAAATAGACGCCGACCGCCTTGGCCGACCCGGACCCCGGGACGGGAGCCGAGTAATCCTGGCCGTGATACCGGAACACGACGAGCCCGTTGGACTCGGTGCCGACCGTATGCTGGCCGGTCCACAGCACGGCCTCCGGTGACTGGGCCACCAGTGCCGCGGCGACCAGCGCGAAAGCGAACAACGCGGCGGCCAGGCCGACGGACCAGCCAGCGCCGTCCAGCAACCCCCGCAGACGAGCGCGCATGAGGCCATTGTCGGCCATCGGCCAGCCGGCTGTCACCCGGGTAAACCGGGCCGCCGGCGGAAATCTGGTCCCGGGTGTATCTGCGGCCACCGCCGGTGCTCTGGGTCGGCAAGGGACTTTTCATCATCGAACGGGGGCACGTGATGTACGACGAGGTGATGTTCCTGGACTGCCCCGCCTACCTGGACCGGCACGGGTCGGCCAGGTGCGGGCTGCCGGCCGAGGTCGAGCACCGCTACACGATGGGGTCAACCGACGGGCCGCTGGAGAGCGCCCGGATCAGTTGCCCGCGAGGGCACTGGTTCAACGGCCCCATCGAGTCACTGACCTGGGACAAGTCCGGGTCCAAGACGGCCGGCGCAGCCCGCCCGGCCCAGGTGGACGGCCGCCGGCCTTCATGACGTCAGCGGGCTAGCTCAGCCGGGAACTGGCGGGCGGCCGGCCGCGCGGCCGCTTCCGCGCGGTGATCGTGCCACGGTCGAAGATTTCCCCGCCCCAGACCCCGTACGGCTCGCGGCGTTCCACCGCCCCGGCCAGGCACGGGCCGCGCAGCGGGCACGGCCGGCAGTGCGCCTTGGCCAGCTCCAGCTCATCGGGCAGATCCGAGAACCACAGCTGCGGGTCGCGCTGGCACGGCAGCAGGCCATCCACCGCCCGCCGGGCCAGCGGGCCGGCCGGGGCGATGGGCGGCAGCTGGCCGAGCCTGATGGCAGCCATTCGTCCCTCCAGTCGGCGTGCGTTTGTCAGCACGTGACACGCTACGAAGGCGGTGGCAGGCCGGGCGTCACCCGAAAGTGCCGTCCCTGGTGGAATCTTGACCGGGACCCCCGTCTGCCCAGCTGGCCAGCGTGTCCGGGCGGTCCGGCCGGCAAAGATTCCACCCCCACCCGCACCTTGGAGTGATGCGCGCCGGCCGGGCTGGTCCCTAGCGTTGCGGTGAACGCACGAACACAAGCCGCTAACCGGAGTTGATAACGCCATGGCCGATGCCCAGCCCGACCCGCCCAGGAACCGCCCAGCCACTACCATCCGGGACGCGGGGGGCGCCTGCGCGTGACCGGCGACCAGGCCGAGCCGGCCCGTTACGAGATCCGGGTCAACGGCGTCCTCGATGACCAGTGGGCGGACTGGCTCGGTGGCCTCCAGCTGGAGATCACCGGCCGCCAGACCACCATCACCGGCGTGCTGCCGGACCAGCCGGCCCTGCACGGCGTGCTGGCCCGCATCCGCGACCTGGGGCTGTGCCTGGTCTCAGTGCGCCGCGTGGACCAGCGGGATGTCTAGAGCAGTTCGAGGATGGTCGCGTTGGCCTGCCCGCCACCCTCGCACATGGTCTGCAGCCCATAGCGGATCCCGTTGTCCCGCATGTGATGGATCAGCGTGGTCATCAGCCGCGCGCCGGAACCGCCGAGTGGGTGGCCCAGCGCGATCGCGCCGCCGTTGGCGTTCAGCGCCTTCGGGTCGGCCCCCAGGTCGGCCAGCCAGGCCAGTGGCACCGGCGCGAACGCCTCGTTGACCTCGAACGCGCCGATCTCATCGATGCTCAGGCCGCTGCGGGCCAGCGCCTTGCGGGTGGCCGGGATCGGCGCGGTGAGCATGATCACCGGGTCCGCCCCGGCCAGCACCGCGGTATGCACCCGGGCCAGCGGGGCCAGCCCCAGTGCGGCCGCTTGGTCCGACGTCGTCAGCAGCAGGCCAGCCGCGCCATCGGAGATCTGCGAGGAGTTGCCTGCCGTGATCACGCCGTCCGGCCTGAACGCGGCGCGCAGGCCGGCCAGCACGCCGCGGTCGTGCCCCGGCGCACCCCTTCGTCGGCCCGGACCACGCCGCCGCCGGGCAGCGGCACCGGGGCGACCTGCTCCTCGAAACGGCCCGCGTCCTGTGCGGCCGCGGCCTTCTCGTGCGAGCCGACCGAGAACTCGTCCACCTGGGTGCGGGACAGCGCCCAGCGCTCGGCGACCAGCTCCGCGCCGAGGCCCTGGTTGGGCACCACGCCGTCGTAGCGGGCCAGGAATTCCGCGCCCAGCGGGTCGGCGCCCTGCACCGACGACCCCATCGGCACCCGGGACATGGACTCCACGCCCCCCGCCACCACCACGTCGTAGTGCCCGGCGATCAGGCCAGCCGCGGCGAAGTGCACCGCCTGCTGGGAGGACCCGCACTGGCGGTCCACGGTCACCCCGGTGACCGTCTCTGGCCAGCCCGCGGCCAGCACCGACGTCCGCGCGATGTCGAAAGCCTGCTCACCGACCTGGCCGACGCAGCCCCACACCACGTCGTCCACCACGGCCGGGTCGAGCCCGGTCCGGGTGACCAGGGCATTCAGCACATGGGCCGACAGCGCGACCGGGTGCAGCCCGGACAGGGCGCCGTTGCGCTTCCCGACCGGCGTCCGCACGGCCGCCACGATCACTGCATCACGCACGCCGATCTCCTCTTGCCGTGCCCCCAGCCGCACGATGCCAGGTGTTCCGGGGCCTGGCAACCAGCGGCAGTTGACGCCGCCTCGCCTCATGGGTACATTACCCAACTAATGAACCACGTAACCGGGAGGCTGCGAGTGCCCGCGCTGGACGAGGGGACGCCACTGTTCGTGCAGATCGCCGAGCAGCTGGCCGACGACATCGTCGACGGCGTGCTGGCCGAGGGCGCGCGAGTGCCGTCCACCAACGAGCTGGCGGCGTTCTACCGCATCAACCCGGCGACCGCGGCGAAGGGGATCAACTTGCTGGTGGACGAGGCAGTGCTGGAGAAGCGCCGCGGCATCGGGATGTTCGTCGCCGCTGGCGCACGGGAGCAGCTGTGCGCGGACCGCCGTAAGCAGTTCGCCGAGCAGTACCTCGACCCGATGCTGACCGAGGCCACCCGGCTGGGCATCGACATCGACACGCTGGTGTCCCTCATCCAGGGGTCCAGCTGGCACAACGGAGGCAGCACGCCATGACCCCGACGATCTCCACGACCGCGCTGACCCGCCGCTACCGCGGCCAGGTCGCGCTGGACAACGTCTCGCTGTCGGTCGAGCCGGGCACGGTGACCGGGCTGCTGGGCCGCAACGGCGCGGGGAAGACGACGCTGATGCGGATCATCACCGGTCAGGAGTTCCCGACCGCCGGGGCCGTCCAGGTGTTCGGGCAGGCCCCGGCGGAGAACGACGCGGTGCTGCGCCGCCTGGTGTTCGTCCGCGAGGAGCAGGCCTACCCCGACCTGTCCGTGGCCCAGGTGATCCGGGTGGCCTCCTGGTTCTACCCCCACTGGGACGGCCAGCTGGCCGGGCAGCTGCTGGCCGACTTCGAGCTGCCGCCACGCCGGCGGATCAGGAAGCTGTCCCGCGGCATGCGCTCGGCGGTCGGGATCGTCATCGGGCTGGCCGCCCGGGCCGAGCTGACCCTGTTCGACGAGCCGTACGCCGGCCTGGACGCCGTGGCCCGGCAGCTGTTCTACGACCGGCTGCTGGCCGATTTCGCCGAGCATCCGCGCACCGTCGTGCTGTCCACCCACCTCATCGACGAAGTGGCCGACCTGCTGGAGCACGTGGTGCTGCTGGACCATGGGCGCGTGGTGCTGGACGCGCCCGCCGACGACGTCCGCGGCACCGCGGTGACCGTGAGCGGGCCGGCCACGGCCGTCGACGAATTCGTCGCCGGGTACCCGGTCTGGCACCGGCAGCGGCTCGGCTCACGGGCCTCGGTCACCATGCCCGGCCCGCTCGACCTGGCCGCGCAGGCCCGGGCGCGCGCGCTGCGCCTGAGCCTGGAACCCCTGTCCCTGCAGCAACTGCTGGTCCGCGCGTCCGGCAGCTTCAGCGACGAGAAGGTGAGCGCATGAAAACCCTGATCAGCATCGCCCGCTACCACCTGGTCGACCGGATGACCTACCTGGTGCTGCCCTGGGGGGCCATGATGTTCAGCTTCCTGGTCAACCTGGTCATCGCCACGGAGGTGGCGCCCGTTCCGAACGGTTACTACACCGGCGGGGTGGTGACGCTGTACTGCTTCCTGTTCGTCTGCGGGGTGCTGAGCATGACCAGGTCGCTGTCGTTCGGGCTGATGCTCGGGGTCAGCCGCCGCGCCTACTACCTGGGTACCGCCCTGCTGGTGCTGGTGCTCGGCGTCGTGTACGGCCTCGGGCTGACCGCGCTGCAGGCCATCGAGCGGGCCACCGGCGGGTGGGGCCTGGGCGTCAACTTCTTCCGGGTGCCGTGGATCCTGGATGGCCCGTGGTACGAGACCTGGCTGACAGCGTTCGTGCTGCTCGTGCTGTTCTTCCTGTACGGCATGTGGTACGGGCTCGTGTACCGGCGCTGGAGCCTGCCCGGGCTGGCCGCGTTCCTCGCCGCCCAGGTACTGGCCGGGCTGGTAGTTGCCGTCGTGGTGACGCTGACCGACAACTGGAACGCGTTTGGCAAGTTCTTCGGCACCACGCTGACGCTGCCACTGCTGCTGGCCGTGCTGGCGGCGGCCGCTGCGCTGCTCGGGCTGGGCGGGTTCACCACCCTGCGCCGGGCCGCCATCTGATCGCCGGATGGCCACCCGCCAGACGCCTGCGCGTTACCGGCTGGCCACTGGGTCAGCTGAGTAAACTGGGCCTTTGGCACACTTCGGTGGGAGCCGCTGATGGCGATAGCCGTTGACCTGGTGGGCGTCCACGGCACGCGGAACGCCGGGCTGGCCCCTTCTGGCCACGCGCCCGCAGACAAGCTGGCCACCCGGGTGGCCGGGCGGATCGAGGCGGAAATCGCCCGGCGCGGCTGGCCCGCAGGTGAGTCACTCGGCTCCGAAGTGGACCTGCGCGAGCAGTACGGGGTGAGCCGCGCGGTGCTGCGCGAGGCGGTGCGGCTCGTCGAGCACCACCAGGTGGCCCGGATGCAGCGCGGACCGGGCGGCGGGCTGCTGATCGTCACGCCGGACGCCGGGCCCGCCACCCGGGCCAGCGTGATCTACCTGGAGTACCTCGGCACCAGCGTCGAGGATCTGGTGGCGGCCCGGCTGCTGCTGGAGCCATTGGCCACGGCGCTGGCCGCCGAGCGCATCACCGAGGACGGTATTACGCGGCTCCGCGGGGCCCTGGCCGCCGAGCCGGACCGGAATTCACCAGGCATGTGGTCACACGATCCGCTGAACGTCGTGCTGGGCGAGCTGTCCGGCAACTCGGTGCTGCGGCTGTTCATCGACGTGCTGACCCGGCTGACCGACCGCTACGCCTACCTGGGCGAGCAGCTGGCCCCGGATGAGCTCGCGGCCGCCCGGGCCCGGTCCCAGCAGTGGCACGCGTCCATCGTGGAAGCGGTCATCGCCGGCGACGCCGCCCGGGCCCAGACCCGGATGAGCGACTACCTGGACAGAACCGCCGCCTGGCTGCACGAGCACCGGGACGGCCCGGATGCCGGGCCCCGCCCGGGTGCCGGGCCGGCCCGCCCGCGGACTCCAGCCCGGCCAAGGAGAAGCTGGCCGAGGTCATGGCGGCCCGGATCTACCAGGACATCGTCCGGCAGGGCTGGCCGGTCGGCCAGGTGCTGGGCTCCGAGACCGGACTGCTCGACCGGTACCAGATCAGCCGGGCGGTGTTCCGCGAGGCGGTGCGGCTGCTGGAATACCACGCGGTGGCCCGGATGCGCCGCGGGCCGGGCGGCGGGCTGGTCGTCGCCGAGCCGGAACCCCAGGCCAGCATCGAAACGATGGCACTGTACCTGGAGTACCAGCACAGCACCGGGGAGGACCTGCGCATAGTCCGGGAAGCCATCGAGCTCGGGACGGTAGCCGGGGTGACCGCCCGCCGCGCTGACCCGCAGGTGGCCGCCTGGCTGGACGCGGCGGCAGGCTGGCCCACGACCGGGTCCGTCCCGGCTGACCGGTTCCACAGCGAACTGGCCCAGCTCGCGGGCAACCCGGTGCTGGTCCTGTTCCTGCGCATTCTGTCCGAGCTGTTCCGGCGGCACACCGCCAGCCACAGTGTCCCGCCGCCGGCGGACGTCGTCGGCCAGGTAGCGCAGGCCCATCAGCGCATCCTGGACGCGATCGTGGCTGGCGACGGCTGCCTGGCCCGGCACCGGATGCGCCGTCACCTGGCCAAGCTCTCCCCCTGGTGGCACTGAACCCCGGTCAGCCGCTGGTGACCGCGAACAGCGGCCATGCTTCTGGCCGCCCGGCCAGCTGGTGACTGCCCCGGCGCGTCGAAGACGCCCAGCGCACGGCCGGCGGCACCTGGCCGACCCGCGCACGCTGATGATGCCGCACCTGCTCGTCGTCACCTGGGGCCGCAAGCCGGGCTAGGCCGTGTCCTAGGCCCCAGCGGCCAGGAACGCGTGCGCGATGACCTGGTAGCCGGCCCGGTTGGGGTGAATGTTCGGCCCGCGCGGCCCGGCCGCGCACTCCCAGGTCCACTGGCAGATCGCGGCCACGTTGCGGGGCAGCGGCCCGAACCGGGGCACGGTCACCGACGGGCTGAAGCTGGCCGTGTGGAACGCGCTGAACACGTCGGCCACCCGCACGCCGTTGGCCTGGTAGACGTGGGTCAGCAGGTGGTTGTAGCCATCAGTGACCAGCTCGCTGGCCCGGGCCAGCAGCTGGCCGCCCAGCCCGTGCCGCCAGGCGCCCAGCGCGGGCAGGTAGTAGTTCATCGCGACGATCCGGGTTCCCGGGCTGGCCTGGTGCAGCCGGCGGGTGATCGTGGCGAGGTTGCTGGTGGCCTGCGGGATGAACCGGGCCACACAGGTGGCCAGCTGGGCCACGGACGGCCGGCTCATGCACGAGCCCGGGTCGTTGGCCCCGATATCCAGCGTGATCAGCGACGTGTGCCCCTGGTGCGCGCGCAGGAAGGCGACCGCCGCGGCCAGCTGCGATCCGCCCGCGTAGCGGCAGATGCCACCGTGGATCATGGTCCCGGTGGTCTCCCCCGCGCAGCCCAGCTTGACCATCTGCAAGCCGGGCCGGCTGCCGTGCAGCATCGCATAGAGCTGGTCCGGGTAGCCGGCCGGGGTGGACACGCTGGCGCCGCGCGGGTCCGGCTGCACCCCCTGGGACAGCGAGTCACCCAGCGCCAGGTAATAACTGGCCGGCGGCTGGTGCCGGGAACCAGACGCCTCCGAACCCGGCGACGACGAGCAGCCCACGACGGCCAGGCAGCAGGCCACCGCCAGCAGGGTCAGGACGCGGCGCATCCCTCCAGGTTAAGGCGTGTCCCAGCCAGCGCGGCCTACGTGCGGCGCCGGCCGAGGGCGGCCTTGGTCTGCTCGACGTCCATGCCGTGCAGCCGGAGCAGGTTCTCGCCCAGGATCTTCCGCTTGGCCTGGTCGGTCAGCTGCGGGTAGCCGTAGCCGTCGCACAGATCCTGCGGGATCTGGAAGTCCATGAACGCGCGCAGCGCCCACTGCGGATGGAAGATCGGTGCCTCAGACCCGTAGACGATCTTGTCTTCGCCGCACCAGAACAGCAGCTTCCCGATGATCTCGGCGAACATCCGCGGCGAGCGGACCAGGAAGTTGATGGTCGCGGCCAGCGACGCGTACAGGTTCGGGTAACGGATCAGCTGCCAGCAGGTCTCGTCCAGGAACGGCAGCCCGACGTGGAAGATGACGAAGTTGATGTCCGGGAAGTTGGCGGCCGCGCCGTCCATGTCCCAGGTCTGGGTGTGCTCGATCGGCTGCGGGCCGAGCGGCACGCCCTTGTGCACGCCGATCAGGTTGACCCCCAGCTCCTGGGCCTTCTCGAAGATCGGGAACGCGATCCGCGGGTCGTCCATCCGCCACGGGTACGGCATGCCGAAGTCATAACGCACGTTGTAGAACTTGAACGCCTTGGCCCCGAACTCGCCGACCTGGCGCTCCATCAGGTCCAGCGCCCGCCGGCCCTCCAGCGGGTTGACCGAGCCCCAGAAGATGGTCCGCTCCGGGTCCCGGCTGGCCAGCTCGGCGCATTCCTGCCACGGCGACAGGCCGTCCTTGAACAGGTCGGTCAGCGGCAGCGGCATGGCCACCAGCATGTCGGTGTCGGACTCTTCGTACACCATCTGCCGGATGTCGCCGATCGTCCACTGCCGCAGGAACTCATCGGGCGGCAGCTTCGGCTGGCTGTCCGGAGTGAGCGCGTTGTGGAACGCGTACAGGTGGTTGCTGAACATCAGGCCGGGCGGCCCGAACGCGTTCTTCGGGTCGAAGTTGAACATGTGCGCGACCCCGTCGAACACGAACGCGTCATCGATCATGCTGATCACCCTTCCCGGGCTGGTGTGCGGCCAGATACGCGTCGCGGTCGCCGGCCTGCGCGGGCGGCGGCAGGAAGCGGAGCAGCCTGGTGGCCCGCTCGGACATCCGGTCGGTGGTCCAGGCCTCGTCCCAGACGATCTCCACCTCGGCCGCGGCCACCCCGGGCTGCGCCTCGATCCGCTCGGCGACCTCGGTGAGCACCCGGGACGCGAATGGGCACCAGCCGGAGGTCAGCAGCAGCTCGACCCGGACCTGGTCACCGGCCTGGTGCACCGCGCGGACCAGGCCCATGTCCACGACCGAGATGCCCTTCTCCCGGCAGCACGGGTCGTATACCTCGCGGAGCGCGTCGAGCGCCCATTGCGGCACAGCCGGCATGCGGCCATCGTCAGCCCGCGGGCGATGCCGCCGGTACCCCCAAAATTTCACATGCTGAACGGCCCGTTCCTGGCCGCTGACCCGTTCCCGCCGCGGCCACACGGGGCATGCTGGAAACGTGCGGCCCACCGGTCACGACGGTGAGCCCGGGGACCTGATCCGCAGCGTGTCCCGGGCCCTGCGGATCATGGAAGAGGTGTCCCGGTCGCCGCGCCCGCTGCCGGTGAAGGTCATCGCCCGGCGCTGCCAGCTGCACGTGTCCACCTGCTACCACCTGGCGCGGACGCTGTGTTACGAGGGCTACCTGGTCCGGCTGCCCAGCGGGGACTACGTGGCCGGGCCGGGCGTGGCCGAGCAGTTCCACGAGCTGATGAACTCGCTGCGCCGCCCGCCCCGGGCCCGCGCCGTGCTGCGGCACCTGGCCGGCACCACCCGGCACACGGCCTACCTGGCCTGCATCTCCGGGCAGCGGCTGATGATCGTGGACCTGGCCGAGGGCGACCGCTCGCCGTGGCTGGAGGACCTGCAGCCAGGGCTGGAGACCGCCGCGCACGCCACCGCGCTGGGCAAGGCGCTGCTGGCCACGCTGCCCGGCCGGGACCGGGAGAGCCTGCTGACCGCGCACGGCATGCGGCCGTTCACCCGCAACACGGTCACCGAGCCGGCGGCGATCGAGACCGAGCTGGCCGAGGTCGGGCCGGGCGACCCGGTCGCCGAGTTCGGGCAGTACCGGGACGACGTGTGCTGCGCGGGCATCGCCGTGCCGGGGGCCGAGCCCGGGGCCTGGTGGGCGCTGGGCACCTCGGCCCGTGGCCTGGACCTGCCCGCCGCGCTGCTCGGCGAACTGCAGTGCGCCGCCGCTGACCTCATGGCGGGCCGGGGAGCGGCCGGGCCCCTGGCCTAACCTGCCCGGCCAACCGATACTGAACAACCGGTAAACGGGTCAGCCACCTCAGCCGTCTCAGGTTATGAGGTGGTTTGCTCTTGTCGTCCCCTAGTGTGCACACCCCGCTGCGTTTCGCCAGCACACCGGCGGTCACCTGGTCGCGGAACTTCCCGGCCGTGCCGGCCCAGATCGGCCCGGCCCGGCGGTTCCTGACTGGCATCCTGGACGGCTGGCCGGCCGCGGACGATGCCGCGCTCTGCCTGTCTGAGCTGGTGACGAACGCCATCCTGCACAGCCGGTCCGGCGAGCCCGGTGGCCAGTTCACCGTGCGGATCCTGCTCACCGGACGGGACCTGCGGGTGGAAGTCGGCGACCGCGGCGGTCCCTGGATCTGGACCGGCTACCCGGACGAGCAGCACGGACGCGGGCTGCTGATCGTCGGTTCCCTGGCCCGGTGCTGGGGCCAGGATGACGGCAGTGACGGCGGGCGGATCGTTTGGTATGAAATGACGCTGCCGGGCAGCTGCGGATTACCGGCCTGGTTCAGCGCAGCCAGGCGGCGCTGACTCGCGGTCCACTCCGCCCCTGAACCGGCAGGCCAGCACCGCGCTGGGCACGCTCTGGTAGATCGCGGCCAGGTACGGGTTGCCCGTGGCGCACACGACGGGGCGTGAAACACGGTGTCGGCGAATGCGGTTGCCAACCCTTGTATACCGAGTATTATGTTCGGCATGATACTCGTGGAGATGACCTCATGAGCGTCCGTCATGCCCTGCTCGCGCTGCTCAGCGAGGGGCCCAAGTACGGGCTGCAACTGCGCGAGGAGTTCGAGGCGCGGACCGGCGAGGTGTGGCCGCTGAACGTGGGCCAGGTGTACCAGACCCTGCAGCGGCTGGAGCGGGACGGGCTGGTCGAGTCCGACGACGACGCGGACGAGGGGCCGCAGAAGGGCTTCCGGATCACCGAGGACGGGACGGCCGAGCTGGCCTCCTGGCTGCGCACACCACCCGACCTGGCCTCGCCGCCCCGCGATGAGCTGGTGATGAAGGTCCTGGTGGCGGTGCGGATGCCCGGCACCGACGTGCACGACGTGATCCAGGTCCACCGCCGGTACCTGGTCGAGCTGATGCAGCAGTGGACCCGGATCAAAGAGGACGAGGCCGAGTTCGACGTGAGCCTGGCCCTGGTGGTGGACGCCGAGCTGTTCCGGCTCGACGCCGTCATCCGGTGGCTGGATTCCGCCGACGGCCGTCTCAAGCGGGCCGCTGCCGACGAGCAGCCGCTCCTCCCCGCCGCCAGCCTGCCCAGGCTGCGGCGCCGGGTCGGAGTGCGGCGATGAACGGGGCTGGACTGACAACGGGAAAGGGCAAAGCCGTGGCCGTGCTGGAAATGCGCTCGGTGTCGAAGACGTACGGGACGGGGGCCGCCCAGGTGCACGCGCTGCGCGGGGTGAACCTGTCGGTGCCGGCCGGCACCATGGTGGCGGTCATGGGGCCGAGCGGCTCGGGCAAGTCCACGCTGCTCACGATCGCCGGCAGCCTGGAGGATCCGACCAGCGGGGATGTGCTGATCGGCGGCATGGAGCTGGCCCGGATGTCGCGTAACGGCAAGGCCCGGCTGCGCCGCCGCACCGTGGGCTACGTGTTCCAGGACTTCAACCTGCTGCCCGGCCTGACCGCGGCCGAAAACGTCGCCCTGCCGCTGGAACTCGACGGCATGTCCGCCCGGCGGGCCCGCGCCGCCAGCCTGCAGACCCTGGACGAGCTGGGCCTGGCCGAGCGGGCGGCCCAGTTCCCCGACCAGCTGTCGGGCGGCGAGCGCCAGCGGGTGGCGATCGCCCGGGCCCTGGTGGGCGAGCACCGCCTGCTGCTGGCCGATGAGCCGTCCGGCGCTCTGGACTCGGTCAACGCCGAGGAAGTGATGCGGCTGCTGCACAACGCGTGCAAGCGGGGGGTGGCCGCGGTGGTGGTCACCCACGACGCCCAGCTGGCCTCCTGGGCCGACCGGGTGGTGTTCCTGCGCGACGGGCTCGTGGTGGACCAGACCGCGCCCGTGGCCGGCCCGGAATCGCTGCTCAGCGCTGGCCCGGGGGGACGGCTCCCCGGGGCCCCGGGCATGGGGCCGGGCCAGTGACCGCGACCCTGCAGCAGCGCCCGGCCGGGACGGGAACCGGAAACGGGGGCGTTCCCGCCCGGCGGGCGGTGATCCGCTGGGCGTGGCGGATGTTCCGCCGCGAGTGGCGCCAGCAGCTGCTGGTCCTGGCGCTGATCATCGTCGCGGTGGCCGCGACCATCGTGGGGGCGGCCGTGGCCACCAATACCCCGCCGCAACCCAACTCGGGTTTCGGCACCGCGCACGACCAGGCCATCTACTCCGGTGGGCCGCACGTGGCCAGCCAGATCGCCGCGTTGCAGCATCGCTTCGGCCCGGCCGACGTGATCGAGAACCAGGCCCTGTCCATCCCTGGCTCGATCGACACGTTTGACCTGCGCGCGCAGAATCCGCACGGCCCATTCGGCCAGCCCATGCTCGCCCTGGTGTCCGGGCACTACCCGGCCGGCCCGCATCAGGTGGCGGTGACGGACGGCGTGGCGTCCGCGTTCAAGCTGCACGCCGGCTCGGTGTGGCGCCTGGACGGGACGCCCCGCACGGTGGTCGGCATCGTGGCGAACCCGCAGAGCCTGCTGGACGAGTTCGCCCTCGTCGCGCCGGGCCAGGTCCGCCATCCGTCCCAGGTCACCGTGCTGTTCAACGCACCGGGGGTGCCGCCCCACTCCATCGGCGCGAACGTGCAGACTCCCGGGTCGGAGCAGGCCAGTAACCCGCTCAACCCGGAGACCATCGTGCTCGCCCTGGCCACGGTCGGCATGCTGCTCATCGCGCTGGTCGCGGTGGGCGGTTTCACCGTGCTGGCCCAGCGCCGGCTGCGCTCGCTGGGCATGCTGGAGGCGCTGGGCGCCACCGACCGGAACACCCGGCTCGTGGTCCGGGCCAACGGCGTCGTGGTCGGGGTGGTCGGCGCGCTGGCCGGCGGGGTCCTCGGGCTGGCCGCCTGGCTGGCTTACCGCCCTCGCGTCGAGACCGACGCCCACCACCTGATCCCGCCGTTCCAGCTGCCGTGGCTGGTCATCGGCCCGGCCATGGCACTGGCCGTCGTGGCTACCTACTTCGCGGCCTCGCGGCCGGCCCGGGCGATCACCAGGATCCCGATCGTGGCCGCGCTGTCCGGGCGGCCCGCCCCGCCCAGGCAGACGCACCGCTCGGCCGTGCCTGGCGTCGCGGCACTGGTGGTGGCCGCGGTCGCGTTCTGGTTCGTGGGCAAGAACGTGAACGGCGGCGGGGGGCCGGTCCTGATCCTCGCGTTCGTCGCCCTGATCGCGGCGGTGGTCCTGCTCTGCCCGGTGTGCCTGGCCCTGCTGGGCCGGGTGGGCCGGCGCGCCCCGGTCTCGGTGCGGCTGGCCCTGCGCGATCTGGCCCGCTACCGGGCCCGGTCGGGCTCCGCGCTCGCCGCGATCAGCATCGGCGTGCTGGCCGCCATGATGGTCTGCATCCTGTCCGCGCAGCGGTACGGGAACGTCCTCGACTACGCCGGGCCCAACCTGGCGTCGAACCAGGTCATCGTCTACGCGCCCGGTCCCCAGCAAGGCGGGCCCGGTGCGCCGCTGACCGGGCGCCAGCTGCGGTCCGCGGCGGCGCAGGCGCAGGCGATCGCGGCCGGGTTCGGTTCGCACGACCTCATCCAGCTCGACTCGACCAGTGCCTCCCTGACGCACGCGGCGGCCGGGCGGAGCTGGAGCGGGCCGGTCTATGTCGCCACCCCCCAGCTGCTGCACGCGTTCGGGATCACGGCCTCCCAGGTCAGCCCAGATGCCGACATCCTGACCATGCGGCCCGGGCTGTCCGGCATCCCGCACATGCAGCTGACCTATGGCCCGCCGCCGGGCAGTCCCGGCAATCCCACCGGTCCCGGCGGTCCCAGCGGCAACAGCTTCCCGTGCCCGAAGAACAGCTGCCTGGCCAACCCGGTAATCCAGGAAGTCAGCGCGCTCCCGTCGGGCACGTCGGCGCCGAACACGGTGATCACCGAGCATGCCGTGCGCACCTTGCACCTGGGCGGCAGCAACAGCGTGGCGGGCTGGCTCATCCAGGCCCCGCACCCGCCTACCGCCGCGCAGATCAGCAACGCCCGGCTGGCCGCGGCCAACGCGGGCCTGACCATCGAGACCAAGAACAGCGCGCCGTCCTCGTCGGAGATCATCACCTGGGCCACCGTGTTCGGGATCGCGCTCGCCCTGGGCATCCTGGCCATGAGCGTCGGCCTGATCCGCAGCGAGACGGCCAGCGACCGGCGCACGCTGGCCGCCACCGGGGCCAGCAGCTGGAGCCGCCGGACCATCACCGCGGCCACCGCGGGCGGGCTGGCCCTGGCCGGCGCGCTGCTCGGCACGGTGGCCGCCTACATCGGCGTCATCGCCTTCTCCTGGGACAACCAGCTCGACGGCCTGTCCGAGCTGTCCAGCGTGCCGACCATCAGCCTGCTGATCATCCTGGTCGGCATGCCGCTGGTCGCGGTGGCCGCGGGCTGGCTGCTGGCCGGGCGCGAGCCACCGGCGCTCGCCCACCAGCCGATCGAGTGACGCTCAGGCGTCGCCGTAGACCGGGATCCGGGCGCCGCTGACCGGGGCGGCGTCCGGGCCGATCAGGAACGCGATCACCTTGGCGATCGCGGCCGGGGCGACCGCCCGCGCGGCCAGGCCCGGTGACATCCAGGTGCGGTTGGCCGGGGTGTCGATGACCGACGGCAGCACGCAGTTCACCCGGATGTGCTGCGGCCGCAGTTCCTCGGCCAGCAGCTCACTGGCCCGGACCACCGCGGCCTTGCTGGTCGCGTGGGCCAGCGGCGCCGGCCCGGTCACCGCGGTCTTGGCGCCCATGGTCACGACCGCGCCGCCGCCGGCCGCGGCCATCCGCGGCGCCGCCTGCTGGCAGCACCACAGCAGCGACTCCACGTTGGACTGCCACATGCCGTCCAGCACGTCCTTGTCCAGCTCCGCGAGGGAACTCGGCCGGAACCCGCCGGCCAGCGCGATCAGCGCGGCGGTCGTGCCGACGCTGTCGACCCGCTGCCAGGCCGCCCATACGGCGTCGCGATCGGCCAGTTCGACGGCGACCGGGTGCACACCGGACCGGGCACCGACCTCGTCGAGCGCCGCACCCGGCCGGTCCAGGGCCGCCACCGTGTACTCCCGGCCGCGCAGCTCGTCCAGCACGGCCCGGCCGAGCGCGCCCGCCGCGCCGGTGACCACGACCACGTCGCTCATCTCGCGCCCCCTCCGGGCCGTCCCGGCCCCCGCCCGGCGGCCGGGACCGCCTTCATGATCTCAGCCGGCCAGCCGCGGCTGGCCGGTGATCGGGGCCAGCCCGGCCCAGTTTGCCAGTGGTCCCAGCCAGACGTAAGGTAGCGATATATCGGGATCGTATCGTGAGTAGCTCGCCGGGAGGACCTGATGCCTGGAGCTTGGTCGGCTGCTGGGGACTTCGACACCAGTATGTTCGGGATGTCGCAGTGCCTGGACACCCTGATCAGCCACCTCAAGGACGCCATTCACGGCATGTCCAGCCACGGGATGCCCGGTCACGGGCCGGGCTGGGGTGGGCCGCCGTGGGAGAAGGGGTTCGGCCGGTTCAAGGGTGCCCGGGCCGGCAGCGCGGAGTGGGGCGGCTGGTGGCCTGGGCCGCCCGGACCGCCGCCGCGTGGCCCCAAAGCCAGCCGCGGCGATGTGCGCGCCGCGATCCTGGCCCTGCTGCGCGAGGGCCCGCGTAACGGCTACCAGATCATGTCGGAGATCGAGGAGCGCAGCGGCGGGGCCTGGCGGCCCAGCCCCGGCGCGGTTTACCCGGCCCTCCAGCAGCTCGCCGATGAGGGCCTGATCGCCGGCGAGGAGTCGGCCGGCCGCCGCACGTTCAGCCTGACCGACGCGGGCCGCCAGCACGTCGAGGAGAACCCGGAGCGGGCCCGCGCCGCGTGGGAGGCGATGGCCCCGGACGAGCCCGGTGAGGTCCCTGGCCTGTTCGTGCAGGCGGCCCGGCTCGGCGGCAGCATCGTGCAGCTGGCGCACGCCGGCACCCCCGGGCAGGTCCACGCGGCCGAGCAGCTGCTGGAGGAGACCCGGCGGAAGATGTACCAGATCCTGGCCAGCGACGATACGGCCGAGCCGGACGAGGAATAGCACCACACCATGGAAAGAAGGCAGGGGACCAGCAATGGATGACCGCATGCGCGCCTCTGACGCGGACCGGGACCAGGCCACCGCCCGGCTCCGGGAGCATTTCGCCGCGGGCCGTCTCACCCAGGCCGAGCTGGATGAGCGGATAACCGCGGCGCTCAGCGCGAAGACACTCGGTGACCTGCGCCAGGTCACCGTGGACCTGCCCGAGCCCGGCATGACCCCGTGGGCGGCCACCGGGCCGCGCCCGCAGCGGGCCGGGCCGCCCTTCGTCCTGGCCCGCCACCGCGGGCCCCGGCTGCTGCCGGTGCTCCTGCTCGTGCTGCTGCTCGCGGTGGTGATCCCGCACGGCGGCTGGGTGCTGCTCGGGGTGGTCAACTTCTTCCTGGTCACGTGGGTCTTCCTGGCGCTGACCGGGGTCCTGCTGGCCGCCTGGTTCCGCCGCCGGATGCGCCGCACCTGGCCGTCGGGCTACGGCGGGCACGGGGACCGGCCCGGCCCCTGGCGGTAACGCCGGGCGGCGGCGCCGGCCGGCCGGGTCAGACCACGGCGACCGGGGCGCACGGGCTGCCCACCCCGCCGACGATCTTCAGCGGGGCGAGCATCAGCAGGAACTCGGCCGCCCCGCGGCTGGCCAGCTCCTCCAGGTCGAGCAGTTCCAGCAGGTAGATGCCGCAGTCCCGGATCGCCGCCACGTGCAGCGGCATGACCGCGCCGCTGCCTGCCGGGAAGGCTTCCACGGCGATGTTGTCCGCCCCGACCAGGGCGATCTCGCTGTCCCGCAGCCAATCGACGCAGCCGGCGTCCAGCCCCGGGCAGCTGTCCACCCCGGCGGCACCGTCCCGCCACTGGCGCAGCCACCCGGTGCGCAGCAGCAGCGCATCCCCGGGGGCCGGGGTCAGCCCGGCGGCGCGCACCGCGTCCGCCAGCTGGGCCGCGGTGATGGCCTCGCCTGGGGCCAGGCCGGGCCCCTGGCCCGCGAAATCGAGGAACAGTCCCCTGGTCACCACCGGGCCCGCCTTCTCGATTCCGCAGTACGCCGCGCCCTGGCTGGACACCCGGGCGGCCGGGAAGCCGTTCCACAGCTGGCCGTCCTGCCAGACGTGGGCCAGCGCGTCGAGGTGGGTCGTGCCGTGGCAGGCCACCAGGATCGAGTCGTCGGCCCAGCCCATGCCGCCCCGCTCCGGCCGCCCGGCCGCGTAGTCCCCGCCGTCCCGCAGCATGAAGTGCTGCATGGGCGCGCGCATGGACGCGATGGGACCCTGCCCGGCGATCATCGGCAGGGCCAGCGACACCACTTCACCGGACCGCACCGCCGACATGCCGCGGCGGACCGCGTCCGGGCCAATCAGGTTCAGCGCGCCGCGCTCGTCGTCCGGGCCCCACCGGGACCAGTTGCCAGTCATGGCGGCCAGCCTGCCATCAGGGACACATCGGGCGCAGCACCCGGCGGCGATGAGTCCCGGGCGGCCGGCCCGTCTGTACTGTGCCGGAAGGGCTGGCGTGGACACGGACGAGGGGGAGGGTGCCGAGGATGAGCGGAGGCCTGTCAGCAGTGGGCCTGAACCGGCTGCATGAGGTGATGGCCGGCCAGGTCCGCGAAGGCCGGGTGCCGGGCCTGGTGCTCGGGCTGCGCCGGGGCGGTGACGTGCACATCGACGCGATCGGCAGCGCAGTGGCCGGCGGCAGCACGCCCATGTGGCCGGACGCGATCTTCCGGCTGACCTCGATGACCCGGCCGGTGACCGCGGTGGCCACCCTGCTGCTGGTCCAGGACGGCCGGCTGGAGCTCGAGGAACCCATCGGCCGGCTGCTGCCGGAGCTGGCGGACCGGCCGGTGCTCCGCCAGCCGGACGGCCCGCTGGACGACACCGTGCCCGCCAGCCGCCCGGTCACCGTCCGCGACCTGCTCACCTTCCGGGGCGGCTTTGGCATGATCCTGGCCCCGCCGGACGAGTACCCCATCCTGGCCGCCGAGCAGGCACTGGAACTCAGCTCGCTCGGGCCACCCACCCCGGCAACCCCGCACGGCCCGGACGAGTGGCTGCGCCGGATGGGCCGCCTGCCGCTGATGGACCAGCCCGGCACCCGGTGGCGGTACAGTACCGGCTCCATGATCCTCGGCGCGCTCATCTCCCGGGCCGCGGGGCAGCCCGCGGCCGCCTTCTACCAGGAGCGCATCTTCGGCCCGCTGGGCATGCCGGACACCGGGTTCGTGGTGCCCGCTGGCCAGCTGCCCCGGCTCGTCCCGTGCTACACCGGCGACGGGGGAACGCTCGCGCCGTTCGACGATGGCGGCCAGTGGGCCCGCCCGCAGCCGTTCACCGACGGCGGCGGGGGCCTGGCCGGCCCGGTCGCCGACTACCTGGCGTTCGGGCAGATGCTGCTGGACGGCGGGCGGCACCGGGGGGCGCGGTTCCTCGCACCGGAACTGGTGGCCGAGATGACCACCGACCAGCTGACCGCGGCGCAACGGGACACCGCCGGGCCGATCCTGGACGGCCGGGGCTGGGGCTACGGCGTGTCCATCATCGGCCCCCGCGCCGCGGGGCCCGCGGGCTACGGCTGGGATGGGGGCTTCGGCACCGCCTGGGCCAACGACCCCGATACGGGCCTGGTCGCCGTCCTGTGCACCCAGGTACTGGCCGGGCCGGGCGGCGGTGCCGTCGAGGAGGCCTTCTGGGCCGGCGCCTACCGGGCCCTCAATTAGCCCACGGCGGGCTGATCCAGGAACCGTCGGGCAGCACGGCAGCGAGGCCGACGCTGGTGGTCACCCAGGCGGTCACCGGCTCGTCGGTGAGGTTGTCCGCGCCGAACCGGGCGCCGGCCGGCACCAGGATCACGTCCCCGGCCGACGCGTCCTCGGTGCGGTCGTCGATGGTGGCCCGGAGCGTCCCGTTCAGCACGTACAGCACCTCCTCGCGGGATACGCGGTGCGGCACGCCCGTGGTCTGCCCGGGGATCTCGATGTGCCAGGCGCAAAGTTCCCGGCTGCCGCGCGCCGGGCAGGCGTAGGACGTGAAGCTCGTGCCGTGCATGTCGTGCACGGCGGTCTGGTCGGGATGGATGACCGGCACTGGAATCTCCCGCAGATAGGCAAGCAGGTTGCCTATATTGTCAAGGTACTTGCGTAATCTGTCAAACTGGACTCATGCACGATGACGACGCCCAGGCCCTGGCCTTCGGGCTGCTGTCGGCCAGCCGCGCCCTGGTCGACGGCATCTCCGCTGGGGTCAGGGCCCGCGGGTTCGACGACGTGCGCCCGGCGCACGGCTTCGCGTTCAGCCGGCTGTCCGCGGGCGGGGCTACCATCACCCAGCTGGCCGAGCACCTCGACATCACCCGGCAGGCCGCCGCGCAGCTGGTCGATGAGCTGCTGGCCAAGGGCTACGTACGGCGGCAGCCGCATCCCGATGACGCCCGGGCCCGGCTGATCACGCTCACCGACAAGGGCTGGGCCTGTACCCGGGCGGCCGAAGCGGCCATCGCGGATACCGTCCGCCCGTGGGCCGCGGACCTGGGCGAACGGCGGTTCCAGGTGCTGCGTGACGATCTGCTCCGGATCGCCCCGCACGGGCCGCTGCGGCCCACCTGGTGACGGCGCTGGCTCAGCGCTGGCGCAGCGGCAGCCGCACCCGCAGCACCGTGTCCCCGGGCTGGGACTCGATCGTGATGCTCCCGCCGTGCCGCTCCACGACCGTGCGCCGGGCGATGTCCAGGCCGAGACCAGTGCTCTGGGCCGCTTCCTTGGTCGTGTAGAACGGGTCGAACGCCCGCGCGGCTACCTCGGGCGGCATGCCGGGGCCGGTGTCGCCGACCTCGATGAGGACACCATCCGGCTCGGCCCGGGTGGCCAGCCGGAGGACCCCGGCCCCGGCCATCGCGTCCAGCGCGTTGTCGATGAGGCTGGCCCACACCTGGTTGAGCTCGCCCGGATAGGCCCCGATCCGGGGCACATCAGCCGCGTACTCACGCACCACGGTGACGCCGTCGCCACGCAGCTTGTGCCCGACCATCACCAGTGCGCTCTCGATGCCATCCGTCACGTCCACCTGCTGCGCCGAGGCCCGGTCCATCTGCGAGTACGACTTGATCGCGGCGACCAGTTCGGAGATGCGCCGGGTCAACTCCTTCATCTCGTCCAGCAGCGCCCCGATCGACAGCGCGCTCGCCACCCACTCCAGGGCTGGCTCCAGGGCTGGTGCGGGCAGCGCGGTGGCCACCCGCTCGCACCAGCCCGGTTCAGCGCCCGCGGCCGCGAGCAGCGGGGCGATCGTCCACTCGCGGGCCACACCGCGGCGGGCCAGCCACGCCGACAGCGTGTCTTCCAGGTCGGCCAGGGCCAGCGGGCTGGCTGTCTCCCCATCCAGGCTCAGCTCCAAGCGCAGCTCATCGAGCGCGGTGAACTGCTGAGCGGTGAGGTCGGCCCGGGCCAGCCGGCTCAGTGATGCGAGCAGTGTCTGGCACGCCTCGCCGAGCGCGTCCACGGATCGGGACGCGGCCGCGGCCGGGTTGTTGATCTCGTGCGCGAAGCCGGCCGCCAGCGTGCCCAGGCTGACCAGGGACTCGCGCTGCCGTGCGGTCGACTCGATGCTCCGCGCGGTGCGGTAGAGCCCCTGGATGAGGTGCTGGCCGAGCGGGAACCAGGCGTGGATCCGGTCCCGCAGCACGTCGGCGGGCACCCGGAGCAGCCGGCCACGGCACCACGGCCCGTCGCGAGATAGACACCGTGCTCGTCCCAGGCCCGGAATCCCCCGGCCCAGCGGCCCGGCTCGTCCATCCGGCCGACGACGGTGTCCTCCCGGCCGACGTGGCGCAGCAGATCGACCACGCCATCCACCAGCACCCACCAGAAGTCCGCCTGCTCCCCCTCGTGGAACAGCTCGGCCCCGGGCTCGATGCGCACCTCGGTGCCGCCCTCGGCCAGCTCGGCCAGCTGATCGTCGGTCAGGCCATCGAACAGGCTGATGGCACGCAGGTCAGCGGCACGCATAAGGCCGTGGCCGGGTGGTTCATGACGTCAGCCTCCGGCCGCCGCGCCGTGTGTCCCGATAGGCCGAACAGTATCACCGCGTACGCCATGACCTGGGCTGACAGCGCTCGGGTGGACCAGCGGGCGGTAGCCGGCCGCGATGGCCGCGACGATCGACGGCGGGGTGAGCACCTCGGCCACGGTGGGCGGTGCGCACGGGGCGCCGTAGCCGCCGGATGACCAGGGCCGCAGCTGGCCGGCCAGCAGCAGGCCGGCGCGGCCGCCCACCCGGACGAGCACCCCGTCGGGCAGGTCCGCGGCCGGGGCCTGGTACGTGCGCTTCCGGCGGCGGCGATCCACCCGCTCGGCGTGCAGGACCGCGTCCATCTCCGCGGCGCGCGGCCGGGCACCGAGCCGCCGCGCGGCCTGCCACGCCCCGGCGAAGTCCAGGAAGTCCGTGCGCCGGCAGTACGCGCACGGCCGGTGCCCGGCCGCCAGCGCGGTCGCCTCGTCCAGGAAGAACAGCGCGGTCCACCGGCCGGGCGGCATCGGGTCCCGCCGCCGGCCCCGCCAGTCCAGCACGCAGCAGATCCACAACTTCGACCGCCACCGGGCCGTCCCCAGCTCCCGGCCCTGGCCGTGCAGGCAGCCCCGGTTGCCCATCATCAGTCCCCGGCCGGGATCGGTGACGATCTCACCGGTCGGCAGCACCCGGTTCTGCAGTGGCATGGTCCCATCCTGCGCCGTGGTGCCGACAGCCCCGGCCGGCCTGCCCGGTCAATGATCGCTATAGCCGCTCTTCCTGCGCGATTCACCCGTCCGGGCACGAGTCACCGGGCTAGCATGGGCCGCCATGCGGCTCTTGGCGGGTTTCGGTGGCATCCTGGCCCTCGCGGCAGGAGCCGCGCTGACGGTAAGCGCTCCGCTCGCGGCCAGCGCGTCGATCGTGGTGCCGGGAGCCCAGCAACAGAGCGCGGCGGCCGCGCGGCTGCCGGGCTTCGGCAACCCGGACGGTCACGCCGCCGTCCCGCAGGCGGCCGCGGCGGTCAGCATCAGTCACCCGGATTACGTCGTCGGCGGCGGCACCGCCGCCAGCTGCACTTCGGCCGCGGTGGTCAAGGCCGTGGCCAAGGGCGGTGTGATCACCTTCAACTGCGGCGCGTCCCCGGTGACGATCAAGATGAACGCCACGGCCAAGGTGCGCAACACCAGCCACAAGATCGTGCTGGACGGCGGCGGGAAGGTCACCCTGAGCGGCCGCGGCCAGCGCCAGATCCTGTACATGAACACCTGCGACTCGCGGCAGAAGATCACCACGTCGAACTGCTACAACCAGGAATGGCCGCGCCTGGTCGTGCAGAACATCACGCTGGAGAACGGCAACTCCCAGGTCCGGCAGAGCAACGTGAACTTCGGCGGCGGGGGTGGCGGCGCCATCTTCGACGAGGGCGGCCAGCTCAAGGTGGTCAACTCCCGGTTCCTGAACAACCGCTGCTACCAGTCCGGGCCCGACCTGGGCGGCGCGGCCATCCGCGCCCTGGCCCAGTGGCGGGGTCACCCCGTCTACCTGACCAAGGACACGTTCAGCGGCGGCCGCTGCTCCAATGGCGGTGCGCTCAGCAGCATCGGGGTCTCCTGGGTCGTGCTGAACAGCCTGTTCACCAACAACCGGGCCATCGGCTTCGGCGCCAACCCGGCCGACCCCGGCACCGCGGGCGGCGGCAGCGGCGGCTCGATCTACACCGACGGCAACAAGTACAAGGTCCGGATCGAGGGCACCGTCATCCGCGGCGGCCACGCCCGCGAAGGCGGCGGCGCCATCTTCTTCGTCAGCAACAACAACACCGGCTGGATGACCATCAAGAACTCGACGCTGCACAACAACCCGAGCGCCGTGTTCTGGACCCGCCCCTACCCCGGGATCTACTTCCACAGCTCCGGCCACCCGCGGGTGATCAACTCCAAGATCGGCTGACCCGGGCGGAGCATCCCGGCCGGTTCCTCGCAGGCCGGTCCCGGATGGGAAACTGCGGGTGATGGACGGGGACTACCCGGAGGAGTTGCTGGCCCGCGAGCCAGCGCCGCCGTATGCGGGCGAAGGCCCGTTCGCCCTGTGGCACTTCAGCGAAGATCCCGCGCTGGGCCGGTTCGAGCCGCGGGTGCTGGCCGGTAGCCCGGGGGCGCCGCCCCTGGTGTGGGCGGTGGACACCCGGCACGCGCCGATGTTCTGGTTTCCCCGGGACTGCCCGCGCGGCTGCATCTGGCCGGTGTCCAGCACCACGGCAGAGGACCGGGAACGGTTCTTCGGGGCGAGCGCGGTCAGCCGGATTCACGTCACCGAGGCCGGCTGGCTGGACCGGATGCGGGCCGGCCGCCTGTACGCCTACCAGCTGCCGGCCGCGGCATTCCGGCCACATGAGGTGGTGGGCGGCTACTGGGTGGCCGACCAGCCGGTGGACGCGGTTGGGCAGCTGGTCATCGACGATCTGCTGGGCCTGGCACGCGGCAGCCGGAATCGAACTGCGGATCACCCCGTCCATCTGGCCGTTCTGGCAGCGGGTCACCGGCTCGACAGTCGAGTTCAGCGGCTCCCGGCTGGGCAACACGGCGGATCACCCGGACCGGTTCAGCTAGGCCAATGGGCGGCAGGGAAGAGACCCGGCATGATCTGTCGTCAGCACAATTGTCAACATCTCGGTCAACAAAGGATGTCGGTCTACGCCCGCTCGGTCCGGCCGTTCGGCCCGGCTGCGACTCTCGGGGGTTAGCCCCAGGTGGCGGCGACCGGCATCGGGACCGCGCCCATCTCGGCCAGCTGCTGCAACGCGCCGACCACGCTGCTCAGGTGCTCCCGCATGGCCCGCTCGGCCACGTCCGGGTCGCCCGAGGTGACCGCCTCGATGATGGCCAGATGCTCCTTGACGCCCTGCTGCATCCGGCCGGGCAGCAGCGACACGTGGAACTGGTAGCGCACGCTCTGGTAACGCAGCCGCTCCAGGATGCCCGCTGCCGTCTGCTGCCCGGCGATCTCCCGCACCCGCCGGTGCACCTGCTGGCTGGTCCGGTTGTAGGTGACGACGTCGCCGCCGCGGACCGCGTCGGTCATCTGCTTGCCGAGCGCTTTCAGCTCACGATGATCCGCCTTGGTCGCGGCGGCGGCCGCCTTGGCCGCGCACAGCCCCTCCAGCACCGCGCGGACCTCGGTGATCTCGATCGCTTCCGGCAGTGACACCGGCCGCACCATGGCGCCGCGGTTGCGCTCCCGGGAGACCAGTCCCTCGTTGGACAGCAGCACCAGCGCTTCCCGCACCGCCCCCCGTGAGGTGTCGTACCGGGCCGCCAGTTCCGTCTCCACCAGCCGCTGCCCCGGCGTCAGCTCACCGTGATAGATCGCCATCCGCAGCCGGTCCAGCAAGCTGACTGTCTCCGGCAGGTGCTGCGGGATCTCGCCCTTCTCCATCAAGCCCTTTCCACCTAAACGAAAACCCAGTGCCGTGCTGCCCCCGTCACCGCCGGCGTCCCGGGCCTGTGCCGGTGTTATCGAGCACAGGATTACCGACAATTGTGTCACCCAGGTGTCCGGCAACACCACGCAGCGCGCCGTGACCTGCCCGGTCAGCCCCAGACGTCGGCCGCGACGCTGACGATGAGGTCGAGCTTGGCCACCTGCTGCTCGTAGCTGAGCACGTTGCCTTCCACGGTGGAGGAGAACCCGCACTGCGGGGACAGGCACAGCTGGTCCAGCGGCACGTACCGGGCGGCCTGGTCGATCCGCCGCCTGACGTCATCGGGGTTCTCCAGCGCGCCGCGACTTGGTGGTGACCAGCCCGAGCACGACCATCTTGCCCGGCGGGACGAACCGCAGCGGCTCGAAGCCGCCCGACCGCTCGTCGTCGTACTCCAGGAAGAACCCGTCCACGGCCAGCTCGCCGAACAGGGCCTCGGCCACGTAGTCATACCCGCCCGACGCGGCCCACGAGGACTGGAAGTTGCCGCGGCACAGGTGGGTGGTGACCGTCATCCCCGCGGGCTTGTCCGCCAGCGCCGCGTTGACCTGCTTGATGTAGCGCAGGTGCAGATGCTCGGCGTCGTCCCCGCGGGCCGCGATCTCGGCCCGCTGCGCCGGGTCGTTCAGGTAGGCCAGGCTGGTGTCGTCGAACTGGAGATAGGTGCAGCCCAGGTCGGACAGCCGGGCGACCTCGTCGGCGTAGGCCGTGGCCAGATCGGACCAGAACTCCTCGATGTCGGGGTAGACCGCGGGATCGATGGCGGCCGGGCCGCCCCGGTAGTGCACCATGTTCGGCGACGGGATCGTCAGCTTGGGTACCGATGGGCCGGCGATGGACTGCAGGTACTGGAAGTGGTCGGCGAAGATCGTCTTCTCCATGGAGATCTTGCGGTCCACGTGAATGGCGGCCGGGGTCCACTCGATGTCGCCCTGGGCGTTGTGGAACTTCACCGCGATGTTGCCCGGCGCCTTGCCGATCCCGCCGATCTGGTAGATGAAGTCCATGTGCCAGGTGGCCCGGCGGAACTCGCCGTCAGTGGCCGACCGCAGCCCGGCTTTCTGCTGCATCGCCACCGCCTCGTTGATGGCGGCATCCTCGGTGGCCCGCAGCTGGGCGGCATCGATGCGGCCATCCGCGAAATCCGCCCGCGCGGCGTGCAGCGCGGGCGGACGCAGCAGGCTGCCGACGTGATCGGCGCGGAACGGGGGAACGTCGCGGCTCATGGGTTCGGCTCCTTTGCGTCAGTTGCCTCAGTGCCAGGCTGGCAGCCAGCATTGCCGATGCTGGCCAGGACATGCACACTGGCCGCCATGTTCAGCCCGGTAGGCCGATCCGTGCGTGCCGGTTGTGCAGCGGGACCGGGCAGGTCAGTGCCTCGACGCGGATGATGGTGAGGTCGCGCTGTCCGGCTTTCAGCCAGTCCTGAAGTTCGCTCTGCCTGGTTCCGGAAAGTGTCGGCGGGTCCCGATAGACTCGAACACAGCTTCGAGATTGACGGATAGGCAGCCCACTCAGGGAGGTGAGCCAGCGTGTGCACCAGCCAGCTACCAGCCAGCGCGGGTGAGGCGCTGGCGGCGGTGCGCGCTGGGCTGGCCTACCTGAACGGCATGGACGCGGCGGATCTGCCGGGCCCGGTGCAGGCGGAGTGCCTGCGGGGGCTGGCCCGGGCGGAGTCGGCGCAGACGGCGGCGCAGGCGCGGTTGCTTGTCCGCGTTCAGGGCCAGTTCGGCGTATGAGGACTGATGGTCAGGGCAGCGCGCGGACGTGGCTGCGCTGGCAGACCCAGATCACCACGGGGGCGGCCGATGGCGCGGTGGGGTGGATGCGCCGGCTGGCCGCCCACCCCGCCCTCGCGGCGGCGCTGGCTGGCGGGACAATCTCGCCGTCGTGGGCGCGGGCCATCGCCGCCTGGACCGACCTGCTGCCCGAAGCCCACCGGTCCGGCGCCGACGAGATCCTTTTAGCGGCCGCCGCGGGTGGGGCTTCGCTGGCGGACCTGGCCGGGCTGGCTGAGGAGATGCGGTCCCGCACCGCCGCCCCCGACGCTGACGGCCCCGACGGCGGGGATGAGGAGGGGTTCGCCGCCGGCGGGTGCGGCTGGGCCTGACGTTCCGCGGCGCGGGCCGGCTGGAGGGGGATTTGACGCCGGCGTGCGCGGCGGCGCTGGGCGCGGTGCTGGAGGCGTTGGGCAAGAAGGCCGGGCCCGAGGATGTGCGGACCCCGGTGCAGCGTGACCACGACGCGTTAGAGGAAGCCTGCCGCCGGCTGGCCGGGGCCGGGTGCCTGCCCGGCCGGGCCGGGCAGCCCACCCAGGTCCAGCTGCACCTGACCCTGGACCAGCTGCGGGATCTGCCCGGCGGCCGCGACGCGGAGAGCGGCGTGGCGGGCCGGGCAGGCCACCGGGGACGGCCAGCCCGGCTGGCTGTCGGGCCGCGCGGCGCGCGGGTATGCGTGCGACGCGGCCATCACCCCGGTCGTCACCGGCCACCTCGATCCCGGCCGCCCTGGACGCCCTGGCCGGCGCGTTCACCGGCCCGGCCCACCCGCCGCCCCCGGCCACCGCCGCGCGGCTGCGCGCCACGCTGCTGGCCTACGCCGCGGACCTGCTGTCCGGGCCCGGCGGGCTGGCCGCGTTCTTGCGCACCCGCCTGCTGGGCGGCCAGTTCCCGGCGGTCAGCCTGCCACTGGACGTCGGCGCCGCTACCCCGACGGTGCCCGGGCACCTGCGCCGGGCGGTCATCACCCGCGACCGGCACTGCGCGTTCCCCGGCTGCACCCAGCCGCCCCCGGCCTGCCAGGTCCACCACCTGCGGCCCCGGGCCGACGGCGGGCCGACCCGGCTGGACAACCTGCTCCTGCTCTGCGCCTTCCACCACCTGATCGCGGTGCACCAATGGGGCTGGACATTGGCCCTGCACCCCGACGGCACCCTCACCGCGCGCAGCCCCGACGGCCAACGCACCCTGCACAGCCACGGGCCACCCACTCCGGCACCGCCTGACCCCAGGCGGCCCCGGGCCGGGTCGGCCGCGATCCCAGCTGGCAGTATCAGCCGGGAGGGAGGCTTCCCATGACAGACGCTGAGTTCCCGGCCCCGGCCGCCGGGTTCGTGCTCACCCACTTCCTGGTCGTCGCTGACCAGGACCGGTCCCGTGAGTTCTACCGCACGGTGTTCGGGGCCACGGTCGCGCTGGACCGTGACCCGGTCATCCTGCAGCTGGCCAACAGCTGGCTCATCCTCAACGAGGGCGGCGGCCCCACCGATGACAAGCCCAGCGTGACCCTCGCCCCGCCAACCGACCCGGACCATGCCAGCGCGTTCCTGAACATCCGGGTGGCCGACATCGCCGCGGTCTACGCGGACTGGTCGGCCAGGGGCGCCGAGTTCCTGACCGAGCCGAAGGTGCATACACACGAGATCCGCGCCTACATTCGCGATCCGGACGGCCACCTGATCGAGGTCGGCCAGACCATCCGGCGGCCCGGCGCGTCCTGAGTAATTGCGGCATCCAGCCCAGCGCGGCCGAGCCGGTGCTCACGCCTGGCCGAGCAGCCGGGCCGCGTTGTCCTTGTAGATGCCGGGCTTACGTCGGCGTTGCCGCCGAGCTGAACGCCCGTAGGCGAGCCGGGCGGGTGACTACGGGGCGAGCATGGTGAGCTGGGCTTCCTGGCCGGGTGAGAGCAGGAAGTAGGCGAGGAACGTGACGCCGTCGGTCCCGGCGTCGAACCGGGCGATGCGCTCGCCCTCGGGCTCGAAGAACACGTCCCCGGGCTGCAGGACCGAGGCGGGCTGGCCCTCGATCCGGTAAGTCGCCGAGCCGGCCAGGATGCTGCCGACGACCGGGCCGTTGTGCACGTGCAGGCCGGCGGCGTGGCCGGGCAGGATCCTGATCTCGCGGATCTCGACCCGGCCGGTGGCCTTCACCTGGCGCAGCCGGGCGTCGAGCAGCACCGTGCGGGTGATCGGCTGGTCCGGGGTGGGATCGGCGGCGCCGGGCATGTCGCTCCTCATCGTGACGGCTCGGCGGGGCCGCGGCGTGACGCTGGGGCATGTCCGGAGCGGCCCAGTATCCTGTCTGCTTCTGCTGCCAACGTACGCATGATGGGGCCTGAGCTGTCACTGACACTGGGGACGGGAAAGAGATCGTTCCAGGTGCCTGGCACCGGAGCGGTCCGGAACTGGCCGGGCGATGCGGTGGCGGTCGCGGTCCTGGTCGCACTGCCGATGCTGATCTTCGGGGTGCCCGCGCTGCTTGGGCATCCCGTCCTGCCCGGCGATGACCTGACGCAGAACTTCCCGCTGCGGGTGCTGGCCGGGCAGCAGATCCGGCACGGGCAGCTGCCGCTGTTCGACCCGTACACCTGGAGCGGCGCGCCGTTGCTCGGCGACTGGAACGCTGCCGCCGCGTACCCGCTGACGTGGCTGTTCGCCATCCTGCCCGCGGCCGGGGCATGGACGATCGGCATGATCGTGACCTGGGCGGTGGCCGGGGTAGGCCTGCTGCGCTTCCTGCGGGCCCTGCGGCTGGCCACGCTGCCGAGCCTGCTCGGGGCGCTCTCGTTCGCGTTCGCCGGGGCGATGTCGGCGCAGGTGCCGCATTTCGGGCTGGTGGCCGGGCTCAGCTGGGTGCCGCTCCAGCTGCTCGCCGTGCTGCGGCTGTCGGAAACCAGGAGCCTGGCCTCCCGGCTGCGCTGGACCGCGGTGCTGGCCGCGGCGTTCGGCCTGACGATCCTGGCCGGTGAGCCGCGCGCCGTCGCCGACGCCGGGGTCATCGTCCTCATCTACGCCGCGTGGCGGACGGCCCGCCTCGGCCGCCGCGGTGGCCTCGCGGGCAGCTCGGTCGCGGCCGGCCTGCTGCTCGGCGGGTGCCTGGGTGCGGTCCAGTGGCTGCCCGGCCTGGCCGTGATCGGCACGTCGCAGCGCGCGGTGAGCACGGCCGCCCTGTTCAATTCCGGCTCACTCCCGCACCGCTGGCTGCTGCTCATGCTGGTGCCGGATCTGCTCGGCGGCTCCGGCTCGTTCGGCCAGCCGAGCTTCCTGGCCAGCTACAACCTGACCGAGGTCACCGGCTACGTCGGGCTCCTCCCGCTGGTGGCGGCGGCCATCATGCTCGGCCGCCTGCGGCTGCGCCCCCGGCTGCCCGAGTGGGCGGTGTGGCATGGGATGACGCTGGTCGGCCTGGTCCTCGCGCTCGGCGGCAACACCCCAGCCGGATCGCTGCTCGTCCACCTGCCGCTGTTCGGCGGCCAGCGGCTGCAGAGCCGCAACATCCTGGTGGCCGACCTGGCGCTGGCCGTCCTGCTGGCCTACTGGGCCGACCACCCGTTCAGCGAGCGGAGCCAGCGGGCCACCCGCGGCCAGCGCCGCTGGGACCGGGAGACAGCGCTGGGCCTGCTGCCCCCGCTGGCCGTGATCGCGGTGGCCGGCCTCGCCCTGTCCTGGGGCGCTGGCCTGCTCAGCTGGCTGCGGGTCCGCCCCGGCACGCTCAGCCTGGCCGGCCCGCTCAAGCCCTGGCTCGTCCCGTACCTGCTGATCGCGGCGGCCGCCATCGCGTTCGTCCTGTTCGGCCGGTACCTGCCGCCGCGGCGGCGCTCGCGCTGGCTGGCCGGGCTGGTCGCCGGTGACCTGGTCGTCTTCACGCTGCTTTGCGTGGTCGCGGTCGCGCCCGGGCTGGGGCGCTCCCCCGCCCACGCCGCGACGGCCAAGCCGCCAGCCGCGCGGCCGATCGCGGCCTTGGGTTATCCCGGACGCTTCGCCATCTACGACCCTGACCAGCTGCACGCGGGGCAGCTGCCGGTGCTGGGTTCACCCGATCTGAACGCGATCACGGCGACTCCCTCGATCCAGGGGTACTCGTCCACGGTCAACGGTCATTACGCCGCTGCCACCGGGTCACATCAGGCCATGGGCGACGGCCAGGATGTGCTGGCCCCCCGGGCCGCAGGCGATGGAACGCTCGACCAGCTCGGGACCTCCGTGCTGCTCGCCCCGCCGGCCTACCTGGTCACCGCGGCCGGGAAGCCCGGCCCGGCCCCGGGGCCAGATGGGGCGGGCCAGCGCGACATCGCGCCTGGGCAGCACGCCACCTGGTATTTCGCCCAGCCATTGGCCGTGTCCCGGCTCGAAGTCCCGGACCGCGATGCCCGGCCGGACGCGGCCGCCGGGACCCAGATCGGGCTCATGCTGGCCGGTGGGGCGACCCGCTGGTTCCCGGCCACCGCGGCGGGCGGATCGCGGCTGGCGATCAGCCTCCGGCACCCGGTGACCGCGGTGGCCGTGGTCGCGCAGGCGGGCGGGAAGCCCAGTCACCTGGGACCGCTGTCGGTCACCGACGCCCATGGTGATGTGTCCGTGGCCAACGGGCAGCTGCAGAACGCGCTCACCCCGCCACGATGGGGCTACGCCGGGCACAACGGATCCTTCGCGGTCTTCGTGGACAACTTCGCCCGCCGCCCGCTCAGCCTGCAGGCCCTCCCCGGCCGGCCGGCGTCCGGTGCCGTGGTGCGGCAGCGGGCCGGCCCGGCGACCGCGCCCACCGCGGCCACGGTGTCCTCGCCGCACGGCGTCCGCGTGATCCGCGCGGTGGCCGCCATCCCGGGCTGGACCGCCACCTGGCAGCCTGCGCGCGGCCCCGCGGCCAGCCTGCCGGTCAGCCGGGCCGGTGTCGTGCAGGCCGTCAACGTGCCGCCCGGCCAGGGCGTGCTGACCTGGACCTACACTCCACCCGGGTTCACCACCGGCCTGACGCTGTCCCTGGTGGCTATCGCGCTCATCCTGGTCCTGACCAGTGCCCCCTGGCTGGGCCGCCGGGGGCCTAGCGTGGCGCTCCCCCCGGCCCGGGCCGACACCCAGGCCGGGAGAAGTTAACCGCATCAGTCGGAAACACCCGACTGGCGCAGCCCCTGGACCACTGCGGGCAGCACCCCACGGCGTTCGAGTGTCGCGGCCGAGTCGTCGAGGAACTGCTGCTGCGCCGCGGCGTTACCTTCCGCGCCCAGCGCACCGGCCAGCTTCCGGGCGTAGCCGGTGACGCCGATGTGGCCCAGGGAATCGGCGGCGGCCGGGAAGTCCTGCATCGCGGCGGAGAGCAGCGCGCTCGCCTCTTGCGGGCGGGCTGACTGCAGGGTGATCGTCTCGCCTGATCCGTCCGTGGACAGCCCCAGCACCTTCCCATCGGTGGCCATCGGGGCGCCCAGCGCGGCCCGGGCGTGCACGGCCAGCCGGGAGCCGGGCAGCTCGCTGACAACGTCGCGCAGGGTGTCGTTGGCCTCGGCCAGCACGCGCGATCCGCCGAAAGCGAGGGTGTGCGCGACCGGCCGGGTGAACACGTCCCCGGCCAGCCGCTCTGCTGCCGGGCTGGCCGGCCGGCCGACCGTGATCTGCAGCGGTCGGCTCAGCGCCATGCCGCTTCCGGTCTGCGCCGCAGCGTAGATCCGGTAGCTGCCGGGCTCGCTGATGAGCCAGCCGGAGGTCGAAGCGGAGAGGAACACCGGTGCGTAGATCGCCTCCCCGGGCTCCAGCACCTTCGGCTGCGGCGCGGCGCACCGCCGGCTGAACGGCGTCCAGCGCTGCGGGGGTGATCCGTTCTTCTGCACGATGATGGCCACCCCGTCGCCGGTGAGAGCGTTCGCGTCCACGATGCAGGCCGTGGATGAGGTGTTCTTCAGCCGCAGTTCCACCAGCACGGGCTCCAGGAACTCGTAACGGGGCTCGCGGTGCACCCGGGCTTCGAGTTCGAGAGCGCCGCTGGTGTTCGCCCTGAGCTGCTCGAACGTCTCGTGCTCGAAGGCGTGGTTGACGAACCATAGCTCGTTGCCCTGCTGCACGAACCGTTCCGGCGCGTGCCGGAGGAACAGCAGCTCGTCCGGGCTGAACCCGAACTCGAAAGCGGCGAAGAACGTATCCGTCCCGCCGCCGGGATAGATGTACGGGTAGTTCATGTAGCTGAGCGCAGCGGGTTCGTCTGCCAGCGGGACCCATGGGGTACCCAGGGACTTCTGCCAGGAATGCGCCAGGTTGAACGTGTGCCCGATCTCGTGTGCGGCGGTCCAGAACCGCATCCGCTGCACCCACGGGCCGGGGTTCGCCTCGCCGGCCGGTGCCTGCGAGATGAAGGACTCGCTGAAGATGGCGCAGCCCTGCCGCTGGGCCGTCCCGATGTCATCGAACATGATCCCGCCCAGCCCGGTGCCCATGTCGTGCAGGCGGGCGAAGAGCACCCAGACCGCCCATTGCGGTGCGTCCTTCCAGCGGGACCAGTGGGCCTCCATGGCGTCGTGCATCTCCTGGTCGGACCAGGTCGTGTTGGGCCCGGCCCCAGCGATCGGGACGGCGCTGTCGCCGCCAGTCTTGGTGACCCGGATGCCCAGCCGGGCGTAGGCCGACTCCAGGCTCAGGGTGGTATTCGGCACCGTGGGCGGGTGGTTCGGGTGGCTGGTCGGGTTGTAGCTGGTGACCGAGGTCGCGTCACTGACCGTGTCGTATTCGAACGCGACGTCGCGGAAGTGTGCCTGGGTGAACCCGTAGTGGAGCACGACGTCCGGCGCGGGGCCGCCGGTGAACCGGGCCTTGGCGTAGCGGAGGAACGGCGGCAGGAACGGCAGCCCGTGCAGCGTGACCGACACGTTCGCATGCGGGCGCAGTGCGGCGTTGCCGTCGCGGTAGCTGATCGCCCCGGTGTAGGCGCCATTCGGCTGCCTGGTCACCCGGGCGATCCAGGTCAGGTGGCCGATGAAGAGCCCGCTGATGGTGCCGCTCACGGTCATGGTCGGGAACAGGCCATCCACGTCCACCCGCAGCTCTTCGGTGCGGAACGGGAACCCGGCCGCGGCGGCTTCGGCCGGCGGGCTGGCCTCGGCCGCGGCGCCGTCCATGCCGTCGGCATCCGGCTGCTGGCCCTGCCCAGCCGGCGGCGCTGGCTCTGCTGACGCCACGGGCAGCGGCGGCAGCGGCCAGTTGATTCCCCCGTGCCGGTAAATACCCGACCAGCGCACGGGCGGGAATGGCCAGCCGAGCGCAGGCGGGCTGACGGTCTCGATAGCGGCCTCGGCGTTTCCATCACCGGGGGTGACGGTCCACGATGCGGTGTCAGCGACGGCGCTGACCTGTGCCTGGCTGTCGCGGGCCGAGCGGTAACGCTGCAGCGCGGTAGCGCCGTTGGCGGCGCCTCGGCTGCGGGTGGCTGAGCGGGTAGTGGTGGTGCGCGTGCGTGGCATCGGAACTCCCCTCATGTCGACCGGTGCTACCTGGAAGGGAGGCCGGCTTTGCGCTCCTGATACGCCGGCTTTACCAGCTCTGTACTTGAGGTCCCGCGGTCAGGCGAATCTGGGCGGGTCCGGATCCGCCTCGGCGACCAGCTGGTCCCCGGCCACATTCACCCTGATGTGCGGGCCGGGCACCGGGTCCAGGGGCACATCCGCGGTCAGGCCCCGGTCGGGCAATGCGACCCGGAGCACGCGTGGCCCACCGCCGGGGATCACGACATCGAGCTTGCGGGCCAGGCCGATCTGGTACCGCGTGCTCACGTCGAACTGCTCGTCGAGCAGCTGGTCGCCCGCGGCCAGTGTCACATGGTCATGGTCGAAGCCGTTTTCCAGGTACACGGAAACCTTCTGCATACCCGCAGGCTGCCACCTTCTGGCTGCTGGCCGCGAGCGACCACGGCGGGCGCCGGGCAATCACGCGATCTTACGGGCGCCCGGGCCAGGCACCGGGGTGATCTCCCGGGGGGATTCCAGGACGTGCCCGGCGCGGCAGGCCAGCTGCAGGTGCACCGGCTCCCCGCAGTCGCGGTGCAGCAGCTCGACCTGCGGGCCAGCCGCGCCGACCGCGTGCTGGTTGCCCCACTCCATCATCGCGACCAGCACCGGGTACAGGTCCAGGCCCTTCTGGGTGAGCCGGTACTCGTGCCGGGTGCGCTGGCCGCTGGCCTGGTAGGGCACCTTGCGCAGCAGGTCTTCCTGGACCAGCCGGGCCAGCCGGTCACTGAGCACCTGCCGGGCCATGCCGGTGCGGCGCTGCATGTCATCGAAGCGGCGCACGCCGTTGAACGCCTCGCGCAGCACGAGGAACGTCAACCGCTCACCAATGACGGCCACCGCCGCGCCGATCGCGCAGTTGGCCGAGTCGTAGTCCAGGATCCAGGGCCGTCCCATGACCACATCCTAAATCTGCTTGACAGACTCAGCAATCCGCCCGCATGCTGGGTCTGTGGACCGAACCCAGAAGCGCCTGGCGCCCGGCCCGGATGGGGCCGAGATCCGGCCGGCGAACGCGGCCGACGGTGCCGGGCTGCGCGACTTCTTCGCCCGGCTCTCAGTGCGCACCCGGGTGCTGAGATTCTTCGCCCCGCTCACCCCGACCGCGGCCATGCTCCGCAGCCTGGCAGGCGAGCCGGCCAGCGTGGACGCGGTGGTCGCGGTGCGCGGCGGGGTCATCATCGGGCACGGCATGGCCGTGGACCAGGACGGGCCCAGCGCGGACCCGGCGACTGACATTGGCGTGGTGGTCGCCGACGCCTGGCAGAGCCAGGGCGTGGGGTCCGCGCTGATCCGCACGCTGATGTCCCGGGCCCAGGCCCGCGGGGTGACGTCCCTGCAGATGGATGTGCTGCATGACAACCACCGGGTCCGGTCGATGATCGCCAGTCACTGGACCGAGATGCGCACGGACTTCTCCGCGGACTGCGTCACGATCCGGGTCCCGCTCCCCCAGCACCGTCCGCAGGCAGCGTGACCCGGGCGGTCCCCCGGCTGGCGGCCAGCAGAATCACCTTCTGCAAACACGAGCTGAAATAGCGATCGTCGAAGTACCCCGAGTGGCCCAGTATGGGCGGACTGGCCGTGTCCCCATCCGGGGATTGAACAAGGGATCGAGGAACTGGCGGTCCACATCGTCATTGTCCCCGCCCCTACCGTTGGCACCGGGCCGGTACAGGGCTTCGATGGCCAGGTAATCACGGAAGACCGGGCCACCGATGGGGTCGCTGGCCCGGCGCGAGCCACCTGGTCCGGTTGATCAGGTCGGGCATGGTCCGCTCGGAATAACAGGGCGGCGCCAGCGGATGGGTGGCCCGCGGCCAGAACGTACCGAGATCCCAGAGGATGCCCACGGTACGGCGAGTATTGGCGTTGCTGTACGCGGCGCGGCCGAGCGCGATGAGCGCGACCGCCAGGGCACCAATGGCCCAGCTGCCGGCGGTGGCCAGCCACGAGGCGTTCTGCCACAGCCACAGGCCATGCCGGTCGATCCCAGGGACCTGGATCTCCGGGTTGATCACGTAGCCGCGGCCGAGCTGGTCGACGGGCTGCGCGGTGCCGTGGTGCGCGACGAGGCCCGCTGTGATCCTGGCGACGTGCGCGCTTGCCGGCACCCGCAGTGTCAGGGGCTGGATATAGCGTCGGGACGTGGTGTTCTGGCAGCTGACTATCGATGCGAATGACCCGGCCCGGCTGGGCGGCGAGGCGGCCTTCGATGGGGCGAGTATGGAGCCGCGCAGCCGGGACAGCGATCCCGATGACCCGTCCTACTACGTAGTCATGCACGACCCAGAGGGCAACGAGTTCTGCGGCCGCTGAAACCTGCAACCAATCAGTTGCGCGTTAGCCGGGCCCGGGTTAGCCTGCCAGTACACGCAACCGAAGGTTGCACGTTACTCGGGAGGGCGGCATGAGACCCGCTGGAGACCGGTCATGATGATCGAGTCAGAGACGGCCAGATGGCTGCTTACAGCGGTGTTCGCGGCGGCGGCGCTGGGTACCGTGTGGCGGTGGCGGCAGCCAGCCGGGCAGGCGCGGCGGGCGGACCAGCCCGCAGCGGCGTTCTGCGTCGTGATGTGCGCAGCATTGATCGCCATGACGTGGTGGCCGGAGCCGGCCGCCGTGACATGGCTGCAGGTAGCCGGGTTCGGGTGCGCCGCGCTCTGGTTCGGGCTGGCCAGCTGGGGCAGGTTTGGGCAGTTCCGCCAGCCCCGTCTGGTCGGCTTGCATCATGCGCTGATGGGGGGCGCGATGATCTGGATGCTCGTCGCGCTGTCCGGCGTGGCCGGGATCCGGCCACCCGGCACTGGCCAGGACGCAATGGCCGGGATGACGGCCATGTCCAGTGCTGGCCCGTCCATTCCGGTGCTTGCGGTCAGCGGCCTGGTTGCGGCCTGCTGCGCGGCTGCCGCCCTGCCGTGGGCGGCCCGGGCCGTTGGCCCGGGGGTGCGGGTGGCTGATACCGCTGCCGCTGGTCAGGCCGCGATGAGCGCTGGCATGGCGGCGATGCTGATCGTGATGCTCTGACCGGCCCGCAGCGAAAGCGACAGAGAAGGAGATTCCAGGTGGAAAAGCACAAAGTCGGAACACGCGAGGAGTGGCTGGCCGCCCGCAGCGAGCTGCTGGCCAAGGAGAAGGAACTGACGAGGCGGAACGACCAGCTCGCGGAGGAGCGGCGCAGCCTGCCGTGGGTGCCGATCGAAAAGGAGTACCGCTTCGACACCGGCAGCGGGCCCAAGACGCTGCCGGAGCTGTTTGACGGCCGCTCCCAGCTACTCGTGTACCACTTCATGTTCGGCCCTTCGTACACCGCGGGCTGCCCGGTCTGCTCGTCGGCAGCGGACACCTTCAACGGTGCGGTTGCTCACCTGAACGCGCGCGGCGTGACGTTCTCCTGCATTTCCCGGGCACCGCTGGACAAGCTCCTGGCGTACCAGCGGCGGATGGGGTGGAGCTTCCCGTGGGCCTCCTCCAACGGCAGCGACTACAACTTCGACCTGGAGATCTCCCGCCCGGTGGAGGCGACGCGGGAGATCCTGGGCGACAGCGCGCCGCCGGTGGTCAGCCAGCTGGCCCAGGAGTGCGGCACCGAACCAGCCGCTTACCTGTCCGAGGCGCCAGTGATGAGCAGCTACGCCCGGCAGGACGGCACTGCCTACCTGACCTACTCGACGACCGCCCGCGGCCTGGAGTTCATGATGAGCTACTACGGCTTCCTCGACCGCGCCCCGGCCGGCCGCGACGAGGGCGATCCGCCTCAGCTGTGGGTGCGCCGGCACGACGAATACGCCAGCGGGTACGCGACGGGCCGGTAGCCGGCAGATCCCGGCGCGGGACCATGGTGGGGTGGAGGTGCGGCGGGACGACGGCAGCGTGATCACCTGCGAAGTGGCCGGCGAACCGGGTGCGGCCCCGGTCGTGCTGTGCCACGGGCTGGCCGATTCGCGGCTGTCGGCGCGGATGTTCGCGGAGGTTGCGGGCGAGCTGGGGCTGCGCATTGTGGCACCGGACCGGCCGGGCACCGGCCGTACCGGCCCCCGCCGCCTGGCCCAGCTCGCGGACTGGGTGGCGGACGCCCGGCTGGTCCTGGACGCGCTGCGGATCGACACGGCCGCGCTGGTCGGGGTGTCCGGGGGCGGCCCGTTCGCGGCGGCGTGCGCGGCCCGGCTGCCCGGCCGGGTCAGCCACCTCACGCTGATGTCCGCGCTGGGCGCGCCCGGGTGGCCCACCGGCGGGATGGCGGCTGGGGAGCGGCTGTCGCTGGAAGCGGCCCGGCGGGTGCCCGGCTTTGGCGGCTGGTTCCTCGGCCGCCTGGCCGCGCTGGCCCGCACCTCGCCTGAGCTGTTCCTGCGCGTGGCCACCAGCGAACTGCCCGGCATCGACCGCCGGGCGCTGGAGCAGCCCGGCCTGCGCGACCCGTTCCTGGCCAACTACCTGGAAGCGTTCCGCCAGGGCAGCCAGGGGGTGGGCCAGGACCTGCGGGTGCTCACCCGGCCGTGGGGCTTCGAGCTGGGGTCCATCCAGGCGCCGGCCCTCGTCTGCCACGGGGACGCGGACCGGACCGTGCCCCCCGGGCACGCCCGGCTGTTCGCCGCCGCGATACCCGGCGCACAGCTGCGGATCTACCCTGGCCACGGCCACTTCTCGATCTTCGAGGCGGTCCGGGACATGCTCGCACCGCTAGCCAGGTAGCCAGCAGGCGCCAATCGCCGGCGAGCGCTACGACCCGATGGCCTGCGATGACATACGGCATGTCCTCCGGCGGCGGCGTTCACCTTAATGCTGACATTACTGTAGACAATCCGGGGGGTGCCATCTAGGTTCTGTGCTATGCCCAGTTCGGATGCTTCCATGCTGATCATCAGCGCGCACGCGGCCGATTTCGTGTGGCGCGCGGGCGGGGCCGCCGCGCTGTACGCAGCGGCGGGAGCGCAGGTCACGGTGGCCTGCCTGAGCTACGGCGAGCGCGGCGAGTCGGCCCGGCTGTGGCGGCAGGGCAAGGTGCTCGGCGAGATCAAGGACATCCGGCGGCAGGAGGCCGAGGACGCGGCCAAGGTCCTCGGCGCGCAGCTGCGCACGTTCGACGCGGGCGACTACCCGCTGGTGGAAACGCCGGAGCTGCTCTACGGCCTGGTCGCGCTGTACCGCGAGACGCAGCCGACGGTGGTGCTCACCCACCCCGAGCGGGACCCGTACAACTTCGACCATCCGATGGCCTTCCACCTGGCCATGAAGGCCCGCATCCTGGCCCAGGCCCCCGGCGTTGAGCCCGGCGGCACGCCGCTGGGCGCGCCCCCGGTGTTCTGCTTCGAGCCGCACCAGAGCGAGATGTGCGACTTCAAGCCGGACCTGCTGCTCGACATCACCGAGGTCTGGGAGCGCAAGCGGCAGGCTATGCACATGATGGCGGGCCAGCAGCACCTCTGGCAGTACTACACGGACGTGGCGGCCCGGCGCGGTACCCAGCTGGTGCGCAACTCCAGCGCTAACCTCGGGCACCAGACCACGGTCAAGGGCGAGGCGTACCAGCGGGTGTACCCGACCGTCGCCCGCGAGTTCGCCTGACCCAGACTGGGCGGGCGGGGGCGGTCGGCAGTAAGGGGCGCCGGATGGCACACTTCGTGGTCCGTGAGATCGACCGGGCCGACCCGGCGGTGATGGCCGGGCTGCGCGACGCGGGCGTGGCCACCGTGCACGAGGCGGCCGGGCGCACCGGGCTGCTGGGACCGGGCATCCGGCCGGTCCAGGACGGCACCCGGATCGCCGGCCCGGCGGTCACCGTGTCCTGCCCGCCGGGCGACAACCTGATGGTGCACGCCGCGGTGGAGATGGTCGCCCCGGGCGACGTCCTGGTCGTCACGACCACGTCCCGGTCCACCGACGGCATGGTCGGCGAGCTGATCGCCACCTCGCTGGCCCACCGGGGCTGCGCCGGCCTGGTCATCGACGCTGGCGTGCGCGACGTCGCCGACCTGCGGGCGATGGGCTTCCCGGTGTGGAGCCGCGCGGTGCACGCGCAGGGCACGGTCAAGGCGTCGCCCGGCTCGGTGAACCTGACCGTGTGCTGCGCGGGCCAGATCGTCAACCCGGGTGACGTGGTGGTCGCGGACGACGACGGCGTCTGCGTCATTGGCCGCGCCAGCGCAGCCAGCGTGCTGCAGGCCAGCCAGGCCCGGATCGAGCGCGAGGCCGCGGCCCGCCAGGTGCTGGCGGCCGGCACCCTGGGCGTGGACCACAACGGCCTGCGCCCGGTACTGGACCGGCTGGGCGTGCAGTACGTCCAGCGCGCCGAGGACATCCCCGGCTAAACCCTCCCGCGCCATGTCGACACCCCAGCCCCGCCGCGGCCAGTCGCCACGGCGGGGCTGGGCGGCGGTGAGCACAGCCGGCTTCGTATGCTTCGGCGCAGGCTGACCGCGGAACAGGAGCGTCATGGATCTGGGGCTGGACGGAAGGGTCGCGCTGGTCGCCGCGTCGAGCAAGGGGCTGGGCCGGGCGTCCGCGCTGGCGCTGGCCCGGGAGGGCGCGCGCGTCACGATCTGCGCGCGGACGGACGCCGACCTGCAGGCGGCGGCCGGGATCATCCGGCAGGAAACGGGCGCCGAGGTGCTGGCCGTCCCGGCCGACCTCAGCACCGCGGCGGGCATCCGCAGCGCCGTGGCCGCGACCTCGGACCGGTTCGGCGGGGTGGACATCCTGGTCAACAACTCAGGTGGCCCGCCGCTGGGCCGGTTCGCTGACTTCACCGACGAGGACTGGCGGCAGGCGTTCGACGTGGTCACGCTGAACTTCGTCCGCTTCATCCGGGAAGTCGTGCCGTACATGCGCACCGGGCGGTGGGGCCGCATCATTGGCATCCAGTCGAGTTCAGTGAAGCAGCCCGTGCCGGGCATCGACCTGTCGAACGGGATCCGCCCGGGCATCGCCGGGCTGATGAAGGCGCTCATGCCCGACCTGGCCAAGGATGGCATCACGATCAACCTCGTGCTGCCCGGGTCGTTCCTGACCGAGCGGATCATCCCCGGCGCCGGGGTCAGCCCGGAGGCCGATGCCAAGCTCCAGGAACAGCTCGCGCCGGTGGCCGCGAGGATCCCGGTGGGCCGGTTCGGTGACCCGGCCGAACTCGGCAGCCTGGTCGCGTTCCTCGCCTCCCGGCAGGCCGCCTTCATCACCGGCGCCGTCTACCAGATCGACGGCGGCAGTATCACGTCGAACGTGTAGCTGGGTCATCAACGCGGCCGACGTCCGCCGCCGGGCCCGGGCGGGCGTGACAGATCACCTGAGGGCCCGGAGGATGGCCAGGTTCGCCGTGGTGATGCCATCGACGCCTAGCCGTACCAGCTGGTTGAACCGCTGGCTCTCGTTGACCGTCCACGCCAGGATGATCAGCTTGTGCTCGTGCATCCAGGTGACCAGGTTCGCGTCCACCAGGCCCTGGAAGACCGATGCGCCGCCGATGACCTGCTGGAGCGCGTGATCCGACTGGAGCTGCTGGACTGCGTCAGGGAAGGCCACGCTGAACAGCAGAGTGACGTCGGGCAGCCGGCGATGCAGGTAGGCCAGGGCTCCCGGGTCGCGGCTGGAGATCATCACGCGCCGGGACCTGGACCGCGCGGTCAGGAACGCGACCAGTTCATCCAGGAATTTGTGGTCTGTCTGCATCAGGTCGAGCTTCAGGACATCGGCGGCCGCCGCCTGGTTCCAGGCTTCCGCCAGCGTCGGCCCGCGGAACAGCCGTTCAGCCAGCCAGGACCACGGCTGCGGGCGGCCGGCCACCAGCTGGCCGTGCGCCGAGAGCACGTCGACCTCGATAACGTCGGCTCCGTCGCGCAGCGCCGTGGCCAGCGTTCCGGGATTGTTGCCGGCGTTGTGCGCTACGCCGAGAACTTTGGCGTAGTCGAGCGCCGGGTCCAGCTGGACCCGTTCGTAAAACTGAGCCGGGGGTGCGGCACCGGTGTAGCGCTGTACCAGGGGCCAGGCCACCCCCGCGGCGACAGCCAGTGCTACCACCAGCACGCCAGCGATTGCCCACCGCAGACGCTCTCTCCGCAACCGGGCCATGGCGCTTCCTCAAGGTGCGGCCACATCCACGTCCGGGCTTATGCATACCCAGCGTGGCGCAGTTCCCTCGGGTTGCGCTCGTCGTTGGTCAGCCAACGGTCAGGGGCGGGGCCGGGCCGGTCCCGGGCTGGAGCCTGCCCCGCCGCCCGAGTCGCCGCCCAGGGCGACAGCGACCACGCCGAGCACGGCGCCCACCGAGGCGACCAGCGCGAGGAAGTCGGCGGCGGCCAGGGTGCCCAGCGCCACCAGGGCGCCGGTGAAGCCGACGATCAGCACGCCCACCGTGATCAGCCCCCAGCCGTGCAGGCAAAGGCGCAACGTGAACGGCGGGCTGGTGTTGGTCACGTCCTCGACCGCGGTGATCTGCTTGGTGCCGCGGCGCTCCATCATGCCCTCGCGCACCCGGGCGGTGACGATCAGGTCGCCGGGCTGGTCGGCGATGAGCAGCAGCTCGTCCGGATGGGCCGGGTCCGGCGCCTGGGCCACCGACCCGCCACCGACCGCCCAGGAGGCTGTCTTCCGGGTGCCGTTGGGCCGGACCCGGTAGCGGACCTGCTCGCCGACGACCACGGTTTCCGGGCCGTCCACGATCACCCGTGAGGTGGCGGCCGGCTCGGCCGCCTGCTCAGCCTCGGCCAGCAGCGCAGCTGCCGCGTCGCCGGCGCCGTTCGCGTGCGCCGCGTCCGCGTCACCGGTCACGATGAACTGCTTGCGGGCCAGTTGCTCGGCCAGCCGGATCTGGCGTACGTGCACGCTCCAGGCCATGGCGACCACCACGGCCGCGAGTCCCACCGCGCCCAGACCGAGCAGGCCGGCCACCACGGGGTGACCGGCCCCGGTGGCCAGGGCCGCGACCATGTCGTTGTGCGCCACGAGGTTATTCAAACACATAATCGAAGCTGATGAAAAGTCCAGCCTGGCATTCGTACCACTGAGCGAAGCGAGTGGCCGGGCGCGTCCCGGGGCGTTCCGCCCCGGCTGGCGGCGAAACCCGCTCGGTTACAGTGACGGGATGCCCCGGCTCCGCCCTGACCAGCCGGCCAACCCGAACGTGATCCTGGCCGTGGTATCGCTGGCGGCGCTGGCCTACGCGGTGCTCAGTTCCGCGGTCATCCCCGCGCTGCCTACCTTCCAGCGCAGCCTGCACACCAGCGAGACCGGGGTGACCTGGCTGCTGACCGGGTTCCTGCTGTCCGCCTCGGTCGGCACGGCGATCATCGGCAAGCTCGGCGACATGTACGGCAAGCAGCGGCTGCTGGTGTGGACCCTGCTGGCGCTGGCGGCCGGCACGCTGCTGGCGGCGCTGGCCGGGTCGCTGCCGGTGCTGATCGTGGCGCGCCTCATCCAGGGCGTGGCGGGCGGCATCTTCCCGCTGTCGTTCGCGATCGTCCGGGACGAGTTCCCCCCGGACCGGGTGGCGTCCGGCATCGGGCTGATGTCGGCCATTCTCGGCGTCGGCGGGGGCCTGGGGCTGGTCATCGGCGGGGTCATCGCCGAGCACCTGAGCTGGCATTGGCTGTTCTGGATCCCGCTGCCGGCCATGGTCGCGGCCGCCTTCTGCGCCTGGCGGTTCATCCCGGAATCCCGGGTCCGTACCCCGGGCCGGGTGAACTGGGCCGCGGCCGCGCTGATGACGGCCGGCCTGTCCGGGGTGCTGCTCGGCATCGCGCAGACCACCGCGTGGGGCTGGACCGCCCCGGCCACGCTGGCCCTGCTCGGGGCGGGCCTGGCGCTGTGCGTGGCCTGGGTCCTGGTCGAGCTGCGCAGCCGCAACCCGCTGATCGACATGGGCATGATGCGGCGGCGCGGGGTGTGGACGGCCAACCTGGCCGCGTTCCTGCTGGGCGGTGGGCTGTACGCGTGGTTCCTGCTGCTGCCGCAGTACGCCCAGCTGCCGCGCAGCACCGGGTTCGGCTACGGGGCCTCGGTGGTGGCCGCTGGGCTGTACCTGCTGCCGTGCGCGGTGGGCATGGGCGTGCTGGGCAGCCTGGCCGGCCGGGTCGAGCGGCGGTTCACCTCCCGGCGGGCGCTGATCGCGGGCGCGGCGCTGTCCGCGGCCGCCTGCGCGTGGCTGGTGATCTCCAGCCAGCAGCCCTACGACATGCTGGCCAGCTCGGCGCTGCTCGGCGTGGGCATCGGGCTGGCCTTCGCGGCGCTCGGCAACCTGATCGTGCAGGCCGTCCCGGCCGGGCAGACCGGCGTGGCCAGCGGGATGAACACCGTGCTGCGCACGCTCGGCGGCGCGCTGGGCGGGCAGATCGCGGCGACGTTCGTGACCGCCAGCACGGTGCGCGGCCTGCCCGCGCTGCCCGGGTTCACCGCCTCGTTCGCGATGTCCGCGCTGTTCCTGGCCGGCTGCGTGGCCGCCGGGCTGCTCATCCCGGCCCCGGCCCGGGCGTCCCGCGCCGCGGCGGTGCGCCCGGCCGCCACCCCGGACCCGCATTAGCCACCGGCCGCCGCGCGCCGAGCGAGCGCTCATCAGATTGACATATGCTCAGCCCATGTCAGGCAGCGCAGCCGCCGCCCCCGGGGGCGTCATCGACCTCGGCCTGGCCGGCTCGGCGGTCGTGGTGACCGGGGCGGGCAGCGGGATCGGCGCGGCGGCCGCGCGGCTGCTCGGGGCGGCGGGCGCGTCGGTGGTGCTGGTCGGCCGGCGGCCGGAACTGCTCCGGGAGTGCGCCGGTGCGATCGAGGGCGCGGGCGGGGCGGCCGTGGCCGTGCCCGCCGACCTGGCCGACCCGGCCAGCCCGGCCCGGGTCATCGAGGCCGCGCTGGCCGCGTTCGGCCGGGTCGATGGGCTGGTCAACAACGCGGCCATGTGCCAGCACGCGCCACTGGCCGAGTGGCAGGTGGCCGGGTTCGATGAGCAGCTGGCCACGAACATCCGGGCGCCGTACTTCCTCATCCAGGCCGCGCTGCCGTCGCTGTGCCAGTCGCCGGTCAAGTCGGTGGTCAACATCAGCTCGTCATCGGGCACGCTGCGGCTGTCCGGGCAGTCGGTGTACGGGATGACCAAGTGCGCGCTGGACTACCTGACCCAGTCGCTGGCCGGGGAGCTGGCGCCGGACGGCATCCGGGTCAACTGCATCGCACCGGGCCCGATCGACACCCCGATCCACGCCACCTGGGCCGACGACCTGGACGAGGCCTACCGGTGGCTGGAGAGCCAGGTGCCGCTGGGCCGGATCGGCGACCCGGCCGAGGTCGCACGGTGGATCGCGCTGCTGCTGAGCCCGGTGTCCGCGTTCATGACCGGCGCGGTGATCCCGCTGGACGGGGGCCAGGTGATCCCGCATGCCTGAGATGCGGCAGCGGCCACGCACCGGCCGTTAAGAAAAATAGGGTGGAGCGGTGAGGGCAGAGGGAGCCGACGACGCGGGGCGCTGGAGCTCAGAGGAGCTCTTGCTGCGGGCGGCCTGGTACTACTACAAGGACGAGCTGACCCAGGATGAGATCGCCCGGCGGCTGTCCATGTCCCGGGCCTCGGTCGGGCGGCTGCTCGACCGGGCCCGCAAGGTCGGCCTGGTGTCGATCAACCTGAACACCGACTACCTGGACGCGTTCGAGCTGAGCGGCGAACTGCGCGATGCGTTCGGGCTGGCCGAGGCGCTGGTCGTGCCGGACCACGACAAGGAGCCGCTGGATCACCACGTGCTGAACGCCCGGGTCGGCCTGGGCGGCGCCCAGTTCATGAGCACCCACCTGCGGCCCGGCGCCAGCCTCGGCGTGGGCTGGGGCGAGACCGTGTCCCGGGTGATCGCGGCGACCAGCTTCGGCGCGGTCGGGCCGGTGCACATGGTCACGCTGACCGGCGGGGTCGAGGGCTACCTGCAGACCATCCTGTCCTCCAAGGGCGAGATCACCAGCGAGTCGGCCGACCTCACCTCGGCCACCGTGATCCCCAGCCCGATCATGGCGTCCACCGCCGCGCTGGCCGCCGCGCTGCGCGCGGAACCCACGATCCAGCAGGTGCTGAAGCAGGCCTGCGACGTGGAGCACGCGCTGGTCGGCGTGGGCACCCCGACCGCCGACGCGACGATCGTGCACATGGGCTACCTGAACGCCGAGGACAGCCGGGGGCTGCGCGAGCGGGGGGTGGTCGGCGACATCCTGGGCCAGTTCTTCGACGCCAGCGGGCGCGTCGTCGACCTGCCCATCCACGACCGGCGGATCGGCATCGACCTGGCCGACCTGCGGCGCATCCCCAAGGTGGTCGGGGTGGCCGGCGGCGCGCACAAGGCCGAGGCGATCCTCGGCGCGCTGCACGGCGGGTTCCTCGACGTGCTGGTAACCAACGAGCTGGCCGCCATCCGGCTGCTCGAACTGGAGCGGGGGCAGCCGCGCTGACCGGTCGGGTCCTTGCGGCATCCCCCGGTCCTGTTCAATACTCAGGCTGAGCGAATGACCGTCATCTGAGCAAGTGCTCCGATAGGCCCGCGAGGAGGTGCGATGACCGGCAGGTTCGCGGGCCAGGGCGTGGTGGTGACCGGCGCGGCCCGGGGCATCGGGGCCGGCATCGCCCGGTATTTCACGGACGCCGGCGCCCGCGTCGTGCTGCTGGACAGCGACCCCGACGAGGCCGCGAAGACCGCCGCCGGCCTGGGCAGCAACGCCCGCGCGGTGGGCGGGGACGTGAGCCGGCGGGCCGACGTGCAGCGGGCCGTGGCGGCCTGCGTGGCGCACGCCGGGCGGCTGGACGTCATGGTGGCCAGCGCCGGGATCGCGGACGTGCGCCCGCTGCTGGACGTGACCGACGAGCAGTGGCAGCGGGTCTTCGACGTCAACGTGACCGGCGTGTTCCTGTGCACCCAGGAGGCGGCCCGGGCCATGGCCGGACGCGGCGGCTCGATCGTGGTCACCGCGTCCACCAACGCCATCCAGGTGGAGGAGAACCTGGTCGGCTACAGCGCCAGCAAGGGCGCGGTGGTCACCTTCGTCCGCGCCGCCGCGCTGGACCTGGCCCGGCACGGCATCCGGATCAACGCGGTCGCGCCGGGCGTGGTCAACACGCGGATCGCGCAGTGGATCATCGAGGACCCGGTACGCGGGCCCGAGTACCTGAAGAAGATCCCGCTGCGCCGGTTCGCCGAGCCGGACGACGTGGCCCGGCTGGTCGGCTTCCTGGCCGGCCCGGACTCCGGCTACATCACCGGGCAGACCGTGGTGCTGGACGGCGGGCAGACGCTGGGCATCCCGCTGGAGGGCGACGCCGCGATCGAGCTGCCCGGCCAGCCCGGGGCGGCGCCGTGACCGCCGGGCCCCGGCTCAGCGCCGGGGTGCTGACCGCCGACCTGACCCGGCTGGGCGCCGAACTGGCCATGCTGCGCGGCACCGGGTGCTGGGCCCATGTCAACGTGATGGACGGCACGTTCTGCCCGCAGCTCACTGTCGGGCCGGCGTTCCTCGCCGCGGTGGCCTCGGCCGGGGTGCCGGTGGACGCGCACCTGCTGGTGGACGAGCCGCGGCGGCTGCTGCCGGAGGTGGTCGCGGCCGGGCCGGCGGTGGTCACCGTGCACGCCGAGGCGACCCGGCACCTGCACCGCACGATGCAGGAGCTCACCGCGCTGAGCGAGGAGGCCGGCGCCCCGGTGCTGCGCGGGGTGGCGATCAGCCCGGGCACCCCGGTGCAGGCCATCGACCCGGTGCTGGAACTGGCCGACCTGGTCCTGGTCCTCGCGGTGGACCCGGGCTGGCCCGGGCAGCGGCCGGCCGCGAACACGCCGCGCCGGGTGCGCGCGGTCCGCGAACTGGCCGCCGGGCTGGGCATCAGCGTCCAGGTGGGCGTGGACGGCGGGGTGACCCTGGGCAACGCGGCCGAGGTGGCCAGCTGGGGCGCGGACGTCGTGGTCAGCGGGAGCGCGATCTACGACGGCACCGACCCGCCCGGCAACCTGCGCCGGATTCTCGACCAGCTGCAATCCCCTGTCCCCGGCTGAGGAGGAAGACATGTCTGACAGCGACACCCGGCAGATCATCCCGCCGCCCACCCCGATGAAGATCACCCAGATCGCGGTGGTGGTCCGGGACATGGAAGCCGCGCTCAAGTCCTACACGCAGACCCTGGGCTGGGGCCCGTGGAGCGTGTTCGAGTACGCGCCGCCGCTGCTGCACGACACGAGGGTCAACGGCGAGCCGGCCGAGTACCGGATGATCGGCGCGGAGACCTCGGTGGACGGGCTGGGCTTCGAGCTGATCCAGCCGGTCAGCGGGCCCAGCATCTACCAGCAGTTCCTGGACACCCACGGCGAGGGCGTGCAGCACATCGCGTGCATGAAGCACTCTTACGACGACAGCACGCTGGTCCGCGACCACTGGCGCAGCCACGGCGCCGACGTGCTGATGAGCGGGCGGATCGGCGACTCGATCGAGTTCTACTACCTGGACACCGCCCCGATGATCAAGTTCGTGCTGGAATCAGGCAGCGGTCACGCGATCGACCTCAAACCCACCTACGTGTACCCGTGACGGTGCGGGTCCTGGTCGTCGGCGACGGGTACATGCCGGCCAGCGTCTTCTCCGCGGCGCTGGCCGGCCTGGGCAGTGCTGTGTCCGTGACCGAGCTGCAGATCGGCGCCACGGACGCCGCCGCACCGCGCACCGCCTCCGAGCGGGCGCTGCGGGAGTACGTCGGCGACCCGGCTGATCTGGTAGCCGCGGTGGCGGGCCACGACGCGCTGCTGGTGCACGGCGCACCGGTCAGCGCGGAGGTGCTGGACGCCGCGCCGCTGCGGCTGGTGTGCTGCGCCCGGGGCGGGCCGGTGAACGTGGACGTGGCCGCGGCCAGCCAGCGCGGCATCCCGGTGACCAACGCGCCGGGCCGCAACGCGCCCGCCGTGGCCGAGCTGACCATGGCGTTCGCGCTGATGCTGATCCGCGGCGTGGCCTCGTCCGCCCGGTACCTGACCGATGGCGGGGAGCTGGCCGCCAGCACCTACGAGGGCAGCCAGTTCATCGGCGGCGAGGCGGCCAGCCTGACGCTGGGCCTGGTCGGCCTGGGCAACGTGGGCCGGGAGGTGGCCGCGCGCGCCCGGGCGCTCGGCTTCACCCTGCTCGGTTACGACCCGGTCCCCCCGGCTGACATCCCGGCCGGGGTGACCCTGGTCTCCCTGGACGAGCTGCTCGGCCGGTCCGGGCTGATCTCGCTGCACGCCCGGGCCACCGCGGACAACCGGCACCTGTTCGGCGCGGCCGAGTTCGCCCGGATGCCGCGCGGCGCGTTCTTCATCAACACCGCGCGGGAGTCGCTGGTCGATGAGGACGCGCTGGCCAAGGCGCTGGCCCGGGGCCACCTGGCCGGCGCCGCACTGGACGTGGTGGAGCGCCGCCCGGCCGGGGACCGGCACCCGCTGCTGGCGGCGCCCAACGTGATCATCACCCCGCACATCGGCGGCGCCACCCGGGAGACGCTGCGCCGCGGGGCCGAGATGGCCGCCGCCGCGGTGGCCCGGCTGATCTCCGGCGAGGTCCCCGATCACCTGGTGAACCCCGAGGTGCTGGCGCGGAAAGAGGCCGCGCCATGACCGGGCCGTACCTGCTGGCGGTGGACGCGGGCACCGGCAGCTGCCGGGCGCTGCTGTTCACCGAGACGGGCGGGCAGGCCGCGGTGTCGCTCCGCGAGTGGGTGCACCACGAGCCGCCCGGCGTGCCCGGCGGCCAGGACTTCGACGTGACGGCCAACTGGCAGCTGATCTCCGCGTGCATCCGGGACGTGCTGCGGTCGGCCGGGGCCACTGGGGCCGACGTCGCGGCGGTGGCCGCGACCAGCATGCGCGAGGGGATCGTGCTCTACGACCGGGCCGGCACCGAGATCTGGGCCTGCCCGAACGTGGACAGCCGGGCCGGGCAGGAAGCCACCGACCTGATCCGCGAGGGCAACGCGGAGCGGATCTTCGCCGAGGCCGGCGACTGGGTGTCGATCACCTCCCCGGCCCGGCTGCGCTGGCTGGCCCGGCACCGGCCGGACCTGTTCGCCCAGGTGCACAGCCTGGGCCTGCTCAGTGACTGGATCGTCTACCGGCTGGCCGGGGTGCAGGTCACCGAGCCGTCCTGCGGCTCCAGCTCGGGCATGTTCAGCCTGGCCCGCCGGACCTGGTCGGCGCAGATCGCGGAGATCTGCGGGATATCCCCGGACGTGCTGCCCGAGGTGGCCGACCCGGGCACGGTGGTCGGCCAGGTCACCGCCGAGGCGGCCGGGCAGACCGGGCTGCGGGCAGGCACCCCGGTGGTGGCCGGCGGCGCCGACACCCAGCTCGGCCTGCTCGGCGCCGGCGTGCGGGCCGGCGAGTTCACCGTGCTGGCCGGCACGTTCTGGCAGAACACCATCCTGGTCAGCAAGCCGCTCATCGACCCGGAGATCCGGCTGCGCACCCTGTGCCACGTCACGCCGGGCGAGTGGATGCTGGAGGGCATCGGGTTCTACTGCGGCATGGCCATGCGCTGGCTGCGGGACGCGTTCTGCGAGCCCGAGGTGGCCGCCGCGCGGGAGCGCGGCGTGGACCCGTACGTGGTGATGGAGGAGCAGGCGGCGCGGATCCCGCCCGGCTCGAACGGCGTCGTCGCGATCTTGTCCAACCTGATGAACGCGCGCCGGTGGGTGCACGCCAGCCCGGCGTTCGCCGGGTTCGACCTGGGCAACCCGGCCGGCACCGGCCGGGCCGCGTGCATCCGCGCGGTCGAGGAAGCCGCCGCCTACGTGGTCCGCGGGCACCTCGGCATCATCACCGAGCTGACCGGGGCACGGGTCAGCGAGCTGACCTTCTCCGGCGGCGCGGCCAAGGGCACGCTGTGGCCGCAGATCATCGCCGACGTGCTCGGCCTGCCCACCCGCGTGCCGGTGGTGACCGAGAGCAGCGCGCTGGGCGCGGCGCTGTGCGCGGGCCGCGGCGCCGGGCTGTATTCCAGCCTGACCGAGCTGGAAGGCGACCTGCGCCAGCGGGCGGCCACCTTCCAGCCGCAGGCGGCCGCGGTGGCCACCTATGACGACCGGTACGCGAAGTGGCGGCAGATCTACCCGCGGATGCTGGAGCTTTCCGAAGACGGCCTGATCAGCCCGTTGTGGCGGGCGGCGGGCGCGGACGCGGGTAACGGGTAGCTGAAGGAGGCCTGGTGGCAGACAACGACAGCCGGACCGAGGGCGAGCGGTTCTCCCCGGGGGTGCCCGCGCCCGCCGCGGCGTTCCCGCTGAAAGGCTGCGGCGCCCTGGACTGGGGCATGCAGAGCCGGCTGGCCCGGGTGTTCCGCCCGGCCACCAGCCGCACCGTGATGCTGGCCATCGACCACGGCTACTTCCAGGGCCCGACCACCGGCCTGGAGCGGGTCGACCTGTCCATCGTGCCGCTGCTGCCCTACGCGGACGCGCTGATGACCACGCGCGGCATGGTCCGGTCCACGATCCCGCCCGCGGGAAGCCCGCCCATCGTGCTGCGGGCCAGCGGCGGGCCGAGCATCCTCAAGGAGCTGTCCGACGAGCAGATCGCGGTCAGCATGGAGGACGCGGCCCGGATCAACGCGGCCGCCGTGGCCGTGCAGGTGTTCATCGGCGGCGAGCACGAGACCCAGTCGGTGCACAACATGACCCGGCTGGTGGACGCGGGCCAGCGGTACGGCATCCCGGTGCTGGCGGTCACCGCGGTGGGCAAGGAACTCACCCGCGATGCCCGCTACCTGCGGCTGGCCACCCGGATCTGCGCCGAGCTGGGCGCGCACTTCGTCAAGACCTACTACTGCGCCGAGGGCTTCGACACGGTCACCGCGGCCTGCCCGGTGCCGCTGGTGATGGCCGGCGGCAAGAAGCTGCCCGAGCTGGACGCGCTGACCATGGCCTACCGGGCCATCGAGGACGGCGCGGCCGGCGTGGACATGGGCCGCAACATCTTCCAGAGCGGCGATCCGGTGGCGATGATCCGCGCGGTCGGCGCGGTCGTGCACGACTCGGTCAAGCCGCAAGCGGCTTACGACCACTACCTAACGCCATCGAGGCCGGCTGGCCCACGAGGGGATGCGTGATGAGCGAGGCAACCGTCAGGACCACCCCGCCGGCCCGGGTCACCCTGGCCGAGTTCGACGCGCTTTTCGAGCAGGTGAAGAACTGGGGCCGCTGGGGCGGCGACGACGAGCTGGGCACGATGAACTACCTCACCCCGGACAAGGTGGCGGCCGCCGCGGCCACGGTGCGCTCCGGGCGGCGGGCCACGATGGCCATCCCGATGAGCACCGTGGCCGGGCCGGACAACCCGTCCCCGGTCACCCACCACGTGGTCCAGGGGCACGACATCGACATCGGCTCCAGCGGGGTCACGTTCGCCACCGACTACGTGGGCCTGGCCTTCCACGGCGACTGCCACACGCACATGGATGCGCTGTGCCACATCGCCTACAAGGGGCTGGTGTACAACGGGCGCCCGGCCCAGCAGGTGATGACCTCACGCGGCGCGACCGGGCTCGACGTCACCACGTACCGCGACGGGCTGGTCGGCCGGGGCGTGCTGCTGGACGTGCCCCGCTACCGCGGGGTCAGGTGGCTGGAGCCGGGTGAGGCGGTGACCCGGGCCGAGCTGGAAGCGGTCGAGCAGGCCCAGGGCGTCCGGCTGGGCGAAGGCGACATCCTCGTGTTCCGCACCGGGCATCACCGGCGCCGCCTGGAGCTGGGCGCGTGGAGCAACGACTACCCGCCCGGCGGCGAGGGCAAGGCCGGCCTGCACGTGGACACGATCCCGTGGATGCACGAGCGGCGGATCGCGGCGTTCCTGCCGGACGGCGACGGGGAGACGGTGCCGTCCAACGTGGAAGGCGTGCTGTACCCGATCCACCCGCTGCAGGTCACCGCGATGGGCATGCTGGCCGCGGACAGCCTGCAGCTGGAGGACGTGGCCCAGGCGTGCGAGCAGGAAGGCCGGTTCGAGTTCCTGGTCGTCGGGCTGCCGCTGCGGCTGCCCGGCGGCACCGGCTCACCGTGGAACCCGATCGCCATCTTCTGAGGAGGCGGCATGGAGCGGCGGTTCGAGGGCAAGGTCGCGCTGGTCACCGGCGCGACCACCGGCATCGGGCAGGCCACCGCGGAGCGGCTGGCCACCGACGGAGCGGTGGTGGCGGTCAACCACCTGCCCGGGCAGGACCCGGGCGAGACCATGCGGCGGATCGCGGCCGGCGACGGCCAGGGGTTCCCGGTGGTGGCCGACATGCGTGACCCGGACCAGGTCACCGCGATGGTGCAGGGGGTGGCCGGGCAGGCGGGCCGGCTCGACTTCGTGGTGTCGAACGCGGCCATCAACCCGTTCATGTCCTGGGACGAGACCTCGGTCGAGGACTTCAACAACCTGTTCGAGACCAACGTCCGCGGCACCTGGGTGGTGTGCACCGAGGGCGCTAAGCAGATGATCCGGGAGGGGCACGGCGGCGCGATCTGCTGCGTCAGCTCGATCTCGGCCCACGTGGGCGCGCCCGGCCAGACCGCGTACTGCGGCACCAAGGGCGCGATCAGCATGCTGGCCAAGGCGCTCGGCCGCGACCTGGGCTCCCGCGGCATCCGGGTGAACGCGGTCGAGCCGGGGTGGGTGAAGACGCCGATGAGCGCGCCGATGATGGACGACGAGGCGGTGCTGCGCTACTACCACGAGCGCGTCGCGCTGCACCGCGGCGGCGAGCCCGCGGAACTGGCCGCCGCCATCACCTGGCTGCTCTCCCCCGACGCCAGCTACGTGACCTCGGCGACGCTGCTGGTCGACGGCGGCTTCATCGTGAACGCCGAGCTGTGACGGCCGGGCAGCCGTGATGGCAGACCGGGCCGGCCTGCTGCGGGAGGCGATCCGGCGGCCGCTGCCGCTGGCCTACCACCCGCTGTACCGGTTCTACGAGGGTGGCTCGCTGACGCGGCGGTTCCGCGGGCTGCCCGAGCGGCCGGACGACTGGTGGTCCGAGGACTGGGTCGGCTCGGTCACCCGGGCCAGCAACGACGACCCGGGCGGCCGGCCGCAGGGCATCAGCCCGGTGGACGTGCCGGGCGTCGGCCCGGTGCCGCTCAGCGAGATCATCGAGACGTGGCCCGAGGAGATGGTGGGCGCGGACTTCGCCGGCGCTTACGGGCCGATCACCGGCGTGCTGGTCAAGCTGCTGTCCCCGGCCGGCCAGGTGCCGCTGCACGCCCACCCGACCCGGGCCTGGGCCGGGCAGCACCTGGGGTCCCGGTTCGGCAAGACCGAGGCGTGGATCCTGCTCGACACGCCAGGCGACGGCGCCGAGCCGGCCTACGCCGGGATCGGCTTCCAGCCCGGCACCGGGCGCGCGTGGTTCGCGGACGCGGTGCGCCGGCACGACAACGCGGCCATCCGGGGCACGCTGCACCGCACCGCGGTGCAGCCGGGCGAGGTCTACGTGGCGCACGCGGGCGTGCCGCACTACCTCGGCCCGCGTATCTCGTTCATCGAGGTCCAGGAGCCCAGCGACCACATCGTGATCCCGGAGACCGACGGGGGCGACGACGCCGGGGCGACCATGGGCCTGGGCTGGGACCTGGCCCTGGACATGATCGACTACACCGGGGCCGGGGCGGACCCGACGTTCGCCCGGGCCCGCCAGCAGCCCCGGGTGCTGCGGGCCAGCGGGCAGTCCAGGGAAGTCCGGCTGATGAACGACGACGTGCTGCCGTTCTTCGACGCGACCGCGCTGGAGGTGGCGGACGAGATCGAGGTCAGCGACGGGCGGTTCTCGATCGCGGTGGTGGTGTCCGGCGCCGGGTTCATCGACGGGGACTTCGGCGCCCAGCCGGTCGCCCGGGGCCAGACGCTCGCGCTGCCCGCCAGCCTGCCGGTCCGCGTCCGGGCCGGCCCGGAGCCGGTCCGGGTGATCCGCTGCCTGGGGCCGGCCGTGCCAGCACGCCATGATCAGTAACACCGAGGAGGTAACCGATGCCTGACCCAGCGCGGATCCTGCAGGAGTCCTACGACCGTGCCCGGCAGGAGTACGGGGCGGCCATCGGCCAGCGCCGTGCCGAGCTGGTCACGCCCGCGCTGGTGCTCGACATCGACGCGGCGCAGCGCAACATCGACCACATGGCCAGCGAGCTGAAGAGCATCGGCGGGGCCACCATCCGGCCGCACTACAAGACGCACAAGAGCCCCGACCTGGCCCGCCGCCAGCTGGCGGCCGGGGCGCGCGGGCTGTCCATGGCCACCGTGTGGGAAGCCGCCATCCTGGCCGCCGCCGGGATGGACGACCTGTTCGTGGTCAACACCGTGGCCCACCCGGCCAAGCTGCGGACCCTGGCCGGGCTGGCCCGCGACCACCGGATCCTGGTCGCGGTGGACGAAGTGCCGAACGCGGAAGCGCTGTCCGCCGCGGCCACGGCCGCCGGGTCCACGCTCGGCATCATGGTCGAGGTGGACACCGGCATGGACCGCTGCGGGGTGGACAGCGCGGCGGACGCCCTGGCCCTGGCCCGGCGGGTGGCGGACCTGCCCGGGCTGCGCTTCGAGGGGATCACCGGCTACGAGGGGCACTGCTCGCTGACCCGGGACAACGACCTGCGGCACGAGCGGCAGCGCGAGGCGATGGCATTTTTCACCGGGGTCGCCGCGCTGCTGGAGGCGGACGGCATCGGCTGCCCGATCCGGTCCGCGGGCGGCATCGCCACCTGGAACTGGACCGCGGCCTTCCCGGGCATGACCGAAATCCAGGCCGGCACCTACGTGGTCATGGACAACTTCCACGGCGTGATGGTGCCGGGCTTCGAGCATTCGCTGACCATTCAGGCCACGGTGATCAGCCGGCAGAGCGGGCACGTCATCGTGGACGCGGGCAGCAAGTCCGTGGCCGACCCGGCCGACGTGACGATCGTGGGCCACGACCTGCCGGTGTTCCGGTTCGACGAGGAGCACGGCATCTTCGACGCGACCGGCGGCTCTACGCTGCGCGTCGGGGACGCGGTGGCGCTGGTGCCGGGCTACTCGCCCAGCACCGTGAACTGGTACGACGTGTATCACGTCGTGCAGGACGACGTGGTCGTGGATATCTGGCCGATCATCCCCCGCGGGCCTGGTCACCATGGGATCTCAGATATGGGCTGAGTCTTGCCAAGCCTGGCCAGCGGGGACGATACTCCTGTGAACGGATGGTCAATCCGTGAGCAGATGCTCTTTGCGCTCAGGATCCTGTTTCCCCCGGGGGGCGGGAAGGAGACTCACGGTGGCAATTGAGGCTGGTCAGACGAGTAAAGGCAGCGTGAAGACCGAACTGCGGGAAAACGCGGTCGGCCTTCCCGGAATGCTGATGCAGGGCATCGCCACGATCGGGCCGTCGTTCGCAATCCTCGCGTCGTTCGTGTTCATCGTGGGGTTCGCCGGCATCGTGACGCCCTGGGCGTTCCTGTTCGGCGGCGTCCTGCTCGGGCTGCAGGCGCTGTCCGCGGCCCAGCTGGCCAAGGTATTCCCGTCGGCGGGCGGCTGGTACACCTGGATCGCCCGGGCCTTCCATCCCCGGGCCGGGTTCTTCGCCGGGGTGCTGTTCTCCATCTGGCTGCCCCCGGTAGCCACGCTCACCATGTCCTACCTGGCCAAGACGGTGCTGGAGCCGTCGATCAAGGCCGAGTGGGGGGTGGACATCCCGTGGTGGATCTGGGTGCTGGCCGGGGTGGCCCTGGTCATCTTCTTCGCCTACCAGGGCATCTCCATCTCGGAGAAGGCGCTGCTGATCACCGGCGCCATCGAGATCGTGATCATGGTGGCGCTGGCCTTCACCGGGCTGGCCTCGCCCGGCCCGGGCGGGTTCAGCTGGGCCCCGCTCAACCCGGGTAACTTCGGCCTGGCCGGCAACCTGTTCCTCGGCGTGGTGTTCTCCATCTTCGCGTTCAGCGGCTGGGAGTCCACCGGGCCGCTGGCCGAGGAGAGCAAGAACCCCAAGCGCAACGTGCCGATCGGGCTGGTCGGCTCGGTCGCCGTGCTGACCGTCTACTTCGTGTTCGTCACCTGGGGTTACCTGAACGGCATCGGCGTGGCCAAGACCGGCAGCATCCCGACCGCGACCGCCTGGCCGGTGGCCACCATGGCCCAGCGGGTGTGGGGCGGCGCCTGGGTGCTGCTGCTGTTCGCGCTGCTGAACTCGGCCGTGGCGCTGTCCATCGCCTGCTTCAACGGCGGGACCCGGACCTGGTACGCGATGGGCCGGTCGGGCGTGCTGCCGAAGATGGTCGGCAAGGTCAACCCGACCCGCAAGACCCCGGTCAACGCGATCACGCTGCAGGTCGGCGTGCAGGTCATCGCGTTCGCGTGCGTGCTGATCTGGGGCGCGGAGAACGTGTTCTTCTCCTGGGCCAACGCGATCACCATCGGCCTGGTGCTGATGTACGTGCTGTGCAACATCGGCGTGGTCAAGTACTACCTGACCGAGGGCCGCCCCCAGTTCAACCCGCTGCTGCACATCGTCATCCCGGTCGTCGCCTCGGCCGCGGGCATCGTGGTCGTGTGGAAGTCCTACTTCTCCCCGTTCACCAGCACCGGCCCGGTGTTCTGGGGCCTGATGACGTTCGTCGTGGTCCTGGCGCTCACCGTGGTCGTCCTGATCTACCTGAAGCTGAGCGGCAAGGAAGACTGGATGCGCCGGGCGCAGCTGGTGTTCGAGCAGACCGGTGGCCACTGAGCCAGGCCCCGGGCTGGTGACCGGCGGGTGACGCAGGCGGAGCGCAGGCTGGCTGGCCGCGCCGGGGTGATCACCGGCGCGGCCAGCGGCATCGGGGCGGCGGGCGCGGAGCTGTTCGCCGCGCACGGGGCCAGTCTCGTCCTGCTCGACCTGGACGCCGACCGGGGCAAGCAGGTCGCGGAGCAGATCCGCACCCGCGGCGGCCAGGCCGAGTTCATCGCGGGCGACGCGGCCAGCCCGGACGACGTGTCCCGGGCGGTGGTGCTGGCCGTGACCAGGTTCGGCCAGCTCGACCTGCTGTGGGCGAATGCCGGCACCGGGGTGGCCAAGACGGTGCCAGAGACCACGCTGGACGAGTGGAACCGGGTGCTGGCCGTCAACCTGACCGGCGCGTTCCTGCTGGCCAAGTTCGGCATCCCGGAGCTGGCCGCGGCGGGCGGCGGGACCATGGTCATCACCGGCTCGGCCAACTCGCTGGTCGCCGACCGCAGCTGGGCGGCGTACTGCGCGAGCAAGGGCGGGCTGCTCATGCTGTGCCGGGCGCTGGCCCTGGATCACGCGGCCGACGGCATCCGGGTCAACATCGTCTGCCCGGGCTCGGTGACCACGCCGCTGCACGAGGCGTGGCTGCACGGGCGGCCCGGCGGCCAGCCGCTGGCCGAGGTGCGCGACGCGGACCGGGCCGCGCACCCGCTGGGCCGGTTCGCCGAACCGGCCGAGGTGGCCCAGGCCGCGCTGTTCCTGTCCTGCGCGGAATCCAGCTTCACCACCGGGACGCCGCTGCTGGTGGACGGGGGCGTGACCGCGTGAGGCGCGCCTGGATCAGGCAGCACGGTGGCTGACTACTCCATCTGGGTGATCGAGTTCGCCCGGGCCAGCTCGCCGCTCGGGCTGCTGCTGCACGGCCAGACCGGCGACCGGGAGATCCCCTACTGCGTCACGGTGCTGCGCAGCGCCGAGCACACGATCCTGGTCGACGCCGGTTACCGGCACGCCGGGCGGGGCCGCGAACTGGCCGACGAGGACGGCATCACGATCTGGCGCGACCCGGCCGAGCTGCTGGCCCGGGTGGGCATCGGCCCGGCGGACGTGGACGCGGTCCTGGTCACCCACGCGCACTTCGACCATCTCGGCAACGTCGCGGCCTTCCCTCACGCCACCGTGTACCTCCAGCGGCGCGAGCTGGAGAAATGGGCCTGGGCGGTCAGCCTGCCCCGGGCCATGGACTGGCTCAAGCAGGGCGTGAGCACCGAGGACCTGGCCGGGCTGCTGCGGCTGGCCGGCCAGGGCCGGCTCCGGCTGGTCGAGGGGGCGTGCGACGACGTGTTCCCGGGCATCAGCCTGGTACCGGACTTCGACACGCACACCTACGGCCACCAGCACGTGGTGATCCGCAACGAGTCCTCCGGGGTGTGGGTGGTACCCGGCGACGTCATGTACCTGTACGCCAACATCGAGGGGATCGGCGGTGACGGGCGCTACGTGCCGATCGGCCTGGCCATGGGCAGCCAGGAGAACTGCCTGCTGGCCCTGGACGAGCTGATGCGCGTCACCGGCGGCCAGACCAGCCGCATCCTGCCCGGGCACGAGCAGCTGCTGTGGGACCGGCATCCCTCGGCCCGGTTCGGGGACGGGCTGCATGTGGCCGAGGTGTGCCTGCGGCCGGGCGAGGCCAGCATGCTGGCGCGGGATCAGTCACCCGCCGATGGCGTTAGGCAAAAAGAAGGAGAGAAGCGGTGAGCTCGGCCGTGTTCTACCGCGACCTGCACGCGGCCTACCAGAGCATCGCCAGCGCCGAGGGAATGTACCTGCGGACCTCCGGCGGGCGGCGCATCCTGGACGCGGTCGGCGGGGCCGGGACCGTGGTGCTGGGGCACGGCGTGCGGGAGATCACCGACGCGATCGCGGCGCACGGCAGCGAGGTCAGCTTCGTGTACGGGGCCACGTTCACCAACCCGTGGGCCGAGCAGCTGGCCGCGGCGCTGGTCGCGATGAACCCGCAGCTCGCCGCCCGGGTGTACTTCACCTCCGGCGGCTCGGAGGGCAACGAGACCGCGCTCAAGATGGCCCGCCAGTACCACCTGCAATGCGGCCGCCCCGGGCGGCACAAGGTCATCGCGCGCTGGCAGAGCTTCCACGGCAGCACGCTGGCCACCCTGTCGCTGTCCGGCCGGCCGTCCTGGCGCGAGCCGTTCCTGCCCCAGCTCACCGCGGTGCCGCACATCGTGCCGCCGTACTGCTACCGCTGCCCGCTCGGGCATAGCTACCCCGGCTGCGGGGTGGCCTGCGCCGACGACCTGGAGCGCATGATCGTCATGGAAGGGCCGGACAGCGTGGCGGCGTTCATCGCCGAGCCGGTGATCGGCTCCACGGTGACCGGCGTGGTCCCGGTGCCCGAGTACTACCAGCGGATCCGGGAGATCTGCGACACCTACGACGTGCTGTTCATCGTGGACGAGGTGCTGTCTGGGTACGGGCGGACCGGCCGCTGGCTGGCCATCGAGCACTGGGGCGTGCAGCCGGACATCGTGGTCATGGGCAAGGGCATCAGCAGCGGGTATGTGCCGCTCGGCGCGGTGCTGGCCGCGCCGCGGGTGGTGGACGCGTTCACCGCGGGCTCGGGCGTGTTCAGCCACGGGTTCACCTACAGCGGCAACCCGATGTGCACGTTCGTCGGCCTCCAGGTGCTCCAGTACGCGCTCGGCCACCAGCTGTTCGACGGCGTGCCCGCCAAGGGTGCCTACCTGCGCGCGGCGCTGGACCGGCTGGCCGGGCGGCACGAGATCATCGGGGACGTGCGCGGCCTGGGCCTGTTCGCCGGGGTGGAGTTCGTGGCCGACCGGGCCACCCGGGAGCCGTTCCCGGAGAAGGCGGGGCTGACCCGCCGGGTGGTCCGCGGGGCCATGGACCGGGGCGTGCTGATCCTGCCCGGGGTGGCCGGGGCCAACTACGGCCGGGGCGGTGATCACATTCACCTGAGCCCGCCGTACATCGTCTCCGAGGCGCAGCTCGACCAGGTCGCTGACGTGCTGGACGACACGCTGACCGAGATCGAGGCCACCCTCTAGATGGTCACGGGGAGCCGCGCCCGGCGGCCTGCGCGGCGGCGCGGACCGCGGCCGTCATGCTGCCCGCCCGGGCCACGCCCTGCCCGGCGATGTCGAACGCCGCGCCGTGGTCCGGGGACATCCGCAGGAACGGCAGGCCCAGGGTGACCGCCACGCCCTCGCCGGCGCCGAGCAGCTTGACCGGGATGTGCCCCTGGTCGTGGTACATGGCCACGACCAGGTCGGTGCCGCCCGCGGCCGCCTCCGGGAACAGGCTGTCGGCGGACAGCGGCCCGGACGCGTCGATGCCCCGGGACCGGGCCTGGGCCACCGCGGGCCGGATGGCCTGCTCGTCCTCGTCGCCGAGAATGCCACCCTCCCCGGCGTGCGGGTTGAGCCCGGCCACCGCCACCCGCGGCGGCCGGCCGAGGAGCTGGCGGCCGATGCCGTCGGCCAGCTCGATGGTGCGCAGCACAGCGGCCGGGGTCACCGCGTCGATCGCGGCGCGCAGCGAGCGGTGCGCGGTCACGTGCACCACCCGCAGCGGCCCGGCCATCAGCAGGACCCGCAGGTCGCTGGCGGCGCACAGGTCGGCGAGCATCTCAGTCTGGCCCGGCCACCGGTACCCGGCCAGCCGCAGCGCCTCCTTGGACACCGGCGCGGTCACCAGCGCGTCCGCCGCCCCGCTGGCCATCAGCCGGGCCGCCTCCCGGACCGAGGCCACCGCGGCCTGGCCGCCCTCGGCCGACGCGCGGCCGCGCGGGACCTCAGGCCCGGCGCCGGGGGTGGGCCGGACCCGGGGCAGCGCCAGGCCGAGGGTGGCCGCGTCGCGCCGGAAGTACGCCGGGTCGCCCACCACGGTGAACTCGGCCAGGCCGGCCACGCCCGGGGCGGCCAGCGCCCGCAGCACCAGTTCCGGGCCGACCCCGCCCGGGTCCCCCGACGTGACCAGCACCCGCGGTGTGCGCATCGCACCAGCATGACAGGCCCGGACCCGGCCGGCGGATACCTGCTCGGTCTCGACGCGGGCACCGGCAGCTGCCGCGCGGTCCTCTTCGACCTGACAGGCCGGCCCGTGGCGGTGGCCCAGCGGGAATGGTCGCATCCGCCCGTCCCGGGCATCGCGGGCTCGCAGGACTTCGACTGGGCTGGTCACTGGGCCCTGATCTGCGCGTGCATCCGGGAGGTCCTCGGGGCGGTGGCCGACCCGCGGGCGGTGCTGGCCGTCGGCTGCTCGGGCATGGGCGGCGGCCTGGTGCTCTACGGCCGCGACGGCCGGGAGATCTGGGCCTGCGCCAACGGGGATGCCCGGGCCCGGCAGGCGGCGGAGTCGCTGCTGGCCAGCGGGGCCGCGGCCCGGCTCTACCAGGTCGGCGGCGGCTGGCTCACGCTGACCGCGCCGGCCCGCCTGGACTGGGTGCGGCAGCACCAGCCCGGCCGGTGGGCGTCCGCCACCCGGCTGAGCATGATCGCGGACTGGATGGCGTACCGGCTGACCGGGACGCTGGTCACCGAGGCGTCGGCCGGCTCCACCTCCGGCCTGTTCGACCTGGGCCGCCGCACCTGGTCACCCGAGCTGCTGGACCTGTGCCGGCTGCCGCCTGGCCTGTTCCCCGAGGTCGTGGCGGCCGGGACGATCGTGGGCCGGATCAGCCCGGCGGCCGCCCGGCAGACCAGCCTGGCCACCACTACGCAGGTGGTGGCGGGCGGGCTGGACACCGCCCTCGGCCTGGCCGCCGCGCGGCGGCCGCCCGGCCAGCTCACCGTGACCGGGGGCAGCTTCTGGAAGCACACCGTGCTGGCCGGCCGCCCCGCGGTCGAGCCCGGTGGCCACCTGCGCACGATCTGCCATGCCCACCCCGGGCAGTGGCTGGTCGAGGGCATCGGCTTCTACGCCGGGTTCGCGCTGCGCTGGCTGCGGGACAGCGCCGGCCCGCACTGGCCGCACGCCCCCGGCTACCCGGAACTGGAACGGCTGGCCAGCGCGCTGCCACCCGGCGCCGGTGGCCTGCTGGCCGGGCTGCCCCCGGCCGACGCGTGGACCTGGGCCGGCTGGCAGCCGCCGTTCGGGCCGTTCCCGGCGGGGCTGGGCCCGCGGGCCGGCCAGGCTGAGCTGGCCGCGCGGGCCCGGGCCATCCAGGAGGCCGCCGCGTACTCGGCCCGGCGGTCGGCCGGGCTGCTGGCCGGGCTGCTCGGGGTGCGCTTCACCGAGGCCGTGCTCACCGGCGGCGCGGCCCGCAGCACGCTGTGGCCGCGGATCCTGGCCGACGTGCTGGGCCTGCCGGTCCGGATGCCCGGGAGCACCGAGTCCGCGGCCGCGGGCGCCGCGGCCCTGGCCGGCCGGGCCCTCGGCCTGCCGGATGTGACTGCCCCGCCCACTGCCGCCGCAGCCACGCCCGCCCACCGGGTGGCGCACCCGGCCCCGGCGCGGCAGCAGGCCTACGACCGGCTCTACGCCGAGTGGCGCCGTGGGCAGCCCGGCCCTGACCCAGGGCAGCCCGAACGGCTCTAGCGGGAAGGTGATCAGTAGGTCATACTTCGGGCAACTTCACAGCTGAGGCTTCGCCAGGATGTGGCCTCGCTGAGCATGGTGGGAGCTTTGCCCCGCTCGGCGTCATCAACGCCCGGTACGGGACCCCGGTGCGGGTCAACGTGCTGAGCGGGATCGTGGCGTCCATCGTGGTGGTGCTCGCGCACCAGATCACCAGCGGCGACGCCGCCAAGTACTTCAACGCGGTGCTCGGCGTGACGATCTCCACCACGCTGATCAGCTACCTGCTCATCTACCCGGCGCTGTGGAAGCTGCGCCGCAGCCACCCGGGCACCCCGCGGCCGTACCGGATGCCCGCCTACCGGGTGCTGACCGTGGTGCTGATGATCCTGGTGGCCGTGGCCTCCGTGCAGCTCATCGCGCCCGGCCTGGGCAGCTCGTGGTTCGGCAGCGACTTCATCCCCGAGGGCTGGACCTACGCCCAGCGGTTCACCTATCTGTGGACCGAGCTGATCCCGGTGCTGAGCTTCGTGGTCATCGGCACGCTGTTCTGGTGGATGGGCCGCCGGACCCGGGCCCAGGCCGCCGCCCCCGAACTGGAGGAGCTCAGCTGACCGCGGGCGGCGGCGGTCACAGCCGGTCGAGCGTGAGCTGGTCGGCCGCGCCGCCGAAGTACTTGGCCAGCACGTCCCGGAACAGCGGCTCGTCCGGTGCCGCGGCCATGAACAGCGTCAGGGACGACCGCAGCTTCATGGCATCGACGCTGCCGAGAATCTGGTCCGCGCTCTTCCCGTCCAGGGCGGCCAGCAGCTGCACGCACTCCCGCAGCCGGGGGCCGAGGACCGGGTGCCGCAGGTAGGCCTGGGCCTCATCGAGTGAGGAGATCGCGAAATGCTGGGCGGCCGCGCTCCGGCCCAGCCCGGCCACCTGGGGAAAGATGAACCACATCCAGTGGCTGGTCTTCCGGCCGGCCCGCAGCTCGGCCACGGCGGCGCGGTAGCTGCCCTCATCCTGGGCCACCACGAAGCGGTCCAGCTGGTAGGGATCCGCCATCTGCGTTCCTCCCGGCAGCGCACGGGCCGCCAGTGCCCCACCCTGGCCAATATCCGTGTCGGTTAGCTCTTCGGATAGTAGAGGGTGACGCCGGATGGGACCGGTGTCTGGTCGCCCGCGAACACCTGGTCGATGTACTGCGCCACTGGGCGCGGGAACATCATGCTGGGCGGGTGCTCGGCGGTGAGCTGCAACGTCCGGGCCGGGGTGGTGTGCAGCCGGGCCGCGAGCGCCGCGAGCGGCACGCTGGAGTGCTGGCCGGTGGTCCAGGTACCGGCCTGGGGCGAGCCCGGCAGGTCGTATTCCCACACCAGCCCGATATCCATATTCAGGGTGGACGTTTGGAAGGGCCGGGGTGTACTGCGGAGTCAGCGGAGAGCAGACTGCCGGGACAACCACCGGCCGGAGCTGTGGCGAGTCACTGGGAGGCAATCGTGGAACGGGTTGTGCGGACGGCTGATGGCCGGGCCCTGGCGGTCCGGGAAGCCGGGGATCCGGGCGGGCGGCCGGTACTGGTGCACATGGGTACCCCGAACTCCCGCCTGCTGTACGGCCGCAACGTGGCCGACGCGGCCGCCCGGGGCCTGCGGCTGATCAGTTACGACCGGCCCGGCTACGGCGGTTCGGACCCGCAGCCCGGGCGCACCGTCGCCGACTGCGCCAGCGACGTGCGCGCGATCTGCGCCGCACTGGACGTGCAGCAGCTGGCCATGTGGGGCATCTCGGGCGGCGGCCCGCACGTCCTGGCCTGCGCGGCGCTGCTGCCAGACCTGGTGGTGGCGGCGGCGTCGCTGGCCTCACCCGCCCCCTATGGCGCCGACGGTCTCGACTGGTTCGCCGGCATGGGCCAGGAGAACGTGGACGACTTCCAGCTGATGCTCAGCGACACCGACGCGGCCCGGCAGAAGCTGGCCCGGGACCGGGCGGAATTCCTGGCCGCGACCCCGGACGGCCTGGCCGACGGCATGAAGACGCTGCTCACCCCGACTGACGTGGCCGCGCTGACCGGCGAACTGGCCGACTGGCTGGCGTACTCCATGCAGGACGGGCTCGCGCCCGGCGACCAGGGCTGGTGGGATGACGGCTGGGCCGAGGCCAAGCCGTGGGGCTTCGAGCTGGCCCAGATATCAGTTCCGGTACTGGTGATGCACGGCCGGGAGGACAAGTTCGTGCCGTTCAGCCACGGCGAGTGGCTCGCCGCGCACGTGCCGGGCGCGGAGGCCCGGCTGCTGGACCACGACGGGCATCTGACGCTGTTCCAGCACCGTGTCGGCGAGGTGCACAGCTGGCTGGCCAGCCACGGGTAGGCCGGGGGACGCGACGCCGGTGCCGGTAGAGTTGGCCGTGGTCGTGCTTGCGCCCCTCACCAGATAGCTGGCGAGCACGATCCGCCGGGCCAGGGCGCCTCCTGGAAGGACGCCCATGGCTCCACCTGAACTCTCCGCCGCCGCATCGGCTTATGGCGTGCTGATGGGCCTGTCGCCGGCCCTGCAGATCCGCCGCATGCTCCGCGAGAGGTCCTCGCGCGACGTGTCCATCGGCTACTTCCTCGTGCTGCTGGCCGGGTTCTCGCTCTGGGTCGCGTACGGCTCGGCCGCCGGGAACATGGTGCTGGTCGTGCCCAACGCGGTCGCGCTGCTGGTCGGCATGGCCCTGGTCATCATCGCCCTGCGGCTCCGCGGCGCCGATGCTGCTGGGCACCGACCCGGTAAGCCTCTCCCAGCCAGGCGGTGAACTCGGCGTCCACATCATGAGGTCCGCTGAGGCGGAACGTGTGCACCACGTTGCGCGGGGAAAATTCCTCGACCCGCAGGAAGCGGGGGCTGACGACGTGCCGGGCCAGCACGAGGTGGCCGCCCAGCCAGTGCCGGCGCGGCATGAAGGCCGCGAAGCTCATCCAGACGTGCAGCGCGATACGCGTCTTCTCGGCCAGCACTTCGACCGGGCCGAACCCGGACACCGCGGCCAGCACCCGGTCGAAGGCCGCGCGCACGGCCGGGTCCGCGCCCGCGAAATGCCGGTCCAGGTCACCGAGGGGCGCGCAGGCATGCGACTGGTTCCGGTTGGCGAAGGTCCGCCCGCACTGCGGGCACGCCCACATCGCAGCGGCCACACCATCATCCCGGGCCGTCACGGCGCGCGGCCTGGTGCCGGTAGAGCAGCGGGAGGACGCGAAGGTCTTTCGGGCGGCCGGCCGACTCTTTGGACCGGATCACGTCGGCTAGGTCGGCGACGACGACTTCCACCTCGCCCACGCGAAGGCGACGCGCGTTGATCACAAGCTGGGCATAGCCCCCAGCGAAGCCTGACGGATGGAATGAGATGTCGAACTCGCCGTCCGGGCAGATCAGGTTCCATATCTCGGCTGCCGCCAGGGATGTGGCATCGTGGCTGAACGGCAGTCCGTCCGGTACCCCCTCGGTCCGGACGCGCGCGCCAAGTTCGTGCAGTGCCAGCGACAGCTTGGCCAGATTCTCCTCGCCTGTCTCCGGCGTGAGATCGATGTCTCTGGTCGCTGGTATCGGGGCCTGCTGTGCGATAGCGGCAAACGCGCCGATGACGACATAGCGCACCTTGTGCCGGTTCAGCGCAGCGACGATGGCGGCGGCGTTCAGTTCCGGTTCGCCGGCTGCCTGCTGGCCACTCACCCCACATCCTCCGCGGGAGTGGCCTGTCGCCAGGCCTGAATCTGGCGATCCCGGTGTTGCCGCTCGGACTCGGATCGGCCATCCTCCAGTTCGGCCAGTACGTCGTCGTGCGGGTCGAAGGCGGCCAGATGCAGGCGGAGGTCGAACCCGGCCGCACGCAGCAGCTTGAGCAGCGTAGCCAGAGTGGGCTGCCTCAGGTCACGCTCATACGCCGAGATCATGGTGACCGGGACTCCTGCCCGTTCGGCGAGTTCCCGCTGGCTCATCCCGGCCTTGAGCCTGGCGAGTTGCAGGAGAGCCGAAGATGGCGACGGGAGCTCCTCAGCGCCAGACGCCTGAGACATAACACAATCGTATCATGAAGCGGACCCGGCCCGCGGTCACGGGGGCGGGATCCGGACCCCGGCCCGGCGGCAGTCGTCCCGGAGCAGGGCCAGCGGGATCGGCGCGATCCCGGTGTGCCCGATGTCCTTGACGGCGTTGCGGGCGTCGGCGGCCATCCGCGGCTCGGTGACGTGGTCGGCGATCCGCCGCAGCGCCGGGATGGACGGGATGCCCTGGTGGCGGGTGACGTCGGCGAGCAGGTGCTGGCACGCCTGGGGCTTGCTGAGCGGACCTGACGCGGCCGAGGACACCTGCTGCTGCGGGTGCGGCGCCGGCGTGGGCGGCGGTGCGGGAGTGGCGGTGCAGCCCGCGGCCAGCACCGCGGCCACAGCGGCGGCCAGGGCGGTGGCCAGGAAGGCTCGCACGGATCAACCCCAGTCTCCGGAGACGGAGCCTCCGATGCTAGCCGGGCCGCCCGCCGTGGCGCGGGCGGCCCGGCAGCCGGGCCGGTCAGGCCGCGGTGATCAGGCCCAGCTGGCGCAGCACCGTGACCCCGTCGTCCAGCCCGATTTCCTCGGTGATCAGGCCGTTCTCCACCTTCAGCACCGTGGTGCCGGTGAACCGCATGGTCTTGCCGGTGGCGGCGGGCAGCGCGCCGACCGGCATGTCGCCGAACGCGTCACCGGTGTGCGTGCCACCGCCCTCCCACTGGCCGACCACGTAGTCACCCTCGGCGATCAGGCCGGCGGTGCCCCAGAAGCTGAGGTCGGGGAACGCGGCGCGGAACCTGGTCGCGAACTGGCGGACCTCGTCGCGGCCGCGGCACGGCGCGTGCAGCGAGTACTCGAAGCGGATGCCGGGAGCAGCCAGCTCGTCGATGACGGCCGGGTTGAAGTCCTTGCCCCAGAACTCGGTGAACCAGCGTCCGACGATGGCCTTGTTCTCCTCGGTCGACATGGATCGTCCTTCCTGCGAGCGGATTGTCGGTCGGGGCGCCCGCCAGGAAGACGCCGACCACCGCCCGGACGTGAGGTCGCGGCCGGCGATGATGAACGCAGCGGAGCGGAACGGAGGCGGGCCGCACCATGGTCGTGCTGATCGGGATCTGGTTCGCGCTGGCCGGCGCGCTGGCCGTGCTGACCGGCCTGTCCGCGCGGTGGCGGGCCCGGCGGCTGCGGCGGCACGGGCAGTCAGCGTGGGCCACCGCGGTTCCGGCGCCCGCCACCGCGGGCGGCGGGACGGCCGGGGCAGCGCCACGGACCATGCTGGAGTACACGCTCCCCGACGGGCGGGTGCTGGAGCAGCTGGCCCCGGCCCGGGTGCGCAAAACGGCCACGCTGCGCCCGGGCCAGCAGGTGCTGGTCTGGTATCACCCGGAGGACCCACAGGACATCCTGGTCTACGGCCGGGATGGGCGGCTCGGGGACCGGGCCCTGCTGATCACCGGCGGGCTGGTCATGGTGATCGGGATCGCGCTGGCCGCGGCCGGTTAGCCAGCCCAGCCGGTCACTGGTCCACGGGCTGGCCGCTGGCCAGGGCGGCCCCGGCCTGGTCGGCGAACGCGACGGCCAGCAGGCGGTTCTCCAGCGTGGGACGGGCGCCCGCAGCCGGGGTCATCAGGAACCGGCCCTGCAGGATGCCGCCGTTTTCCACCAGCAGCTCGATATCGGTATCCGGCGGGAACCCGCGGGCCGTCACATCCCAGACCTGCCGGCCGGCCAGCAGCGTGCCGTCGTGCCGCAGCCGGGCGGGCTGGCCGAGCCCGGCGACCCCGTACTGGAACCGGCACGATCGCAGCGACAGCAGCTGGGTGAGCTGGCCGGTGACCCGCTCGATGAGCGCCGACGGGGAGCCGCCCACGGCCACCGCCTGCGCCGCGGCGCTGATCCCGTCGAGATAGCCAGCCCGCCGGCTGGCCGCCAGGTACTGGCGGCGGCCCCAGACCGCCAGCTCGGTGACGGCCACGCCGATGACCAGCAGCAGCACCGTGGTCTGGATATCCACCCGGCGCACGATGCTGAACGTCTCGTAGGGCCGGGTCAGGAAGAAGTCGAACCACACCGCGGCCGACAGCGCGGCCAGGTACCCGGCCAGCCGGTACCCGTTCGCAGCGATGGCCACCACCAGCAGGATCAGGGCCAGCGCAGCATCGGTGTTCGGGAAACTGGCCCGGAACGGGGCCATGATCGCCGCCAGGGCCACCGGGGCCGCGAGCGCGATGACTACCGCCAGGCGGTCCCGGCTGGCGAGTCGCCAAGTCCGCATGCCACCGTGATAACACGGGATCCGCCCGGTGAACCCCGCTGGCCGCCCGGGACGGCGGTTTCCTAACACAACCCATTCGGCTACTGGCGTGCCGCCCCGGTGGCGAAGGTCTGCACGTAGCCGAGTGCGGCGTCCAGCGCGGCACGCAGCGGGGCGACGTCGCGGCCGGCCTGGGTGAGCAGCGCGCCGCCCTGGTGCGCGGCCAGCAGGGCGAAGGCCAGCGCGCCGGGGTCGGCGTCGGCGCGCAGCTCGCCCCGGTCGCGCATGGCCTGCAGCCCGGCCCGCAGCAGGCCGTGCCAGCGCTGGTACCCGGCGGCCAGCTCGGCCCGGGTGGCCGGGCCGGACTCGGCCAGCTCCCCGGCCAGCGAGCCGAAGTCGCACCCGCCGGCGCCGTGCCGGGCGGCCAGCCGGCCAATGCTGAGGTCGGCCCACTGCCGCAGCGCCCCGAACGTGTCCAGGCCGCCGAGCCGGGGCTGGGTGCAGAACTCGGCCAGCTGATCGGCCTGCCACCCGATGACCGCGCGGACCAGGCTCTGCTTGTCGGTGAAGTAGTGGGTCATCTGCGAGCCGCTGACCCCGGCCGCCTTCCGCACGTCCTCGATGCTGGTGCGGGCCACGCCGCGGCCGGAGATGAGCCCGGCGGCAGCGCGTATGATCCGCTCCCGGGTGGCGTGCCCCTTTGGCGTCAGCCGCGGCCGGGCCGCCGCGTCAGTTCCGGCCATGGCCTCAGTGTAGAAGGCTAAGTGGGATTGACAACCCAGAAATACGGTGATTAGCGTGCCGGGATGGCAGCACGCGGAACAGGCCGTTAAGTGACATTGGGCGGGGCGGCCGCGGGGCGGCTCCTTTCGGTGAACGTGGGGCTGCCGCAGGACGTGTCCTGGCACGGCCGGACGGTGCACACCGCGGTGTGGAAGCGGCCAGCCGCCGGGCCGCTGGCCGCGCGGCGGCTGAACCTGGACGGTGACGGGCAGGGCGACCTGGCCGGGCACGGCGGGGAGCACCGGGCCGTGTTCGTGTACCAGATCGAGTCCTACCGGTACTGGCAGCAGCAGCTGAGCCGGGACGACTTCAGCTACGGGCAGTTCGGGGAGAACTTCACCGTCCAGGGGCTGGCCGATGACCAGGTGTGCATCGGGGACCGGTACCAGATCGGCTCCGCGCTGTTCGAGGTGACCCAGCCGCGGGTCACCTGCTACCGGGTCGGCATCCGGATGAACGACCCGCAGATCCCCGCGCTGCTCGTCGCCCGTCACCGGCCGGGCTTTTACTTCCGGGTGCTGCGCGAGGGGACCGTGCGGGCTGACGACGAGATCGTCAAGGTGGCGGCGGGCCCGGAGAGCATGACGGTGGCCGACATCGATGCGCTGCTGTACCTGCCCGGCCATCCCCGCCCGGAGCTGGAGCGGGCGCTGCGCATCCCGGCGCTGCCCGCGGGCTGGCGGGCCTCGTTCCAGGCCATCCTCAGCCAGCCGGCCGCGGCGGACGGGGCGGAGGGCAACGCCGGGCTGGTCGCGGTGAGCCCGCCGCCCGCGTGGCCGGGGTTCCGCCCGCTGGCCGTGACCGGAACCGAGGCGGAGAGCGAATCGGTGCTGTCGGTCCAGCTGGCCGACCCGGGACAGGTGCCGGTGCCAGCGGCGCTGCCCGGGCAGTTCCTGACCGTGCGGCTGCCCGTCACGCCGGACCAGCCGCCGCTGGTGCGCAGCTACTCGCTGTCCGGGCCGCCGGGGGCGCCCGACTACCGGATCAGCGTCAAGCGCGAACCGCACGGTGCGGGCAGCCAGTACGTGCATACCCGGGTCCGGGCCGGTGACCGGCTGGACGTGGCCGCGCCACGCGGCACCTTCACCCTGCGGCCGGGCGACGGGCCGGTCCTGCTGATCAGCGCCGGGGTGGGCGCCACCCCGGTGCTGGCCATGCTGCACGCGCTGGCCGGCGCCGGGTCGGGGCGGGACGTCTGGTGGCTGCACGGCGCGCGTGACCGGGCCCAGGAACCATTCGCCGCTGAGTCCCGGGCGCTGATCGGAGCGCTGGCCCGCGGGCACCGGCATGTCTGTTACAGCCGCCCCGGGCCGGGCGACGCGGCGGGCCAGGACTATGACAGCGCCGGGCGGCTGACCGGGGCGGTACTGGCCAGCCTGGGCCTGCCGGGTGACGCCGACGCGTACATCTGCGGGCCGGCCGCGTTCATGGCTGAGATCTCCACTGCCCTGGGCGAGCTGGGCCTGCCCCCGGCCAGGATTCATACCGAGATCTTCGGCGCCGGCCCCGCGTTAACGCCGGGTATCGCGCCGGTGGCGGCCCGGCCGCCGCACCCGCCGCCCGGCCCGCCCGCGGCCGGCCCGCAGGTCGCGTTCGCCCGCAGCGGGCTGACCGTGCACTGGGATCCGGGCCAGGCCAGCCTGCTCGACCTGGCCGAAGCGTGTGACGTGCCGGTCCGCTGGTCGTGCCGCACCGGGGTCTGCCACACCTGTGAGACCGGGCTGATGTCCGGCGCGGTCAGCTACGACCCGGACCCGGTGGACGAGCCCGCCGCGGGCAGCGTGCTGATCTGCTGCTCGCAACCGCGCGGCGACGTGGTGCTCGACCTGTAGCCCCGGTCACCGGGTCACGACTGCCGCCCATGGAAGAACGTGCTGGACGGGCCGCGCCACAGCAGCACGACCGCGGCCAGCCCGAGCAGCCAGACCACGACGCCGAACACCTTGGCCAGGGCGGCCTGCGGGGCGGTGAGGTTACCGAGCACGTCCAGGGTGGCGAGGCCGAAGAGCACGGTCCCGGTGATCCGGGCCCAGGTCCGCCCGCGGCGGCAGGCCAGCGCGATGAAGATCCACAGTCCGGCGCCGATCACGCCCTGGATGAGCGCAGCCGGCACCAGGACATGGTGCTGCACCTGGTTGACCCGCCCCGGGACCGCCCGCCCAAGAGCGAACTCCGTGCTGTCCAGCGTGGCAATGAAGGCGAGCGCATAGATCAGGTTCGCAGCGGCGCCCGCGTACATGACCTTGACCGCGGTGCGCACCGGAACCGGGGCGGGCGGCCGCTGGGGCTCGGGCAGCTGGGCGGTGCCCGGATGGGGCTGGTACATCCTGTTTCCTCGCCGACGCGGCCCGCGGACCTGGAGGCGCCCGGAATCGCCGCCTGATGATACTCCTCCTATGCTGACGCCGTGGATCAGCAGGAGGTCAGCGCGGCATACGCCGACCATCGGCTGGCCGCGCTGTATGACGCGCTGAACCCGCCCGGCCCGGAAACCGGCTTCTACCTCGGCCTGGCCAGCGAAACCAGCGGGCCAGGCGGGCGGCCCGCGCGGGTGCTGGACATGGGCTGCGGCACCGGGCGGCTGGCCTGCGAACTGGCCGCCCGTGGGCATCAGGTCACCGGGGCGGACCCGGCTCCGGCCATGCTCGGCGTGGCCCGCGCCCGGCCCGGCGGTGATCGGGTGCGCTGGATCGAGACCGACGCCGCCCACCTGGCCGGGCCCACCCGGTTCGACCTGATCGTGCTGACCGGCCACGTGTTCCAGCTGCTGCTGGAGGACAGCGCCGTCCGGGCCGCGCTGCGCGCGCTGAGCCAGCAGCTGGCCCCGGGCGGCCGGCTCGCCTTCGGGACCAGGAACCCAGCGGTCCGCGAGTGGCAGTACTGGAGCCCGCGGCACACCCGGCAGCAGGTGCGGCCGATGGCCTGGCCGCCGAGGTGCACTACGACATCAGCGGCGTATCCGGCGAGCTGGTCAGCTACGAGACCTGGTTCCGCTTCGCCGACGGCGAGGCCGTCGTCGCCACCGACACGCTCCGCTTCATGGACCAGGCTCAGGTCGCCGGGTTCCTGGCCGGCGCGGGCTGCACCGAGGTCACCTGGTACGGCGACTGGGACCGGTCACCCGCCATCCCGGGCAGCCCGGAGATCATCGCCGTTGCCCGGTAGGTGAAGCCGGCCGCCCGGGTCAGCAGGCGGCCGCCCGGTCAGCCGCCGGGCCGTAGCTCGTCCGTACCACCCGCCTCGGGGCCCAGTTCGTCGGTGCCCCCGGCTTCCTGGCCGAGGATGTCGGTGCCGCCCGCCTCGGGGCCCAGTTCGTCGGTGCCCCCGGCTTCCTGGCCGAGCACGTCGGTGCCGCCGGGCTCAGAGCCGAGCACGCCACCGTCCGGTTCGGTCTCGTCCGGGCGGCTGGGATCGCTTGTCATAGTGACCTCCTGCTGTCGCCGCGATGGCTATTCCCAGTCCTGCCCCTCAGTCATGGTCATCACTCCGCCCCTGTCACAGCCCAGGCCGGCATCTCGTCTCAGTGGGGCGGGAGGGAACGTAACCGTGGCGGCGAGGAGGCAGCAGCCGATGGCAGTCAGGCCGGACCGGGCTGGCACACGCGGGTATTTCGCACCCGTATCCGGAGCGACGTATGTGCAGCTGACAACGTTCCGGCGCGATGGCCGCGCGGTACCGACACCGGTGCACCTGGTGGTGGACGGCGACGCCGGGTTCTTCCGCACCTGGGACGTGGCGGGCAAGGCCAAGCGGCTCCGGCACACATCAGCCGTGCGGATCGCCCCGGCCACGTTCCGCGGCCGCCCGCTCGGGCCGGCGATCCCGGCCCAGGCCCGGCTGCTGGACGGCCCCGCCGCGGAACGCGCCGCCTGCCTGCTCGCCGCCCGGCACCCGATCCTGCACGGACGGCTCATCCCCTGGCTGCACCGCCGCCGCGGCTGGACCACCCAGCAATACCGGCTGGACCCACCGGAATAGCACCTGACCCGCCGTGGACAGGCAGTGACCCAGGATGGTGATTTCAGAGCCCACCTGACCTGCGCCCACCCCTTCGTGATCATGACTTTGGATCAATCGTTCGCCCAAAGTCATGATCACGTTCGCAGGCCGAGCGATAGGGGGCTACTGGGGCAAGAGAGGCTGGTGGGTTATCTGCGGCGGAGATGGCGGGCGCCGGCTCCGGCGCGGGTCTCGCCGGCCCGATTTCTGGCCCGGGCAGGTTTCAGCCGCGCTGCTGGGGAAGCCGCACAGGGAGACGTCAGTTTGGCGCTTGTCTGCGCCACTCAGCTACGCCCGGGACTCAGCGCGCTGCGCCGTGGCATGCGGCCGGCCTGCCGGGCGGTCACGGTCAACGCCAGCGCCAGCGGTCCCGAGAAAGGAGCCAGCGATGCCTGGACCTCCCACGACGAGTCATCCGGTGGATGCCGCGCAGCGGATCGAGGAACTGCTGGACACCCGGGAATTCCCGCCCCCGGCCGGCTTCGCCGCGCACGCGCAGGTGCAAGACCCAGCCAGCTATGAGCAGGCGGCGGCCGACAGCCCGGCCTGGTGGGCCGGGCAGGCCCGGCAGCGGCTGGCCTGGGCCACGCCGTTCCAGCAGGTGCTCGACGACAGCAACCCGCCGTTCTACACCTGGTTCGCCGACGGCACGCTCAACGCGTCCTACAACTGCCTGGACCGGCACGTGGAGGCCGGCCACGGCGACCGGATCGCCTTCCACTGGCACGGCGAGCAGGGTGAGCAGCGGTCGCTGAGCTACGCCGAGATCCTGGCCGACACGAAGCGGCTGGCCAACGCGCTCAAGGACCAGGGCGTGCGGAAAGGCGACGTCGTCGGGATCTACCTGCCGATGATTCCCGAGGTCGTGGTGGCCATGCTGGCCTGCGCCCGGATCGGCGCCCCGCACAACGTCGTGTTCGGCGGCTTCGCCCCCTCGGCCGTGCGGGAACGGATGGAGACATCCCAGGCCAAGGCGCTGATCACCACCGATGGCGCGCGGCGGCGCGGGAAGACCGCGCCGATCAAGCAGGCCGTGGACGAGGAGATCGCCGGCCTGGACACGCTGCGGACGGTGATCGTGATCCAGTCCACCGGCGCGCCGTGCGAGATGCAGGAGGGCCGCGACCACTGGTACCACGAACTGCTCGAGCAGGCCGCGCCGGACTGCCCGGCCGAGCCGATGGACGCCGAGCACCCGCTGTTCCTGCTGTACTCCTCCGGCTCGACGGCCAAGCCCAAGGGCATCGTGCACACCACCGGCGGGTACCTCACCGGCGTCACCACCACGGCGGCGATGGTGTTCGACCTCGACCCGGCGCGGGACGTGTTCTGGTGCACCGCCGACGTCGGCTGGATCACCGGGCACTCCTACATCGTGTACGGGCCGATGTCGAACGGCGTGACCTCGGTGATGTACGAGGGCGCGCCGGACTACCCGGACAAGGACGCCTGGTGGCAGGTGGCCGAGAAGTCGAAGGTGTCGATCTTCTACACCGCGCCCACGGCGATCCGCAGCTTCATGAAGTGGGGCGAGCAGTACCCGGGCAAGCACGACCTGTCCGCGCTGCGGCTGCTCGGCTCGGTCGGTGAGCCGATCAACCCGAAGGCGTGGCTGTGGTACTACACGGTCATCGGGGGCGAGCGCTGCCCGGTGGTGGACACCTGGTGGCAGACCGAGACCGGGGCCATCATGATCGCGCCGCTGCCCGGGCTCACCCCGGCCAAGCCGGGCTCGGCCACCACGCCGCTGCCCGGGGTGTCGGCCGGCCTGCGCGACGAGGACGGCCACGAGGTCACGGAGGGCGCCGGCCTGCTGGTGCTCACCCAGCCGTGGCCGAGCATGCTGCGCACCCTGTACAACGACCCCGACCGGTACGTGGAGACCTACTTCTCCCGGTTCGGCCCGCGCACCTACTTCGTGGGCGACGGGGCCCGCCGGGACGAGGATGGCTACTTCTGGATCACCGGCCGGATCGACGACGTGATCAACGTGTCCGGGCACCGGCTGTCCACCGCCGAGATCGAGTCCGCGCTGGTCGCGCACACGGCGGTGGCCGAAGCCGCGGTCATCGCGGTGGATGACGAGATGACCGGCCAGTCGGTGGTCGCGTACGTGACCGTCGTCGGCGAAGCCGAGACCGGCCCCACGCTGACCGGGGAACTGCGCGACCACGTGGGCACCAGGATCGGCAAGTTCGCCCGGCCGAAACGGATCATCTGGGCCCCGGACCTGCCGAAGACCCGGTCCGGGAAGATCATGCGCCGGCTGCTCCGGGACATCGCCGACCACCGGGAACTCGGGGACGTCAGCACCCTCGCCGACCCGTCGGTCGTCGAGGCCCTGCAGCAGTCGGCCTCTGAGGGGAGCGAACGATGACAGTAACCAGGCATCAGGCATCAGCGGCGGGCAGCGTCGTGCTGGCCGACCGGGTGGCCCTGGTCACCGGCGGCACCCGCGGCATCGGCGCCGCCGTCAGCCAGGCCCTGGCCGAGCAGGGTGGCTCGGTCGCGGCCGGCTACTGGCACAACCATGAGGCGGCCGAGAAGTTCGCGGACGACATGCGGACCGGGCATCCCGGCCAGCAGTTCACCGTGCACGAGGGCAACATCGGCGTGCCCGAGGACTGCCGCCGGGTGGTCGGCGAGGTGATCGACCAGCACGGCCGGCTCGACATCCTGGTCAACAACGCCGGGATCACGATCGACAAGACCGCGGCCAGGATGTCCGACGACGACTGGCACAAGGTCATCGACATCAACCTGTCCGGGGCGTTCTTCATCGCGCAGGCCGCACTGCAGCACATGATCGAGCGCGGCACCGGGCGGATCGTGAACGTCTCCTCGGTCATCGGCGAGACCGGCAACGTCGGCCAGGTCAACTACGCCGCGTCCAAGTCGGGCCTGTTCGGGCTGACCAAGTCGCTGGCCCGCGAGGCCATCTTCCAGCTGGACAAGGCCGGGCGCCCGCCGGGCGACGGCATCGGCGTGACCGTGAACGCGGTCACCCCCGGCTTCGTCGCCACCGACATGCTGGCCGGGATGCCGGACAAGGCGCTGGACCGGGTCCGCGCCCAGATCCCGATGAAGCGGCTCGGCCGGCCGGAGGAGATCGCCCGGGTGGTCAGCTTCCTGGCCGCGGACGAGTCGGCGTACATCACCGGGCAGCTGTGGGGGGTCAACGGCGGCCTGGACATGTGAGGAGCAGCATGACGAGCAACGAGCAGCAGGACGTGCTGGTGCTGTCCGGCACCCGGACCGCGATCGGCAACTACGGCGGCGGCCTGAAGGACATGCCGCCCTGTGACCTGGCCGCGACAGTGGTGCGCGAAGCGGTGCGCCGGGCCGGCCTGCCGCCCGGTGACGTGGGTCACGCCGTGTTCGGCAACGTGATCCACACCGAGGCCCGGGACATGTACCTGGCCCGGGTGGCCGCGGTCAACGGCGGCCTGCCGGTGGGCACGCCCGCGTTCACGCTCAACCGGGTGTGCGGCAGCGGCCTGCAGGCCATCGTGTCCGCGGCCCAGACCATCATGCTCGGCGATGCCGACGCGGCGGTGGCGGGCGGCGCCGAGTCGATGAGCCGCGGCCAGTACTGGGTGCCCGGCCTGCGCTGGGGCCAGCGGATGGGCGACGGCGTCACCGTCAACGCGACGATCGGCGCGGTGACCGACCCGTTCGAGTCCTGCCACATGGGCGTGACCGCGGAGAACGTGGCCGGGGAGTTCCAGGTGACCAGGGCCGACCAGGATGAGCTGGCGGCGGAGAGCCACCGCCGGGCGGCCGCCGCCCGGTCGGCCGGTTACTTCGCCGAGCAGATCACGCCGGTCGAGGTGCCCGGCCGCACGGGCAGCAGCACGGTTGACACCGACGAGCACATCCGCGAGGACGTGTCCGCCGGCGGGCTGGCCAAGCTGCGGCCCCAGTTCGCCGAGGACGGCACGGTCACCGCGGGCAATGCGTCCGGCATCAACGACGCGGCCGCGGCGGTGGTGCTGGCCAGCGCGGAGTACGCCGGGCAGCATGCGCCTGACGCCGCTGGGCCGGCTCGTCGCCTACAGCCATGCCGGGGTGGAGCCGCGGATCATGGGGATCGGCCCGGTGCCCGCCACCCGCAAGGTGCTGGACCGGGCCGGGCTGAAGCTCGACGACATCGACGTGTTCGAGGTCAATGAGGCGTTCGCGGCGCAGGCCGTGGCGGTCATTCGCGAGCTGGGCCTGCCGCCGGACCGGACCAACCCGAACGGCAGCGGGGTGTCCCTCGGTCACCCGATCGCCGCGACCGGGACCATCCTCACCATCAAGGCGCTCTACGAGCTGCGCCGCACCGGTGGGAGGTACGCCCTGGTGACCATGTGCATCGGCGGCGGCCAGGGCATCGCCGCGATCTTCGAGCGGCTCTGACCCGGGCCGCAGGCCGACAGTGAACCCGCCAATTCAGGGAGGTAGTGCAGTGAGCACCGAGGAAGCCAGGCGCCGCAGCGAGCACGCGGCTGACGCGCTCGGCCCGGAGGCGGGCCTGATACCCGGCCTGGACCTGACTGGCTTCCTCGGCGCGCTGGGCTCGGTGCTGCGCCGGGCGGCGGCGCACCCGGGCCAGGTCACCGGGGCGACGGTGGGCTACGCGACCAGCCTGGCCAAGATCGGGCCGGTCGCGCTGGCCCGCTGGCTGGGCGCTGACCTGCCGCCGCCGCTGCCCGCCGGCCCGGCGGACCGCCGGTTCGCCGACCCGGCCTGGGACGGCAACCCGGCGTTCTTCGCGCTGCGCCAGTCCTACCTGGCCAGCCAGGACTACGCCGGCCGGCTGCTGGCCGCCGGGGCCGGCGACCCGGTGGCGGACGGCAAGGCCAGGCTGGCCGCGGGCCTGCTGGCCGACGCGCTGGCACCGACGAACTTCCTGCCCACCAACCCGGCCGCGGTGAAGCGGGCATTCGACACCGCCGGCGCGAGCGTGCTGGCCGGCGCCCGGAACTTCGCCGGCGACCTCGCGCACAACCACGGCCGCCCGCAGCAGGTGGACCGGCGCCCGTTCCAGCTGGGCCGGAACCTGGCCGCCACGCCCGGCCAGGTGGTGTTCCGCAACGAGCTCATGGAGCTGATCCAGTACGCGCCGCAGACCCCGAAGGTGCACCCGATCCCGCTGCTGGCCAGCCCGCCGTGGATCAACAAGTACTACATCATGGACCTGGCGCCCGGCCGCAGCTTCATCGAGTGGGCCGTCCAGCACGGCCACACGGTGTTCGCGATCTCCTACCGCAACCCGGGCCCGGGCATGCGCGACGTGTCGCTGGAGGACTACCTGCTCGACGGGCCACGGGCCGCGCTGGACGTGATCGCCGACATCACCGGCACGCACCAGATCGACATCGCCGGGCTGTGCCTGGGCGGCGCGCTGACCGCGATGCTCGCCGCCTACCTGGCCGGCGCCGGTGATCAGCGGATCAACTCACTGACCCTGCTGAACACCATGCTCGACTACAGCCGTCCGGGCGTCCTGGGTGCGTTCACCGACGAGCAGACCGTGACCCGGCTGGAACAGCAGATGGCGGAGCGCGGGGTGCTCGACGGCGACCAGATGGCGGGCACCTTCGACCTGCTCCGGGCCAACGACCTGATCTTCAGCTACGTGGTGTCCGGCTGGCTGATGGGCCAGCGCCCGCCGGCCTTCGACATCCTGGCCTGGAACGCCGACAGCACCCGGCTGCCTGCCGCCATGCACTCCTTCTACCTGCGCTCCCTTTATCTGCATAACGAATTGGCGCGGGGCGAGCTGACCCTGGCCGGCCGCGTCTGGCGCTGTCTGACATCAAGAACGACACCTATGTGGTGGCCGCCATCAACGACCACATCGTGCCGTGGGAGGCGTCGTATGAGTCCACCCGGCTGCTCGGCGGCGACGTCAGGTACGTGCTGAGCTCGGGCGGGCATATCGCCGGGATCGTCAACCCGCCCGGCCCCAAGGCCAGGTACGAAGCGAACGAGAATTACCCGGAGTCGGCGCCGGAGTGGCGGGCGGCGGCCAGCGAAACCGCCGGCTCGTGGTGGGAGGACTGGGCCCGGTGGGCGGGTAAGCGTGCTGGGCCGCGGCGCTCCCCGCCACCACCCATGGGCAGCGACCGGTACCCGCCCGCCGGTGACGCCCCCGGCGACTACGTCCAGCACTGAGGCGTGATACCGGCCGCCCGGCTGACCGCTTCTCCTGGGTCTACCCGGCGGCCACGGCGGCCGCGAACGCCGCCATCGAGGGGAACTCCCAGTCGGGCGTCACCGGGGCGGGCGGCTCGGGGGTGGCGCCCCAGCCGGGGTCGGCGTGGCGGCGGTTGATCCAGACCGTGCGCAGCCCGGCCCGTTTCGCCGGGACGTGGTCGTGGAACAGGCTCTGGGCCACGTGCAGCAGGCCACCGGGCCGGATGCCCAGCCGGGCCGCCTCGGTGGCCAGCGCGTCGAAGTTCCGCTGCGCGGGCTTGTAGGAGCCGATGTCCTCCGCGGTCAGGATGCTGGTGAACGCGACACCGAGCCGCTGGTTCGAGGCGGCGAACGAGGCCCGGTCCACGTTGGACAAGATGATCAGCTGGAACCGCCCGGACAGGGCGGCCAGCGCCGCGGGCGAGTCCGGGAACGCGGGCCAGTCCGGCACCGAGCCGCCCAGCCGGGCCGCGTCCTCGTCGGTGACGGTGGCGCCCAGCTGGCGGCCGAGCTGCCGCAGGCTGCGGGCCAGCACGTCCGGGTAGCGGTCGGCGGGATGCCCGGCTTCCGCCGCGGCCTCGCAGGACGAGTAGCCGGCCAGCAGCTGTTCCGCGGTCAGGTCCAGTCCCTGCCCGCGGGCCCAGGGCACGAGCACGGCGGTCAGGCCGGCTTCCCAGTCGATCAGGGTGCCATAGCAGTCGAAGCTGAGCGCCTCGAAGTCGGTGAGTTTCACCGGTCGTGCTCCTCACGGGTGGGCGGGGCCTGGACAGGCTGCCCGAGCTGGCGGGCGAGCACGTGCGGCGCGTCCACCAGAGATGGGCCGTACCAGGTCAGGTGGCGGCCGCTGACCAGGGCACAGTCCGTGCCGGGGAAGCATTCGGGCCCGTCACCGGCGGTGAAGTGGTAGGGCTCGTCGGGCAGCACGATCAGGTCCGGGCCAGCCGCCCGGAGCTGGTCCAGGGCGGCCTTCGGGTAGCGCTCGGCGTGCCCGGCGTACAGGTTGCCGACACCCAGCCGGGCCAGCACGTCCCCGGCGAACGTGTCCCGGCCGAGCACCATCCAGGGCCGGCGCCAGACCGGGATGACGGCCCGGCGCGGCGGCCCGGGACCTACCCCGGCCCAGGCGGCGGCCGCCTCGTCCAGCCAGCCGGGGGCGGGCAGCCCGCAGGCCACGGTCAGCATGCGGCGCAGCGAGGTCAGCGCCTGATCCACGGTGCGCACCACGGTGACCCACACCGGCACGCCCGCCGCCCGCAGCGCGGCCAGGTCAGCCGGGCGGTTCTCCTCCTCGTTGGCCAGCACGAGGTCCGGGGCGAGCGCCTGGATCAGGCTCAGGTCCGGGTTCTTGGTGCCGCGCACCCGGGGCACGTCGAGGCCGGCCGGATGGCTGCACCAGTCGGTCGCCCCAGCCAGCCGGGTGGGCGCGGTCGCCGCGACCGTCTCGGTCAGCGACGGCACCAGCGACACGACCCGCTGGGGCGGCCCGGCCAGCGGTACCACCGCGCCCGTGTCGTCCCGTGCGTCGCCGGCCATGGGATCAGTCTGCTGGGGTCACCGCCCGCCCGCCGCGCCGGGGTAGGCGGCCGGCGGCCGCTGGCCGTCAGGCGATCATCCGGAGCCGGGGCCGGGTCGGTGAGATGGCCCGGATGGTGCTGGCCGGGGCCGTCCACGGGAAATGGGCAGTTCTCAGCCGTATCCGCCGGAAACCCTCCCGGGTAAGCCGGTTCCGGGCCCCTCAGCCGAGCTCGGCGGCGGGCTCCACCAGGATCAGGCCGGGCGTGGCATCCCAGCCGAGAATCCGGATGATGCCGGTGAGCTGGGCGGGCAGATGAGCGATCGTGACCTGCCGGACCGTGCCTGGCCCCTGGCCGGCCGGGTTGGCCAGCGACGTGATCGCGCGCAGGCCAGCCAGATCGCAGAACTCCACCCCGGTCAGGTCGATCCGGATCGCAGTCGCCCCGCTCAGCGCCGCCCGGGCCAGCGACCGGGTGAGCACCGGATAGGTCGAGTCGTCGACCACCCCGGCCAGCTGCAGCGTGGCTGGCTCGCGGTGGAAGGTGATGCTCAGCGGGCTCTGCGGTTCCGGCCGGCCAGAACCATCGGACCAGGATTTCCCGGCCGGGGCGGCCGCCATGTCGCCGGCCATCCGGCCGCGCGCAGACTCGGGCCCACTGGCAGACTGACCAGCCGTGCCACGGTCCATGGCAGCTCCGCACTGTTCGCCATCGGCCGTCCGGCAGCTGAGCTGACAACTGCCGGGGAAACGACCCCTCACCCCACTGTAGCGGTGGTCTGGCCTGCGTCCACCCCGAGCCGCACGAACATCCAGCCAGCCCGGCAGCCCGCGCCGGTCAGCCGCCTGGCGGCCGCTCCATGGCGTCGCCGCTGCCGCTGACCACCGGGAGGCCGGCCAGGCCCAGCGCGGCATCCGCCAGGCTGCCCGGCGCGGCGACCAGGGTCAGTTCCTGGTGGTAATCGTTAAGCTGCTCTTTCACCTGATAGAGGGCGCGGACACCGGCGCTGGCCAGCTGAGTCACCGCGCTGAGGTCGACGGTGAGCGGCAGCGTGCCGCCCCGGCTGGCGGCCAGCAGCTGCCCGGCGAGCCGGCCGGCGGTGCTGCTGTTGACGGGCCCGCGCACCGTGGCCCGGGCCGCCGGGCCGTCCAGGCCGGCCGCCACGCTGAACGGCGGGTCGGCTCCGTACGCCGCGGCCTGGGCGGCCGGCTCGGCGGCCAGCACGGCGGGGCGGCGCAGCCGGTGCCGCAGCGTCACCACCGTGCCCTGGGCGCCGCGGGCCTCGGCCACGCTCTGCGGGGGATGCTGCACCTGCAGCTGGTCAACCAGGTGAGCGGCCACCATCAGGCCCTGGCCGCGCCATGGGAGGTCCGGATCGGGCACCTGCCAGGTGCCGTGGTCGGCAACGCGGCATTCCAGCTGCCCGTCCGCGCCGAGCCGGGCATGGAACTCGACCGGGCCGGGCGGCCCGGCCGAGTACGCGTGCTCGACGGCGTTGGTGACGATCTCGGTCGTGGCCAGCAGCAGCGCGTCCTGGTCCAGCAGCAGCGGGTCGAGCTGGCTGAGCCACTCGCTGAACGCGCGCCGGGCGGCCCGGACGGTCCCCACCTCGCCCGGCAGTTCGAGGTCCAGTTCCGGGCCTGCGGCGTGCCGCTCGGCGGCCAGCGTGGTGACGTCGTCGGCATAACCGCTGCGGGTAAGCAGCGCCATGGTCAGCTGGCTGACCCGGTCGGCGCTGGTCAGCGCCGGGTCGGCGGGCAGCGTCTGCCCGGCCGCGGCGTCCGCCGCCACCTTGGCCAGCTCCGCCATGCCCTCCAGCGGGGTGCTGCCCGGCCGGGCGATCAGCCCGTCGGTGTACAGCAGCACCAGCTCACCCGGGTGCAGCTGGGCGCTGGCCAGCAGTGGCCGGGCGCCCGGGCCGGCGCTGGTGCCGAGCGGGCCGGCGCCGGTGCTGGCCAGGAACCGGGGGGCGGCCGTCGGGCTGACGATCAGCGGCGGCGGGTGCCCGCAGGTGGCGTACTGCAGCCGGCCGTCGCCGGGGTGCAGCACGGCCAGGGCCAGCGTGGCCGCGCTCAGTGCCGGGATACGCGCCGCGAACGCGTCGGCCCGGGCCAGCACGGTGGTCAGCTCGGGCTCCGCGGTGAGCAACTCGTTAAGCGCCGCGCGCAGCTGGCCCATGGCCGCCGCCGCGGCCACCCCGTGCCCCACCATGTCACCGACGGCCAGCGCCACCCGGCCGCCGGGCAGCGGCACCGCGTCGAACCAATCACCGCCAGCGGCCTGATCCTGGCCCGCCATCAGGTAGCGCGCGGCGATCCGGGCCTGGGGCAGCACCGGCAGCACCGCGGGCAGCAGCGCGTGCTGCATCTCCACCAGGACGTCCCGGCCGGCGGCCGGGCGGCGCGCGGGGCCGGCGCCGGGTTCCCCCGGCGGCGGGCTGAGGCCGGCCGGGGCGGTGTCCAGCGACTGCTGGACGTGGCGGTACACCGGGATGACCTGGTCCAGGCCGGCCAGCTGGAGGATGCGCGCAACCGGCGAGTCCCCGACGGCCAGCCGCAGCTCCGTGCCATTGGCCGCGGCCTGCTCGTAGCCGCGGGCGATGGCCTGCACCCCGGCCGAGTCGCAGAATGCGGTGCCGGACAGGTCACCGGTGATCACCTCGGCGCCCTGGCCGGCCGCCTCGGACAGCAGCGCGAGCACGTCAGCCGAGTTGACCGTGTCGATCTCGGTGGGCAGCGTCACCACCACGTGCCGCCCGGACCAGGCCACTGGCGGCCTCCCCTGGTTCATGCCGCTACCGTGACCGCGGTCGGGCGAACAGGCCGGCGGGCGGGCGCGGAGGATGAGCAGCGCGACGTCGTCGCGGTGCGGAATGTAGTCCGTCATCGCCGCCATGGCCAGCGCGCAGGCCAGCTCGGGCTCGTCGGCGGAGACTGCGCCGGCCAGCCGGCTGATGCCCTCGTCGATGGGCCGGTCGCGCCGCTCGACCAGACCGTCGGTGTACAGGCAGACCACCGTTCCGGGCGGCAGATCCACGGCGGTGACCCGGCGGCGCCTGGGGCCGGTCAGGCCGATGAGCAGGTCCGCGGCGACTTCGGCCGGCTCGGTGGGCCGGCCGGGCCGGGCGATCAGTGGCGGGAGGTGCCCGGCGCAGGACATCCGCACCCGGTCCAGGGTGGGGCTGAACATCGCGCACAGCACGGTCGCCATCGCGCCGGGCTCGAAGTGCTGGATCTTGCGGTTCAGCCGCTCCAGCACGTCGCTGGGGTCGTCGGAGTCCAGCGCGTACGACCGCAGCGCACTGCGCATCCGGCCCATGATCACGGCGGCGGGAAGACCGGAGCCGACCACATCGCCGATCACGGCGCAGACACTGCCCGAGGGCAGCGTGAACACGTCGTACCAGTCGCCGCCGAGGTGCCCGCTGCCAGGAACGTAGCGGGCGGCCATCTCCAGGCCGGGCACGGCGGGCAGCGCGGCCGGCAGCAGGCTGCGCTGCAGTGCCGCCGCGGCCGCCCGGTCCACCTGGGCGGTGATCGCCTGGACGGCGAGCGCGGCCCGGTCGGCGGCCAGCTGGAGCAGGTCCCCATCGTCCCGGGTGAAGACGCGGTCCCCGAGCGTGCCGACGTGCAGCACGCCGATCACCCGGCCGCCGACCCGCAGCGGCGCGCCCATCAGCGAGCGGATGCCCTTGTCCAGCAGGATGGGGTTCACTACTTTCGTGTGGTCCACCTCGTCCAGGATCACCAGCTGGCCCAGCGCGGCGATCCGGCCCGCGAAGCCCTTGCCGATCGGAATCCGGACCCCTTGCGTTACCTCTTCTTCCAGTCCGCTCGCGGCCGTGGCCACCAGCTGGCGGGACGGCGGGTCAAGCAGGAGCACGGCGGCGGTGTCCGCCTGCAGTGTCTGCCTGACCCGGTCGACCAGCACGTCCAGCAGGGCTTGCGGATCCAGCGCCGACAGCGCCGCGTCGGTGATCGACTGGATATCCCGGAGCTGGTCGCCGTCGGGGCGCGGCTCGTCCACACGCAACCGGCCACACCGCCTTTCTGCAGCAGGGCGCGAGCCGGGTCCGGCTGCCGCCCGGGAGCAACCTGATCCTAGCTTCCCGCGGCGAGCTTGATCATTTACCTGCCGCGTGGTGTCATCTTCCCGGCGGCTGGAGGATTAACCGGCCAGGCCGGGAAGGGGACTGGTGGCGGGCGTCAGGGATGCCGAGGTCACGATCGTCGGCGGCGGGGCGGTCGGCTGCGCGGTCGCCTACGTGCTGGCCCGGGCCGGGTACCGGGACATCCAGGTGGTCGAGCGGGGTGAGCTGGCCAGCGCCACCACCGGCCAGGCGGCCGGGCTGGTCGGGCAGGTGCGGGCCAGCGCGGACCGGTGCCGGCTGGCGATGGCCTCGGTCGCCGCGTACTCCCGGATCGAGCAGGACACCGGTGTCACCGCGGACTGGCGGCAGACCGGCAGCCTGCGGATAGCCATGACCGACGAGCGGGTGGCCGAGTTCCGGGCGCTGGCCGCGGTGGCCGGGTCGGCCGGCCTGGAGGTCAGCTTCGTCAGCCCGGCCACGCTGGCCGGCCTGTGCCCGGTGCTGGCCACCGGGCCGGCCAGAGCGGCGCTGTGGTGCCCGACCGACGGCTACCTGCAGCCCAACAGCCTGGTCATGGCGTACGTCGCGGGCGCCCGTTCGCGGGGGGTCAGCTTCGCCACCCAGACCACCGTCACCGGCATCCGGCTGGCGGGCGGCGCGGTGACCGGGCTGCGCACCGACCGGGGCGACGTGGCGACCAGCATGGTGATCAACGCGGCCGGCCCGTGGGCGGCCGCGCTGGCCGCGCTGGCCGGGGTGGACGTGCCGATCGTGCCGGTCCGCCACGAGTACTTCGTGACCGGCCCGGTGCCGGGCTGGCACGCCAGCCTGCCGGTGCTGCGCATCCCGGACATCCGCATCTACGCCCGGGCCGAGGGGCCGGGGATCTTGTGCGGCGGCTGGGAGGCGGCCAGCCTGAGCCTCGACCCGCGCCAGGTGGCCGTCGGCCAGCCGCTGGCCGTCACTCCCGACTGGCCGGTGCTGGCCGGGTTCGCCGAGGACTTCGCCGCGTTCGTGCCGGCTGTCACCGACGCCGCGGTGCGCACCGTGTTCCGCGGGTTCCCGGCGTTCTCGCCGGACGGGCGGTTCGTGATCGGCCCGGTGCCGGGCATCCGCGGTTTCGTGATGGCCGCGGCCTGCAACGCGCACGGCGTCTCCGGGTCGGCGGGCCTGGCCGAGCATGTGCTGGAGAGCCTGCAGCCCGACCCGTCGCCCTATGTCCGGTCGCTCAGCCCGGCCCGGTTCGCCCCCGGGACCTGGGACTGGGCGTCCGGGCGGGCTCAGGCCGAGCGGGTATACCAGGACTACTACAGCCTGCCGGCGACGGCGGCGGGATGAGCGGGCGGTACGTAATGCCCAGGCCGGGCCGGCCTCACCCCACAGTTCCTGCAGATCGGTCTCACCCAGGAGGCCGCCCCGCTGGTCGTGGAACCCCAGCGGGGCAGCGGCGCCGCGGCGTCGTCAGCTGATCCGGGCTGGCCGGCCCGGCTCAGCCCACCCTGGTGGGCGTGGCTGCGGGTGCGGCCGCCGCGGTGGCCGGCTGATGGCGGGCCAGGCGGGCCCGGTAGACAAGCACCGCCAGTACCGCCGCGGCCAGCGCGGCGCCGAGCGCGATCAGCGCGATCTGCCAGCCGGGCATGCCGCCCTGGACGATGGTGTGGGTCTGCACCACGACTGGCGGGCTGACCCTGGTCCCGCCGGGCGGCGGCACGCGGACGGCGAACGCAGCGGGCGCGGTAAGTACGGCGGCCAGCACGGCGGTGGCCAGCCCGGCCACGACGCCCGCCAGCCGGCGGATGCTCTGGATTCGGCTCATGACGATCCCCCCTGAGATCAGCGATAGTTGGTCGATCCAGTGGCCAGGATGAGCCGCCCGGCTGGTCCGCCGCCATACGACGTTCTGCGTATGTCCAGGTCACGCTGGCAGGGTTACCGTGGGTCTATCACCGGAGGAGGGGATCGCGATGACCATCTCGGTGACGCCGAGCGAGCGGGACCTGCGGGCCATGCTGGACATCGTCAACGCAGACGCCGCCGATCCCCCACCCGACGGGCTGCCGCTGCCGGTGCTGGACGCGCTGAGCCAGCTCGTCCGGGCCGACCTGCTCTCCTTTTTCGGCCTGGACAGCAGCAACCAGACGGACTGGTTCATGCAGGACTTCCCGTCCGAGGGGCCCGCCGATGACGACGACGTGTTCTGGGCGCACTACTGGGACTGCCTGCCCTGCAGCTACCCCGACCGCAGCGGCGACCTGCGCAGCATCACGACGATCTCGGACTTCTACTCGGCCCGGCAGTGGCACGCGACCGGCATGTACCACGACTTTAACCAGCCCTCCGGGTTCGACCATGAGCTGATGCTGTGCCTGCCCGCCGGGCCGGGCCGGACGCTGCGGCTGATCTTCTTCCGCGGCCCCGGGCCGGACTTCACCGAGCGGGACCGCGCGCTGCTCGCCCTGCTCCGGCCGCACCTGCACCAGGCCTATCTGGAGGCGGAACGCCGCCGCGGTGGCCTGCCCGAGCTCACCCGCAGGCACTGGGAACTGCTCCGGCTGGTCGCCGCCGGGCACACCAACGCGCAGATCAGCCGCAGGCTGGGGGTATCGGAGGGAACGGTGCGCAAGCACCTGGAAAACATCTACACCCGGCTGCAGGTCTCCAGCCGGACGGCCGCGGTGACCCGGGCGTTCCCCGATCAGCAGCACCGTGCGGTAGCGCTGGGCGAGCCGCCACTGGCGGCGGTGCGTGCCTCCTGACCTGACCGGCCTGGTCTACGTGACGCTCACGGTGACCGATCCGGGCTGAGTGATGATGCGGGCCGCCGCGCCCCCGCCGCGGCCCGCATCAGCGATCGGCCTGGCTACTTGCTGTAGACCAGGTAACGGTTGGGCAGTTCGTGGCGCCAGCCCGGCTGGGACGGCGGGACGAACAGCTCGCCCGGGTCCGCGTCCACGTCGAAGAAGTTCGTCGCGAACGCGGCGTACGGCTGGGCTGGGTCGACGATGTCGAGCGTCACGTTGGCCTCGTACACCGCGGCGTCCGGCCCGGGGTTCGGCGTCGGCACCTGGTAGATGACGAAATCGATCGATGGTGCGACGGCCGGGTAGATGGCCGTCCTGATCTGCTTGGTGTGGTTCAGCGTGGTCAGGTCGAGCAGGTCCAGCGTGGCCCGCCAGCGGCGCCCGCCGAGCTGCACGGTCGGTGGCACGGCGAACCCGGCCGGGATGCTGGCCACCGGGTTGACGAACAGGAACGCGACGATGTAGGCGCGTTCCCCCGCCGCGATGACCTTGCCCGGCTGGTACGGCGGCAGGCCGGTGATCTGGATGGGTGAGGTCGCGGCCACGTCAAAGGCGACGTACCGGCCCAGCGTCGTGGGCTCCCCGATCCGGGGCTGAAGCTCATCGGCCGAGCCGTTGCCGTTGGCCGAGCCGTTCGGGCTGGCCGAGTGCTGCCCCATCTGCGCGAGGCGGTCCAGCGTCGGCTTGGTCAGCCGGTCCGCGTAGTCCCGGGCCCACTGGACGATCTCCTCCGGGACCTCCTCGTCGGTGGCGGCCGACACCGCATCGGTCTGCGGCGTCTGTGGTGATTCGGTGACAGTCGTCATGTCAGGTTTCTCCCTGTCGGGTCGGCTGCGGCTTCGTGCGGCCGCATCTGCTGTCACCCGGACGGAGCGCGTGCTATTGGCTCAGATACGCCAGATGCCGTTTTCGTTACGCTGCGCGCTCCTGGCGACGGCTAGAACTGCTGGCCGCCGACGTCGGCCTGGCCGCTGGCCACCAGCCAGGCCAGCGCCTCGCGCAGCGCCTGCAGCGCGGTGTACCGCGGCTGATAGCCGAGCACGTCCCGGGACCGGGCGATGCTCGCGGTGATGCTGCGGAAGGTGTGCTCGCGGGTGGCCTGGGCGTGCCCGGGATCGGTCTGGCGGTCGAACTCGGCCCAGTCGACGAACTCCAGCACCGGCTCACGGCCGAACCACTGGGCGACCCCGGTGGCCAGCCCGCGCAGCGTCATGGCCTGCTCGGCGACCACATGGAAACTGTCCCCGATCGCCGCCGGGCGGTGCAGCGCCCGCTCGAACGCCTGGGCCACGTCATCGGCGTGCACGTGATGCAGGACGCCCAGGCCGTGATCGGGCAGGGCGAGCGGCTTACCGGTGGCCAGGCAGGTCCAGACGGCCGGGTCCAGGTTGCCGGCCGGGGTGATGACCGGCCAGCCCGGGCCGCTGATGTGCCCCGGGTGCAGCACGATGGAGGGCACCCCGCCGGCCCGGGTCTCGCGGTGCAGCAGCGTCTCGATCTCGGCCTTGCCCGTACCGTAATCGCCGTACGCGGTCCGGGGCTCATCCTCGGTGACCGGCACCCGCAGGGCCGGGCCGTGCACCCAGATCGTCCCGCAGTGCACGAGCAGCGGCCGGGCCGGGCGCAGCGCGTCGACCAGCTGCTGGGCCGAGGCCGCGGTGAAGCAGACGAGGTCGATCACCACGTCCGGGCGCAGCGCCGCGACCTGGTCACCAAAGATGCCCGCGGCGTCCTGTTCGTCGCGGTCGACGGCGATCCGGGTGACCGAGTCCCATTCCACGGCCGGATGGTAGGGGCCGCGCAACCCCCGGCTCATCGTGGTCACCTCGTGCCCGGCCCGCACCAGCCGGGGCACCAGGTAGCTGCCGATATGCCCAGTAGCGCCGATGACGACGACGCGGCTCATTCGCGGACTCCTCTGGCCGGCGGGGGCAGGTCACGTCATCCTCGCATGCGGCTGCGCCGGGCCGGGCCGCAGGACGGCCCCGTCCTTCATGACGAACACGACTTCCTCCAGCTGGCGGATGTCGCGCACCGGGTCACCGGGCACGGCGATGAGGTCGGCCAGGTAACCCGGCGCGACCCGGCCGACCCGGCCATCCCAGCGGAGCAGTTCCGCCGCGTGCAGGGTGGCCGACCGGATCGCGTCCAGCGGGGGCTGGCCGCAGCGCACCTGGTAGGCGAACTGACGGGCGTTGTAGCCGTGCGGGTAGATACCGGCGTCGGTACCGAACGCGATCCGCACGCCCGCCGCCAGGCACCTGGTGAACCCATCCCGCTGGGCCTGGGTCGTCTCGTCGTTCTTGCGCAGCACGTCAGCCCGCCAGCCGTGGGCCCGGCCCGCCGCCGCGATGTAGTCGCCGTTGTACACGTCGGCGACCAGGAACGTGCCGGCCGCGGCCATCATCTCGATGGCCTCGTCGTCCATGAGCGACCCGTGCTCGATGGAGCGCACGCCGCCGCGCACCGCGCGCTTGATGCCCGCCGCGCCGTGCGCGTGCGCGGCGACGTCCGCGCCCGCCAGCGCGGCCTCGTCCACCGCCGCCCGGATCTGCGCCTCGGTGAGCTCGGGCGCGCCGGGCACGCCGCCCGGCGCCATCACCGCGCCGGTCGCGATCAGCTTGACCAGGTCCGCGCCGCCGTGCAGCACGCGGCGCACCGCGCGGCGGATCTCGTTGACCGAGTCGGCCACCCCCAGCCGCAGCTCGTACGGGACGACGGCTTCGACGTCGGGGGCCAGGCCGGTGATGTCGCCGCCCCCGCCGGAGCAGGTCAGGTAGGCGCCAGCCACCCGCATCCGCGGGCCGGTCACCCAGCCCGCGTCGATGGCATCGCGCAGCGCGACATCGACGAACGCGCGGAAGGTACCCACGTCGCGCACGGTGGTGAAGCCGGCCAGCAGCGTGTCCCGGGCGTTGCGGGCACCCGACAGCGCTTCCTGGGCCCCGGTCCGGGCCAGCAGTTCGGCATAGCCGCGGCCGCTGTCCGGCTCGCCGACCAGGTGGGTGTGGCAGTCGATGAGGCCGGGCAGCACGGTCTGGCCGGGCAGGTCCACGAACACCGGGCCTTCGGCCGGGGCGTCGCCGGCCGCGACGACGCCGGCGATGCGGTCGCCGTCGATGAGGACCGCGCGGCCGGGCAGCAGTTCCCCGGTCACCACGTCGAGCAGCAGGCCGGGGCGGATGACGGTGCGCTGGGAGGAAGCCATCCCGCAGTCTAGGCACGGCTGGCGCACCCCCGGAGGTTTGTGCGGCCAGCTGCCCGAAGACCCCATTTCATACCAATCGTGGGATGCCCGGGACCGGCTCGCGGGCGTTGAGTGGAGCCTGCGAGCAACAGCCCGCTGGTGTGTTGTGCACTGCGAGCGGCAGGCCCGCTGGCGGGCGGGGGGAACAGCGAGGTTCCGATGTCGACTGAGGGTGCCAGGCAGGAGGCGGCCCGGTTCACGCGGCCGGCGCTGCCCGCCGCCGATCCGATCCTGGCCACGAAGGTCACGGTGCCGGACATACCGCACTGGGCCGTACCGCGGCCGAGGATCACCCGGCTGGTCAGCCAGGGTGCGCGCTGGTACCCGCTGACCGTGCTCACCGGCCCGGCCGGTACCGGAAAGACGATGGCCCTGGCGCTGTGGGCCGCAGCCGAGTCCCGGCCGGTGGCCTGGGTCGGGCTGGACCGTTACGACAACCGGCCGGGAGTGTTCTGGTCCTACGTGGTGGCGGCGCTGCGGCGGTCCGGGCTGGCCACGCCGGAGGTACTGCCGGCTGTCCCGCGGGGGCGGGCGGCCGACTACACGTTCCTGCTCCGGCTCGCCTCGGCCCTCGCCGGGCAGGATCAGCCGGTGCTGCTGGTCCTCGATGACTTCCACGTGCTGGCCGAGCCGAAGGTGCTGAAAGGCCTGGACTTCGTGCTGCGGAACTCGGGGGCCGGCCTGCGCCTGCTGATTTCCTCGCGGATGGACCCGCTGCTGCGGCTGCACCGCTACCGGCTGGACGGCCAGCTGGCCGAGATCCGGGCCAGCGATCTCGCCTTCGACACCGGCGAAGCGGGCCTGCTGCTGGCCCAGCACCGGAGCCGGCTGCCCGCGGCCACCACGGCGAGCCTGACCCAGCGCACCGAGGGCTGGGCGGCGGGCCTGCGGCTGGCCGCGATGTCCCTGGAGACTCATCCCGACCCGGAGCAGTTCGTCACCGAGCTGATCACCGAGGACAGTCCGCTGACCGGTTACCTGGTCGAGGAGGTGCTGGCCACCCAGCCGCCCGAAGTCCGGGAGGTGCTGCTGGCCACCAGCATCCTGGACCAGGTCAGCGGGGAAGCCGCGGCCGAGCTGACCGGCCGGGAGCAGGCCCCGGCCATCCTGCACGGGCTGGCCCAGGCCAACTCGTTCGTGCACTCCGCCGGGTCCGGGTGCTACCGCTACCACACGCTGCTGCGCGAGGTGCTCCGGCTCAAGCTGCGGCACAAGCACCCCGAGCGGGTACCCGGCCTGCACCGGCGCGCGGCGTCCTGGTACCTGCGCAACGGCTCGCTGGCCGACGCGGCGCGGCACGCCGCAGCGGCCAGCGACTGGCCGCTGGCCGCCCAGGTGGCCGTGGACGGGCTGGCGGTCAGCGAGCTGACCGGGCCCGGCGGCCCGGCGCTGGCCGCGGAGTTCCGCGCCCTGCCCGCCGGCCGGACCTGGACGGCGCCGCAGCCGTACCTGGTCGAGGCGGCGCTGGCGCTGTCCGCGGGCCAGCCGGACCCGGCCGCGGCCGCGCTGGCCGCGGCCGAGGAGCGTCTCAGCCGCCTGCCGGCTGACCAGCGGCCCACCAGCCAGCTGGCCGTGGCCGAGATCAGGCTGGCCGCCGCCCGCCGCAGCGGGGATATCGGCACGGTCGTGGCGTCGGCGGCCCAGGCCGAGGCGCTGGTCAGCCAGGTACCCGGGGACGCGCTGGCCCGGCACCCCGGGGCCCGCGCCCGGGTGCTGGGCGGCCGCGGCACGGCCGAGCTGTGGACCGGTCAGCTGGACGAGGCGGCCCGGCTGCTGGAGGCCGGGGCGGCGGCCGCGGCGGCGTGCGGCGCGGACCAGCACCGGGCCAGCTGCCTGGGCCAGCTGGCGCTGGTGGCGGCGCTGCGCGGCGGGCTGGGCCGCGGGGCCGAGCTGGCCGCTCAGGCGACGGCGGCCGCCAGCCAGCCGCTGGAGGCGGGCCAGCCCCCGGACCCGGCGGCGCTGGTCGCCCGGTCCTGGGTCCACCTGGAACGCCATGAGCTGGCCGAGGCGCGCATCGTGCTCAAGCAGGCCGAAACCGCGCTGGCCAGCGCCCCGGACCGGCTGACCAGCGCGCTGGCCTGCCTGGTCGCGGCGCGGGCCGCGCTGGCCGAGGGACACACCGAGGCGGTGGCCCAGCTGGTGTCCCAGGCCCGGTCGGGGTGGCCGGTCCCCGGCTGGCTCGGCCAGCAGCTGGACCTGGCGCAGGCGCAGGCCTGCGTGGCCGCAGGCGACCTCGCGGCGGCCCTCGCGGCGGCTGAGCGGATCGACGGCGCCAGGTCGGTGGCGGCCGCGGTCAGCCAGGCCCAGATCGCGGCGGCCGCTGATGACCCGGGCCGCGCCCAGCGGGCGCTGGAACCCGTGCTGGCCGCGCCCGGCGGGGTGCCCGACCGGGTCCGGGTGCAGGCGTGGCTGGTTGACGCGCAGCTCAGTTACGGCCGCGGCCACCTGTCCCGGGGGCACCGGTCACTCGCGGCAGCGCTGCGGCTGGCCGACCGCGAGCAGCTCAGGCTGCCGTTCGTGCTGGAGCGTGGCTGGCTCCGGCCGGTGCTGCGGCGTGACCCCGAGCTGGCCCACCAGTACCAGCGGCTGGTCGCCCCGGCCCGGCCCGCCGGGCCACCGCCCACCCGGCTGCGCCTCCCCGAGGAGCCCACCGTGCTGGTGGTCGAGCCGCTCACCGAACGGGAACGCGAAGTGCTCCGGCACGTGTCGGGCATGCTGAACACGGCCGAGGTGGCAAGCGAGATGTACATCTCCGTCAACACGGTCAAGACCCACCTGAAGAGCATCTACCGCAAGCTGGCCGCGACCCACCGTGGTGAGGCGGTGCGCCGGGCCCGGCAGCTGGAGCTGATCTGAGCTATCAGGTGTCGAGGCCGAGTTCGCGGGCGCGCTCGACCGCCGCACTGCGCGAGGAGACGCCGAGCTTGCGGTAGGCGGAATAGGCCTGGGTCCGGACCGTGTGCGCGGAGATGAACAGCCGCTCGCCGATCTCCCGGAACGACAGGTGGGTGGATAGCAGCGGCAGCACCCGCATCTCGGCCGCGGTGAGCGAGGACAGGCCGTCGGTGTCGGCCCTGACCGTGGCCAGCGTGGCCTCCAGCTGCCTGGTTTGGGCCGGGAGGGTGCCGAGGTCGGGGCGCTGCCGGAGGATGTCGCGGGCCTGGCCGAGCACGGCGGTGGCGCCGCCGTGGTCGGCCAGCGTGAGGTAGGACTGGGCCATCAGCAGCAGGGCCTGCACCGAGACGACCGGCAGCGCGTAGCTGAGCAGCGGCCGCAGCCGGGAGGCCCGGCCGAGATAGAACCGGACCTGCGCGGTGTTGCCCTCGTGCAGGGCGGCCCGGGCGGCCCAGGCGTACACCAGCGCGCTGGTCCAGTAGTCGTCGAGCCGCCCGTCCGCCACGATGGTGACCGCCCGCCCGGCCAGCGCCGTGACCTCAGCCCAGCGGCCTTGCTCGGCGGCGACGCCGCACTGCTCGGCGAGGATGAGCGCGCCCAGCGGTGAGGCCCCGGCGCGGCTGGCGATCTCCACGGCCCGGTCGAGCAGCGGTTCAGCCCGGTCCGGGTCGCCTTCCAGCAGGTGGGAAACGCCCTCGGTGTACAGCATCGTGGCCCGGTAGGGGCTGGCCGGGCTCAGTCCCCCGAACGCAATCTGGGCGTCGCGGCGCATCTGGGCCACGCCGTCCCGGCACAAGATCGCGCGCAGATAGGCGAGCGTTGCCCTCCATCGTGCTGCCGTCCGGCAGGATCCCGGCGGGCGAGGCACGCTCGGCGGACGCGGCCCAGCGCTCGGCCTCGGCTGGCTGGCCGAGCAGAGCGAACATCAGTGAGCCGTGCACCGCGATCGCGCCGTAGTGCTCGGCCGAGGTGACATCCCGGAGCCATTCCGTCCAGCGCAGCACCGTCTCGCCCCGGCCCGAGGCCCAGACCGGCTGCTGGAGCTGCAGGATCAGCCGGGCCACCCGGTCGTAGTCCCCGGCCAGGTGAGCGTGCTCGATCGCCGCCTCGGGCATGGCGTTGGCCTCGAACCAGGCCGCCGCGCGGAAGTGCAGATCAGGGACCAGATCCGGCTCCCGGCGCCGCAGCTCGGAGTGCAGCAGCTCGCGCAGCAGATGGTGGTAGCGGTACCACTCGCGCCGCCGGTCCAGCGGGACTACCAGCAGGTTGCGGTCCGCCATCCGCTCCAGGACGCGGCCGGTGCCCGGTTCGCCCAGGACCGCGTCGCACAGCGGCCCCGACATCCGGGCCAGCACCGAGGTCCGGGTCAGGAACGCCGCCTCACTGGCCGATACCCGGTCCAGCAGCTCGGAGCGCAGGTAGTCACCCATGAAGATGTCGTCGCCGGCGAACGTGAACTGGGCCGGGCTGCGCTGGGTGCCCGAGTTCAGGGCCAGCGCGGCGATGTACAGCCCAGCGGGCCAGCCCTCGGTCCGGTCCACGAGGTCGTGCAGGCCCGCCTCGCCGACGTCCACCCCGGCCCCCTTGAGCAGGGCGGCTGCTTCCGGCGGTCCCATGGCCAGGTCCTCCGTGGTGACCTCGAAGATCCCGCCCTGGGCCCGCAGCCGGGCGGTGGGCACCGGCACCTGGGTGCGGGACGCGAGCGCGAGCTGCCACCCGGCGGGCAGCCGCAACGCGAACTCGGCGATCGTGCTGCGGCACTGCTTGCTGGTGACCGCCTCCGCGTGGTCGAGCACCACGGTCACCGGGTGGCCCGCCCAGCCGAGCGCGGACATCAGCCGGGGCACCGCGGTGATGGGTGCTCCCGACGAGGCCAGCGCCGGGAATATCGCTGGATCCACCGGCTCGACGCGGTCCACCGCCAGCGCGATGGCGGACAGCAGCACCACCGGGTCGTTGTCGCCGTCGTCGCAGGACACCCAGGCCACCCGCGGCCTGATCCGCTCGGCCCACTGGGCCAGCAGGGTGGTCTTGCCATAACCGGGCGGCGCCACGACGGAAATGACCGGTGCCCGGGTCACCGCCAGCCGGTCGACCAGGTCCTTGCGGCCGACAATTCCCGGCCGGGACAGCGGCGGCTCGAATTTGGAGGGTGGCAGCTCGAAACCAAGCCGGGGAGCGGGGCGCGCTCGGCCGGATATCCGCTGCGGCACACCGGTAACCTCCAGCCCCACCCTCCAGAAGCTACTCCGTGATCAAACTGGGATCAACGAGACATGGGATCACCCGCGCCCGGTTAATTTTCCTCCTCGGCCGTGAGCAGGGCGCCGCACACGTCGCCGATATCCACGATCCCGCGCAGGTCCCCGCCGTCGCCGACCACCGGAAGATGCCGGAACCGGCCGCTGAGCATGGTCCGCGCCGCGTCCGGAATGCTGGTCAACGTCTTGATAACGGTAGGGCCCATGGTCATCAGGTCATGGATGCGGACCTCGTTCAGGTCCCTGCCGTCCGCCACCGCCTCGACGATGTCGGTCTCGGTGATGAGGCCCTTGGGCCGCTTGGCTTCCTCGTCGTCCACCACGATGAGGGCGGTCGCCCCCGCGTGCCGCATCAGGTAGGCGGCCGCGGCCACATGGTCGTTGGGCTCCACCGTGGTCAGCGCCGGCCGCATGACGTCGGCGGCGGTGACCGGGACATGCGGGGTAGCGGTCGGCTGTTGTGCAGACGCTTCCGTCATGATCCGCTCCGTTTCCGGGGAGATCGATGAGATCCCTGGCGTTCTCCCCAAAGCCTTCTGTTGAAAACTAGCGCGCGCCCGCCCGGATTCCCTCACCGGGGCTCCCAGGACGTGTCCACGGGATAGGCGCTGGCCCGGGCGGCGGCCGGCCGGGGCTGGCAGACTGGCCGGATGACCCAGCCAGATGCCAAGGCTGACTTGCAGCAATACCTGCAGGAGGCCCGGGACGCGTTGCTGTGGAAGCTCGACGGGCTGCCCGAATATGACATCCGCCGCCCGCTGACCCCCACCGGGACCAACCTGCTCGGGCTGGTCAAGCACGTGGCCAGCGTCGAACTCGATTACTTCGGCGGGGTATTCGGCCGGCCTTCCGGTGAGTCACTGCCCTGGTTCGCCGCTGGCGCCGAGCCCAACGCAGACATGTGGGCGGCCGCGGATGAGCCGCGGGAACAGATCGTTGCGCTATATAAGCGGTCGTGGGCGCATGCGGACGCGACGATCGCAGCGCTGCCGCTGGATGCGGTGGGTCAGGTGCCGTGGTGGCGGGAGGGCCGCCGCGAGGTGACGCTGCACCGGATCCTGGTGCACATGATCGCCGAGACCAGCCGGCACGCCGGGCACGCCGACATCGTCCGGGAGCTGATCGACGGGGCCGCCGGGCGGAGCCCGGACAACGACAACATGGCACCGGGTGACCAGGCCTGGTGGGCGGGTTACCGGGACCGGCTGGAGCGGGCAGCGCGCGAGGCTGGCTAACCCGGTCCCGGGCGGCCGGCCATGACCGGCGGCGGGACGCTGCCCGGCGCGGCCGCGGCCCAGCCTGCGGGCCGCCGCGGGCGCGCGGGCCGGAGCAGCCACCCGGCGGTGAGCAGCAGTGCCGCCACGAACACGCAGTAGACCCAGAACGCCGGGGTCAGCCCGGTGCTGATGGTGAGGCCAGCCTGCGCGGCCTGGGCCGGCGGGATCCCGAACGCGCTGGACGAGATGGGCCCGGCGACCTGGATGAGCGCCGAGATCGCCTGCGCCACCATCGGGATGACCGCCCCGGCCAGCAGCGCCGCCCCCAGCCGGGCCGGGCGCCACAGCGCCGCCGTGATCACGACCACGACCAGCGCGATCATCACGGCCACGTCCCCGGCGATCACCGGGGCCGGGTTGGCGAACGCGTTCCCCGCGGTCACGTAGTGCAGCAGCCCGGATGGGGTGCGCAGCGTGTAGCTGTCCCAGGAGGGCGCGAACGCGATGGCCGCGCCGAGCGCGGCGAACCCGGCCACGGCCAGGCTCAGCGCGGGCCCGGCCGGGACCACCCGCGGCCGCCGCGGACCGTCACCCGTGCCCGGCAGGAAGGCCAGCGTGGCGCCGGCCGTGCAGGCCAGCCAGCCGATCAGCCCGAGGACCAGTCCCGGGCCGAGCAGGTGCGCGCCACCGGAGATCACGGTGCCCGCGTCGGCGAAGAAGAAGCCGAACGTGACGATGCTCAGGCCCAGCCCGAGCAGCGAGCCGGCCCGGCGGCGGGGGCCACCGGCCACGATGAGCAGCGCGCTGGCCGCCCAGGTGGCCAGGTATGCCGCGTGCGGCACCAGGTCCTCTGGCGCGCTGGCCAGGCTGGCGCCCGCCAGGTAGGCCGGGAACAGGCCGGCGATCCCGCAGGCGACCCCCGCGGCCAGCAAGGCCGCCGCGGCCATCATCCGGCCGGCCGGGGCCGCGGGCGGGCTCAGGTGGGCGATGCTGCCGGGCACCTCGGCCGCGTTGAACCGGGCCCACGCGGCGGCCCAGCCGTCCCGGGTCTCCGGCCACCATTCCAGCGGCTGGGCCGGCGGCCCGCCCGCCGCCCAGATCGCGTAGCCGTGCTGTCCCCGCCCGAGCTGATACCGCGCTCCGCGGTACCAGATGGTCACGCCGCCCTGCACCATTCCAGCCCTTCCTGCCGAGCGCCAGGTCTGCCTGCGGGAACACGGTAAGACCGGCACCTGAAGATCAGCTGGATGGCCGGTCAGCCGTTGCTGACCGGCCGGGCCGGGACGGTTAGGATCGGCGCGTGGATCATCCGCCGATGCCCCAGTTCCCGGCTGGATTCTGCTGGGGCGTGGCGACGTCCGCGTACCAGATCGAGGGCGCGGTCCGCGAGGACGGCCGCGGCGTGTCCATCTGGGACACGTTCTGCCAGCGGCCGGGCGCGATCCGGGACGGGCACACCGGCGAGGTGGCCACCGATTCCTATCACCGCTGGCGGCAGGATGTCGCGCTGCTGGCAGGCCTGGGCGCAGGCGCGTACCGGTTCTCCATCGCCTGGCCCCGGGTGCAGCCGGACGGCAGCGGGCCGGCCAACCCGGCCGGGCTGGACTACTACGACCGGCTCACCGACGCGCTGCTGGTCGCGGGCATCACCCCGGTGCCCACGCTGTACCACTGGGACCTGCCGCAGCCGCTCGAGGAGGCGGGCGGCTGGCTGGCCCGGGAGACCGCGTACCGGTTGGCCGACTTCGCCACGCTCGCCGCCGGCCGGCTGGCCGACCGGATAAACCTCTGGATAACGCTTAACGAACCGTTCGTGGTCACTGCCTTCGGCTATGCGCTCGGTTTCCACGCCCCCGGCCAGCAGCTGATGCTCGGGGCCCTGCCCACCGCGCACCACCAGCTGCTCGGGCACGGGCTGGCCACGGCCGCGCTGCGCGCGGCCGGCGCGGCCCAGGTGATGATCACTAACAATTACTCCCCGGCCTGGGCGGCCAGCCCGGGGGGACGACGTCGCGGCACTGCTGCTGCTGGACAACTTCGAGTGGAGCGAGGGCTACCACCAGCGGTTCGGCCTGGTCCACGTCAACCACGCGACCCAGGCGCGCACGCCGAAGGCGTCCTACGGCTGGTACCGCGACCTGATCGCCGCGCAGCGCGCGCCATGACCGGCCCGCCCGGCCCGGCTGGCTCCGGCGGGCCCGCTGGTGCCGCCAGCGAGCCCTACAACCGGTTCACCGGGCAGAGCCTGGACCGGCTGACCGCGCTGAGCGACGGCCTGTTCGCGGTGGCCATGACGCTGCTCGTGCTGGACGTGCGGGTGCCGGTCAGCGAAGCCGGGGCGGCGCTGTCCGACCACGGGCTGTGGGCCGCGCTGCTGACCCAGGGCCCGAACTTCGCCGCCTACCTGCTCAGCTTCAGCATGCTGGGCACGTTCTGGCTGGCCCAGCACGGCCTGCTCGGCATCCTGGGCCGTTGCGACCGGACGCTGACCTGGATCAACCTGGGCTTCCTGTTCGTGGTGTCGCTGCTGCCGTTTTCCGCCGCGCTGCTCGCGCACTACGTCCACCTCCGGCTGGCGGTGGGCGTGTACTGGCTGAACATCGTGCTGCTGGGGGCCGGGCTGGAGGCCAGCGCCCGGTACGGGCGGCGGGCGCTGCTGCCCGCTGACGCGGGCCCGGCGCGGTCCCGGCTGGCCGTGTTCCGGCGCCGGATCGTGCTCGCCCAGACCTTGTACACGCTGGCCGCGCTGGTCTGCCTGGCCAGCACCGTGGCCAGCGTGATCGCGCTGGCCGTGGTCCAGCTGTACTTCATCGTGTCGCCCCGGTGGCCGCGGCGGAGCGGGCCGCCCCGGCCGGCTGACCTGCCCGGCCGGGTGATCAGTAGGGGCGCGGGCCGTCGCCCCGGCCCAGGCCCGCGCCCGGCCGTCGCCCGTGCGCGCCCGCTGGCAAACTTGACTCATTCCACTAACCGGGGCAGCCTGGGGACATCGTGGCTGTTGCAGCGATCGATCCAGATGGCGTGCTGTCGCGGGCGTTGCGCGCGGCCGGGCTGCGCGTGACGATGCCACGCCTGATCATGCTCGCCTGGCTGGAGGCGCATCCGCACTCCACCGCCGAGGCGGTCGGGGCGGGCCTGCGGGAACAGTTCGGCGCAGTATCTACCCAGGCCGTTTACGACATGCTGGCGGCGTGTACCACGGCGGGCCTGCTGCGGCGGATCGAGCCGGCTGGGCATCCAGCCCGGTTCGAGCGCCGGGTCGGAGACGATCATCATCACGTCGTGTGCCGCCGGTGTGACCGCACGGAAGACGTCGACGGTCTCGCCGGGGCTCAGCCGTGCCTGACCCCGGTCCAGGCCATGGGCTTCTCGGTGGACGAGGCCGAGGTGGTGTTCTGGGGCATCTGCCCCCGCTGCGAGACAGCCGGCCGCTCCCCGGACGGGGGACAGCGCGACGAGGAGGTTTGGCAGTGACAGACAACCGGCCTATACCCACGACCACGGATGCCGGCGCCCCGGTGGAGAGCGACGAGCATTCACTGACCGTCGGCCCGGACGGCCCGGTCCTGCTGCAGGATCACTACCTGATCGAGCAGATGGCCAACTTCAACCGGGAACGGATCCCAGAGCGCCAGCCGCATGCCAAAGGCGGTGGGGCGTTCGGCCATTTCGAGGTGACCAGCGACGTCAGCGCGTACACCAAGGCGGCGGTGTTCCAGCCGGGCACGCGCACGGACACGCTGATCCGGTTCTCCACGGTGGCGGGCGAGCGGGGCAGCCCGGACACCTGGCGCGACCCGCGCGGGTTCGCGCTGAAGTTCTACACGTCCGAGGGCAATTACGACATGGTCGGGAACAACACCCCGGTCTTCTTCGTGCGTGACCCGCTGAAGTTCCAGCACTTCATCCGGTCGCAGAAGCGCCGCGCCGACAACAACCTGCGGGACAACGACATGCAGTGGGACTTCTGGACGCTGTCACCGGAGTCGGCGCACCAGGTGACCTGGCTGATGGGCGACCGCGGCATCCCGCGGACCTGGCGGCACATGAACGGGTACGGCTCGCACACCTACCTGTGGATCAACGCGGCCGGCGCCAAGTTCTGGGTGAAGTACCACTTCAAGACCGATCAGGGCATCGAGTTCCTGACCCAGGCCGACGCCGACGCGCTGGCCGCGTCGGACGGCGACTACCACCAGCGTGACCTGTACGAGTCGATCAAGCGCGGGGACTTCCCGAGCTGGACGCTGAAGATGCAGATCATGCCGTTCGAGGCGGCCAAGACCTACCGGTTCAACCCGTTCGACCTGACCAAGGTGTGGCCGCACGGCGACTACCCGCTGATCGAGGTCGGCCGGCTGACCCTGGACCGGAACCTGACCGACTACCACACCGAGCTGGAGCAGGCCGCGTTCGAGCCGAACAACCTGGTGCCCGGGATCGCGCTGAGCCCGGACCGGATGCTGCTGGCCCGCGGGTTCTCCTACGCCGACGCGCACCGCGCCCGGCTCGGGGTGAACTACAAGCAGATCCCGGTGAACTCGCCCCGGGTGCCGGTGCACAGCTACAGCAAGGACGGGGTGATGCGGATCCGCAACGTCTCCGACCCGGTGTACGCGCCGAACTCCAAGGGCGGGCCAGCCGCCGACACCGAGCACTACCGGCCCAGCTACTGGCACGCCGACGGGGAGCTGGTGCGGTCCGCTTACACCCTGCACGAGCAGGACGATGACTGGGGCCAGGCCGGCACCATGGTCCGTGAGGTGCTCGACGGTGCCGCCCGGGACCGGCTGGTCAGCAACGTGACCGGTCACCTGCTCAAGGGGGTGACCGAGCCGGTGCTGGTGCGCGCGTTCGAGTACTGGCGCAACGTGGACAAGAACCTCGGCGACAAGATCGAGGCTGGCGTCCGGGCCGGGCAGTAGGGTGCGGACTGCCCGCCTGATCCGAACGTGATCATGACTTTGGGGCTACTAGATTCGACCAGAGTCATGATCACGAACCCAGACAGAACACCTACGTGGTGCCGCTGAGGTCAGCCGCCTGACGGGGTGCTGGCCGGCGGGTCCTGGTCAGCCGTCCCGGCCGGCGCGGCACTGCCGGTCCCGCTGGTGGCCGGGCTGGGGCTGGCCGAGCTCGGGCTGGCGGTCGGGCTGGGCGTGACCGGGGGCGAGGTGGTCGGGGTCGGGCTGGTCGGGCCCGGGCTCGGCGTGCTGGCCGGCGGGGAACTGGCCCCGGTGCCCGGGCAGTTGGCCGTGCTGGGGCTGCCGGTCGGCGTGGCGCTGGGCGTAGCACCCGGGCTGGACGCCGGGGTGGCAGCCGGACTCGGGCAGGTCGTGGCGCTGGCCTGCGCAGGAGTGCTCGGGCAGGGGCCCGGGACCAGCGCGGCTGGTGGCGTCGCGCAGGCCGCCGACGCCGAACCCTGGCTGCCCGGCCCGCTGGGCGCGGTGCCCGGCTGGGAGGCCCCGCCGGGAGCCAGGCCGGTACCCTGCCCGTTCACCCCGCCGCCGACGGCGGCGCCCGGGGCGCTGGGCTGCCCGCCGGACAGGGAATGGATGAGCGAAGCCGTCTGCGACATGGCCTGCTGCGGCAGCGGGGTCAGCGCGATCACGCCCGCGGCGACCACGAAGGCCGCCATGGCCAGCACGGCCGCGGGACGCAGCCGCCACGGGCTGGGCCGGGCGTGCCCCGGTGCGGGCCCGCGTACCGCGCCGGGAAGGGATTGCCACCACCCGGAGACCGCCGACCAGGCGCCGGCCGTGCGCCGGGCCACGGCGGCGCAGGCGGCCATCACCCAGGCGACGAGCAGCGGCCGCGGCGTGGTCAGCCGGGCCCGGATCCGGTCCAGGCCATCGTCGGCAGGCTCGACCGAGCCGGCCGCCGCATGCAGCGCGCGGCGCAGAATCTCGTCGAGATCACGATCACGCTGGGTCATTCCTGGGTCTCCAGGAGGCTGGGGCCATGCATCGTGTCGAACGACTTTACCGCCCCCGCCCATTCATCCTGGCCCAGTACGCCGCAGAGCATCGTTGTTCAGGGTGCGGCCTCGCCGGGCAAATGTCCAGTCCCGGCAAAGCCAGTCCGGGCGTTATAGCCGCCGGTGCCCGGCCGGGGAGGGTTCCGGCCGGGCACCGGCGGCCATGCCTGGCCGCTGATTGCGGTTTTCTGGCGCCGGCTATTTCAGGCCGAGCGTCGAGTAGTTGTACATCGCGTAGTAGGGCTGGACGAACACGTTGGTCAGCTGCGAGTTCCGGTATAGCAGGGACTTCGCGTACACCTCGGGCAGGATGGCCGCGTCCTTCATCACCTGCATATCGATGCGCGCGGTGTAGGAGTTGCGCGTCGTGGCGTTGTTGGTGGCCGCCATCTTCTCCAGGAGCCCGTTGACAACGGGGTCATTGAGCTGAGCGACGTTGTAGTTGCCAGAGGGGCTGATGGTGTAGCCCGCGGTGATGAAGTTGAAGAACCCATAGCCATCTGGCCAGTCCGGTGCCCAGCCGCCCATGGCGATGCCGAGGTCACGCTGCTCGGTGTACTTGGGCACGCCGGCGAAGTCGGCGAAATAGGTTCCGGTCGGGTAGCCGTGCAGGGCCAGCTTGATGCCGACCCGGTTCAGCGCGGCCTGCAGCGACTGGGCGGCCTGCACTTCCTTGGGCCGGTCACTGCGGTAGGCGATCCCGGTGCTGAACCCGTTGGGCTGCCCGCACGCCTTGAGTGCGGCCCTGGCCTTGACCAGGTCGCCGGTGGGCTTGCTGGTCGCCTCGTACAGGTCGAAGTGCTTCTGCCCGAGGACGTTGGGCGGGGCCACCGTGCTGGCGATCGCGCCGCCAGCGTACGGACCGCCATAGGCGGTCTGCTGGTCGACCTTGTTGGCCGCGTACTCGACCGCGATCCGGCAGTTGATGTTGTTCAGCGGTGGCACCTTGGTGTTCAGGTAGGCAAACCACAGGAAGCCGCTGATCGGGTCGTCGGACGACGCCTTCAGCGTCGGCGAGGAAAGGATCTTGGCCCGCGCCGCCGCCTGCACGCCGGTGCCCGCCGCATCCACGTCCAGGTCACCGGCCAGCAGCCGGTTGTCGATGTCATTGGCGTTCATGTTGAAGGTGGCGGTGATCTTGCTGGGCAGCTGCCTGGCCTGGGGGTCGGTCAACGGGTTCCAGAACGTGTTGGGCACCAGCGTGAGCTGCTTGTTCAGCTGGTAGCTCTGGAACTTGTACGGCCCGGTGGACCACGGGTGAAGCTGGTAGTTCGAGCCGGTGTCCTTACTGGGTGGCACCGGGGCACTCTGCGGGATCGCGGCCACGTAGTTGAAGTCGGCAAACGGCTTCGCCAGGTGGAACACGATCGTGGTCGGGTTCGGCGTCTGCACCGCCTTCAGGCCCATGATGTTCTTGGACCGGTCCGTGTACGGGCCGGGATAGGCGGGCTTCTGCGGGGCCAGCAGCTCCGGGTAGTACGACGGGCCGAGCGGGAACCGGCCCCGGTCGAAGGTGCGCTCGACCGCGTACTTCACGTCGGACGAGGTGACGGTGGTGCCGTCCTCGAACTTGACGTCCGGCTGGATGTGGTAGGTCCAGGTCAGACCGTTGTCGGAAACGACGCCAGGCCCGGTCGCCAGGTCCGGGACGACCTGCAGGCCGCACTGGCCGGGGCAGGACTTATAGGTCATCAGCGGCATCGTGTACAGCCGCGCGAAGTTCCACATGAACGCGTAGTAGGTGTTGCCCGGATCGGTCGAGTCCGGGGTGCTGCTAAGCCCGAAGGAGAGCGTCCCGCCCTTGTGGGTGGACGGGTTGACCACCTTGGTGATGGCCGAGTTGAAGCTGGCCGGGCCCGATGCGCCACTGCCGCTGCTGTTACTGCCGTTGCTGCTGCCCCCGCAGGCAGCAAGGGCCAGCGCGGCGGCGCCGGACAATGCGGCCAGCGCCATGCTTCTCTGCCTCTTCATGAGATGAAGCGGCCTCCCGTCTGAATTAGTTTTCCAAGAAAGAAGCCGGCATTGACCTACAGGCCGGCATCCCGGGACCGGCCCGTCGCGAGCTCGGCACCGAACGGATAACCGGCCATTCCGGCCAGCCAGATGGCAGGCCCGGAATGATCACCGGCCGGAACGCGTGGCCAACGCCAGGCGCTGGGGAAACATCGAGCAGCACGCCAGGCAGCCAGGCCATCGCTATGCACCACTCATGCGGAGGCCGCATCATGCTGCCAGCGGGCACGGCGGATGGCAGGTACCCCGGAGTGCCGCCAGCACGGCTGCCTTCGTTATGCCATATGGGTACCGCGACCTGGCCGGGCTGCTCGGGCACACCCGCGCGGCCGTGCTGCACGCGCTGCGCACCCCGCTGAGCACGGCGGAACTGGCGGCCTGCGTCGGCACCAGCGCGCCGTCCGCGTCCGAGCACGCCACTGCGCTGCGTGCTTCGGGCCTGGTGCAGACGGTGCGCCGGGGCCGGGGCGTCAACCATTCACTGACGCCGCTGGGCCGCAGCCTGCTCAACGGGAATCTCAACGCCCACTGATCACCTGGCGCTGGCCCCGGCGCCGGTGGCCGCGCCGTCTCAGTAGTTCTACGGATACCACCCGGCCGGGACTCGGCAGATATCCGTACCGGCAGCGGATTCGCTGCGTTCCGCACCGCACCTAACGTCGGGAGCATGGCAGCACCCGAACCCGCCCGGCTGGCCTGGGCGGGTTGCCTGGACGTGCTGACCTGGCACATTCAGCTAGATAGTCCAAGGAGTAACACCATGCGAGCCGAAGACCGGCTTGTCACGGCCCAGCCGGCTGGGACCCCCAGCCCGGCAGGCGGCGGCAGGCCGTCGGGGACCGGCCAGAATCGGGCTGCGATCGTGATCGTGGACCGCGACACCAGCGAACGGGAGACTCTCGACCAGGAATTGTCCGGGCGGTACGGCTCCGACTACCAGATCGTCGTGTGCGCCGAGCCCACCGGGCTCAACCAACGGCTCACCGACCTGCTGGCCGTCGGCACCCAGGTTGCCCTGGTCATCGGCGGGGTTGGCGCGGCCGACCCGGACGGCATCGAGGTGCTGGCCGGGGTCCGCGCCATCGACCCGACCGTGCTGCGGGTGGCCGCGGTCCGCTGGGGCGAATGGGAAACCGCCCGGCCCACGTTCGACGCCATCACCATGGGCAAGGTCGATCACTGGGTGACCCGCCCGGTCAAGAGCCCGGACGAGGATTTCCACCAGTCCATCACGCAGTTCCTGAGCGAGTGGAGCACCCAGCGCGGGGGCGGCTTCGAGGCGGTGCGGGTGATCGGCGAGCACTGGTCGGCCCGGTCCCAGGAACTGCGGGACACGTTCAGCAGGAACGGGATCCCGATCGGCTTCCACGACGCCAACACCGAGCGGGGCCAGCAGATGCTCCGCGAACTGGGCCTGGAGTCCGCCGAGCTGCCGGTCGTCGTGCTGCGCTTCGGCGGGCAGCGGGAAGCCCTGGTCAACCCGACCAACCTGGAGATCGCCGAGGCCTTCGGGCTGATGGCGCCCATTCCCGCCGGGGAGGTGTTCAATGTCGCGGTGGTCGGGGCCGGCCCGGCCGGGCTGGCGGCGGCGGTCTACGCCTCCTCCGAAGGCCTGCGGACCGTGGTCGTCGAGCGGGAAGCCATCGGCGGCCAGGCCGGCACCAGCTCGATGATCCGCAACTACCCGGGCTTCTCCCAGGGAGTCAGCGGGGCCAGGCTGGCGTTCGAGGCCTACCAGCAGGCCTGGTTCTTCGGCACCACGTTCGTGTTCATGCGGCAGCCCGAGCGCCTGGTGCGCGAGAACGGCGTGTACCGGCTGCGGCTGTCCGACGGCGGCACGCTGACCGCGCGGACCGTGGTCATCACCACCGGCGCCACCTACCGGCGGCTCGGCGTCGCCCGGCTGGAGGAACTGCACGGCCGCGGGGTGTTCTACGGCGCCGGGGTCAGCGAGGCGCCGGCCATGCGCGGCCGGGACGTGTTCGTGATCGGCGGTGGCAACTCGGCCGGGCAGGCCGCGATGCACCTGGCCAAGTGGGCCCGGCAGGTGACGATCGTGGTGCGCGCGGAGTCGCTGGCGCCCAGCATGTCCGATTACCTCATCCGCGAGATCGATGCCGTGCCCAACATCGGCGTCCAGTACCAGATGCAGGTGGTGGACGGTACCGGGGACGACCGCCTCGAATCACTCGTGCTGGAGGACGTGAAGACCGGCGAGCGGCGGTCCGTCCCGGCGGATGCCCTGTTCATCCTCATCGGTGCCCAGCCGCGGACCGAATGGCTCGGCGAGGACGTGGCGCAGGACCAGTGGGGCTTCATCCTGACCGGATCCGATCTGCTGGATGACGCGCACGGGACCGCCGCCCACGGGGCCGGCCGCCGCGCACCGCTGCTCCATGAGACCAGCCTGCCCGGGGTGTTCGCAGCCGGTGACGCGCGCCATGGCTCGGTCAAGCGGGTCGCTTCCGCCGTCGGTGAAGGCGCGGTCACCATCCCCCAGGTGCACCGCTACCTGGAAGGCGCGGCCGTACCAGCGGCTGCGGGCCGGTGAGCGCGATGGATAACGACACGGTCCGCCGCGCCGGGCCGCCCCGGACGCCGGCGCCCGCCGCTGTTCCCGGGCCGGGAAACCGGGCCCGGGAACGGCCCTGAGGCCGCTCGTGCCCGGGATGCGCTGGCTGCTGTTCACCGCGTCGGTGCTGGTCCTGCTGGCCGGGTTCCAGCTGTTCGTGTTCACCGAACGGACCGGCACCTTCTTCGCCTGGACCATCGCCAACCCGCTGGCCGCGGCGTTCCTCGGCGCTGGCTACTGGGCGAGCGTCTCGATCGAGGCCCTTGCCGGGCGCCAGCGGCTGTGGGCCAATGCCCGCATCGCCGTGCCCTCGGTGTTCGTGTTCACCGTGCTCACGCTGGTGGCCACGCTGCTGCACCTGGGCCAGCTGCACCTCGGCGCGCACGTCCCGGCCGCGACGCGGGCCGTCACGGTGGCCTGGATCGGCATCTACGTGCTGGTCCCGGCGCTGCTGCTGGTCGTGCTCGCGGTCCAGGCGCGCACCCCCGGGGTGGACCCGCCCCGGTCGGCCCCACTGCCGGCCTGGCTGCTGGCTGTCCTGGCGGCCCAGGCGGCCGTCCTGCTCGCCGTGGGCCTGGCGCTGTTCGCCGCGCCCGGGCCGACCGCGGCGATGTGGCCCTGGAAGCTCACCCCGCTGCTCGCCCAGGCGACCGGCGCCTGGCTGATCAGCCTGGGCGTGGCGGCGGGGCACGCGATCCGGGAGCGGGACGCGCGCCGCCTGCGGCCCGCCGCGGTCGGGTACATCCTGCTCACGGCGCTCCAGGTCATCGCGCTGCTCCGGTTCCCGGACCGGTTCGCCTGGTCCTCCGCGTCCGGGGTGATCTACCTGATCTTCCTGGGCACGATGCTGCTGACCGGCGTGGCGGGCCTGGCCCGTGGGCTGCCGCGGGGTCCACGCCAGGCCACACGGTAACCGCGGCAGGACGCAGGGAGCCGACACGAAGTCGCGCGCCTCGTCGAAGATGTGCCGCAGGCTGGCGTCGACCAGGCTCGTGTCGGCGTCGAGCCTCCGGAAGCGGGGAACGACGCTTGTCACGAGCCAGCCCCAGCGGTCGTCGAGGCGGGTGATCCTCGGCCACTCTTGCGCGCGCAGAGCGTGCGGGATTCCCCGTGTCAGCGCGTAGAGGTAGAACGAGGTGAAGTAGGCAACCTCCCGCTGCACTCCACGTACCTCGAAGCTGGTGGCCGCGCCGATCGAAATAAGCCTGGCGAATGCGCATGAGAGACGATTGAAATTGGGTTGCACCAGGGCGCGCTGCTCGTGCTCGAGGAGGCCGACGTTGCCGTGCCAAATGAGATCAGCGGCAGTCTGCCGGGCCTGCGCGGACGCCATCCGGTCCGCCAGGACGCGGCGCCCCTGGTCGATCGCCTCGAAGCCAGCGAGGACGGGTGCATAGTGGCGCTCTGCCCGCAGGAGAGCGCGCAGACGTTCGATCCCGTCCTCGGCAGTGACGTACGCAAGGTGAACCCAGAAGATGTCGCTGAAGATGGCGTTGTTCGTCGCCCGGATTGTGTTCACGTCCTGCGTCAGCAGCAGTTTCCGGCGGCCCAGGCTGTGCGGGATGTCCACGTAACCAGTGCGGTCAGTGTCCAGCCGGAACGGGAAGAGAGCGAGCCGGACGTGGTGCGACGCGATTGCGGCCATCGCGGCCCACTTGAAGCAGGCGGGCTGGAGCTGGTAGATCCAGGCATAGCGCGACGAGATCTCCACGTTGCGGTGGAACGCGCAGCACGGGTCGCTCAGCAGCCCGTCGGTCAGGGCCTGCCATCCCGCGATCGTGTCCGGCGCTCCGTTCCGCGCGACGAGCTCGTCTGGCTCAGGAATGAGCGCGGCGCGCCGGGCGTGCCGCTCGTGCGCGTCGCGGGGGACGTCGGTCGTCACGGATGCCCCCTCCTCGTGATGCCCGAGCCTTTGCCACCTTGGGCCTCAGCGCCCCCGCGCGAGGTATAGAGACGTTCCGGACAAGCAGAACCAGGGCACGTGTTGGCGGTCTGCGCACAATGTGCAGGCCGTGTGGAAGTTGACGATCTTGCCCCGCCCGGGTGCTCAGCCGTCGTAGGTGTTGACCTCGAAGTACCTGAAGCCGTGGTCGACGTTGGTGTCGCCGACGAAGAAGTTGAACCCGATCCCCGGGCCGCCCTGGCCGAAGACGTCATCGACAGCGGAGATCTTCTGCACGCCGTTGACGTAGCCCCGGATGACATCGCCGGCGATGCTCGCCTCGATCACGTCGCCGTCCTCGACCCCGTACTCCGGACCGGAGAGCTTGGCCAGGGACGTGAAGTCGCCAATCTTCCCGTTCCACCGCACGATCTCCGCGTAGCCGTCCTGGGTCTTGAGGCACCGGAAGAATATCTCGTACCCCGTGCACCGGTGCGGGGTGATCGTGCTGCGCAGCCGTATCTCGACCTCCTGGAAGTACTGATCGGTCGGGTTCCGGCTGAATACCGCCGCTCTCGCGTACTGGTTCCGGCCCCACCGGCCGGCCAGCACGGCCGTGGGGTCGTCGTAGTCTCCCTCCGGGCCGCCCGCCCCGCCCGCCACGGCGTCGAGGTTTCCCTGTTCGACGCGTCGTTCAGCGACGGCCATCCGGGTCACCGCCCCGTAGACCTCACCGTTGCTGGCGATGACGTCGGCCCAGTCGATCCCGTCGGTGCGGCCGTTGAGCCAGATCCCGCCTTCGGAGACCGGGTTTTCGCTGGCCGGGAAGCTGGTGCGGTATGACCTGACGGAGGGGCCCGGGGCCGGTCTGTCATGACGGTTGACCTCCTGTCAGTCCCAGGCGGGCGGTCGGTGCTGCCGTTCTTCGGCCGTCTCCGGCCGCTCGCTGATGGCCGCGCCGGCTCTCCTCAGCCACTGCTCGTTGCCCCGGGCCCGGAGGACGGCGAGGATCGCGATCCCGATGAGCAGCCAGCCGCCGACGATGAACGGAGACCAGTTGTACGGGTGGGCGGGGAACGGGCTGAACGACTTGTAGAGCGAGTAGATCAGCACCACGCTGGTGCCCACCGGGAAGAAGAAGTGCAGTATCCAGTTAAAGTGGCTGCGCTGCTCGCGCCAGTAGTACCGGACGACTCCCAGGTTCGCGACCACATAGATGAAGATCACCGCGATTACCAGGACGAAGCCGAGGGTCAGGATGAACAGCTTGTCCGGGCCCAGCCACCAGCCGCCCAGCAGGCCCAGCGCGGCCGACAGCACCAACTGCGTGGTCACGGCGGTGGTCGGCGTCTTCCGGACCGGGTGGACCCGCCCGAACGCGGCGGGCAGCACCCCGCTGCGGCCCATCCCGAACCACATGCGGGTGGCCACGTTCTGGCAGGCCAGGCTGGCGCCGAACACGGACGTGAACATGGCGATCAGCGCGACGAACCACAGTGCCCCCCACACCCGGTGCGCGATGACCAGTGCCGGCAGCTCGGGCGACGAGATGAGCTTGCTGAGGTTGTTCACTCCCCAGCCGATGACCTGGCCCCAGATCACCAGCACCAGCATCAGCCCGATGATGAAGATCGAGGCCATCGTCGCCCGCGGCACGTTGCGCCGCGGGTTTTCTGTCTCCTCGGCCAGCGGGACGGCCGCCTCCCAGCCGGTGAGGCCCTGCACGGTGAAGACGATGGCCAGGGCAAACCCGGTAGAGGTGGCGATATTGCCCGGGTTGAACCCGTACGAGAACGACTGCAGCGTGAATCCACCCGGCCCAGGATCGGCGAGCCCCCACACCCCCAGGGCCAGCACGATAAGGAACTCCAGCGCGCCGACAATGACGATCGTCCGGATCGAGAACGATATTCCGTAATACCCGGCCAGCGCGATGAGCGGCAGCCCCACGATCACGAGCATCCACCAGCGGAACCAGGTCACCTGGTAGTTGGCCTGGAACTCACTCTGGAAGATCAGCCCCAGAAACGCGAGGGCCGGGCCGGCCACGATCGGTGAATACAGCACATACAGCCAGCCGGTGAGGAAACCCAGCCGCGGGCCCAGAGTCCGGCTGACATACGTGTAGTAGCCACCCGCCGACGGGAACCGCTTGGCCAGCTGGACCAGGCACATGCCGAGGGCGAGCACGACGATGAACCCGAGCAGGTAGGCGAGCGGGGCATGCGCGCCCGCGAACCCGACGATTGTCTGGGTGAAGAAGAATGCGGCGATGGCCGGGGCGATATGCGTGACGTTCTGCATGATCGCCCCGGTCAGCCCCACGGCACCGGGTTTCAGGTCGGTCTTTGCGACCCAGACCTCGCCGGGCTTCTCGACAAAGTTGGCGGACGTCGGCTGAACATCTTCGTCGGTCATGCCGCCCCCCCTGGCCCGAAACGGCCACCATCAGAACCGCCCGGCCGCAGCTGCCCTGAGCAGCCCCGACTCCGGAATGGCGCTCTACCGTCCACGGAAGCAGAAGGGACATACCTGGTCAATATTCAGAAGTGTGGCAAATTCTTCGGGCTGGGCGCTTTATCAGCAGCCCGCCGCCGAACGGCCACTCACCGTTGGCATCCGGCCCGGCTGGCCACGGCCGCGGCCACAGTGTCCCGCGGTGCGAGCGCCGCGCTCAGCTGACCAGGGCAGCGATGGCCGGATGGCGGCGCACTCTGTCCAGGCAGCGGCGGCGGTGACGGTCAACGCAGCCGGCCGGGATGCCCAGCCGTGCGCCGATCTGAGCAGCTGGCCCGGCTGGCTGCTGGATGAGCAGGGCAATGAGCTGCTGGCACTCTGGCGGCAGCTCGGCGAAAGCCACGCGCAGCGCGCTGTGCCGCTCGGCGCGGAGCACGTCAGGCCCCAGCACCCTGGTGCCGGGTACCGGCCGATCTGCAGCACGCAGCCGGGGCCCGGGAGCGTACGATCCCCCTGCGGAACGCAGCACCCGGCTGCATTCCTGCCTGGTGGTGGCGGCGATCCAGGTGACCAGCTCGGCCGGATCCGGCCGCAGAGCCAGCTGATCTACCAGCCGCAGCCAGACGACCTGGCCGACGTCGTCGGCGGCTGGGCGGCGGAGCTGATACCGGCAGCAGATAGACCAGATAAGCGGCGCGAACAGCTCGACCAGCTGATCCCACGCGCGCTGGTCACCGCCGCTGGCTCCGGCCAGCGCAGCATCCACCGGGTAGCTTTGCTTCGCGTCCTGGCTCATCACGGCTCCCCCGCTCCCCGGCTGGTGGCGGAACACCACCCGGGCCGGCGGTGGCACTGGCCCAGCCAGGATGATTCAAGGGTCAGTCCGCCGCACATCGCAGTCCATACGACGTTCTGCGTATGAGGACACCAGCTGACTGGAGGTACCGCCGGCGATGGCTGAGACTCAGATCCATCATTTTCCCGGCCGGGACGGCGTGCGGCTCGCTTACCGCGAGCTCGGGCAGGGCCGGCCGCTGATACTGATCCACGGTTATCTGGGCACCGCCCAGGTGGGCTGGATCGACAGCGGGATCGCCGGGAAGATCGCCGGGCACGGCTACCGGGTCATCCTGCCGGACCTGCGGGGCCACGGGGACAGCGCCCGGCCGCACGACGCCGCCGCCTACCCGCCGGACGTGCTGGCCGACGACGGCCTCGCGCTGATCGAGCACCTCGGCCTCACCGGCTATGACCTCGGCGGCTACTCACTGGGCGGGCGGACGGTGGTGCGGATCCTGGCCCGCGGCGCGGCCCCCGGCCGGGCCATCGTGGGCGGGCAGGGGCTGGAGGCGATCACCCACACCGTCGGGCGCGGTACCCGCTTCCGCCACGTGCTCACCAATTTCGGCACGTTCGAGCCTGGCTCCCCCGAGCAGGCGATGGAGGACTGGATCACGGCATCTGGCGGCGACCCGGTCGCGCTGGTCCGCGTGCTCGGCACGTTCGTCGACACCCCGCTCGCGGACCTGGCCCGGATCACGGTGCCGACGCTCGTCCTGGCCGGCGCGGGCGACGGCCACAATGAAACCGCCGAGGCCCTGGCCCATGCCCTGGCTGACGGGCACTACCTGATGCTGCCCGGCGATCACGGCACCGCCTTTCACGCCCCGGAGTTCGAGACGGCGGTCACCGGCTTTCTCGACGAGGGTGCCGCGCGGGCGCCCCGGGCCGGTGGGGTTAGCTCAGCCGGGCGGCTGGTCGAGGAAGGCGAGGGTGACCGCGGCGAACAGCGGTGAGCTGAAGAGGTTGTAATGGGTCAGCCCGGGCAGAATCGCGAGCGCGTGCCCACCGCGCGGGCGGCCTTCACCCATCCAGCCGCCGTCCCGCAGCCCGCCGTCGAGCAGGTTGAACACCTCGACGTAGTGGCTGGGCGGGGCCATGTCGGCGTCGGCGGCGACGATCAGCGTCGGCACCCGCAGGCCACGGACGTCCTCGGTGAAGTCGAAGTCCTTCGCCATCGCCTCGCCTATCTTGTCCAGCAGCCGGGGGAAGTCCTCCGGGTGCGGCGCGACCCGCTGGTAGAGCTCGTACATCGGCGTGTCTTTCATGAACTCGGCGGCGGCCGCGTTCACCTGTCCCTGCTGGGCCCGGATCTCCGGGTAGATGGCGTCCGGCCGGATGTTCGCCGACGCCGCGACGAGCTTGCGCACCTGGCCCGGGTACCTGGCCGCCGTCTGGAGCGCCACGCCGCCGCCCAGCGAGTAGCCCACCAGGTCGGGCTGGTCCAGCCCGAGGTGATCGATGAGCGCGGCAATGTCATCGGCCATCAGCCGGACGTCGATCGGCCGGTCAATGTCGGCGGTCCGGCCGTGCCCCTGCAGGTCGACGGCGATGACCTGGTGGTGCGCACCGAGGGTGGGCAGGATCGGCCCGTACATCTCGCCGGACCCGAGACCGCCGTGCAGCAGGATCAGCGGCCGCCCAGCGCCGTGCGTCTCGAAATAGAGGTTGATCCCGTTGACTTTCGCGTACTGCCCGGCGCGGGCCGCGCCGGCACGCCAATCGGTGGTGGACACGATGCTGCTCCTCAGATCCTCGCGGGCGGGCTGACGCCGATACAGACGCCGGCGCTGCGGGGAACTCACCGGCGCGGCCACCACGAGTTCCGGCCGCGTACGACCGCGGCCAGCCAGGGCAGGATCGCGGCGGCCCCGGTTCAGCCGGGCTCGCTGTCCAGCCATTCGACCCACTGGCCGGAGGGGTGAGCCCGGGCCAGCAGGCGCCCTCGCTCCCTGCCCCGGTAGAAGGTCCGCGCACCGAGCACGGCGAAGACGCCGTGCTGCTGGTAGTCACGGATCAGGGACGCAGGCAGCGGGAGGCCTTGCACGCTGCGGTTTCCGGTCGGCCCGAGTGGGACGAGGGGATTCAGCGACAGCCAGGTGACCGGGCGGGACGTGCCTGCGGTGGCCATGATGCGGGCCAGCCGCTCGCGCTGCCCGGGCGGCAGGAACACGCTCAGGTAGGCATCGACCACGATGATGCCGCGCCCGGGCGGGAAACTGTCCAGCACACCGGGCAGCGCCTCGGTCACGTCGCCCGCCACGAGCCGCACCGGGTGCTGGCGGGCGACCTCGATCGCGGCGGCCAGCCGGGTCAGTGCGGACGCCTCCGGCGGGGCGCACGCCCGCAGCCACGACCGGGCCGCCGCATCCCGCACGTCGATGGGGTGCACGTCGATCCCGGCCCGCTCGGCGATGGGCGGCAGCCGCACGGGCGGGGGCTGGCGTGGTCCCCGTACTTCGCAGCCCAGGCTGAGCGCGGCGGCCGGGGGCCCAGCGGCCTGCGGGCCCACGTGGTAGCGGTACCGGTCCAGCTGCAGCCCCAGCCCGGCACCGGTACCCAGGTCAGCTAGCGCGACCGGATCGGTGGGCGAACCGGCTGTGGCCGCGATGCCCAGGGCGATCTGGCTGCACCGGGCCACCTCGTTCATCTGGTACCGGTGCTGGTGGCATACGGCCGCAATGTCGTCCAGGCGGTCGGCGAAGAATCGGCTGGCGGCCGGGAAGAAGGCCGCATCGAACGGGGGCTGCGGTGCCCCCGGCCCGGGGAAATAGCCGGCCAGCGGCGCGGGCCCGTCCCGGCCGACCAGGAACGACACGGCCGCGCTGGCCAGCAGGGCAGGCAGCCGGTCGGAGGGCAGCGCGGCCAGCCGGTTCAGCAGGCCGTCGTGCGCTGCGATGGCCTCGAACAGCGCCGCGGTGAGCCGCCAGGAATCCGGCGCATCCGGCGGCGACCAGCCGGCCGCCACCTCCAGCGCCTGGGCCCGGATCTCCGTTACCGCAGGCACCTGGTCATCCCCCTCCGGGTCATGGTGAGGTCAGCCCGGGAAGCCACCGAGCTGGCTGGCGATGCCGGCCGGGGCACGCATCCGCCACGCGTCGGTGACCAGTTCCGCCAGGCGTTCGGTGCCCACTTCGGCCAGCCGCAGCATGACCAGCGGCCAGCCGTCATAGCCGGGCGTGGTGAAAAAGAGCTCAGGCTCGCCCAGGAGAAGGGCCTGCTTCTCGGCCTCGTCGCCAACGAACAGCACCGCGATGTCGATCCGGATCTGCCGCCGCTGCCCCGCCCGGCGCTCGGGATACGACCAGACGAATCCCTTGCCGCCGACCCGGAAGTCGAAGCCGTCGCTGTCGATCTCCTCCACCTGCGGCAGGGCCAGCGCGAGGCGGCGTACGTCGTCAGCGTCTGCCATCGGCTCCCCTCCGGGATCGGGCCACCGGTTGCCCACAGGTTAGGCCCTGCCCCGGACAGCCAGCGCCGCGCCAGTCACCGGCCGGCCGTACGGCCGCTGCGGGTCGCCATCTGGTGCGCGCTCACCCGTCCGGCCCGCCACGACCCGTAGTCAGCCGGGCCGGGCACGGGTGGCGTCGTAAGCGGCGACCGCGGTTTTCGTGGCGGTCATCCGCCAGGCCTGCTCCAGGAGGCCGCCGACCTCGGCCCAGTCCGGCCGCGACGCGTCGTCGAGGTTCACGCCCACCCAGCCCCGCGGGCCCAGGTACGGGGGGACGAAGTAGCGGCGGGCATCGCTGCTGACCAGCGCGTCCTGCTCACCAGGCGGCCAGCCGCGCAGCGGAGGCCCCGGCCCATGCGGGCCGGGGCCTCCTGTGGTCAGGTGACTCAGCACCCGTCGTACGCGGACCAGGCGCTGCCGCCCGACTGCGCGTACTGCTTGGCGAACGCCTCGTTCTGCACCGAGACCGGCGCGTCCTGCGGCGACCCGGAGTAACCGAGCGCGTGCCAGGTGGACGGCAGGAACTGGTACAGGCCACCCGCACCGCTGGACGGGTTGACCGCGTTCGGGTTCCCGCCGCTCTCGGCCGAGATCACGCAGCTCTGGAAGCCGCCTGACGCGCCGCTGTAGGACGACGTGGACTGCACCGGAGCCGACGCGGGGGCCGCCGTGCTGGACGACGGCGCCGCGGCGGCCGGGGCCGGGGCCGGGGCTGGGATCGCGGCTACCGCCGCCTTGGCCAGCCACGGCTTGACCTGGTGCTTGTCCGGCAGGCGGAGCCGCTGCCCCACCCGGATCATGGACGGGTTCGACACCTTGTGCCGGTTGGCCCACCACACGGCGGGCCAGTCGCCAGCACGGCCGAACTCGTGCTTGCTGATCGAGCTGAGCGTGTCGCCCGCCTTGACCGTAACGTGGTCAGTGGCGTGATGCGCGGCCGCTGGATGCAGCGAAATCGTGACCGCAAGCATTGTCTTGGCCACCCCGCCACCTGCAATAATCGAAAGCGTCATGGCTTGTTACCTCCGAGGTTCGATGCCATGCAAAGGCCCCGGCCGCGTGCTGCAATCACGTTTGGCCGGGGCCGCCTGAATCTACTCAGCAATGTTCGAGCGCTTACCCCCCGTAGTCATGTCGCTGCTCCTCGGTAATGAGATGGGAATGCGTCGGCCACATTAACCCGACTTTGGCACTTAGCCAAACGAACGTGACGTAGTTCACGGTGTAAACAGGGGCCAAAAGAGGGTAGGTGCGCACCACTTATATCGCTGTGACCTGCACAAACGCCCTTATGATGCCGATCAGGAATCTGACCTGATTCGCGTGTGACTACTGAGGCACACCGGAAAGAATGCAGCGCCGGTGATCTGCCGCGATGCCCATCGATGGCGGCCGATCAGCGCCGCCATTCCAGCCACGCTCCGTGGCTGTCGGCGTGGGCTATCGGGTGGCCATCACGCGCCAGCACCAGGGTCAGCGGGTCCGCCCCGGGCGCGGGCCCGGCCGTCCCGGGCAGCACCCCGGGTGCCTCGCTGGACAGCCAGACGGCACCGAGGCGGCGGACCGTGCGGGCGAACCCGGCACGCTGGCTGGGTGCGACGTAGTACAGCACGGCGGTGTGGTAGATGACCAGGGTGGCGCCGGCTGGCGCCTGGGCCGCCAGGGCGGGCAGGTCAGTGCGCAGATCCCCGCGGTGCACGGCGGGCGGGTCCCGGCGCGCGCTGGCGATCGCGGCGGCCAGGCGTTCCTGCCGATCCCCCTCCCCCGGCCAGACCAGGCACGACAGCCAGCGGACGTCGTCGTCGCTGGTGACGTCCAGCGGGTTGAGGTCCAGCCCGGCCCGCCAGGTGATGGCCGGGATCCCGGCCGGCCGCGGAACTGGCCCGCGGGGCTGGCAGCGCAGGGTGGGGGCGTCCGGGTCGCTGCCGGCCAGCCGGTACCCGGCGTAGTCGTAGGAGTAGCGGTCGGGCAGCAGGGTCAGGCCGGCACTCACGCCCGCCCCGATCAGGGCCAGTGGCTGGGGCAGCTGGGCCAGGGCGGGCAGCAGGGTGGCGCAGCGGGCGGGCTCGTTGGTCTGCGTGCGCCGGGCCAGGATCACCCCGGCCAGGCCGGCCCGCGACTGGCTGACCAGCTCGCGCAGCTGGGCGGGGCTGGGCGGCGCCCCGAGCAGGTAGCGCGCGGCCGCGAACAGCAGGTTGGGCTGGCGCTTGGCCGGCGGCAGCGACGCGATGAACCGCAGCACCGCGGCGTCCGCCGCCACCGACTCGGCCAGCTGCTGGTACGCCGCTGACCGGCCCCGGGCCTCGCGGGCAAACGTCCGGTAGGCCTGTGCCACCGACCGCATCAGCTCGTCATCGGTCCCGGCCACGACGGGCACCCTACCCAGCTGGCGGGCCAGACCGGGATGCTGCCGGGCGGGCCCGCAGGCCGTCGGCGAGCACGCGCCCATCGGGGACGACCGGCGCCGGATTGCCCGCCGGCCGCCGTAACGTTCTGCTTGTGGTGCGGTATCGGGTGCTGATCAGCGGCCAGGTGCAGGGGGTCAACTTCCGGGTCAGCTGCCAGCGGATGGCCTGGCAGCATGGGGTGACCGGGTGGGTGCGCAACCTGCCCGACGGCCGGGTTGAGGCCGTGTTCGAGGGACCAGCCGAGGACGTGCACCGCCTGGTGGACTGGGCCGGGCACGGGCCGCGGCTGGCCGCGGTGGCCACCGTGGACGTGCACGCCGAGCGGCCAGCAGGCCTGGGCAGCTTCACCATCGGCTAGCCCCGGGCCGAGCACGCCCGCGGTCTTCTTATGCTGCGAACATGAGCCAGATCCGGGTAGGCACGGCATCGTGGACGGACCGGACGCTGATCGCTTCCGGGTGGTACCCGCCGGAGGCGGACTCACCGGAGAAACGGCTGCGGTTCTACGCCCGCCAGTTCCCGCTGGTCGAGGTGGACGCCACCTACTACGCGCTGCCCGCCGAGCAGACCGCCACGGCGTGGGCGGCGCGCACCCCGGCCGGGTTCACCTTCAACATCAAGGCGTTCAGCCTGTTCACCCAGCACCCGACGAGGGTCGCGGCACTGCCCACCGACCTGCGGCCGGCCGTGGAGAAGACCGGCAAGGACCGGGTCTACCTGAAAGACGTCAACCCGGCCGTGACCGACCAGGCGTGGGACCGGTTCCTGGCCGCGCTGGAGCCGCTGCACCAGGCGGGCAAGCTGGGCGCGATCCTGCTCCAGTTCCCGCCCTGGTTCCCGATCGGCCGCGGCCGCAAGGACTACATCGTGGCCTGCGCCGAGCGGGTCGCGCCGCGACGGGTGTGCATCGAATTCCGCAACCGGACCTGGATGACCGAGGACAACCAGAAAGAGACGCTGGACTTCCTGGCCGCCCACCGGCTGCCGTACGTGAGCGTGGACATGCCGCAGGGCTACCGGGACTCCATTCCCCCGGTGCTCGCCGTCACCGACCCGGACCTGGCCGTGGTCCGGCTGCACGGCCACTCCAGCAAGTGGGACAGCAAAGACATCCACGAGCGGTTCGGCTACCACTACTCCGGCCGTGAGCTGCAGGAGTGGGCACCGAAGGTGGCCGGCCTGGCCGACGGCGCGCAGACCACGCACGTGGTGTTCAACAACTGCTACCGGGACTACGCGCAGACCAACGCGCAGCAGCTCGCCGCGCTGCTCAAGGTCTGAGCAGCCATAACGGCCTGTTCCCGGCGGCCGGCCCCACGCCCGCCACCCGGCCCCCAGCGGCTGCGGCCAGCGGCCGGTGCCGGGCCCGGCCGGGGCACGGAGATAAGGTGCGGGACACCCCTGAGAGGTAAAGGATTGCGCAGATGACACATGTGGTGCTGACCGGTGGCAGCGGCAAGCTCGGCCGGGTCTGCCTGGCCGACCTGCTGGCGCACGGGTACGCGGTGACCAACGTGGACCTGGTCCGCCCGGCCGATGATCCCAGCCCGTTCGTCCGCGCCGACCTGACCGACATGGGCCAGGCCATGGAGGTCCTGCATCAGGTGGACGACCGGTACCGGGGGGTGGACGCGGTGGTCCATCTCGGCGCGGTGCCCGCGCCGGGCATGGTGCCCGGGGCCGAGCTGTTCCGCAACAACACGATCAGCACGTACAACGTGTTCGCGGCCGCGCGGCAGCTGGGCGTCCGCAACGTGGTCTGGGCCTCCAGCGAGACGGTTCTCGGCCTGCCGTTCGACACCCCGCCGCCGTACGTGCCGATCGACGAGGAATACCCGCCGCGGCCCGAGTCGGCCTACTCACTGTCCAAGGTGATGGGTGAGGAAATGGCCCGGCAGTTCTGCCGCTGGGACCCGCAGCTGAAGATCATCGGCCTGCGGTTCTCCAACGTCATGCTCACCTCGGACTACGCCGAGTTCCCGGGATTCGACCAGGACCCGGCGCGGCGGAAGTGGAACCTCTGGTCCTACATCGACGCCCGGGACGGGGCGCAGGCCGTGCGCAAGGCGCTCGAAGCGCCGCTCACCGGGGCCGAGGTGTTCATCATCGCCAGCCCGGACACGGTGCTGAGCCGGCCGATCACCGAGCTGGTGGCCGAGTTCTACCCCGGGGTGCCGTGGCACCGGGAGCTCGGGCCGCACGAGTCGGCGTTTTCCATCGACAAGGCCCGGCGGCTGCTCGGCTACGACCCGCAGCACAGCTGGCGGTCCGAGGTGGCCCAGTCCTGAGCAGCCCTAACCTGCCCGGTCCTGGGCTGGCCAGTCCTGCTCCTCGGCCAGGCCGGTGCCGCGGTCCAGGCGCAGCCACCGGGTGACGCCGATCGACCGCAGGAACGGCAGGTCGTGGCTGGCCACGATCAGCGCGCCGCGGTAGCCGTCCAGGGCCTGGGCCAGCTGCCGGGCCGAGGCCAGGTCGAGGTTGTTGGTCGGCTCGTCGAGCAGCAGCAGCTGCGGTGGTGGCTGGGCCAGCAGCAGCGTGGCCGCCGTGGCGCGGAACCGCTCCCCCCCGGACAGTGACCCGGCCAGCTGCCGGGGCCGTTCGCCGCGGAACAGGAACCGGGCCAGCCCGGCCCGGACCTGGTTGACCGACGCCGCCGGGGCGGCGGCGCGCACGTTGTCCAGCACACTGAGCTGGCCGTCGAGCACGTCGAGCCGCTGGGGCAGATAGCCGGTGCCGGCCGCCGCCCGCTGGACGGTCACGCCGGGCAGCTCGGCCTGGCCCGCGATGGCGCGCAGCAGGGTGGTCTTGCCCGCGCCGTTCGGCCCGGTCAGCGCGATCCGTTCCGGCCCGCGGACGATCAGCGTGTCCAGCACGCCCCCGGCCCCGGGGCCGGGCGGTGCCGGGCCATCGCCGCCGCTGGCCCGGCCGGGATGCCAGGCCATCCCGGCCAGGCCGGTCATGGTGAGCACGGTCCGCCCGGCCGGGACCCGGGTGTCCGGCAGGTCCACCCGGATCTCGGCGTCGTCGCGGACCGCCTGCTCGGCTTCGGCCAGCCGGTCCTGCGCTGCTTCCAGCCGCTCCTCGTGCAGGCCGCGCAGCCGGGCCGCGGACACCTGGGCCTCCCGCTTGCGGGTCTGCATGATCATCTTGGGCTCCCGCTTAGTGGCGTACATCTTCTTGCCGTAGCGCTCCCGGCGGGCCAGCTTGACATGGCTGTCGGCCAGGTCCCGCTGCTGCTGGCGGACGTCGGCGGCAGCCGCGCTGACCGCGCGCTGCGCCGCGGCCTGCTCCTCGGCGCGCAGTTCCTCGAACGCGTCCAGGTTGCCGCCGTACAGCCGGGCCCGCCCGCCGGACAGTTCGGCGATCTGGTCCACCCGGGTCAGCAGCTCGCGGTCGTGGCTGACGATCAGCATGACGCCGGGCCAGGACTCGACGGCGGTGTACAGCCGGCCGCGGGCCTCGGTGTCCAGGTTGTTGGTGGGCTCGTCGAGCAGCAGGATGGCCAGCGCGCAGCAGCAGCGCGGCCAGCGCGACCAGCACCGCCTCTCCCCCGGACAGCGTGGCCAGCACGTCGTCCAGGCCCACGCCGCCCAGCCCGAGACGGTGCAGTTCGCCGTGCGCGCGCTCTTCGACGTCCCAGTCCTCGCCGACCGCGGTGAACGCCTCCGCGCTGACCTCGCCGCGTTCGATGGCGTGCAGCGCGGCCCGGGTGGCGGCGATGCCGAGCAGGTCGGACACGCTGGCCCCGGCGCGCAGCGGGAGAGTCTGCGGCAGGTACCCGACGTCACCGGACATGGTGACCGCCCCGGACTGCGGGCGCAGCTCACCGGCCAGGATGCGCAGCAGAGTGGATTTGCCCGACCCGTTCACGCCGAGCAGCCCGGTACGGCCCGGCCCGAGAGCCAGGTTCAGGCCGGTGAGCACGGGTACCCCGTCGGGCCAGGCGAAGGTGAGGTCGGAGCAGACGATGGCAGCACACATGGGCACGGCTCCCAGCACGTAGATCGGGTTTCCGGTTACGTGTGGCGATACCACGCCGGTGCATGCACCCGGGCTGGGCCGTTACCTGACTCCTGGTCCGGGGCGCGGAGTGAATTTCCGGCCACCGGTGAGGTCGCGAACGCATGCCAGCACAGGCGGATGCGCGGTATCGCGGACCTCAGATCCTCACTATGGGACTCCCAGGACGGGGATAAGACGGCTGCCATCTTACCAGCCAGCGGCGCGGCGGCCCGGGGAGCCGCCGTCGCAGGCCGGGGAGTCAGCGGGTGACCAGGCAGAACGGGTGCCCGGCCGGGTCCCGGTAGACGCGCCACCTGACTTCTTCGCCGTCCGGCCCGGGACGGGGCGACACGTGCTCGCCTGCGGGTGTCCCGCCCGCCGCGATCACCCGCTGATGCGCGGCGGCCAGGTCGCTGACCAGAATGTCGACATGCACCCGCGGCCCGCCGGGGGTATCCGGGCCAGCGGTGACGCCCTGGAACGAGAGCCGCTGGCCGTGCGGCGGCGGCTCCAGGGTGACCCAGCCCGGGTACCACTGCACCGGCGTCCCGCCGAGCAGCCCGGCCCAGAACGCGGCCAGGCCGGGCGGATCAGGAGTGTCCAGCACGATCTCGCGCACCCAGCCGATGACGCCGTCGCCGTTGCTCATCCGCCCATGATGACTGGTGGCACCGCCCGGCCGTACCCGGTGGCGGCCTCGAACGCGTGGGCCACGCTGAGCAGCTGCCAGTCCGCCCGGCGCCTGCCGACCAGCTGCAGCCCGACCGGCAGCCCATCCGGGGTGAACCCGGCGGGCACTGAGATGGCGGGCAGCCCGGTGACCGAGATCAGGTAGGCCGACGCCATCCAGTCCAGGTAGGTCCGCTGCGGCTGGCCGTCGATCTCGTGCACCCAGTCCAGCGTGACGTCGAACGGCGCGACCTGGGTGACCGGGCAGGCCAGCACCTCCACCCGGTCCCAGAACTCGCTGACCCGCTCGGCCAGGGCGGCGTGCGCCGTGGTGGCCCGGCTCAGGTCGGCCACGGTCAGCTCCAGCCCGCGCTCGATGTTCCACCGGACGTTGTCGCCCAGCTGCCCGGGATGCTCGCGCAGCAGCGGCCCGAGGAACGTCGCGAACCGGAACGCCCGCCGGGTGCGGAACACGTCGTCCGCGCCGGACAGGTCGGGGGCCGCGTCGATCACCTCACAGCCCAGATCGGCGAGCACCTGCCGGGCCGGGGCCAGCACGGCCCGCACGGCCGGCTCGACCGGCAGGCCCAGGTCGTCGCTCCAGGCCACCCGGACACCGCGCAGATCCCGGGCGAGCAGATCCGGGAGCTGCCCAGGCCCGGTCACCGGCACCGGCGCGTCGAGCGCGAGCGGCACCCGGGGATCGGGGCCGGCCAGCACGGCCAGCAGCAGGGCCACGTCGGCCACGGTGCGCGCCATCGGCCCGGCCACGCCGAGCACGTCGGCCACGTCGTCCACCGGCCAGGACGGCACCCGGCCCGGTGCGGGCCGCAGGCCCACCACGTTGCAGAAGCTGGCCGGATTGCGCAGCGACCCGCCCAGGTCGCTGCCGTCGGCCAGGCAGATCATCCGGGCGGCCAGCGCCGCGGCCGCGCCGCCGCTGCTGCCGCCTGCGCTGCGGCTGGGGTCCCACGGGTTGCGGGTGGCGCCGAATACCGGGTTGACCGTGTGCGAGCCCGCCCCGAACTCCGGCGTGTTGGTCTTGCCCAGGCTGATCGCCCCGGCGCCGGCCATCCGCGCCACCACGAGGTCGTCGCGGTCCGGCACGTGCCCGGCGAACAGCACCGACCCGTAGGTGGTGCGCACGCCCGCGGTGTCGGCCAGGTCCTTGTGCGCCACGGGCAGGCCGTGCAGCAGGCCGGGCTCGCCGCCCCGGGCCAGTTCCGCGTCCGCCCGCCCGGCTTTGCCCAGCGCCATCTCCAGGGACCGGGTCACCACCGCATTGATGATCCCGTCCAGCGCCTCGATCCGCCTGGCATGCGCGGTCACGACCTCACGGGCCGAGACTTCCCGGCGGCGCAGCATCCCGGCCAGCGTGACCGCGTCGTGGTCGCACAGGTCCGCCATGGGCCCTCCCATCCCGGATGGTTCAGGGCCATGCTGGCAGCCACCTGCCGTGACCGGCACCTCCGGCCGGATGCTGACCGCAGGCGCGGTTAGCCCGCGTTCCCGTGCAGGGCTTCCTGGAGGTCCTTCTCGCCTTCCTTGGACAGCGAGGTCTTCAGCACGGTGCCGCCGTACTTGCTCATGGCCTCCGTGGCCTTGTCCGGGGTGACCTTCTCCAGCATCAGGAACAGGGCCGAGGTGCCCGGCTGCAGCATGCCCCGCACCTGGTCCTGGAACTCGCGGTCGATGCCGGTCTTGGTGACCTTGCCCATGAGCGCGCCCAGCCCGGCGCCCACGGCCATGCCGAACACCGGGATGAAGAACAGCAGGCCGAACAGGAACCCCCAGAACATCCCCCAGGTCGCGCCGGCGCCAACCGGGTGATGGCTGGTGTGCACCTGGTAGCTGCCGTCTTTGTCCCGCACGATCACCGCGATCGCGTCAGGCTCGATGATGAGGTCCTGGGCCAGCCGCCGGGCCTCGTCGGCGGCCGCGTCGGCCGTGGTCTCGTCCGGGTACCCGATGGCAATCAGATCAGCCATGGCGTTCCTCTTCCTCCCTAATGCCGGGGATCGGTACGCCTCAGTAGAGCAAGACCCAGGGCCGGCCCCACCCGTACCGAGTGATGTGCCGGCCAGATCAGGGCCGCGCCATCGCCCGCTCACCCCGCCCGGGGGAGGGGTGGCACAACCGCCGCATATCGGCAGCTACCTATGCTCGCGGCTGGTCCTGCTGCTGCTGGCCGGGCTCGACCTGCTCTTCACCGGCCGGCCGCTGGCCGGTGAGCTGTCGCTGTTCGACGGCCAGTGGTACCTGAAGCTGGCCCATTACGGCTATCCGGCCGCGGCCGTGCCGGGCAAGTCGGTCCTCGGCTTCCTGCCGCTCTACCCGCTGGTGATCCGGGCCGTGGCCGAGGTTTCCTCGTTCTCCCTGCTGGGCGCGGCGCTGATCACGTCATTCGCGGGCGGCCTCATCTCGGCCGTGCTCGTGCAGCGCCTGGCCACCTTGTGGTGGGGGGAGGCGACGGCCCGCCGGGCCACGCTGGTGTTCTGCGTGTTCCCGGGCTCGGTGGTCTTCTCGATGGCCTACTCCGAGTGCCTGACCCTGCCCCTGGTGCTCGGCTGCCTGCTCGCGCTGGCGTCCTGCCGGTGGCTGGGCGCTGGCCTGCTGGCCGGGCTGGCCAGCGCGGTCGAGCCGGCCGCGCTGATCCTGGTCCCGGTGTGCGCGGCCGTGGCCGTGCACCAGATCAGGACGGCGGGCTGGCCCGACCGGTCCGCGCGCCGCAGCCTGCTGGCCCCGCTGCTCGCCCCGTCCGGCCTGGGATTGTTCGCCGGGTACCTGTGGTACCGGACCGGCACGCCGTTCGCCAGTTATGACGCGCAGCGCGTCGGGTGGCACCAGGGCGACCCGATCACCCTGCTCGGCCAGCCCATCGCCCGACAGTTCCTCGATCACCCGGAAACCATGCTCGGGCACCTGCTGAACCCCAGCCTGTGGAACGGGCTGCTGGGCTCGGCCTTCCTGCTGTTCTCGCTGACCCGGCTGTACCGGGTGCGGCATGAACTCACCCCCGGGGCCTTCCTGTGGACCTGCGGGGTGGGTGCCCTCACCCTGTGGTCGGTGATGACGCTGACCAACGCCCGGATGCTGCTGATCGCCTTCCCGGCGGTCATCGTCTGGGCCCGGGCGCTCACCGGCCGGCGGTTCGCGCTGTTCCTCGGGGTGGAAGTGATCCTGTTCCTGTTTGCCAGCGGGCTCACCTTCGCGGGCCTCATGCTGCCGTTATGACAGGCGGCTTCGAGTTCGCTACCGCGGGACGGATCATCGCCGGGGCCGGGCGGGCGGCGGGCCTGCCCGGTGTGCTGGCCAGCCTCGGGTCCCGGGTGCTGGTGTGCACCGGCGCGGACCCGGCCCGCCATGCCGGGCTGCTGGCCGGGCTGAGCCTGCCGGCCAGCGTGTTCCCGGTGCCCGGCGAGCCCACCATCGACCTGGCCCGGGCCGCGGTCAGGGCGGCCCGCGAGCATCGCGCCGACGTGGTCGCCGCGGTCGGCGGCGGCAGCGTCATCGACACCGCCAAGGCGGTGGCCATGCTGCTCGGCAACGGCGGCGACCCGCTCGATTACCTGGAGGTCATCGGGGCCGGACGGAAGATCACCGAGCCGGCCGCGCCGTGTGTGGCCGTGCCCACCACGGCGGGCACCGGAGCGGAGGTGACCGCCAACGCGGTGCTCGCTTCACCTGGCGACCAGGTCAAGGCCAGCCTGCGCAGCCCGCTGATGATCCCCCGGGTGGCCCTGGTCGATCCGGAGCTGACGATCTCCTGCCCGCCGCACGTCACCGCGGCCAGCGGGCTGGACGCGCTCACCCAGTGCCTGGAGCCGTTCGTCTCGCCGCGGGCCACCCCGCTGACCGACGGCCTGGCCCGGGAGGGGCTGCGCCGGGCCGCGGCCGGGCTGCGCGCGGCCTTCGCCGACGGCACCGACCTGGCCGCCCGGGCCGACATGGCCATGTGCAGCCTGCTGGGCGGGATGGCGCTGGCCAACGCCAAGCTCGGCGCGGTACACGGCCTGGCCGGCGTGACGGGCGGGACCGCGGACGTGCCGCACGGCATCGCCTGCGCCGCGTTGCTGGCCCCGGTCATCGAGGCCAACGTACGGGCGCTGCGCGCGGCTGACCCCGGCGGCCCGGCGCTGGCCCGGTACGCCGAAGCGGCCCAGCTGCTGACCGGCCAGCCGGCCGCGGCCATCGAGGATGGCCTGGCCTGGATCCGCGCGACAGTGCGCCAGCTCGGCGTGCCCGGGCTGGGCCGGTACGGCATCGGCCCGGCGGAGGCCGGCGGGATCGCCGCCCGGGCCGCCGCATCCAGCAGCATGCAGGGCAACCCGGTCAGCCTCACCCCCGGCGACCTGCGCGCGATCCTCCTGCAGTCGATCTGACGTCGCTGCCGGTGTGCATCGGCTGGCATGCTTGCTGATGTGGCGGTGCGCGCGTCGAGTCCCGTGCTGGTCGGCCGGTCCGGCCAGCTGGCCGCGCTGGATGCGGCGCTGGCCGCGGCCCGGGACGGCAACCCGTCGGCGGTGCTGGTCGGCGGCGAGGCCGGGGTGGGCAAGTCCCGGCTGGTGACCGAGTTCGCGGAGCACTCCCGCGGCACCGGCGCGCAGGTGCTGACCGGCGGCTGCCTGGAGCTGGGCACCGACGGGCTGCCGTTCGCCCCGTTCACCGCGGTGCTGCGCGAGCTGGTCCGGGAACGCGGCGCGGACGGCATCGCCGGGCTGCTGCCCGGCCACGCGACCAGGGAGCTGGCCCGGCTGCTGCCGGAATTCGGTGAGCCAGCCACGGCGGCTGACGCGGGCGAGGCCCGGGCCCGGCTGTTCGAGCAGGTGCTGACGCTGCTGGAGCAGCTGGCCGATGAGGCGCCGGTGGTGCTGGTCATCGAGGACGCGCACTGGGCCGACCGGTCCACCCGCGATCTGCTGGCGTTCCTGATCCGCAACCAGGGTGCGCTGGACGGCCTGCTGATCGTGGTCACCTACCGGTCGGACGAGCTGCACCGCACCCACCCGCTGCGCCCGCTGCTGGCCGAGCTTGACCGGATCAGCTGGGTTACCCGGATCGAGCTCGGACGGCTGTCCCGGGCCGACACCGGTGAGCTGGCCGCCCGGCTGCTGGGCCGCGAGCCGGGTGCGGACCTGCTGGAGACGGTGTACCGCCGCACCGAGGGCAACCCGTTGTTCGTGGAAGCCCTGCTGGACGGTGACGGGCTCGGCCCCGGGCTGCCGGAGTCCCTGCGCGACCTGCTGGTGGCCGGCGTACGGCGGCTGCCGGAGGAAACCCAGGAAGTGGTGCGGGTGGCCAGCGCGGGCGGCGAGCGGATCGGCCATGCACTGCTGGCCACGGTCACCGGGCTGGACAGCGCCGGGCTCACCCGGGCGCTGCGGCCCGCGGTGGCGGCCAACGTGCTGCTGACCGACCCGGACGGCTTCGTGTTCCGGCACGCCCTGATCCGCGAGTCGATGCAGCAGGAACTGCTGCCCGGGGAAGGTGGCCGGCTGCACTGCCGGTTCGCCGAGGCCATCGGTTCCGACCCGGCGCTGGTGCCGCCGGGCCGGGCCGCGGCTGAGCAGGCCCATCACTGGTACGCGGCCCACGACCTGGCCCGGGCGCTGGCCAGCGCCTGGCAGGCGGCGGCTGAATCCGGCCAGGCGCTGGCCTACGCCGAGCAGCTGGCCATGCTGTCCCGGGTCCTGGAACTGTGGGATCAGGTCCCCGGTGCTGCTGAGCAGATCGGCACCAGCAAGCTGGCAGTACTCGAAACGGCGATGCGCGTGGCCGAGCTGGCCGGGGAATTCGACCGGGGGATCACGTTCGCCAAGGCCGCGCTCGACGAGGCCGACGTCGCGGCCGAGCCGATCCGGGCTGCGCTGCTGCTGGAGGCCCGCGGTCATCTCAAGTACCGGCTGGGCCGCACCGACTACGCGGCCGACCTGCAGGAGGCCGCCCGGCTGGTGCCGGCCGACCCGCCCAGCCCAGCGCGGGCCCGGGTGCTGGAGGCCCTGGCCCACGACATCCATCACCGGCCCGGTGGCTGGGATGACGCCGAGTTCCGGGCGCACGCCGAAGAGGCCGTGGCCGTGGCCCGCGAGGCCGGTGACACCGCCACCGAAGCCGCCGCGCTGACCACGCTGGCCTGCGCCATGCAGCCGGCCCAGGACATGGACCGGATCCGCGAACTGCTGGCCCAGGCCCGGGCGCTCGCGGCGCAGGCCACGGCGTACCAGCCGCTGCTGCGGGCCGACATCACCGAGTCGGACCTGCTGGAAGGCATGGGCCAGCACGAGCAGGCGGCCGCGGTGGCCCGCGCTGGGCTCCGCGCGGCCAGCACCTACGGCCTGGCCCGGAGCACCGGCGCGGTGCTGGCCATCAATCTGGCCGAGCCCCTGGTGTCACTGGGCCGGTGGGACGAGGCGGCCGAGGTCATCGAGCGGGCCCTGCAGCTGTTCCCGCCCCGGCTGAGCCGGTCCTCGCTGTGGCGGCTGTCCGGCGACATGAGCCTGGCCCGCGGCGACCTGGCTGCGGCCGACGATTCGGTCACCTCAATCCGGGCCGCGCTGCGCGGCATCCGGTACAAGGACGAGTACCAACTGCCAGCGGCCGTGCTGGAAACCGGGCTGCGGATGGCCCAGCAGCAGCCCGCCGCCGCCCTGGCCGTGCTGGCGGGCATCCTCGGCCAGTTCCACAACCGGCCCAGCCCCCGGTACGCGTGGCCGGTGCTGGTGGCCGGAATCCGGGCGTGCACCGCCGCGGCCGCGCAGAGCCAGGCGCTCGCTCCCCGGGCCGGGGAACTGCTCGGCCGGGTGCGCGCCGAGGCGGGCCAGCTCGGCGCGGACGGGCCTGCCCAGCACGCGCACCAGCTGACGTTCGCCGCCGAGATCATCCGGGCCAGCCAGGCCCTGGGCGGTGCCGGGCCGGAAGATGAGCCGGACGCAGGGCGGGCCGCCTGCGCCGCGTGGGACGCGGCTGCGCAGGCCTGGGAGCCGGTGGGCCAGCGCTACCCGCTGGCCATCGCCCTGCTGCGCGGGGCCGAGGCGGCGCTGAGTGCCGGCGACCGTGACGGCGGCGGCACCCGGCTGGCCCAGGCCAGCGCGCTCGCGCGCGACCTCGGCGCGCAGCCGCTGGCCGGCGAGATTGCCCGGCTCGCCCGGCGGGCGCGGATCCCGCTCGGCGACGCGGCGGGCAACGGCCACCTGCCCGGCCCGCCCCAGCTCGGGCTGACCGCCCGTGAGCTGGAGGTGCTGCGCCTGGTCGCGGCCGGGCAGAGCAACCGGGACATCGCCAACGAGCTGTTCATCTCGGCGAAGACGGCGAGCGTGCACGTGTCCAACATCCTCGGCAAACTCGGGGTGGCCAGCCGCGGCGAGGCGGCCGCCACCGCCCACCGGCTCCAGCTCTTCGAGCCCTAGCGCCAGGGCGCCGGAAATCTGCCCGGCGCACTCTCCCTGGCCGGTAAACCATCGCCCGGCCTGCGTCGTCTAGATCGCGTACGGGTGCGGGATCAACCCGGGCAGCGCCCCACCGACCAGGAGAAAAACTTACCCATGCCAGTCACGCTTCAGCAGACCCTGCTCGCGCCGGACATCCGGCGGGACGTGCTCACCGACTGCTTCACGCTCATCGACCAGGAGATGGCTGGCCTGTCCGGGGTGTCCGGGACCGCGGTCAAGCTGGCCTTCAAGACCGTGAACACGTTCCTGCCGGGCCACGTCTACCACATGGTCGAGATCCTGCTCCCGGACATGGTCACCCAGCTCGAGCCGTTCTGGGCCGACTTCGCCACCTCCGGCGGCTCGGAATTCGGCGACTACCTGGCCAAGCGCGGCGATGAGGTGTCGCAGGCCCTGCTCTCGGTGACCGACGACCGCGCCGCGGCCTCTGGCCGGCCCACGGTCATCAAGGCCTACAAGACCGTCCGCGGCGGCGCGGCCAAGCACGTGCAGAACGCGCTTCCCCGGGTCGGCGACCTGGTCATGAAGTACGCGGCCTGACCCCCGCCGCTCGCGGGCCGCCCTGGCGGGCCTTGCCTGGGCGGGCCAGGGAGTGAGAGCTTGTGCGCATGCGTCTGCCGTGGCTGTCGTGTGGGGCGGGGTTCGCCGCCGGGGTGATGGTACTGGCCTCCGTGCTGACGGCGGCCCCGGCCCAGGCCCAGCCGGGGGCGCCCGGCGGCCGTCACCCGATCCGGGTCGGGTCGGTGACGATCCCGCCGTGTAAAGCCTCGCGGCTGGCCTGGTGCACCCGGATCAACGTGCCGCTGGACTACCGGGACCGGGCCGCGGGCCACATCAAGCTGGGCTTCCAGTGGTACCCGGCGACCAGCGGGCACGCGGTGGGCACCATCCTGGCCGTCCAGGGTGGCCCGGGCTTCCCGACCACGGACTACGCGGCGGACTACCGCGGGACCTTCCGGCCGCTGCTCGGCCAGCGCAACCTGCTGCTGGTCAACCTGCGGGGCACCGGGAACTCCTCGGCCTTCCTGTGCCGGGCGCTGCAGGACTGGAAGTCGGCCGACGGCATCGCCGCCTACACCGCCGACACCGGCAAGTGCGGGTGGCAGCTGAACCACACGCGCAAGCGGCCCGGCGGCGGGTACGTCCAGGCCAGCGACCTGTACACGACGGCCAACGCGGCCCGGGACGTGGCCTTGCTGCTAGGCCGGCTGCACACCGGGCGGGTCGACTTCTACGGTGACTCCTACGGCACCTTCTTCGGGCAGGTGCTCACCGCGCGCTACCCGGGGCTGCTCCGCTCGGTGACGCTGGACGCCGCCTACCCGGTCAGCGGGAAGGACCCGTTCTACCCGCAGACGATCAAGACCGCGCGGCGCGCCTTCGACATCTCCTGCCTGCGCAGCGTGGCCTGCCATCGCGCCGCGCCCGGCCCCGCGTGGGCGCGGCTCAGCGTGCTGGCCCGCTACCTGCGCCACCACCCGGTGACCGGCCGGACCAGGACCCCGTTCGGCGGGAAGGTCACCGAGCGGGTGACCACGATCAAGCTGAGCGAGATGGTCAACGACGCCGGGTCGGACAGCGGCGTCTACCGTGAGCTCGACGCGGCCGGGCGCGCGCTGCTCCGCGATCACGATCCGCAGCCGCTGCTCCGGCTGACCGAGCAGGACATCTACACCGGGACGTCGGGCCCGGTGCGCCAGTTCAACGACGGCCTGTACCAGGCCACCACCTGCCTGGACTACCCGCAGCCGTTCAGCTACGCGGTGCGGCCGGCCCAGCGTGCCCGGCAGTACGCCCAGGCTGTGGCCGCGCTGCCGGCCGGCATGTTCGCCCCGTTCACCGTGCACGAATGGGTGACCGAACCGGAGGAAGAGTTCGACGCCTGCCTGAACTGGCCCGCGCCCGCGCATCCCGACCCGCCGATCACCACCCCGCCGCCGTACGCGCCGCCCCGGCTGCCGGTGCTGGTGCTGTCCGGTGACCTCGACTCGCTGACCACCCCGGCCGAGGGCCGCCAGACCACGGCCGACATGGGCCCGTCGGCCCGGTGGATCCTGGTCCACAACGACACGCACGTGAACGCGATGGACGACCCGGTGGGCTGCGCCTCGGGGCTGGTGCAGACGTTCATCAAGGACCCGGGCGGCCTGATGCGGATGGACGCGTCGTGCGCGGCGCGCACCCCGGAGGTCCGGGTCGTCGGCAATTTCCCGGCGGCGCTGCGCCAGGTGGTGCCGGCCACGCCCGGGCCGGGCGACCGGGCGGGCGCCACCGGCCTGCGGCTGGCCGCGGTGGGCGCGGCGGCCGTCGGGGACGCGGTCTGGCGCTGGTACTACGGCGACGGTGTCCGGGGCTGGGGCCTGCGCGGCGGCACGTTCCGGTTCACCGGGAGCGGCAGCCAGATCAGGATCCGGCTGGCCCGGGTGCGCTGGACCTCTGACACGCGGGTCACCGGCACCGTCCGCTGGAACCAGGTCAGCGGGAAGATCCGGGCCCGGCTGACGATCACCGGCCCGCACGGTGGCGCCGCGTCGGTCCAGCTCCGTTACTCCGACTATGTCCGGCATTCCACCGCCACCCTGTCCGGGCGTTACCTGGGGCAGCCGATCGCCGCCCAGCTGCCCGCGCCGTGAAATACGAGACCGTCGCCGCTGCCTACCGCGACCTGGAGCAGGCCAGCGGGCGGCTGGCGCTGACCGGCCGGCTGGCCGAGCTGCTCGAAGCGACCCCCGATGAGCTGCTGCCCACGGTCTGCTATCTGTGCCAGGGCCTGATCGCGCCGGAGTTCGCCGGCGTGGACCTCGGCCTGGCCGAGAAGCTCGCCGTCCGCGCGGTCGCCACCGCCGCCGGCACCAGCCCCGAGGAGGTCACCGCGCAGGTCCGGGAGACCGGCGACCTCGGCCAGGCCGCTGAGCAGCTGCTGGTCCCCAGCGCCGCGGGCCGGACGGCCAGCCTGCCGGTCACCGAGGTGGTCGGCACGCTGCACCAGATCGCCGCGGCCGAGGGACCGGGGTCGCAGGGCCGTAAGCTCGGCCTGCTGGCCGGGCTGCTCGGCCAGGCCACCCCGCTGGAGGCCCGTTACCTGCTGCGCCTGGTCACCCGGGCGCTGCGGCTGGGCATCGGCACGCCGACCATCCTGGACGCGCTCGCGCAGGTGCACGCGGGGGGGCGGGCCGACCGGCCGGTGCTGGAACGGGCCTACAACATCTGCTGCGACCTGGGCCGGGTGGCCGCCACGCTGGTCAGTGGCGGGATGGCGGCAGTCGGGCAGCTCCAGGTGCAGCCGGGCAGCCCGGTGCGGGCCATGCTGGCCCAGCGGCTGTCGGACGCGGCGGAGATCCTGGCCAAGCTGGGCGGCGAGTGCGCGGCCGAGTACAAGTACGACGGGGTCCGGGTCCAGGCGCACCGGACGGCCGACGGGGCGATCGAGCTGTTCACCCGGCGGCTGGAGCGGGTCAGCAGCCAGTTTCCCGACGTGGTCGAGGCACTCGCGGCCGGGCTGGGGCCCCGCGAGGCGATCATCGAGGGCGAGGTCGTCGCGTTCGACGCCGCGGCCGGGGAACTGCACCCGTTCCAGGAGGTCATGTTCCGGCGGCGCAAGCACGGCATCAACGAGGCGGTACGGGACGTGCCGGTCGGGCTGTTCTGCTTCGAGCTGCTCTACGCCGACGGCGAGGACCTCACCCGGCTGCCCTACCCGGAGCGGCGGGCCCGGCTGGCCGCGGCCATCACCCCCGCCCCGCAGCTGCGGCTGACCACGGCCATCGAGGTGGCCACCCCAGCCACCCTGGACCTGGCGTTCGAGCAGGCGGTGACCGACGGCTGCGAAGGACTGGTCTGCAAGTCGGTGAGCCCGGCCGCGGGCTATCAGGCCGGCGCCCGCGGCTGGCTGTGGATCAAGCTCAAGCGGGACTACCGCACCGAGCTGTCCGACACGGTCGACCTGGCCGTGGTCGGCGCGTTCGCCGGGCGGGGCCGGCGCCGCGGCGTGTACGGGGCACTGCTGCTGGCCGCCTACGACCCGGCCGCCGACGTGTTCCGCACCGTGTCCAAGTGCGGCACCGGGTTCTCCGACGCCGACCTCGCGGCGCTGCCCGGCCGGCTCGCGCCACTGGCCCGCCCGGAGCGCCCCGCCCAGGTGGACGCGCGCCAGACCCCCGACGTGTGGTTCGAGCCCGGGCTGGTGCTGGAGATCCTCAGCGCCGAGCTGACCCTCTCCCCCAACTACACCGCCGCCTGGGGGCAGATCAGGCCGGACGCCGGGCTGGCCATGCGGTTCCCGCGGTTCACCGGGCGATGGCGCGACGACAAAGCGGCCCAGGACGCCACCACCACGGAGGAACTGGTCGGCCTGTACCGCACCGCGCACCGGGCACCGGCCGGGACCTGACCGGCCACCAGATAGCCTTCGGCCCTATGGTGCAGCACCTCGACCCACTGGACACCACGCCGCCCGCCTTCCCGCCGGCCGCGGCCAGCGGAATCCTGCGGGCCGCCTTCGGGATCGACGGGTCGCTGGCCCCGCTGGCCGGGGAACGGGACCAGAACTTCCGGGTGGACGCGGGGGGAGGCCAGCACTTCCTGTTCAAGATCTCCAACCCGGCCGACGGCCCGTCCATCGTGGACATGCAGACCGCCGCGCTGCGGCACATCGAGCAGGTGGACCCGGGCCTGCCGGTGATGCGCGCCCTGCCGGCCGCGGACGGGGCACCGTGGGCCGAGGTGCCCGGACCCGACGGCGGCGTCTACCTGGCCCGGCTGTTTTCGTTCCTGCCCGGGCGGGTGCACCCGGCCGCGGACCTCAGCACCGCGGCCATCCGGTCGTTCGGGCAGACCACGGCCCGGCTGGGGCGGGCGCTGCGCGGGTTCTTCCACCCCGCGGCCGACTACGAGATCCTGTGGGACCTCACCCACGCGCTCAAGCTCCGCCCGCTGCTCACGCACATCGCCGACGGCCCGCGCCGGGCCCAGGTGGCCCGGGTGCTGGACCGGTTCGAGACCCGGGTCGCCCCGGTGCTGCCCGGGCTGCGCGCCCAGGTCATCCACGCCGACATGAGCCTGGACAACGTGCTGCTCAGCGACGACCTGACGGTCAGCGGGATCGTGGACTTCGGGGACATGACCCACGCCCCGCTGGTCTGTGATCTCGCCGTCGCCATCGCGGATGTGCTGCACGCCCGGCCGGACGCCATCGACGCGGCCAGCGCCATGATCAGCGGCTACACGTCGGTGACCCCGCTGGAGGACGCGGAGGCCGGCCTGCTCGCCGACCTGGTGGCGGCCCGGCTGGCCACCGAAGTGGTGGTGATCGCCTGGCGCAGCGAGCTGTACCCGGGGCACGCCGCGTACGCCGAGAAAGGCGAGCCCGACGCCAGCGCGTTCCTGGACCTCATCGAGGCCACCGGCATCGACACCGTCGCGCGCCGCTTCCAGGACGCCTGCCATCCGCTCCCCTACCGCCGGTCCGGCACGGACAGCCTGCTGGCGCGCCGCCGCCGCGTCCTGCCCCGGTCGCCGTTGTTCTACGACCATCCGGTGCACCTGGTCCGTGGCGAGGGCGTCTGGCTGTTCGACCCGGACGGCCGCCGCTACCTCGACTGCTACAACAACGTGGCGGTGGTCGGTCACGGCCATCCCCGGGTCACCCAGGCCGTCACGCAGCAGCAGCGGCTGCTCGCCACGCACAGCCGGTACCTGCACGAGGGCATCGTGGAACTGGCCGAGCGGCTGACCGCCACCCTGCCCCCGGGCCTGGACGCCGTCCTGGTGGTGAACTCCGGCAGTGAGGCCAACGACCTGGCCTGGCGGATCGCCCGCGCGGCCACCGGCCGGTCGGGCGCGGTGGTCAGCAGCTACGCCTACCACGGGCTGACCGAGGCCACCCATGCCCTGTCCCCCGAGGTGTGGGCGGCCCAGGAGCGGCCCGCGCACGTGGCCAGGGTGCCCGCTCCTGACGGCTACCGCGGCGCCTACCGGCGGCCGGAAGACGGGTGGGCCGAGCGGTACGCCGCCCACGTGGACAGCGCCGCCGCGGCGCTGGGCGACCGGGGCCTGGCCGCCATGTACATCGACCCGGCGTTCACCGCCGACGGCATCCTGTACCCGCCGCCCGGCTACCTGCGCGAGGCGGCCCGCCGGGTGCGGGCGCTCGGCGGGCTGCTGGTCGCCGACGAGGTGCAGGCCGGTCACGGCCGGTCCGGTCAGCACCTGTGGAGTTTCCAGGCGTCCGGGATCGAGCCCGACATGGTGGTGCTGGGCAAGCCGATGGGCAACGGCTTCCCGGTGGCCGCCCTGGTGGTCCGGTCCGGGCTGCTGGCGGCCGTGGCCGAGGAGACCGAGCTGTTCAGCACGTTCGGCGGCAACCCGGTGGCCTGCGTGGCCGCGCTGGCCGTGCTCGACGTCATCGCCGCCGAGGGCCTGGTCGGGCAGGCCGCCGAGGTCGGCGGCTACCTGCGGCAGGGCGTGCTGGGACTGGCCGAGCGGTACCCGGTGATCGGCGACGTCCGGGGCGAGGGCCTGCTGCTCGGGGCCGAGCTGGTCAACCCGCAGACCCGGGCCCCGGCCTCCGAGCGGGCCCACCAGGTCACCGAGGCCATGCGCGATCGCGGGATCCTGATCAGCGCGACCGGGCCGGCCGGGAACGTGCTGAAGATCCGGCCGCCGCTGGTGTTCCAGCCCGAGCACGCCGACCTGCTGGTGCAGACGCTCGGCGACGTGCTGGCCCAGGACTAGCCCAGCGGCCTACAGCCCCCGCTGGCGGGGCGGGGCCGGGCCGCTGGCCCGGGTGAACCGGCAGCGCCGGGCCCCGGCCAGGCTGATGTCCAGCGCTGCCCCGCCGGACAGCATCCGCACGGTCAGCCCGCCGCCCGCCCACACCTCGCTGGCCACGGGCACCAGGGCCCGCGGCCCGGCCAGCCCGACCGTGACCGTGGCCGTCCCGCCGGCGCCGTCCGCGGCGAGCGTGGCGTAGGCGTCCAGCTCGTCGCTGTGGTAAGTGCCGGCCGGGACCTCCGCCCCGGCCAGTGGCCCGGCCACCCGCTGGTAGACCTCGGGCGGTTCATCGCCGACGGTCTCCTCGCGCCGCAGCTCACCGCCGGCCAGCCGGAGCCGGATCGAGCTGGCGGTCCCGGTGCCGAGCCAGCTGCCGTCCGGCATGGCCACGTAGTGGTACCGGGTGTCGCCGTCGGGATGGCTGACCGTGCCGTCGTCCGCGCCGCTGAGCTCCAGGTAGATGTCGGGCTCGGGCGCGTACCACCAGCCGGTGATGGCCGGCTGGGCGGCCGCCGCGGCCGCCGGGCCGAGCCGGGCCGGCCGCGCCGGGGCTGGGGTGCCGGTCAGCCGCTCGGCGATGCGGACCGCGATCTCGGCCGGGAAGGTGTCATCCCGGTTGGCCAGCACGGCCACGCCCACCCCGTCGTCGATCAGGTAGCCGAGCGCCGACCGGAACCCGCCGATGTACCCCGAATGCAGGTGCAGGGGCCGGCCGCCGGCCGTGGTGATCTCCAGGCCGAGCGCGTAGGGCAGCCGGCGCCCGCTGGCCAGCACGGCCGGTTCGAGCAGCGCGTCGCGGACGCCGGTGCCCAGGGTGGCCCCGGTGAGCATGAAGTGCTGCCAGCCGGCCAGGTCGCTGAGGGAGGTGACGACCCCGCCGTCGCCGACCGTCTCCTCGGTGATGTCCACCCGGTGCCAGCCACCGCCCGGCGCCGGGGTGTACCCGGTGGCCAGCCCGGCCACCGGCACCGCCAGGTCGTCGCGGAACCGGGTGACGGGCATGCCGAGCGGCCCGAACAGCCGCTGCGCGGCGAACTCGGCCAGCGGCCGCCCGGTACGCCGGCGGACCACCGCGGCGGCCAGGACGAACCCGGTGTTGGCGTAGGACCAGCCGGTCCCGGGCGGGAAGTCGAGGTCACGCTGGCCGGCGATCAGCCGCATCAGCCGCGTCTCATCCATGCCCGCCACCGGCACACCGGCCAGCTCGCACAGCGCGTAGCACTCGCGCAGGCCACCGGTGTGCGACAGGCACTGGCGCAGTGTGACCGGTGCACGCAGCCGCAGTCCGGGCAGGTGAGCCCGGACGTCATCGTCCAGCGACAGCACTCCGTCGGCCTGCAGCAGCACCAGGCACGCCGCGGTGAACTGCTTGCTGGCCGAGGCGATGTCGAACATGGTGCCGGGCCCGATCGCGACGTCGTGCTCGATCACCGCGCAGCCCGCGGCGGCCTGCGCGACCAGCGCGCCGTCCCGGTACACCCCGGCCGCATGACCCGGGCCACCCGCCGCCGCCAACGGCGCGATAAGGCCGGAAAGCTCCGCCGAATCCACCGGGGCACTGTAGCGCCGGACCGCGGACCGGGCCAGGCCGCCGCCGGCCCGCGGCTTGACCCGCGGGATGACGGCGGCCGCCGCGCCCCCGTAACAAGTGGATAACTTCAGGCATGGAGAATCTTCTGCTCATCGCGGGTTATCCCGGACACTTGGGTTCTTCCATGTGCGCTCGCCGAAGAGTTTGGCGAATGGAGCCCAGAGGGGACCCCGGATGAAGAGACTCCTAGCCGTAGCCGGTGCTGCCAGCCTGCTGGCTGGCGGGTTAAGTGCTGCCGCGCCGGCCGTAGCCGGCACCGCAGCACCGGCCGCCAGCACCGCCCTGAAGTGGGGGAAGTGCGCCGAGAGTGACCTGCGGCAGGCGGGGGCAGCGTGCGCCATGCTGTCCGTGCCGCTCAACTACAGCGACCCGAACGGGCCGACCATCAAGATCGCTGTGTCCCGGATCAAGCACACGTCCAGCGCGGCCAAGTACCAGGGCATCATCCTGACCAACCCGGGTGGTCCCGGGGGCAGCGGCCTCGACCTGAACGTGTTCCTGATCGCCCAGCTCAAGGCCGAGGGCTCGAAGGCGGACAAGGCCGCCGTCGCGGACTATGACTGGATCGGCTTCGACCCGCGCGGCGTCGGCTCCAGCTCACCCGCGATCACCTGCGCGCCGTACTACTTCAACGGCCCCCGGGAGAACTACAACCCGCGGACCCCGCAGATCCTGAACTACTGGCTGAAGCGCAGCGCGCGGTACGACCAGAAGTGCGCCGCGCACAGTGCCAAGCAGGCGGCCCTGCTGGACAACATGACCACGGTCGACTCGGCCCGGGACATGGACAGCATCCGGGCGGCGCTGGGCCAGAACAAGATCAGCTACTACGGGTTCTCGTACGGCACGTACCTGGGCCAGGTCTACTCGACCCTGTTCCCCTCGCACGTCCGCCGGCTGATCATGGACAGCAACGTGGACCCGCGCAAGGTCTGGTACCAGGCCAACCTGGACCAGGACATCGCGTTCAACCGGAACATCAAGATCTGGTTCGGCTGGCTGGCCCAGCACCACTCCTTCTACCACCTGGGCAACACCGAGAAAGCGGTGGAGCACCGCTGGTACGCGGAGAAGGCACGGCTGTTCAAGCACCCGATCCAGGGCGTGGTCGGGCCGGATGAGTGGACCGACGTGTTCCTGGAGGCCGGGTACTACCAGCAGACCTGGCTGCAATGGGGCAGCGCGTTCGCGAACTGGGCCAACACGCACAGCAAGAAGGCCGGCGCCACGATCGTGAGCCTCTACAAGTCGGTTGACACCCCCGGCGACGACAACGGATTCGCCGTCTACAGCGCGGTCCAGTGCACGGACGTGCAGTGGCCGACCAGCTGGGCGGTGTGGAGCCAGGACAACCACCGGGTCAACAAGATCGCTCCGTTCGAGACCTGGGGCAACGCCTGGTTCAACGCCCCGTGCCTGCACTGGCCCGCGCCCGCGGCGTCGCAGACACCCATGCTGATCAACGGCAGCGGCATCCACAGTGCGCTGCTGATCGACGAGACGCTCGACGCGGCCACCCCGTTCGGGGGCAGCCTCGAAGTGCGCAAGCTGTTCCCGAACTCGGTGCTGCTCGCCGAGCCGGGCGGCACCACCCACGCCGACTCGCTGTTTGGCAACCTGTGCGTGGACAACACCATCGCCAACTACCTGGCCAGCGGCAAGCTGCCGTCCCGCAAGCCGAACGCGAAGTGGGACAAGACCTGCAAGCCGCTGCCCCGGCCGGTCCCGGGCGCGAGCAGCGCCAGTAATGCGGCCCAGGCCAGCAGCGCGGCCGCGATCATGCGCGCGGTTGCCCGTTAGCACCTGACCGTTCGCCACGGCGGGCCGCCCAGCCACCCAGGCTGGGCGGCCCGCCCGCGTTTATCCGGGCGTACCCTGTGGGAATCATGGACTCCCAGGCCGCCGCGGTCTCCGGGCTGACCCGCAGCGATCCGCACCAGCCGGGGATCGCTCGCCAGCCGGACGGGACCGGTTTCCGGTACGTCGGCCCATCGGGAGCGGCGGTCACCGAGCCCACCGAACTGCAGCGCATCCGGGCGCTGGCCATCCCGCCCGCCTGGACCGGCGTCTGGATCTCCCCCGATCCGTCCGGCCACATCCAGGCCACCGGGGTGGACAGCCGGGGCCGGACCCAGTACCGCTATCACCAGCAGTGGCGCGAGCAGCGCGACACCCAGAAGTTCGCCCACATGCTGCGGTTCGCCGGCGCGCTGCCCGGGCTGCGCGCCGCGACCGTCCATGACCTGCGGCGCCGGGGCCTCGACCGGGACCGGGTGGCGTCCGGCGCGGTCCGGCTGATCGACCTCGGCCTGTTCCGGATCGGCGGCGAGCGGTACGCCGAGCTGGATCACCACTACGGTGCGACCACGCTGGAGAAGCGGCACGTCACGGTGACCCGGGATGGTCTCCGGTTCGACTACCTGGCCAAGGAGGGCAAGCGCCGGGCGATCACCGTCACCGACCCCGCGGTGCGGCCGGTCGTCCGGGCCCTGGCCCACAGCGACAACGGCCTTGACCCCCTGTTCTGCTGGCAGCGGGCGGGCACCTGGCACGCACTGCGCTCGCACGACGTGGGTGAGTACATCGCGGCGCGGGCGGGCGGGCATTTCACGGCCAAGGAGTTCCGCACCTGGAACGCCACCGTGCTGATGGCCCTGCTGCTGGCGAACGCGGCCCCGGCGGCTACGGCCCGCCGCCGCAGCCAGGTCATCACCACCAGCGTGCGCGGGGTGGCGGACTGGCTGGGCGACACCCCGGCTGTGGCCCGCGCGTCCTACATCGACCCCCGGCTGATCAGCCGCTTCCTGGCCGACGGGCAGCTGCCGGGTATCCCCCGGCTGCCGGTCACCCTGCCGGCCCCGGCGGAGGCCGAGACGGCCGTGGCCGCGCTGCTCGCCGCGCCGGCCTGACCAGCCCGGGCCACCCCCAGCGCCAGCCACCAGCGGGGCCCGCCCGGGACCCGGTTATCCTCACGGTCATGCCGACGTTGGCCGTGATAGGCGCGGGACCGAAGGGCATCGCCATTGCCGCCAAGGCGCGCGCGCTGGCGGCGGCCGGCCTGGCCGCGCCGCGGGTCGTGCTCGTGGACCGGGGCCCGGTCGCCGGGAACTGGACCGGGCAGCAGGGATACACCGACGGCCTGGTGCCGCTGGGCACGCCCCCGGAGAAGGACGTCGGCTTCCCCTACCTGGACAGCTGGGGCATGGCCTCGGCCGCGGTCAGCGCGGCGATGGCCGGCTACAGCTGGCAGCAGCACCTGATCAGGCACGGCCGGTACGCCGACTGGGTGGACCGGGGGCGGCTGCGCCCGACGCACCGGGAGTGGAGCGGTTACCTGCGGGACGTGGCCGGCCGGGCAGCGGCTGAGGTCGTCCGGGGTGAGGTCAGCGGCCTGGACACGGACGGCGGGCGGTGGCGGCTGACGATCGAGCCCGGCGGCACCCTGGACGCGGACGGGGTGGTGTGCACGGGCGCCGGGCCGCCGATCCGCGTGCCGGGCCAGCCCGCCCAGCATCCGCGGGTGCTCGACGGGCGGAGCTACTGGCTGCGGGCCCGGGCGGGCGACCAGCCGGTGGCGCAGAGCGTCTGTGTGATCGGCAGCGGCGAGACGGCCGCCTCGGTGGCCATCAGCCTGCTGAAAACCGCGGCCAAGCGGTCCACCATCGACGTGGTGACCAGCCGCGGGATGCTCTACTCGCGGGGCGAGAGCTACCACGAGAACCGCTTCTACTCCGACCCCGGCGACTGGCCCCGGCTGGCCGAAGCGCACCGGCGGGAATTCCTCGAACGTACTGACCGCGGCGTGTTCTCACAGCAAGCCGAGGCCGTGGTCAACGGCGCCCGCGGGTTCCGCACGCTGGCCGGGCGGGCGGTGCGGATCGAAGCCGGGCAGCAGCAGGTGGTCGTGACCATCGAGTACGGCCGCGAGCTGGAAAGGATCGCCTACGACCTGGTGGTGGTGGCGATCGGGTTCCAGGCCCGCTGGTTCGAGACACTGCTGGGCGAAGCGGCCCGCCAGCGGCTGGCCAGCGCGCTTGGTGATGAAGACCTGGAACACCGGATCGAGATAGATCTGTCGGTGGCCGGCCTGAGCCCGCCGCTGCACCTGCCCGTGCTGGCCGGGCTCACCCAGGGCCCGGGGTTCCCCAACCTGAGCTGCCTCGGCCTGCTGAGCGACCGTGTCCTGCGCCGGTATGCCGCGCTGCGTGAGCCAGTGCTGACCGTGCCGGAAAGGAGAGAGCGTGGCTGAGCCGCCCGGCGACGTATGGGAAAGCGACGACTGCGTGCGCCGCACCGTGGTACTGCCGATCGTGCTGGCCGAGCGGCTCGCCGCCCAGGCCGGGCGGCGCGGCCTGTCCGTCAGCGACCTGCTGGCCGAATACGCCGAGCAGGGCCTGCAGCGCGACGCCGGGGAGGAGCCCGCCGGGTGACGGCCGCCGGCCGCCGGGCCCGGGGTCAGTTCGCCGGCACTTCGACTGCGACGTCGGTCTCCGGGTAGTAGGCCTGCACGTCATGGGGGCCGTACTTGCCGCGGAACGCCTCGACCACGGTCTCCACCTGGGCCGGATCGGTGACCGGCGTGGCCGGCGCGGTGTGCTCGGCCGGGCCCGCCGCCAGCCGGATGCTGGGCGTCTTCCGCAGGTTCTGGTACCAGTCGCTCTTTGATCCGCGCACCGGGAGCAGGTAGAGCTTGTCCCCGCGGAGCACGAACCAGACCGGGAGCGAGATCTGGCGGCCGGTCTTGCGCCCGGTCGTGGTGATCTCGACTTCACGGGTGTTCTCCAGGGCCTTGCCGAAAGCTGTGTCCGCCATCGATACCTCCCTGCGCTACGGAGCGGCCCCCGTTCCCGCCAGCCTACGAGTCCTGCCGCCGGCGGCCGGGCAGTGGCCGGCCGCCGGTCCCGGGCTAGCGGCCGAACGGGGTCACCGCGCAGCGGCCCGGGTCCAGCTGCTGGCTGCAGGACAGGCACCAGGGACGCCGCGCCACCTGGCCGGTGTGGCGGCTGACCCAGAAGCCGGCCGCGTTCTGCTGGCAATGGATGCACAGCAGGACGGTGTGCGGCCGCAGCCGGGACGGGAACCCGAACGCCGCCATGGCCCGGCCCTCAGCCGCCACCCACCGTCGGCCGGGCCACCGCCGGGCCCGCGGCCAGGCTGGCCCGCTGCGGTGCCGGCGGGTGCCGGCGGGCCGGCAGCCGGTCGGCGGGCATCCGGAAGTGGTGACCGGCGGCGCAGCCCACCGCCACATGGGCCACCGGCCCGTCGGTGCTGGGCAGCGAAAAACGTTCGGTGATCTCGGCGGGCACGCGGCACTGCGGGCACGTGACGATGGTCAGCACGGTTCCTCCCCGGGCGTGAGTGTTGGCTGGTGGCCGCGAACCGGTTGGCCGCGGCCGGGAAGCTGGCCCGCCGCACGGCACGGGGCGGGGCCCCGCAGGGGGAGCTGCCGTCCGCCCGGTGCCACGGCGTCCGGGGGTCATGCCGGCACCGCCGGAGCGGGCCGCCGGGCCCGGCGCCACGCCGGGCGGGCCCGCGACCAGGACCTGCGGGCCGCGGGCAGCGGCTGGCCCGCGGCGATCGCGGCCACCGCCGCGACGGCCTGGTCAACCTCGCCCGGGGTGTTGTAGAGGTAGAAGCTGAGCCGGCAGCTGGCGGGCGGGGTCAGCCCGAGCGCGTGATGCGCCAGCGTCGCGCAGTGGCAGCCCGCGCGGGATTCGATCCCGGCCTCGTCCAGGGCTTCGGCCACCGCCACCGGGTCCCGGCCGGCCAGGTTGAACGCGACCAGGGAGGTGCGGCGGGCCGGATCACGGGGCCCGTAGATGCGCAGCCCGGGGACGGCGGCCAGCCCGTCCAGGGCCCGGCTGGTCAGCAGCTGGTTCCAGGCGGACACGCGGGTCATGGCGTCGGCCACCGCGGCCCGCTCGATCCGCTGGCCGGTGCCGAAGTAGGCCTGGTGTTTCGGGGTCAGCGCCAGGTCCAGCACCAGCCGCAGCGCCTGCGCGGAGATGATCGTGCCCAGGATGTTCGGCGTGCCCGCGGCGTACTTCCAGGGCAGCGCGTTGTAGCCGACGCGGTCCGGGAACACCTGGCCTTCGGCGATCATGTCCCCGCCGTACAGGAACGGCAGCGCCCCGGCCAGCAGGTGCTCCCGGGCGTACAGCACCCCGGTGCCGAACGGGGCCAGCATCTTGTGGAACGAGAACGCCAGGTAGTCGGCGCCGAGCTGCTGCACGTCCACATACGACCCGGGCACCAGCTGCGCGGCGTCAACCAGCAGCCGCGAGCGCCGCTCACCGTCCGGCTGCGGGTAGCCACTGGCGTCGGCCAGGGCCCGGACCGCGGCCAGCGGGGGGCGGGTACCGAGGAAGTTGGACGCGCCGGTGCAGCAGACCAGCTTGGTGCGCGCGTCGATGAGCGAGGCCAGGTGGCCGAGGTCCAGCTCGCCGGTGACCGGGTCGAAGCGGGCCAGCCGGCACTCGGCGCGCCGCCCCAGCCGGGGCAGGATCTCCCGGCACAGGCCATGCCAGGGCACGTAGTTGGAGTTGTGCTCCATCATCGTGGTGACCACGTTGTCGCCGTCCCGGACCTCGGTGAGCAGCGAGTACATGACCGCGTTGATGGCCTCGGTGGTGTTGCGGTACACCGCGATGCTGGCCCGCCCGGGCGCGCCGATGAACTGGGCGATCGTGTCGTAGGACGCCTCGAACAGCGCGGTCATCTCGCGCGAGGCGCGGGACTGGCCGCGGTGCACGTTCTCGTACCGGGGGGCCAGGGACTGGTACAGGTCGAGCAGCTCGCGCGGTGGCTGGGTGCTGGCCGCGTTGTTGGTGGCGATCCGGCCGAGCCGGGGGAACGAGAAGTGCCGCCGGATGGCCGCGCTGTCGAGCGGGCTGGCGGTCATCACTGGGCCACCGGCTGGGCCGGGCGGTCAGCGGAGCCGGCCAGCAGCTCGCTGAGCTGGTCCTTGCGGACCTTCCCGGTCGAGGTGAGCGGGAAGCTGCCGAGCAGCAGCCACCGCGCGGGCACCTTGAACGGGGCGAGCTGGCGCCGGCAGAACTCGGCCAGGTCGGCTTCGGACGGCGGCGCCACATCCGGGACCGGGCGGATCGCGGCGCCGACCACCTCACCCCAGAACCGGTCGGCCACCCCGACCACCGCAGCGTCGGCCACGGCCGGGTGCGTGAGCAGCACGGCCTCGATCTCCCGCGGGTAGATGTTCTCGCCGCCGCGGATGATCATTTCCTTGAGCCGCCCGGCCACCCGGACGTAGCCCCGCGCGTCCATGCTGCCCAGGTCGCCGGTGTGCAGCCAGCCATTGGCGTCGATGGCCTCCAGGGTGGCCTGCGGGTCATCGGCGTAGCCGCGCATGACCAGGTAGCCGCGGGTGCAGATCTCGCCCACCGTGCCGGGCGGCACCGGCTCGGCCCGGCCCACCGCGGTGATCTTCACCTCGGTCTGCGGCAGCGGCCGGCCCACGGTGTGCCGGCGGTCGGGCGCGGCGTCACCGGGCCGGGTCGCGGTGATCGAGCAGCTCGACTCGGTCTGCGCAAAGGTGATCACGAACGGGATGCCGAACCGCTCCTCCACCTGCCGTACCAGGCTGGGCGGGACGGGGGCGCCGCCGGCCACCGCGCAGCGCAGGCTGGACAGGTCCCACCGGGCCAGCGTGGGGTGGCTGAGCAGCGCGGCCAGCATGGTGGGCACGCCGCCGAGCAGCCCGCTGCGGTAGGTCTCGATCAGCTCCAGCTGCCGCCCCGGGGTGAACTGCGGCATCAGCACGTGGTGCGCGGTGACCTGGGCCAGGCCGAGGGTCAGCAGCCCGCAGCCGGCGATGTGGAACAGCGGCATCGGGTTCACCGCGGTCTCGCCCGCCTGGATGCCGATGGCGGCGGTGGCCAGCCGGGCGTTGTTGGTCAGCCCGCGGTGGGTGAGCACCGCGGCCTTGGGCCGCCCGGTGGTACCCGACGTGTACAGGATCTGCGCCACGCTGCCGGGATCGACGTGGGGCAGCCGGCCGCCGGTTTCCGTATCGCACAATTGGTTCCATGCGGCCAGCGGGATGACCTCGCGCAGATCCGGCAGCCGGTGGCGGACCTGGTCCAGGACCGGGGGCAGCGGCCGGCCGCGGTGCTCGGCCGCCAGGAACAGGCCGCGGGCCCGGGAGTGGCGGAGCACGTAGGCCAGCTCGTCCGCCTGGTAGGCCGGGTTGACCGGGACCAGTGTCAGGCCGGCCAGGCCGGCCGCGAATTCCAGCTGCACCCATTCCGGGCCGTTCCCGGCCCACACCGCGACCGGCTCCCCCGGCTCGAACCGCTCCCCCAGGTGGCGGGCGGCCCGCTCGGCCCCGGCGAACAGCTCGGCATAACGCCACTGCCGCCGGTGGGCTGACTCGGCCTCGCCCGCGGTCAGCGCGACCTGATCGGGGGCGCGCTCGGCGGCCGTGCGCAGCACCCCGCCGATCGTGGTGTCCAGGACCGGCTGCGTGGTGTCGGCCGGCCAGTACGACGTGGCCAGGGGCAGGCTCGGCATGGCTGACAGCTCCTTCGGTACCGCAGGCCGGAGTGGCCCGCACCAGTCACGCTGCCGGGCCGCGCGCCGCCGCACATCGGGGTGCCGGCCCTGAAGTTTTGGCCGGGCCACCCCTAGGAATTGCTCTCCCTTTGCAATCCCTTTAGGGTGAATAGATCCGGGGTGGGTAAATCTGCTGTTCCCGATGGGCACGGGGGCTCGGCGATGCGCGGCCGCGATCCGGTCATTCTTGAGCGGGACAAAGAACTCGCCACGCTGGCCGCTGCCATCGCCGGCGCGTCCACCGGGCACGGCACGTTCGTGCTGGTAGAAGGGCCCGCCGGGATCGGCAAGACGACGCTGCTGCGGGCCGCCTGCCAGCGGCCGGCCGCGGCTGAGGCCCAGGTGCTCACCGGGCGCGGGCTCGCGCTGGAACGTGACTTCCCGTACGGGATCGTCCGCCAGCTCATCGAGCCGGTCCGCGCGGCCGCCACCCCGCAGGAGTGGGCCGGGCTGCTGGACGGCGCGGCCGGGCTTGCGGCCCGGGTGTTCGACTGGGCCGGGACCCCCACGGTCGAGGACGACACGCCATATGCGGTCACCCACGGCTTGTACTGGCTGGCCGCGAACCTGGCGGCGGGCCGCCCGCTGGTGATCGCGGTCGACGACGGGCACTGGGCGGACACGGCCTCGCTGCGCTGGCTGACCCACCTGGCGCAGCGCATCGAGGACGTGCCGGTGGCCCTGCTGATGGCGGTGCGCACCGCGCCCGGCGAGCCCGCGCTGCTCGCCGACCTGCGGGCCAGCCCAGCGTGCCAGCTGCTGCGGCTGCCGCCGCTGACCGGTGACGCGGCCGCCATGCTCATCCGGCAGCGGTTCGGCGCGGATGCGGCCGCCGAGCTGTGCTCGGCCTGCCACGCCAGCACCGGCGGGAACCCGTTCCTGCTGGAGTCGCTGGCGGCCGCGCTGCGCACCGCGGACGCCCCCCCGGCCGGCCTGACCGCCCAGGCCGCCTCGCTCGGGCCGGAGCAGGTGGCCCGGTTCGTGCGGCAGCGGGTCGACCAGATCGGCGCCGGGGCCAGCGGCCTGGCCCGGGCGCTGGCCGTGTTCGGCGGCCCGGCCCGGCTGCGGCACGCCGCCGCGCTGGCCGGGCTGGACCTGCGCGACGCCGCGCGGCTGGCCGACAGCCTGCGCGCGGCGGACGTGCTGGCCCCGGGGTCGATGCTGGAGTTCGGGCACCCGATCGTGCGGGCCGCGATCTACGAGTCGATCCCACCGGGTGAGCGGGCCCTCGCGCACGGGCAGGTCGCGCAGCTGCTGGACGCCGACGGCGCGGACGCGGAGCGCCAGGCACCGCACCTGCTGCGCAGCGAGCCAGCCGGCGACCAGCGGGTGGTGGCGGTGCTGCGGGAGGCGGCCCGCGCGGCCAGCGGGCGGGGCAGCCCGGGCACGGCCGCCGACTACCTGCGCCGGGCGCTGGACGAGCCGCCGGGCCCAGCGGCCCGGCCCGCGGTCCTGCTGGACTTTGGTCTCTCGCTCGCGGGCGAGCGCAGCCCAGCGTCGGCGGGGGCGCTGCGCGATGCGGTCCAGCTCGCTACCTGCCCGGCCGAGCACGCGACCGCGGCCCTGCTCACGGCGGAGGTGCTGGGCATCTGGGGGCACCACGACGCGGTGACCGGCATCTGCCTGGATGCGCTCGCGACGGGTGACAGCCTCGACCCGGTGGTCCGGGACAACCTGGAGGCCGAGCTCTTCGCCAATTCCATCTGCGACCCCTCGATGGCCAGCAAGACGCTGGCCTCCGCCCGGCGCCAGCTGGCCGAGCCAGATCCGTCCAGCCGATGGCGGGTGCTCGCCGCGTTCGCCGGCACCGTCACCGGCCGCCCGGCCAGCGAAGCGCTGGACCGGCTCGCGCCCGTGCTCGCCGCTGGCCTGGGTGACATCCCACCCGACTCGCTGACTGCGGCGTTCTCGCTGATGGTGCTGATCTGGACGGACGAGTTCGGTACCGCGAGCCGTATCTGCGACGCCGTGCTGCACTCGGCCCGGGAGCGCGGGTCGATGAGCATGGTCGCGCACACCAGCTGCTCACGGTCCATGCTCATGCGCAGGCTCGGGTACCTCGAAGACGCCGCCGAGGACGGGCAGCTGGCGCTCGATTTCAAGCTCGCTACCTCCCCGCCGGTCGCGGTCGCCTGGGCCGCGGCGGCCTGCATCGACGCGCTGACTGGCCTGGGCCGGCTCGGTGACGCGGACGCGGTGGCCGCCGTGGCCGCGCAGCGGAACCCGCCGGCAGGCTGGATCCACACGGTCATGTTCCGGCAGGCCCGGGGCGGGCTCCGGGTGGCCCAGCAGCGTTACGACGAAGCGCTGGACGACCTCAGCGCGGCCGCGGCCGGGTGGCAAGCGCTGGGCGTGGACAACCCGTCGCTCGCCTCGTGGCGCACTGATGCCGCCGCCGTGCACGCCGCACGTGGTGACGACAGGACCGCGGCCGGCCTGGCCCGCGAGCAGCTGGCGCTAGCGCGGCGGGTCGGCACGCCACGCACCGTCGGGATCGCGCTGCGGGCGCACGCCGCCGCCGTCCCCGAGCGGGCCCGCGAGAACCTGGCTGAAGCAGTCGCCCTGCTGGAAACGGCGCAGGCCCGGTACGACCTGGCCGGGGCCCTGCTCGATCTGGGCGCCCAGCTGCGGCGGGCCGGTCACTCCCAGCAGGCGCGGCCCCCGCTGCGCCGCGCCCTGGATCTCGCCCAGCGCACCGGCGCGGCGCCGCTGGCCGGCCGGGCCCGGCAGGAACTGCTCGCGGCCGGCGCCCGCCCCCGGCGCACCGCGCTCACCGGCCCGGACGCGCTGACCAGCGCCGAACGGCGGGTAACCGCGCTGGCCGCGGACGGGCTGTCGAACCGGCAGATCGCCCAGCACCTGTTCATTACGCAGGCCACCGTGGAGACCCACCTGCGGCATGCGTTCCACAAACTCGGCATCACCTCCCGGGCCGGCCTGCCCCGGCTGGCACCGTCCCCGGCTGACCCGGCCACCCGGCAGCCGGCCGGGCTGCTGTCCTAGGGGGAATTCCAGTGGATCCTGACTGTCGCGGCCGGTACCGGTCAGCCCAGCGGCTTGCGCTTCCAGGCGCCGATCAGCAGCGGCCACAGGATCGGGCTGTCAGCGAACCGGGTGGCGTCGCGGCTGACCGCATCCAGGGTGGCGGCCGCTCCGGCCTCGGTGGTGATGCCGTGCGCCAGGGCGGTGGGCAGCAGGCTGCGGAACGTGCTCTCGAACATCGTGTGGCCACTGGCCAGCGGCTCAAGACGGCCCGCGACGTCGGTTCCGTCCGGTGCCCCGAGGCCGGCCTGGCCGAAGAGCACGGGCAGCCGCGCACCGGCGTGCACGTCGCAGCCCACCGCGGTGAACGCGCCGATGATGACCCGCTTCAGCTCGGCGAGGCTGTCCAGCACGGGGAGCACCCCGGCGCTGCGCAGGTCATAGTCCTGCACGACCAGATGGCCGCCCGGGGCCACGGCGTCCCACAGCCGCGCGAGCACCGCGACGCGCTCGGGCAGGTGGAACAGCAGCAGCCGGGCGTACACGACATCGAATGGTGCTCCCGGGACCGGCGACGGGCCGGTCAGGTCGTGCGCGTGAAACTCACAGTGCCGGTGCCCGGCGTCATGGAGCATCGCCTGGGCCAGGGCGCCCAGTGGGGCATCCAGGTCGATGCCCACCACCCGGCCCGCGGGCCCCACCCGCTGGGCCATCAGGCGCATGGTCTCCCCCGGCCCGCAGCCGGCGTCGAGGCAGCTCGCGCCGGGCGCCAGGCCGACCTGGTCCAGCACCCGCCCGGTAGCCGCCTCCCACACGCGGGCCTGGGCGCGCAGCCGCTCGTACTCTTCTGGAGTGTGTCCCAGCGCATAGCGGTCACGGCGCCGCTGCGCTTGTGCAGTAGTCATGGTCGTCCCTTCCCTTCCGTCCCAGCCCATGCTGGCTGCGCACCGCCGGGCGCACATCGTGGCGGCGGCCACGAGGTTTGCCCGCGCTACGCCGACCACCACGGGCCGGGCCCGCTGCGGCCGGGTAAGGGGGGCAGCGATGTACGCGCTGCTTGACCGGGACGTCGAGCTGGCCGAGCTCGGCCGCCGGCTGGCCGAGGCCCAGGCGGGCTCGGGCGGCGTCATCGTGGTCGAGGGCCCGGCCGGCATCGGCAAGTCGACGCTGCTCGCGACGGTGGGCCGGACCGCCGCCCGGGATGGTGTCACGGTGCTGCGCGCGCGGTGCAGTCCGCTCGAGCAGCACGCTTCCTGGGGCGTGGCCCGCCAGCTGTTCGAGCCGCTGCGCACCCGCCCGGACTGGGCTGAGCTGACGGTGGGAGCCGCTGGGCTGGCCGGGCGGATCCTCGCGCCCGAAACCGGGCCGCCGCGGGCCAGCGATGCGGTGCACGGGGGCGACGCGATGCACGCCGCCGCGCGCGGGCTGGTCTGGCTGGCCAGCAACCTCGGTGACCGTGGCCCGGCCGTGCTGGCCGTGGACGACGTGCACTGGGCCGATGCGCCGTCCCTGCGCTGGCTGGCGCTACTGGCCCGGTCCCTCAGCGAGCTGCCGGTCGGGGTGGTCTGCGCGGTACGCCCAGGTGAGCCCGCCGCTGCCCCCGGCCTGCTGGCCGAGCTGCTGGCCTGCGCCGCAGAGCCGCCCGTGCGCCCGCGGGCGCTCGGGCCCGAGGCGACGCAGACCCTGGTGCGCGACCGGCTGCCCACGGCTACCGCTGGCTTCGCGCACGCCTGCCATGCCGTGACGGGCGGCAACCCATTCCTGGTCCGGGCGCTGCTCACCAAGCTCGTCGCCGACGGCGTGGCACCGGACGACCAGACCGCCGCGCGCCTGGGGACGTTCGATGCCGAGCAGGTGGCCCGGGTCATCGAGCTTCAGCTCGCCCGGCTGCCGGACGGCGCCGGGCCGCTCGCCCGGGCCATTGCCGTGCTGGGTCCCGGCGCCTCGCTGCGTCACGCGGCCCGGCTGGCCCGGCTGGACCAGGCCGGCGCGGCCCGCGCCGCTGACGCGCTGCGGGCGGCCAGGCTGCTCGACGACGGCCCGGGGCTGAGCCTGGCCCACCCGCTGATCGCCGGATCGCTGTACCTGAACCTGCCCCCGGGCGAGCGGGCCCTGCGGCATGCCGACGCCGCCGCGCTGCTCAGCAGCGAACGGGCCGACCCAGAGCGGGTCGGGCTGCATCTGCTGCGCACCGAGCCGGCCCATGAGGCGGCGACCGTCACCACCCTGCGCGAGGCGGCCCAGCGGGCCATCGCCCGCGGTGCCCCGCAGAGCGCCGCGGCCTATCTGCGCCGCGCGGTCGCCGAGCCACCGCCTGACGCCGCGGAGGAAGCTGAGGCCCGGCTCGAGCTCGGCCTGGCGCTCGCCGCGTACCTGCAGCCAGACGCCTACGACCTGCTGCACGAGGCGGCCGCCGCGGCCAGCACCGCCGTCCAGCGGGGCGCGATCGCGTTGCGCGGCGCCCGGGCGCTCGGGCTGATCGGGCGGTTCGGCGAGGCCTTCGCGCTATGCCAGCAAGCGCTCGGCCAGGCCGGGGCCTACCCGGCGGAACTGCGCGAGCGGCTGGAGGCCGAGCTAGCTGCCAACGGCTGGCTGGACGCCTCGACGGTCGCGGAGTCGCGGCGCTACCTGCGGGCCCGCGGGCCGGACGATTCAGTGCTTGAGCTGTGGCGGGTGACAGCGGCCGCCGGGGCCAGCCTCGGGAACGGGCCAGCGCGCCAGAGCCTGGAGCTGCTGCGGCCCGTGCTCGAGCAGGGCGCGCTGGCCGCCGAGCCCGGCTCGCTGGTCGCCACCGTGGCGATTTTCTATCTGATCAGCGACGACCATCTGCAGGCCGGCCTGGCCCAGTGCGACGCGCTCATCGAGGTGGCCCGCCCGCGCGGCTGGCTCATCGCGCTGGCGCACGGCTGCATGTTCCGGGCCATGGCGCTGATCCGGGCCGGTGAGATCCGGGACGCCGAGCCGGACGCCCGGCTGGCCTTCGACTACAAGCTCCCGGTGGCGCCCACGCCGGCCATGCTGTGGTGCCTGTCCTTCCTGGTCGACGCGCTGGTCGAGGCCGACGACCTGGCCGGCGCCGACGCCGCGCTGACCGCCGCCGGCCAGCAGGCCACCCCGCCGCCCGGCGCACTGGCCGGGCCGCTGCTGCTGCAGAGCCGGGCGCGGCTGCGGCTGGCCCAGCACCGGCCGCAGGACGCGCTGGCCGACGCCCGCGCGGCCGGCGAGCGGGCCCGCGAACTCGGTGTGCGTCACCCGGTGGTCGCCTGCTGGCGGGCCGAGGCGGCCGAAGCACTCGCCACGCTCGGGCAGACCGGGCAGGCGCAGCGGCTGGCCCGCGAGCACCTGGAACTCAGCGAGGAACTCGGCACCCCCGGCGCCCGCGGCGCGGCCCGGCGGGTACTCGCCGCCGTTGTGGCCGAGCCGATCCCGCTGCTGGAACAGGCCGTCACCATGCTGGCGGAGTCACCGGCCCGGCTGGAACACACCCGCGCCCTGGTCGCGCTGGGCGCGGCGCTGCGCCGGGCTAACCGGCGGGCCGACGCCCGCGCCCCGCTCCGGCAGGCGCTGGACCAGGCCGATCGCGGCGGCATGCGGCTGCTCGCCCGGCGGGCCCGCGAGGAACTCAACGCGGTCGGCGCCCGCCCGCGGCGCAGCGCGCTCAGCGGCCCGGGCGCGCTCACCCCGGCCGAGCACCGGGTCGCCCAGCTGGCCGCCGAAGGCCACGGCAACCGGGCCATCGCCGAGCGGCTCTACGTCACGCAGCGCACCGTGGAGACACACCTCACGCACGTCTTCCAGAAGCTCGGTATCAGCTCGCGGGCCGAGCTCGCCGCCGCCCTCGGCGGGCAGGCCATGGCGGCCAGCCACGCGCTGGCGGGCTGAGCGCCCGCCGGGTGCGCGGGCCGGGCCCTGGCTAGCCCGCCAGCGGCAGCGCGACCGCGATCTGGGTGCCCGCGCCCGCCGGGCTGGACACCCGGATGGTCCCGCCCAGCGCCTCGACCCGGTCGGTCAGGCCGATCAGCCCGGACCCGCGGGACGGGTCGGCCCCGCCGCGGCCGTCGTCGCTGATCATGATCTCCAGCCGGTCCGCCCGGACCTGCGCGCTGACCCGGACCTGGGCCGCCTGCGCATGCTTGGCCACGTTGGCCAGTGCCTCGGACACGACGAAGTACGCGGCCACCTCGACCTGCTGCGGCAGCCGGGCCGCCACGTCAGCCTCCAGCCGAACCGGGACCGGGGACCGCCGGGCCAGCGCCCGCAGCGCCGGGCGCAGGCCTCCCTCGGTCAGGATGGCCGGATGGATGCCCCGGGACATCTCGCGCAGTTCGTCCAGTACCTCGGCCAGCCCGCCGGCCAGCCGGGCCAGTTCCTGTTTCAGCCCGGCCTGAGCCGGCGGCACCGACTGCTCGGCGGCCTTCAGGCTCAGTCCCAGCGTCACCAGGCGCTGCTGCGCGCCATCGTGCAGGTCACGCTCGATCCGCCGCCGCGTCTCGTCGCTCGCGGCCACGATCCGGGCCCGGGAAGCGGCCAGGTCCGCCCGGGCCTGGGCGTTCGAGATCGCGGTCGCGACCACGTCGCTGAACTGCCCGATGCGGTCCTCCAGGCCGGACGCCGCCGGGTGCCGCCGCCAGGCCGCCACCATCACCCCCCACAGCCGGTCCTCGACCAGGACCGGCGCCCCGACTGCCAGCCGCACGCCGAGCTGGCGGAGCGCGTCGGCGACGGAGCCGGGCGGGCCGTCGAAACGGTCCAGCCGGGCCGCGCGGCCGGTCCGCCACACCTCGGCGGCCACGCTCTGGCCGTCGAGCGTGATCCGGGACCCGACCGGAATCTCCATGCCGGGCTCGCTGCTGGTCGCGATGACCGAGACGGCGCCGCCCGGCTCGTAGCGCATCAGCCGGGTGTTCCCGGCGCCCAGCAGCAGGCGCAGCTCGGTGACGACGGCCTCGAAGACCTCGGCCGGAGCGGCGCTCCTGGCCACCAGCATGGCCACCCGGCGCAGCGCGGCCTGCTCCTCGCTCGCCCGTCTGCTGTCGGTGACGTCCCGGGCGGCGGCATAGATGAGGCCCTCCTCCGGCACTGAGCGGGCACTCCACTGCAGCCAGCACTCGGCGCCATCGTTGCGGAGGTAGCGGTTCTCGAAATGAGCGACTTCCTGGCCGGCCGCCAGGGCAGCCAGGATGGCCTGGGTGGCGGCCCGGTCGTCCGGGTGCATGAAGGCGGCGGACGGCCGGGCCAGCAGCTCCGCGCTGGTGTAGCCGAGGGTCCGCTCGAACGACGGGTTCACCCGCTTGAAGTACCCGTCGGTGCCGGTGATGCAGAGCAGATCGAGCGACAGGTTGAAGATGCCTTCCAGCTCACGCTCGGCCCGGCGGCGCCGGCCGTGCACCTCGGCGAAGGCGGCCGTGGTGTCATTCAGGCCGGCCAGCAGCTGGGCCCAGGTCCCGTCGAACGCCGCCACATCGGCCCGGTGGTCCAGCCGGCCGTCACTGATCGCGGCGTTCGTCGCCCGGATCTCACCGGCCAGCCGCTCGGCCGTGACATGCAGGTCGCGGAAGGCCGCGGCCACGTCACCGATCTCGTCGCGCCCGGCGTAGCGCACGTCGAAGGTCAGGTCCCCGCTGGACAGCGTGCGTGCCCCCGCGGACACCTCGCCGAGCGGCCGGGTGATCGAGCGCCGCAGGGCGAGCGCCAGGGCGGCCACGGCCAGCAGCACCGCGAGCGACAGGGCCAGGTCGCGTACGCCGCCGGTCCGTGCCGCCTGCAGCCCCACGGTCGCGGCCGCGGCCAGGTCCCCGGCCGCCCCGCCGACCAGCCGCTGCAGGCCGCTGATCCGGATATCGGCGGCCGCCAGCCAGTCCGGGACCGACGTCTGGGCGATGGCGCGGTCTGGATGGTTGAGCAGTTCGGTGCGTACGTTGTGGACGGTCTTGGCGCCTGGCGAGAACAGCACGCCGTGCAGGCCGGCGACCAGGCGCCCGGAAGCGTTCCGGCGGAAGGCGCCCAGTTCCGCGTTCTCCAGCTGCGGCCACTGGGTGGCCACGGACGCCATCACCTGGCCCGCGGTGCCGAGTACCGCGGCCACCGCCACCCGCTCCTGCTGGGCGGCTTCGACCGCCTGCAGGATAGCCACGTAGGCGTCGGCGGCCCGGCCCGAGGCCTGCGTCGGCCGGGCTGCGACCAGGTCCCCGACCGCGCTGATCAGGCTGCCGACGATCGTGCCGTAAAGGTTGGGGATCCGCTGGACGGAGAGCGACCCGGCCGCCGCCCGCAGCCGCAGGGCGACGAGGCGCTGGCCCGCCGTACCGAGCCGGGCGGCCAGATCCCCGGCCCCATCCCAGCCCGCGGCCTCCGCCACTACCTCATGCAGGGCCTGGTCCGCGGCCCGCTGCGCGGCGGCCAATCGCGCCCGGTCCGGCCCGGCCTGCCGTATCCGCAGCAGCACCGCTGCCGCGCGCTCGTCCGCGAGCCGGTCCGCGAGCCGGGCCGCCGCGAGCGACAGCCGCGTCGCGGTCTGGAAACTCTGCAGCTGGCTCGCGGCCCGCCAGTCGGCCACCGCGGTGACCGTGGTGAAGCCGAGCAGCACGCACACCGGCAGCAGGACGAGCAGCATCAGCTTGGTGCCGACCTTCAGCCGCGCGAGCAGCGGGGTGCGCGGGCTGGCGGGGGCCACCGGGGGCGCACCCATCTCGCACCTCCCGCACGGCTCGGTGCGGCCGCCGTGACCGGAGATGACCCGGGCCGGGGCGGCGGCTGGGCCGGACCCCCAGCTCATGTAGCGATCATTGAACCACATTCAGTGCATGTGACCGGGAGTACACGGAATGCCCGGTTCAGGGGGATACGCACATTCCGGCTAGCAATAGCCGGCCACGGCGGGGTGAGGCGATAATGGGCCCGGTGACCGTGCCCAGCACCCGGGTGGCGCTCGCGGACGACGACATTCTGCTCCGCGAGGGCCTGGCCAGCCTGCTCGAGCGGGCCGGCTTCGACGTCGTGGCCCAGTGCGGTGACGCCACGCAGCTCATCGGGCAGGTCCGCGAGCTGCGGCCGGACCTCGTCGTGGTGGATATCCGGATGCCGCCACGGCACTCGACCGATGGCCTGGACGCGGCGCGGGTGATCCGTGAGGAGCACCCGCAGACCGCGGTGCTCGTTCTCTCGGCGCACGTCGAGGTGGAGCACGCCATGGACCTGCTGGCCAGCGGGCAGGGCAGCGGCTACCTGCTCAAGAACCGGATCACCGATGTGCCCGAATTCATCGACACGCTGAAGCGGATCGTCCGGGGCGGCTCGGTGGTCGACCCCGCGCTGGTGCATGAACTCGTCGCCGCCCGGCGCGCCGACGACCCGCTCCAGGACCTCACCGCCCGGGAGCGGGAGGTGCTCGCGCTGATGGCCGAAGGCCGGTCCAACGCCGGGATCGCCCGCCACCTCGTCGTGGCCGAGGGAACAGTCGAGAAGCACGTGCGCAGCATCCTGATGAAGCTGCGCCTCCCGGAGACCACCGATGACCACCGCCGGGTACTGGCCGTCCTCGCCTTCCTGGACGCCCGGTTACCCATCCCCGGGGTGGCCCTGGGGGGCGGCACGCAGCAGGGCGAGGACGGCCGCCGCTGACAGCTCCCATTTGGGCAGGAACCCGATGGCCGGGCTGACCTCGATCAGATCGGCGAAGTCCTCGGCCGCGTGCGTCGAGATGATGATCACCTGGGGACGCCGGTCCCCTGGCTGACCTGGCCGGCCTGCCGGGGGGGCCAGCTGCCGGGCCAGGTCGAAACCGCTCTCCGCACCGAGCACCACGTCGACCAGGGCGACATTGGGCCTGGCCCGCGCGGCCTGGCTGACGGCCTCGGTGGACGTGGACACCGCCCCGATAACGGTGATCCCGCCGTCCTCCAGGATCTTCCGCGCGGTCTGCAGGAAGCCCGGGTTGTCGTCAACGATGAGGCAGCGCAGGCCCACGGCTAGCCCCAGCTGCCGCTGCGGGCATGCACAGCGGGCAGTCCGTGGCTCTCCTCGCCGCATGGGCCGGCCCAGGTCATCCGCTGTCCCTTCGGGTTCCGGGGTGGTGAGCAGGGCCGGCGCTGCGACCGGGGGCGACCTGTAGTGGGGGGACTCAGGTCCTCGCAGCGCCGGCCCTGCTCCTGATAGCGGGCCCGGGTGTCTGGGGGTCACCTGCCGCCCGGCATCGCCCGCTGGCTGGATTGCGCCGTTGCGCAGTACCCATGCTGCCGTCCGCCTGGGCTGGTGTCTTCGCGGCCAGCAGCTAACTTCGCTGGCGGGCAGCCCTACCCCGGGTATGCCAGCTAGCTGCTATGCGCCTGCCCGGCTGCCCGCCCGCCTGCGGGCCAGCGGCCGGGCCCAGGCCCCAGGTTTGATGGCCGCCCGGTTCGGCAACGACCTGTACGGTGATGACGCAGGCGGCCCCGTCCCGCACCGCGCTGGTCCGCCGGGCGCGCCGGATGGACCGCGAACTGGCCCGGCTGTACCCGGATGCCCGCCTTGAGCTGAACTTCAGCTCACCGCTCGAATTGCTGGTCGCGGCGGTGCTGGCGGCCCAGAGCACCGATCACCGGGCCAACGAGGTGACGCCGGTACTGTTCGCCAGGTATCCCACCGCGTGTGACTACGCGGCCGCGGACCGGGCCGAACTGGAGTCGCTGGTCAAGACCACGGGTTATTTCCGGGCCAAGGCGAACACGCTCATCACCCTGGGCCAGGCGGTGTGCGACCGGTTCGGCGACGAGGTCCCGGGCACCCTGCGCGAGCTGGTGTCCCTGCCCGGGGTGGGCCGCAAGACCGCGAACATGGTCCTGGGCAATGCTTTCGGCCAGCCGAGCCTGACCGTGGACACCCACTTCGCCCGCCTGGCCCAGCGGTTCGGGTGGACGGCCCGCACCGACCCGGACAAGATCGAGCAGGATGTGGCCACGCTGCTGCCCCGCCCGGAGTGGACCCCCGCCTCACACCGGCTCGACTGGCATGGCCGCCGGGTGTGTCACGCCCAGCGCCCCGCGTGCGGCGCGTGCGGGGTCGCGCGGCTGTGCCCGTCGTTCGGCCTGGGACCGACCGACCCGGCCATCGCCCGCAAGCTGGTCAAGCCCGGACCATTTTCCTGACCGGCCTGCTGACCGGCCTCGCCGCGCGTGGCCTGGCCGTCAGGACCCGTCCTGGGCCACCGGGACCGGGCGCCTGGCGTGGCTCAGCGCCCAGTCCAGCGCGTAATCCGCGATGGCTGGCCAGCCCTGCTGGGCGGGCAGCAGGTGCGCGTACCCCGGGTACTCCCTGACCTCGGTGATCGTGTGCGACTTGTAGTGCCCGGCGTTGGACCGCTGGACGCTGGGCGGCATCAGGTGGTCCTCCCCGCCGGAGATGAACAGCAGCGGCGCGCGGTCGTCGTTGCGGTAGTTCACCCAGGTGTCCTGGTGGCCGGGCAGCAGGTTGGCCAGTGAGGCGTCCCACAGGATCCGGCCCGAGGCCGGGATGTGGTAGCGCCGGTACAGCGCCCTGGACTCCTCCTCGGTGAACGTATTGGTGAACGTGTAGTGCCACTGCTCGTGGGTGTAGCCCACGGCGCGATGGTGGTTGGCCGGGTTGCGGAGCACCGGGAACGTGGCCTTGATCTGCGAGAACGGGACGACGGGGACGCCCTCGGTGGGTGCCGAGTTGATCGCGACGCCGGCCGCGCCGAACCCGTGGTCCAGCAGGATCTGCATGAAGGCCCCGCCGGCCGAGTGGCCCATCAGGATCGGCGGCTTGTCCAGCCCCCCGGCGACCGATTCCAGCTTGCCGATGATGGCGGGCACGGTCAGCGCCTCGATCGGCGTGGTGTCCGCGTTCAGCGCTTCCACCTCGACCTCGAAGCCCGGATAGCCCGGCGCCAGCACCTTGAAACCGCGGTTCTCGTAGTGCTCGATCCAGTGCTCCCAGCTGCGCGGGGTGACCCAGAAACCGTGGATCAGGACGATGGTGTCAGGCGCTGCCATCGTGTCGTGGGTGGCCATGACGGTCATGAGTGCCTCCTTGGCGGGCCAGGCCGGAGGCGTCGCAGGCGTCCAGCCGCCAGCGTGCAGCCACCCCCGGGCAGATTCGCATCTGTGGCTTCTCTCATCGGTAGCCGGGGAATGTGCCTGCGGGGTGCAACCACCATGAAGGCCGCGTGAAGACAGCCTCGCGGCGCCGCCGTAGCCGGGGCCGCACGGACGGTAAACGCGTTGCGTGGGGAAGAACTGCGCGCTCAGATGGTTGTACCTGTCCGGGAAACTCTCAGCAGGTTCAGCAAACCTTCAGCAGGCTGGCGGGAGGATGTCCGCGTGCTCATGGAGAAGGCGATTCTGCTGGCCATCGCGGCCAGCTTCTGCACGGCCACGTCCTCGGTGTGCCAGCGGATGGGCGCGAGCAGCGAAGAGGGGGCGGGCTTCGACCTGACTCTGCTGCTCCGCCTGGCCCGCCGCCCGATCTGGCTGCTCGGCCTGGCCAGCATGATCCTCGGCTTCGTTCTCCAGATCACCGCCCTGCACTACGGGGAGCTGGCCCTGGTCCAGCCCATCCTCGCGATCGAGCTGATCTTCGTGTTCGGCTACATGGCCGTGATCGGCTCGCGGCCGGTGCGGCGGCGCGACTGGCTGGCCGCGGTGGCCATGTGCGCCGGGCTCGGCCTGTTCCTGTTCGCCTCCTCGCCGTCCGGCGGCCGGCTGCACGCGCCCGGCCCGGTGTGGGTAGCGGCTGGCCTGGTCTCGCTGGGCGTGGTCGGCGCGGCCCTGGGCGTGGCGTTCGGGCTGGGCCGCCGTCCCGGTGTCGCCCCCACCCGCCGCGCCGCCCTGCTGGGCGCGGCCACCGGGATCTCCTGGGGTTTCGTCGCCGCGGTGATCAAGGAACTCAGTTCGCATCTCGGCGACGGCCTGGGCGCCATCTTCGGCAACTGGTCGGTGTACGTGCTGATCGGCGCGGGCGCGGCTACCCTGCTGCTGGCCTCGCACGCGCTGGCGGCGGGCCCGCTCGCCGCGTCCCAGCCCGGGTTCACCATTCTCGACCCGCTGGCCGCCACCCTGCTTGGCATTTTCCTGTTCAGCGAGCACATCCAGACCGGGGTCCTGGCGCTGGGCGGCGAAGCCCTCGGGGTGCTGCTGCTCGTGGGTGGCGTGACCGCGCTCAGCCACAGCCACCTCATCGACGGCGAAACCGAGCCGGCGCCGGCCATGGCCGCCGCCGGGCGGCCCCGGCAGGACGCGGGCGCGGCCCGCTGCTGCTGACCCCGCCGGCCCGCCGGCCGCAGCACGGCACGGCCCAGCTGACGCGCTGATCCGGGCCGGCACTTTGGTGCCCGGGGCCCCGGCAGAAGACTCCACCTCCGGGTGCACCTTCAGGTGATGCCTGGCCCGCCGGGCCTGCCTAGCGTGCGGTATACGACAACACGCAGCTCCCGGAAGGAGCCGCCATGAGGCAGATCCGCGTGGTCAAGCGGCGCCCCCGGACCGCCGCCCGGTGGTGGCAGGAACCGCTGCCACCCGACCCCCGAGACCCGGACATCGTCCGGGCCCACCAGATCACCCGCCAGGCCCGCCAGTCCCGGGCCGGCCAGGCCCGGCCGGAACTCAGGCCCCGGGACTTACCCGCAGCGCGATCCCGGCGCGGCAGAAACCGCCGGGCCGCATCCCCCAGGAGCACGCCATGCATCCCGTGATTCAGCAGCAGCTGGCCGCCGAGCACATCAGGCACATGCTGTCCGCCATCGCCGGCCGGTCACGCCGGCCGCGCCCCCGCCGCCCCGCTCAGCCGGCTCACCGGCCATCCCGGCCCCTGACCTGGCGGACCCGCTCAGCCAGCTGAGCCGCCCGGCGCCGGCTGAGCGGAGAGTTCTGGCCGTATACGGCCAGAACTCTCCGCGGTAACCGCCCTACCTGTGCAGCCAGGTGAGCAGGCCGGGTGGGGCCAGGCGGGCTACGCGGTCGTGGTAGGCGGCGATCTCGGCGGCGCTGAGCACCTCGTGGCCCGCGCCGGAGCGGCCCCGGCGGAAGAACGCGGCGTTGCTCTTGAGCAGCCCGGCGGTGGGCACGAGCGCGTCGGCGTCGCCGGACATGCTCTCGAACGTGGCCGCCTGCACCAGTGCGGGCCAGGCCTGGGGCGGAACGGCCATCCCGAGCTGGCCAGCCAGCCCGCGCATCTGGCCGTCCAGGTCGGCGAGCAGGTCGTCGTAGTGCACCAGCAGCACGTTCGGCTGGCTGCGGCGGGCCCAGGCATCGGACAGGTGCCACATGATGCCCGGCAGCGAGTCCAGCTGATCCCGGGGCTCGCGATCATCGGCGATCCAGCTGAGCAGCCAGTCGCGCAGCGGCGGGCGCGGCAGGGGCGGCCCGGCCGGCTCGGGCTGCCCGGTGAGCTGCCGGAGCCGGGCGCGGTCGATGTTGCCGCCCTGATGGTAGAGGGAGACGGCTACGTCGAGCGGATGCCGGCCGGTCACGATGTAGCTGGCCCGCGGGTCGAGGGGGATCCCGTCCAGCGGCGTGTGTGTCTTGATGAACCGCCGGTGCTGCTGAGCCGCCAGCTGGGCGTACACCTGCTCGCGCGGTGCGATGAGGTGATCCAGCCATGGCGAGAGCTGGCCGAGCGGGGCCGGCAGCCGCGGCGTCTGGAAGATCAGCAGGCCGCAGATCATCTGCACCCACGTCGTCCCGGTCTTGGACCGGGTGCTGATCACGATGTCGCCGTCGCGGAACGGGAAGCCCAGCCACCGGCCGCTGTCCTCGTCCGGCGACTGATACCGGTACGGCACGCTGGCCATGGTCACCATCGCACGGTATCCACCCCGTTGATGGGGCGCATCGGTGATGGAGCCTTCCCATGGCACCGGCGCGGGAGGGAGCGTTAAAGCCAAAGGAGGCCATCGCCGGGCGGGGACCTATGCTGGCCCCGCCTGGTTGGCCTGCCGACTACGGCCGGTTACGCTGGCCCCTGGGGCGTGGCCCGCGGCGGCCAGCTGTGGTGTGCTCGGGGCGGTGAGCTGGACCAGCAGGAGGCCGTGTGCGCGTATACACCCGGCCGAGCCGGTGAATGCGCAGTCGCGGCCGCCGGGCCGGGTGGCCGCGCTGGCCGGCCGGCGCCGCGAACGCGGCACGCTCGACCGGCTGGTCGAGGCGGTCCGGGCCGGCCAGAGCCAGGCGCTGGTGGTCCGCGGTGATCCCGGGGTCGGCAAGAGCGCGCTGCTGGACTACCTGGCCGCGCGGGCGGCACAGTGCCGGGTGACCCGCGTGGCGGGCGTGCAGTCGGAGATGGAACTGGCGTTCGCCGGGCTGCACCAGCTCTGCGCGCCCGTGCTGGATCACCTCGATCACCTGCCGGCGCCGCAGCGCGATGCGCTGCGGACCGCGTTCGGGATGAGTCCCGGCCCGCCCCCGGACCGGTTCCTGGTCGGCCTGGCCGTGCTGAGCCTGCTGTCGGAGGCGGCCGGGGAACGGCCGCTGCTGTGCGTGGTCGATGACGAGCAGTGGCTCGATCAGGCCTCCGCGCAGGCACTGGGATTCGTCGCCCGCCGGCTGGCCGCCGAACCGGTCGGTCTGGTGTTCGCGGCCCGGGACCCGGGTGACGAACTGGCCGGGCTGCCCGAGCTCGAGGTGCGCGGGCTGCCCGAGCGCGACGCCCGGGCGCTGCTCGACGCGGCGCTGGCCGGGCCGCTGGATGCCCGGGTCCGGGACCAGATCGTGGCCGAAACCCAGGGCAACCCGCTGGCCCTGCTGGAGCTGCCCCGCGGGCTCAGCCCCGCGGAGCTGGCGGGCGGGTTCGGGCTGCCCGGCGCGGCACCGCTGCCCGGGCGGATCGAGGACAGTTTCCGGCGGCGGCTGGCGGCCCTGCCCGTCCCGGCGCGGCGGCTGGTGCTGCTGGCGGCGGCCGACCCCTCCGGCGACCCGGTGCTGCTGCGGCGGGCCGCTGGGCGGCTGGGGCTCCCGGTGCAGGCGGCGGTGCCCGCGGTAGAGGCGGGCCTGGTGGAATTCGGTGCCCGGGTGCTGTTCCGGCATCCGCTGGTGCGCTCGGCCGCTTACCGGTCGGCAGCCGCGGCCGACCGGCAGGAGGCCCACGCCGTGCTGGCTGAGGTGACCGACCCGCAAGCTGATCCCGACCGGCGGGCCTGGCACCGGGCCCAGGCGGCCACCGGGCCGGATGAGGAGGTCGCGGCGGAGCTGGCCCGCTCCGCGGGCCGGGCCCGGGCCCGCGGCGGGCTGGCCGCGGCGGCGGCGTTCCTGGAGCGCTCGGTGCGGCTGACCGTCGATCCGGCCCGCCACTCGGAGCGCACGCTGGCGGCGGCCCAGGCCAGCCTGCAGGCTGGCGCGTTCGGCCCGGCTCTCGAGCTGCTGGCCATCGCGGAGGCCGGGCAGCTCGATGAGTTCCAGGGGGCCCGGGTGGACCTGCTGCGCGGGCAGGTCGTGTTCGCCTCCGGGCTGAGCAGCGACGCTCCCCCGCTGCTGCTCAAAGCGGCCAACCGGCTCGAACCGCTCGACCTCGACCTGGCCCGCGAGACCTACCTCACCGCGTGGATGGCCGCCCTGTTCGCCGGGCGGCTGGCCGGGGCCGGCGATCTGCCCGAGGTGTCCCGCGCGGCCCGGGCCCTTCCTCCCCCGGCGTACCCGCCGCGCCGGGTCAACCTGGTCCTGGACGGCCTGGCCCGGCTGGTGACCGATGGGCCCGCCGCTGCGGCGCCGGCGCTGCGCGAGGTCGTGCGCGCGTTTGCCGGGGGCGGCGTGACCACGTCCGAAGAGCTCCAGTGGGGCTGGTTCGCGCAGGCAGCGGCCAGCGCGCTGTGGGACTACGACGCCTGGCGCACGATGCTGGAGCAGCAGGTCCAGCTGGCCCGCTCGGCCGGCGCGCTGGACCAGCTGCCGATCGACCTGGCCGCCCTGGGCACGGCCACCGCGTGGAGCGGGGACTTCACCGCCGCGGCCGCTCTCATCGCCGAGTCCGACGCGGTCTGCGCGGCGACCGGCAGCCGGGCTGCCCCGTTTACCGCGATGATGCTCGCGTGCCTGCGGGCTGACCAGGACGAGGCTATCCCGCTGATCGACGCCACCATCGCCGAGGCCACGGCCGGCGGCCAGGGAATCGCGGTGGCCTACGCGCACTGGGCGGCCGCGATCCTCGGCAACGGCCTCGGCCGCTATGCGGATGCGCTGGTGTCGGCCAGGCAAGCCAGTGAGGACCGGTCCACGCTCTACGTGTCCATGTGGGCGCTGCCCGAGCTGATCGAGGCGGCGGTGCACAGCCGGGACACCCGGCTGGCCAGCCGGGCCCTTGACCGGCTGACGGAAACGACCCAGGCTGGCGGGACCGAGTTCGGCCTGGGTATCGAGGCCCGGGCCCGGGGGCTGGTAACCGGGGGACCCGCGGCCGAGGACTGCTACCGCGAGGCGATCGACCGGCTGGGCCGGACCCGGCTCCGCCCGGAACTGGCCCGCGCGCACCTGCTCTACGGCGAATGGCTGCGCCGGGAGAACCGGCGGGCGGACGCGCGCGCGCAGCTGCGCACCGCGCACGAGATGCTGGCCACGATGGGGATGGCAGGATTCGCTGAGCGGGCCCGGCGTGAGCTGGTGGCCACCGGGGAGACCGTGCGCAAGCGCACGGCCGGGGCGCCGGACGCGCTCACCGCGCAGGAAGCGTCCATCGCCCGGCTCGCGCGGGACGGGCTGACCAACCCGGAGATCGGCGCGCAGCTGTTCCTCAGCGCCCGGACCGTCGAATGGCATCTGCGCAAGGTGTTCACCAAGCTCGGCATCGGCTCCCGGCGGGAACTGCCCGCGGCGCTGGCCCGGCTCCGGTTAATGCCCGGCGATCTCGCCGCCGTCGATGTGCAGGATCTCGCCGGTGACGAACGGAGCTGACTCCAGGAACAGGATGCCGTCAACGATGTCACTGACCTGGCCCACATGCCCGAGCGGGGGAAGCTGCGAGCCGAGCCCGGCGTAGCTTTCCGCCGGGTGCACCGGCGTCTGGATGATGCCCGGCGAAACCGCGTTGACCCGGATGCCGCGGGCGGCGTACTCGACCGCGAGCGACCTGGTCACCGCGGCCAGGCCGCCCTTGGTCAGTGCGGTGAGCGCAGCGGGCGAGCTGGAGCTCGCGCGGTCAACGAGGGTGGCGGTGATGTTCACCACGTGGCCCCGGCCGCGGGCCAGCATCTCGGTGATCGCCCGCTGGGTCAGCCAGAAGAACCCGGCCAGGTTGACGCCGGTCATGGTCGCGTAGTCGGCCGCGGTGTACTCGGTGAACGGCTTGGCGATGAACACCCCGGCATTGTTGATGAGCGTGTCGATGTGCCCGAACCGGCCGATGGCCGCGCTGACGATCCGCTCCGCGGTGGCCTGCTCGGCGGCGTCCCCGGGCACGGCGAGCACGTCCGGGTCCCCGGACGGCTTGATCGTGCGTGAGCTGGCCACCACGGCCCACCCCCGTTCGCGGTACGCGGTGACCAGGCCCGCGCCGATGCCCTGCGAGCCCCCGGTGATGATCACGACGCTGCGGTCGGTTCCGGGCACGGTGGCCATCTGCTCCCGTTCTCAGCTGAAGGTGACGCCGGTGACGTCGATGGAGACCGAGACCGGGTCACGCACTGGTGTGCCGTCGGGATTACGGATGTAGACCCGGCGGCGGGTCGGCACCATGATCCCGCCGAATTCGCGGTACCGCGACGGGTAGTGCACGGCCGGCCCGCCGCCCAGGATGTCCACCGAGTAATCGAGCCTGCGCAGCAGCCCGGCGGCGTCGAAGTAGTAGGTCTGCTGCCTGGTGTGCGCGACGATGCTGTCCGGGTAGGTGACCAGCAGGCTGCGCCACACCTGCCCGTCCTCCCGCCAGGGCCAGTCTTCCTCGGTGCTGAAGTCGCTGCGGGCGAAGATGAACGGCGCGGCAAAGTAGTTCCAGTTGGCCTCGCCCGCGAAGTAGGCCGCCTGGAAGTCGTCCCATGGGGACTGGCGGGTCTGCCCGGCGAACGGGGCGGTGGGGTCGAGACGCTCGCTGACCAGCATCCCGTCGGTGGTCTCGATCGTCTGCCGCTGCGGCTCCCAGGTCGTGTACTGGCCGGGCCGCGGGAACGGGGTGATCCGCAGCCGCTGGTCGCGGGTCTCGCCGTCCAGCACCACGTCGGCCAGCAGCCCGGGCTTGCCCTTGAGCGCCCAGATCGCGCCGGTGATCGACGCGGCCGCGCGGAACCGGGAGATCTGTTCCCAGCGCCGCATGCCGCCGTGGGCCTCGACGGCCAGCTCCAGCAGATCATTCACGGGATCCTCCGTCCCGGAGGGGGCGGCCACCGGTCACTGCGCTGGGCTGAAGACAAGCTGCTCGCCACCGTCAACGTCGTGCAGCGGTGTGCAGCGCGCCGGTCTCGCGGGCCGCGGTTCGCGCGGGCTCACGGCGACGCCGCCCGGGCGCGCTGGTGGGTGGCCGCGATCTGCTGGCGGAGCGCTTTCAGCCCGGCCACGTAGATCTCGGAGAACGTGGGGAACGGCTGGATGACGTCGCGCAGGACCGGGATCGGGATCTGGGCCCGGATGGCCAGGGTGGCCTGCTGGAGCCATTCGCCGGCTTCCGGGCCGAGGGCATACGCGCCGGTCAGCCGCTCCCCGTCGGACAGCAGCGTCAGGAAACCGTTGGACTGCGCATAGGCGCGGGTGTAGGTAGCCGTCTTGGCCACCTCGGACACCGGGACGGTGGCGCGGTACGGGGCGTCGGTGGCGCCCACGGCGGCGGCCTGCGGGTCGGTGTAGACCGCGTCCGGTATGGCGTCGTAGTGCGCCTCCCGTGACTCACCGAGGATGTTCGCGGCCACGACCTCGCCCTGGTACTTGCCGACGTGGGTCAGCAGCCGGATCCCGGTGACATCGCCGATGGCCCACAGCCGGTCGCCGGCGCGCAACCGCGAGTCGACGGGGATGCCTTTCGGGCCGGGGGTGACGCCCACGCTGTCCAGGCCCAGCCCGCTGGTGCGCGGCCGGCGGCCGGTGGCCAGCAGCAGCTGGTCGCCGCGCAGCTCGCGGCCATCTTCGAGGACCAGGACGTAGTCCGGCCCGTCCCGGCGTGCGGCGGTCGCCCGCACGCCCAGCAGCAACTCGATGCCGTCGGCCCGCAGCACCTCACCGAGCGCCTCGCCCAGCGGCACGGGCTCGCGGGCCAGCACGTGGGCCGCCCCCTCGGCCAGCGCCACTTCGCCACCCAGCCGCCGCACGGCCTGGGCCATCTCGGCGCCGACCGGCCCGCCGCCGAGGATCACCAGCCGCCGTGGGATGGCCGTCATGCCGGTCACCCCGCGGTTGGTCCACACCCCGTCGAGTTCACTCAGGCCCGGGACGGGCGGGATGACCGGGTCGGAGCCGGTGGCCAGGACGACGTGACCGGCGGTGTGCCGCGTGCCGTCCACCTCGACCACACCGGGCCCGGCCAGCCGGCCGGTGCCCCGCAGCAGGTCGATGCGCTTGCCGCGCAGCCAGTCCTGCTGGCCGGCATCGGAATAGTTCCCGACTATGAAGTCCCGCCAGGCCAGCGCGGCCGCCGGGTCAACCTGGGCGGTGGCCGCCGCCTCCTGGGCCCCGTGCACCGCTTCCCCGGGGCGCAGCAGCGTCTTGGACGGGATGCACGCCCAGTAGGAGCACTCGCCCCCGACCAGGTCGCGCTCGACCAGGGCCACCCGCAGGCCCCCATCGGCCAGTTCGCCCGCGCAGTGCTCACCCGGCGAACCGCCGCCGATGACGATGACGTCGTAGTCGCTCACCGGCGGGCTCGCAGCCCGGTGGATGGCTGCGCCGCGGAACCAGATGTCACCGGCATGAAGGTCTCCTGTCTGCGCCGTTCGTTGCGGCCAGCGTGGCCCGGCTGTGCGCCTGGTCGCACCCGTGAGGTCCCTGGCCGGCCCCCGGGTCCGCGTCCGCCTGCCTCACGATGGCTCGGTGGGGGCCTCGACATCGTCGTAGACGCGGGCCGCGGCCAGCAGCCCGTCCGGGCCGCGCTCGAACACGCCGAGGCCAGCCTGGGGCGGCAGGTCGTGACGGCCCCAGCGCAGGACGTTGTACTCGACGGCGCAGCGCACCCCGTCGTCGGTCATCACGCAGTTTTGCCTGCTGATGCCACCGCCGGCGCTGAAACAGGTGGTGAAGTAGGAGCGGAGCTCGCTGAGGCCGCGGTGGGTGGCGTGCGGGCCGATGGGCTCGCGGAAGTAGCCATCCGGCTCGAACATGCCGACCACTGCCTCGGTGTCCCCCGCCTGCAGCGCGGCCTCATACCGGCCGACGACGTCGCCGGGGCGAACGGGCCCGGGACCGAGGATGGGCGTCCGGAGGTGGCGCCGCCCGTCCACCGGCCACTGGCTGCAGTAGGTGCGGAACACCACCGACCCGTCGTCCGGGGATTCGGCCACCACGGCCACCGGCCAGGCGGTCTCGCGGCCATTGCTGGTCAGGTGGCCCAGCAGTTCGACCACGGCCCGGCTCCCGACCACCGTGGTGGCCACGGTCTCGATGCGCGCGTGCTGCTCAGCCAGCCAGGCCTGGTTCCGGCTGATGAACTGGCGCAGCTGCCGGTGGCCGCGGACCTCGCCCGCGCGCGGGTCGTAGACCACGACCTCGCCTGGCCACACGGTCTCCAGGACACGCGTGTCGCCCTGGTTCAGCGCGGTCAGATACTGCGCGACCGGGTCGTCCTGGCCGGCCGTGCGAGTCTGCCTGCGCGCCAGTTCCACGGCCCCGACGAAGTCCGGAAACCACGGCATCTCAGGCTCCCCTTGCTCGCGTGCTGGCCCGCCGGGCGGCGGGCTGGCGGCCCGCCCGTCACCGGCAGCGTACTCATCCCCGGCCGCAGCCCAAGGAACCACCCGGGCGGGGAACCGGCCGCTGGCTGGCGGGCCCGGGGCGGCCAGCCGGTCCGGGACGGCTCAGCCGGGGCTGAAGGACTGGCCGAGCCGGAGCAGCCCGGCACCGATGTCGCCGGCCTCGATGGCCCCGTAGCCCAGGGCCAGGCCGGCCCGGGCGGGCTGGGTGATCCGGAACGTGGACAGCGGCTGGACGGCCACCCCGGCCGCCAGCGCGCGCCCGGCCACCCGGGTCATCTCGGCCGCCGACGCGGTGCGCGCGGACGCGCTGACGTGCAGGCCCGCCGCCGAGGGGACCGGCGCCAGGTGCTGGGACAGCGGCCCGGCGATGGCCTCAGTGATCAGGTCATGACGCCGCCGGTACACGCCGCGCATCTTGCGGATGTGCCGGGCGAGATGCCCTTCGTCGATGAAGGCGGCCAGCGCGGCCTGGGCCATCAGCGCGGTGTGCCAGTCGGTGACGTACTTAGCGGCGCGCAGCGCCCCGCCCAGCGCCGGCGGCACGACCGCGAAGCCCAGCCGCAGCGTGGGCAGCATGCTCTTGGAGAACGAGCCGACATAGCTGACGCGGCCGTGCGCGTCCAGCGTGCACAGCGGCTCGATGGGCCGGCTGCCGAACCGGAACTCGCTGTCGTAGTCGTCCTCGATGATGGCGGCGTCCTGGCGGTCGGCCCAGTCCAGCAGCGCGACCCGGCGCGGCAGCGACATCACCGTGCCCAGCGGGTACTGGTGCGACGGCGTGACGTACACCAGGCGGGTGCCGGCGGGCAGCGCATCGACGACCAGGCCGTGCTCGTCCACGGGAACGCCGGTGATCTCCAGGCCCAGCGACTGGAACAGCCGCCGGGCGGGCGCGTACCCCGGATCTTCCATCGCGACCCGCTGGCCCGGCGCCAGCAGCACCCGCGCGATCAGGTCCAGCGCCTGCTGCGTGCCGCTGGTCACCGTCACCTGCCCGGCGGTGGTGGCCACGCCCCGGGACACCCCGATATGCCGGGCGATCGCGGTGCGCAGCCCCGGATGGCCGGCCGGGTCGCCATAGGCACCGCGGCCGACGGCCGAGGCCCGCAGTTCACGGTCCATCAGGCGGCGCCAGGTCTGGAACGGGAACCGGCTCGCGTCGGGCAGCCCGGTGCGGAACTCGTAGCGGGCCGGGGCGGCGAACGCCGCGGCCACCGGTATACCGTCCCACACCGGCCGGGGACGCAGCCGGCCGTCGGTGGCCCCGGCCGGTGGCTCACCGCGGGCGGCCGACGGCCTGGTCAACGAGCTGCACCTGTTCGTCTACCCGCTGGTGCTTTCCCGCGGCGAGCGCCTGTTCGCGGAGAACCAGGCCGAGACCAGGCTCGCCCTGGGCGGCTGTGAACAGTACACGAGCGGCGTCGTGCACCTGGCCTACCAGCCCGCCTGAGCCAGGGCGCCACGGCCGCGGCACCCGTGATGTTCACCCGGCAGCCCACCGGCTGGCCCGGTGAACTGTCGCGCCCGGCCCGGCCAGGTGGCAGGTTGACGTGGCGTACCTGACCAGCCGGCCATGAGGCCTGATTCGCCGGGTCAGCGCAGGTCGAGCCGCATCACCACGCGGGGGAAGCCGCCGGCGACAGAGCGGGTGTCGGCCGCCTTGGTGAAGCCGGAGTCCTCGAAGAGCTTGCGGGTTCCCACGTAGGCCATGGTGAGATCGACCTTCTGGCCCTGGTTGTCCACGGGGTAGCCCTCGGCCGCTGGCGCGCCCTGCGACCGCGCGTAAGCCACGGCCCCGTCGAGCAGGGCGTGTGAGATGCCCCGGCCGCGGTAGCCGGGCCGGACCCGGATGCACCACACCGACCAGGCAGGCAGCCGGTCGACGTGCGGGATCTTGGCCGACCGCGCGAACGGCAGCTCGGACCGGGGGGCCACCGCGGCCCATCCGGCGACCTCCCCGTCGCAGTAGGCGAGAACGCCGGGCGCGACCTTGCGGCCGGTCAGCTCCTTGACGTACTCGCCCCGTGCCGGGCCGGCCAGCGCGCGGTTGGTCTTCGAGTCCAGCCGGTGGCTGAGGCACCAGCACACCGAGGACTGCGGGTTCCTGGGCCCGAGCATGGTGGCCACATCACCGAACCGTTCCCTCGTGGCGGGCTGGACCACGATGCTCACCGGCCCAGGCTACGGCAGGACTGCCCCACGGTCATGACCCGGCGCGGTGCGGCGCGGGCGGCCGCCTGATGTCAGGGCGGGCTGACCGGCAGCGTGGTGAGGAGCACGTCGCAGACGGGCGAGCCGGGGCCCGCGCGGGTCCGGGCGATCCGGCGCCAGCCCCAGGACCCAAAGGCATGCTGCGCCGGGGCCGCCGCGGGCAGGATCGTGACGGTCGCCCGTTCCTCGGGCCGGCCGGTGAGGATGAGATCGTGCAGGGCCCGGGCGATGCCCTGACGCCGCCAGGACGCCCGCACGGCCAGGTCGGCCAGGGCGAAAGTACGGCCCGGGTGCTCGGTCGTGACCTCCGCTGGCAGCGCCGTAGTCAGGTGACGCCACCACGAGGTCGAGGGGCGCAGCGGCATCCCGGAGGCGTAACCGATCAGGTAGCCGCCATGGCGGGCCTCGGCCAGGGTGAAGCCCGGCTGGCGGGACTGAACCGTGAACCGGCTGGCGAAGCCGGCCGCGTCCGCATCACGCCGGTACGGCGGGTCGCGGTAGACCTCGGCGTGCAGAGCCTCCAGCTCGTCAGCGTGCGCGGCGGCCTGCCTCCCGCTGAGCAGCCCGAACGTAATCTCAGGTGCGGGCACGGTCCTCCTCCCGTCCTGCCAATGCTGGCACTAGGTTCGACGCCTGGCCGCGGCCGGGCGAGGATGACGGGGTCGCAGGAGACCACGGCTGGCCGGGCCGTCACAGCAGGACCACGGGAAGGGAGCACAGCCGATGAGAGCGGTGCTGGTCAGCGAGTTCGGCGGGCCGGAACAGCTGCGGCTGGCCGAGGCCGCCGATCCGGTCGCCGGCCCGGGGCAGGTGCGGATCGCCGTGCACGCGGCCGGGACCAACCCGGTCGATGCCGGTAACCGGGCGGACGGCAGCTGGGCGGGACTGCACGTCCCGTGCATCCTCGGCTATGACGTGGCCGGGGTCATCGACAGCGTGGGCAGCGGGGTCAGCAGCCTGGCGCCCGGTGACCGCGTCATGGCGATGACCCATTTCCCGGACGGCGCCGGCGGGTATGCCGAGCTGGTGGTCGTCGAGGCCGGCCTGGCCGCGCCGATCAGCCCGGTCACCTCGTTCCCCGAGGCGGCCGCCACGCCCCTGGCGGCCGGCACCGCGGCGGTGGTGCTGTCCCGGCTCGGCCTGCCGGCCACGAGCCGGCTGCTCGTCCTGGGGGCCAGCGGCGGTGTCGGGCTGTTCCTGCTGCAACTGGCCGCGGCGGCGGGGATCATGACGATCGGCGCAGGCGGCCAGGCCCGGCACGATCTGATGCGCGCCCTGGGCGCCACCGCGTGCATCGACTACGCCCGCGAGGAGGTCGCACCACGGGCCCTGGCGCTGGCGGGCGGCCCGGTGGACGCCATCGCCGACCTGGCCGGCGGCACGCTCGCGGCCGCCGCCTGGCCGGCGCTGCGCCCCGGCGGGCAGATCGCCGCGATCGCTACGCCGGAGCTGGACCTGGATCCGCTGCTGGATGCCAACATCACCTTCCACGGTGTGCTGATCGGCGACGACGGCGCCCGCACCCGGGCGCTCGCGGCACTGCTCGGCCGGCGCGCATTGCGCCCTGTCATCAGCCAGGTGCTCCCGCTGGCGGCGGCGGCCGAAGCGCACCGGATACTCGAAACCGGGCATGCCGGCGGCAAAATCGTCCTCGACGTGACCGGCTAGCCAGCCGCGGCCGGCCCTTCCGGCAGGCTCCGCAGCGTCCCCTTTGCCACGGGGGCGACCGGGCCGCCGACGAGTACCCGGGTGATCCCGGCCGCCGACCCGCGTGGTTCGACCTCGATCTGACTGGGCCGGCCGGTGAAACGGCCCTGATGAAGAGTGAATGGCTGGTTCAGCACGGCCCGGCCGGCCCGGGCCAGGTACGCCCCGGCCGTGCCGGCGGCGCTCCCCGTCGCGATATCTTCCGTGCGGCCGTCGTTGGTCCAGTGACGTCCCTCCGGGCCGTCCGGGTCGAGCAGGTAGGCGAACTGGGCACCCACCGCCGCCAGGTGGTCGGCGAAGTCCGTGGCGGTGATCGCCGCGCGGGCGAGCGCTGGCGCTGATACGGGGATCACCAGGTAGCGAAGCCCGGTAGACACCACGGCCGGCGCCAGCCCGGGTACTAGGTCGGCGGGACAGAGCCCGAGACGGTCGAGGATCGGGGTGGCCGCAGCGCCAGTGACCGGCCGTCCGTATTCGGGGGCGCCCTGGTCCAGCGTGGCGTGGAACCTGGCGCCGTCGCGGGTGGTCTGCACGGTCACCGTCTTGGCGGGCAGCTGCACGGTCCACGTCCGCGTTGTGCCCGCGCCCAAAATGTCGTGCAGCACCGCCGCTGCCCCCAGGACGGGATGGCCGGCGAAGTCCAGCTCTTCGTCCAGATCGAAGACCCTGGCCGGCCAGCGGGTTTCAGTCACCGCCGGCCCGAGGAAGATGCTTTCGAAATGCCGGAACTCCCGGGTGATCGCCAGCATCTGGCCGGCCGTCAGGGTGCCGTTGCTGAGGAATACCGTGACGCTGTTGCCGGTGAATGGGGCATCGGCGAAAACGTCAACATGCTGGAAGTCCATGCCAGCCACTGTTGCACCTGACCGGGCCGCACGACATACGCTGCCTCTGACCGGGGCATAAGCACTTGATGATCCCGCCGCCCGGCGGGATCAGCAGCAACCGCAACGGAAAGCGCGAGGCGTTGGCTACGCAGACGCTCACCTTCCTCTTCACTGACATCGAGGGTTCCACCGCGATGCTTCAGCGCCTGGGTGATGCGTATGCGCAGGTCCTCGCCGACCATCACCGGCTGATCCGGGCCGCCCTCGCGGCGCATGACGGCCAGGAAATCGACACCCAGGGCGACGCCTTTTTCGCCGTGTTCTCCTCGCCGAGCGCCTGCGTGGCCGGGGCCATCGAGATGCAGCGGGCCCTGGTCTCCTACCCCTGGCCAGCCGGCGAGACGGTGCGTGTCCGGATGGGAATCCACTCCGGCGAGGCGGCCCAGACGGCCACCGGGCTGGTCGGTCTCGACGTGCACCGGGCGGCCCGTATCGCGTCAGCCGCGCACGGCGGCCAGATCGTGCTCTCGCTCACGGCGGCTGCCCTGCTCCGCGACTCGCTTCCGCCGGGCACCTCGCTCCGGGACCTCGGCCTGCACCGGCTGAAGGACCTCGGCCGGCCCGAGCAGATCTTCCAGCTCGAAGCCGATGGCCTGCCCGCGGTCTTCCCGCCACTGCGGTCGCTCGATAACCCAAAGCTGCGAAACAACCTCCCGGCGCAGGTGTCGAGCTTCATTGGCCGCGAAGCTGAGCTCGCCGAGGTTCGCAGCCTGATCACCGGCTCCCGTCTCGTCACCCTCACCGGCCCGGGCGGCGCGGGCAAGACCCGCCTCAGCCTGCAGGCCGCGGCCGGCCTGCTGGATGGGTCCGGCGACGGAGTCTGGTTCGCGGATCTCGCCCCGCTCCAGGACGCGGATCTCGTCGCGGTCACTGTCGCCAACGTGCTCGGCATACCCGAGGACCCAGGTCGGCCCATCGTCGATACGCTCGTCGAGTCGATCGGCCAGCGGAGCCTGCTGGTGCTGCTGGATAACTGCGAGCACGTCATCGACGCATGCGCGAAACTGGCCGACGTCATGCTCCGGAACTGCCCGAACATGGTGCTGCTCGCGACGAGCCGTGAGCCGCTGGACATCGAGGGTGAGCGCATCTACCGGGTGCCCTCCATGGGCATGCCAGCCGAAGGCGATGAGGTAACTGCGATCCGGAACAGCGAGGCGGTGCGGCTTTTCACCGACCGGGCCGCGCAGCAGGGGGTCTCGCTGTTCTGGGATGAGCCGACCGCTTCGGTGGTCGGGCGGATCTGCCGGCGGCTCGACGGCATCCCGCTGGCCATCGAACTGGGCGCTGCCCGGCTGCGGGTCATGTCGGTACCCGAGCTGGATGCCCGGCTCGACCAGCGCTTTTCCATTCTGACCGGCGGCTCGCGGGCGGCCCTGCCGCGCCACCAGACACTGCTCGCCATGGTCGAGTGGTCCTGGGAGCTGCTGAACGCAGCCGAGCGGCAGGTGCTGGCCCGGCTGTCGGTCTTCGCCGGAGGATTCGACCTGGACGCGGCCGAGGCGGTCACCACCGGCGACGACGTCCCCCCCGGCGAGGTCGTCGAGCACCTTGGGGCGCTGATCGACAAGAACCTCGTGCAGTTCGACGACACTGGCGGCAGGCCGGTGCGCTACCGGCTGCTGGAGACCGTGCGGCAGTATGCCGCGCGGCAGCTCGACCGGCAGCAGCCAGCGGCCGAGGACGCACGGCGGGCCCACCGCGATACCTATCTCACGCTGGCGGAAGCGGCCGCGCCGGAGCTCGTGGGGCACGAGCAGGTCACCTGGATGGACCGCCTCGACCTCGAACTCGACAACCTCCGTGCCGCGCTCGCCTACAGCCTCAAGCGGGCCGACCCGGCGCCCGGCATCCGGCTGGCCGCCGCCTTGCGGGTGTTCTGGAAGGCACGCGGGCATGCCACGGAAGGAGCTGACGCCTTGCGGGCGCTCCTGCAGATCCCAGCCGCACAGGAGGCGACGGTGCTGCGCGCCCGCGGCCTGGTCACCGCGGCCTACCTGCTCGAGCAGATGGGTGGCTACCCGACCGCCGAACGGTACTGCGATGAGGCACTGTCGATCGCGGCGGCCGCCAGGGATGACTACCTGGTCGCCGATCTCATTGATGTGCGTGGCTACATCCTGCTGCGCCGCGGGCAGCCGGGCGCCGCGATGCCGCTCATCGAGCGGGGGCTCGGCCTGGCCCGCCAGCTCGGGGAAACCCACCTCACCGCCCGGCTGCTGGCCGCCCGGGCGTTTGCCCTGGACCTCGAGTATGACCGCGCTGGCGCGGCCCGTGATGCTGCGGAGTCCCTTCAGCTCTACCGGCAGGTTGGTGACCGCCGGCAGGTCGGGACGATGCTCGGCAACCTGGGCTACGTCGAGCTGTCGATCGGTGACATCGACGTCGCCTGCGGCCACCTGCTGGAGTCGCTGGATATCGCCCGTGAGCTGAACGACCACTATGGAGTGGTCTACGAGACCTTCAACCTCGGCCTGGCCGATTACCTCAGTGGCTCGCTGGAATCGGCCGCGGATCTCTTCATGGAATCGCTCCACCTGGCCAGGCGCATGCAGATGAAGCAGAGCATCGCCTACGCGCTGATCGGGGTGGCCATGACCAGCCGTGACCCGGCCGGGATGGACCGGTCCGCCCGCCTGCATGGTGCGGCCGAGCAGGCCCTGACGGTCCTGGGCGAGACCATCGAGCCGCTGGAGGGCGGGCTGCGCGATCGCGACTGCCAGCGCCTGCGCTCCGCCATGGGGGCTGAGGCCTTCGAGGCCGGGTACGCCGCGGGCCGGGCCCTGACCTACGAACAGGTCCTCGCGCTGGCGCTGAGCAACCAGGCCTTAGGCCCGGTCGGGCCCGGCCTGACCGCGATCAGGGATGACCCTGATGCCGCCGGGACGCACGCCAGGGTATGAACCCGGGCTGATCCCGATCGACGGGCGGCACGGCCGGCGGCAGCCTGGAAGCAGGAACACTACGACCGCAGACCGCATGACCTGAATGGAGACCAACCACCATGCCCGCGATCATTGCCTTTGCCCTTATCGCCATCGTGGCCCTGACCGTCCTCAGCTTCACCGTGCACTTCCTGTTCTCGCCCTGGCTGCTGCTGGTGGTCATCGCCATCCTGGCCTGGATCAAGTTCCGCCCGCGCCGCTCACACCGGTAGCCGCTCACACCGGTAGCTGCTCGCCCCGGTAACCGCCACCGCCCCCGAGATTGGCGCCGGAGTGTCACATGCCGGGCAGGCCGCGGGCCGGCGGGCCCTGGCGGATGCGGGCCATCGCGTCCTGGGGGGTGCCACGCCACCAGCCGAACGCTTCGATCCACCAGGTCAGCCCGGCGTCCAGGTACGGGGCCAGCTGCCGGGCGCCGCGGCCCGGGGTAGCGCCGTCGGTGCATCCCTCCAGGGCCACCTCGAAAGGCCCGTCCGCGGTGCGGTGCTGCCGCGTGTACGCGATGACCGCCCGCAGCTCGTCCGGTGGCATGGTTTCCCCCAGGCCGTAGCGGGCGTGGGTGGGCATGACCCCGTCCCAGCGGGCGGCGCGCCGGAACGGCGCCTTGTTCGGCCACCGGCCGCCGACCCAGATCGGTATCCGCGGCCGCTGCACCGGACGCGGCAGCATCGTCACGTCGGTGGCGGTCAGGTAGTCCCCGTGCACGGTCACTGGCTGGCCGCTCCACAGCGCGTCGAGCAACTGCAGGGACTCATCCAGCCGGGCCGCCCGCTCCCTGGCGTCGCCCGATTCGCCGAACGCGGTGAACTCCTCCGCCCGGGCGCCCAGCCCGGCACCGAAGATCAGCCGCCCGGCGGACAGCTGATCCAGGGTGACCGACTCCCGCGCCACCTTGCCCACCCGCCGGCGGGCGAGCACGTTCACCAGGATGCCGGTCCTGATCCGGGCGGTCCGCGCCGCGATCGCGGCGGTCACCACCACCGGGTCGGCGACGTCCCAGCCCGGGTCGTGCCACAGCAGATGGTCCCAGACGAAAAAGCCGTCCCAGCCGTGCTCCTCAGCGGCCACGGCCAGCTCCACGAGCAGCAGCGGGTCACCGAACGGGCCCACGTTGGGCACCCCGGCCGCGCAGCGCGGCTCTGCGGTCATGCGCCTAACCCTAGTGGGCCATCTGCTGGCGGCCCGGCGGCCCGCGGCTGGCCGGGCCCGTTGTGGGTCAGCCCTGGCGGGTGAGCAGGAATACCGGGATCCGCCGCGCGGTCCTGGCCTGGAATTCGCCGACGCTCGGGAACTCGGCCACCAGCTTCGCCCACAGCCCGGCGCGGGCGGTGCCCTCCAGTTCCTCCGCCAGGACCGTGAACGTCTCGGCACCTACCTCGACGGTGATCCTGGGATGAGCCCTGAGGTTGTAGTACCACCCTGGGTGGGCTGATGCCCCGCCGTTGGCGGCGACGATCGCGAACTGGCCGTCTGCCTGCGGGGAACAGGCCAGCGGGGTGACGCGCTCGATCCCAGATCTGGCGCCGATGTGATGGATGAGAATCATCGGGGTGCCGGCGAATAGCCCGCTGACGCGTCCCTCGTTCGCCCGGAACTCCTCGATCATCATGGCATTGAATGCGCTGATCTCACCGGGAGCCGGTTTCGTCATGATCTGCACCCCCCATCAGGCGTATTCGTCATGGCGGCGGATCCAGGTCTGGAACGCGTCGCCCTCGTCGCGTCCCCGGGGCGCGTGGTCGAGGATGGGGTAGTAGCCCATCAGGAACTCGACCCCGCGGGCCGCGGTTCCGTAGGTCTGGTATACGGCACCGTCGTGGCGGGTGAAGGCGCTCACCGTTGGTGACTCGGTGAGGTATCCGGGCACATCGGTCCCGGTGGCGGCGGCATTCTGGCGCACGATCGGCGGCAGGCTGTCCTCGTCGAGGCCCCACGAACGCACCTGCTCCTCGGGGTAAGAGGCGCCGAAGTCGAAGTTGAAGTCGGTGTTCGCCGCCGAGGCCCAGGGCAGCTGCCAGCCCATCCGCCGCTTGTACGCCTGCAGCTTCGCCAGCGGGGCCTGCGAAACGAGCAGCAGGGTCATGTCGCGGGCATGCAGGTGCGGCAGGAGGCCGTCGAGGCCGTCGGCGATCGACGAGTTCACCGGGCACCCGGCGGTGTAGCTCGGCCCGAACATGAAGTGGTAGATCAGCAGCTGGGAACGGCCGCCGAAGAGCCCGGCCAGCGTCCGGGTGCCCTCGTCGGTGTCGAACCGGTACTCCTTGTCGATCGCGACCCAGGGCAGCTCGCGGCGCTGGCGCGCCAGCTCGTCCCCGCTCCGGGTGTGCTCCTTCTCGCGCTGCAGCAGCTCGTCCCGGGCCGCCTGCCAGTCAGCCCGGCTGACAACCTTGTGCTCCGTCATGGTGCCTGGTCTCCTTTTGCGGTGCGTTCCCGGGCTGGCCTGCCCGGTCCGTTCCTCCGGTGGCCCAGGTTCTCCCGGGCTCCGCACCAGTTACCTGGTGGCTCACTCCTATAGACCAGCCGGATTCCGGGGAATCGCCGCGCGAGCAGAAATTCAGCTGCCTGATTCAGGCCGGGCCTGGCCGGGGCGCGGCGGTGGCTGTTCCGTCGGCAGCCGGAACGCCCGGAACAGGCCCGGGTCCTGGAAGGCCACGATCCGCGCGATCCCGGTGCTGGTGACGGCAGGCACCAGCACGGCGTGCGCCTGGTAGGCGCCGGCTGGCCCGCGCTGGTAGACCAGGTCATCGGCCTCGTCGGCCGAGCCCAGCATGCGGTAGCAGAGCGCCAGCAGCTCACCCCGGAACGGGGCGGTCACGCTGGTGAAATCCTCGCTGACCGTCATCGGCTGCTGCCCCACCCTCGCCCGTCCTGCCGTCGGCTGACTGGTGGCGGGTGCGGGGCCGGTAACCGCCGGGCGGTCTGGCCGGTGGAGGCCTCGTACTCGTCCACGATGCTGGCTGGCATGCGCCCGCGGTCGCTGAGCTCGATGCCCTGCTGCCTGGCCCACGCCCGGATGTCACGGCTGCGCTGACGGCTGGCCGCGGTCCGGGCCGGCCGCCGCTGTCCAGCGGCCACCCGGTGCGCGTGCTCGACGAACGGCGCCAGCCGCTTGCGGAACTTCCTGGCGTTCTTGGCGTTCAGGTCGATCTCGTAGTCCGCGCCGTCCAGCCCGAAGCGCACCGTCTCCTTGGCCGGACCGCCATCAAGATCATCTTCTACGATGACGACTTCCCTGCGTACCATCCCCGGCCCCCATGAAGCTGCGTGCCTGTTGCGGGTATGCCCCTGCCTGCCAGAATAGATGATCTTCATGCCTGGCGGGACCGCTCCCGTCCGGGTCCGGCACCCGTGCGGCCGCGCCGGGCGCGCCGGATCGGCGCGTCACGGCGGACGGCGGTACAACTCGGCCAGCAGCGCGATGGCCGCGTGCGTCGAGGGATGCGGGTCGTGCCGGCGCCAGCTCACTGTCACGGTGACCGGCGGGGCATCCCGGAGCGGGCGGAAGACCACGCCATCGCGGCGGTACTGGGCGGTGGTGCCCTCGGGCGTGATCCCGACGCCACCCCCGGCCGCGATGATCGCCAGCCAGTCGTCGATGTCGCGGGTTTCCTGGATATGCGGCTGCGCGGCGGCGGGCCACAAGTCCGGGGTGGTCGTGCCGGTGCGCCGGTCGATGAGCAGGGTGCGCTGCGGTATCTCATCGAGCCTGATGGAGCGGCGGCTGGCCCACGGGTCATCCGCGGCGAGCGCGCAGTAACGCCGCTCCTCCCCCACGACGGCGCTGGCAAAGCGCCTGCCGCCGGCCAGCGTGCGCAGGACCGCGATGTCGCACAAGCCCTCGGCCAGCCCGCCGGTGGCTGAATTGGTCCGGATCAGCTGCAGCTCGACATCCGGGTACCGCTCGGCCCAGCGGCGCTGGAACTCCCGGGTGTGCCGTCCCATGGCCGACCACGGGTGACCGATGCGGAGCCGGGTGTGACCGGTGGTCGCCTCGGCGACCAGGTTGTCCGCTGCGGCCAGCACCTGCCTGGCCTGGGCCAGGGCGTGCACGCCGGCCGTGGTCGGGGTGACATTCCGGCTGGTGCGGTGGAGCAGCCGGACGCCAAGGACCTGCTCCAGGGCCTGGAGATTCCGGGACACGGCCGCCTGGGAGATGCCGAGGTCGATGGCCGCGTCCGTGAAGGTCCCGGCGTCCACGATCGCGACCAGGCAGCGCAGGTGCCTCAGTTCCAGATCCATAACCAAAGCGTATAGCTGAGCCGGTACATGCATTTTGCGTATGCCAGAGCGGGGTCCATGCTCCTGTCATGACCACCGCAACGCGCGAGCAGCACCGCCCGGCGGGCGCCCCGGCCAGCACGCCCGGGCCGGAGGCCAGGGTCACCGGTATCGCCCTGATGACCGGCAGCGCCGCGGCCAATCAGCTCGGCGCGGCGACCGCCGCGCTGGCCCTCCCCGTGCTCGGGCCCGCCGGGGTGGTCGCGGTGCGCCAGTGGATAGCCGGCGCCGTGCTGCTCATCACCGTGCGGCCGAAATACGCCTCGTTCAGCTGGCCACAATGGCGCCCGGTGCTGGCACTGGCGCTGATCTTCGCGACCATGAACCTGTCGCTCTACACCGCCATCGGCCGGATCGGGCTGGGCCTGGCCGTGACCCTGGAGTTCCTGGGCCCGCTGTCCGTGGCGCTGCTCGCTTCGCGCCGCCTCATCGACCTGGGATGCGCCCTGATCGCCGGGTCCGCCGTGGTTGTCCTGGCCCGGCCGCAGCCGAGCACCGATTACGCCGGCCTCGGCCTGGCGCTGCTCGCGGCCCTGTGCTGGGCCGGGTACATCCTGGTGAACCGGGCCGTGGGCACCCAGGTGCCAGGCACCCAGGGACCCGCGGCCGCGGCCGGCCTGTCGGCCCTGCTGTACGTGCCGGTCGGCATCTGGGCCCTGGCCAGCCATCCGGTCACCGGCGCGGCGCTGGGCCGGGCCGCGGCCGCCGGCCTCATGTGCTCGGCCGTCCCGATGGTCGCCGACCTGCTCGCACTGCGCCGGGTCCCGGCCCGGTTCTTCGGCGCCTTCATGAGCGTCAACCCGGTATTCGCGGCGCTGACCGGCCTCATCGTGCTCGGCCAGTCGCTCGGGCGGGCCGAGTGGCTGGCCATCGGCGCCATCGTGACCGCCAACGCGGTCAGCGTCAGCACCGGGGGCGCGGCGCGCTGACGCCGCCGGGCCGGGCAGCGGATCACCGGCCGCCGGAAGAGCCCGGGCAACCGGTCAGGCCCAGGCGGCCTCGCGGTAACTGGCCGCTGACGGCCCCGCCCCGTCGAAGATCTGGTGGGCCTGGGTCCACCGCTGGGTAGCTTCGAAAACTTCCTCGGTGTACGGCAGGAACACGATCCGCTCGCCGGTGCCGAACGTCCTCGTGTCCACCTGGTCGTGGTACTTCTGTGGCACAGCCCGCAGGTGGTAGTGCTTGTGCTGCTCCGGGCGCAGGTCGATCTCCATCTGGGCCCGGCGCAGCGCGGCCAGGTACTTGTCCACGTCGGCCGGGCTGACGTCACTGCCGGTAACCAGGAACCCGATCATGAAGGTCGCGTCGACCACCTTGCGGAATCCGAAGGACTCGGCCACGTACAGCGGGACACCCCACACGGTGGCGGCCGGGACCTGCCGGCTGAGCAGCGAATCCAGCCGCTCGTTCGGCGGGCCCTGGAACGTCAGCTTGATCTGGTCAGCGGGGAGCACCGCCTCCAGGGCCTGCACCGTGGTGAAGTGGCTGCCCGAGTGGTAGCCGACGCCGATCGGCATCCCGGCCAGGTCCTCGGGGCGGCGGACCGGCGATTCGGGCGGCACGACGATCGCGCACGGCGCCACCGAGTAGGCCGTCGTCACCAGGTGCCCGGTCCCCCCGCTGGCCGCGGCGCTCGTGGCCCAGTGGCAGGCGCAGCTCACGTTCGCGCCGTCGCGCCCGGCCTCGAACGTCTCGAACGCGCCGGTCTTGATCTCCCCGGCCTGGTCCCGGCGGGGGTGGTGGATCCCGTAGTCCCCTCCGGTGACGAACGTGTAGTCGAGGCCCTCGGCGGTGAAGAAGCCTTTTTCCTCGGCCACCCATTCCTGGAGCCGGCCGTGCGGCATGATCCGGAACGTCATCCTCAGCCTCCTGGAATCCCCCAGTGCGCGGCTAGCGTCAACGTAGGCCTGGCCTGCGGCGAAGGTCAAGGCAGCGGCGGTCAGGGCGGTCAGCCACTGGCCACGTCCAGCACCGTCTTGATGTCATCGGGCTGGCGCGCGTAGGCATCTGCCCACTGGCGCAGCGGCACCCGGCGGGTGATCAGGCCGGCCAGCCAGCCCGGTTCGGCCTGGGCCAGGGCGGCCGCGCCCATCTCGTAGTGGTGCCGGTTGGCGTTGACCGAGCCGAACAGGACCGAGTTGCGCAGCACCATGTTGCGGTTCAGCAGCCCGGGATCGATGGTGAATTCTGCGCCCGCCGAGGACACCCCGGTCAGGCAGGTGATCCGGTCGCGGACCTCGGCCTGGCTCGCTTCGAGCAGCATCTGGGCATGCCCGGTGCACTCGATGACGACGTCGGCCTCAGCCGCGGCCCGGCCCAGGTCGCCGCGGGGCACATAGCTGGCCCCGAGCCGGCCCACCATCTCCGGCTTGCGGCCCTCGGTGACCAGGTCGAGCACGGAGGTCTGGTAACCGCGCTGCACCGACAGCAGCGCGGCCAGCAGCCCGATCGGCCCGGCGCCGGTGATCAGCACGTGCCGGGGATGCCACGATGAGCGGCGGCCGATCTTCTCGATGTGATCCCAGGCCTTGGCCACCACGGTGGCCGGCTCCAGCAGCACGCCCAGCGGGCCCAGGGCCGGGTCCACCGCCACCAGGTACTCCGGATGGATGCGGTACCGCTGGGCGGCGAAACCGTGCCGGCCCATGATGCCCCGCTCGGTGTAGCGGCCATTGCTGCACATGTCCCAGTCCCCGGCGGCGCAGGCCGGGCAGGGCACCGGGTCGGGGCGGCGCACGATGCCGACCACCAGGTCCCCGGGGCTGAATCCGCTGCCGGCCGGGGCCTCGGCCACCCGGCCCAGCGATTCGTGCCCGATGATGAGGCGCTCCTCGCCCGGCGGCGCGGTCCCGTACTCGCCACTGATGATCTCTATGTCGGTACCGCAGATGCCGACAGCCTGCGTGTCCACCACGATGGGGCCGTCGGCGGCGGGTGGTTCGGGCACCTCGCTGAGCCCGGCCGAGCCTTGTTTCCCGGGCACCACGGTTATCGCCAGCATCGGCCCCCCTCAGCCGGCCGGGCTCTCCAGTTCACGATCCCCGCGCGCCACCCCTCAGGGCATCACCCTTAACGGATGGCGCCCGGCTGATGCCCCCACGTCCGCGCGCCGTCGTGGGCCGGCTGCTGGGCAGGCTGCCTCCGGGCACGGCGCCGCAGGCCGGGAATGCGGGTGCGGGCGGCCGCCACGCACCGTGCGTAATGCCCCGGCCGGGTGCCCGGTGGTCAGGCCGCAGTTAGGGTGTGCCCGGTAGCGGTGGTGAGCGGAGATCGGGGGCCTGATGCTGGAGCCGGTGGTGCTGCTGGTGGACAGCTCGCCGACGCGCGGCCGCGTCGAGGCGGAGCTGCGCAAGCGGTATGCGGCCGACTACCAGGTGCTGACCGCGGCATCGGCGGCGGCGGCGCTGGAGGTCCTCGGCCAGGCTCGCGACGCCGGGCACCCGGTCAGCCTGGTGCTGGCCGACCCGTGGCTGCCGGACACGACCGGGTCCGAGCTGCTGGCGCAGGTCCGGCAGCTCCACCCGGCGGCCCGGCGGGCGCTGCTCGTCAACTGGGGCGATCAGCGGGCATTGCCGGCCGTGGTGGAGGGCACCATCCTCGGGGATCTCGACGCCTACGTGGTCAAGCCCGGCCGGGCGCCGGACGAGCGCTTCCACCAGACCATCGCCGAGCAGCTGGGCGAGTGGGGCCGGTCGAACCTGCCCCGGTCTGAGGTGGTGTCCGTGGTCGGTGAGGAGTGGGCCCCGCGGTCACATGAGCTGCGGGAACTGCTCGGGCGCAACGGCGTCCCGTTCGGCTTCCACGACGCCGCCAGCCCGGCGGGACAGCGCCTGCTGGCCGAGGCCGGGACCGATGCGACGACGCTGCCGGTGGTGGTGATATTCGATAGCCGGGTCCTGGTGGACCCGTCGAACGCGGACGTCGCCACCGCGCTCGGCGTGCCGACCAGGCCGGGGGCGGGCCGCTACGACGTGGCGGTGATCGGGGCCGGGCCGGCCTGGCGGCCGCGGTCTACGGCGCGTCGGAAGGCCTGTCCACCGTGGTCCTGGAGCCAGAGGCGCTCGGCGGCCAGGCCGGCAGCAGCTCGCTGATCCGCAACTACCTCGGCTTCCCGTCCGGGGTGAGCGGCGAAGAACTGGCCGTGCGGGCCTACACCCAGGCCTGGAGCTTCGGCGCGGAGTACGTGTACGGCAGCCCGGCCAGCGGGCTGCGGCCCGACGGCGCGGAACTGGTGGTCACCCTGGCCGGCGGCAGCGAGGTCCGCAGCCGCGCGGTGATCGTGGCCACCGGCATGTCCTACCGGCGGCTCGGCATCCCGGCGCTGGACGCGCTGGCCGGGGCCGGCGTGTTCTACGGCGCTGCCAGCACGGAAGCCAGGGCCCTGAAGGGCCGCGAGGTCTACGTGGTGGGTGGCGCCAACTCCGCCGGGCAGGCCGCGGTGCACCTGGCCCGGTACGCCGCCCGGGTCACCATGCTGGTTCGCGGGCCCACCCTGGCGGACAGCATGTCCGACTACCTGATCCAGGAGATCGGCTCAGCCGCCAACATCGAGGTCCGCTGCCGGGTCGCGGTGACCGGCGGCGCCGGGCCGGGCCGCCTGGACCGGCTGACCCTCACCAGCCTGGACTCCGGCACCACGGAAACCGTGCCCGCCAGCGCCCTGTTCGTGCTGATCGGCGCCGAGCCCCGGACCCAGTGGCTGCCGGACGCGGTCCGGCGCGACCCGTCTGGGTTCGTGCTCACCGGGACCGACCTGATCCGGGACGGGCAGGCTCCGGTGGACTGGCCGCTGGGGCGGCTGCCGATGTTCCTGGAATCCAGCCTGCCGGGCGTGTTCGCGGTCGGCGACGTCCGGCACGGGTCGGTCAAGCGGGTCGCCTCGGCCGTGGGCGAGGGCTCCATCGCCATCCACCTGGTGCACAGCCACCTGGGCGGCGACTGAGCCAAGCAGCGAAGGCGGGCCTGAGCGACCAATCCGGCGCACCGGGCGGGTCTGTATTGGTAGGCCGTCCGGAACGGCCACCGCCAAGCCTGGAGGAACGCCATGTCCACCGACATCACCGGAACCACCGCCATCGTCACCGGTGCCAGCCGCGGCTTCGGCCGCGCCATCGCCATCGCGCTGGCCCGCTCGGGCGCCCAGGTCGCCGGCATCGCCCGCGACCAGGCCGGGCTGGAGAAGGTGCAGGCCGAGATCGGCGACGCGTTCACCCCGGTGACCGCGGACGCGGCCGACCCGGTGGCCGCCGGGCAGCTCATCGACGTCCACCGGCCGCGCATCCTGGTGCTCAACGCCGGCGCCAGCCCGCTGCTCCGCCCGGTCCACCAGCACACCTGGGAGTCGTTCAGCCGCAACTGGGAGGTCAACACGAGGCACGCGTTCAACTGGACGCGGGAGGCCCTGCTGGCGCCGCTCCCGCCTGGCAGCACGGTCATCGCGCTGTCCAGCGGGGCCGCGCTGCGGGGCTCACAGCTGTCCGGCGGCTACGCCGGCGCCAAGGCCGCGATCCGGTTCCTCACCGGTTACGCCGCCGCCGAGTCGGAGCGGGCCGGCCTGGGTATCCGGTTCCGCAGCGTGCTCCCCCAGCTGACCGGGGCCACCGGCCTGGGCTCGGCGGCGGTGACCGCCTACGCGGCCCGGCAGGGCGTGGATGCCGCCACCTACCGGCGCAGCACTGGGCCGGCCCTGACCACCGAGCAGGTCGGTGAGGCTGTCACCAGCCTGATCACCGGCGACGGTGACGCCCATGACGCCTACCTGCTCACCGCGGCTGGCCTGAGCCCGGCGCCCTGACCGGGTGGGTATGGGCGCGGCCGGCCGCCGGGCTATGAGCGGGGCTGCTCGCGGTGGATTCCCGCGCCAGCGCAGGCGCTCTCCAGCCGGCCCAGCCCAAATGCTTCCACCGGGCCGAGCGCACCCGCGGGCCGCACGCCCTGCCCGGCCGCCCGGCCCGCCGCCCACGCGAGCAGCGACGCCGTGAAGGCGTAGGGGTCCCCGCCCGCCAGGTGCACCGTGGCCAGCGTCCGGCCGCTGGCGTCGCTGGCCACGGCGGCCACGGCCGAGCCGATGCCCGCCCCCGCACCGGGCTCGGCACGGCCGCGCTGAATCCGCCGGGCCTGCCCAGCCACGGCCCGGCGTACCCCGGGCCGCCGGCCCAGCGGCGCGGCCAGCGCGGACGCATAGGGCACGAGCCTGGTGGCCGCGCCGAACCAGCCAAGGTAGACACCGACCTCGGTGAGCGGCACCTGGGCCCGGCCGGCCCGTGCTTCCCCTTCCCCCAGCCGGAGCCTGGGCAGCGCGAAATGCTCACTGGAGCCGATCGAGAAGGCGGGCTTCATCCGGCCGCCGACCTCGAACGACATCACGCGCGCGGCGGTCCGCTCGGTCACCAGGCGGCCGCCGCGGAATGCGTATCCCGGTTCGAGCAGCACCCCGGCCAGTGACGCGCGGGTACCCGCGCTCGTGCCCCGGCGGATGTTCCCGCGCACGAAGTAACCGATCTGCACCCGGGCCGCGGCCGGCCCGGCCGCCGCCAGCGCCAGCGCCCCGGCCAGGTTGCCCGGCACGAAGTCGTACCCGAACGCGGTCAGCAGCACCGCACCGGTGCGTTCCGCCCGGGGGCCGAATTCCTCGAACACCTGCCGGATGAACGGCGGTTCGCCGCTGGAGTCCAGGTATACCGCGCCGGCGTCCACGGCCGCGGCCACGGCGCACCGGCCAGCCGGCCAGAACGGCCCGGCCGTGGACACCAGCACGTCGCCGGCCCCGAGCAGCCGCCGCAGCGGCCCAGGACTTTCCAGGCCGGCCACGGCCGTCTCCAGCCCGGCCCCGCTGGCCGGCGAAAGCCGGGCGGCCAGCGCCGCCAGCCGGCCCCGGTCACGGCCGGCCAGGACGGGCCGCGCGCCATTGGCCACCATCGCCTGCGCGGTGAGCCGCCCGGTGTAGCCCGTCGCCCCGTACAAGACGATCCGCCCCGGCATGGCATTAACCTACGGCCGCGGCGGGCGGTCACGGGCGCCAGCTGACACGCTATTGCTGTGAGTTCACCACGATCGCCGGCCGGCCAGCAGACCAGGGGGCGGCCAGGGGATCTCACCGGCGCGGCGCGCCCGCCCACGGTGCGCCCGCCCACGGTACGACTGTGCGGCGGTACCAGGTACGAAAGGGGACGGTCATGACGGCACACTGGATCAGGCCTGCGGGGCTGCACACGGGCGCGGCCCAGCTGCCCATCGAAGGCGAGCTGCCCTCCTTTGGCGGCGCGACCGGCTGGCTCAACTCACCCCCGCTGTCCCCGGCGGAGCTGCGCGGGAAGGTCGTCCTGACCGGCTTCTGGACCTACACCTGCGTCAACTGGCTGCGCCAGCTTCCCTACCTCCGGGCCTGGGCCGGGAAGTACTCCGGCGCGGGCCTGGTGGTGATCGGCGTGTCCACCCCGGAATTCCCGTTCGAGCACGACGTGGACAACGTCCGCCAGGCCGTCCAGGACATGAAGATCGATTACCCGGTGGCCATCGACAACAACTATGCGGTCTGGCGTGCCTTCGACAACCACTACTGGCCGGCCCTGTACTTCGCCGACGCGCAGGGACGGCTGCGGCATCACCACTTCGGCGAGGGCGAATACCGCCAGTCGGAAATGATCATCCAGCAGCTCCTCGCCGACGCTGGATCCGCCGGGGCCGGCACTGACCTGGTCTCGGTCGACGCGCGTGGCGTGGAAGCCCCGGCGGACTGGGACAGCCTCAGATCACCGGAAAACTACACCGGCTTTGAGCGCACCGAGAATTTCGCGTCTCCCGGTGGCGCGGTACCTGACGAGCGGCACACCTATACGGCCCCGGAGCAGCTGCGCTTCAACCAGTGGGCCCTGTCCGGGGACTGGACGATGGACGACCAGGCCGCCACGCTGAACGAGCCCGGTGGGCAGATCGCCTGCCGCTTCCACGCCCGCGACCTCAACCTGGTCATGGGCCCGGCCGTGCCGGGCACGTCGGTGCCCTTCCGGGTGCTCATCGACGGGCAGCCGCCGGGGGACGCCCATGGCGCCGACGTCGACAGCCAGGGCAGCGGAACACTGGCGCAGCAGCGTCTGTACCAGCTCATCCGGCAGCCCGCTCCCATCACTGACCGCACCTTCGAGCTCACCTTCCTGGAGGCTGGCGGCCAGGCCTATTCGTTCACCTTCGGCTAGCGGCGGGCGCGGCCGCCTGCTGGCCGGTCAGCCGGGGATGGGCTCCCAGATCAGCTCGGCGACATTGATGACCAGGTCTGGTCCGGCCTGCCCGGGGTCAGCGGGATCCCGGACCTCGCCAGCGCACACGCAGATGGCGTCGTTCAGCCGGCGGTAGGGCTCGCGATCAGCCTGGTGGAACACCGACCCCACGATCTGGCGGCGGCCCGGCGGGTAGGCGCGGCCGTACCCGTGCCACTCCATCATGATCACTGCTCCGTCGTCCGCCTCGATGACCGCGCGGAAGTCGGGCCGGAACGGGCCCGCCGCGCCCTCTTTCCGTGGGAAGTTAGCGCCGCGGAACCGGCCGGTGACCCAGCCCTCACAGCGGCCCTCGGCGGTGAAAAACATCTGCTGCCAGCCCGCGCCGAGATCGACGGCCCAGCTCTCCGGATACGTGAAGCGGATGCGGTACAGCGGCTCAAGCCTCATCAGCTACTCCTGCCAGCGCTTTGGCCCAGTGTGCTAGCCGGGCCAGGCCGATGCAGCTGGACACACTGTGGCAGTGGCCGGGTCGCCTGCGGTACTTCATAACGCTTTGGTTACGCTGGCAGCACGGGGCTTGGCCAGGAATGCCCAGGGCAACGGGAGGCAGCGGATGGGTACGGTCACGACGACTGATGGCACGGAGATCTTCTACAAGGACTGGGGCTCGGGCCAGCCGATCGTCTTCAGTCACGGCTGGCCGCTGTCGGCCGATGACTGGGACACCCAGATGCTGTTCTTCCTGCACCACGGCTACCGGGTCATCGCCGCTGACCGGCGCGGGCACGGGCGTTCCACGCAGACCAGTGACGGTCACGACATGGACCACTACGCCGACGACCTGGCCGCGGTGACCGCTCATCTCGATGTGCATGACGCGATCCATGTCGGGCACTCCACCGGTGGCGGCGAAGTCGTGCGCTACCTCGCCCGGCACGGTGAGAGCCGCGTAGCCAGAGCGGTGCTGATCAGTTCGGTGCCGCCGCTGATGGTGCAGACCGACGCCAACCCCGGTGGCCTGCCGAAGAGCGTCTTCGACGACCTCCAGGCCCAGCTGGCCGCCAACCGGTCGGAGTTCTACCGGGCGCTGCCGTCGGGCCCGTTCTACGGGTTCAACCGGCCCGGCGTGAAATCCTCGGAGGCGATCATCGAGAACTGGTGGCGGCAGGGCATGATGGGTGGCGCCAAGGCCCAGTACGACGGCATCGTCGCCTTCTCCCAGACCGACTTCACCGAGGACCTCAAGCAGATCTCGGTGCCGGTCCTGGTGATGCACGGCGATGACGACCAGATCGTGCCCTACGCCGACTCCGGGCCGCTGTCCGCCAAGCTCGTACAGCACGGGACGCTCAAGACCTACCACGGATTCCCGCACGGCATGCCGACCACCGAGGCCCCGACCATCAACGCGGACCTGCTGGCCTGGCTCCAGTCCTGACCGGCCACCGCCGGTAGTCACTGTGTGTGGCGGGCGGTCAGCAGGCGACGATGACCGCACGGCTGCCCGCTGCTTCGGCCAAGCGGGTCAGGTCGCCGGGGTCGCTGGTCAGGATCCGGTCGCCTGGGCTGGCCAGCAGGACGACGGTGGCATCAACCGGATCGCTGGTGCCAGTCATCCCGAGCAGCACACCGGCCTGGCGGCCCTCGGGAGGGCTCACTGCGCGGATGTCCACGGCCCGGAGCAGCAGCGCCAAACTGGCCTGGCGGCCGTGACGGTCGCGCCAGACCTGGGCGACCACCATGGCGTTACTGCGCAGCTCCACGCTGTGCTGCTGGGCTACCCGCAGCCGGGCCATCATCGCCCGGTCACCCCGGTCGACGGCAACAAGTGCGCCCGCGTCCAGGACGAGCGCACTCACGCAGCGGATTCGCGGCCGGTCACGCCGAGTTCACGTTCGGCCCGGGCCAGTTCCTCAGCGGTCAGCCCTCCGTGCTCTGCCTCCCATCCATCGAGGAACTCCGCCAGCGCCTCGGCGCGCAGCTTGCCCGCGGCCGCCTCGGCCAGCCAGGAAGACACGGGCTGGCCTGCCCGGGCGGCAGCCGATCGCACGGCATCACCGAGCTCCGGATCGAGTGAGATGCTCAGCTTGTCAACTTTCACATCTTCATCCTACCGCGGTAGGGAAGACCATGGTAGGAAGATGGGGGGCACGCCGGTGACCGGGCTGCAGCAGGTGATAGCTCCGGACGGGGTAGCCGCCGGGCGCGGCTACAGCCAGGTGGTCAGCGGCCGCGGCCGGCTGGTCGTGGTGAGCGGCCAGATCGCCCAGGACGAGCACGGTGACCTGGTCGGGCCCGGGGATCCCGCGGCGCAGGCGCGCCAGGTGTTCGAGAACCTGCGCCGCTGCCTGGCCGCGGCCGGGGCCGGGTTCGGCGACGTGGTCAAGCTGACCTTCTTCGTGCTCGACGTCGCGGACCTGCCCGCGGTACGGGACGCCCGCGACGCCGTCATCGACACCACCCGGCCGCCCGCGAGCACCGCGGTCCAGGTGGCCGCGCTGTTCGCCCCCGGGTACCGCCTTGAGGTGGAAGCCTGGGCCCTGGTGGACGACTGACTACGACCTGGGCGCGATCGATTACTATCTGGCCGGGCACCGGCTCGGCCGGGCACTGCGGTCCCGGACCGGGCCAGCCGCTGACGCGCCCTGCGTCGCTGACGGTGCCGGAAGCGGGCAACTGACTGATGAAACAAGCTCTACCGCATACCGCCCGGGTGGTCGTGGTCGGTGGTGGCATCGCTGGCTGCGCCGTCGCCTACCACCTGGCCCGGCGGGGCTGGACCGACGTCGTGGTGGTGGAACGCCGCCGGCTGACCTCCGGCACGACGTGGCACGCGGCCGGGCTCATCACCCAGGCCCGGCCCACCTCGGGCACCCGGGAGATCGTCAAGCGCAGCCTGGACATCTTCTCCTCGCTGGAGCGTGACACCGGCTTCTCCCCCGGGTTCCAGCGCACCGGGACCCTGCACCTGGCCGACGGTGCGGCCCGGTGGGAAGAACTGCGCCGGCAAGCCTCGGCCGCCCACGCCAACGGGATCCGGGCCGAGCCCATCTCCCCCGACGAGGCCGTCAAGCTGTTTCCCCTGCTCTACGCCGGGGACCTGGCGGGCGCGGTGTACTACCCGGACGACGGCCGGGGCAACGCCACCGACACGACGATGGCGCTGGCCGGCGGCATCCGCCAGCTGGGCGGGCAGATCCTGGAGAACGTGCTGGTCACCGGGGTGACCCAGCAGGACGGGCGGGTCACCGGCGTGGCGACCGCGGACGGGCCCATCGAGGCCGAGTACGTGGTCAACGCGACCGGGATGTGGGGCCGGGAGTTCGGCGCCCGGCACGGCATCCGCATCCCGCTGCAGGCCCTGGCCCACTACTACATCGTGACCGAGCCGATCCCCGGCCTCGCCCCCGGGCTGCCCACGATCAAGACCGCGCCCGAGTACGCCTACGTGAAGAACGAGGGCGCCGGGCTGATGGTGGGCTTCTTCGAGCCGGGCAGTTACCCGTGGTCGCCCGGCGGTATCCCGGAAGACGCCGAGTTCACCCGGCTGCCCGAGGACTGGGACCATCTCGGGCCGTTCTACGAGAAGATGATGAAGCGGCTGCCGGTACTCGCCGACGCCGGGATCCGGCTGCATTTCTGCGGGCCGGAGAGTTTCACCCCGGATGGTCTCTACCATCTCGGCGAAGCGCCCGGGCTGCGCAACTACTTCGTCGCAGCCGGCTTCAACTCGATTGGGTTCCTCAGCGGCCCGGGCGCGGGCGCGGTGCTGGCCGACTGGATCGTGGACGGCCACGCGCCGCTCGACCTGCCGGAGGCCGATCCCCGCCGGGCGGCGCCGCACGAGACCAACCGCCGGTTCCTGGAGCAGCGGGTCTCCGAGACGCTGGATCTCGCCTACGAGATCCACTGGCCGTTCCAGCAGCGCACCACCGCGCGCGGGCTGCGCCGCAGCCCCCTGCACGACCGGGTGGCGGCGGCCGGGGCGGTGTTCGGCGAGCTGCTGGGCTGGGAGCGGGCCAACTGGTACGCCCCGCCCGGGGTGGGCCGCGAGTACGACTACTCGTTCGGCCGGCCCAGCTGGTTCGAGCACTCGGCCGCCGAGCACCGCGCGGTGCGCGAGCGGGTCGGCCTGTTCGACACGTCCTCGTTCGGCAAGCTCCTGGTCCAGGGCCGGGACGCGGAGGCCGTGCTGCAGCGGGTGTGCGCGAACAACGTCGCGGTGCCGCCGGGCCGGATCGTCTACACGCAGTGGCTGAACGAGCGCGGCGGCATCGAGGCCGACGTGACCGTGACCCGGCTGGCTGAGCGGGAGTTCCTGGTCCTGTCCGGGCCGGCCACGGTCCGCCGCGACCATGACTGGCTGCGGCGCAGCATCGGTGACGGCGAGTTCGTCACCGTTGCCGACGTCAGCACCGCGCTGGCCATGATCCCGGTCATGGGCCCGGACGCGCGGCGGCTGCTGCAGCCGCTGACCGACGCCGACCTGTCGCCCGGCGCGTTCCCGTTCGGCGCGTCCCGCGAGATCGACCTCGGCTTCGGGTTCGCCCGCGCGACCCGCATCACCTACGTCGGCGAGCTGGGCTGGGAGCTGCTCATCCCGGCCGACCTGGCCGGGCACGTCTACGACACGCTCACCCAGGCCGGTGCCGCGCTCGGCCTGCGGCACGCCGGCTACCACGCGCTGGACTCGCTGCGGATGGAAAAGGGCTACCGCAGCTGGGGACATGACATCTCGGGCGGCGATACCCCGCTGGAAGCCGGCCTCGGCTTCGCGGTCGCCTGGGACAAGCCCGGCGGCTTCACCGGCCGGGAGGCCCTGCTCCGGCAGCGGGAGGCGGGCCTGGCCCGCCGGCTGGTGCACTTCGCGCTGGCCGACCCGGGCGCGCTGGCCTACCACGACGAGCCCGTGTACCGGGACGGCGTGCTGGTCGGGCAGCTGACCTCCGCCGCCTACGGGCACACGCTGGGCCGGGCGGTGGCCCTCGGCTACGTGACCGCGCCCGCCCCGGGCACCGGGCGTTCCTGGTTCACCAGCGGGACCTACGAAGTCGAGATCGCCTGCGAGCGGGTCGCGGCCCAGGCGTCACTGCGCCCGTTCTACGACCCGGCGTCCGCGCGGCCCCGGAGCTGACCGGCCCCGGCGGGTTCCGTTATTCAGCGGGCCCCAGCCGCGGCCAGCGCAGACAGCGGGAGGTAGGCGCGCTGCTCGGCCGCGACCTGGGGGGCGCGGTGGGCCAGGGCGATGATCCCGCCGACCGTGACGGCCAGGCACAGGGCTTCGGCGGCCAGGGCCGGCGGCGCGGTGGCGATCCGCTCGTGCAGGAACGCCGCGCCGGCCGCCATGGACACCAGCGGGTCCGCGGTGGTGATGACCGCCAGCACCGGCGCGATCAGGACGCCGGCCTGGAAGGCATTCTGGTTGAGCAGGAAGCCGACCGGGGTCACGATGGCCATCAGGTACAGCGGCCATTGCCGCAGCGGGTCAGCGAATCCCGCGGGCAGGGTGCCCGGCACGATCTTCAGCAGCAGCGCGTTGACCCCGAAGGCCGACCCGCAGCCCAGCGCCAGCCACAGCGGGCGCACCGCCCGCGGTCCCCAGCGCGCCGCGGCCAGGCAGCCAGCCAGCACAGCGGCCAGCCCGGCGGCCAGCGGCAGCGCGGCCGTGGGGTGCGCCGTGTCCGCGCCGCCGTGCGGCCGGGCCACGGCCAGGAAGCCGGCCACCCCCACCGCGCAGCAGGCCACCCCGGCCAGCAGCACCAGGTCCGGGCGCCGGCGCCGGATGACCAGCGCCGCGATCAGCACGGCGAACAGCAGGCTCAGCACCAGCAGCGGCTGCACCAGCGTCAGCGAGCCGAAATGCAGCGCCAGCACCTGGAGCCCGGCACCGGCCACGTTCACCACGATCGCGGCCAGGAACAGCGGCCGCCGCAGCAGGTCAACCAGCAGCCGCGGCGACAGCGCGGCCCGCTCCGGCACCTGCTTGGTGCTGCGCTCCTCCAGTACCGACGCCGAGCCGAACGCGGCCGCCGCCAGCAGGCCCAGGCTCACCGCCATGACCCCGAACATGGTGTGCCCTCCTCAGCAGCCGGATCCCGTCATCCTCTACAGGGGAGACGGACCCCGGCCCTGATACTCATCGCCGGCGGCCCGGCGCACTTCTACCCGGGGCCAGCGGCCCGGTGGCCTGGTAAGCCAGGCCCCAAGGCCCGCACGGCCGCCGGGCGGATGGCTGCCGGTACCGGCCCGCCGGGCCAGATGACCGCCTACTCCGCGGTGAACAGGGTCAGCTGCATCCCGTCCGGGGCCTGGACCCGGACGTTGCGATCTCCCCACGGGGTGGTGACCGGCGGGGCGACCGGCGCGGCGCCCGCCGCCACGAGCCGCCCGGCCATGTCCTCGCTGTCGGCGACCCGGACCGCCAGCCGGACCGTTCCCGACACCCGGCGGCCCGCCTCCACCGCGTCAACCATCTCGGCCTGGGCATTGTCGAACAGTTCCAGCGTCGCCCGGCCCGCGTCCAGGGCCACCACCCGCCCCGCCCCCGAACTCCAGTCCGCGACCTGCTCAAGCCCGAGCGCATCGCGGTAAAACGCCAGGGCCTGGGCGAAGTCCTGCACCGTCAGCGCCACCCGCAACTCCATCACGTCAGCCATGACCTATTTGTAAACCAGATCCCGGCTCACGAGGACCAGCCCGCCGCGGGCCGGCCCTGCCGATTCCTCCTGATGCGCTCCGGCCGGCCCGGCGGATCGGTCAGGTGCGGCTGATCACCGTCCACGCGGTGGCGCTGATCTCGATCGGGCCTTCGCCCAGCAGGTACTGGCACCTGTCGCGCAGCGCACTGCGGCGATCCGGCGTCAGGGACGCCACATAGGAGCCGGCCGGGCCGACGCCGAGCGTGTACGGTTCCCACCATTGCCCGAAGCTGGGGTAGCCGACGTGGACGGTCAGCGTGGTGACCTGTGCCCCGCCGAGCCCGGCCTGTGCGAACAGCTGGGCCAGGTGACCTTCGCGCGCCCCGGCCAGCCCCGACTCGTCGGTGGCCGCCGGATCCAGGTCACGCACCGCCCGCCAGAACGAGGTCAGCGGCCCGCGGCCGCCCGCGTGATCCCACACGCACGCGCCGACCGCCCCGCCCGGCCGGGTCACCCGGCCCATCTCCCGCAGGCCGGCCACCGGGTCCGTCATGAAGTGGACCACCAGCTGCGCCAGCGCGGCATCGAACGTGCCATCGGGGAACGGCAGCGCCTCGGCCGGCGCCAGGCGGACATCTACCCCCGGCAACCGCTCCCGCACCGCGCTGACAAATGGCGCCGACGGGTCCACCGCGCTCACCGCGTCCGTACCCACCCGGCCAACCAGTTCCGCGGTGAGCGCACCCGGCCCGCAGCCCACATCCAGCACCCGCTGCCCGCCGGCCACCCCGGCCAGCCCGGCGAACTGCACCGCCAGCGGTTCGGAGTACCGCCCCATGAACCGCCCGTAGGCTTCCGCGCTGACATCAAAGCTCACCCGGCCAAGCTACCCGCCGGCCGGGCCGCCCGGGAGTCACCCGGGAACGCGCCCGCAGCCCCGTGGTCAGGGGTTTCGCAGCCGGATCAGGTTCATCGCCAGCAGGCTGAGGACGATCTGGTCATGCTGGTTCAGCAATTCGGCCCGGGTCCGGACCAGGCCACGGTCGGGCTTGGACCGCGACCGCCGGGTTTCCACGGTCGTGGCCCGCAGCCACAGCGAATCGCCGGGCCGCACCGGGGTGGGCCAGCGCAGCTCATCGATACCCGGGGAAGCCAGGCTGGCGACCTGGGACAGGTAATGGCCGACGATCAGCCGCATGGCGATGGCAGCCGTGTGCCAGCCGCTGGCAATCAGCCCGCCGAACGGGCCACCGGCGGCGAACCGGGTATCCACATGGATCGGCTGGGGGTCGAACCGCTCGGCAAAGGCCACGATGTCCGCCTCGCTGACCCCCGCGTAGCCGTACTCATACACCGCGCCCGGCGTGTAGTCCTCGAAATAGCGGTCGGCGATGCCCACCACGAAGTCGCTGCCATTCAGCGCGCGCGTCGCGCTGTCCTGTCCCAGCGGTCCTGTCATCGCTGCCCGGGCCTCCTTAGGTTCCCCGGCAGCCACTCTGCCAGGCGCCAGGCAGCCGGGCCCGGGGGGGCCGGGCCCGGCTGCTTGACACCGACCCGCTCCCCCGGCCGGTGCTCGGGATCGGGGCGTTCCCGGCCAACCTCGTCGACCTTCCTTGAATACGTCACAGAACGGCCTACAAGTGACGTGCATGCGGCTGGTATTAGGGTTTGCTAATGCATCTGCGTTACAGTCGCAGGATGCCAAGCTTCCGGATCAAGGAGGCGGCCAGCCTCCTTGGGGTCAGTGCCGACACCTTGCGCCGCTGGGCTGATGGGGGCCGGATCGAGACCATCACCGATGCCTCCGGGCGGCTAGCGGTCGACGGGGCGGTCCTGGCGAAGTACGCGCACGAGTTGGCTGAAGCCGCCGAGCACGGCCAGAGCAAGACGGTGGTCGCCGAATCGGTGCGGAACAGGTTCAGCGGCCTGGTCAGCCGGGTGGTCCGCGACACGGTGATGGCTCAGGTGGAGATCCAGGCCGGCCCGCACCGGTTCGTGTCGCTGCTCAGCCGCGAGGCCGCGGACGAGCTTGGCCTGGAGCCGGGCATGCTCGCGGTCGCCGCCGTTAAGGCCACCAACGTCTCCGTCGAGATCCCGAGCCAGGGCTGATTCCCTGGCCAGCTAGAAGTTCAACCTAGGGGAGTTAATATGCGCCGTTTCGCCATTATCGCCGTCGGAGTGATCGCGGTGGCCGCCGCGGGCTGCTCGAGCGGCGGTTCAGGGAGTTCGTCGTCGGGTGCCAGCAGTTCGCCATCGGGGTCGACCGGGTCGATAACGGTGTTCGCGGCGGCGTCGCTGATGGGCACGTTTACCCAGCTGGGGAAGCAGTTTGAGGCCGCCCACTCCGGTGACACGGTCAAGTTCAGCTTCGGGCCCAGTTCCGGTCTGGCCGACCAGATCACCAGCGGCGCGCCGGCCGACGTGTTCGCCTCGGCCGCGCCGGCCAACATGCAGTCGGTCGTGTCCGCGGGCGATGCGTCCAGCCCGCAGAACTTCGCCAAGAACACCATGGAGGTCGCCACTCCCCCCGACAATCCCGCGAACGTGAAGTCCGTGACCGACCTGGCCAAAAAGTCGGTCAAGGTGGCCTTGTGCCAGCCGCAGGTGCCCTGCGGCGTGGTCGCCGCCGAGGTGTTCAAGAACGCCGGGATCAAGGTCAAGCCGGTCACCCTGCAGCCCGACGTGAAGTCGGTGCTGACCCAGGTCGAGACGGGCAACGTCGACGCCGGCATGGTGTACGTGACCGACGTGATGGCAGCCGGCAGCAAGGTCAAGGGCGTGCCGATCTCCGCCAGCGACAACGCCTCCACGGAGTACCCGATCGCTACCATCACCAACAGCGACCACAAGTCCATCGCCCAGGCGTTCGTCGCCTACGTCCTGTCACCCGCAGGCCAGCAGGTCCTCACCGCCGCCGGCTTCCAGAAGCCCTGACCACACACCCGGAGCCGCCATCGTGACCCTCACCGCGCCGTCCCACCTGACTGCCCGGGAACGCGCCAGGCGGGCGGCGCGGGGGGGCGCTTCGCGGTCAGCGCCGGCCACCTTGCTGGTGCCGGCGCTGATCGCGGTGGCGTTCCTGGTGCTGCCGCTGGCCGGGCTGCTCATCCGGGCCCCGTGGGGTCACCTCGCCGCGGCCCTGAGCGGGTCCGATGCGACCCAGGCCCTGATCCTGTCGCTGTGGACCGCGTCCGCGAGCACCGCCATCTCCCTCGTCATCGGGGTACCGCTGGCCTGGGTCCTGGCCCGCACCACGTTCCCCGGGCAGCGGCTGCTCCGCGCGCTGGTCACCCTCCCACTGGTCCTGCCGCCGGTGGTGGGCGGGGTGGCGTTGCTGCTCGCTTTCGGGCGGACCGGGTTCATCGGGCGTTACCTGGACAGCTGGTTCGGGCTGACCATCCCGTTCACCCCGCTGGCCGTGGTCCTGGCCGAAACCTTCGTGGCCATGCCGTTCCTGATCATCACGGTGGAGGGTGCGCTGCGGTCCGCGGATCAGGGTTTTGAGGAAGCGGCCGCCACCCTGGGCGCGAAGCGGATGACCGTGTTCAGCCGGGTCACGGTGCCCATGGTCGCCCCGTCCCTGGGGGCGGGCGCGGTGCTGTGCTGGGCGCGGGCCCTGGGCGAGTTCGGGGCGACCATCACGTTTGCCGGCAGCTTCCCCGGCCAGACTGAGACCATGCCCATCGCCGTGTATTACGCGCTGGAAACGGATCCCAACGCGGCGATCGCCCTCAGCCTGGTGCTGCTGCTGGTTTCCATCATTGTGCTGGTCTCGCTGCGCGACCGCTGGCTGCGGGGCGGCTCAGTCTCATGACAGCGGGCGGTGACGGCCTCGTCTTTGATGCCGAGGTCAGGCGGGGCACGTTCACCCTCGCGGTCAGCCTGACCGCGGCCCCGGGCCAGGTGCTCGGGCTGCTGGGGCCGAACGGGGCCGGGAAGTCCACCCTGCTCAGCGCGGTGGCCGGGCTCACCCCGGTGAGCACCGGGCGCATCACGCTGGCCGGGCAGGTGATGGACGACGCCAGCGCGGGCACCTTCGTGGAGGCCTCCGGCCGGCCGGTCGGTTTCGTGTTCCAGAACTACCGGCTCTTCCCGCATCTGACCGTGGCCGACAACGTGGCGTTCTCGCCGCGCGCCCGCGGCCTGGGGCGGCGGGCGGCCCGGTCAGCCGCTCAGTACTGGCTGGACCGGCTCCGGCTGGCCGACCTGGCCGACCGCAAGCCCGACCAGCTGTCCGGCGGTCAGGCGCAGCGGGTGGCGCTGGCCCGCGCGCTGGCTGGTGAGCCCAGCCTGCTGCTGCTGGATGAACCCCTGTCCGCGCTGGACGCCGGAACCCGGCTGGACGTGCAGGCCGAGCTCAAGCGGCACCTGGCCGACTTCGCCGGCCCGTGCCTGCTGGTCACGCACGATCCGCTGGAAGCCCTGGTGCTCGCGGACCGGCTCATCGTGCTCGAGGGCGGGCGCATCGTCCAGGAGGGAACCCCGGCACACATCGCCCACCAGCCCGCTACTGACTATGTCGCCAAGCTGGTCGGGCTGAACCTGTACGCCGGGCACGCCGACGGCTCCCAGGTGATGCTGGACGCTGGCGGCACGTTCATCGTGGCCGACCATGACCGGCACGGCGATGTGCTGGTGTCGGTCCGCCCGTCCGCGATCACGGTTAGCAGCCAGCACCCCCAGCCCAGCAGCGCCCGGAACACCTGGACAGCCAAGATCACCGGGCTCACGCTGCTGGCTGACCGCGTCCGGCTCGACCTCGAAGGAGATCCGCACGCCCTGGTCGATGTCACCCCGGCAGCAGTCGCCGAGCTGTCGCTGGAACCCGGCAGCCAGGTATGGCTCACGGTCAAAGCCACCGATCTCGAGGTCTACCCACCTACCGCGAGTCAGCCGGGCAGCCTGGCCGGCCCGGCGTCACCACTCCGCTGACCCCGGCCCGGCCCGGTGGCTCAGCGTCCGGTGGCCCGCTGGCGGCGCCAGCCGACCAGCTGACCTAGCGGGCGGCGCCGAAGAAGTCGATCAGGAGCGGGGTGATGACCTCGGGCGGGGCGTTGTGGTCGTATCCGTCGAGCATCTCGAGCCGGGCGCCCGGTGTGGCCCCGGCCTGGTCCGCGACTGAGCGCTGGAACCAGCCCGGGCTGTTCCTGCCCCCCAGGAACAGGACGGGTGCGGCGATCTTCGCCAGCTCGGCCGTGGGCACCCCGCCGGCGGTGACCGCGATGTCATAGGGCAGGGTCGGCGCCAGCGGCTCCAGGGCCCGCACCCACGGGGCGCCGTCCATCTGGGCCAGCACGTCGCGCGGTGCCCTGACCACCTCAGCCATCCAGAACTCGACGGCCTCACCATTGCGGCCCGAGCTCACCAGCTGGCGGATGTGATCGGCTGGGTCGACCGGCGGCCGCGGGCTGTCCTCGTTGCCGAACGGCGCCTCGTACGCGACGATGCCGGCCACCGGCAGGCCGGCCGCGGCCGCCCGCAGCGCGATGGCCGCGCCGGACGAATGGCCGAACACGAACGGGGGCCTGGGACCGGCCGCCGCGGCGACCGCGGCCAGGTCCGCGTACTCCTTCTCGGGCGTGAACGGCTGGGTGTCGCCGCTGTCCCCCCGGCCGCGGCGGTCGTAGGTGACCACCGTGAAGTGCTGGGTGAGCTCGCCGGGCGCGACGAACGTCCGGCGGGTGCAGAACGCGCCGACGCTGACGATGAGGGCCGGGCCGTCACCGGCCCAGTCGTAGGCGATGACGGTGCCATCGGCTGACTCCACGGTCTCCACGCGCGTCCCCTTCCGTCCCTGCCTACTGAGACGGCCGTCCGGGGCCGGACTCACCGGCCGTGGCTGATCACTAAGCCCGCGGTGATGATCTCGCGGTGCAGGTCGAGCAGCACGGGGATGTCGTCCCGGTCCGCCCGGCCCATGCCGCATTCGGTGCTGACCCCCCAGGCGCGGCTGCCACCCGGGCTGGCCGCCAGGCCGGCGTCGATGAGCCGCACCTGCTCAGCGGTGGTGCCCGGCGCCTGATCGGCCGGGTGATACGGGACCAGCGCGAAATTGAGCTCGGTGCCCGGGCCTGCGGCCAGGTCACGCAGCGGCGCGAAATAGGGCTCGCCGCGCTGGTCCTGGGGCACGGTGAACGACACGAAGCTCACCGTCCGCGCGGCCGCCGTGGTGACCGCGTTCAGCACCCGGACCTGCATGGCCAGTGATTGCGGCTGCTGGAAGTGCTGATGGCCGTAGTCCCCGTAACACAGGTGCAGCCCGGCGGGGATGTCGGCCGGAACCCGGTCCACGCAGCGCGCCAGGGCGGCGGTGACCGCGTCGAAGGCCTGCGCGCCACCCGGCCCGAACGCCTCCTCCAGGATGCCGAACTCCACCGCGACATCCCACTGCACGGCCACATCCTGGTGCGGGATCGCGGTCAGCAGCCGGTCCAGGTCCGCGAACATCGCCTGCTCGTAGGAGCCGAGCAGCACCTGCTGCTGCTCGGGCACGATGTAGGCGCCGATCGAGGCGAGCGGCGTCGGGTACTGGACCTGGAAGCGGACATTGCCGGGGATGACACCCTGGCCGCGCAGCGCGGCGAACGTCGCGTACGAATCGAGGTAGGCGCGGGCGTAACCCAGATCCGGCCAGGCCATCTGGGCCGGATCGACCCCGTCGGCCAGCCGCAGCTGCGGGATCTGCTCGTAGTCGCCGGCCGTGGCGTCGAGCGGCCCGGCCGGGACCAGCGACGGCGAGCGCTGGAACTTCTGCATCTGGAAGAAGATCCAGTTACTCCGCTCCCCCGGCTCCCCATCCGGAACCCGCCGCAGGCCGGCCGGCACCCGCCCAGCGATCTCCCGCATCACCGTCTCGGTATCAGCCAGGTTGACGCTGCCATTGAAATGCACATGATCCGGTGGCATCGCGGGTGCTCTCCCCTCGTAACTCCCCTGAGAGTCCACCACACCAACCCGGCATTCCACTACATCCCCGGCAAAAACCGCAGATCATGACCGGCCCCGGCAGGCCGCTCAGCCGCTGGCCGGGTGGCCTTGACGCCCGCGCCGTCGGTCCTGAGCACCTGACCCACCTGCCCCGGCCCGGTCACGCGGGGCTGAGCAGCGTGGCGCCGGTGGCGGTCCGGGCGTAGCCGGTGAGCGCGTCCAGCGCGGTGGCCGCGCCGACCGGGGACTCCCTGGCCAGCAGGTGGAACCCGTAGGCGTCCTCCAGGGCGACGAAGTTGCGGGCCAGGGTCAGGGCCGGCTGGCTGAGCCGGAAAGCCCCGGCGGCCTCGCCGTCCTGCAGCACCGAAAGGTAGAGCGAGACCTCGCGGTCGAACAGCTGCGACACCAGCCGGGCGTGCACCAGGCTGCGGCTGGCACTGACACTCAGCTCGTTGAGCACCTGGCTCAGCCGGCGGTCCTGCTGCCTCGGCAGCCCGGAGCGGATCAGCTGCAGCAGCCGCTGCTCCGGGCCGGCCACCTGGTCGAGGGCCTGCAGCCGGGCCCAGTAGTAGCGCTCAGCGGCGGCCCCGTGCGCCTCGTGCACCAGGGACTCCAGGTCGGCGTAGTAGTAGGCGACCAGGCGGTGCGAGACGCCGGCCCGGTCGGCGATCGCGGCCAGGGTGAGCGCCTCGATGCCGCGGTCGGCGATGAGCTCGATCGTGGCCGACACGAGCTGCTGCCTGCGCGCGGCCTGGTCCTTCTTCCGCGCCATGGCCCCACCCTCTCCGGCTGCCGGATGCTGCGAAACGTGGGCTGCCCCCTGGACACGCCCTGGCTCCCGATTATATTTTGCTCTCAACCGCAAAGAAAGGTGCCAGGGATGAGCGAACACGAACCAGGAGCGCTCAGCCCCACCCCGGCCCCGGGCCCGCCCGCGCCGTACGACATCCTCTTCGAGCCGGTCGCCATCGGCCCGCTGGTCACCAGGAACCGGTTCTTCCAGGTGCCGCACTGCAACGGGATGGGCTACCGCGACCCGAGCGCCGAGGCCGCACTGCGCAAGGTCAAGGCCGAGGGCGGCTGGGCGGTGGTGTGCACCGAGCAGGTGGAGATCCACCCGACCTCGGACATCACACCGTTCATCGAGCTGCGGATCTGGGACGACCAGGACCTGCCGGCCCTGGCGCTGATCGCCGCCGCGATCCATGACGGTGGCGGGCTGGCCGGGATCGAGCTGTGCCACAACGGGATGAACGCACCGAACCTGTACAGCCGGGAGACGCCGCTGGGGCCGCATCACCTGCCGGTGGCCAGCTACGGCTACGACCCGGTGCAGGCGCGGATGATGAGCAAGCAGGACATCGCCGACCTGCGCCGCTGGCACCGCAACGCCGTGACCCGCTCGATGCAGGCCGGCTACGACCTCGTCTACGTCTATGCCGGGCACTCGTTCGGCGGCATCGAGCACTTCCTCTCACCGCGCTTCAACCAGCGCACCGACGAGTACGGCGGCAACGCCCGCAACCGGATGCGGCTGCTGCGGGAGATTCTCGAGGACACCCGGGAAGTCGCCGACGGCCGCGCCGCCGTGGCCTGCCGGATCACGGTCGAGGAAGGACTCGGCGAGGCCGGCCTCGGCCGCGGGCACATCGAGGAAATCCTGGGCGAGCTCGGCGAACTGCCCGACCTGTGGGACTTCGTGCTGGGCACCTGGGAGGCCGACTCGAACACCTCCCGCTTCGGCCCCGAAGGCGAGCAGGAAGCCTGCGTCGCCGGGCTGAAGCAGCTGACCAGCAAGCCGGTGGTCGGCGTCGGCCGGTTCACCTCGCCCGACACCATGGTCCGCCAGATCAGGAGCGGCATCCTCGACCTCATCGGCGCCGCCCGGCCGTCGATCGCCGACCCGTTCCTGCCCGAGAAGATCCGCACCGGCCAGCTGGCGGCGATCCGCGAGTGCATCGGCTGCAACATCTGCGTGTCCGGCGACTTCACCATGTCGCCGATCCGGTGCACGCAGAACCCGAGCATGGGCGAGGAGTTCCGCCGCGGCTGGCACCCGGAGCGGATCCGGCCACGCGACTCGGACGAGCGCATCCTGGTCGCCGGGGCCGGGCCCGCCGGGCTGGAGGCCGCGCGGGCCCTGGGGGTGCGCGGCTACCAGGTCGTGCTCGCGGAGGCCACGCGCGAGCTGGGCGGCCGCGTCGCCCGGGAGTCGCAGCTGCCCGGCCTGGCCGCCTGGGTGCGGGTACTCGACTACCGCGAGCAGGCGATCGGGACGATGCCCAATGTCGAGGTCTACCGGGAGAGCCGGATGACCGCCGACGACATCGTGGAGTTCGGGTTCCAGCACGTGGCCGTGGCCACCGGCGCGACCTGGCGGCGGGACGGTGTCGCCCGCTGGCACACCCAGCCGATCCCGGTCGAACCCGGCGCCGACGTGCTCACCCCCGACGACATCATGGCCGGGCGGCGGCCCGCGGGCGGCCGGGTGGTGGTGTACGACGACGACCACTACTACCTGGGCGGCGTCCTCGCCGAACTGCTGCGGGGCGAAGGCTTCGACGTCGAGATCGTCACGCCCGCCGCCCAGGTGTCGGCCTGGACGGTCAACACGATGGAAGTCGGCAAGATCCAGCGCCGGCTGCTGCTGGCCGGCGTCACACTGCGCACCAGCACCGCGCTCACCGCGGTCGGCACCGGCAAGGTAACGCTGGCCAGCACCTACACCGGCCAGCTGAGCGAGGCCGCCGCGGACTGCGTCGTCATGGTGACCGCCAGGTTGCCTAACGAGGACCTGTTCCGGCAGCTGACCGCAGCGCCAGCAGCGGGGCCACCTCGCCTCGGTCCGCGCGATCGGCGACGCGTGGGCCCCAGGCACCATCGCCGCCGCGGTCTGGTCGGGCCGCCGCTACGCGGAAGAGTTCGGCGCCGGCCTGCCCGGCAACGACGTGGTGCCCTTCCGGCGCGAGGTCACCCAGCTCCATGCGGACCCGGCCGGCGCACCGCACCCGGCACCAGCAACGTGAAGGAAGCACCGTGATCAGGACCGGCGAGGAGTACCGGCAGTCCCTGGCGGACGGCCGCGAGGTATGGATCGACGGCGAGCAGGTCAAGGACGTCACCAGCCACCCCGCGTTCAAGCCGATCATCGACGTGCGGGCGCGGATCTACGACCTGGCCCACGAGCCCGCCGCCGCGGCGGCCATGACGTACCGGGACGAGGAGACCGGCGAGACCTGCGCGACCGGCGGCAAGCCGCCGCTGGCCAAGGAGGACTGGCACGCCAAGCACGCGGCCGTGGAGACCGTCCTCGACGACATCGGCGGCGTGGTCACCCGCGTCGGTGACGAGACCGTCGGCGAGATGTGGTCGCTGTACGACGGCCAGGACGTGCTCAACGAGATCGATCCCACGTTCTCGGCCAACATCCGTAACCACGTCCGCCGGGCGGCGCTGGCCGACCCGTTCCACGTCTCGGCCAACACCGACCCCAAGGGCGACCGGAGCAGGCACCCGCGGGACCAGGACCCCGACGTCCTGCTGCACGTGGTCCGGGAGACCGACAACGGCATCGTGGTCCGCGGGGCCAAATTCGAGACCGCGGCCGCCTACGCCAACCAGGCGTTCGTCAAGCCGACCATCGGCGACTGGGGCAACGACGCCCTGTCCGAGTACGCGGTCGGCTTCCTGGCCGACATGGGCGCGCCCGGCATGCGGCACATCTGCCGGTCCGGGTTTGCCGGGCGGCTGGCCGCGGACGACTACCCGCTCAGCAACCGCTTCGACGAGGTGGACACCATGATCGTCTTTGACGACGTGGAGATCCCCTGGGAGAACGTGTTCTTCTACCGGCACACCCGGGCCGCCGCCTTCATCCGGGCGACGCTGCACCGGTACAGCATGTACGCCTTTGTCCACCGCCACCTCCGCCTCGCCGACCTGCTGCTCGGCCTGGCCTACGCCAACGCCCAGCAGACCGGGGTGAAGATGCACCAGGGCGTGCGGGAGAAGATCGCACAGCTCGCGTGCTACCGCGAGGGCATCGCCGCGCACCTGACCGCGTCGATCGAGCTGGCTGAGCCGAGCCCAGGCGGCCTGCTGATGCCCAACCAGGCACTGCTCTACACCGGGCGGGTGCACGCCTGCGCGCAGCTGCCCGAGATGATGCACCTGGTCCGCGATCTGTGCGGCTGCCAGGTCAGCCTGGTGCCCAGCGCGGCGGCGTTCCGGGCGCCCGGAACCCGGGACTGGCTGGCCAAGTACTTCCGGGTCGGCGACATCGAGGCCGAGGACCGGCGCAAGATGCTTGCCTACGCCCATGACCTGCTCAATTCCGACTACGCGGGCCACCGGCTGACCTTCCAGCTGTTCGCCCAGTCGCCGGCGTTCTCCCACCTGCTCGCGGTGTACAACAACTACGACTTCGGCCCGGCCGTCGAGCGGATGAGCAAGTCCGCCGGGCTCGGGGCGCCCGCGCGACCGGAGGGAGACCCGGGATGACCGAGCCGATCACGGTCGGCGGGCACCGGCGGATCCGCCCGTTCAACACCGCCCGCACGTACCCGGAGCAGCGCCTGTCCAATGACCTCTGCCAGGCGGTGGTGGCGGGCCGCACCGTCTATCTCCGCGGTCAGGTGGCCCAGGACCTGGATACCCGCGAGTCGGTCGCGATCGGGAATCCAGCCGGCCAGGCCAGCAAGGTCATGGACAACATCGAGCTGCTGCTCGGTGAGGCGGGCGCGCGGCTGGAGCACATCGTCACCTGCGACGTGTACCTGACCGACATCCGCTACCGCGAGCCGGTCTACGGCGTGCTCGGCGAGCGGCTGGCCGGGGTGTATCCCTGCTTCACCGGCCTGGTCGTGCAGGCCCTGGCCCGGCCGGAGTGGCTGGTGGAAGTGACCGCGGTCGCGGTCAGGCCATGACGTTCTCGCTGGTCGGCCGCTGCGCGCGGACCGGGATGCTCGGCCTGGTGGTGAGCTCGTCGAGCCCGGCCGTGGCCGCGCGCTGCGCCTGGGCGCGGGCTGGGGTGGGCGCCGTCGCCACCCAGAACGTCACCGACCCCGCGCTGGGGCCGCGGGTACTCGATCTCCTGGCGCTCGGGCGCCCGGCCGCCGGTGCCCTGGACGAGGTGATGAGCGGGTCGCCGCACGCCGAGTACCGCCAGCTCGCGGTCGTCGACGCGGCCGGCCGGACAGCTTCGTTCTGCGGGGCCCGCACGCTCGGCCGGCACAGCACCCGGGCCGGAACGGACTGCCTGGCCGCGGGCAACCTGCTCGGCAGCGAGCAGGTCACCGCGGCCATGACGGCGGCCTTCGAACGGCGGTCCCAGGACCCGCTGGCCGGGCGGCTCCTCGGCGCCCTGCGCGCCGGGGCGGCCGCGGGTGGCGAGGAAGGGCCGGTGCGCTCGGCCGGGCTGCTGGTCGTGGACGAGGTGACCTGGCCGGTCACTGATCTGCGGGTGGACTGGCACGACGATCCGGTCGCCGAGCTGGCCCGCCTGTGGGCGGTATGGCAGCCCCAGGAGGCGGCCTACGTCCAGCGCGCCCTCGACCCCACGGCCGCACCGAGCTACGGGGTCCCGGGCGATGAATGACGCTGCGGGCCCACTGCTGGCCTGAGCCGGGCCTGGCTCGAAGGCCGCGGAAAACAGGTAGCTGGTGGCCAGGCTGCGGTAGGGCCGCCATTTCTCGGCGATGTCCAGGACTTCCTGCTGGGACGGGAGATGATCGAGCCGGTAGGCGGCCTGCACCGCCTTGCGCAGCGCCAGGTCGCCCGGCAGCACGACGTCTTCCCGGCCCAGCGCGACGAGCAGGGCGCCCTGCACGGTCCACGGGCCGATCCCGGGAATGGCGGTCAGCGCGGCCATCACGTCGTCGTCGGGCAGGCGGCTCAGCACGTCCGCGTCCAGCCGGCCGTCCGACAGCCGTTCGGCCAGGTCACGCAGGGTGCTGATCTTCCGCCACGACAGCCCGGCCGCGCGGAGCTGGGCGGGCTCCAGGCCCAGCAGTTCGGTAGGTGCAGGCAGGCGGCCGCCGAACAGGGCCTCGATGCGGGCCAGGATCCGGCGGGTCGAGGCGACGGACAGCTGCTGCCCGGTGACCTGGAACAGCAGCGCGCCGTACAGATCCATCGCAGGCAGCTCGGCCAGCCAGGCCCGCGGGTCGAAGGCCGGCCGCTCATCGATGAGCCGGGCCAGCACGGGATCGGCGCCGCGAAGGTAGGACCGCGCCTGCTCCAGCGTCCTGCCCGGGTCCGGATCCTCGGTCACGAAACCCACCTGCTCCCCCGTCGGCACGCCGCCGGACGCCATCTTCACCGTTGGTCTGGCTATTGAGGTAGCTGGGGGCGCCCGGCCCAATTGTTCATCGCAACACAAGAGTCTTCCTGGGCATTTCCGGGAACGTCGGTAATTAGCTGCGCTCGGGGTGGGGGGATTGCGGGGATGGACGGCCTCCAGGCACTGCTGGCGGTAACGGTGGTGGCCGCGCTAGCACCGATCATCGTGGCCGCACTGCCCGGCCCGCGCATTCCCCAGGTGGTCGTGCTGATCCTGGCCGGCGTCCTGATCGGCCCGCACGTCCTCGGCCTGGCCGACACCGGCAGCATCAAGCTGCTGGCCAATGTCGGGCTGGGGTTCCTGTTCCTGCTGGCCGGGTATGAGCTCGACCCGCGCCTGCTCCGCGAGCGGGCCGGCTGGCCATCGGCGGCTGGGCGTTCAGCGTCTTCATCGCCGTGGGCGCGGTGGCGGTCCTCGGCGCCCTGGGCTTCGTCCGTGACTTCGTGCCGATCGGCCTCGCCCTGACCACCACCGCGCTGGGCACACTGCTGCCCATCCTGCACGACAACGACATGCTGTCCGGTGACTTCGGCCGGTACGTGCTGGCGGCCGGCGCGGTCGGGGAACTCTTCCCGATCGTGGCCATCTCGCTGGTCCTCACCCGGCGCGGCGAGTTCGTCGCGATCGCGTCGATCCTGGCCGTGGGCCTGGTGGCCATCGTGCTGACCACACTGCCCCGGATCCTCGGTGACGCCCGGATGCGCGCCCTGGTGCAGCAGGGGCGGCGGGCGACCGCGCAGACCACCCTGCGCTGGTCCATCGTCCTGCTGCTGCTGCTCCTGGTGGCCGCCGAGCGGTTCGGGCTGGACGTCGTCCTGGGCGCGATGCTGGCCGGGATAGTGCTGCGCAGCTGGACGCACCACGTGAGCATGGACCTCACCCCGCTGGAGGGGAAGCTCGACGCCGTGGGCTACGGGTTCTTCATCCCGGTCTTCTTCGTGGCCTCCGGCATGACCCTCGACGTCCGGTCCATCATCGCCAACCCGCTGCGCCTGGCTGTCTTCTTCGTGCTGCTGCTCGTGGTCCGTGGGCTGCCCTCGTTGCTGGTCTACCGGCACGCGCTGGCATTGCGGCAGCGGGTGGAAATGACGTTTATCACCGCCACCACGATGCCGCTGCTGATCGCGCTGGCGGTCATCGGGCTGAGCGACGGGGTGATGATCCCGGCCAATGCCGCCGCGCTGGTCGGCGCCGGGGTGCTGTCGGTGCTCGTCTATCCGTCGATCGCGGCCGCGGTGGCCCGGCGAGGACGGGCTGCGGCCGGGGCACCGGCCGCCGTTACGGCCGGCGGACCCGGGCCGGACGGGGTCGCTGGGGAAGGCGTCGTGACCGCGGCCCGGGTAGCCGGGGAAGCCGACCCGGCGGGCGAATCCGGCATCCCGGGATGGCCTCGGCGACGTCCAGGCTGAATCACACCCTTATCCCGGGCCCGGCCGGCCACGGCCGGAGCGCGGCTGACCTGGCCCGGGTGCAGCCTGAGTAATGTCACTGCCCGTGGGGAGATTCCGCCGGGCCGGGCAAGGCCCGGCGGCGCGGCCCGCAGGTACCGTGTCGCTGCCCGGCCGGCCGGTGACACCGCTGGCCGCGGTGAGCAAGCGGATGCTGCTGGCGGCCATGCTGCTCGCGGCCTCGACGGTGATCGTCTACCTGGGCCGCGGCGGCTACCGGGATGCCGCGCATCCGGGACAGCCGCTGTCGGCCCTGGCCAGCCTGTACTACGCGACCGTGACGCTGTCCACCACCGGCTTCGGGGACGTCGTCCCGGTCACGGACACGGCCCGGGTGGTGAACATCGTCCTGATCACCCCGATCCGGGTCATCTTCCTCGTCCTCCTGGTGGGTACCACCCTGGAGGTGCTGGCCGAACGGACTCGGGTGAACTGGCGGATCAACCGGTGGAGGTCGCGGGTGGCGGGTCATACGGTCATCGTGGGGTACGGGACCAAGGGCCGGAGCGTGATCAGGACGCTGGGTGAGTGCGGGGTACCGGCTGGGTCCATCGTGGTGGTGGACGCCTCAGCCGAAGCGGTAGCCGAGGCCAATTCCAGTGGGCTGGTCGGGGTCAGCGGTGACGCCACGCGGCGCAGCGTGCTCGAGCGCGCGGAAATCGGCACCGCGGCCCAGATCGTCATCGCCGTGAATGATGTGCTGGCCGCCTCCGACCCCCGGGCCACGCCACTGACCCGCGGCGACCGGCTCATCCTGGTGAGTTCCCCCGACCAGCCGGCCAGCCAGCCATGAACTTGTTGGTCCGGTCCGTGCTCTAGGCAGGCCGCAGCAGGCCGCGGTCGAGGACGACCGGCAGGAACATCTCGCGGTAGCCGTGCTCGTCGAACAGCACGGTGACCTGGTCGCCGTCGTAACGCTGTACCGTGCCCGGGCCCCAGCGCTCACTCTGCACGCGCGTGCCCACGGGGAACGGGACCCCGGTAGGCGTGGGGGCGGCCGGCCCGAGGTCGTTGTCGCAGTTCCCGCACGGGCCGGGGTAGTCCTGCCCGAAGTAGGTCAGCAGGAACGACCGGCGGCAGCCGGTTTGCTCCGCGTAGCGGCGCATCATCGTCAGCCTGGACCGCTCCACCTCATCCTCGCGGCCGGTTTCCGTCTCTGACGCGCCCAGCGCGGCGGCTACGGTCATCGCCCCGGTCCACCGGACATCCCCATCCGCCTGCCAGGCCGCCGCACCCAGGTCAGCCAGCCGGGTCAGGGCCGCTGTCTGCTGCCGTTCGCCCGGCTCGACCGGCTGGCCCGCGGCGAGCGCGGCCGCGGCCCGCGCCACGGCCGCGCCAGCGACCCCCCTGGCCATCAGGTGACGCGCCCGCTCGAAGTCGTCGTAGCGGTAGAGCAGCCGCACCTGGGAGGGCTGGCTGTCCCGGCCGGCCCGCCCGATCTCCTGGTAGTACGAATCCAGCGAAGGCGGCGGGTCAACGTGCAGCACCCACCGGACGTCCGGCTTGTCGATCCCCATGCCGAACGCGACGGTGGCCGCGATGACCCGGTCCTGGCCGTCCAGGAACGCCGTCATCGCCTCGTGGCGCTGCCGTGCCGGAAGCCCGGCGTGATACAGCGTCACCCGCTCGCCGGCCGACGCCAGGGCGTCCCGTGCGGCCTGCGCGCCTGCGCGGGTGGCGGCATACACGATCCCCGGGCCGGTGAATTCGCGGGCCGCCTGGACCAGCTCGCTCTCTTTGTCCGGAGTGGTCCGCACATGACGCGCGGACAGGTACAGCTGCGGCCGGTCGAAGTCACCCAGCACCACCACTGGATCGCGCAGCCCGAGCCGCCGGATGATCTCCTGCCGCACCGGCGGCGCGGCGGTCGCGGTCAGCGCCAGCCGGACCGGCGCGCCGACCGCCTCGGCCTGTGCGCCGAGGCGCATGTAATCGGGCCGGAAGTCATGTCCCCACTGGCTGATCAGGTGCGCCTCGTCCACGGCGAACAGCCCCGGCCGGGCGCGCCGCAGCGTTTCGCGGGTCTCCCCGTTGGCCAGCTGCTCCGGCGACAGGAACACGAACGTGCCCGAGTCGCACGAGGCGAGCAGCGCCGCGGCGCGGGCACCGGCCGACTGCTGGGAGTTGAGCACGATCGCCCGCAGGCCAGCCGCCCGCAAGTGAGCGAGCTGGTCGTCTTGCAGCGCGATCAGCGGCGACACCACCACGGTTGGCCCGGCCCGCAGCAGCCCGGCCAGTTCGTAGATCGCCGACTTCCCGCCCCCGGTCGGCAGCACCGCCAGCGCATCGCGCCCGCCGGCCAGCGCCTGCGCCGCAGCCAGCTGCCCGGGCCGCAGCCGCGGGAAGCCGAGACGGTCCCGCGCGAGTTCCTCGATCTCCGATCCGGGGCCGGCCACCGGATCAGACCCCGAGGCCGGCCGCGAGGTCGTCATCCACGATCAGCACCAGCTTGCCCTGGGTGTGGCCTTGCTCCACCACCTCATGGGCCCGTGCGGCGTCGTGCCAGGAGTAGCGGGCCTGCACGGTGACCGACAGCGAGCCGTCGTCGAACCAGGGCGCCATCCGGATCAGGCGGCTTCCTCTCGGCTGGCCGTTGTATCCCTGCCAGCGGACCCGGTCCTGGTCCGGAAACTCGGCGTGCACCGGGGTGGCGATCAGTGCCCCATCGCGGGCCGCGCGGGCCGCGCCAGCCAGGGTGGGCGCCGCGCAGGCCAGCACCCGGCCCGCTCCCCCGCTGGTCACCTCCCGGGCCTGATCGGGCCAGTCAGGCTTGGTGTGATCGAGGACAACGGCCGCCCCCAGCCGGTGCAGGAACTCGTGGTGCTGTGGGCTGGCGGTGGCGATGACCTCAGCTCCGAGGATCCGGGCGATCTGCACCGCGAAATGACCGAGGCCGCCCGCGCCGGCGGTGATCAGGACCTGGTCCCCGGCGCCGAGCGCCAGCACGTCGGTCAGCCCTTGCTCCGCGGTCAGCGCGTCGATCGGCGTGGCCGCCGCGTTGACCATAGGCAGCCCGGCGGGGACCGGAGCCAGCTGCTCGGCGGGGCAGGTCACATACTGCGCGTAACACCCGGTCAGGCCCGGATAGCCGTACACCTGCGCCCCGTCGTCGAATCCAGCGTCAGCGCCGGTGTCACCCTCGATCACGCCCGCGAACTCGCCGCCCGGGATGTACGGCAGGCCGCCGGTCCAGCCACCCGTCCGGAGACTGGCGTCCCACGGGCCGACTCCGGCGGCGAGCACCCGGACCAGCACCTCGCCCGGGCCGGGCCGTGGCATCGGCGCCTGGCCGGCCCGCAGTACCCCGGGGCCGCCGAATTCGCTGACCATGATCGCCTGCATCAGTGCTCCCTGCTTCGTGCCAGCGGCGCAGCTAGGCCGTGTCCCTAGGACGTTCCAACCCTACGGCCGCGCCGGCGGACCATCCGGCGGGGGCGGCCGGAACAGCGGCGGGAGGTAGCGCAGCATGAGGAGGGACCAGGTGAGGTGGGCGAGCGAGGGGGCCAGGACGCCGCCGGAGGCGCGGCGCTGAAGGCCGAAGAGCACGCTGGTCACGGCGCCGGCCAGGACGAGGGCGGGGTTACGGGTGGCCGCCGTGGCCGCGGTATAGGCGATCGTGGTCGTGACGATGGGATGGGAGTCCTGCACGGCCGACCAGAGCGCGCCGCGGAAGAACAGTTCCTCGGCGACCGCGTTGGTGCCCGCGGTGAGCATGACCAGGGGCGCCGAGCCGCCATCGGCATAGTGCAGGACGCCCGCGACGGCCCGGTTGAGCGGGGGGATGTGCCGGGCCAGCCGGGCGGCGCCATAGAACAGCCCGAAAGCGGCCACGCCGGTGAGCACGGGCGCCACGACCAGGCCGGCGTGACGCTGGCGACCCGGCCGGCCCGGGGACAGGAACCCGGAAGCGGCCGCGCCCGTGGCCCAGGTGCCGGCCAGGCCCATGGTCAGCGCGTAGAACTGCGGCGAGCCGGGCCTGGTGGACAGCGACGTGCCGAGCAGCGCGGCGCCGCCGACGCCGGCGCCGGCCAGCGCCCAGCCACGCCGGGCCGGGGCGGCGCGGTGCCGCCACCGGGCCAGGCGGCGGGTGGTCACCGGCCGCCGCTCCTGGCCTGGCGGCGTTCGCTGAGCGCGGCGCGCACGGCGTCGTCGTAGGACATGGGCTCGAACGGGATCAGGCCGCGGATCGACTGATCCCGCACGATGACTTCGTTGGTCATCGAGTCGACCAGCGCCCGGCCGGTGGCCGTGTCCACGTCGGTGACCAGCGTCAGCCACAGCGACGACAGCCGGGGGCTGAGCAGCGGTACCGGCAGGATAGGCAGCGGCCGGCCCTCGATGGCGGCGACGCGGCGCAGCATGCTGACGTACTGGAGGATCTCGGGTCCGCCGATCTCGAAGACCCGGCCGGCGGTCTGCGGCAGCGCCAGCACCCCGAGCAGGTAGCGCACGACGTCGTCCACCGCGATCGGCTGGGTGCGGGTGGTGACCCAGCGGGGCGTGATCATCGCGGGCAGGTGCTCAACGAGCTGCCGCGTCAGCTCCCAGGAAATACCGCCATGCCCGACGATGATCCCGGCCCGGATGACGGTCACCGGGACACCGGCCGAGCCCAGCAGCTTCTCGACCAGACGGCGGCTGTGCAGATGGGGTGAGAGCGTGTCGCTGTCATCACCAAGACCGCCGAGATAGATGATGCGGTCCAGGCCGGCCCGGGCCGCCGCGTGGCCGAATGCCACGGCGGCGGCGGCATCCTTGCGCTCGTAATCCGGATCGCTGAGTGAATGCACGAGGTAGTAGGCGGCCTCGCAGCCAGCCAGCGCGCTGCCCAGCGTGGCGCGGTCCTGGACGTCCCCGTAGACCGGCCGTCCGGCGCCGGTGTACCCAGCGGGGTTGCGGGTCATCGCCACGACGTCGTGCCCGGCCCGGGCGAGCGCCGGGCCGAGCCGCCCGCCGACGAATCCCGACGCGCCGGCCACGAGCACCTTCACCGCGGCACTAGCGGCCTGAGCCAGGCCGCGGCGGGGCCGCCGAACCGCCTCGTGACGCCGGCCGGGCCAGGCGGCCCGGCCGGGCCCGGCGGGGGTCGCGCGGGAGCAGCAGGAGTATCCGGCGTTCGCACAGTTGCTGGGTGTGATGGCTCAGCCACACGCACAGCGACGCCAGCGGGAGCTCAACCAGCACCGCCAGCACTATCGCCTCCATGAGCTGCCCGCCCGGTGGCGAGGTCGTGATATCGAACCATGCGTCCACGACCAGCAAGGTCGCCGCCGAGGCCGCGGCGGTCGCGAGGTAACGGGACCGCCGGAGCGCGAAGTAGGCGGTTCCCGCCAGCACCACCAGCAGGATGACGTCGAAGCCGGCCCACGCGATGGCGTAGTGCGGGGACACCTGCCGGGACGGAAGCGAGTACGCCAGGTATGCGGTCCAGGGCAGCAGGGCCAGCGAAAACAGCGCGAAGGCCGGGCCCGCCCAGCGGACCAGCCGCGCGTTGTCCACGAACACGGCGTTCTCGGGCTCGCCGACGGGCGTGACCAGCTCATCGAGTTTGCCGGCGGTCGCCTCAGGCTCACGCATGCGTTCCACCGGGCCTTCCCGCATGGCACCAACCCCCGCTCCACCTTCAGGGTAGCGGCGCCCGGATCAATTCTTCTTCCGCACCGTGCGCGCGATCGCGCCGGCCGCGGGGGCCAGCGTCAGCCACAGCCCGATGGTGACCACCATCGACGTGACATAGCCGAACGGCCGGATACCGACGTCGGTTCCGACTATCCCGGCGAAGATCATCAGCACCCACGAGCTCACGAAGAAAGCTGGGCCCGCCGCGATGATCTGGAAGAAGTCACCCATCTATCTCATCCCTTTCAGGGGCTAGCCCCAGCCGGCCCGCTGAGCTGGACGGCCCGCAATTCGGCGTCCAAGGCGGCCATCCGGCGGGCATCGATCAGGTACCGGCCGAACAGCCCAGCTCCCCAGAGGACCATCCCCCAGAACGCGACCACGAGGCCGGCGATGACGCCAGCCTGGCCGCCGGCCTGGGATGGCGTCATCGGCCAGGCCATCTGCCGCCCGGCCGCGGTGACCCAGATGGGCGTGGCCGTCCCGGCCCGGGCGCCTGGCTCTGGGTACACCGTTCCCTGCCGCCGTGCGCCATCGGGCGCGGTCCAGGCGGCCCGCACCGGGGGATCGTAGTAGCCCGAGGCGGGCGCGCCGGTCAGCAGCACGGCGGAGACCTGACGCCAGCCAGCATGCTGGGCATCCACGGTGGTGAAGGTGACGCTGACCGTCACCCGCCAGGCGATGAGCGCGAGGAACGGCGCGCCGACCAGGAAGGCCACGACCAGCACGGCCAGCATTCCGGCTTCCGCCCGGTCCGACGGGCGCCGGAGCGGGTTCCGGTCGGGCCACAGCCCGCGCGCCATCCGGGCGGGCCAGCTCAGGTGCGGCATCCGGCTCGTGCTCATCGCGGGCCTCCCTCCTGATCCCAGCATGGAACCCGGCCCACCCAGGGGGTAGGGCCGAATCTCCCGCCCGTGCGGGACTTTCGCACCTCACGCCTCTGGCGGGCTCACCGTGGACCCCGGGTGGCGGCGGTCAGGGCCGAGCTCACCCCGGGCACCAGATCGGGTGCGGTGACCGCGACGGGGGCGTGCGCGTGATGCAGCACCGTGTGGGTCACCGACCGCACCCCGGAACTGGGCCGCTGTGTGGGCCACCGCCCGAGTACGACGAGGTCAGCACGGGTGGAGGCGACCGTGAGCGCCCGGCCCGGCAGGCCGCGGGGGAGCTGCACCTCGGCCTGTACTCCGGGGTACTTGTCCCGCCAGCGGCCGACCGCGTCGCCCAGCTGGGCTGAGATGTCCGGTGACAGGCAGCAGGTGTGCGCCGCCGCCCGCTCCGCTGCGTCCATACTGGCCAGCCGGCCGGTGGTGGGCAGGTACCACGACCAGGCGTGCACGGCGACCACGGCCGCGTCGCGCAGCGCCGCTGCCTCGAAGGCGAATTCCAGCGCCCGCCCAGCCTGGTCCAGATCGCCGATACCGACCACTATCTCCCGACGTGCCGGGAGATAGTGGTCGCGGACCACGACGACCGGGCAGCAGGCGCGGGTGGCCACGTCCTGGCTGACCGAGCCGAGGAACCTGGCGGACAGCGCCCCGGCACCCCAGGACCCGACGACCAGCATGGCGGCGTCCGTGGAGCTCTCCATCAGGACCTGCGCGGGATGGCCGGGCAGCAGCCTGGGGTCAATGGCCAGGCCCGGCTGCTGCGCGGCCGCCCGCTCCGCCGCGCTGCTCAGCGCGCGTGCATGGTGGGCGGACATCCGCGCGGGCAGCTCGGGAACGGACACGATACGCAGCGGCAGACCGCGGGCCGCGGCCTCCCGCGCCGCCCAGTCAACGGCCCGCAGGGACGGCTCCGAGCCATCCGTCCCCACGATGATCGGCAGGCGTGTCATGTCCGTCTCCTCGCCGGGCCGTCCGGCTAGAGCCGGGCGGCGATGAGGGCAGCCAGGTTGACGAGCCGGCAGGTGTAGCCCCACTCGTTGTCGTACCAGCCGAACACCTTCACCAGATCGCCCGCGGCCTGGGTCAGACCGGAGTCGAACACGCAGGAGGCCGGCTGCCCGATGATGTCGCGGGAGACCAGCGCGTCGGTGCTGTACTGCAGCACCCTGCCCAGATCGCCCGCGGCCGCCTGCTCGAAGGCCAGGTTCACCTCGGCCGCGGTCACCTCACGGTGCAGCACGGCCGTCAGGTCGGTGAGCGAGCCATCCTCGACCGGGACCCGGACCGCCACGCCGTCCAGCCGCCCGGCCAGTTCCGGGATGACCACCCCGGTGGTGCGGGCGGCGCCGGTGCTGGTCGGCACGATGCTGACCGCGGCGCTGCGGGCCCGGCGCAGGTCCTTGTGCGGGCCATCGAGCAGCATCTGGTCACCCGTGTACGCATGAACCGTCGTCATCAAGCCTTTGACCAGGCCGAACGCGTCGTTCAGCACTTTCACCATCGGCACCACGCAGTTCGTGGTGCACGAGGCAGCCGAGATCACATCATGCCGGCCGGGGTCATAGTCGCCTTGATTGACCCCGACCACGACAGTCAGGTCGGCACCCTTGCCCGGCGCGGAGATCAGCACCTTGCGGGCGCCCCCCTTGAGGTGGAGGGCGGCATCGTCGCGGGCCCGGAACTTGCCGGTGGACTCGATGACGAGGCCAACCCCGAGCTCAGCCCAGTTGATCGCGGCCGGATCCTGGTGCGACAGCACCTTCATGGGCACCCCGTCCACGGTGATCGAGTCCGGGCCGTAGCCCACCGCACATCCCAGCCGACCGTAGGTGGAGTCGAACTCCAGCAGATGCGCCAGGGTCCGCGCGTCGGTGAGGTCGTTGATGGCCACGACCGCCAGGTCTTCCCGGTCCAGGGCACGCCGCACGAACGCACGGCCGACTCGCCCGAAGCCGTTGATTCCTACCCGGACCGGCATCGAGGTCTCCTCTCATAAGCCGCCCGGCAGCGATACGTGGGCGAGCGGCTCTGCCTCAGTTGCCCTTTCCCCTCAGTCACCTTCAGGATCCAGGGCCCGCCCGGCCGCTGGCCAACGGCCTTCGCCCCCTTCCAGGGGGCCATTGGTCCCAGCCCGCCGACCCTTACCTGCGGCGGCTGGGGCAGCACTCAGCCCGGCCCGCAGGCGGATCTATGCCGTACGCCCCGATGGCCCGGGACTATGGTCCCGTGCCCAGGTGAAGTTCGTGCATCTAGGGTTAACCCACCGTTACCGAGGATCAGCCACACGGGTGCTTCCGATGGTCACGCGATGTGAGGAGAAGCAGCCCATGGACCAGTCAGCGCCGGCTCAGCGGCGGATCGGCGTGTTCCTGCTCGACGATCATGAGATCGTCCGGCGCGGCGTTAAGGAGCTGCTGGAAGCCGAGCCGGACATCGTGGTCGTTGGTGAGGCAGGCACCGCCGAATCGGCCCTGGCCCGGATCCCCGCGCTGAAGCCGGACGTGGCCGTGCTGGATGTGCGCCTGCCGGACGGGAACGGCGTCAGCGTGTGCCGTGAGATCCGGTCCAAGATGCCCCAGGTGGCCTGCCTCATGCTCACCTCCTTCGGCGACGACGACGCGCTGTTCGACGCGATCATGGCCGGCGCCGCTGGCTACGTGCTCAAGCAGATCCGGGGCACCGATCTGGTCGGCGCGGTCCGCACGGTGGCCTCGGGTGAGTCCATGCTGGACCCGGAGGCGGCCAGCCGGGTGATGAAGCGGATGCGTGACCAGGCAACCCGCTCCGATCCGCTGGCCGGGCTCACCGAGCAGGAAAAGAAGATCCTGGAGCTGATCGGCGAGGGCCTGACCAACCGGCAGATCGGCCAGCGCCTCTTCCTCGCCGAGAAGACGGTCAAGAACTATGTATCGGCCCTGTTCGCCAAGCTGGGCATGGAGCGCCGGACTCAGGCCGCCGCCTACGCGGCCCGGGTATTCGAGGACCAGGGCATTCCGCACCCGCCGCAGCCAGGCCACTGAGCCGGGCGGCTGAGCCGGTCCACGGTCAGGCCGTCTCGGGCAGCGGGACCTGCCAGCGCAGCTCCGTCCCGCCGCCGCTGGCCGGGCCGACGGTGAGCGCGCCGCCATACTGCTCGGCCCGCCGGGCCAGGTTGGCCAGCCCGCTGCGGCGGGAGGTGTCCTTGATGCCACTGCCGTTGTCGCTGACCACCAGGACCAGCTCGCTGCCCACGCTGACGCCGATATCGACGTGCCTGGCCTGACCGTGCCGGGCGGCATTCGACAGCGCCTCGCGCAGCGCGTTCAGCATGTGCTCGCCGATCTCCCCGGGAACCTCATAGTCCAGCCGGTCGCCGAGCCGGAGCGAGGAAGTCATGCCGTGCGCCCCGGTCATGTCGTCAACCACTTCCCTGATCTTGGCCCGCAGGCCAGGCAGGTCCCGCCCGCGGGCCTGCAGGCTGAAGATGGCCGCCCGGATGTCGGTGATCGTCTGGTCTAGGTCGTCAACGACGCTGCTCACCCGTTCCCCGACCAGCGGCCGGGTGATCAGCGGGATAGTGCCCTGCAGCTTCATGCCGCTGGCGTAGAGCCGCTGGATGACCTGATCATGCAGGTCGCGGGCGATCCGGTCGCGGTCCTCGAAGACCGTGAGCCGTTCGGCGTCCTCCCGGCGCTCGGCCAGCTCCAGCGCGATCCCAGCCTGCCCCGCGAACGTCATGGCCAGGTCCATGGCCGCCCGTGGCAACGGCATCGACCCAGCCGCACGGCCGACGGTGAGCACGCCGCGGACGTTGCGCGCGTCACCGAGCGGCAGCAGGATCGCGGGCCCCAGCTCCAGGGTCTCCCTGGCCACCGTCGAGGCCCGTGGGTCATGGCGGAAGTCGTCCACCGTGATGGGCTGGCCGCTGGCCAGTACCGTGCCCGAGATGGACGCCCCGGAGGGCAGCCGCAGGCCCAGCGCGGTCTTCGCGCCCGCCCCCGCCGCGTGGCTGATCGTCAGGTGCTGGCGGTCCTCGCTGGGCAGGGCGAGCACGACCAGATCGGCCGCGGTCATCTCCAGGGTCTGCTGCGTCACGAAGCTGAGCACGTCATCAACCGCGGTGCCCCCCAGCAGTCTGCGGGTTACCTCGGAACTGGCCTCCAGCCACTGCTGCTGCCGGTGCGCCTCGTCGAACAGCCGGGCGTTCTCGATGGCCACGCCGGCCGCCGAGGACAGCGCGGTCACCAGGATCTCGTCTTCCTCGTCGAACGCGGCCCCGCCGCGCTTTTCGGTCAGGTAGAGGTTGCCGTAGACCTCGTCGCGGATCCGGATCGGCACGCCCAGGAACGTTTTCATCGGCGGGTGCCCGTCCGGGAAGCCGGACGACTGCGGGTGGCTCGCGATGTCAGCCAGCCGCAGCGCACGAGGATCGGTGATCAGCAGGCCGAGCAGCCCGCGGCCTTCCGGCCAGTGGTCAATCCGGGTGATCGTTGCCTCGTCCACGCCGACCGGGATGAAGTCGGCCAGCCGGCCGTCCTTGTCGATGACACCTAGCGCGCCGTACCGGGCGTCGACCAGGGTGACCGCCGCTCCGACGATCCGCCGCAGCACGGCCTCCAGCTGCAGGTTGCTGCCTATGGCGACAACCGCCTCCAGCAGGGCGTGCACCCGGTCGCGCGTGGCCAGCACAGCTTGCAGCCGGCCCTGAAGCTCGGACAGCAACTCGTCGAGCCGCAGATCCGGCAGGAGCAGATGCGGCTCGGGCGACTCCACGCGGGCCGCCTCCCTCCGGGGACCCATGGTGGGCACGATGCTGATCATAGGACCGCCGGGTCCGCCCGGCCACTCGCGCAGGCCCCGGGGCCCGGGCCACGCCGGTCAGGCTATCCGGAATGCCCGGCCAGGACCGTCATGGGCGGGCGGGAGGATCCGGGCGTACTGGCCGGGGGTCACCATGGCGATGTGCCCATCGCGCAGCCACTTGATGACGTACGGCGGGGCCCCGTCCTGGCCCAGGACGCGGATGACCAGGCCGGTGCGGCTATTCCCGGCCGGGCACGACCAGCAAGTCACCAACGTTCGCCTTCATCACGGCACCTGTCTCTGGGTTCGTCTGCGTCCCGGGCTCGCCTCCCCGGGCCCAGTTCGTGCCTCCAGCATGGCCAGCACCCGGCCAGCCAGGCACGGGCTGACCGGCCCGGATCACCGGGACGTTCGGCACCCCCGCGGGCCGCCGGGCGCTCCGCGCCGCCGCATGCCGTTCGGGCCCCGGCCCCGGACATAGGTCCTGTGATCGGCCGCGGGCATCGCACGCTGTGATGATCTGGGTATTACCTATCAAGGAGCGCGCGATGGAGCAGCAGATCTACGCCCGCCGCGGCCTGGACGCACTGGAAGTGACCGAGGACGTCTTGGAGTCACCAGCATCCGGCGTGTTCGATCAGGCCGAGAACCGGCTGCACACGATCAAGGCCCTGATGATCGCCACGCTGGGCGGGCCGGCATGAGGATCGTGGCCGCACTCGGCGGCAATGCCCTGCTGGAGCGGGGTGAGCCAGCCGAATGCGACATCCAGGAGGCGCACGTCCAGAAGGCCGCGGCCGCCCTCGCCCCGCTGGCCCGGGCGCACGATCTGGTCATCACCCACGGCAACGGCCCCCAGGTCGGCATGCTGGCCATCGAGAGCGCCGGTGACCCGGCGCTGGCCCACCCCTACCCGTTCGACACGCTGGGCGCGCAGACCCAGGGCATGATCGGTTACTGGCTGGCGCAGGCGCTGCGCAACGCGGTGCCTGGCCGGGAGGTCGCCTGCCTGGTCAGCCAGACCCTGGTCAGCGCCGCGGACCCGGCCTTCGGCAGCCCATCGAAACTGGTCGGGCCGGTGTACGACGAGCCGCAGGCCCGCCGGCTCGCCGCGGCCCACGGCTGGGACATCGGCAAAGACGGCACCTGGTGGCGGCGGATCGTCCCGTCTCCCGAACCGGCCGAACTGCTCGACCTGCCCGTCGTCCGCCAGCTGCAGACCAGCGGCGTGATCGTCATCTGCGCGGGTGGCGGCGGGGTGCCGGTCGTGCGCACCGCCAGCGGGCAGCTGCGCGGCGTGGAGGCGGTCGTGGACAAGGACCTGACCGCCGCCCTGCTGGCCCAGGCCCTCGGCGCCGACGCGCTCCTGCTGCTGACCGACGTCGCAGCGGTGCAGGACGGATTCGGCACCCCGCAGGCCAGGCCGATCCACCGGGCCTCGCCCGGTGAATTGCGCGCCCGCCCATTTCCGGCCGGCTCCATGGGCCCGAAGATCGAAGCCGCCTGCCGTTTCGTGGCCGCGGACGGGAAAATGGCCGCGATTGGGCAGCTCGCCGACGCTGAGGCACTGCTCCGCCAGGAGGCCGGCACCATCGTCACGGCCTGAGCACAGCTGGGCATCCCGCAGTCAGCACTCAGGCCGAAGGTCCTCCGCGGCCATGACCCGGAGCTGGCCCACCACCCCCGGCCCGGCGTCACCGGGACCGCTCGCCGCGATCAGCGGCGCGCAGCGACCTGACGTAGCTGGCCCGTTCCCGGGCCGCCGCGGCCGGGCCGGAGAGTGGCGAGCAGGCCGCGGGCCTCGCCCAGGCTCGTGTACCCCTTCCGGGCCATCCAGCCGGTCAGCCCGCCGAGCAGCACCATGGCGTATTCCGCGTGGTGCCGCAGCAGCGCGGATGTGGTCATCACCACGTCCGCGCCCGGCCAGCAGGTAAGCCGCCACGTCCCCGGCGTCTTCCACCCCGCCGCTGGCGGCCAGCGACGCGTTGACCCGGCCCGCCAGGTGCGCGATCCAGGTCCGGGGCAGCCGTGCGTCCGCGGGGCTGGACAGCCCGAGACCGTCCGTCACGGCCAGCCGTTCCGGGTCGATGTCGGTGTGCAGGAACCGGTTGAACAGCACCAGGCCATCCGCACCCGCCTGGTCCAGCCGCAGCGCCATCTCGCCCATCGAGCTGTAGTACGGGCTCAGCTTCACCGCGACCGGGATGCTGACCGCCGCCTTGACCGCGGCCAGTATCTCGACGTGCCGCTGTTCCACCTCGCGGCCGGAGATGAAGGGGGAAGCGAGCTGAGGGAGGACGGGGCGGTGGGCGGGGGGTCGCTGGGCAGGTGATAGATGTTCAGCTCGATGGCGGCCGCGCCGGCTCGCTCCAGCTCGCTGGCATAGCTGGTCCAGCCGCCGGACGTGACGCCGTTGAGACTGGCGATGACCGGGACGTCCACCGCGGCCACGGCCCGCTCGACCAGGCTCAGGTAGCGGCGCGGGTTCGGGTCCAGGCCGTCGATGTCGGGGAAGTACGACAGCGACTCGGCGAAGCTGTCGGTGCCCGTTTCCCAGGCGGCCACGTTCTGCGCGGCCTCGCGGCGCAGTTCCTCCTCGAACAGCGACGGCAGCACGACCGCGGCCAGCCCGGCGTCGGCCAGCCGCCGGACCCCGTCCAGGCCGCCGGCCATCGGCGACGCCGATGCGACCAGCGGGTTGCGCAGGTGCAGGCCCAGATACCGGCAGGAAAGTTCCATCGGTCACCTCCTCTAGCCCGCGGTGCTGGCCGGCGCTGGCTGGCCGCGCGTCGGCCGGGAACCGGGCCGGGCCCCGGGTGGCCATCTCCTCATACGTGGCCCAGCGCTGCTGGACCTCGTGCTCGGCCAGGGCCATCAGCCGCTCGGCCTCGGCCGGGTCGCGCTGGGCCAGGATGCGGTAGCGCAGCTCCCGGCTGGTGTAGTCGGCCAGCGGGATGCGCGGCCGCGGCGAGTCGAGCAGGAACGGGTTGCGCCCGGCGGCGCGCAGCACCGGGTCGTAGCGGATCAGCGGCCAGTACCCGCTGGCCACCGCCCGGTACTGCTGGTCCATGCCCTTGCTCATGTCGATGCCGTGCGCGATGCAGTGGCTGTACGCGATGACCAGCGACGGGCCGTCGTAGGCCTCGGCCTCGCGCAGCGCCCGCAGCGTCTGCTGCGGGTCGGCGCCCATCGCCACCCGGGCCACGTACACGTTGCCGTACGCGATGGCCTGCAGGGCCAGGTCCTTCTTGGGCACGGTGCTTGCCGGCCGCGGCGAACTTGGCCACCGCGCCCAGCGGGGTGGCCTTGGACGACTGGCCGCCGGTGTTCGAGTACACCTCGGTGTCGAGCACCAGCACGTTGACGTTGCGCCCGCTGGCCAGCACGTGGTCCAGGCCGCCGGAGCCGATGTCGTAGGCCCAGCCGTCCCCGCCGACCAGCCACACGCTGCGCCGGACCAGGTGGCCCGAGCACGCTGCGCAGGTCCGCGACGGCCGGGTCGGCATCGTCCAGCCCGGCCAGCCGCCGGGTCAGCTCGGCGACCCGGTCGCGCTGCGCGGCGAGCTCAGACTCCCGGCGCTGCGGCGCGGCCAGGATCTCGTCCACCAGGTCCGGCGCCGATCTGCTCGCGCAGCTGCGGCCAGCCGGGTCCGGGCCAGCCCCAGGTGCAGGTCGGCGGCGAGCCGGAACCCCAGCCCGAACTCGGCGTTGTCCTCGAACAGCGAGTTGGACCAGGCCGGGCCGCGGCCGGCGGCGTCGACCGCCCACGGGGTGGTGGGCAGGTTGCCGCCGTAGATCGACGAGCAGCCGGTCGCGTTCGCGATCATCAGCCGGTCGCCGAACAGCTGGGACAGCAGCTTGAGGTAGGGCGTCTCGCCGCAGCCCGCGCAGGCGCCGGAGAACTCGAACAGCGGCTGCAGGAACTGGGTGCCGCGGACGGTACCGAAGTCCACCCGGGACCGGTCGTTGACCGGCAGCGCCCTCGAAGAACGCGATGCTCGCGCCGGGCCTGCTCGACCAGGGGCTCCCGTGGGGCCAGGTTGATGGCGCGCTTCCCCGGTTCCCCCGGCGCCTGCACCGGGCAGGCTTCCACGCACAACGCGCATCCGGTGCAGTCCTCCACGTACACCTGGAGGGAGTACCGGGTGTCGGGCAGGCCGCGGGCGTCCAGCGGCATCGACGGGAACGCAGTCCGGCGCCCCGGCCAGCGCGGACTCGTCGTAGAACTTGGCCCGGATCACGCTGTGCGGGCAGACGAAGCTGCAGTTGCCGCACTGGATGCACAGGTCCGGGTCCCACTCGGCGACCAGGTCGGAGATGTTCCGCTTCTCGAACGCGGTGGTGCCGCTGGGGTAGGTGCCGTCGACCGGCAGCGCGCTGACCGGCAGGGCGTCGCCGCGGCCCGGCCATCATCTCGGCGGTGACCCGGCGGACGAACTCCGGCGCGTCCGCGGGCACCAGCGGCGGCAGGCCGCGGCTGGCGCGTCGACCCGGCCGGGACCGGGATCTGGTGCAGCGCGGCCAGCGCCTGGTCCACGGCGGCGTTGTTCGCGCTCACGACCTCGGCGCCGCGGCGGCCGTAGGTCTTGGCGATGGCCGCCTTGATCGCCGCGATCGCCTCGTCCCGCGGCAGCACCCCGGAGATGGCGAAGAAGCAGGTCTGCAGCACCGTGTTGATCCGCCCGGGCAGGCCCGCGTCCCGGGCCACCTGGCTGGCGTCGATCGCGTACAGCGTGATGCCCTTGGCCAGGATCTGCTCCTGGACCGGGCGGGGCAGGCTAGTCCCACACCTCGCCCGGCCGGGCGCGGGCTGTTCAGCAGCAGCGTCGCGCCGGGCGCAGCCCGGCCCAGCACGTCGACGCGCTCGATCAGCTCGGCCTGGTGGCAGCCGACGAAACTGGCGTTATGCACGAGATAGGGGGCGCGGATCGGGTCAGGCCCGAAGCGCAGGTGGGAGACGGTCTCGGAGCCGGATTTCTTCGAGTCGTAGACGAAGTAGCCCTGGGCGTGCAGGCCGGGGTCCGCGCCGAGGATCTTGATCGTGTTCTTGTTCGCGCCGACCGTGCCGTCCGAGCCGAGGCCGAAGAACACCGCGCGGACCGTGCCGGCCGGCTCGATGTCCAGCGTCGGGTCGTAGTCCAGGCTGGTGCCGCTGACGTCGTCGGTGATGCCGACGGTGAACCGCGGCTTCGGATGCGCCGGCGGCCAGGTCGGCGAAGATGCCGGCCACCATGCCGGGGGTGAACTCCTTGGAGGACAGGCCGTACCGGCCGCCGGTGACCACCGGCATGGCTGCCCAGGGCGCCTGCCGCGTGCGCCTCGGCCAGCGCGCCGAGCACGTCCAGGAACAGCGGCTCGCCCAGCGACCCCGGCTCCTTGGTCCGGTCCAGCACCGCGACCCGGCGCGACCGTGGCCGGCAGCGCGGCGAGCAGGTCGGCCGCCGGGAACGGGCGGAACAGCCGCACCGGCACGACGCCGACCTTCTCGCCCGCGGGCGGCCAGGTAGCCGGCGGTCTCGGCGGCGGTCTGCGCGCCGGACCCCATGATCACGATGACCCGCTCGGCGTCCGGGTCGCCGGTGTAGTCGGCCAGGTGGTACTGGCGGCCGGTGCGCGCGGCCAGCGCGTCCATCGCCGCGGTGACCGCCCCGGGCACCTGCGCGTAGAACGGGTTGACGGTCTCCCGGGCCTGGAAGTAGACGTCCGGGTTCTGCGCGGTGCCGCGGATGAACGGGTGCTCCGGGGACAGCGCCCGGGCCCGGTGCGCCCGGATCAGCTCGTCGGGACGAGCGCGCGCAGGTCGTCGTCGGTCAGCATGGTCGATCGTGTTCAGCTCGTGCGAGGTGCGGAACCCGTCGAAGAAGTGCACGAACGGGACCCGGGTGGCCAGCGAGGCGGCCTGGGCGACCAGGGCCAGGTCGTGCGCCTCCTGCACGCTGCGACGAGGCGAGCAGGGCGAACCCGGTCTGCCGGACCGCCATCACGTCGGCGTGGTCGCCGAAGATGGACAGCCCCTGGGCGGCCAGCGACCGGGCGGCCACGTGCAGCACCGCCGGGGTCAGCTCCCCGGCGATCTTGTACATGTTCGGGATCATCAGCAGCAGGCCCTGCGAGGCGGTGAACGTGGTGGCCAGCGCCCCGCTCTGCAGCGCGCCGTGCAGCGCGCCCGCCGCGCCGCCCTCGCTCTGCATCTCCACCACCGTCGGCACGCTGCCCCACAGGTTCGGCCGGCCCTGGCTGGACCACTCGTCGGCCAGCTCGGCCATGGGCGAGGACGGGGTGATCGGGTAGATGCAGCACACCTCGTTGAGCCGGTAGGCGACCGACGACGGCCGCCTCGTTGCCGTCGATCGTGGCGCGCATCACCGGTGCTCCTCGGTCATCTCGATGGCGTGCACCGGGCACTGGTCGTAGCAGGTGGCGCAGCCGGTGCACCGGTCGTAGTCGACTTCGTAGCGGAACGGGGTGCCGTCCGGGTGGCCGTAGGGGCGGGCCGGGCCGAGCTTGATGATCGCGTCCTCCGGGCAGGCGCCGAAGCAGCCGTCGCACTCGATGCAGTTGCCGCAGGACAGGCAGCGGCTGGCCTCGTAGCGGGCCTGCGGCTGGTCCAGGCCGCTGACCACCTCGGCGAAGTCGGCGGTCCGCTCGGCCGGGGCCGCGCTCCGGCTGCTGCCGCTGGGCGGCGTCGGCGAAGTACCACGGGTGCAGCAGGCCGAACTCGGCCAGGTCGTGCTTGGCCGCGGCGCGCCGTCGTCGCGTCGCGCAGGTAGGCGTCGATGAACCGGGCCGCCTTCTTGCCGTGGCCGACGCCCGACGGTGACGGTCCGCTCGGCGGGCACCATGTCGCCGCCCGCGAACAGCCCCGGGGCAGCCGGTCATCATCGACGCGGACACGACCACGGTGCCGTCCCGCTTGAACTCCACCCCGGGCACCTGGCGCAGGAAGCCGGTGTCGGCGTCCTGGCCGACGGCGAGGATCAGCGTGTCGGCGGCCAGCGTCTCCAGCTGCCCGGTGGGCTGCGGGAAGCCGTGCTCGTCGAGCTCCATGACCTCGACGGTCAGCTCCGGCCCGTCGAACGCGGTGATCGTGTGCAGCCAGTTGATCCGGACGCCTTCCCGCTCGGCCTCGGCGGCCTCTCCTCGTGCGCGGGCATCTGGGCCCGGGTGCGCCGGTAGACGATCAGCGTGTCCTCGGCGCCGAGCCGGCGGGCGGTGCGGGCCGCGTCCATCGCGGTGTTGCCGCCGCCGTACACGGCGACCCGGCGGCCGAGCACCGGATGCCCGCCCGAGGCGACCTCGCGCAGGAACGGCACCGCGTCCACGATCCGGCTGGCGTCCCGGGCCGGGATGTCCACGTGCTTGGACAGGTGCGCGCCGACCGCGACGAACACCGCGTCGAAGCGGCCCTCGGCCCGCTCGGCGGCCAGGTCGGTGACCCGGTGCCCGCAGGTGATGGTCACGCCGAGGGCCTGGATCCGGCGGATCTCGCCGGCCAGCACGTCGCGCGGCAGCCGGTAGGCGGGGATGCCGTAGCGCATCATCCCGCCCGGCTCGGGGCTGGCGTCCCTGATCTCCACCTGGTGGCCGCGCCGGGCCAGGTGGTAGGCGGCGGACAGCCCGCTGGGGCCGGCCCCGATGACCAGGACCCGCTTCCCGGTGGGCGGCCGGCGGGCGGGTCGAAGGCCCAGCCGTGCTCCAGCGCCAGGTCGCCGAGGAACCGCTCGACCGCGTGGATCGACACCGGGCTGTCCAGCTGGGCGCGGTTGCAGACGGTCTCGCACGGGTGGTAGCAGACCCGGCCGTGGATGGCGGGCAGCGGGTTGTCCGCGACCAGCTGGCGCCAGGCCTGCTCGGCCCGGCCCGCCTGGATCTGCGCCAGCCAGGCCTGGATGTTCTCCCCGGCCGGGCAGCCAGCGTTGCACGGCGGCAGCAGGTCCAGGTAGACCGGCCGCCGGGTGCGCACCGGCCCGGCCCGGGCGGCGTCGTGCACCAGGTCGGGCAGCGGGGTGATGTCCTGCCTGGCTCCCGGCCGGCCGTCGTCGTGCGGTTCCCCGGCGGTCATGGCCTGCTCCCGCTGGCGCTGGCAGGCTCGGGCCTGCCGGGCCAGTTCGCCGCCGGGCCGGCGGGATCAGGTCGTCGCCAGGCAACGGCGGACGCGTGGCGGCGGGGTGAGTCCGGCCGGGGCCACGTTGTAGCGGACCGCGCCCGGGGTGAAGCGGAGCTCGGCGTAGCAGAACGGGCCGGCGGGCAGATGCCAGATGGCGGCCCCCCAGCGCGGCTGCCACCGGCCGTTGATCTTCATCCAGCCCTGGACCGGAGTGGACCACCGGGTCCGGACCAGGCCGCCAGGCAGGGCGCACCAGCGATCCTCGGTGCTGAAGTCGACGGGCGCTCCGCGTCCGTCCACCAGCACCCGCGCGGTGACCTGGTGGCCGGCATCGGCGAGGGTGAGGTCGAACGCGCTGTCGCTGACGTGGGCCCAGGTGACGGGCAGGGCCAGCAGCATCGACGGGGCGAGCAGCACGCGCGTCGTTGAGGTACGTGACCAGTTCGCTCACGTCATACTCCGGGCCGGCGCCGTCCGCGACGGGACCAGCCCGGCCAGCTTGCCGTACATCCGGCCGCGGCCGCCGCAGTAGGCGTCGCGGCCGGTCATCGGCAGGACGCCGGCCGCCTGCAACCGCATGTGGTACAGGCGGGTGACGACCGGGCAGGTGCTGTACTGCCAGGCTTCGCAGCGCAGCCACGGCATGCGCGGCCGCAGCCGGAACCGCCCGCTGAAGTGGGCCACGAACGACCAGTCCGGCGGTCGGCCGGCCACCTCCATGAACCTCAGGTACCGCTGCGCGGCAGCGGGCAGGCCAGCCAGGTCAGCGTCGGTGACGGGAGCGGCTGCTGCGCGGGCCAGGGGCGCGGTTCAGCGCGGCCGCGTCCGCGGCCATCCTGCGGTACAGCCGTCCATGCCGCGGCGCCCAGGGCGATGTCATGCCGTTGCCTCCTCAGCCGCCCTGTCACCTCCATCAGACCGCTGGCCGGCCCCGGCAGATAGGGGCGATGGTCCCGGCGGCCGGTGCCGTCCGCCCCGCAGCACGCGGCCGGGATGAGCGGGTTTCGCGCGGCCGGTCCGGGTCCGCGTCCAGCCGCAGCGCGAGCCGGGGGCACAGCCGAACCGCTTCGCCGGCCTCCGCGTGCAGGCCGGCTGGGACATCGGCGTCGCGGATGATGGGAAAGCCCCAGTCGTCGAGGGTGATCATCTCGGGGAGGATCTCCGCGCAGAACCCGCGTCCGTCGCACGCGATGGGATCGACCCGGAGCCGGGCGCCCGCGGTCATCGGCGCGCCCGGGGCGGGACCGGCAGCACACCACCGGGCCGGGTGCCCGAGCACCAGCCCTGGGCGTGCTCGGCTATTTCCGCGCGAAGGCGCCCAGCGCGCTGCGGATCATGCGGACCGCGCCGTCGGGGTGGTGGCAGGCGCCGCGCCCGTCGACCTGGCCCAGCCAGCGCCCGCGCCGGCCGAGGTCGAACGGGCGGCCCGCGGCCAGCGCCGCGAGTTCGGTGGCGATCGAGTCGAGCCCGAACACGCAGGGGCCGCACTGGCCCGCCGACTCGACGGCCAGGTAACGGGCGAGGCGGGCCGTCTCGGCCAGGCCGCAGGCGTCGGCGGGCAGAGCGGCGATCAGGCCGGCTCCAGGGCTGGCGCCCGCTGGGCGGAGGCCGGCGGCGGAGAACGGCAGGGCGGCCGCCACGGCCAGGCCGACCCAGGTGCCGAAGTAACCGCCGATCAGCAGCGCGGTCAGCGGGGCGGCCGGGCCGCCGGCCAGCGCCAGCACGTCACGACCGGCGTGCCGATCCCGGTCTCGTAGACGCCCGGCTCGCGGACCGCGCCAATGACGGTGACCAGCGTGGACCCCGGTTCGGCGGGCGTCCCGAGGGAGCGGAACCAGGCGGCGCCGTGCCGGACGATGAGCGCGAGGTGGGCCAGCGTCTCGACGTTCTGCACCAGGGTCGGGCGCCCGCCCAGGCCGCGCTCGGAAACCCGCGGCGGCACCGCGGTCGGCGCGGCGATCCCGTGGCCGGCCCAGTTGACCAGCGCGCTGGCCTCACCGGCGACGAATCGGCCGGCCCCGGTCAGCACGCGCACCGGAACCGGGTCATACCGGATGCGGCGGCGCTCGGCGACCGCGTCGTCAACGATCTCCCGCACCGCGGCATGGACCACGACGATCGCCTGCCGGGCACCGATCAGCGTGGCGGCCAGCACCGCGCCGTCCAGCACGAGATGCGGTGCCTGGGCCAGCAGCACCTTGTCCTTGGCGCTGGCCGGCTCGCCCTCGGTACCGTTGGCGATGACGACCGGGCTGCGCCGGGTGGCCGTCACCGCGCCCGTACCGCGGCCAGCTTGCGGGCGGTCGGGAACGCCGCACCGCCCCGGCCGGTGAGCCCGGCCCGGCCGACCTCGGCGATCAGCCGCCGCCGGGGTTCCGTGCCCCGGCCGACGGCGGGCAGCGGGCCATGCCGGGCCAGATGGCTGGCCAGGGTGGCCGGGCCGGCCCACCGCCCGGGCAGCAGCCGGGGCAGCTCCCCGGCGGCCAGGCCACCCCGGGCAGCCGCCAGCCGCGGGCTCTGCCCGGCGGTGGTCATGACGTGCGCACCGCCGAGGGGCCAGACACCGGCCGGGGATGGCGTGGACCACTCCGAGCCCGGCCGATCAGGCGGACCAGCACGGCGGCCGCGACGGCGACGGCCGACCCGATCTCGGCCAGCGCCACCCACCAGACACCGAGATCGTTGCCTGCGGTCAGCGCGTGCAGGAAAGCGGCGGGCCAGGCCAGGTAGGCGAGCCAGTGCACGGCCCGCCAGGCGCGCTGGCCCAGCCGGCGCCGGGCCAGGCTGGTGACCAGCACGGCGCCGGCCAGGTCGACCGCCAGGGTGCCGAGCCCGAGGGCGAGCGTCCGGTACGGGGACACGAACGGCAGCACGGTGGCGGCCCAGCCGATCGTGACGAACGGATCGAGGATCGCGGTCACCACGTGCAGCGCCAGCAGGGCGACCGCGAACAGCGACAGGTTGCGGTGCAGTTCGGCCACGGCGAAGCGCGGCCAGCGGCCCGGGGCGGAACCGGTCCTGGTGGCCACGCCGAGTACCACGACGGCACTGAACAGGGCGAGCAGGACCAGCCCGCTGCCACGGGACAGGAACCACAGGCCCGCTGACCCGGCGGCGGCGGCCATGATCATCGCCGCCACCCCCCGGCGCTGGTGCTGGCTGGCCGGCTGGGTCGTGCGCTGCCCATCAGTTATCCCGCCAGGTGACCGTGGCGGCTCCGGCCGTCCGGGTCCCGGCCCCAGTTCCGGTGGCGCCGGTCACGGGACCCGCGGCCACGCCCGATCCACCCGAGATGGCCACGGGAGCCGATCCGGACGCCTGGTGTAGGCCGGCCACCGCCGCGTGGCCCGGCCACCGCGCGGGCCTGGCCGGGCCGGCGGTGTCTGCGTGACGGACCCCGCGGCCGAGGTGGCGGGGGGTGTCTGGTGCGCGAAGTAGCCGCTGGCGGCGGCCACGCCAGCGATGAGGGCGGCGGCCGTCCAGTTGGACGCCCGGCGCACCCGGCGTACTCCCTCGGCGCGGCTGGCCACGGCTGAGCGGCCAGCCCAGGCGTCCTCGTCAGCCGGGGGCAGCCGCACCCAGCCGGGCCGGTCCTGCTCGTCGTAGTCCATGGTCGGTCCCTCCGTGCGGGCGGTAACGCCGGGCGGTCCGGCGCTTTCAGGCTGCCGCCCGGTGGATGAGATGACGGTGAGCGGAAGATGTGCGCCGTTCACATGTACTGCTCCTCGTCCGCACATCTTCACCTGCGTAATCTCGGGTTATGCGGGTGCTCGTGGTGGAGGATGAAATCCGGATGTCCCGGGTGCTCAAGCGCGGGCTCGAGGAGGAAGGGCATGCCGTGGACCTGGCCGGCGATGGCCCTGAGGGACTGTGGCTAGCCACCGAGAACGACTACGCGGCCATCGTTCTCGACGTGATGCTGCCCGGATTCGACGGCTTCGAGCTGTGCCGCAAACTGCGTGCGGCAGGCGTGTGGGCGCCAGTCCTGATGCTCACCGCCCGGGACGCGGTGGATGACCGCGTCCGCGGCCTCGATGCCGGCGCCGACGATTACCTGGTCAAGCCGTTCAGCCTGCTGGAGCTGGCCGCCCGGCTGCGGGCGCTGGCCCGCCGGGACGACCGGGCGCGGCCCGCCGTGCTGCGTGAGGGCGACCTGAAGCTGGACCCGGCCAGCAAGCGCGCCTGGCGGGGCAGCACCGAGCTCCAGCTGTCCCCGAAGGAGTTCGCGCTGCTCGAACTGTTCCTGCGGCACCCCGGGATAGTGCTCAGCCGGTCCCAGATCCTGGACGCCGCCTGGGACTTCGCCTACGACGGCACCTCTAACGTGGTCGATCAGTACGTGACCTACCTGCGCCGCAAGATCGATGCCCCGTTCGGCCGCCTCGACCTGGAAACCGTCCGCGGCATGGGGTACCGGCTGCGGCACGAGGATCAGGGCTGAGGGGTGCCGATCCGGCTGCGGGTGGCGCTGGTGTTCGTCGCCGCGCTCGCGGTCGCGTTCGGGCTGGGCGGGTGGCTCTTCTACAGCCGGCTGTCGGCCTCGCTGGCCAACGCGACGGACGCGGCGCTGGCCGCGCGGCTCAGCCAGGCCGGGCGGTACCTCCCGGCGCCGGGCACGCCACCGCCGCCGGTGACCGGCGGCCTGGGACCGGGCGAGTACGTGGTCCAGATAGTGGACCAGTCCGGGCGGGTCCGGGCGGGCAGCGCTGACGCAGGCCGCAAACCGTTCCTGTCACCGGCCGAGGTGCACCGGGCGCGTCACGGCGATGTGGCTCTGACCAGCACCATCGATGACGACCCGGCCCGGGTCATGGCGGCGCCGCTGCCCGGGCGGCCCGGGTGGGTAGCGGTCGCGGCGGTTTCCCTCGATTCGTCCACTACGACCCTGGACGACGTCACGACCGGGCTGCTGGCCGGCGGGGTGGCCTTCTTGATCGTGGCGGGCCTCGGCGCGTACTGGCTGGCGCGCGCCGCCCTCACCCCGGTGGAGCGGCTGCGGCGGCAGGCCGCCAGCCTGTCCGACAAGGATACCGGGCCCACCTTGCTCGTACCCCGTACCCACGACGAGATCGCCGCCCTCGCCGTCACCATGAACGACCTGCTGGTCCGGTTGCGCCGCGCGCTGGCCCGGCAGCGCGCGTTCGCGGCCGATGCCAGCCACGAGCTGCGTACCCCGTTCGCGGTACTGGCGGGCGAACTGGAACTGGCCAGCCGGCCGGGGCGCAGCCGCGACGAACTCGCGGCGGCGGTGGCCGCCGCCGGAGAAGAAGTCGCCCGGCTGGCCCGGATCACCGACGACCTGCTGGTGCTCGCGCGGGGCGATGAAAACCAGCTCATCCTGCACCGCGAGCCCACGGATGCCGGTGCGCTGCTGGCCCGCAGCGCCGGGCAGGCGCGCGGCCGGGCCGCGAAGGCGGGCGTTACCTGCCGGGCCGATGTCCCGGCCGGGCTGGTGGTCACGGTCGACGCCGGGCGGATCCGCCAGGCCGTCGACAACCTGGTCGACAACGCATTGCGGTTCGCGCCACGGGGAACTGAGATCCTGCTGGCGGCCAGCCGGGCCGGGCCGGTCCTGGTGATCGAGGTGCGTGACCACGGACCTGGCTTCCCGCCTGATTTCCTGCCGCATGCGTTCGAGCGGTTCCGGCGCCCGGACCGGGGCCGGGGCCGCAGCGAGGGCGGCGCGGGCCTCGGCCTGGCCATCGTCCGGGCCATCGCGCTCGCGCACGGTGGCCGCGTGGCCGCCAGCAACCTCCCGGGCGGCGGTGCCCTGGTCCGGCTGGAGATTCCCGCCGGACCGATGACTGCGAACTAAACGATCTGCTGCCTATTCCGTATTACATGCTGCGCATACGGTGGAACCGGCGGATGTCATCCTTGCCGGCGTACAGGGCCACGATGGCCGTGGCAGCCAGTGCTGCCCATGCGATCCGCTTCATTGTCTGGCCTCTCTTCTCGGCCGCACAGATTTGGCGCTGCGCGGATACCGATCGCGCCTGTGCAATGACAGGCACCATTACCACCTCCCACGGTTGCTGGCGCGCGGCACGGAAGGTCAGGGCCAAAGGTCCGCCGGATGGGGACCTCAGGGCCTCACCGGTTTGCTAATTGCCGGGACTGACCAAGGGCCACCGCAGCCGTGACGGAAGTCCCGGCCGAGCCGGGCCACGCGACCCTGCTGGCCAGGCCGGCGAACGGCGAAGCTGCATATGACAGAACTGAATGACCGGGCCCCCCGTCCGGTTCCCTAAAAGGGAGGCACACAATGCGCCGCAAGACTTTTGACCTACTGGTGAGCACTGGCGGGCTCGTTATCGCCACCGTCCTGCTTATCGCGGGCGGGCTGCTGACGTGGGGCTACTCGTTCGCTAACAGCCAGGTGCATGACCAGCTCGTCGCCCAGAAGATCGTCTTCCCGGCCAAGAGCAACCCCGAGTTCAAGGCGCTGCCCGCCGCCGACCAGGCCGCGATGGGCGCCTACGCCGGCCAGACGCTGACCAGCGGCGCGCAGGCCCAGACCTACGCCAACCACTTCATCGCGGTGCACCTGACCGAGATGGGTCACGGCCAGACCTACGCCCAGCTGTCCGGCAAGGCACTGGCACAGCCGAAGAACACCGCACTGGCTGACCTGGTGCAGACCGTGTTCCGCGGCACCACGCTGCGCTCGATGCTGCTGGAGGCGTACGGGTTCTGGCAGATGGGCCAGATCGCGCTGTGGGGCGCCATCGCCTCGTTCATCGGCGCGGGCCTGCTGTTCATCCTGTCCATCGCCGGCCTGATCCACGGCCGCCGGGTCTCCGCTGAGACCGAAGTGTTCAGCAAGACTACGGACCCCAGCCCCAGCCCACACCTGACCGGGCTACCTTTACCGGCCGGCCGGGGATGCCCCGGCCGGCCGGTGGCATCTTCCCAGCCTCGTTCTTTTCCCGATTCAGGCCCATTGGGCTGGCGCCTTAACCAGTCCTTTACTGGATGGGGACCAAAGTCCCGGCGGCGGATGACTGAGATCTCTATGGGACCGGGCCGGCCCAGGTCACGATGGGCATCAGGCCGTTTTGCGCGCTCAGCTAAGGAGACGTTGATGAAACCGCCCGCTAACCTCGCTTCCGCCCCCATTAACCTGGATCATCCCGGTACCTATCTGCACTGGTCGATTTTTACCGTCTCGGTCGCCAACCTGTGCCTGATCGCCGTGATGGTGGTGATCTTTGGCCTGGCGCTGGTCCTTCCGTTCCCCAAGGGCCGCACCTATCCGCCAGCTCCGGAAGAAGCAGCCCCGGCCGGCCCGGATGCCGCGGCCACCGCTGGGTCGGATGAAGACCGCGACATGTGGACGAGCCGGGCCCGGCGCTTCGCGGTCCGGTTGCTGCCCCCCGGCAAGCTGCTGCCGGACCGGCAGCCCGCGTACGTCGCCTCCTGGGTCTATGTGTTCGGCGTGGCCAGCCTGGCCGCGTTCGGGGTGGCGGTGGTCTCTGGCTTTGCCCTCGCCCTGGGTGGTCCCGACTGGTGGCATTACAACTCGGTCGGCCACTTCTGCAACAGCCTGCATCTGTGGAGCGTCGAGCTCTTCATGGCCCTGCTGGTGATCCACCTGTGGGGCAAGTTCTGGATGGCGGCCTGGCGCGGCAAGCGGGCCTGGACCTGGATCACCGGGGTGGTCGCGTTCCTGGCCTCGGTGGTCGAGTGCTTCACCGGATATGTGTCCCAGCAGAACTTTGACGCCCAGTGGATCTCAGCCAGCGGAAAGGACGCCTTCAACCCGGTCGGTGTGGGCGCGTTCTTCAACATCATGAATTTCGGCCAGATGCTGATGTGGCACATCGTGCTGATCCCCATCGTGCTGGCCGCCTTCATCGGCGCGCACGTCCTGCTGGTGCGCGTCCGCGGGGTGTCACACCCGCTGCCCGCCACCGTGCGGCTGCCCGGCCGGGGCAGCTACCGGCAGCGGCGCCGGGCGCTGGCCGCCGCCGACGCGGCGCCGTGGCGCGGCCCGACCCGCCGCTACGACATCCTCAAGGAAGGCACCATCGCCGGGGCGATCATCCTGGTGCTCACCGTGGCCCTGGCCAGCCTGCTGTCCTCTCCTGACGTGCCGTCGGTGACCATCCAGTCGTGGGCCAAGGTGGCCCCGGCCGATTTCCTGGCCACCGCGGCGACCGAACTGAACGGCACCAGCGGGAGCGCCACCTACGGGCCGCCGTACAACAACGGCACGGGCAGCGTGCAGAAACTGCTGTTCTCCCCGGCCCAGCTGGTCGGGGTCCGGCAGCCACTGCACCCGGCCCAGGACTTCGTGCTCCGGCCACTGGGCAGCATCGCCGCCACCACCCCGGCTGTGGCCCGGGCCCTGGCCACCTACCGGGCCGCCCCGGCCGCACAGCAGGTCAAGTGGGCTAACGCTTACGCCACTGCGGTCACCAAGGTGAAGTTCGTGGGCGGGGCCCCAGTCGTGCCCGCCGCTGCGGACGGCCCGGTCCCGGTCCTGCTGGCCAGCGAGCTGACCATGGCGCGCAGCGGCGCGCTGGACGCCAGCCTCCTCTCCAGGCAGCCCTTCTACGGCACCAACTTCACCGCGCCGCTGCTGTTCATGAACGACGGAGCCTACTTCGCCGACAAGGCCACCGCCATGCACCTGTCCGGTGAGCAGTGGGGCGTCATGAACGAGACCGGCAGCTACCCGGGCCAGCCATGGCTGTGGCTGTACACGCTGTGGTACCAGGTTCCCGGCTGGAGCAGCTCGGCCAACGTCGACATGATCGCCGTCTACATGACTGGCCTGGCCACCCTGCTGCTGCTGCTGGTGCCGTTCATCCCCGGCGTGCGCGACGTGCCGCGGCTGATCCCGGTGCACCGGCTGATCTGGCGCGGCGGGAAGGAACGGCCCGGCGACGGGGCACCGCCCCCAGCCGACCGGCCCGGCCCGGTCGATACCGCGACAACCGGCACATCCTGAAAGGAAAGCCAGCCATGAGATCCGCAGTCGTCCGCACATTCGGCCAGCCCCTGGTGATCGAGGACCGGCCAGTTCCCGAGCCCGCCCCGGGCCAGGTGGTGGTCCGGATGGAGGCGTCCGGCCTGTGCCACACCGACATCCACGCCGCCCACGGCGACTGGCCGGTCCGGCCGGCCCCGCCGTTCGTGCCCGGCCATGAAGGCGTCGGCATCGTGCACGCGGCCGGCGACGGGGTGACCAGCCCGGTGGTGGGCCAGCGGGTCGCCGTGCCCTGGCTGGGCTACGCGTGCGGAACCTGCCAGCACTGCCTGACCGGCTGGGAGACCCTGTGCGCCAGCCAGCAGAACACCGGCTACTCGGTGGATGGCGGCTTCGCCGAGTACTTCACGGCCGGCGCGGCGTTCGCCGCCCCGGTGCCCGACGGGGTCGACCCGGTCAACGCGGCCCCACTGACCTGCGCGGGTGTCACCACCTACAAGGCCGTGAAGGTGGGTAACGTGCGCCCAGGTGACCTGGTCGCCATCTCCGGGATCGGCGGCCTCGGCCACCTGGCCCTGCAGTACGCCAAGATCTTCGGTGGCATCGTGGCCGCCATCGACATCACCGACGAGAAACTTCAGCTGGCCAAGGACCTCGGCGCCGACCTGGTGATCGACGCGCGAACCGAAGATCCGGCCCAGGTCCTGCAGGCGCATGGCGGCGCCAGCGTCGCGGTCGGGCTGGCCGTGGACAGCAAGTCGTTCGCCACCGCCTACGCCGGCCTGCGGCGGGGCGGCCGCCTGGTGCTGGTGGCCCTGCCCGCGTCCGGCACGCTGGAGATCCCGGTGTTCGACACCGTGCTGAACGGCACCTCGGTGATCGGGTCGATCGTCGGCACGCGCGCCGACCTGGCCACGGTGTTCGCGCTGCACGGCGCCGGGCGGACCCGGGTGGTGGCCGACACCCGCCCGCTGACGGCGGTGAACGAGGCCATCGGCGAAATTCTGCGCGGCCAGGCCCGGGCCCGGATCGTGCTCCAGCCCTGAGGGGTGCCCGGCAGATCCTGGCCACAGAAGACTCCGGCCCGCCTGGCGGCGCAGGCGGGCCGGTTTCTGTGTGCTGACGGGCCCACTCGTGTCCGGGCCGCTGGAGACGCGGGTGCCGGGAGCGGCCGATCTGCGGTGGCTATCCCGCGGTCGCCGGCCTGGCCCGGACGATGCGGCGGCCGGTGATGCGGCCCGGGGTGATGCGGACGAACAGTTCCTTCTCCCCGCCCGCCCAGGCCTGGACGCCCGACTGCCGTACCGCGGCGAGCTCGGCTTCGGAGTCGACATGATGCGCGGACCCCTGGATGAGGATGCTCCACCCTTCCTTCGTGGCCGGGCTGATCTCATCGATCTCGAACGCCACCTTGTACTCCGCGTCCGCTATCCCGGTGCGCAGATCCTCCCCCATCGGGCTGTGCTGCCCGGTCCGGAACACGATCGTCTGCTCATACAGCGCGAAGTTGACCGGCAGGATGGTGGGCCCGAAGCGGCCCGAGTACCCGATCCGCCCTATGCCCCCCGCCGAGATCAGCCGCAGGCACTCCGCCTCATCCAGGGGTTCGGTGAACGCATCGGCCGGACCCTGCGCCTGGGCACCGCCCGCCGCCGACGGCTGCTCTGCCACGTCGCTCTCCTTCCGTGGGCGGGAACCACCCGCAATGTCTGCTGCCAAGTATCCTCTGCGGTCGCCCCGGGCCGGCCCGAGGGACCACCCGCTCCGGTCTTCAGCCCGCACCCTCAGCCAGCGTGATGCTCAGCACCTCGCTCACGGCCCGCCGCGGGCTGTGCGGGACCGGCAGCCCGTAGCCGATCCGCAGGATCATCTGCGGGAATTCGAAGCTGGCCCCGGGATCGCGGACCAGCCAGGCGTCCGGCGTCTCCAGCGGCTGGGTCAGCGGGCTGACCGCGACGCCGCGGAGGGTGGCCGTCAGCAGGACACGCTGCAGGGCCTGCCCGGCCCGCAGCCAGTCTGACCGGCTGCTGGACTGGGTGGACAGCACGACCAGCTGCGGCCGCTCCTCAAACCAGGCATGCTGCACCGGGCCCGGCTGGGCGGGCGCGAAGTCCCGGGCCGGGGAGGTACCACGCGGGTCGTGCGGGGCCAGCGTGTCACCGGGAATGCCTTCCCGGCCCCGCAGTCCCCCGGCCCAGCGGGCCAGCTCGGCGCGGTAGCCGGGCTGGGCCAGCAGGGTTCGCTCGGCATCCCGGGCCAGTTCCAGCAGCCGGGTGGTCTCCTGGTGGTCCGGGATGTGCAGCACGGCGCCCTCCATCCGGGCCGCCTCCACCAGCTCAGCCAGGATTCCCGGGGCCACCGGCCGGCCGCTGAACGGGGACCGGTTGGTCCGGCGGGTGGCAATGGCCGCGTGCAGCTCGATCTCATCGGGCTTCGCCTGCCACGGCCCGGCCAGCCGCACCGTGGCGAGCAGCAGCCGCTGGGTAACGGCCGGGATCAGCCTGACCACCGGGTGGCGCCCGGCCACCGCGGCGGCCAGCCGCAGATTGAGCAGCGCGGCGCCGCAGGCGATGTGCACGGCCCGGCCGTCCGGATCGCCGAACCGCAGCATCCGCGCTGGGTCGGCAGACAGCTCGAAGGTCTGGCTGGCAGGCTCGAAGCGGAATCGCCACGGCTGGGTGTTGTGCATCGAAGGCGCCAGGATGGCCGCTGCCACCAGTTCCTCCACCACGTGCCGCGGCACATTTTCCGGTGGCGTGGCCGGCGGGCCCACCGTGCGAGCCTCAAAGGTGCGATTACGGTTCATCGCTGCGTCCCTCCCTCCCCGGCCGGGCGAGACCCGCCCCCCACTTCCGGGCCCGGTCGATTTCACCGTCGCGCAGCGGGCCCTCGGAGCCGGTCACCACGAAGCCCTCCGCCTTGGCGGCCAGCTGGTAACCGTGCTTGCGCAGCTCCCGCGCGGCCGACCGGGCCGCACCGCCGGCCAGCCGGGATGGGAGGCGGGTATCGAAGGCCGCAGCACGACGGCCCGGCTGGGCGGGCGGAAGGGCCAGCAGCCACTCCCGCATGCCGGGACCGGCGGCGCCCGGTTCCAGGTCGTGGTGCGGCTGGCCGGTTGCTTTCCGGGCGGCCTGCAGGCCCTGCTGACGGCTGCGCGGCGAGCTCATCCGCAGCACGTGCGTCGGGCCCCCGACCACCAGGAGGCCGGCCGCTGCGGCCTCGTCAGGTTTGGCGGTGTCCGCCCGCGCCACCGTCACCCGGGCCGACGGGTCGGCCTCCCGGATTCCGGCCGCGATCGCCTCGGCGACCTGGCGGGTGTTCCCGAACATGCTCTCGTAAACGACTGACGCCTCCATGTCACCCTCCTTCCGCCCGGCACCGGGATGCTGGCACCGGACCGCTCCTGTACTCAGCGTGCGCCGGGCGGACCCGCGGGCGGCAGGCACACAGGTCCCTGACCAGCAGGCCACACGTCACGAATCAGCGGCGGGACGCCGGGCGCGGTCACCCCGGACATGTTCGGCGAAGAAGGCCAGCACCCGCTGCCATGAGTCGGCAGCAGCGGCGGGATGGTAGGCACGCCACTGGTCATTGAAGAAGGAATGCCTGGCCTCCGGGTACACCTTCAGATCATGCGGGATTCCGGACGCCGTCAGCCGCGTCTCCAGGACGCCCGCGGACCTGGTGGTGATATCCCGGCCCGGCCATGAGCCGACGACCGGGCACAGGCGGCCGATCGCCCGCCGCGGCCGGGGCGCCATGGCGTAGAACGGGGCGATCGCCGCCAGCCGGTCGTCGGTACATGCCCAGGTGAGGACGATAGAGCCACCGAGGCAGAAGCCCACCGCGCCAATCCGGGCCGCGTCCACGCCAGGATGGGCAGCCAGCTGCCCCAGCGCGGTCTTGAGCGCAGGAACGCCGTAGTGGTCCAGGTTCCCGGCCATGGCACCGGAGAACATCCGCGCCAGGCACACGGCCCGGTTACGCTCCCCGAACAGGTCCACGCCCAGGGCCGCGTAGCCCTCGGCGGCGAGCCGGCGGCACACGTCCCGGATGTTGTCGTTGAGCCCGAAAGCCTCGTGCACGACCACCAGGCCCGGATGCGGCCCTGGCCCGTCCGGGAGGGCCAGGTACGCGGAGCCCAGCGGCTCGGTTCTCACGAGGAACCCCCCTCCGGGGTAATTTCACGATGACCCGGGACCGCTGTACGGCCCACCGGCCTCGGCGCCATCTCAGATCACCGTGACTGCTGGGCCTGGGTGATCGCCCACGCGGCGTTGACCAGGCCGATGTGGCTGAACGCCTGCGGGAAGTTCCCGATCATCTCGCCGCTGCGGGGATCGACCTCCTCGGCCAGCAGGCCGACGTCGTTGATGGCGGCCACGGCCCGTTCGAAGGTGGCGACGGCGGCGTCGACGTCGCCTGCCAGCGCCTGCGCCTGGGCCAGCCAGAACGTGCATACCAGGAACGTGCCTTCCTGGCCCGGCAGGCCGTCCTGGCCCAGGTACCGGTACACCAGCCCGCGCTCGTCGGTCAGCCGCTGCGCGGTCGCGTCGATGGTCGCCTTAATCCGCGGGTCGTCCGCGGGCAGGAACCCGGTGATGGCCAGCATCAGGCTGGACGCGTCGAGGTCCGCGCAGCCGAACGCCTGGGTGAACGCCCCGGCCTGCTCGTTCCAGCCCCGCTCACAGATGGCCACCCGGATCTCCTCGCGGGCGGCCGCCCAGCCGCTCACCCGGTCTTCCGCGCCGAGGTGCCCGGCCAGGCCGATGGCCCGGTCCACCGCCACCCAGCACATCAGCTTGGAGTACAGGAAGTCCCGCGGCTCGCCGCGGATCTCCCAGATGCCCTGGTCCTTGTCCTGCCAGCGGCTGGCCGCGGTGTCCGCGGCGGCGGCCAGGAACCGCTGGGTGACCGGGTCGAGCTGGCCGAGCTGGTCGACCAGCCGCTGGGCGGCGCCCAGCAGCTCTCCGTAGACGTCGAGCTGCCGCTGCAGCCACGCGCCGTTGCCGGCCCGGACGGGCCGGCTGCCCCGCCAGCCGGCCAGGTGCGGCAGCTCCCGCTCGGTAAGGTCCCGCTCGCCGCCGACCCCGAACATGATCTGCAGGTCCCGGCCGTGCTCCAGCTGGGAGGCGGCCGCGTCGGCGAGGAAGGTGAAGAACTTGTTCGCCTCGTCCGGGCAGGCCGCCACCCACAGCGCCTCCATGGTCAGGCTGGCGTCACGGACCCAGGTGTAGCGGTAGTCCCAGTTGCGCTCCCCGCCGACGGTCTCCGGCAGCGAGGTGGTCGGCGCGGCCACGATCGCGCCGGTCGGCGCGAACGTCAGCGCCTGCAGCACCCGCCCGGAATGGCGCACCAGCTCCCGCCACGGGCCCTCGTAGTTCTGGTGGATGGCGGACCAGGAACGCCAGCCGGCCACGGTGTCACTGAGCCGGGCGGTGATCTTCTCCGCTGGCCAGGGGGCCAGCGGCGGGCCGGCCATCTGGCCGTGGCCGAGCGCGAAGACGATGGCCTGGCCCGCGGTCAGGCGGATCCGGGCGGCCGCCGTGTCGCCGCTGACGTCGAGGCTGACCGGCGTGGACAGCAGCAGCCGGTCAGCGCCGCCCCGGGCCGCGAGCCCGCCGGGGACCGGGACCAGGATCGGGTGGATGAGGCCGTACTCGGGCCGGGGAGCGTAGCTGACCTCGGCTTCGATCTCGCCGCCGGTGCAGGCGAGCCGGCGCAGCAGTATGCCGGGGGAACCAGTGCCGAGGTCGTGGCCGCGCTCATGGCGGCCGAGTGCCAGGGCATCGGTGAGCACCGCGGTGCCGCCCGCGGTCGTGAACGTGGTCTCCAGCACCATCGTCTGGTCCACGTATCTGCGGCTGGCCTGGAACTCACCGGCCGGCCGGATCGCGAACCGCCCGCCAGCCGGGTCCAGCAGGCGGCAGAACACCGACGGCGCGTCGAAGCGGGGACAGCACAGCCAGTCCACCGAGCCGTCCCGGCTGACCAGGGCGGCCGAGCGGCAGTCCGACAGCAGCGCGTAGTCGCCGATCGGCAAGCTGTCCATCCTGGGTTCCTTCCCCGCTGCCGGCCCGCACATCCTGGAACCCAGGCCCGGAGCACGGCCGTCCGGCGGGCGTAGGATCGGTCGCCTGCCCACCCACCGGAGGAATCATGGCCGGCGCCAGCACTCCTGTCTCCCCCCAGCACGGGCCGGAACTGGCCGGGCAGACCGTGGTCCTGATCGGCGGCAGCTCCGGCATCGGGCTGGAAACCGCCCGGCGCGCCCGGGCCGAGGGCGCCGACGTCATCCTCACCGGCCGCGATCGCGGCCGGCTGGAGCAGGCGGCGCGGGACCTCGGCGCGCAGCGCAGCGCCGCCTTCGACGCCACCGATCCGGCTGCCCTGCGGCAGTTCTTCCAGGACCTGCCCGCGCCGATCGACCATGTGCTGGTCACCGCGGGCGGCCCGACCTACGGCCCGCTGCTCGACATGGACGCGGCGCAGGTGCGCGAAGCGCTCAGCGATCATCTGGTGCTGGGGCTCGAGGTGGCCCGCAACGCCGCCCGCCGGATGCGGCCCGGGGGCACGCTGCTGCTCATGGGCAGCACCGGCGCCCGGCGCGTCGGTCACGGGCTGGGGATCGCCTCCGCTGCCGCCGCCGCGCTGCCGCCGTTCGTGGCGGATCTCGCGCTGGAGCTCGCGCCGGTCCGGGTCAACCTCATCGCGGCCGGTTTTGTCGACAGCCCGCTGTCGGCATCGCTGCTCGGAGACCAGCTGGAGGAGCGCCGGAAGGAGCTGCGGGCGACGCTGCCGATCGGCCGCGTGGTCGAACCAGCCGACGTCGCCGCGCTCGCCGTGCACATCATGGCCAACACGGCGCTCACCGGCGCGACGTACGACATCGACGGCGGGGAGCAGTTCGTCTCGTAACCGCCGCGGCTGACTGCGAAGCAGCCCAGCGAAGGCGGCCCGCTCAGTAATCGTTGCCAGCGCCGCCGTATCGCGGGGCCGTCGGCTGGCCTTCATTTTGCGCGGCCGCGACTAGGCGTGGCTAGCTGCGCCGGGACCGCTCTTGCCATTAGCATTGCCAAATCTTTGCCGCTCGGTGAGTGCTGTTGGCCGTTGACACAGACCGGGTCAGAGGTGAGGTTCAGATCGCGGTAGACACGGGCCGGATGACCACCGGCCACGACGTTCGGGCGTCTGGCACCCAGGGCCCGTGTGTCTACCTGCACATTGGCGAGCCAAAGACCGGCACGACGTTCCTCCAGGATGCGCTGTGGGCCAACCGGGCCCGGCTGGCCGCTCAGGGGCTGCGGTTGCCGGGATACAGCGATCGTGACCATTCCCGGGCCAGCCGGGACCTGCGGGAGACGCCCCGGCCCGCGTCCGACCCGGCCGATCCGTGGGTCGGCGAATGGGACGTCCTGGCGGGCCAGGCGCTGCGCGCCCGCGGGCGGGCGGTCATCTCCAACGAGTTGCTGGCCGCGTCCAGCCCGCAGCAGGCCGAGCGGGCCATCCGGTCGCTGCTGTGCGGGGAAGTGCATGTCGTGGCCACCGTGCGCGACTTCGCCGCGACCCTGCCGGCCGAGTGGCAGGAGGCGGTCAAGTGCCGGGGCACCACCGGATGGGACGCCTGGCTGGACGAGGTGATCGCCGCGGGGCCGGCCGCCGACCGGCGCCGCCAGTCGTGGTGCTGGCGGGTGCACGACACGCTCGCCATCCTGGACATGTGGTCCCGGCACATCCCGCCGGACCAGGTGCACGTCGTCACCGTGCCGCGCCAGGATGCGGCGGGAGTGCTGTGGGCCCGGTTCGCCGCCGTGCTCGGCTTCGACCCGGCCGGGTGCGACCTCACGCAGGCGCGGCGGAATTCCTCGCTCGGGCTGGCGGAGACCGAGTTCCTGCGCCGGGTGAATCAGGCCCTGCCGGCCGGGATCCCGTACTGGTTCTACGCCCGGGAGATCAAGCAGATCCTGGCGCACGGTGTGCTCAGCGCCCGCCCGCACCGCTCGCGGCCGGCGCTGTCGCCCAGCCAGCAGGCGTGGGCGGCGGAGCAAGCCGAAGCGCTGATCGCCGGCTTGCGCGACGCCAAGTACCACATCGTCGGTGATCTGGCCGACCTGCGCCCCGCTGGCCGGGCCCACCCGACCGCCGCCGCCGGCCCGGACGCGGCCCCGGCCAGCCAGCCGGCCGAGGAGCAGCTCGACGCGGCCGCGCAGGCGGTAGCGGCGCTGGCCGACCGCTACTTCCAGGCCCGCTACCCGGTCCGGCCGCCGTCACCGCACCGCGCCGCCCGGCAGCGGGCCAGTGACATCAAATGGGCGGTGCTGAATGGCCCCCGGGTCAGGCAGGTGCTCCGCCGGGCCAGTCACCACGCACCCGTGCAGCGCCTGCGGGTGATCATCTGGTGCGTGCTGATGCGCCCCGGCCGTCACCCGCGCTGAGCCGCGGCCGGCGGCCAGTTTTTGCTGAACGAACGGAGCCGGGTACTGCCCCCCGGCCGGCGCGCCGTCGTTCGCGGGTAGAGACTGGGAAGCGTCGGCAGCGGCGCGCCGCCACTACCGGCCCATGCCGGGCCGGCCGCCGACACCACCCGGATGCTGGCCAAGGAGGGCTGACCCAATGGTGGCCTGGGACCACGTGACCCGTGATGACGTGCTGCACGCGATTCAGGAGTACGACCGGCTGGGGGCGCAGGAGTTCTTCGCCGCGCATGGTTTCGCCCCGACGACAACGTATGACCTGCTGTGGGAGGAACGCTCTTACCCGCCGAAAGCGATCTTGGGTACCGCTTATGAGCTCGCCACCGGGGAGCGCCTGGCCTCCGGTGATTTCGAGGGCGGCAAGTCGGGCGCGGTCAAGGTGCTCGGGCAACTGGGATTCAGCGTCCAGCCGCGGCGGCCAGCCGGGCAGGGCTGAGCCGGGCTGAGGCCGGCCGGGCGGCTGGCCGCCGGTGACGGCCGTCAGGTGGTGTGCGGCTCCTTGACCACCGACGCCTGGAAGATCTGCTCGATCGAGGAGTCAAGCTGCGCGTTGAACTGCTCGTCGGTCTGGCTCGCGGTGAGCCCTTCCAGCAGCGCGCGGGAGAAGCTGGCAATGAGGGACGGGTCACGGGCGAGCAGGGCGCAGGCCTCGTCGCGGCTATAGCCACCCGACAGGGCCAGCACCCGGAGCACGCGCGGATCCGACGCCAGGCCGGCATACAGGCCGGGCTCCGTCGGGATAGTGAGCTTGAGCATGACGGTGGCGTCCTCGGGCAGCGCCTCGACGCGCTTGTGCAGAGCATCCCGCAGCAGCGCCTCGGCCTGTTCCTTGTGCGGGCTGGCGATGCTGACTTCGGGTTCGAGGATCGGGACCAGGCCCGTGGCCATGATCCGGGCGGCGTAGCCGAATTGCTGATCGACGATGGCCGCGACGCCAGCCTCGCTGGCGTCGTTGATCACCGAGCGCATCTTGGTGCCGAAAATATGCTGCCGCCGGGCCCGCCCGAGCAGGTCATCGAGGATGTCGATGGGCTTCATGAGCTGCACGCCGTCCTGCTCGGCGGCCAGGCCCTTATCAACCTTCAGGAACGGCACCACCGTCTTCCGCTCCCAGAGGTACCGGGCCGTCGGCAGGCCGTCCACGTCGCGGTCCATCGTCTGCTCGAACAGGATCGCTGCGAGCACACGCGAGCCGTCGAACGCCGGGCTGGTCAGCACGCGCGTCCGCATCGCGTGGACCAGGTCGAACATCTCCGCCTCAGAGCTGTAACGGTCCCTCGCGATGCCGTACTCGGCCAGCGCCTTCGGTGTGCTGCCGCCACTCTGGTCGAGGGCGGCGAAGAACCCGCGCCCCGCCTTGACCTTGGTCAACTGTTCCTGGTTCACGCCTCCCATTCTGGCACCACCCGAAGTGGCGGGCGGGCTGCCGGCTACGCCACGGCGCGGAGGTCGACGACCAGACCGGCGAGTAGGCACCGGAGACCCGCGCCGCTCTTGCCCGCCCGTGCCGGCCGGTTTAGCGTTTGGCCGAGGGTGCGGCGATGGCGCAGGGAGCCGGGGTTGCGAACTTGGGGATTGTCCGGGGCCTCGGCCGCGATCAGGCGCGCCCAGGCTGTTTCCCGTGCCGCCCGGCAGACCGGGTGTGGTCTGGACGAGGCCGGTGAGTGGCTCTCGCAGCCGGTGACCCGGCGCGGGTTTCTCGGCGCTGCTGGGGCCGGTGCCCTCGCTGGCACCGGTATGCTGCCGCGCCGCGCGGTACCGGCTCGCGGTGGCCGGGGCTCCCGCCGAGTTGTCATCGTCGGGTCAGGGATCGCCGGGCTGGGCTGTGCTCACCGGCTTTGGGCCAGGCACGGCATCAAGGCGGAGGTGTACGAGTTCAACTCGGTGCCCGGGGGCAGGATCAGGACGCTGCGCGGGTACTTCGACGACGGGCAGATCGTCGAGGAACACGGCGAGTTCATCAATCCCGAGCACACGGCCACGCTGGGGCTGGCGAGGCGCTTCGGCCTTACCCTCGACAACACTGACAAGTACCGGCCAGGGACCCATCCCGGGCGCGAAACCATGCGCTTTCACGGGAAGAAATGGCCGCAGGCCGCGCTCAACCGCGACTGGCATGACTGGGGATGGAAGCTCTTTCATCATGCCGCTTTCGTGACGGCCCCCTGGCCTCAGACATATAAGACCAGCAACCCTGGCGGCCGGCGCTTTGACCAGATGTCGGTGACCGAGTGGATCGATACCTACATTCCTGGCGGCGTGGCGTCCGATTTCGGGGCCGTGTGCCTGGCGGCAACGGCTGACGAGTTTGGCGGCCCGGCCGATGAGACGTCGGCGCTCAATCTCGTGTACCTCCTTGGCCTGGACGCGAGTACCGGCAGTGGTGCCCAGCCGCACAAGGTCCCGCAGCTGGCCGGCGCGGACGAGAAGTGGCACATTCACGGCGGGAATGACCAGCTGATCACGGGCATACTGGCGCGGCTGCCCGCCGGGGTTCTCCACCTCGGCGAACGGCTCGTGGCCATCCGGCCCCGGGCCGGCGGGTACAGCTGCTGCTTCGAGAGCGCCGGCCGGACCCGTGAGGTAACGGCCGATCACGTCGTCCTGGCCATCCCCTTCACGCTGCTCCGGACGGTCGACCTGAGCCGGGTCCCGATAGCGCCGCGGCACGCAACAGCCATCAAGGCGGAACCGCTGGGCAGCAACTCAAAGTTCTTCCTGCAGTTCTCCTCGAGAGTCTGGAACGCCGAGGGCGTGACCGGGAACTGCTTCGATGACGGCGTCGTCCAGGGTGGCTGGGACGCGACGTCATACCAGCCAGGCAAGACAGGCATCCTCGCCGCACTGCCCGGGGGCGAGAGCGCACTGGCGTGGGGACGGCGCTACGGCTTGACGTCCCATTCCGGCCGGCCGCCGGAGAACATGATCAACGCCTACCTGCGGGGCTTCGACGCACTGTTCCCGCACGTCGCCCCGGCATTCAACGGGCGCTCATACTTCGTGTGGTCACCGGGTGACCCGCATATCCGCGGCGCTTACTCGTACCTGGCGGTCGGCCAGTACACGGCGTTCAACGGCATCCAGGGCCAGCGCGAGGGCAACCTGCACTTCGCCGGTGAGCAGACCTCCCTGAACTACCAGGGCTACATCGAGGGTGCGCTGCGCAGCGGCTATCGCTGTGCCACCGAAGTGGGCGCTTGACGCGTGGGTACCCCAGCTGACGGGCGTGCGCGCTGGCCGGAGCATCTTCCGGTGGGTGCGCTGCGTGTCGTGCGGTGGAGCGCCCGGTATGAGCAGACGGTCGTCTTCTACCGGGACATCATCGGCCTGCCGGTGCTGGAAACCTTCCAGGACAGCTATGGCCTGGACGGGACGATCCTCGGGCTGCCCGGCGGCCCCGTGCATCTGGAGATCGTCCGCTCGCCGGACGGGCGGGACCCGGTCCCCGGGCTTGATCAGCTGGTGTTCTACCTGCCCGATGCGCCCGCCCAGGAGCGCGTCATGGCCCGGCTGGCGGCCGCGGGCATCCACCCGGTGGCGCAGATCGATTACTGGCAGGCCAACGGCGGCGTCACCTACCAGGACCCAGACGGGCGTGAAGTCGTGTTCGCGTCCTGGATCTACCGCCGGCCGGGGTGAGGGCGTGGCCTGCCTTGAGCGTGGCAGCAGGGTGGTCATTACCGGTGCTGCCGGGTTTATCGGTTCGGCTGTCGCGCGGGCGGTGCGGGCCAGGGGCGCACAGGTCGTCGCCGTGGTGGAGCCCGGTGCTGATGAGCGCGGCCTTCGGGGCATCGGCGCGGAGCGGGTGGTGGCCGATATCCGGGACGCCGCCGCTGTCCGGGCCGCCTGCCGGGGTGCCCGGTTCGTGTTCCACCTGGCGGCGATCTACCGTTTCTGGGCGCGTGACCCGCAGGTCCTGTACGACGTGAACGTCGGCGGGACGGTCAACGTGCTGGAGGCTGCCCGGGCGGCTGGATGTGAGCGGCTGGTGGTGACCTCTACCGCCGGGGTCCTGGGGCTGGCGCGGACCGGGCGTGGCCAGCTGGCCGATGAGAGATCGTGCCCAGGCGCCAGGGACATGTCCGGTCACTACAAGCGGAGCAAGTTCGCCGCCGAGCATGAGGTACTCAGGGCAGCGGCCGGGGGGCTGGACGTCTGCATCGTCCTGCCCACCTTCCCGCTGGGGCCGGGTGACTGGCGGCCGACGCCGACCGGGAAGCTGGTGCTGGACTTCCTCTGCGGCAGGATGCCCGCCTTCGCGGCCACCGCGATGAACGTCACCCACGTGGATGACCTGGCGCAGGGCCACATCGCGGCCCTGGAACGCGGCACCACTGGCCGCAGTTACCTGCTCGGCGGCGAAAACCTCTCCATGCGGGCCATCCTCCAGGCGCTCGCCACCTGTACCGGCCTGCCCATGCCGCGACGGCAGATCCCGCACGGGCTGACCCTGGCCGCAGGCGTCGCCTCCGAACTGCTCGAAGGGCGGCTGCTGCGCCGGGAGCCACACGTGCCGCTGGAAGCAGCGCGGATGTCCGCCACAAAAATGATCTTCAGTGACGACCGGGCGCGGACGGAGATCGGCTACACCTCACGGCCAGCCCGTGAGGCGATCGAGGCATCGGCCCGCTGGTTCACCAGCAACGGCTACGTCCCAGCCCGCCGGCAGGCCGCCATCCGCTGGCCCGCATGACACCCGGCCCCCGGTCCGCCGGGCCCGGTCCCCCGGTCCGCGGCGGAGGGCGGTGATTCAGGGATCGGCCGGGCCGAGCGCGTTCTCGACCCAGGTCCGCAGGGCCGCCAGCGGGGCGGCACCAGTCTGCCGGGCAGCCACCCGTCCGCCGCGCAGCACCAGCAGGGTCGGGATGGCCTGGGCGGCGAACCGCTGCGAGATCTGCGGCGAGACGTTGACGTTGACTTTGACCAGCTTCACCTGGCCAGCCAGGTCGCGGGCCAGCTGCTCCAGCGCGGGGCTGACCATCCGGCAGGGCCCGCACCAGGGCGCCCACAAATCGACGATGACGGGAATCTTGGCCGCTTCCGCGACCTCGCCGAAGGTCGTGTCGTCGGCGTCGGCGATCCACGGCAGCGGCTGATGACACTTGCCGCAGACGGGCGTCCCGGCCGCCGCGGCCGGCACGCGGTTCGCCTGGCCGCAGTGACCGCACCGGATCAGGCCGCTGGTCATGACTTCATTATCCCGGCCCTGTCATCCCGGCCTCCAGCCGCCGGCCTGGTGTCAGCTGCCGGGCTGCTCGATGAGCTGCGCCAGGTAGAGCGATTCGCCCAGCTGCTCGACCAGCCCAAGCTGGGTTTCCAGGTAGTCGATATGACCTTCTTCGTCGGCAAGAATCGACTCGAAGATATTGGCGCTGGTGACGTCTGAGACGCTGCGCATGTACTCGATACCGCGCCGCAGCCGGGTGACCGCTTCCACTTCCACAGCCATGTCAGCCTCAAGCATCTGGGTCACCGTCTGGCCGATGCGGAGCGAGAAGAGCCGCTGGAAATTCGGCAGGCCATCCAGGAACAAGATCCGCTCGGCGAGCAACTCGGCATGACGCATCTCGTCGATCGACTCAGCCCGGGTGTGCGCCGCGAGCCTCACCCAGCCGGAGTTCTCCTGCATCTTCGCGTGCAGGAAGTACTGGTTAATAGCGGTCAGCTCAGCGCTTAGCTGCTCGTTCAGGAATTCCAGGACCTGCTCGTCACCCTGCATCGGCCAACCCTAGCCGGACGTCAGCCCTGCTCCCCGGTGAAACGCCGGTCACATCTCTCATCCCGCCGGTCACGCGGGCTGCCGCGCGATCGGGCAGGCTCGGCAGTACGTGCCGATGAGTTCCTCAAGATGATCTTGGCAGCTTCCGCAGCCGGTGCCCGCACCCGTCGCGGTCCCCACCGCTTCGACCGTGACCGCACCCATGCTGACCGCGGCTGTCACCTGCTCGTCGGTGACAGCACGGCAAATACATGCAAACACAAGCCTGCCAGTTCTCTCTCGACGGCTTCTACTCAGCTTAGGCTAACCTAACCCCGGTTCTCAGGGCTACCCCGAACCGGTCACCGCCGGGGCATGGGCGGTTCGTCGCTCAGGATCTCCTCGCACAGCCCCAGGCACTCGTCGCAGATGATCCGCGGGTCACCAGCTGAGGCCATAGCCGCGACCTGGTAACGGTGCTTCCCGCAGAAGCGGCACTGCTGCGCCACCGCCTCATCACTTACCTGCTGGATCGTGGCGATCGGCGTGCTGGCCGGGTGGCCGGGCCCGGCTATCACGGCGTGCACGCGGCTCACACAGCCGTCGCAGATGTACGCCCGCGTCCCGGCGATCAGCTTCTCGACCTGCTCTTGACTGCTCCCGCAGAACGAGCACGACAGGACGCTTTCCGGACCGGGCACTCACTCACTGTACCCAGGCGGCCCCGCCACGGGAGACCAGCCGCGGACCGGCTGGTTACAGGCCAGCGCGGATTTCACGCAAAGCGAGTTGCATGTCAGCGGCCGTGAGGAAGCGATCAGCGCGGCTGGGAGCGCACGCCTTGACGAGAAACTCGGCAAGCTCGGAGCTGACGTCAGCGCGAGTCGTTCTTGGGTCGATCACCGGCTCGCCGACCTGGGGCATTGAGTTCGGGAAGGGGTGGTGGCCGTTGCAGAGCAGCTGGTACAGCAGCACGCCGACGGCGAACAGATCGGTTGACACGTCCCAGCGAGTGCGGTCGGCATCGGGTGGCTGATATGGCGGTGTGCCTGAGTGCGTATGCACGGGGTCACCGACCCGGGAGGCGATGTTGAAGTCAAGCAGTTTCGCTCCCGTGCGAGTGAGCATCACGTTGAGCGGCTTGATGTCACGGTGCACCAGCCCTTTGTCCTTCAGCTCCATCCACTCGCGCGACTCGGCTTCTGGCAGATCACCTTCGCGGCGTTGGGCATCCAGCTGCCTGAGGCGCACCGAATCAGGGTGGAACGCGACGAGCGCATCCAGCAGATCGAGCGCGACGTCTACTGCCTCCCGGTCGCGAAGGTGCTTCCTCCCGGTGGCAAAGTCATCGAGTGACTCCCCGTCAATAAACTCAGTAATGAGATACCAGTCGCCAGCACTGGTCTTGCCGGCCCAGAAGACCTTTACCACGTTTGGGTGATGGATCATCCGGAGGGCACCGATCTCCCGGCGCACCGCGGCATAGCCGGCGGCGTTATCGAAGAGCTTGAAGGCTCGCTCCTCACCTTCGACGTCATCGCGCACGCGATAGACCTTTGAAAAGCCACCCCTCCCGACCATATCCAAAATCTCGAAGCGGCCCTCGAGGACGTCACCGATAGCGTAGTCAGCAGCCTTGGCCCCAGCCGAGAATTGAACGTCTGCTGGGTCAGGTTCCGGGAGCGCCTGGCTGCCGTCCGGGGATGATGCAGCGGCCGGTGCCCTGGAAGCATCGCTGCGTTCAGGAGATGCAGGTCTGCTGACGCGGGTGCCCCGGGGCCCAGCCGAGTCCGCCCGCACGTGCCGGATCCCCCCGACGGTGTACACCAGGCACGGATGCAGGACGAACGTGCCTGCGTCCGGCGAGAAGTGAAACTCCTCGACGTCACCCATGGAATAGAACCGGCGCCGCCCCATGTCATCGACATATCCCAGCAAGCCGTTCAGCCACAGCACGGAGGCGAGGTCCGTCGCCTGCCCGAAGTGCAGATCCGCCACTTCCTGCAGTGCCTCGAGATCCGCACGCGAGAACCGGTCAACACCGATCATCCGGACGAAGGAGCGAAGGTCCTCCTGTACACCGCTGATGTAGGCCTGGGTGCTGGTGAACAATTCGGAGTAGTCGTGCAGGGCGGCATTCTCCGGCATCAGGTCCGACGAGATCTGGTTGGCGCACTGGGCGAGCTGGGAGTCGCCGAACCGCTTCGCGCAGCGCTGCACGACCGCCTGGAGAGCCGCTGGCGGCAGCCCCGCCTGGCCAGCCTGCTTCTGCCGCAGGACCTCCTCATTCAGCTCATTGCCGAGTGAGATGATGTCGCGCGGGATCAGCCTCGTATGGCTGAGCAGGTAGTCCTCGATCGTTCCGTCGCCATCAGGTCCCGGCCACTGGCCGTTTATCCCCAGCCAGTCGCGAATCGTAGGGGGACCCTCGGTGGCCCGCCGCATCAGCAACGACGGTGGCAGCCGCCGCAGCTTTTGCTGAAGCAGATAGAGCAGTGAGCCCCGGTCCCAGGTCAGGACGCGTATGTGCGGTTCGTTGTAGTACCGCGGCGCATGTTCCGACCGGTACACCGACGACATGACAATGTCGCGGATACAGATGACTATATGCAGACGGCCGCCCAGCTTGTGGTCCCGAAGCAGCCGCATGACCTGGTAGAACAACCCTTCCTGGCATTTCAGCCAGTACATCGGGGCGTGGCTGAACTCCTCGTCCACCGCATCGAGGTAGAAGTAGATCGGCTTGCACTGGCTGACTACCTCGCCCAGCAGATCCTCAAGGTCGTCCCAGAGTGGATCGTCGAGGTAAGTAGACAGCTGATGGGCGGTGTGCCGCTGATTGATGATGTCGCGCACCTGGCTATAGATCGACCGGGGCCGGCGGAAGTCGTCGAGCAGCCGGGCGTACGAATGCTCGATCTCCTCGGCCTGCTCGTCGCGCAACTGCTGACGCAACTCGGGACGGCGCAGCAGGTGTGAGACCAGCGACCGCATGATCGCGCGCTCCCAGATCTGCATCCACTTCTCGACCAGGACACGGTCCGAGAACCACTGGCACGCCTTCACCACGACTTCGGTCTTCGGCAGCCCCTGCTGTGGCACATCGGCGTAGACGGAGTCCTGATGTGCCTGGAAGTCCTGAAGCCGCCGCAGGTAGACGGTTTTGCCAGCCCCGAGCTTGCCTACGATGACCCGCACCATGGAGTCGTTCGCCCGGGTCGCGAGGTGGCCATATGCCGGTTCGCCGGCGAAGTCGACGAACTCGCTGAGGACATCCTCGATGTCGGCCCGTGACCCATCCGGATTGCCAAACGGCCCCACGGGGTCGCGCCGGCGCCGTCTGCTGCCCATTTCCTCCCTCAACCGGATCGTAGCCCGCCGGCTGGAGAAAGAGCCACCGGGGCGCCGCCGGGAAGCGAACGCGGAATACTGGAAGATGATGCCGCTGCGTACATCAGGCGGTGCTGGTCGCCCGGGGCTGTCATGACCGCGGAGGGAGACTGGGATGGGTGCGACGGATACCGGTAGCGGGAGTGTGCGGGTGGCGGTGCTGGGAATCGGCATCATGGGCTCGGCGATGGCCCGGAATCTGGTCTCCGCCGGGCTGCGCACCACAGTCTGGGATCGCTCGCCCGCGGCGACCGCGCCGCTGTCGGCGGCCGGGGCACTGGTGGCAGCCTCGCCGGCGGAGGCGGTCCGTGATGCGCAGGTGGTGATCACCATGCTGCCGACCGCTGACGTGGTCACCTCGGTGATGCTCGCAGGCGGCGTGGTGGAGGCGCTGGCTGAGGGCGCGGTGTGGGCGCAGATGGGCACGATCGGCGTGACGGAAACGACCGGGATCGCCAGCCAGCTTGCTCAGCTTCGGCCGGATGTCATGTTCGTGGACGCGCCGGTCTCGGGCAGCAAGGGCCCGGCCGAGGCCGGCCAGCTGCTCATCCTGGCGTCCGGGCCGCCCGCCGCGGCCACGGGCCCGGTGTTCTCGGCCATCGGCCGCAAGACCGTGTGGCTGGGCGAGGCTGGCCAGGGCAGCCGGATGAAGCTGATCGTCAACGCCTACATGTCCATCCTGATCGAGGGCGTTGCCGAGGCCCTGGAACTGGCGGGCCGGCTGGGCATCGATCCCGCCAAGCTGGCCGAGGCCATCGAGGGCGGCCCGCTGGACGCACCGATCGCGGACGCCAAGCTGCACAAGATGGAGCGCGGCGATTTCGCGCCTGAGTTCCCGCTGGAGTGGGCGCTCAAGGACGTGGATCTGGCCATCGGTGCCGCGGGTGATGACGAGCTGCCGCTGCTGGCCGCGCTGTCGCGTCAGTGGCGGGCAGCCGTTGACGCCGGCCACGGCCGGGACGACGTCGCCGCCGCCCGCCTGGCGCTCGGCGGCCGTTAGCAGCCCTGTGGCCTCAGACCGGCGCTGGCCGGGGCACCAACCCCATCCACCTGGTCAGCTGACCGCGCCCAGCGCAGCGCTGACGCTGACGATGATCGCCCCGCCGAGCGCGATGGACACGAAGGAGCGCAGGAAGCTGGTGCTGAAGAAGCGCCACCGGATCCAGGCCAGGGTCACCAGTTCGAAGGCGATCACGACAACCGCCACGATCAGGGCGGCGCGGTAGGCCGGGATCAGGAACGGCAGCGTGTGCAGGACGCCGCCGAGGAACGTGCCCGCCCCGGTGATCGCCCCACGCAGGTACGGGCTGCCCCGGCCGGTCAGGTCCCCGGTGTCGGACAGGCCCTCGGAGAAGGCCATGCTGACCCCCGCGCCGAGCGCGGTGGCCAGCCCCGCGAAGAACGCGTACAGCGGCTGGTGGGTGGCGAACGCGACCGCGAAGACGGGCGCCAGCGTGGACAGCGAGCCGTCGATCAGGCCGGTCATCGCGGGCTGGGCCCGCTGGAGCAGGAACGACTGCTCGGGCTGGCGCACAGACGGGTGGGCCAGCGTGCGGATGGTCATGACACTGCCTCCGGCGTAAATTCGATACTGGACTTATCGTTTCGTATATGGCGAACAGGGGGCGCCTGCGGGGTATTCCCCGGCCGGCCGCTCGGCGCGACCACGGGTCCACCGGGCTGGCCCGGCCCAGGCTGCCGCGGCCGGCTCCAGTGTGCTTCGGGCGGCGGGAATAGCCGGGCCGGCCGCGTTGCTTTACCGAAACTGATGGTATAGTTTCGGTTATCAGGAGCTCACCGGCCGGGACCTGACCGAAACCACGAACAGAAGGTACGGGCGATGACCACAGCTGGATCCGGGGGCTGGGGATCAGCGATGACCGCCCACCCGGGCCAGCCGGGCACGACCGCAGCGGACGCCGGCCCGAGGGCAGCGTGAGGGCCGCGTGAGCGGCGATATGACCCGGCCGGCCACGCCAGTCGGACGGTCTCCGGCTGGCGCGGGGAACCCGGGCGCCCCGCTGCGTGGCCGGCCGCGCAGCGAGAAAGCGCATAAGGCGATCCTGGCGGCGGCCGCCGAACTGCTGCTGGACCGTGGCCTGCCAGCGGTCAGCATGGACGCGGTCGCCGAGCGGGCCGGGGTCAGCAAGGCCACCATCTACCGCTGGTGGCCGACCAAGGAATCGCTGGCTCTGGACGCGCTGTACACCGAGTGGGCCGCCGCCAGCCCGCACCCGCGGGACACCGGCTCCCTGCGCGGTGACCTGCTCGCGCTGATGCGGCCCTGGGCCCGGCTGGCCAGCAGCCGCCCCTACGGCCGGGTGCTCGCCGCGCTGCTCACCGAGGCGCTGACCGACCCGGCATTTGCCGCCGAGTACCGGCAGCGCGTGCTCGAGCCCCGCCGGGATCAGGCCCGCGCGATCTTCCGCCGCGCCATCGAGCGCGGCGATATTCCCGCGGACACCAACGTCGAGGTGGCGCTTGACCTGCTTTACGGCCCGCTCTACCACCGGCTGCTGAACGGCCATGCGCCGTTGAACGACCGGTTCGTGCGGGATGTTATCGACATGGCGCTGGGCGGCATCCAGCGGCGGACAGCGGGTGCCGCCGGGCCAGCTGCCGCTCCCCGCGCGGTCAGCTGACCGGGGTCAGGTCCGGGCTGGCGCAGCGTGGTGAGCGAGCCTTCCAGCCGGACGTACCGGCCAGCCCGGTCCTGTGGCTAGCTGAGCAGCTCGCGGACGCGCGGGATGACCTGGTGGCCGTACAGCTCGATGTTGGTCATGAGCTGGTCGTGCGTCAGCCCCGGCATGCCGTACTTGAGGTCGAACCGGGTGGCCCTCAGGGCGCGGAGGTTCGTGGCGATCTTCTGCGCGACGGTTTCGGGTGAGCCGACATACAGTGCTCCGTGTGGCCCGGTTTCCCGGTCGAAGGAGTCCTCGGTGGGGACCGCGAAGCCACGCTCCGGGGCCATCACGGTGATGATGTCCTGCCAGCGCGGCCAGAACTCCGCTTTCGCCTGCGCGTCGGTGGCTGCGACGTGGCCTGGCGAGTGCACGAGCACCGGGAGCGGCGGGCGGCCGAACTTCTCCAGGGCTCGCTGGAACAGCTCGGAATACGCGGCGAAGCGGGCGGGGGGACCACCGATGATGGCGAGCGCCAGTGAGAACCCGAGGCGGGCGGCGCGGACCACCGACTGCGGGTTGCCGCCGACACCGATCCACGCCGGGAACGGCCCGGACTCGGTGTGTGGCACCACGTCCTGGTTCAGCAGGGGCGCGCGGGTCTTGCCCTGCCAGCTGACCGGCCCGCCCTTGAGCAGCTCCGCGAACAGCGTGGCCTTCTCCTCGAAGAGCTCCTCGTAGTCGGCCAGGTCGTAACCGAACAAGGGGAACGACTCGATGCTCGACCCGCGGCCGAGGATGACTTCGGCGCGGCCGCTGGAGATGGCGTTCAGCGTGGAGTACCGCTGGAACACCCGGACTGGATCGTCGGAGCTCAGCACGGTGACGGCGGAGCCGAGGTGGATCCTCTCGGTACGGGCCGCGATCGCGGCGAGCACCACGTCCCCGGCCGGCATCGGGAAGTACTCCGTGTGATGCTCGCCGATCCCGAAGAAGTCCACGCCGGCTTGTTCGGCGAAGACCCCCTCTTCGACCACGTTACGGATCGTCTGGGCGTGCGAGAGCGGCTTACCGTCGGCGTCGCTGTTCCGGTCGCCGAAGGTGTCGAGCCCGAAGGTGTACGTCATGCCAGGCTCCTCGCGTCCGCAGGCATGGCCTGCTCGAACTCAGGTACCGTCAGCACGGCCCCGAACACCGGCCCGCCGGGTTGCAGCGCGCGGCCCGCTCGCAGGCTTTCCAGGCGGACCGGGTCGTAGCCGATCTGGTCAACCAGGCCCGAGATCGTGCCGACCGCCGCCGGGTCGTCGCCCGCGACGCCGGAGGCCCGCCGGTCCGGGGCGCCCGCCGGCCGTGCCCGGTCCTCGAGTTCGTGGTAGCCGATGTGATTGAGCGCCTTCACCACGGTCGAGCCGGCCAGCCGCCGGGCCACGATCTCGCTGCTTCCGGCGTCCTCGAAGGTCTTCAGTACGCCCTCGGTGGCCGGCCAGTAGTTCATCGCGTCGACCACGAGCTTGCCGCCCAGCAGCCCAGGATCGATGTCAGGGAAGCGGTGCAGAGGTATCGCGAGGACCACAACGTCCGCGTCCGCCACCGCGTCGCTGGCCCACCGCGGCTGTGCGCCAGGAATGAGAAGCTCGGTGATCAGCGCGATGGCTTCCGGGTCGCCGGACGTGGCGATGGCCACTGGGTAACCGGCCCTGATGGCCAGCCGTGCGATGACCGGCCCGACATGGCCCGCGCCAAGTACCGCGAGCCTGCTTGGTTCCGCTGCGCCGGTCATGGTCATTGAGCTGGTCCTTCCCGCGGCGATGGGGCAACGCTGGGGGCATAAACGGACTTTACCCCGGTTATATTTCCCACCTAGAGTGTCCCCCATGAGCCAGCCCGTGATCTGGGGACCGGAGCACGCCGAGCGCGCCGACGCCGCACACAACCGGCGGCTCCTGCTGGTCACGGCGCGCGAGATGATCGCCGAGCAGGGCGCGGACAAGCTGACCATGGACAGGCTGGCCGAACGCGCGGGGCTGGGCAAGGGAACGGTGTTCCGCCGGTTCGGCACCCGGGCGGGGATCTTCCAGGCGCTACTGGACGACGACGAGCGTAACTTCCAGGGGCAGGTACTCTCCGGCCCCCCGCCGCTAGGGCCTGGCGCCCCGCCGCTGGACCGGCTGACCGCCTACGGCCGCGCCCGGATCGAATTCCTCATCGGGCACCGCGAGATCGCGCGGGCCACGCTGGACGGCAGGCAGCCGGTGCCAGCCGGATCGCAGACGCCCATGTCACGGGCACACATCAGGTTTCTGCTTGGGCAGCTGCGCCTCGGCAGTGCTGACCTCGACGTCCTGGCCACCCAGCTCACCGCGGCCCTGGACGGCCCGCTGCTGCTCTACCTGTCGTCCGCCACCCTGGCCGAGGCCGCGCAAGTCTCCGAACGCCTCGGCCACGGCTGGGCGGACCTGGTCAGGCGCGTCTGCCGGTCAGGCTAGCGTCAACGGCAATCACCAGGATCCGGTGACGCCCTTTCACCTGCCGGGCGGCCAGCGTAGGGAGGTGGCCAGCCGGGCGGTGGCCAGCCCGGGGCTCGTCGCGGACGCCCCGCATGGCCGGCCGGCTAGGGACGTGCCCAGGGATTCGAGGGAGATGCCATGAGTAGCCTGTGTCAAGCCGTCTCCTGTTGATCTTGGTTGAGCAGGGTCTGGAGGGCGCGGTGCTTGGCGGGGTCGTAGGCGGCGTGGTCTTGCCAGCAGTGCCAGATCACGAACAACCAGGCGCGGGCGAGGATGCGGACCGCGTGTGGGTGGTCGTGGCCGCGGCCGCGGGCGCGGTTGTAGAGGTCGGCGGCCCAGGGGCTGGCGCGGCGGGAATCGCCGGCGAAGTCGGTGACGGCGTCGCGGAGTTGCTTGTCGCAGGACCACCGGAAGCTGACGGCGCGGATTTTGCCGGACTGGCGGGTGGAGGGCGCAGCGCCGGCGAGGCAGGCCAGCGACTCCGGGGTGGGGAAGCGGGCACGGCAGTCGCCGATTTCAGCGAGGAGCCGTGCGGCGCGGACGGTGCCGGAGCGGGGCAGCGAGGTGAAGACGTGGCTATCGGCGTGCGCGGCCAGCTGCGCGCCGATCTGCGCGGCCAGGACGCTGATCTGTTCGGTGAGGGTGACCAGGACGGCGTGCAGCGCGTGGGTGATGGGGGCCTGGGCGTCCGCGCCGGGGCCGGTGAGGCCCCGGGGTGCGGCGGTCAGGCGGGCGTGCAGTACGGCCGGGTCGGTGTGGCCGCTATAGCCGATGCTGGCCAGCCATTTGCCCAGCCGGGCCGGGGTGAGCCAGTCAGCGCGGTCCTGGGTATCGAAGCGGGCCAGGAACGCCAGACTGACCGGCGAGTCAAGCTCGGCGAACAGGCCGGCTGCGCCCGGGAAGACGTTGCGCAGGTGCGCGCGGAGCTGATTAGCGACCGCGACGCGGTGGCTGACGAGCTCCTTGCGGGCCCGGCAGGCACGGCGCAGCGCGACGGTCGCCGGGCTGTCTGGTATGAGCGGCCGCAGCCGGGCACGGTCAGTGCGCAGCGTGTCAGCGAGCACGAACGCGTCGAACCGGTCGTCCTTGTTCCCCGCCGAGCCGTAGCGGCCGCGCAGGTTCTTGACCTGGTTGAGCAGTCAGGTAGCGATCGTGGCCGGGGCGGGCGGGGGACTTGGTCAGGCGATCACGAGAACCCTTGCCGCCAGCGGCATGACGGTGGTGGCGGTCGACCGGAACGAGCGCGGGCTGGGCGAACTGCCCGACGGTGTCCGCCGCGAGGTGGCCGACACGACCGACCCCGAAGTGGTGCGGCCGCTCATCGACCGGATCGCCGCCGAAGTGGGGCCCCCTGGCGTGCTGGTGAACACGATCGGTACGTTCCGGCCAGGAGACGCGCTCTCCGCGACTCCCGAGGCGCTGCGGCTCATGATCGACGTCAACCTGGGAACCGCGCTGTGGCTGAGCCAGGCGGTAGCGCCGCACATGCGGCAGCGGGGTTCGGGTGCCATCGTGCACCTGACCGCCCGCCAAGGAATTGAGCCAACTGGCGGCATGGCCGTCTACAGCGTGAGCAAGGCCGCCCTGGTCCACCTGACCCGCACCCTCGATATCGAGCTCCGCCCGCAGGGGATCCGGGTGAACGCGGTCGCGCCGCAACTGATCGACACCCCGGCCAACCGGGCCAGCCTCCCGGCTGAGGTGATGGCGAACGCAGTCGCCCCGGAGGCGATCGCCGACGTGATCGCGTTCCTGGTCAGCGACCGGGCGGCGGTGGTGAGCGGGGCAGTCCTGCCCGCGTACGGCGGTTAACGAGGCTGGCCCGGCGCCCTGATGGAGCAAATCACCAGGATCCGGTGACGATTTTTCACCTGCCTGGCGGCCAGCCTGGGTCTGTCGCGAAGGCGCGGCCGCCAGGGCACGTGCCCCGAGAGTCCAGGGAGACACCGTGACATCACCAGCCTCCGGCGCGAGCAGCGCCGCGGACTACGCCCCGATCCCCCGGTCAGCACTCGGCCCGGCCCTCAACGAGCAGAGGTATTACGTCGGGCGGGTCGAGCGGAACCTGTACTACGTCACCGACGGGGTCTACCAGTCGGCGTTCCTGACCACGCGGGACGGCGTCGTGGTGTTCGACGCGCCGCCGAGCATCGGCCCCAACCTGCGGCGGGCGGTGGATGAGATCGCCGCCGCCAACGGCGTGACCAACCGGGTGACGCACTTCGTCTACTCCCACCACCACGCCGACCACGGCGGCGCGGCCTCGCTGTTCGGCGGGGACGTGGTCCGCATCGGGCACGAGGAGACCCGGCGGCTGCTGCTGCGCGATGACGACCCGGCCCGCCCGATACCGGAGGTGACCTTCGCCGACAATTACACCCTCGAGGTCGGCGGTGAGCGGGTCGAGCTGGCCTGGCGCGGCCCCAACCACACGCCGGACAACATCTATATCCACTTCCCCGGCCACGACACCCTGATGTTCATCGACGTCGTCAACGCCGGCTGGGTGCTTATCTACAATCTCAACCTGTCCGAGGACGTCATCGGGTACATGGGCGCCCCGGCCATCGCGCTGGACTACCCGTGGACCCACTTCATCTGCGGGCACCTCGGCCGGCTGGCCACCCGCGACGACGTCGCCGTGCACCAGCAGTACATCGCCGACATCGAAGCCAGCTCGCGGGAAGCGCTGACCTCGATCGACCCAGTGCCGTTCTACGTGGCGGCCGGCGAGAACTTCTGGGCCGGGGTGAAGGCCCATCTGGACGCGGTCACCGAGCGCGCGGCCGCGCCCGTCATCGCCAAGTACACCGGCGTGCTGGCCGCCGCCGACATCGAGGTCTTCACCAGGACCACCACGTTCCAGATCATGCAGTCGCTGCGCCTCGACCGCGGGGTCACCGTCAGCATTCCGGTCCAGCCCTGACCACCACGCCGCCGCCCTGGGTGGCCTGGGTCATGCGCCCAGCGCGGCGGCGTGCGGAGGAAGGTCAGTACCCGGCACCGTTCGTTAAGAAGCGCCAGGGAGTAGCGGAACCGGCGCCGGCGCTCGCTGGACGACGGGCCGGCCTTAGGTTTCCTGGTATGGAAGCTGGTGATGTTCAGGTGCCGGGAACCCTGCCCACGGTCATCGGCGTGCGCGGGGCCCGGCACAACAACCTGCGGGATATCGACGTCAACGTGCCGCTGTGGCGGACGGTCGCGGTGGTCGGCGTGTCCGGGTCGGGCAAGACGTCACTGGCCATGGGCACGCTGTACGCCGAGGGCATGCAGCGGTTCCTGGAGGGCCTGAGCACCTACAGCCGCCGCCGGCTGACCCAGGCCCAGCGGCCGGACGTGGACCGGATCGACCACCTGCCGGCCGCGCTCGCGCTGCGGCAGCGCCCCCCGGTACCGGGGCCGCGCAGCACGGTCGGCACCATGTCGGAAGTGCTCAACGTGCTGCGCCTGATGATGTCGCGGCTGGGCTCGCACCTGTGCCCGAACGGCCACCGGGTCGGGCCGTCCATCGCCGCGTTCGAGGAGGAGATCGTCTGCCCGGTGTGCGGCGCGCGGTTCGAGCACCCGAGCGCGGAATCGTTCTCGTTCAACTCCTACGGCGCGTGCCCGGCCTGCCACGGCCTGGGCGTGCGGTCGGAGGTCGATACCAGCACGCTGGTTCCCGATCCGGACAAGACGATCGAGCAGGGCGCGGTGCTGCCGTGGAATTCCGGCGGGCGCCGGCTGTCAATGTATGCCGCGGGCGAGCTCGGGGTCCGGCTCGACGTGCCCTACCGGGAACTTACCGGCAATGAGCGCGACATCGTGCTGCACGGTGCGCCGGTCCAGCGGCAGGTGACGCTCTCGGGCCGGAACGGGCGGACAGTGCAGCTGTCGGTCAATTACGACAACGCTGTCGCCGCGGTGGAGCGCTCGCTGCGCAGCGACAACGAGCGCACCCGCCGGCTGGTGCAGCGGTTCCTTGTCACCCGCGTCTGCTCGGTGTGCCACGGCACCCGGCTGCGGCCCGAGGCGCTGACGTCGCAGCTGGGCGGCCGCAACCTCGCCGAGATCAGCGCGCTCAGCCTGGACGGGCTGCGCGGGTTCACCGCCGGCCTGCCTGCCGGGCTGCCCGCCGAGCTGAGCCGGGTGACCAACGGGTTGCTGGCCGAGCTGAACGGCAGGCTCACCCCGCTGCTCGACGTCGGGCTCAGCTACCTGACCCTCGACCGGGCCGGCGCCTCGCTGTCCACCGGGGAGCGGCAGCGGATCGAGCTCACCTCTACGGTGCGGGCCAGCACCACGGGCATGCTGTACGTGCTGGACGAGCCGTCGGTCGGGCTGCACCCAAGCAACGTCGCCGGGCTGCGCAAGACCGTCACCGCGCTGGCCGGGAACGGTAATTCCGTGGTCATGGTGGAGCACGAGCGGGAGCTCATCCGTTCGGCCGACTGGGTCATCGAGCTCGGCCCGGCGGCCGGCGCCAAGGGCGGCACGGTGATTGCCCAGGGCACCCCGGGCCAGCTGGAAACCGACCCGCAGTCGATCATGGGACCGTTCCTGGCCGGGGCCACGGCCGTGTCGCGGGACCGTCCGGAGCGGGCTGGTCCCGGCGGGCAGATCACCATCGGGATCAGCGATCTGTACAACCTGCACGACATCACCGCCGCCTTCCCGGTCCACCGGCTGACCGGGCTGACCGGGCCGTCCGGGGCGGGGAAGACCGCCCTCGTCCTGGACAGCCTCATCCCGGCCGCCCGGGCGGCGCTGAGCGGGTCGCCGCTGCCCGGCCACGTCCGCCACCTGGACCTTGGCGACATCCGGCAGGTCGTCCAGGTCAACGCCTCGCCGATCGGCCAGAACGCCCGGTCAACCCCCGCGACCTACTCAGGGGCGTTCGACCAGATCCGCCGCCTGTTCGCCGAGTCCACATACGCCCGGCGGCGGCGCTGGAAGCCCGGGCACTTCTCGTTCAATACCCGCGAGGGCCAGTGCCCGACCTGCCGCGGCCTCGGTCACATCGACCTGGATGTGCAGTACCTGCCCGACATCGCCGTCGAATGCCCGACCTGCCACGGCGCCCGCTTCAACGACGCCACCCTGGCCGCGGTGGTCAACGGCCTGACCGTGGCCGACGTGCTCGGGCTGAGCGTGGCCGACGCGCTGGACCGGTTCGCGGACCGGGCTCCGGTCGCCGCGGCGCTGCGGCCGGTCAGCGAGGTTGGCCTGGGTTACCTGCGGCTCGGTGAGCCCACGCCGTCCCTGTCCGGCGGCGAGTCGCAGCGGCTGCGGATCGCCTCCCGGCTGCGCAGCAGCCAGCGCGGTGCGCTGTACGTATTCGACGAGCCGTCCACCGGCCTGCACCCGCTCGACGTGGCCACCCTGGTCGGCGTGTTCGACCGGCTGCTGGCCGCCGGGGCCACGATCATCGTCATCGACCACGACCTGGACCTGCTGGCTGCCGCCGACCACCTCATCGACCTGGGGCCGGGCGGCGGGCCAGAAGGCGGGCACATCGTCGCGGCGGGGACACCGGAGGACGTCGCGCGTGCTCCGGACAGCGTGACCGGGCCATGGCTGGGCGAGCACCTGGGCCGGGGCCGCTGACCATCCTCCTCGCTCAGCGCTGACGCGCACGCCGTCCTACGGGACACGCCCTGGGCCGCAACGCCGCGTCGGGGACACTTCAGCTGGAGGTTATCTCCGGCGGCTTTGGTGAGCCGGGGCCGATCTCGGCCTTGAGCGCGGCGAGTTCCCGGTCTACCTGGGCAGCGGTCCCGGCCTCGTCGAGTTCCTGCTGGATGTCGTCAGTGTCACCGCCGACGTCTTCCAGCACCCCGGACGCGAGAAGCTCGTCCACCGCGCCGGCGCGGGCCTGCATCGTGGCGATCTTGTCCTGGGTCCGCTGGAGTTCTGCTCCTGGGTCACCGGCACTCTGGGAGATCCCCGCGGCGCTCTCGCCGATGGAACTCTCCGCCTTCGCCGCCGTGTACTGGGCCTTCAGCACTTCCTTCTGGGTCCGGAAGTTGTTCACTCTCTTCTGCAGCGCGTCGAGGGTCTGCTTGAGCTTCTCCTCCTCCCCGGCGAGCTGCTGGCGCTGGGGCGCCATGTCGTCGATCTGGGCTTGAGCGGCGGCCTTGCGGGACAGCGCCTCCCTGGCCAGATCCTCCCGGCCCTGGGCCAGCGCCGCCTTAGCCTGCTCCTGGAGATGGTCCACCGAGTGCTGGAACTGCTGCTCCTGCAGCTCCATCTGCTTGCGTGACGCGGCGATGGCTACCAGCCCCCGGCGGACCTGGGTGATCTGATCGAGCATCTGCTCGTACGACAGATCCAGCATCTCGTCGGGTTTCTCGGCGGCGTCGAGCGCCTTATTGGCCTTCGCCTGGACTATGTCGTGGGCCCGCTGGAAAAGAGACATGCTGGCCAGCTCCTCGTCGATGGTGGGCAGAGCGCGCGCCGATCGCCGCCGCCAAGCGGCCCTCCGGTGAACGTCTGCGCTGCTACCGGCACGGATACCCAGAGGCTACCGCCGGGGGCGGGCAGCTCTCATAGCGGCAAGATGAGCGAACCGCCATGGCCGGGAGGCCGCCTGGCGCTGAGGGTCAGCCCTGGTTCCAGAAGTCCCGCTCTTCCAGCACTAGGCCGTCCTCGCGGAAGCGCAGCAACGACACCCCGGCCAGATTCTCGGTGCCGCCATCGGTCAGCCTGGTCTGCGCGCTCCAGGGCACAGCGGCCTGATCGCCGTCGAACGACCGGCGGGCCGAACTGGCACTGGGCTGACTCCTCCGCAGCGAACACGCGGGCCAGGTATCCGGGCTCCGGGTCGTGGAACGGGTGCTGCTGCCAGAACGCACCCTCGGCATAGAGAGCCGTAATGGCGGCCGCGTCATGCTCGCGCCATCCACGCTCCCACACATCTGCCCACCGCTGCGCGGCCGCACGGGTATCCATACCGCAACCATAGGCACCGGCACCGACGCTGAAGAAGCCGGCGAGATCCTGGCCGGTGCCCGGCCTGGTGGGCAGCCCGGGCCTGAGCGGCGCCACACGTGCCTGGCTGGCTGCGGGTGGGCCCGTTCAGCTGACCGGTACGGGCGGAGCCGGAGCAGAAGCGGCCGCGGCTGGTGTGAGGTCATCGGGTGCGGGGGCGGCGGGCACGCTGGCCCCGCCCTGGTCCAGGCGGAACGGCGGGTAGGCGTCGGTCATCAAGGCGGCGTAGGCGACGACCCGCAGCACCCAGCGGTTCATGCCCATGACGAAGTCATACAGCCCTCGCGGGTAACGGCCCGCGAACAGCAGCGCGATCGCGGCGAACAGCACCAGCAGCCCGATCAGGCCGCCATAGAAGGCATCGGCCCACATGTTCCCCGAGGTGCCGGTGGCGGTGTAGGCAGCGCCGCCGGCGAACACCGAGACGATGGCGTACTGCGGGATGGCCAGCAGCCACCATTTGACCAGGACCAGGCCGCGGGAGAGCCGTTCGGGGTAGGCAATGTCCAGCGTGGCCGGGTAGTCCGGCTCGGCGTCCAGGCTGAACGGCGGGTAGCGGTCGGTGCCCAGGGCGCTGTAGGTGTAGTAGCCGACGCGCCACGACCAGCGCAACACCCCGAGATTGAAGCCGAACAGCGCGCGGGGGTAGCGGCCGGTGAACAAGATCGCGAAGAACGCGATGACAGTGACAACGGCGAACGCGATCCACAAGAAGAACAGCACGATGTAGTGCGGGATCGCCAGCAGCCACTTGACCAGCCACAGCCAGCGGCTCAGCGGCTCATCCAGGCGAGCGCGCACCTGCACGGGATAGTTCTGGTCCATGGTTTCCTCCTCCTCGGTGCCCGCGGACGCCACATCCATGACAGGGCACGCGATGCGCGGGGCGGATCACCCGGGCCGGAAGTCCCAACCCCCCGCGTATATCTGAGAACCGGCACATGGACGGCGAGCGCATCCGCTGTGGAGATCGCTTGAAGATCGTGCGCGGCCAGCGACCGTCCGGCGTGCCTCTGACACTGACGCATAAACAGCGGACGCGAGAAGCGGATGGGTGAAACGGACACGCCCGTGCTCGGTCACGAGCACACCCGCTTCCTCAGCCTCGGCTATCGCCGCCGCTCCAGCAAAGTCATCTGGCAGCGCGGTCATGACCGCATCGGCCGTCGGCCGGGACAGCGAGGCCACCACCCGGACCGCTTCCCGCGCCGCGCCGGAAAGCGCCTTGACGCGTCCGGCCGCCAGCTTCTGCACGCTCTGCGGTACCGGAAGCGGAGCATGTTCACTCAGACCAGTCGCCCGGCTTCCCGCGGCCCGGGCGATCTCGATCGCGAAGAACGGCTTGCCACCCGAGGCCTCCGCGATCCGCGCGATCATGGGGCGGGCCGGCGAAGTGCCGAGGCGTTCGCGCACGATGTGATGCAATGACGCGAGCGAAAGCGACCCCAGGACGGCGCGCTGAAACGCGTCCGGAGGCAGCGCGCGGTCGAGCTCGAGCGGCACTTCCGCCGGACCCTCGGTACGCCTGGTGACAAGCAGCCGCAGCTGCGCCGGCAATCGGCGCACCACGAACTCCAGCGCCCTCCGGGACGCCAGATCGACCCAGTGCACGTCGTCGATCGCCACCAGCACCGGCTGCTGGCGGATGAGTTCGGTGAGCACCCCGATGACGGCAGTGGCCACAGTCCTCGGATCGGCCCGCTCGTTGCTGGTGACACGCAGCAGCGTGGCGGCGAGCGCAAGCTCCTGTGGCCGCGGGAGCAGCGCACGCGTCTCGTCGAACGCTGGACCGACGACGTCAGCCAGCGCCGCATAGGAGAGCTTCGCCTCGCTCTCGGCCGGCCGGCCCCGCAGGACGCGATACCCACGAGCCTCCGCGAGACGGACGGACTCGAACCAGACCGTCAACTTCCCGATCCCAGCCTCGCCGTCAACCAGCAGCGCCCGTGGGCCGTCCGGCACGGGATCAAGAAAGGCCGAAACCACCGCGATCTCCGGATCGCGGCCGATCACCGCGGCTTGGTTGGAGATCGAGCCAGTCACGAGAGCAGGTTAAGCGCGCTGCCTACCCCGGTCCACCGCCGGACCGGACGCAGCGTGTCAGATGGTAATGACGACCTTTCCGCGGGCGCGCCCTTGGGTCAGGTAGTCGATGGCCTGTGGGGCCTGGGCCAGCGGGTAGGTCCGGTCGATGACTGGTGTGATCTTCCCGGCCTCGATGAGCTCGGCGAGGAACAGCATGTCCTTGTGGTTCTCCCGGGAGATGAACGTCGTCAGCTTCTGGCTGGTGAACCGGGACAGCACCAGCGCACGGAGCTGGCGATCGGTGCCGCCGAGCCACTTGCCGCTTGTCTCCCCTCCGGCGATGACGAGCGTGCCGGCCGGGGTGAGCGCGCGCCGCAGGCGGGCCAGGGGCGAGTTCCCGCCAATGTCGAGGATCAGGTCGTAGCGCCGCTGCCCGTCCGCGAAGTCCGCCCGGGTGTAGTCGATGACGTGGTCGGCGCCGATGGATGCGACCATGTCCGCCTTTGTGGTGCTGCACACGGCGGTGACCTCGGCGCCGAACGCCTTGGCCAGCTGCACCGCGAAGGTTCCCACGCCGCCTGAGGCGCCGATGATCAGCACCTTCTGGCCCGGCTGGATGCGCCCGTGGTCGCGCAGGCCTTGCAGGGCGGGCAGGCCAGAGATGGCGACCGCCGCGGCCTGCTCGAAAGTCAGGTTGGCCGGCTTGGGTGCCAGCTTGTCTTCGGGGGCTCGGGCGTATTCCGCGTAGGTGCCCTTACCGATGCCGAACACCTCATCGCCGGGCCGGAACCTGGTCACGCTACTGCCGACCGCCGTCACAACCCCGGCCAGGTCCATGCCCGGCACGGGGGTCTTGGGTGCCCGCAACCCATAACCGGCCAGGCGTATCGGGTACGCCAGGCCCGTCATGAGGTGCCAGACGCCCCGGTCCACGCCCGCCGCCTGTACGCGTATCAGCACCTCGTCATCGGCTATCCCGGGCTGGCTGATGTCCCGGAGCTCGAGCACATCCGTCGAGCCGTAGGTGTCTTGGACGATCGCCTTCATGACTGCCTCTTCCGGAAGGTCGGTCGGTGCGGCCGATTCCCCCGGGCACCGCTGACGTCCGGGCCGCCTGCCGCCAGCCTAGACCGGTAATTTGGAACTAGCAATTTTTTTCAGGAAACGCTAATCCCGCTAAGCGGGGAGAGCCACCGTCCGCCCAGGCCGTGATTTCTAGGCCCGCAAACCTGGCGGGGTCGTCTGTGCCTCGAGCAGCAGGGCGAGGACCTCGCCGATGGCGACCTCCCGGCTGGCGGGCTCCCGCAGCGGCAGGTGCGCCTGGATCTGGTAGCGATTGCGGCGGCCGTCCCGCTGCTTCAGCACGTAGCCGGCCTTGGAGAGGTCGGTGAGGATGCCGTGGGCGCTGCGCTCGGTGATGCCCAGGCTGGCCGCGATGTCACGCAGTCTGGCGCCCGGGTCGTGGGCCACACACAGCAGGACCCGGGCGTGATTAGTCAGGAAGCTCCACTCTGCCACACCCGTAACATAGCACAGCTTGTTTCCGGAAACGTGTTTCTTGCTTCTGTGCCTCGCAGCCCGCGCCCCCGGGCAGGGTTGAGGCTGCGTTGTAAACTTTGAGACCGCAGCTCGGGCCGTCCTGGTGATGGCCGCTTTTGGGGGGTCCACGGAATCGATGGGCTGTTGATCCGGCGACAGCATCGACCAGGGTGACATGCCGGGCTTCCGACCAGCAGCAGCAGCAGCAGAGAGCCTGGAGGACACGAAATGGCCGATCACGGCCGTAACGGACGTGGCTGCGCGCCCTGCCACCCAGAGCCATGATCAGTCCGGCGACTGCGCTGGTAAGCCGCCGTGAGACGTTCAACGCCGCGCACCAGCTCCGTAATCCGCGTCTATCCGATGACGAGAACCGGCGCATGTTCGGGAAATGTGTCAATCTGCATGGCCACAATTACACACTGGACGTTGTGGTGGCCGGAAAGATCGACGACGCCAGCGGCTATGTCATGGACCTGAAGCGGCTCTCGGAAGTTATAGACCAGCAGATCATCCAGGATGTTGACCACCGAAACCTGAATACCGACGTTCCGTGGCTGGAAGGACTCATCCCGACGGCGGAAAATCTCGCGGTGGCCTTCTGGGAAAGGCTCCAGCGCGAGCTTCCTGAGGGTTTGCTGCGGTCGGTCCGCGTCTCGGAGACCGACAAGAACTGGGCCGAGGTCGGGTGATCACCTCTGAGGACCCGGCCCGCCTGGGCCGGGAGCTGAGCACCCGCTACACGACTGCGGACCTCAGGGTACTCACCCGCGACGAGGCGCGTCGCTTTGCTCCTGACGGGAGCTGCGATCCGCGGGCCGACCCAACCTTGGCCTGGGAGCTGCTGTACCGGCTCGAGCCGGAGCTTTACGAGCGGATGGCCAGCGCGGAGCGGCTCCATCCGGGGGTACTCGACTGGCTGCCGCGTTCCGCGGACCGGATTGTCGAGGTCGGCGCCGGTTCAGGGCGGCTGACGCTGGAACTCATCAACCGGGGCCGGCAGGTGGTGGCTATCGAGCCCGCGGCCGGTCTGCGCCAGATACTTGAGCGGAAGCTGGCCAGGGCCAGCCATGGGGATCGGGCCAGGGTGAGGTGCGGGTTTTTCGACGACCTGCCCGTCCCGAGCGGCTTCGCCGATCTGGTCGTCGCGTGCTCTGTCCTCACCCCCGCGCCCGGCCATGGGGGCGATGTGGGCCTGGCCGAGATGGAGCGGGTTTGCCTGCCCGGTGGCTGTGTCGCCATCATCTGGCCGAACAACATCAGCTGGCTCGCTGCCCATGATTATCAGTACGAAAGCTTCGCTGGACCGATGGCTGTGGAGTTCGCGAGCCACCGCGAGGCGGTGGAGCTGGCCGAGGTCTTCTATCCTCATGCGGTCTCGCAGGTGCGCCGGCTTGGCAGCCGGCGGGTCCCCTATGAGGTGCTGGGCATCAATCCGCCGCGTGATCTCGCCTTCAAGGTGCTCGCTGGATGAAGGTCGCGATCATGGCGCCGCTGGTGTCAGCCATCCGCGAGCCCCAGGGGGAGGCTCGCAGGCGTTCGTGTCCGATCTTGCCCGCGGCCTGGCCAGCCGGGGCCACGAGGTCCACGTGTACGCGGCCACCGGATCGCAGATACCGGGGGTCACGGTCATTGATACCGGGGTTGATCCGGGGTCCCTGGTAGCCACCCTGTACCGGGCCTCCGGCCCAGCGAGCACCGATCCGGACCTGGCTGAGCGGGCCTTTGCAAACGCCTACTCCGCGGTCCGGGAGAACCGTTATGACCTGATCCACAATCACGCCTTCGACGCGCCCGCGATCACCCTCGCCGCAGGACTGGATACGCCAGTCGTGCACACGCTCCACCTGCCACCAGACGCGGCGATCGTGGCCGCGCTTCGCCAGGCCGCACATGGCGGCCAGCCTCCGGCCGTGGCCTGCGTGTCCGCGTTCCAGGCGGGCAGCTGGCGCGCGGTCACCCGGGTCGACGCGACCCTCCCGCCATATGTGCCGACGCGTTCGGTCCCCTGGTCGGACACGGCCGGGGACGGCGCTGTTTTCGCTGGCCGGCTGAGTCCTGAGAAGGGAGCCGCCGAAGCGATCGACATCGCCGAGGCGGCCGGAGCGCGGATCGACGTGTACGGCGACGTATACGACGCCGAGTACGCACGAGACCAGATCGCCCCCCGGCGAGACAAGCACGGCGTGACGGTACATCCGGGAGTGCCCCGCACATCAATGTGGGCGGCCATGGCCCGCGCCGCGGTCGTGGTCTGCCCGGCCCGGTGGGACGAGCCCTTTGGCATGGCTGCCGCCGATGCTCAGGCGTGCGGGACTCCGGTCGTCGCGTTCAAGCGCGGTGGGCTCGCCGAGATAGTCGTGGATGGCGTGACCGGCTTCCTGGTCGCGCCCGGTGACATCCAGACGGCCGCAGACTGCGTACGGAAGGCGGTCCAGATCTCCCGCGCAGCCTGCCGAGATCATGCCGAGAGGCATCTTGACCTGGAACGGAGTCTGGATGCTCACGAGCAGTTCTACCGGCGGGTCATCCGCCCGGCGAGCGGAGCGACTGCCAGATGACTGATCCTGGGCACTGGCTGGCGGGACGGGTCGCCGTGGTCACGGGGGCCAGCCGGGGCATCGGGGCAGCCACCGCCGCGGCCCTGGCCGACGCCGGAGCGCACGTCGTTCTCGCGGCCCGTGACCGCGATGCTCTCGCCAGCGTCGCCCGCGGCATCCAGGCGGCCGGCGGCGCAGCCACGCCCGTACCCACCGATGTCAGCAAGATCGAAGAGGTCGAGCGGCTGTTTGCCACCGCCGCGCAGGCCGGCCGGCCCACCGCCCTGGTCTGCGCGGCCGGGGTGCTGACGTCCGCGCCGTTCGGCGAGACCACGTTGGACATTCTGGGAAGAGACGCTGGCGGTCAACCTGACCGGCTCGTTCCTGTGCTGCCGCGCGGCATTCGCGCCCATGAGCGTGGCGGGCGAAGGACGGATCGTCACTATCGCCTCGCTGTCGGGCGTCTACGCCACCGAGAAGTTCCCCGGGCTGGCGGCCTACAACGTCTCCAAGTACGGGGTCATCGGCCTGACCGAGGCGATCGCCGTAGAAGGCAGGCCGCATGGCATCAGCGCCATCTGCGTGAGCCCGGGAGCGGTCGATACGCAGATGCTGCGCCGGGCCAATCCCGAACTTCGCCCCGGCCTGACCCCCGGTGATGTCGCCGAACTGATCCTCGCGCTGCTCGATAGCCCGCTGGCTCCGGCCAGTGGCGCCAACATCCCCCTCTTCTCGAATGCCTAGCTGGCTTGCCGGGCAGCCCGGGCGGCGCTTATGCCTCTTTTCCCAGCGACCACAGGTCCACCTGCTCGTCAGCAAGCTGGCCAGGAGAAGGCTGGGCCTGGTCGGCCACCAGGCGCGCGGCTGCGGCCATCTCCGACCCGCGGTCCAACTCCGGGTCACCGCCGCGGTCGAGCCCGGCCGCGGCCCGCACCACCCCGTTGACGAGGTAGAACCCGACCAGCCTGCCTTCCTGCAGACTCCCCCGGACCACGAACTCATCCCACTTCGTGACATGGCCGACATACTCGAGCTTGTGGTCGTACTGATCTGACCAGAAGCTATAGATGTAATCATAAGGAGCAGCCGAGCCCAGCATCGATCTCGCCGCGGCGGCACCCTGTTTCTCAGCGTTGTTGTAGTGCTCGACACGGGCCCGGCCGAAGAGCGGGTGCAGATGGTTGGCGACATTGCCGGCCGCGTAGACGTCGGCGGCGCTGGCCCGGCACAATTCGTCGACCAGGACACCGTTATCCTGCGCGACCGGCTGCCCGGCGACGGCCGGGATCACCGGCTCGATCCCGACACCAGCCACCGCGAAGTCGCACGGGATGCGAATCCCGCTGGCGGTCGTGACCGCCTCCAGCCGCTCCGTCCCCTCGAACGCGGCCACCTGCTCTCCGGCGAGCAACTCGACGCCGTTCCCGCGGTGGATGGCAGCGAATATCGCGCCGAGGTCCTCGCCGAGGACCCGCTCAAGGGGGAATCTCCCGGGGAAGATGGTGGTCACGTGCACCCCGAGCTGCGTGAGCGAGGCGGCCACCTCGGAACCGATGAAGCTCATGCCCACCACTACTGCGCGCCGGCCGGCCACGGCTTCGGCCTTGATCGCCTCGCATTCCGCGACGGTCCGCAAATAGTGGAGGCCAGGCAGGCCAGCCCCGGGAAGCCCGAGCCTGCGGTTCTGCCCGCCCGTGGCGATCAAGACCTTCTGGTACGGCAGCTCCTGGCCCGAGCTGAGACGTACGGTATGCGCGGCGGTATCGATGACCGCAACCGTGGACCCAGCCAGCCGGTCCACGTCGTGCTCCGCATACCAGCTGGCGGGCCTGACGTACCAGTCCGTGAGGTCTTCCTCCGACCGCAGGTACGTCTTGGACAGCGGAGGCCGGCCAAAGGGAATGCCCATTTCCCGGCCGATCAGGGTGACCCGGTCCCGGTAACCTTCCTCCCGCAGGGTTACGGCCGCGTTGCCCCCGGTCATGGCGCCGCCTACGATCACGATTCCGGTCCCGCCGGCCGCCTGGCTCATGTACCGCGCCTGCCCGCTCCGGGGCGGATAGAAACCCGCTCAACCAGCGCACCAGGAATTCCTGTACCGCCCCGCCACGCAGACCCGACCGCACCGCCGCTCTTGGCGATCGGCGGACAGCCCGAACCGGACCCTCGGCGGCCCGGGCGGCTACGCCTCACCGGTTTGATCGTGGTCGTGCCCGTCAGGGCGGTGAGGATGGTCATGTGTGGCGGCTCCGCCCGCACGGGGCGGATCGGCGGGCATTCAACAGCCAGGCTGGCCGTGGTTGCCACAGCAGCCCTGATGCCGGCGCAGCTTGATCAGGGTATTGGAGGCAGCCATCCGCACCTTCGCGGCGAACGAGGCGTCACAGGTGGCCCAGTTGGAAAAGAAGGCCGCCGGGCCTGGATGCGGCCCAGATTCCTGATCGGGGCTCTGGCACATGACGCCACACTACGGCGCACCCAGTCGTCGCTCCAGTGCGGGCCAGGGACCGGGCGATCTGCCCCTGGCCCTCTTGGCCTATGTGGCGGATGAGCGGCGGGCGAACCAGACCTCCTCGGCCGGCCAGCGGCGGGCCCACTCGTCGGGAAGCTCGGGGAAGTCGTTATTGGTGGCGCCCGGTGGCACCTGAACCTCGATCAGGTCCTCGACAGCCAGCCCGCACCGGCCCATGAGCCGGATCCATTCCCCGTGTGGCAGCGTGAACAGCTGGTACTCGCGGCCGGAGGTACCACGCCGCACCACGCGGTGCAGCCCGAACAGGTCACGCACCAGCCGGTCGCTGGCCGGACCCTGCTCCGGGGCGCACATGCGTGCCAGCGGGGACTGAGCCATGAACACCAGCCGGCCACCAGGCCACAGCAGCCGGGCCGCTTCCGGGACCCACCGGTACGGGTCGCACCAGACCGACGCGCCGTACTCGCTGATCACCAGACCGGCACACCCGGCATCGAGCGGGACCCGCTCGGCGTCTGCCTGAATCAGCGGGAAGCGCAGGCCGAACTCGCCCTGCAGGCGGCGGGCGATGGCCAGCTGCCGGGCCGAGACGTCCACCCCCACCGGGCGGGCGCCGCGGCAGGCCAGCCACGCTGAGACGTACCCGCTGCCGCAGCCGAGTTCTACCGCGGCCACGTCAGCCAGGCCGGGCGGCAGGACCGGCAACCGCGATTGAGGGATAGACCACATCCCCCAGTACGGCTCAGCGGCCGCCCACCGGGAGCGCGCGTACCGCTCGAACCAGTCCGACAGGTGCTCATCCCACAGCTGCCGGGTGACCGCCACATGACCGCCTGCCCTGTCCCTCATTCAGCGATCATAGGAACGCGGTCAGCGTGACCCAGGCGCCGCAGCACCAGTGCGGAGGATGTAGTAGACCGCGACCGGCGCCACCATGTCGATGATCATCGTGCGCAGGGCGTGCCGCTCCGCGGCGACCGGGACGGGCTGGCTGCCTCGCGACACTGCCGCCCTGCCGTTCACCGCGCCCACCGGTGCTCCTGCCGGGCGGCTGGCAGGGCGGTGAGCATCAGCACGGCGGTCAGGGCGAAGCCCGCGGGGTATCCGATGTGGCTGACGAGCAGGCCGAAGGCGACAGGGCCTGCCCCATATCCGGCATCGTAGGCCAGGTTCCAGAGGGCGCTGGCCGTGCCGATCCCGGACGCGGGCATGCGGTCGATCATCAGCGCGAGGGTGGCGTTCTGGGTGATCCCGAATCCGGTGCCGAACAGGCACATGGCGGCGATCACGGCGGCCGGAGCGGCCACCCAGATCAGGACGCCCATGCCGACGGCCGCGATGGCCAGCCCTGGCACCAGCAGGCGCGGGTGACCGTGCCGGTCGCCGTACCACCCTGCCCACCAGCGGCTGATCGTGGCGGTCAGGCCCTGAGCGAGCAGACCGGCAACGGCAATGCTGGCGGATACCCCGGCGGCGAGCGGGAGGAAGGAGACGACCACGCCGCCGGCTACCGCACTGGCCGCGAAGATAAGGGATGGCCGCAGCTGCCGGCCTTGCCGCAGGGCGGACAGGACTCCGGCCGAAAGCCTGGTGTCGGCGGATGCTCCTGTCTTGCCGCGGCCTGCCACGCCGGTCAGCCACGGGAGCACGGCCAGCGGAACGAGCGCGCACACGGCGGTCATGCCGACAACGACCGCGTAGCCGTAGCGGCCAGCGAGCCAGACGCCGACTGGCAAGGCTATGACTTCCGGCACGCCGGCCACGACCCCGAACAGGCCCAGTCCTTCGCCTCGCCGTTCAGGCGGCAGCAGCGCGGCCGTGAGGGCGCCGGTCGCGACACCGGTGAGGCCGAAGCCGAGGCCGCGAACGACGCTGACCGTCACCGTGATGACCAGCGGGCCTCCAGACAGCAGCGCCAGGGCTGGTATGCCCAGTAGCACCGCTCCGGTGGCGAGCACCGGCCGGTACCCGCACCGCCGCATCAGCAGCGGCGCGCCGAGTTCCGCAGCCACGGTGCCGAGCAACAGCATTCCGGTCACGAGGCCCGCCCCCGCGCTTCCGGCGCCAGCGGCAGCATACATCGGCGTCACCGAAAGCAGCAGGTCGAAGCTGGCGAGCGAGCAGAACTCGAACACGAACACCACGAGCAGCGGACGGCTGATGATCCGTCCACTGGTCGTGCCGCCGCCGGTCTCGCGGCTGGGCGCTGTGCGGGCCAACGTGGTCATGCTTGAGACCGTAAGATCCAGGCTGGGCGCTGATAAGTTCCAATGTCGTGGCGATTCAGTGGTCCGGTTTGAGCCCGGAGTTGTTGCTGCGGCTCGACCGCGGCGGCCGGCGGCCACTGCGCTCCCAGCTGGAGGCGGGCCTGCGCGAGGCAATCCGGAGTGGCCGGCTGAAAGGTGACGAGCGGCTGCCGTCCTCGCGGGGACTGGCCCGTGAGCTGGGAGTGTCCCGTGGCCTGGTGCAAGAGTGCTACAGCCAGCTGCTTTCCGAGGGCTACCTGACCAGCCAGACCGGCTCGGCCACCCGCGTCGCGGCCGGCGCACACCCGGCACCCTCAGCGCAGGCGGCGCGGCCGGCGCCGGCGCCGCGGCTGATCGCTGACTTCCGCGCGGGCGTCCCCGACCTGGCTAGTTTCCCGCGCGGCGACTGGGTTTGGGCAACCCGGGAGGCAGTCAGCAGCGTGGCCGCCCCGGATCTCGACTACGGCGATCCACACGGCAGTGAGGTCCTGCGCCACGTGCTCGCCGGGTATCTGCGGCGGGTACGCGCGGCCGCCGCCGATCCCGGGCAGATAATCATGAGCACCGGATTCGCGCAGGGACTCAACCTGGTGCTGCGGGCACTAGCCCAGGCTGGGGTGCGCTGCGCTGCCTTCGAGGATCCTGGCTACGGGAGCGCGGCGGCCGACGAGACCATCCGGGCCGTCGCAGCGATCGGCTTGCGCGTGGTCTACGTACCCGTCGACGATCTTGGGATAGACGTCACCGCGCTCGGCGCGACCGGCGCCCAGGCCGTTGTCGTCACTCCGGCACACCAGTCACCGACCGGGGTCGTGCTCGCGGCCCGGCGGCGCCACGCCCTGGTGGACTGGGCGCGCCGTCACGGCGCATTCATCGTCGAGGACGACTACGACTCGGAGTTCCGCTACGGCAACGAGCCCATCGGCGTGCTGCAGGGGCTCGCCCCGGACCGCGTGTTCACGATCGGCACGGCCAGTAAGGCGCTGGCACCGGCGGTGCGGCTGGGCTGGGTGCTCGCCCCCGTATCGATGGCCGATGCTGTCGCGGCGGAGAAGGAGATGAGCGATCGTGGGACCTCTACCCTGGACCAGCTTGTGCTGGCAGCGTTGCTCGAGTCAGGGCGGTACGACCGTCATCTCCGCCGGATGCGGGCGATCTACGCCAGCCGCCGCGCCAGGCTCATCGCCGCGCTCGCCCAGCATGCGCCCGGCATCCGGCTGACCGGTCTGGCCGCGGGGTTCCATGCCGTTGCCCACCTTCCGGCTTCGGCGGACGAGGAGGCTGTCGCCGCCGCAGCCCGCGAGCGGCAGGTCGGTCTGTACCCGATGGGCAGCTACCGGGTAACCGGTACGGCGGCACCGCCCCAGCTCGTCATGGGCTTCGGCCAGGTCGGCGAGCGCGCCATCGAGCCTGGCATCGCCACCGTCGCCGACCTGCTCAGGTGACCAGCTCTCCAGGTCGCGCCGTCATGAGGCACCGCGCGGCATCGGCTCGGCCAGCGCCGCGCGCGAGGCGGGCGGGTCAAAGGGGTCGGCAAAGTACTGGGTCTCGTGGGCGACCAGGCCGCCGGAGAACTCCATGATGCTCACCGAGTCCGAGGGCACGCCGTCGTAGGTGATCACGCATTCGCTCACCCATATGTCCCTGCTGCCGGTGATCCGGCGCACTGTGAAGTGCCGCTCCGCGGGGTGGCCACCGCGCTGCGCCGCGATGGTCGTGCGGCCGCGGAACCGTTCCCCCGATTGCGGGTAGTCCAGGGTGGCGTCCGCCGCGTAAATGGCGTGCTCGGCCACGCTGTCCCCTTGCTCGGAGGCCCGCCAGTGCTCCATGATCCTGGCCTGGGTGTCACTGTCCATTGTCGCGCTCCTCCAGCCCGGCGGGCGGGCTGCACTATCCGACCTGGGACCGTCACTGATTTCGCCGCCCTTGAAGTTATCCCAGCGGCAGCCACCAGCACGAAGCTGCCCACTGCGTGGCCCAGCTGTTCCCTGACCTCGTGCTTGTCGTCGCCGCGCAGTGGGACCGTCCTGGCGGGAGCGGCCAGTGGTGCGGGATGACAGGATGAGACCCGGGCGGCTGGTCTGCGTGTGCACGCCTGGTCAGGTGAGGGAGTGATCGGTGAACGGCACGGCACTGGTCCGCGCGCCGGGCAGCAGGCTGGCCGAGGGCATCGTCACCCACCAGAGACGGGTCCCGGTGGATGTGGACCTGGCCCGGGCCCAGCACGCGGCGTACACCGATGCGCTGGCGGCTTGTGGCTGGAGGATCGCGCCGGTGCCGGCCGTTGAGGACTGCCCGGACTCGGTGTTTGTCGAAGATGCGGTGGTGGTCTGCGAGGACCTGGCGGTGCTGGCCCGCCCGGGTGCGCCCGCCCGCCGGGCCGAGGTGGCCGGCGTCGCCGCGATGGCCGGGCCGCTGGGCCTGCGCACCGCCGCGATCGCAGCGCCAGGGACTCTGGACGGCGGCGACGTGCTGCAGGCCGGGCACACCGTGTACGTGGGACGGGGCGGGCGGACCAACGCCGCGGGCATCCGCCAGCTGCGCGCGCTGCTGGCTCCGCTGGGCCGTACCGTGATCGCGGTCCCGCTGCGGAACGTGCTGCATCTGAAGTCCGCGGTGACGGCGCTGCCCGACGGCACATTCCTGCTGGCCCCGCAGCTGGTGCCAGCCGCGCTGTTCCCAGCGGTCCGCCCGGTGGACGAAGAAGCCGGCTGCCACGTCGTGCCGCTGGGCGCCGACCGGGTGATGATCGCCGCGTCTGCCCCCCGCACCGCACAGCTCCTGGACGACCTGGGCTTCACCCCGGTCGTGGCAGACATCGGCGAGTTCGAGAAACTCGAGGGCTGCGTCACCTGCCTGAGCGTGCTGCTGCCCGGACGGTAACACCGGGCTCCTGGAAAGCGCCGGCCGTACAGGCCCGGCCCATGGTGTTGGGCTGCTCATGACTTGCTGACCGCCGGGTCGCTCGGGTGCCGGGTGAGCGGCGTGGTCTGGGTGGTCATCCAGGGGTCCAGCGGCAGCGACTGCACGATCGACTGCATCTCGGCGGCATCCCGGGCATTCCAGAGGCCCAGTGCGCGCGACTCGCCGGGCAGCCGCCACAGCCGCCGCAACTGCCCCTGCCCGGCCAGTTCCTTCGTGCGCTGGGCTTCGCGTGCCTCGGCGTCGCCGATGGCCTGGCTCGGTGTGCCGTCCGGGATGCTGATCGTGAACGTGGTCAGGAACTCGTTGCCGCCCGCCCTGGCGGCCAGGCCTGGGTCGTTCGGGTGCGCTGAGAGCGGCGTGACCACGTCGGTACGCCACACCCGCAGCGGCATCGAGGCGAGGACGTTCTCCAGCTGGCCGGCGTCATCGGCCGCGAACAGCCCGAGGCTCCGCCATTCACCAGGCTCAAGCGGGGGGCGCCACAGCCGCAGCAGGTGACCCTGCGACGCGAGCTCGCGCGACCGAGCGGCCTCGCGGGTGCGGACGTCGTCGACGGCCTGCTCCAGCGTTCCCTGCGGGACATGGGTGGTCATGGTGACGAGATATTCCATAGCAGCACGATTGCATTCCGCGGCGGAGATCGAACCCCGGGAAGACCCTGGCCGGTACCCGGGCCATGCCACGGCCGGCAGCAAGGGGGACGCCGGTCTGGCTCAGGGAACATTCCACCCCATATGCACTTTCGGGTGACGGCCCAGCCGGGGGGCCGCTCATAACGTACAGGTGAAAGACACACCCACCTATGGGAGAGGGATGGCAATGACTGCTGTCAGGTCCAGGCGATGAGCACGAGGTGGACCGCTGCCCAGCTTCCCGATCAGTCCGGACGGACCGTCATCGTCACCGGTGCCACCAGCGGGCTCGGCCTGGTCACCGCCCGCGAACTGGCCCGCGTCGGCGCCCGGGTCGTGCTCGCGGTCCGTGATCCCGCCAAAGGCGACAGGGCCGCTGCCACCATGGCCGGGCACACTGAGGTACGCCGGCTCGACCTGGCCGATCTGGCATCCGTGCGCGCCTTCGCCGCTGGGTGGACCGAACCGCTGGATTACCTGATCAACAATGCCGGGATCATGCGGGTCCCGCAGGGCCGCACCCGCGACGGCTTCGAACTGCAGATTGGCACCAACCACCTCGGCCCGTTCGCGCTGACCAACCTGCTGCTGCCGCACATCACCAGCCGCGTCGTCACCGTCTCCTCCCAGCTGCACCGCCGCGGGCGCCTGGACCTGGATGACCTCAACTGGCAGCGCCGCCCTTACCGGTCGCTGCAGGCCTACTGCGACTCCAAGCTGGCCAACCTCCTGTTCACCCTCGACCTGCAACATCGGCTCACCGAGGCCGGCCGCGGTGTCCAGGCCGTGGCCGCCCACCCCGGCATCGCCACCACCAACCTGACCAGCCACATCCGCGGCATCCGTGGCACGCTGGGCCGGGCCTTCAAGCACCTGTTCAACGACGCTGAGCGCGGAGCCCTGCCGACGCTGTACGCGGCCACCCAGGACGTGCCCGGGGCCTGCTACGTCGGGCCGGACGGCCCCGGCCACCTCCGTGGCTACCCCGAGCTGGGGACACCGTCGAAAAGGGCGAGGGACGCCGAGCTCGCACGCCGGCTATGGGACCTTTCGGCCCGCCTCACTCAGCCGGTGTATCAAGACAGCAGGTGAACGGCGCACGTCAGCGTCGGGCATGCGTGTGCTCCCTTCAGCGGGGGTTATCGGCGCGCCACGCGACGCCAATCCCGGCAACGGCGGACGCTCAACGTAGGACTGCATGACGGTCATCCGGGGCGGTAGCCGAGATCCAGCTGGTCGAAGAGGAATGCGTAGCAGTCTGTTGTCTCGTCGATGACCTGGTCGAGGGATCCAGCCAGGTGGCCCGTGGACTCGAGCCTCAGCAGCACCGGCCGGTCCGAGGACGTTGCCTCCTGGAGCCGGGCCGTCATCTTCTTGGCATGCCAGGCATCGACCCGGACGTCGTTCTGCCCGGCGGTCAGCAGCACGGCTGGGTAGGCCGTCTGGTCCACGACGTTGTGGTAGGGCGAGTAGGCGAGCAGCGCTGTGAACATCTCCGGATTTTCCACGCTGCCGTACTCGGGCGTGTTGAACCTCCCGTTGGTGGTGGTCTCGACCCGCAACGAGTCCATCACCGGCACCGCTGCCACCACCGCGCGGGCGATGTCCGGCCGCTGGGTGAGCACGGCACCCATCAGCAATCCGCCGTTGGAACCGCCCATGATCGCCAGCCGCTCGCGATTGGTGATCCCGCTGCTGTGCAGATGGTCGGCGCAGGCGATGAAATCGTCGAAGCAGTTCTGCTTGGTGGCGAGCCGGCCGGCGTGGTGCCACTCCTCGCCGAACTCGCCGCCACCGCGGATGTTGGCCACTACGTAGACCCCGCCCTGCTCCAGCCATAGCAGCAGCTCGGGATCGAATCGCGGCACCAGCGAGATGCTGTACCCGCCGTACGCGGTCAGCAGCGCCGGCGCGGTTCCGTCGCGTGGCGTCCCCGGTGCGGCGATCACGTTGAGGGGAATACGGGTACCGTCTTTCGACGTCGCGAACTCGCGGGTTACCTCGTACCCGGACAGGTTGACGGGGGTAGTCGTCCGCAGTGCGGTTGACCGGGGTGCTTCGCCGTGGGCCGCTACCCACCAGGTCGCCGGCTCGGTGAAGGACTCGCACGACCAGGCGATCCGGTCTTGTCCCAGCGCCGAGAGGCGAGCGGAATACGACGACACCGAGCTCATCGGCGGGATCTCCACCCGGGGAAGAGGCCCGCCCTTGCCGTCGAAGGCGCGGATCTGCTGCGGCCCGCCGTCCATGTCCACCACCCAGACGGTGTCGCGAGTCACCGCGAGGTCCTCGATGACCGCGTCCCCGGCTGGCACGATCTCGCCCGCGTCGCCGGCGGTGGTGCCACTGGTCAGTGGTAGGCGGAGCACCTTGCCCAGCGGGGCGTCCCGGAAGGAAAGCAGGTACAGGGCGTCCGTGCCGAGCACGGCACGCACACACTTGTCGGGGATGTCCGCCACCTGCCACCACGGGCCGCTGGCGCCTTGGCCACGGAGGAAGACCTGCCACTCACCTCCATCCCCCTTCTGCACCCGGTCCATCACCCAACGACCGTCGGGAGAAGTGGACAGGTAGTTCTCCGCGATCCGTTCGTCGGCGAACGGGCCAGCGAGGTCAACGCGGTCAGGTGTGTCACCGAACTCGCGGAACCACACCTGCTGCCGAAAGCCTGCGGGGTCAGCACAGCGGGTGTACCAGAACCCTGAGCCGTCGTGACGCCAGGCCACCGATCCGCCCATCAAATTCACATGCGGAATCGGCTCATCGATAGCCTCCCTACTGTCTACGTCGTAGACGTGCAGGGACCCGTCCTCGGTACCATGCTCCGACAGCGAGACCGCGACGTGCTTGCCGTCCGGGGACGGAACGACGAAGTCGATGGTGGTCTCGCCCGACGGGTCGATGACATCCGGATCCACGATGACACGCTCGGTCGCAGGGTCGTGGAGGTCGGTCAGCGCCACCAGGAACGGCTGCTGCCGAGGCGTCTGCTCCTTGAGTGCGAAGAAAGTGGATCCACCGGACAGGAGCCGCTTGTACGTCGTCCTCTCCGACCTCAGCAGCTGCTCGACACGGGCCCGCAGCCCGTCTCGCCAGGAAATCCCGCCGAAGTAGGTACCGCTGCGGTGCCGCTGGGCCTTCGTCCAGGCGATGGTCTCCGCCGACGAGGCATCCTCCAGCCATCGGTAGTCCTCAGTGACCTCGGTTCCGTGGAAGGTGTCTGTCACCGGGATCCGCGGAGCCCGCACCTCGGGGAGCTCAGTCATGTGATCAGTCAACAACCGGGGCCCGCGACCGCACAACCGGACACGTGCCATCGCCCGGCCACGCGCGGACCCCGGCACACATCAGCGCGGTTTCAGTGCCGTTTCAGCGCTTGCTGGCACACTGCCCCTGGGTCTGCGGCGCAGGCCCCGGGGCTACGTCGCCATTGGCTGGCGGGAAGCGGGCGATCATGCAGGCTGTGCTGGGCAGGGCGCGCCACGGGGTACCTGCGGTGCTGGCCGCCGGCCTGGCGGGCCTGATGATCACCGGGGCAGCGGCCCCCGCAGCAGCGTCCGCACCGGCCGCCGCCACCCCGGGCAAGACCGTCCTCGCCTGGGGCAGCAACCTCTACGGCGAGCTGGGCAATGGCACAACCACTGACAGCAACAAGCCGGTCGCCGTGAAGCTGCCCGCGAGCTTGCGGTACACCACGGTCAGGTCCGAGCTGTTCAGCCTGGCCGTGTCGACGTCCGGCAAGGTCTTCGCCTGGGGCAACAATGCCGAGGGCCAGCTGGGCGACGGCACCACCACCGGCAGATTGAAGCCGGTACGGGTCAGGCTGCCCGCTGGCGTGAAGGTGAAGACGGCTCGGGAGGGCGCCCTGTTCACCCTGGCCCTGACCACCGCGGGCAAGCTGCTGGCCTGGGGATACAACTCGTCGGGCCAGCTGGGCAACGGCTCGGTCAAGAGCCGGCACCTGCCGGTGAGCGTCAAGCTGCCCAGGGGCGTCACGATCACCGCCATCAGCGCCGGCGACGACAGCGCACTCGCGCTGACCAGCACTGGCCGGGTGCTGTCGTGGGGCGGCAACGGCGCCGGGCAGCTCGGCAACGGCACCGGCCGCGCGCGGCACGTCCCGGGCTACGTCAAGCTGCCTGCGCACACGAAGATCACCTCCATCGCGGCCGGCCAGGAGACCGGTTACGCGGTCACATCGGCCGGGCGGCTGCTGGCCTGGGGACTCAACACGGCAGGCGAACTCGGCGACGGCACGACAAAGATCCGGAAGACCCCGGTCCAGGTCAAGCTGCCCAAGGGCGTCAAGGTGGCCGCCGCGGCCGCGGGTTTCATGCACGCGCTCGCGCTGACTGCGGGCGGACGAGTGCTGGCCTGGGGGTACAACGCTTTCGGGCAGCTCGGGAACGGGACGACCACCGACCGCCACCGGCCGGTATGGGTCAAGTTCCCCGCAGCGACCAGGATCCGGGCGCTGATAGCCGGCCGGTATTTCAGCATGGCCCTGACCACCGGCCACCGCATCCTGACCTGGGGTCTGAATGACCTTGGCCAGCTCGGCAATGGCTCGAACACCAATAGCGCGACTCCGGTGCGGGTGCACCTGCCCGCCGGGTTCACGCCAACGGCCATCGGCGCAGGCTGGGACACGCACACCGGACTCGCCATCGGCCACCAGGTACCCGACTAGCCCCTAAGCGGTCCGATTCGCCACAGTCCGTACCGTTCCGGCGCGGGCCCGACTACCCCGGGAAACAGTCCGCACGGTCTGGGAGTTCAGGCACCACCACTCGAGCACTCCCTGACGGCCAGCCGGGATCCGGCTCACAGTGGCCGCGCTGCTCGCGCTCTGGCTCTACCGGCGGCTGCCGCTGGCACCAGACCCTCCGGCCGCAGTCCCCATCAGCCACCGGGTGACCGGGTAACCGGACGCTGAAGATTCGGAACTCCTGACCTCTTGCATGCCACCACCGTTTTTACCATTTCTGTACCTTACTGGGGCCTAGCCACTACTTCCGGAGTGGTGACGCTGGCCGCGGCGGACGTAGGCTAGTCAAGCGGCGGGCTGGACGGGGCGGTAAGGAGTTCCCTAATGCATGTCGTTGACATCATCATCCTGGTCGGCTGGGTAGCCTTCTGGATCTTTTGGCTCGCGGCGTCCATTGGTGTCAAGGCTGGCCAGACAAGATGGGCCAGGTTCGCAGGCATCCGGGTCGTTATCATCCTGGTCATTCTTCTCCTGGTGCGGGTGAGGGCTCTCAAAGGTCATGTGACGACCGCAACCGACCCGTGGCTGCAGGGCATTGGCCTGGCTATTTTCATCCTTGGGTTGGCGTTGGCCATCTGGGCCAGGGTATACCTCGGCCGGAACTGGGGAATGCCGATGTCCCAGAAGGTGGATCCGGCACTCGTCACTACCGGGCCATACCACAGCATTCGTCATCCCATCTACTCTGGCATCATCCTGGCAATGATCGGCACGACGATCGCTGTCAGCTTGTATTGGCTGGCAGCGGTTATACTGCTTGGTGCTTACTTCCTCTACAGCGCCATTGTAGAGGAGCGCAACATGGCCCAGCTCTTTCCCAGCTCCTATCCGCAGTACAAGCGGTCCACCAAAATGCTGGTCCCGTTCATCCTCTGAGCTTTCCAGGCCATACCGGTCATAGCCGCGATGAGGTAGGCACTACCGGCACATATGTGGCTCTTTTGCGCGCTGGCTGGCCCTGCCTGCTGGGCTGGACGGCTCGCCGCTCGCCCGCCAAGTCCCACCCTGGGGCAGTTCCCTACTCTGGGTACCGGCCCGGTACTTCTGGCCACAATGGGGATGTTGTGTCGCAGTTGACAGTGGCACCATGCGGGTTGGGCATTCAAGGCTATGAGAGGCAGTCATCCGATGCGTGCTGACATCAGACCTGGCGGCATCTTCCCTGACTATGCTCTCCCGGACCACACCGGTACGGTGCGTACGCTCAGCGACCTTCAGGGCCGCGATCCGCTGATCCTCACCCTGGCGCGCGGCAACTACTGCCCCAAAGAGCACCAGCAGCACCTCGAGCTGGCGGCCAACTACCCGAAGATCGCGGTGGCCTACACCCAGATCGCCACCATCGCCACTGACGACCATCACACCCTGCAGGAATTCCGTGCGTCGGTGGGCGCCCAGTGGACCTTCCTGTCCGATCCCGGCCGGACCGTCCAGCAGGACCTCGACATCCAGGAGTACACCGACCCCGAGCACAATCCCATGATCCCCCACACCTTGGTGGTCAAGCCGGGGCTGGTCATTCACAGTGTCTATAACGGCTACTGGTTCTGGGGCCGTCCGTCGTTCTACGACCTGTGGCATGACCTGCGTGCTGCCACTAGCGAGATCCGCCCGGACTGGGATCTGAGCACCCCCGGGCTCCGCGAAGCCTGGGACGCAGGCGACTACTCGCAGTTTCACGGCTGGGACCGGCGATCGCCCGAGTCGACGCCGTCGCCTTGACCAGGCTCTCGAGGCCGGCTTGCGCATCGTCTCGCTGATGACCGGTGAGATCGAAGCGCTCTCGATGTGGGCCGGACAGAGCGTGGCATTTGCGAGACAGCCACAGTCAGCAGCGGAAATCGTGACCGAGCTGACGTCCCGCCTGTAGCCCAGGCCGCAGGCGCTCGCACCGCGACCGCCGCCAGTACTGCCGCCAGGTAGCCCGGAGGCCTTGGAGATGTGCTGTATCAGGTCGGCCGGGTTGGACTCTGTCAGATACAGCAGCCATATCTGTCAGCGGGGGAGGTGTCGTCATGGCGTTCACACAGGGCCGGTATCAGCCTGGCGTTTTGCGCGGTCCGCAATGGCGGCCGGCGCCGCTGGCCGGGATCACGATGGCCGGGGCCGGGAGTGAGGGCCGTCAGCTCACGGCAGCCCCGGGGGCGCAGCGGCCCGCTGCGGGGGGCGGTATCCAGGCCCCGGCGGCTGGATGTCTGAGCGGCCGCCGGCCAGCCCGGACGGCCTAGGGACACCGGTCAGCCCACCGAACCGGGCGTAATGTACCCGGCGCTCCGGTCGCGGGTGGGTCAGGGCGGGCTCGGCCCCCGGTAGCCGCCTGTACCCAAGCACGCATGCTGGCAAGCCGCACCGCCGCCGTGCGCTGGACGCTGGCCTGTACCTGGCCGTGCTGCTCAGCACCGGCCGGTCGGCTTAGGCCCCGGGCGCGGGCCCGCGTTTGCGCTGGCGTGCCGCCGGGGCGTGCTGGCCCTCCCATCCATCAACCGCACAGACCCTCCCATCCATCAACCGCGCAGAAAGGAGGTGAGTCACGTGTACATGCCCCCACATATGGGCAGCCAGCTGGCCAGTGAGCGACGCCGCGAGATGCTGGCCCAGGCACAGCGGCAGCACCAAGCAAGGAAGGTCGCTGTCCTGGCCAGGGCATCACGGCGCGCCGAGCGGGCCGAACGGCGGATGCGCCGGGCCGTCCGCAAGGCCCTGCGGCTGCGCGCGGGACTGGAGCAATGACAGCGCTACCACCGCACTGGTCACACACGCACGACGTGCACGGCCAGACAGGGACCAGCCCGCCGCCGACACCCGCCGCGCACAGCGCCCCGCCCCCACCACACGGTGGCGGGGCGCTTCGCCGCGCCACACCCACCAGCTCGAAGACGCCACCACCGGGCAGCCTGAACGCAACCACGTGGCCCTGACTCGGCCAAACGCCGTCAGGGGACGATGCTGGTAAGGATGATCCGGGTCGTGTGCCGGAGGCTGATGGTCACGGTTCGTGGGCTGCTCCAGGTCTGGTGGCCGGTGCCGTTACTGCTTACTTCCAGGATCCGCGGTGTCCGGAAGGAAACGCGGTAGGTCCCGGCGGGCAGCCGGGCGGTAAAGGTCCCGGAGTTGCCGGCCCGGGTGGTGAGCGTCCCGCGGCCGGTGCTGATGAACCGGATCGTCCCCGGTATCGGGCGCTTGCCTGGCTGCTGCCCGGTCCAGGGGTTGACCGGGCCGCCTTCGACCAGCAGCCTGCCGGTGACCGTCCCGCCAGATGATGCTGGCCGGGTGGGCGGGGCGGAACTCGCGGCGGCCACACCCATGGCGGCGAGCGCCGCCGCGGACACCACCACGCCAGCCACCTGGTTCACGTGCCTGGCCATGATGGCCCCCCTATTCCTGCCCGCACTGCGATACCCGCCCCCGGCGGGACTGCCCGCAGGTACCGCCGGCCCGCGTGGCGAGCGGATCAGCGAAGACCCACAGACCCGGGCGACCGCCGGGTCTCCCGCACCGTGCGGCTGCCGTTCGGTGCCGTTCAGGCGACAGCCCTTCGACGGCATCCCGGCTGTCCCGGTTCCACGCGAAGCTCGCAAATCCTGGCCAGCTACAGTTACCCGGCTGTCGATCTCGCGCCGGACCAGCCAACCAGGACGGACTCGATGACCGCAGTTCTGGCCGGTCAGACGGGATTCTTCCGGTTCCTCACCAGGGGCGGGGGGGTTACGTGAGCTCGTCTCGCGCCTGCTCGAAAGTGATGAGCCGATGGGCCCGGTTCTTGGTGAAGGTCAGCGCACGGCCCCAGGAGAATATGGCGGCCAGCCGGTTCCCCCAGCCGATCAGGTAGAGCACGTGGACCAATCCCCACATCGTGTAGCCAATCACGCCAGTGAACTTCATACCGAAGGACTGCGTGACCGCGGACAGGTGGCCGATCGTGGCCATGCTGCCCTTGTCGAGGTACCTGAAGGGCTCCACGGGCGTATCTCCATCCAGCCGCGTCCGGATCAGCTTGCCGACATACTTTCCCTCCTGGATCGCCGGCTGGGCGACCCCGGGCAACTGGTTCAGCGAGATCATGTCCCCGACGGCGAAGATCTCCGGATAGCCCGGCAGGCTGCAGTCCCCCAGCACCACAATCCGGCCCGCGTGGTCGGTCTCGGCGCCGGTAGCCTCGGCGAGCACCTTGGCCAGCGGCGACGCCCGCACCCCCGCCGCCCAGATCTTCGTCTGGGCGGGAATCTGCTCCTCACCCCTGGGATCCCGCACGGTGATGCTGTCGTGGCTCATCCCGACCGCTGCGGTGTTCAGCCGCACCTCGACGCCCATCTTCTCCAAGCGCCGCTGGGTGTAACGCTGCAGCTTCGGGTGGAACGCACCCAGCACCGCGGGGCCTGACTCGACCAGCAGAATTCTCGCCTCCGTCGTGACCACTGAGCGGTAGTCCCTCGGCAGCACCTGGTGCGCTAGCTCAGCCAGCTGGCCGACCAGCTCAACCCCGGTCGGCCCCGCTCCCACGACCGCAAACGTCAGGTACGCGGCCTGCTCCGCAGGGTCGGTGGCCAGCTCGGCCATCTCAAAGGCGCTGAGAATGTGGCTGCGCAGATGGCGAGCGTCCTCCACGGTTTTCATCCCCGGCGCGAACTCAGCCCACTCGTCATGCCCGAAGTAGGCGTCTGTGGCCCCGCTGGCGACAACCAGCGTGTCGTAGCGCAGGGTCAGCTCCGCGCCGTCCGGGGCCAGCGCACACACCACCCGGCCGTTCACATCCAGGTCCTTCACGTCAGCCAGCAACGTCCGTGCGTTCGCCTGCTTCCTGATCACACTACGCAGGGCCGGCGCGATCAGCCCTTCCGGCAGGATGCCGGCAGCCACCTGATACAGCAACGGCTGGAACAGGTGATGGTTGGTCCGGTCCACAAGCGTCACCTCGACGTCGGCGCGGGCCAGGGCGTGCGTCACATTGATGCCGCCGAAACCCCCACCGACAACCACCACCCGGTGCCGTTGGTCCGTCATGCGCCACCTCCTTGGCCACGACCGGGGACGGGCGCACCCACGGGCCGTACCGCTGGCCTCCCAGCTCAACCCAGCATCATGGCGCCCTCACGGTATACCGCTTCCAGGGAGCAGACCCACACCAGCTTGGACAGGCTGGAGACCTCTCCCAGCAGTCGCCACCGGACGGATCCGCCGCTTTGTACGGGATTTCTACCGGGGTTCGGGTGCGCTACGCCAGCTGGTCGCGGCGGCGTGTCAGGTAGGCGGTCTCAGCGGTGTTGCCCGCCAGCTCGATGGCCTTGTCGTACGCCGCGCGCGACATTCGACTGCGGCCCAGCCGGCGCAGCAGGTCGGCGCGGGTGGCGTGGTAGAGGTGATAGCCGGCCAGCTTGTCCTCAAGACGGTTGACGGCCGCCAGTGCCACCTCCGGGCCGTCCATCTCGGCCACCGCGATGGCCTGGTTTAGGGCGATGATCGGCGAGGGGTCGATGCGGACGAGCTGGTCGTAGAGGGCGACGACCTGCGACCAGTCGGTGTCACGTGCGTCGCGGGCGGAGGTGTGTACGGCGCTGATCGCGGCGAGGATCTGGTATCGACCCGGAGCCACCCCAGCGGCCAGGCGCTCACGCACCATCCGGTGACCCTCGGCGACGAGCACCGCATCCCAGGCCCCACGGTCCTGCTCGTCGAGGGCGACAAGTTCGCCGCTCGCCGAAACCCGGGCGGTGCGGCGGGCCTCGGTGAGGAGCATCAGCGCCAGCAACCCGGCTACCTCACCGTCCTGCGGCATGAGGGCACGGATCAGGCGAGTGAGCCGGATCGCCTCGGCGGTCAGGTCGTGACGTACGGGATCGGCGCCGGGGCCGGTCGCCAGGTAGCCCTCGTTGAACACGAGGAAGAGGACGGCGAGTACGCCGGAGACGCGTGCCGGGAGATCCTCCGCGGACGGCACCCGGTAAGGGATGCGAGCCGCCTTGATCTTGGCCTTCGCGCGGGTGATCCGCTGCCCCATGGCGTTCTCCTGCACCAGGAATGCACGGGCGATCTCGGGCACGGTCAGACCGGCGACCATGCGCAGCGTCAGCGCCACGCGGGTCTCCATCGCGAGCGCCGGGTGACAGCAGGTGAAGATCAGCCGGAGCCGCTCGTCGTCGATGGCGCCGACAGGCTCGGGCGGGTCGTCGTCGTACACCAGCTGAGCCTCCTTCTGCTTGTCGCCGCGCTTGTTCTCGCGCCGGATCCGGTCGATGGCCTTGCGGTTGGCGGTGGTGGTCAGCCAGGCGCCGGGGTTCGGGGGTACGCCGCCGACCGGCCACCGCTCGACGGCGGTCGCGAACGCCTCGGCCGCCGCCTCTTCGGCGATGTCGAGGTCACCGAAACGCCTGGTCAGGGAGGCGACCACCCGGGCCCACTCCTCGTGGTGGGCCTCGGTGATCGCCTCCCGCACGTCGACCCTGTTCAGAGGAACGGCCGCACCTCGACCTTCCGGTTGCAGGCCTTCGACCCCCCGGCGGCGAGCTTGAGCGCCGCGTCGAGATCGGGGGCGTCGATGATCCAGAAGCCGACGATGTACTCCTTCGACTCCAGGAAGGGCCCGTCAGTGATCATCGCCTCCTCGCCCCGGTTGTCGATGACGGTGGCCGAGTTGGGCGACCCGAGGCCGCCGGCGAAGACCCAGTGACCCTCCGCCTGGAGCCGGTCGTTGAACGCGTCGATGGCCGCGTCCTCGTCCGGGGTGGCGAGGCCGGCCGTGTCGTTGATCACGGAAACCAGGTACTGCATCTCGGGTCATCTCCTGTGGTTCGGGGCGCCCCTCGTGGGCGGCCTCTCACCCCTGCTACGAACACCTCTGCCCCGATCCGACACCGCCTCCCGGATGTCTTTCAGGACTTTCTGCCACGCCGGTTGGGAACGATCCGACAGCGACGGTATCTCGTCCCGTGACTCGCAGTCCGGGTCTCCCGGGACGTGCGAACGCCGTCCCTGATCTCGGGTAGCGGATCAGGGACGGCGTTCGGGGGCGGTCATGCCGCGGCTGAGTGCGGCACCTGTGTCACCGTGCTTCAATCGGCGGTGGCGGTTGCGTACTGCGGGCGGCCAGCAGGCCGATAGGTCTGGATGGTTATGCCCCGGGAGGTGGTCCGCGAGTTGACCAGGTCGAGCGCTGCGTCCGGACCGGTATCGGGGAACAGCCGGGTGCCCTGGCCGACGACGACGGGATAGGTAAGCAGGTCGAGCTGGTCAACCAGGTCGTTGGCGAGCAGCCATCGGACGAGGGCACCACTGCCGGGCACCAGCAGTTCGCCGTCTTGCTGCGCCTTCAGATCACGGACGGCGGCGGCGACGTCGCCGGTCAGGACGGTCGTACCCAGCCACTGCGGGTCGGTGAGGCTGGTCGATACCACGTACTTGGGCGTCTTATTCAACGCCACGCCGATGGGCTGGGCGCGCATCTCCTCGATTGCTCCCCAGGAGCCGGCAAAGATCTCGTACGTCCGCCGGCCGAACAGAAACGCGTCCGCGCCGCCGTAGACCTCGTTGATATGGTCGCCGGCTTCGGCATCGAGAAGCGGAATGGCCCATCCGCCGCGCTCGAATCCGCCCCTGCGGTCCTCGTCCGACCCGCCGAGTCCCTGCATCACTCCGTCGACAGAGACGTTCGTGGTGATCGTCAGTTCCATGATCGTCGTTCCTTTTCGCTGGGTTTTGTCCTTTGCGGGCGCCCCGCGCCGGCCGTAGGCGCGGCCGGCGGCTTTCGCAGCGTTGCGCCGCCCCTCGGTCTCCCGGTGCGTCACCTGCGTCACGTGCTTCAGCCGGTTGCATACCGCGGGCGCCCGGCTGGCCGGTAGACCTGAAGCGTTATGCCCTTCGGGAAGGCTCGCGATTCGGCCAGGTCAAGCGCTATGTCCGGGCCGGTGGCGGGGAACAGCCGCGTGCCCTGGCCGACGACCACCGGGACGATGAGCAGATTCATCTCGTCGACGAGGTCGTTCTCGAGCAGCCACCGGACCAGTCTGCCGCTGCCGTGCACCTGCAGCTCCCCTCCCGGCTTGGCCTTCAGTTCGCTGATGGCCGCCGCGACGTCACCGGACAAGACGGTCGTGTCCGCCCAGCGCGGTTCGGTGAGCGTGGTCGATGCCACGTATTTGGGCCGCGTGTTCAAGGCATCCGCGATGGGGCCGCTGCCCGGATTCATCACCCCCCAGTAGCCGGCGAAGGCGTCGTAGGTCCACCGGCCAAACAGGAACGCGCCGGCGCGCTGGTAGACCTGGTTGACGAACGTCATGGCCTCGTTGTCGAAGTGCCCCATGGCCCATCCGTCACGCTCGAATCCGGCCATGCGTTCCTCCTCCGACGGGCCGTTTGCCTGCATCACACCGTTAACGGAGACCTGCGTGATGGTCGTCAGTTTCATGATCGCGGTCCCCTTCTCCTTGGAGGCGCCCCTCGTGGCCTCTCACCCCTGCTACGAACACCTCTGCCGCGATCCGACACCGCCTCCCGGATTTCTTTGAGGACTATGCCGGTGGTAAGCGATCCGGCAGCGCGACTGGCCGGGGCGACTGCGCGGGTGATGGGCGAGCCCTCCGGGGCCTGCGCCGCAGGTGCTGGGTCATTCGTGGCGGGGGCCGGGCTGGCAGGGTGGGAGAATGAGCGGTCATGGAGGCCGGTGTTCATTTGCCGTTGCTCGACTTCGGCGGGGCAGGGTTCCATTCCACCGGATCGCCGCAACTGTGCAGCACGCGCAGAAGATTCTGGGCGGCCGTATCGATCACGCCCAACAGTAAGCTCGATGGCTAGGCGAACCAGGGCCTCGACAGAGCCACCAGCCCGAGCCGCTCTCCGAGTCGGTCCACGCGAAAGGAACGGCACCCATGCCTAACGAGCGAGCAGGCGACGCTGGCAACCGAGGAAACACGACTGCCGACCTCGCCGAGGCCGCAGGTCCCGGCTCAGTCGATGGGCGCCACCTGCTACTGGTTGGCGCGGGGCCTGGTCTTGGAATGGCCGTGGCACGACGTTTCGCCGTGGGCGGCTACCGGGTAACCCTGGTGGCGCGTAACACGGACCGCCTCAGCGACCTCGCGGGCGCCTTGGCCGATACCGGTGCCAAGATCGACACCATCGCGGCCGATGCCAGCGATCCCGATGGCCTGGGCGCCCGAATGAGGGAGCTCTATCTCGGAAATGGCGCACCGGGCGTCATCGTCTATAACGCCGTCATAGGAACTCCAGACAAGCTGCTGAGCTCAAGTGTCGCCCACCTGCAGGCGGCGTATTCAGTAGATGTCATCAGCGCCATCGTCGTCGCGCAGGTGGCCGCCCCGGCCATGCGGGCCGCCGGCTTCGGGACCATCCTCGTCACCGGGGGCGGGTTCGCCGACCACCCGATCCCGGCCCTTGCCACCGTCTCCCTCGGCAAGGCGGCTCTCCGGTCGGCCGCGACAATGCTCGGCGCTGACCTGGAACCAGACGGCATCCGGGTGGCCACACTGACGATCGCAGGGACGATAGTTGCAGGTACGTCCTTTGACCCGGAGCGCATCGCCGAACGCTACTGGGAAGTTGTCCACGCAGATGGTCCATGGCAGGCAGAATTCCGATTCACCGGCGAGTAAGCGTTGGGGTTGTGCCGTAGCGTTCGTGAGGTCCGGCAGGCTGGCTCCCGAAGCGCCTGCCGGCCGCGTGAGCAGTCTGGCTCTATACCGGGATGCCCGCCCGCCGGATACCGAGATGCCCGCCCCGCCGGTGCACACTGTCTCCGGCCGGTTACGAATCATGCTCGGATCGTTTGGGCCGGAGCGTCAGTCCGGGTATTCGTCCTTGCGCCAGCTGCGCGGCTCGGCGGGTTGGGCTTTCGGCGTTCGTTCGAGCAGGAAGCTGTAGTACGGGGCGACGAACGGGTCGGGCGCCGACACGGTGTAGGTGTGGTACACGGTGCCGTTCTCGCGCGCGAAGGCGATCCAGCTCGGGTTCTCGCGCAGCCCGTCCTTGAGCTGGGCTCCGATCTGGCCTGACCACTCCTGGAGCCAGCCGGGCGGGTTGTCGGTCATCTCCTTGAGCTCCGGAATCTGCTGCGCTTGCTCCTCGGTCAGCGCGAGGCCGAAGTCGAACGCGAATCCGGTGTTATAGGTGGAGACGTAGGGGAACTGCCAGCCCATGCGCCGCTTGTAGGCGGTCAGCCGCTCGATCGGCGCCCGCGAGAAGCAGAGCAGCGTCACGTCGCGGTGGCTCAGGTGGACGAGCGAGCCGTCGAGCTCGTCGCCCAGGCTGGTGCAGCCGGGGCAGGCGCCGAGCGTGTAGTCGGGGCCGAACATGATGTTGTAGGCGAGCAGCTGTGAGCGCCCGTCGAAGAGGTCGGCGAGGGTCTTCTTGCCGTCCTCGGTGTCGAATTCGTACTCCTTCTCGACGGGGACCCAGGGCAGATCGAGACGCTTGCTCTTGATCTCCTCGTTTCGCTGCGCCTGCTCGGCCTCGAGCCTGGTCAGCTCGTCCCGGGCCGCCTGCCATTCCTCGCGAGTTCCGATCCGGTGCTCGGGCATCTCATCTCCTTCCGGCTAGACACGATTCGCTCCCGCGCGTGCCGGATCCATCGTCGGATCGGACGCGACCGGGACCACGAAATGAGACGAGCGACGGCCCGGAAACTCACCGCAGCTGCGCTCGGAGCGCAGCTTGCCGACCTTTTCACCGTCCGATCGGGCGCGCGGCGGGCACGGCATTAAGTTATTCAGCTAATGCTGTACAGTACAGGCATGACTGTACTGACGCAGGTGGACCTGGGAACGCTTGCCCGGGTGGGTACGGCGCTGGCTGACCCGACGCGCCGCAGGGTGCTGGTGCAGCTGATCGACGGCCCGGGCTATCCCGCCGAGATGGCCGACAGTTTCGGGATCACCCGCGCCAACCTGTCCAACCACCTGACCTGCCTGCGTGGATGCGGGCTGGTGACCGCGGCCGCTGAGGGCCGCCGGGTCCGCTATGAGCTGGCCGACCAGCGGCTGGCCGAGGGCCTGCGCATCCTGGCCGCGCTCGACCTGCCTGGCATCTGCCAGTGATATCCGCACCGTCTTGATCCCGGAGGTGACCGGACGTCCCGTGTCCAGTTGTCGATCAACGTCAGCGACTTCGACGCCGCCGTGACGTTCTGCTCGCGGCTGTTCGGCACGGCGCCCGCCAAGCTGCGGCCGGACTATGCCAACTTCGCTATCGACGACCCGCCGCTCAAGCTGGTGCTTACCTCCCCTGGCAATGGGCCCGGTGGCACGATTGACCACCTGGGTGTCCAGGTCGGCTCCACCGAGGATGTCACCCGGGCAGGGCCGCGGCTGGATGCTGAGGGCGTGGACACCGACCCCGAGCCGGGCGCCATCTGCTGCTATGCGCGGCAAGACAAGGTGTGGGCCCTCGACCCGGCCGGGATGGCATGGGAGTACTGCACCGTGCTAGAGCACACCGAGACCGCATGAACGCACCGTTCCCCCAGCCTGCCGCCGGCCAGCGTGAGGACAGCGGGCCGGCGGCGGTATCGGCGGACTGGCTGCGGCTGGCCCGGATCGCCCGGATCCTGTCCTGGCTCACCCTGGCCTGGATGGGGATCGAAGGCGGCGTCGCGATCGGCGCCGCGGTGGTCGCCGGGTCGGTCGCCCTGTTCGGCTTCGGCCTGGATAGCGCCATCGAGGCGATGGCCTCCATCATCGTCATCTGGCGGTTCACCGGCACCCGGCTGGCCAGCGTGACCTCCGAGCGGCGCGCGCAGCAGCTGGTGGCGGTCAGCTTTTTCCTGCTCGCCCCCTACATCGCCATCGAAGCGGCCCGGGCGCTGGTAGCCGGTGACAGGGCCGAGACCAGCATCGTCGGCCTCGTCCTCACCGCCGGAACCGCCATCTTCGAGCCCGCCCTCGGGCTAGCCAAACGGCGGATCGGTGCCCGGCTCGGGTCTCCGGCCACGGCCGGGGAAGGAACACAAAACCTGCTATGTGCCTATCTGGCGCTTGCCGTGTTCGCCGGGCTAGCCGCCAACACCCTATGGGGCGCCTGGTGGCTCGACGGCGTGGTGGCGCTGGGGATCGCAGGCTGGGCCGTGATCGAGGGGCGGCGGGCATGGGCCGGGAAATCGTGCGGATGCGCGCAATGACGCTCGCTGTGCCCGTCTCATCCGGATCCCAGGCCAGGTGCTGACTGATTACAGAGTTACACTCCTGCGATGAGTGAGCCGCCGACGCTATACGACTGGGTGCAGGGCCGTCCGGCCATCACGCGGCTGATCGACTGCTTCTACGACCGCGTGGAGCGCGACGACCTGCTGAGCCCGTTCTTCCCAGGCGGGGTCAGCGCGGAACACCGGGAGCACGTGACGACCTGGTGGTGCGAGGTACTCGGCGGCCCGGCCGGCTACACCGAGCGGCTCGGCGGGTACCCGGCCATGCTGGCGCACCACCGCGACCTCGGGATCACGGCTGAGCAGCGGTTCCGGTTCGCGTCGCTGATGAGCCTGGCGGCCGACGACGCCGGCCTTCCCGATGACCCGGAGTTCCGCGCGGCGCTGGTCGGCTACCTGGAATGGGGCACCCGGCTGGCCATGCAGAACTCCCAGCCCGGCGCCGAAGTCGTGCAGCAGGCCCCCGTCCCGCGCTGGGGCTGGGGCGTGGCCCCGCCGTACCAGCCGTAGGGGCGAATTTGCTGCGCTTGCCGCGATGAGTCTGTGGTGCGTTCGACGTCAGAACGTCAGCGGGCTGTGACAATCTTCTGCTTACCGGCTATGGCCAGGTCAGGCGGGTGGTCTCATGTCCAGCCGGGGTCCAGGCGCGGCCGTGCCTGGCGGTGCAGACGGGAGCGGGATGACATGACGGGCGTACGGGTACTGGCGGGCACGCGCAAGGGCGCATTCGTCCTGACCTCCGATGGCGGGCGGGACCGGTGGGAGGTCAGCGGGCCGCATTTCGCGGGCTGGGAGGTCTACCACGTGAAGGGGTCGCCGGCGGACCCGGACCGGCTGTATGCCTCGCAGTGCAGCGGCTGGTCGGGGCAGGTGATCCAGCGGTCCGACGACGGCGGCCGGACCTGGGCGCCGGCCGGCAACCAGTTCGTCTACGACGGGACCCCCGGGACCCACCAGTGGTACGACGGGACACCGCACCCGTGGGAGTTCGCCCGGGTGTGGCACCTGGAGCCGTCACTGGATGACCCGGACACGGTCTGGGCCGGGGTGGAGGACGCCGGGCTGTTCCGGTCGCGCGACGGCGGCCAGAGCTGGCAGGAGCTGCCCGCGCTGCGCGGCCACAAGTCAGGGCCGTCCTGGCAGCCGGGCGCTGGCGGCATGTGCCTGCACACGATCCTGCTGGACCCGTCCGCGCCAGGGCGGATGTTCGCCGCGATCTCGGCGGCGGGGGCGTTCCGGTCCGATGACGCCGGGCAGAGCTGGCGGCCGGTCAACCGGGGCCTGCAGTCCGAGGGCATCCCCGATCCCGATGCGGAGGTCGGGCACTGCGTGCACCGGCTCGCGATGCACCCGTCCCGGCCGGGCGTGCTGTTCATGCAGAAGCACTGGGACGTGATGCGCAGCGACGACTCCGGCGAGTCCTGGCGCGAGGTCAGCGGCAACCTGCCGACCGACTTCGGCTTCCCCATCGATGTGCACGCCCACGAGCCCGACACCGTCTACGTCGTCCCGATCACCAGCGACGCCCAGCACTTCCCGCCCGAGGGCAAACTGCGCGTCTACCGCAGCCGCACCGGCGGTGACGACTGGGAGCCGCTGACCAATGGCCTGCCGCAGGAGCACTGCTACGTCAACGTGCTGCGCGACGCGATGGCGGTGGACTCGCTGGAGGAGTGCGGCATCTACTTCGGCACCACCGGCGGCCAGGTTTACGCCTCCGCCGACTCCGGGGACACCTGGGCGCCGATCGTCCGGGATCTGCCGGCCGTGCTGTCGGTCGAGGTCCAGACGCTGCCATGATCCGGGTCGTCCTCCCGTCCCACCTGCGGGTCCTCGCCCGCATCGACGGCGAGGTCCGCCTGGACGTCGCGGGCCCGGTCACGCAGCGGACGGTCCTGGACGCGCTGGAAGCCAGCTACCCGGTGCTGCGCGGCACCATCCGCGGTCATGACAGCGGGCCACGGCGGGCGTTCATCCGGTTCTTCGCCTGCGAGCAGGACCTGTCCCATGAGCCGCCCGATGACCCGCTGCCCGGCCCCGTCGCCGCCGGCACCGAGCCCTACCTCATCGTCGGCGCCATGGCCGGCACCCGGCCACGCACGCACTGTCGAAGATCACCAGCAGCCGAACCGGGACTGAGGTACCACGTCGTGCTCGCGGATCCTTATCCCGTGCCGCATTGAAGAGCCGCGCCGGGCACGTGCCGGTGACGGCAGGAAGGAGCGGTGGTCAGCCCAGGCTGGACCACAGGTACCGGGCACCGATCGCGATCACCAGGATCCCGACCAGGCGGCGGATCAGGATTTCGGGCAGGCGGGATTGGATCCGGGCGCCGGTATAGGCGCCAGCCAGGCCGCCGGCACCTAGCGCGATGCCGGTGGGCCAGTCCGGGGCTATGGAGCCGTGGTGGTGGAGTGACAAGATCGTGAAGGTGACGACGCCCGCTACCGAGGTCACGAATGTGGAGGCCAGGGCGGCCGGGGCGACCTCGGCAGGCCGCCGCCCGGCCCCGATCAGGATGGGCGCCAGGATCGAGCCGCCGCCGATCCCGTAGATTCCGCCGACACAGCCGACCGCGGCGGCCAGGACCATCAGGACCGGGGCCGGGATCAGCCGGGCCGGGTGTTCTGATTCCTGCGGGTGGGTGGGCCGGGTTAGTGCCAGCCAGACACCGAGCGGCATCAGCACGGCGGCGACCACCAGGTCGAAGACGCGCGGCCCGGGCAGCAGTTCGACCCGGATGACCGATCCGGCGATGACCCCGGGCAGGGTTCCAGCGATGAGCATCAGGGCCAGGCGCCCGCCGGTCTGCTTCTGCCGCCAGTACCGGTACAGCGCCCCCGGGGTGGCGACCACGTTGTAGAGCAGGTTGGTCGGGGTCACCGCCGGGCTGGGCGTGCCCAGCACACTGACCTGGAACGGCAGCAGCAACACCGCACCGGAGATCCCCGCCGGCGTCGCCAGCACCGCGACCACATAAGCCGCAGCCAGGGCAACGACCTCGGTCCAGCCAGTCCCCAGCACCCGGCCACGTTAGCGGGCTTCTGGCCTGGTCAGCAGAGTGCTGGCCGGGCAGCGAAACAGCGGCAGCGGCGGGGTCCTGCACCGCCAGGCCGCCTCTGAGCCTGCCTGCCGGTGAAGCCCGCCGCATCTGCGTTACAGTCCGAAAATGCCGACGTTCCGGATCAAGGAAGCAGCCAGCCTGCTGGGGGTTAGTACCGACACCTTGCGCCGGTGGGCGGACGGCGGACGGATCGACACGACAGTTGATACCTCCGGACGGATGGCCATCGAGGGGACAGCGCTCGCCAAGCTGGCGCAGGAGCTGGCTGAATCGGCCGACCACGGGGAACACACAGTGGTCGTGGCTCACTCGGCACGCAACAGGTTCAGCGGTCTCATCAGCCGGGTTACCCGCGACACCGTGATGGCCCAGGTAGAGATCCAGGCTGGGCCGCACAGATTCGTGTCACTGCTCAGCCGTGAGGCCGCCGACGAACTCGGCCTGGAACCAGGAATGCTCGCCGTCGCCGCCGTCAAGGCCACCAACGTCTCCATCGAGATCCCCAAGAGCAGCTGATCCCGTTCCTGGTATGCGCCAGATCCGCGCCAGAATGAGCCCGCGGCACGCCCAGACTCTACGGCACCACCGCCGGGCACCGATGGTGGCAGCGACGCCGGGGCAAGCGATCAGCCCGGAGTCGCGCCCGCCTGAGACATACAGGTGGCGTGAGCACGGATCCGCTCAGTTCCTGGCTGTTGTTGACCTCCCACCATCGCACGCCGGTGCCAGGTACCTCCAGGCCTGTCGTCATGCCCTCGCTGAAGCGAGCGCGATGCCGGTCGTTCAGGTCTGTCTGCTGAACATCCAGGTGCCGTGGATGCTGACGGCGTGGGCCTGCGGGAGCGCTGCGATGGTCGCCGCCACGTCGCCGCAGACTGGGCAGCGGACCACGATGCCGGCGCCGTGATACACCCGGTGGGCGCCGATCTGGTTTCTGGTCCGGCATGACTGGCAGACGCGTTCCGTGCCGGTCATCTCGCGGGCGAAGATCTCCTCGAGCATGCCCGCGATCGTGTTCCCGTCAGTGTCCATGATCATCCTCCGGTGATCCGAATCGCTGTGCGCGCATCTGCTCACCTTGTGCCCGGGCCCGGCGGCCAGCCCGAGCGCTGCCACCGCACCGCCATCAGAGGGACGAGGCCGGGAGCCACACCCTCAGCGTGAGGATCAGCGCTGTCCGCCCCGGTGGACCAGACCAGCTCCTGTGGGCCAGACGAGGCAGCCACACCAGCCAGCCGGTCACGCCCCGGCGCGAGTGTCTTGTCCTGCGCCGTGCTCGGCCCTCAGCTCGCTGATCGTCACGGTGCGCCACACGAGGGGCTGCGGATTGCCGCTAGTCCCCCGCGTACCGCTGCTCCTTCCAGGGATCGCCGTAGTTGTGGTAGCCGTAGGATTCCCAGAATCCCGGCTGGTCCTGCTCGGCGAGGGTGAGCCCGCGCGCCCACTTCGCGCTCTTCCAGAAGTACAGGTGCGGCACGAGCAGCCGGGCCGGGCCGCCGTGCTCGGGCTCGAGCGGCTCACCGGCGAACTGGTAGGCCACCCACGCCTTGCCGCCGGTCACGTCCTCGAGCGGCAGGTTGGTTGTATACCCGCCGTCACACCAGGCCACCACGAACTTGCCCTGGGGCCCGGTGTCCGCCAGCAACGCGTCCACTGGCACGCCCGCCCAGTTCGTGTCAAATTTCGACCACTTAGTGACACAGTGGATGTCGGCCGTCACGGTCTCGCTCGGCAGGGCGGTGAACTCCTCCCAGGTCCACGAGCGCCCCTCGGCAACTGACCCGCCGATCGTGAAACTCCACTCTCCAAGGGGCGTGCGCGGCGTCGGCCCAGCCGACAGCACCGGGAAATCCGTCGTCACATACTGCCCAGGAGGCAGCCGGGCGGGGTCCACGTCCGCCCGCCGGCGGCCGCGGAAACCACGGCTGAACACCATCACGCCCGCCCGCACGGATGCTCGGCCCAGCGCAGCTCACCGCCGGCATCCTCCCGCTCAGGCGCAGCGTGCACCCGGACACTCAGGTGACTCGCGAAAGACGTCATCCGCTTCTCCTAACTCACCGACAGCATGAGCCGGGCGCCGCGCCGCGCACTGTCTCGCAGCTGCCACGGCCTTCCCCGACCCTACGCTCACCATGTTCTGCTCTACCTGATGGCGCCGGTACGGGCAGGCGGTTTCGCCTGGGCTGTCGCACGCTGGATGTGGCCGCCCGCCAGGCAGACTTGATGACGCCAGGATTGCCAGCAGCGGGCGGATTCAGCTGCCGCCGACACCATGCTGCGGGCTCAGCCTTTGCTGCTACGAGGTGGCATGGAGCTGATCCCGGCCAGGAACGGGCGGGTCAGCAGGTCCAGAATCCGGATCGGCCAGCGCCACCATACCCAGGGATCGCACGCAAGCTCCTCATAAACCAGGGCAATACTGTGTGGCGCCCCATCCTCCCAGATGGCCTCGGCGCCGACGCCGAGAACAGGCCAGCCAGAAGGCAAAACGGCAAAGCTAGCACGGACCCGCGACCTGGCAGCGGCGGTGAACTGGCCATGCCCCACTGTTGTCGTGGGCCCTTGATAGCTGCCATCCGGGCTGTTGAGATTGGCGCCAATGCTCACCTGAGCAACCACGCCCGGACGATGAGAGGTGACGGTCACAGTAACCTCGTCGGCAGTAAAGCCGGCTAGGGGCAGCGTGGTCTGGCACTGCTGCGTGACGGCGATCGTTATGCCCTCACCTGCCACCTGCTGGTGCGCGCCAGGGTGGGGGGCCTCGGCGCGCGTGCTGCGCCACATGCCTGCTATATCCATATCCGTCATCTCCCCTGCCATCTTGTCATCAAGCCCGCTCCGGCCCGGGCATGCCATACGGGGCGCCACAGACCGCGGCCACCTCAGCGGACATGAGCGTGTTGATGAACGCGGCCAGCATCTGGCGCAGCAGGTCCGGCGACGTGGAGGACAGCTGGTCGTGCGGAAAGCGGGAGGGTCGATACCAGTACACCACTTGCCGGACGCGACTGTTAGTAACTATTGGGCACGCATTGGACATGATCATGCTCCAGACCCAGATTCTCCTCGCTCTAAGCGTCAGCAAATTGACAAGTCGGCAGTGAGAACTGCGCATGGCCGGTGGGGACCCGGCCCGGAGCCTGAGCCTTCTGACGCGCCTCCCAGGCACGGCGTTGCGTCTGGATCTGGAAGGGGGTGCAGGCACGATCTATATTGATCTGTGGGAGCTTCCTCGGCCGATACTACAAATGCTATGCACCGGGCTACTACCCGCCCGCGCAGGGTAGTGATCCTACTATTGCTGCCCGCTGGAACGCTTGGTGTGCGATGAGTAGGCTATCCGGCCCCCCACTACGAACAAGATCCCCAAAATGGCGACCACGACCACGAAGAACAATCCAAAATTACCGGTGAACAAAGTGCCCCCCAGCACGACCACCGCAAGCGCCGCACATGCGCATGAATTGACTACCTTGTTCTCGGGGTGCGGGGCCTGCGCCCGGGCGGGCTTCCGCAGCGGCTGGGCTCCGATCTGCCCGGTGGGGATGTCGGCAGTGAGCGCGGTCAGTTCCGCATAGGTCCGCGAGGCCAACGTCTGACCCACCCGCATGTCAAACTCGTCCTTGGCCAGCCGACCCTGCACGAACGCGGCCTTGAGCACGTCGAGCACGTGCTCGCGGTCGGCATGAGACGCCCGGAGGCGGCCCCAGCCAGCCGCCTCTGCTGCCGTCTTGTCTCCCGGCTTTGCCGTCACCGGCGCCTCCCGATGCAGTAAAGCGTAGTGCGGTTGAGTTGCGTCCGGCAAGTTGGTGCGCCACGCCCGTCACCAGGCCGGTCAGTACACCACCTTGCCGGACGCAACTGGAAAGCGAGAATTTCCCGATGCCTTGGGTGTCTTAATCGCCGCGGTCCCGGTACACCGGATCCACGAACTGGATTCCTACCAGCCGGGACGTGCCAGGCAATTCGTCAAACGGCCCCCACCCGCATCAGGGGATCAAGGCCGCCCTGATAGGCCACCTGCGAAACCCCACCAGTCAGTCAGTCACCCGAATGAGGTTTGCGCCGTCTGCGCGCCTCCCCGCGCCCCCTGCGCCGGCCGACACGGGACGCCGCCGTCCGCGCGTGTGCCGCGCTGGGATGCACCGCGGTGCACAAAGCACACTCGATGACCGCCGCACCCACGCTGCACGCCGATCAAAGGACAGGCGCCTTGCTGGCCACCTGCACCGGCGGCAACAGCCGACACCATAATCGCGCCGCTCCAAAGGCCGGCACGGCCACTACGGCTCCCGGGAAAGCAGCATGTGGCTGACGAGGTGGAGCTAAGAAGATTCGAACTCCTGACCTCTTGCATGCCATGCGGCTCTGATCAATCGGTCCCCGAGTTGGCTTAATTAGTGCGCAGCGGGATGTGGTTGATGCGGCCGAGGGCTCATCGGCTACGCCAGCAAACCAGGCAAGGCCCGCGCCTCACCGACGTCGAGGTCGCCGCCGTCGTGGCCGACCTCGGGAGGTCACCGCGGCGCTCCGCGCCGTCATCTTTCCACGTGACCGCCGGCTCTGACCTTGAGCTGCCCGGGTAGGGCGGGACTTTGGATGATGGGACGGGCCCGGCCCATCGACGGCGGAACCATCCGCCGCTACCTGCAACGCCGCCCCGGAACGCGGGCACACCGCCACCCATATCACCGTCACCGCCGCTATCAGCCGATCACTAGCACCAGCCTGCCTCGTACGTGACCGTGCTCGCTGGCGCGATGCGCTTCGGCGATCTCGGTGAGCGGGAAGGTTCGGTCGACAGGAAGCCAGAATCGCCCGGCCTCGATTAGTTCACCTACCTCCGCGAGTGAGTGGAAGGCGTGACCGTCGGCGAATCCGTTGCTGAATCGCACACCGTGCTCCTTCGAACCGTCGAAGTCGGCGAGCGTTACCACGTTCTGCGGGCCACCGGCAAGGTCGATGAGCTGGGGTAGGACGCCGCTCCCGGCGACATCGAGTGCAGCGTCGATGCCGCCAGGGGCGAGAGCGTGGACCCGCTCGGCCATGCCTTCGCCGTATGTCACGGGCTCGGCGCCCAGCAAGCCGAGGTAGTTCTGGTTGGCGGCACTGGCGGCGCCGATCACGCGCGCGCCGCGCGCGGCGGCGAGCTGGACGGCCGTGCTGCCGATCCCGCCGGAGGCGCCGTTGATGAACAGCGTGCTTCCGCTTTTTACCCCCAACTGGCCAATCGCGCGCGTGGCCGTCTCGAGTGCGACCGGGAGGGCGGCGGCGTCGACGAACCCGAGTGAAGGGGGAATGATCGCGCGAAAGGTCAGCAGTGCCAGCTCGGCTGCGCCGGCGCCGTCGTCGGAGACGCCGAACACGCGATCGCCGACGGCCACGTCGGTTACGCTCTCGCCGGTCTCGTTGACCACCCCGGCGACGTCGCGACCTGTGGTCTGCGGGAGCTGCGCACCGAACCTCAACGTGCCCGCGCGCAGCTTGGGATCTGTGGCGCTGATCCCGGCCGCGTGCACAACGATCCGGACCTGACCGGGACCTGGGTGCGGGTCGGGAAGATCCACGATCTCCAGGACCTCGGGCCCTCCAAATTGGCTGAATCGTGCTGCCTTCATGATGCTCCTTTCAACTCGACGCAGGCTGGTGCGCCGTCTGTCGCGATTTCGGTTACGGATCGTCGTAGCAGGGGCGCGTCGGCCAGTGCCGCGACTGTCAAGATCGCCGCGCCGACCCAGAACGCGACGGTGTAGCTGTGCACCGCCGCCTGTGCGACGAGCGCCCGTGAGGGAGCCGCGCCCCTGGCGTGCGCGGTGATGAAGCTTGCAGCGGCGGCGGTGGCAATGCTGTTGAGCAGAGCGGTGCCGATAGACGCACCGATCTGCTGGGAGACGTTGATCGTCGCTGACGCCACGCCGGCATCGTCATCGGTGACATCGGAGGTGCCGAGGCTGTAGCAAGGTGCGAAGACCATACCCAGGCCCAGCCCGATCAGCAGTAGTGACGGCAGCACCGCGGAGGCGTAAGAGGAGTGCAGGCCGATCCTTGTCATCAGCGCCATTCCGGCCGCGGCGAGCAGCAGTCCGGCTGGGACGAGCCGCCGCGGGCTCACGCGGGGCAGCAGAACTGTGTTGGACACGCCGGCGCTGAACAGCACCGTCACGGTGAGCGGCAGGAACGCCAGCCCGGTCCTGACCGGGCTGTAGCCCTGGGTCGTCTCCAGGTAGTACGTGAGGAACAGGAACACGCTGAACAGGCCGATCGAGGTCAGAAGCATCGCGCTGTAGGATCCGCCGCGATTGCGATCCAGGACGACGCGGAGTGGCAGCAGCGGATAGGCCACTCGCCGCTCGGCGATCACGAAGGCGACCAGTAGCACGATGCCGACCGTGATCGAGCCGATTGTCTGGGGATCGGTCCATCCCGCGCTTGCTGACTTCGCCGCCGCGTGGGCAAACCCGTAGACCACTGCGAACAGCCCCAGGCCCCCCAGCACCGCGCCGGCCCGGTCAACCCTCTGCCGCGCCTCGGTGACGTGTGAGGACAAGAAGACGGCGGCGCCGGCGATGACTATGCAGGCGATGGCGACATTGATGAACATGGTCCAGCGCCAGTTGAGGTACTGGGTCAGCGCGCCGCCGATCAGCAGCCCGACCGACGCGCCAGCGGTCGCGATACCGCCATAGACGCCGAAAGCCTTGCGGCGCTCGTCCGGATGCGAGAACGTCGTCGTCAGCAGCGACAGGGCCGCCGGTGCCAGCACCGCTCCAAATGCCCCTTGGGCCGCGCGCGCGGTGACGAGCATCGCGAAGCTCTGAGACGCGCCTGCGACAGCGGACGCCGCGGCGAAGCCCGTCACGCCGATAAGGAACAGCCGCTTGCGCCCGAAGATGTCAGCGAGGCGGCCGCCGAGCAGCAGGAGGCTGCCGAACGTCAGCGCATATGCCGTGACGATCCACTGCCGGTCCGCGCTGGAGAAATGCAGCGAGGCCTGTGCATGAGGCAGGGCGATGCTCACGACCGTCGCGTCGAGGGCAACCATCAGCTGCGCGGTTGCCAGGACGGCAAGGATCCACCACCGATGCCCGGTTTGCCGGCTGTGAGCGGCATCTGAGAGCTGGTCATCATCCGTCCTCCCGATCGAAACGAAGTGCTTGTTCCAGCGGGCGTCACACCGGGCGCCAGGTCAGGCACGTGAGTGCTTCGAGGGCAGCGGGGTCTCGGTCATCGGCGGGCTCCTCGGCTTGGACAGGCGATTCCTCTCACGTTTATAAAAATACACATATTGTAAAAATATGGCAAGGTGAAGTTTTGGGGTATCGTTCCGCCTATGAGCGAGCCAGGCCCCGGCGCCATCGGTCCCGAGGAACCCGACGAACGCGTCGCTGACGGCGTCCTCGCCGAGGAGATGGGCGAGGAGATCATCGATAGTCTGCGCCGCGTGCGGCACGCCGAAGAGACGCGCTACCGCGCCGAGCATCCCGACGAAGGGCTCCGCGAGCGCAAGCGCCGGCTCACCCGCCATCTCATCGCCGACGCCGCAACCGCGATGTTCGCCAGTCGCGGCTTCGACACGGTGAAGGTGTCGGAGATCGCCGACCGCGCCAACGTCTCGATGAAGACGCTCTACAACTACTTCCCGACCAAAGAATCGATGGTGCTCGACGACGCCGACGAGCTCATCGCAGGCTTGGCGGCCCGCTGCGCGACCGGCAGGCCGGGACGTCGATCACCGATGCCTTCGTCGGGGCGCTCGAAGCCAACCTGTCCGGATTCGACCTGCTCGACGACGAGCTCGCCGCCCACGTCGCCACGACGTTCGCGGCGATGGTCAAGCAGACGCCCGCGCTGCACGCGCACTGGCTGGAGATCCAGGACCGCCTCGCTCGCGTGGCCGCCGAACAGCTCGCCCTGCAGGCGGGGACCGAGCCCACCGATCCTGAGCCGGCGGTCGCCGGCTGGGCGCTCGCCGGCCTGGTCCAGGTCAACATGGACTCGCGGGTGCGTCACATCCGCGCCGGCCGGCGCGGCACTCAGCTCGCCGACGCGGTCGCCGGCGACGTACGCCAAGCCGCGGAACTGCTCGAGACCGGACTGGCATCGCTCAGCCGCGGCACCCAGGCCGGCGGCCGCAACGGCTCGGGATAACACCTGGCCTCGGTGGTCACCGGGTCGTCCTGCGTCTCTGATCGAGGTTCGACCGTACGGATGATCCGGCCAGACCGCATATTTATCCGCGATCGCTGACGTGGTGAACGTCCGGATCTAGCCGCTGAGTGTCGGCTCGACCGGGTGTCTGGCGTTCTCAGTGGACGTGGGCGGCCCGGGCCCCCTACCGCCTGTGGGCCCGGGGGTGGGAATGAAGCCGCAGTGGCCGCATGTTGATGGTCGGCGACCGACTCTCCTGCCCCTGGGAAGGAAGGCAGGGCCCATGACGTCCTCGCCGGCCACCATGCGCGCCGTCCGGCTCTCCGCCCCCGGTCCGGTGGACAACCTGCGGCTGACCACGCTCGCGCTCCCGCCCGAGCGGGACGGCTGGGTGCGCATCCGCGTCGAGGCGTTCGGCGTCAACCGCTCGGAGCTGAAGCTTCGGCTGGGTCTGGGCGTGGGCGTCAGCTTTCCCCGGGTGCCGGGTATCGAGGCCGCCGGCACCGTCGACGCGGCCCCGGCCGGCAGCGGGCTGGCTCGCGGGCAGAAGGTCGTGGCGATGATGGGAGACATGGGGCGCACCTATGACGGCGGTTATGCCGAGTACACGTCGGTGCCGCTGTCCCAGGTCATCCCCATCGACACCGACCTGCCCTGGGAGGTGCTGGGCGGCCTGCCGGAGATGGTGCAGACCGCCTACGGCTCGCTCACCATCGGCCTGGACCTGAAGCCCGGTCAGTCCGTGCTGATCCGCGGTGGCACCTCCTCGGTGGGCCTGGCCGCCGCCGCGCTCGCCACCTGGCGCGGTGCCACGGTGCTGTCCACCACCCGGCGGGCCGACCGCCTCGCTTGGCTGAAGGAGCGCGGCGTGGAGCACTCCGTGCTCGACACCGGCGAGGTCGCGCCCGCCGTGCGCGAACTGTACCCCGACGGCGTCAACGCCGCCCTTGATCTCGTCGGCACGCCGACCCTGCCCGACACTCTGCGCGCGGTGCGTGTGCACGGCACGGCCTGCTTCGGCGGGAGCCTGTCCAACCAGTGGACGGTGCGGGACTTCTCCCCGAACGAGTACCTGCCCAAAGGTGTGCGCCTGGCGGGCTATTTCGGCGACGCCGCCGACCTGCCCCGGGAGGCCTTCCAGGACATCCTCGGCGCGGTCGCGGCCGGCCGGCTGGCCTTCCCCGTGGACCACGTCTACGACGGCCTGGAGCAGGTGCCGCAGGCCCACGACGACATGGAGCACGACCGCGCCACCGGCAAGCTCGTCGTCCGCGTCCGGCATTAATACGCCAGCTAAGACTGGCAGACCACGCCAGGCGGAAGTGGGAAGCCAGGCGTGCACGCCCCGGTCAGATCCAGCCGTCCACCGCCTGCATCGAACGAATGCGGAGAACGAAACACAAGGGCTCTCCGGAGACTCGTAAGCGTGATTCAGGACGCACTCATCTGTCGCTGGTGGTGCGCTGACCTGGGCGAAGGAGTTCTTTGCGGGAGCCTTGGAGTGGACCTTGGGCAAGGCGTCCGGTGCCGGGTCTGGCTGGGGCTTGGCTGGTCATCGGCTGGCGCGGACGGGCTTGGCTGGGAGCCCGGACACGAAGTCGAGTCCCCGCTGCACCCAGCTGGCGAGCGCGTCATCAGCAGCGAAGCCGGCAGGCTCGACACAGATGAAGCCGGACAGGGTCCGGCCGCCGAGCTGCATCGGCCGCACGTGCGGCTCCCGGAGTGCCTGCTCCCGGCCCTTGGCGCCCACCCGGACCATGAGCGCCCTATCCGTAATGCCACAGCACATATTGCCGTTGACCAGGAACGACAGGCCACCAACCATCCTCTTCTCCACCACGCCGTCGCGGCTGGATAGCACTTGCCGGACGCGCTCGGCAGCTTCCGGGTCGTAATTCAAGGTCCGCTGCCTCCTCGGTTTCACTCCACCCGTCCTCTAGCCCGACGGGTGCCCTTCAAGCTATGCGGTGGCGCACAGAATGACCCGGGCGTTCCAGGCATCCGCACATACCGCTCCGCGGGCATGCGGCCAGGTCACACCCGGAGGGCCTTCAGCGGCGATCCCAGATGAGCCGGCCGCCGCGCCGGGCAGTAGCTCTCACACCGTCCGTGGTGGCGGGTTCGCCGCCCGGACGGGCAGCATTGCCGGGCCGGAGAGGGCCGCGATCATGCGCGGTCATCATGGCAGTCTTAAGGGCGTGAGCTGGGCTGCGAGCGTGTCGCGCCGCACGGTGGAAGGCTGGAGGGTGTGGAGCTGCTGATCGCCCGCAACCCGGACCCCGATTCCAGGCTGCCGTATCTGCTGTTGCTGCCGCTGGCCGGGGGGATGGTGTTGCGGACTTCGGGGACCTGGCCGCGCACCAGCGCCCTGTATTGCTATCTGGTGCCGGCCGATGAGTGGCCCGATGACCCCGACATCGTGGAGCGGGCAGCCCTTCGGGTGTGTGTCCGGCGGGGTGCCGCGATCGACCTCGTCGTGGACCGAGGACGGGAGAATCGCTCGCAGATCGTCTTCACAAAGGCCCGTGGCCGCGACGCGGTCTTCTGGCAGTCCCCGCGCACCCGCAAGCAGGCCCGCCCGAACGTGATTACCCCCACGGCCCGGGCTGCCGGGATCGCTGAGCTGGAGATCGTGGTCGACTCCCACGAGCAATACGCCTACCGGTTCAGCGGCCAGCAGGTCGCTACGGTCAGGCGGGCGCTGCCCTGCGGTGACTACGGCCTGGTCACCGGCGGACGGCTCATCGCCTCCGTCGAGCGCAAGTCCCTCACCGACCTGGTGGCCAGCCTGACCGGCGGGAAGCTCCGCTACGCGCTGGCCGAGCTCGCTGCGCTGCCCCGCGCCGCGGTCGTGGTCGAGGACCGCTACTCCCAGGTGTTCAAGCTGGAGCGGGTCCGGCCCGCGCTGGTCGCCGACGGCCTCGCTGAGATGAATATCCGCTGGCCCAGCGTCCCGGTCGTCTTCTGCGAGACCCGCCAGCTGGCTGAGGAATGGACCTACCGGTTCCTGGCCGCCGCCCGCGCCTGGGCCGACACCGAGACCGCCTCGATCCGCCGGCTCGCACCAACGACCGCAGCCGCCACGACCGAACTCACCCAAGCGCCGGACGCACCCGAACCCCACACCGCCGAAGTCCGGGCCTGGGCGCGCGCCGCCGGCCTGGCCATCCCCGCCCGCGGCAAGCTCCCCGCCCGCACCTGGGCCGCCTGGCGCGCCGCGCACCACAGCTGAAGACCCCGGGCAAAATGGCCGCCCGGCGGGCCACCCGCCCGACTCCCCGGTCACGGACCGCAGCCCGCGGCACGCCAGGCCATCGGCCTGATCACCACCCGGACAGCGATGGGATCCTCAAGCTATGCGATGCCCCCACCGGATGCCGGCGAAGGAGTCGATCATCTCCGCCGCATCCCTGTGCATCGCCGCAGCGCTATCGAGATGCACTGCCGCGTCGCCGGCCGCGGGGCCTCCCCCGGCCACCACGGTTCCCTCCGCCGATGCCACGTTTGCCTGCACCCTCGTGGAAGTCCACCCCGTCCTGCCCAATGGGAGCCAGGACACGCACGGGTGTCAGCCAGTCCAGCTGTTCACGGCCGCGCTGGGGAGGTCGCCTCGACGGCCTGCAGGATGAGCTGGGTCGCGGCCTCGGGCTGGGACACGAACGAGACGTGCGAGGCTGCCACTTCCACGATTGTCGCGTTCGCGCGCTCGGCCATGAACCGCTGGAGCGCCGGCGGGATCGCCTTGTCCTCGGTGCCGAGCAGGTACCAGCACGGCAGAGTCTTCCACGCTGGCGGGCCCGACGGCGCGGCGGCGAACGCGGCGGCGGCGTACGGTCGCTGGGCCGAGGCCATCACTGCGGCCGTCTCGGGGTCGACGTCGGCGGCGAAGGCGTCGTGGAACAGCTCGGGGTCCAGGAAGAGGTCAGCGCCCTCGCTCCCGTCCGGGCCGGTGTACGGCACCGGCCTGATCGCGGGCCCGACGAGGCTGCCTTCGAACTGCTCGAGGAGCTGCTGCTGGTTCTCGCCCTCGTCGCACATCCAGCCGTTGAAGTAGACCAGCGCCTGTACCTGGTCGTTGCCAGTCGCGGCATTGGAGATGACGTTGCCGCCGTAGGAGTGGCCCACGAGCACGATCGGACCGGTCAGGCTGCGCAGGAACTCGGCGAGGTAGGCCGAGTCACCAGCGAGATCGCGAAGCGGGTTGGCGAACCCGATGGCCCGGAATCCCCGGCGCTGCAGGGCGCGGATCTCGGCGTCGAAGCCGGTCGCGTCGGCCCAGGCGCCGTGGACGAGAACGATCGTCGGGGTCTCAGCTGCCATCGTCGCCACCGCTCCTTTGCTGACGGTTTAACCGATGCCGCGACTGTACCCAGGCGGGCGTGCCCAGCCAAGTCAAGCCAACCTTCGGTTGCCGCGGATGTAACGCAGGCATCTGCCGGGGCGTTCTTTGAGTTGCACCGTTCTTCGGCAAGCACCTGGTCAGGCATTCCTCGCCGCTGGGTTCACCGGCCGTGGCCAGCAGGCACCCGGTGGGCCAGCCAGGAATGCCGCGCAAGCGGCAGGGGTCAGCCATGAGGGGGCACTCAGACATGATCTTTGCCCGGCGACTGCGCGCGTTCCGGCGGCAGGCCAGCCTGACCCAGCAGCATCTGGCCGGCCAGATGACCGCAGCCGAGCATCATATGGCCAACAGCGCCATCTCCAACATCGAGTCCGGCAGGCGGCTGGTCACGATCGGCGAAGCCGTGCAGTTCGCCGCCGCGCTGGGCGTCACCGTGCTGGCCCTGGTGACCGACGGTCCCCCGGATGATCTCATCGAGGCCCGGGCAGCCACATGGCGTTGATCCCCGCGAAGACAATCGCCCGGCTCTGCGGCACCTGCACCAGTGCCGTTGCTGAGCTGTCCTGGGAATGGGCCATGCGGGCCGACGGACAGGTGGTCCGCCGGATGGTCGCGGTCAACGGGCGCCGCGAGCGGTATCCCTGGCAGCCAGTCACCCAAGTGGCTGCTGGCGAACGGGCAATCGTCTGGAGAAACCACACCTACGCCCGGGCCATGCTTGCTGAGATCGCTCGCCACAGCGGCCATCAAGTTGCCGAGCTACTCGATTGAGTCAATTACCGGGCCGGGTGCCTTCCGGGCCGCCGCCGCATCCGCAGGGCGCCCAGGAGAAGCGCGCCGAGGAACACGACAATCCCGATGAACAGCAGGTACAGCAGGCCCTTAGCAACGACGCCCACGATGCCCAGCACAATCGCTGCGAGTACCAGCAGCAGGAAAAGGGCAATCATCGGATCCTCCGATCAGTCGGGCTGTTCAACAACACGGCGTACTGGTGGCCGTCCGGGCGTGGACGGCTGGTGGGTCAAGGCTGGCTGGCGGCAGGCGGGATCCTGGTGGGATGCCGCATTCCAACCGGGGCCCCCTCGCCGGTCCTGCCGCGCCCGTCACTACAGACAGCCGTCGCCGCCGCGGGACGCCGCGCAGCGTTCTCACGCCGCACAACCTTCCCCTCTCCACGTCACCGTTCTTCATGCAAGCCCAGGCAGGGCAATTTGTGGCGCCTACCTGCTGCCTGATGCCAGTTTGGGAACGATGGCAGCCCATCCGGTAATGGCCACAGCCCTGGAACCCGGCAGTGACATCGCGGCACCAAGACCAGCGCCGGATCAGCTGCCTATCGCCCGCGCCCGATGAGTGCTGGACCTGCCCTCTTCCTATGAGCCGATCCGGGCGTGCTGACGGGGCGCTGTCAAGCCCATGGCCGCCCCGTTGGGGGCTGGGCCAGCCGGGGCCATTCCGGGCGGGCTCGCGGTGAGCTGGGCGGCCTCGATGATCAGGCCAGGGGTGCAGTCCCACCCGAGGATTTCAAGCACCATCCTCAGATGCGGGGGAACATCGTGCAGGACCAGGCGCCTGCCGCCGCGGCCCTCGTTTGCCCGGCCGGTCCGGGCGAGCCGGAGGATGGCCCGCAGGCCAGGCAGATCACAGAACGCCAGCTCAGCCAGGCTGACGTGGAAGTCGCCCTCGCAGGAAGCAAGATCTTCTAGCGTGCTGGCCAGGCCTGAGTAACGGGACTCGTCAATCTCGCCTGCTATCAGCACAACCGGCGGACGACCGGCCCAGATGACCCGCAAGACCCCGTCATAGTAGGCACCGCAGCAGCTTGCCATCGCTGATCCGCTATGAGCCCGCGATGAGCAAGATGATGCCGAGGATGATCAACTCTGGCTCCTGGCAGTAAAAGGGGCAAAGACCTTGCTGCTGCCAGGGTCTAGAGCAACATCTTTAAGTTACCGCCGGGAGACCCGCCAGGCTAGGCCCAAGCCGCTGCAAAGCAGCTCATCCGGCACCACCCGCCCGCGGCGGCTAATCCAGACGCGGCCAATCCTCCCGAGAGCCGCCGAACGAGCCGGGCAAGATCACGGTCAAGAGTGCCCGCAGGGCATCACGCGTCAATGCCACGTAGTTAAGGGTCTGGCGGCTGGCTGACCGCGGAGGTGGCCAGAAGGAGCCCCAGGTGAACGTCAGGAGTCGGGTTGGCAGCTGGCGGGCCGGTGGGCAGACAGGGTTACCTGGAGGCCGTTGAGGAGGATGCGGAGGCTGGCGGTGAATCTTTCGTCGCGGTCGTCGGCCCATACGTACTCGCCGTAGGCGGCCAGCGTGGGGAAGCGGTCTGCGGGCAGGGAGCGCAGGAACGCGTGCAGGTCCCGCCGGGTCGTGGTGTCCTGGATGCGCTGCTCGCTGGCGGTGGTGCGGTCGGCGAGCGCGAAGCCGAGGGTGTAGTCGCGGATCAGCCGGTAGGCCAGGGCGGCTTGGGGGCCGGGCAGGCCCGCCGCGTGCAGCGGGCTCAGGAATGCCTCGGCCAGGGTGAGGGAGTGCGGGCTGAGCGGGTCGCGGGTCTTGAGCAGCCCCGCGATGCCGGGGTGGTTTTCCAGGACGGTCCGCAGCCGCTGGGCCAGCGCGGTGACCTGCCCGGTCCAGGGGAGGGAGGGATCGAGACGGCAGTCGACCTCGGCCAGCACGCCGTCGAGGATGAGGTCGTGCAGCTGCTCCTTGCTGCGGACGTGGCGGTACAGGGCGCCGGGAACCACGCCGAGGCGGGTGGCCAGGGCGCGCATGCTGAGGGCCCCGGCACCTTCAGCGCTGATGACCGCGAGGGCCTCGGCGACGACGCGTTCGCGGGTGAGCGCGCGGCGGCGGTTCTCCTCTCCGTCCGGAGGGGTGAACCACAGCGGGCGGGTACTCGCGCCGCTGTGGCCGGCCGCGTGGGGCTGGTTGGCCATGCCTGTCTCCCTGCCTGAAGTTGACGGTGAACTCTGTTCACTATATGGTGAACAGTGTAGCTCGGAAGCGAATAGTGTTCACACGAGCGGTGTTCTTCCGGGGCCGCCGGGCCGATGGCCCGGCCAGATGCGTAAGGGAGAACGACATGACAGTTATGACGAGCTGGGACCTGTTCGAAGATCTGCGGGCTGCCCAGGAGGACATGCTGGCGATGGCCAGGGCACGCGCCTGGCGGCCCACCCAGCAGTATGACGCTGGCAGCACCAGCCCGGCCTGGGCACCAGCGGTCGACATCACTGAACGCCAAGACGCCTACCTGGTGGAGGCCGACCTCCCCGGCGTGAAGGCCGGCGACGTGGAAATCACCTTCGAAGACGGCCTGCTGACGATCCAGGGTGAACGGCACCCAGCGCACGATGGCGACGGGACGAAGACGCACCGGGCCGAGCGGCATTACGGCGCGTTCCGCCGCTCCATCACCCTGCCCAGCCACGTCCAGGCAGACAAGATCGAGGCCGCCGCGGCCGACGGCGTGCTGGGGGTGCTGATACCCAAGGCACCGGACATGAAGGCCAAGCGCATCACGGTGCGCACCGGGCAGGCTCACGCCCTCAAGCCCGGCACAGCAGCCAGCAACGGCAGCTGACGCAAGCCCGGCTGGGCTGCCAGCAGCCCAGCCGGAGCCCGTGGCACATGACCCTGCTGCCGCCACCGCTGAACCTAGCGGCGACGGCAGCAGAGCGTGTCCAGCCGGCGGCGCCTGGCAGTTCTCCGGGTTCTTCGAAAATGGCCCTGGCCAACACCGGCATCGCGGCAGTGAAAATGCCGTCCGAAGTCCCGCTTCTTGAGCAGGCCGGCCTTTGATGCGTGCACTGGCACGAAATGACAGTTTCGTTATGGTCCTTATCGCCCGGCGGATAAGGCCTGGCTTGATAGCCGGGAAGACCACTTACCACGGCGCGAATGTGCATCTTGCGGGTGTCAACGTGCTGCTGGCAGGAGTTCTGGGTTTGCTGCTGCCGCTGCTGCTACGGGCTCGCTGAACCCGGGCCGACCCGCCGTCGTAACCGCCCCTCGACTCCGACGGCGGGGTCGGCCCCCGGCATCTGCCTCACCGGCCACCAGGTCACAGCCGCGGTGGCTGTGGACGGCGACACGACCGTACCCGATCTTCAGGCCAGCGCCCGCCTCGGTCGGTCTGCCTCGCCACGGGGACGGCGCCTGGTCTACCGTGTCTTGCATGGCCCCGTCCTTCCGGTTTGGCGGAGGATGGGATCTAGGCCCCGCCGCGCGCTCTCACGCCTCGGCGGGGCCGCTGTCATAAGGGGATATGTGGAAGCTGGCGGCAGGGCGCCCGTGATGGTGCCGGTGATGCTGCCGTCTGCCAGGCTTGCGGCCACCTGCCCGATCCGACCCCGGCGGATCGCGTCGCGGTCGTGGCTGCCGCCGACCTGGTGCCGGGTCACGGCGGGTGGCGCGCCGTCATCGTCGAGCTGGGCCAGGGGCGAGCCTGTGAGTGACCTCGACGTTGCGGCAGCTGAAGGTGTTCACGATGTCACCGCCTCGGTATCCGGGCGCTCCCCGGTCCGGCCACGCGGCTGGCATTGCGCCACCCCGAGCACCAGGAGCGCCATGAGCACGACGGCGATGATGATCAGGCCGCAGAAGACCATGACCCGCTCCCTTCCGGTGAACCGGGATAGCTGGCCGCCGCGGGCGGCTGGTTCCCGGGTGCCTGCCCCAGCCCGCACAGGGAGTGAAAACTAGAAATTTATTTCTAGAATCTGTGGTAGTCTTTGAGCCATGGAAGGCCGGGACTTCTTGACCAATCACGGCCGGGTCCTGCTGTGCATCGCACATGACCCGGGCGGGCGGCTGCGCGACATCGCGGCCATGGTGGGTATCACCGCGGGGAGACAGCTGACCAGAGGAAACCAGCCTGAGGCCGGCACCGCGGCCGGCGCAACAGCAACTGAGTCCGGAGGCATCTCCGTATGACCACGACCGCACATCCGGAGCTTGAGGGGCTGGAGCGTTACAAGTTCGGCTGGGCCGACTCGGACGTGGCCGGTTCCGGCGCACGCCGGGGTTTGTCTGAGGACGTCGTCCGGGATATCTCGGCGAAGAAGAACGAGCCGGAGTGGATGCTGGAGCTGCGGCTGAAGGGCCTCAAGCTGTTCGGGCGCAAGCCGCTGCCCACCTGGGGTGCTGACCTGGGTGAGATCGATTTCGAGAACATCAAGTACTTCGTCCGGTCGACCGAGAAGCAGGCGGCCAGCTGGGACGAGCTGCCCGCCGACATCAAGAACACCTACGACAAGCTGGGCATCCCCGAAGCCGAGAAGCAGCGGCTGATCGCCGGCGTGGCCGCCCAGTATGAGTCCGAGGTCGTGTATCACAAGATCCGCGAGGACCTGGAGGAAAAGGGCGTCATCTTCCTGGACACCGACACCGCGCTGCGCGAGCACCCGGATCTGTTCCGCGAGTACTTCGCCACGGTGATCCCGCCCGGCGACAACAAGTTCGCCGCGCTGAACACCGCGGTGTGGTCGGGCGGCAGCTTCATCTACGTGCCGAAGAACGTGCACGTGGACATCCCGCTGCAGGCCTACTTCCGGATCAACACCGAGAACATGGGCCAGTTCGAGCGCACGCTGATCATCGTGGACGAGGGCGCTAGCGTGCACTACGTGGAAGGCTGCACCGCGCCGGTCTACTCCTCCGACTCGCTGCACTCCGCGGTGGTCGAGATCATCGTGAAGCCCGGCGCGCACTGCCGGTACACCACCATCCAGAACTGGTCGGCCAACGTCTACAACCTGGTCACCAAGCGGGCCATCGCGCAGGCCGGGGCGAGCATGGAGTGGATCGACGGGAACATCGGGTCCAAGGTGACCATGAAGTACCCGGCCGTCTACCTGATGGGCGAGCACGCCAGGGGCGAGACACTGTCGGTCGCGTTCGCCGGCACCGGCCAGCACCAGGACGCCGGGGCCAAGATGGTGCACTGCGCGCCGAACACGTCGTCGCAGATCGTGTCCAAGTCGGTGGCCCGGGCCGGCGGCCGCACGTCCTACCGGGGCCTGATCCAGGTCCAGGAAGGCGCGCAGCACTCCAAGTCCACGGTCAAGTGCGACGCGCTGCTGGTGGACGCCGTCAGCCGGTCCGACACCTACCCGTACGTGGACGTGCGCGAGGACGACGTGGAGATGGGCCACGAGGCCAGCGTCTCCAAGATCTCCGAGGATCAGCTGTTCTACCTGATGAGCCGGGGCATGACCGAGGACGAGGCGGCGGCCACCATCGTCCGCGGGTTCGTCGAGCCGATCGCCCGCGAACTGCCCATGGAATACGCCCTCGAGCTGAACCGGCTGATCGAGCTGCAGATGGAGGGGGCAGTCGGCTAATGACCATCCTGCAGGGCGCGCTCGAGTCCGGCGCCCCCATCCCGGCTGCACGAGCAGCAGTCCTGCGCACTGCGGCCAGCCCGCACCCCCGGATCGCTCCGGGCTCGCTCTTGACCGCCTTCGCCGAGATGTAGCTGGGAACAAGCACGCCCTGTCGTTCCTGCCGCTGATACCAAATCTATCCACCGAACGGGTTTGGCACCCGGCGGGAAGACCACCACACCGGGGCAATCGCCCCGACCGCCGTGCATGCTTGCGGACCGGGGCAGGGCTTGCTCAGCGCGGCAGACTCGCACCCGCCTGTCGGCGGATGACCATGGTGCGGCCGACGGAGGGTGCGGGAGATACTGGCTGCATGGTTGACGACACCGCACGGGACCGGGCCATCTATCACGCGCTGAAGGCGGCCGATGAGGTCGCTGCGGCACTTCAGGCACACCTCATCGAAGAGCATGCGGCTGATCCGGATCGGGCCGCTGCGCAGAACCCCGCCACCAACTCGCTGAAGCTTCTGCGGCAAGCCCGCGAACGCCTGGGTGAAGGACTGCGAGCCATCGAGGCCGGCAGCATCGCCGGGTCCGACCGGATCTCGCTGCGCAACGGCTGACCCGGGGAGGCCGCGCCATTCAACATTCCGGTCGGCGGCTGAGAGCACGCTGGTCAGGGACTGATTGAAGATCTGGTGGCTTCCGGCTCTTGCCAGATGAGGTGCACCTCGCCGTCTTTCACCGGGCCGGGCTGGCCGCGGGTCGCGTCAACGTCGCCTCGGCGGCCTGCCTCTGAGCGTAGGCGGGCCGGCCGCAGCCGGGCTAGGCCGCTCGCAGATACTGGTCATGGGGCCAGCCTGAAGGGCGGGTACCGGTCGGTGACCAGGGTGAGCGCATAGGCGACGACGCGGTTGTGCCAGCGGAACACGCCTTCCACGAAGCTGAACATGCCTTGTGGATAGCGGCCGGTGAACAAAATCGCGAACCAGGTCACGATCACGATGAAGAACACCGCGATGTCCAGGAAGAACAGCACGATGTAATGCGGAATGGCCAGCAGCCATTTCACCAGTGGCAGCCACCGGTTAAGGTCAGCGGCTGCGTCCGGATAGGGGTAGTCCAGCTGGACCCACTGATGGTCATCAGTCGACGGGTAGCGGTCGTTCATCAGGGCCAGGTAGGTCCACACCCGGTTGACGAAACGCTGCAGTTCCAGGTTCCACTCGAACCACCACCGGGGATACTTCTGCCTGAACAAGATCATCAGCAGCGGGGCAAGGAACAGCAGCCCGCCGGCGCCCGCACCCCCGTAGGCCATGCTGGAATGACCTCCCGTCCACTCCCAGGTCCCGCCGGCAACGGTGCCGAGCACGATCGAGATCGGGATGATCACGAAGATACGGAAGAACGACGTCAGCCGGCTGAGCGGCCGATCCGGGTACTCAACGGCGAACTGAACTGGATACGGGCTCTGACCCGCGGCCATGGTGCTAGCCATCGTGCCTCCTTCTGGTCAGGCCCGGCCAGGGGCAGGCACGCCGATCGGCTCCCGCCTGGCCGAGCGCATCACACCGTCATGTTCTGCCGGGGTGAATCCTGTGTTGCATGCGTACCCCGTTCTGGCATCCCCAAGGATCCGCTCGCCCGATTCGGCTAGACCGGGCCCGCCGTCGAATACCTCGCTGCGGCTAGCGCTCCTTGGTGCAGCGAACTTTGACGTTGATCTTGAGTTTTCAGGCGGTGCTGCCGAGGCGCGCATGGTCGATGTAGCTTCGCACGTGCCGGTCGATGGTGGCGAGGGCGTGGCGTAGCTCGACCGGTGCGGGCGGGTTGCTGGCGGCCAGTAGCGGACGTAGCAGCCGGTTGTGGATCTTGGTGTAGAACAGCGCGACGCGTTGCCCGTCGGAGGTCAGCAGGTAGGTGTTGGTGGTGCCGATGCGCTCGATGAGCCCGTTGAGACGAAGGCGGCTGAGGTCGTAGCTCATCTGGCTGGTGCTGTAGGCGGTGCCGAGCAGCCGGGTCACCTGGGCGCGCAGGCTCCGGTTGGTGAACCCGAGGGTGTTGAGCCCGATGCACAGGGCGCCGAGCAGGGCCATGACCCGAGGGTCGCCGAAATGCAGGGCTGGAGCCCTCCTGCCGTCCGTGGTGACGGCTGGCAGCGCGACCCGCTCAAAGGCTGGGCTCGCAAGGACACAGTCCTGCCCGACCCGCTCATTATCGAGCAGGCGGGCGTTGACGTCACGGGCCTTGGCCTGCAGGTCGTCGAGGTTGCGCAGGCGGCGCTGGCAGCGCAGGTCCCCCGGTGCGTTGATGACGGTCTCGATCCGCAGCGCCCGGCCGTCTTTGAGGTACTGCTTGACGCGCGAGTGCTTGAAGAAGACGTTGATTGTCACCTCGGTGCCGCGGGTGACCACCTTGGTCTTGCAGGCCACGTCGAGCTTGACCGGGCGGCCACGGCCACCGGGGCGCTTTCCGGTGAAGATCAGCTCCACGCTGTCCGGGCGGCCCAGGTCGAGGTTGTCAGCCACCAGGGCCTCGAAGAACGCCCGGGCCCGGCGCGGGGCGTCGAAGACCAGGGTCCGGGAGGTCTCGATCTGGCGCATCGACAGTTCCCACCAGTCGCCGGCATCCCGGTCGGCAGGAGTGAGCGGCAACGGCAGCACGCTCATCCACCGCTCGAAGAACACCTGGATGGCGCGGGGGCCGAGCCGGTCGCAGATCGCCTGCAGCCCAGTCTGGTCCTCGCAGGCCGCGAACCCGTTGGACAGCTCGCTGAAGCCGATCCCGGCACGCACGCACTGGCGCTTGGCCCACTCATGCCCGTTGAGCCATACCTTCACCGGATAGGGGAAATAGGCGCAGACCTTGATGAACCCGGGCCCGAACCCGGCGTCCCACAGGTAGAAGTAGAAACAAGTCACCCTCCGGTCGGCCTTGGTGAACGAGAACCACGGCACCCCGTTACGGCCCCGCCGGGCAGCCGCGGTGAACACGTTCTGGTACTCCTGAGCCACCCCGATCGCCGCGACCCCGGACCGGCCGGTTGCGGCCTGCGCGGCCACATGCCGGTGCATCACGTCGATCTTGCGGTCGGCCTTGCCGAACCGGACCACCGGGATGTGCTCAGCTTCAGCGAACGCGCTCACCGCACGCCGGAACGCCGTGCCGATCTTCTCCATGATCGCCGGCGACGGGATCGGGCAGCCCAGATGCTGCGTCATGAACGACACCACCTGGCCAGCCACCTGAAGATCCGGCACGTAGCCATTGAGATAGATCCGGTCCAGGCACTCGATATCAAGCGCCACATGGCCATCGAGAAGATCGTTCACAGTCACCATTGCAGCCATACCGCCAGCCTGACCGCAGTCAGCAAGCCAGGCCAGCCCGCACCTCGGCGGTCAGAGGCAGAGCCTCACTGGATGACTGATTCCTTATGTCGTTAGGAGTCGTAGGCGGTCAGGGATCGCTTGTCCGTGGTGCCGGTCTACCAGTTGTGCCAGATGGCGGCGCCCATGGCCGGCAGCCGCGGGGTGACGCGGGCGTAGAGGCCGGCGGAGGTGCGGCCGCCGTGGCGTTCGAAGTCGAGCTGGCCCTTGAGGGTGTCGTTGACGATTCGATCCACTGGCGGATCTACCCGATCGAGCCGTGGCGGGGTGCCTCGTCGCGGCGGTCGGGGCGCACGAGGCTCATGCCGTACCCCGTGGTGACCAGGTGCTCGAACCCTGCCCGGCGAAGCCCTTGTCCCCGATCAGGATCGGGCCCGGCCGCAGCGCCCCGGTCCGCGCGGCGTGCGCGAGCAGCTCCGCGGCAACCTCGCGTTCGCGGATCTTCGGGCTGGCCAGGCACCAGGCGGCTGGCATCCCGTCCGGCGTGGTGAGCAGGTACAGCTTCAGGCCCCAGTACCAGCGCGAATGCGACCGGCAGTACCGTAGCCAGCCCATTCCGCCAGCCCATCCCGCCAGCTCGGACCGCCGGGCCGTTTCCCGGGAGGTGCCGCACGGCACCGGGTCGCGTCGGTCAGCCGCACCTGATCGTGCCACGACGGGCACTCGCGGCCAGGTAGTCCAGCGCCGCGGCCAGCAGCGGACCGGCCGCCTTGAGCCGCTTGTGATAGCCGGGCTGATGCGGCAGATAGGGAAACAGATGCCCGAGCCGCGCATAGCTCACCGCGCGCAGCAGAGTGGTCGGCCAGGCTTCTGCAGTGGTGGCTTATTGGCCTGGCGTCAGGTCGCGGTACCGGACCTCGAGCAGGCAGTAGAGGCCGTAGCAGAGAAGGCCAGAGGCGAGCAAGGCTAGTAGCCACGGACCGTATGCGGTGCTGGCCACCGAACGGAAGACCGCGTCCAGGCCCTTCGCCTGGCCCGCACTGGACAGCACCGCAGCCTTGATCAGGAAGACACCGGTCAGGACAAGTACCACAGCGCGCGCGAGGGAACCGAACGCGCCAAGAGCCCGCGTGACCACGGCCAGCGCCCGGGACATGTGCCCGGCGGTGAATCGCTCCCGGAAGTTGAGCCGGACTGCCCGCCGGGCCGCCTCCAGGCCACCCGCCACGATCAGGATCCCCGCCAGGACGAGAAGCGCGTGGCCCCATCCCGTTCGAAGCAGGTCCGCGGTCATGCCCGCGTCCTGCCGCTGCTCCGATTGAGCCGTCTGCTCCAGAGGGGTTTCCGCCAGGAGCCGCGCGGTGGTCAGGCAGAAAACCGAGTACAGCAAGAACCCCCACGACGACACCGCACGCTGCCGCCACGCGCCCATCGTGCCGGTGGCGTGGGCAGGCCGGAACACGGCCTCCACCAGCTGAGTAAGGGCGTACGCGGCAAGCCCAGCGACGAGCAGCACCAGCGGGACACGTCCCCACGCGGGAGCGACGGCCGCCTGCACGGCCCCGGCGCCGCTTGCCGGCGCGCCCGCCCGTCCGTGCGAGGCGAGCGCCAAGCGGAAAGCGAGGTAACCGACCAGGATGTACACCGAGCCGCGGCAGGCCAGACCAAGTCGCGACCCCGCGCGCAGCCAGATCCCGGACGCACCCCGCGCCATCCACGCCGCAGCCGCGTCCAGGGCCGTTCTGGCTGTCCTGCCGTGCCCTGCCCCTGGGAGTCTTCCACCGGACCGGTCGCCTCGCCAACCAGTATGCGCGGTCCCGGCCCAGCTGTAGAGACAGCGGCAGCGGCCGCTGCCTCTGGGCGATGCGGCAGGCCCAGCGGCCCGGCGAGGGCTCAGTGGCGGCTGGTCCACCGAGGGCCTGTCAAGGTCCATGCTGACTCCCAGGCGGCCAGCCGCCGCCGGTCCGCACATTCATGGTCTGCTGGCTAAATCGCCACGGCTGGCCTGGCACCGGCTGGCCGTTCCTGGTGGCCGAGCAGGCGCTGGCGGAGGTAGCCGAGCGCGTGGGCACTAAGCCGGGAGACGTGCATCTGGGAGATGCCGAGCTGCTGGCCGATCTGCGCCTGCGTCATGTCCTCCTGGAAACGCATCATCAGGATCTTCTGCTCCCGGGGGGGCAGCTCGCCCCAGTGCGAGGCGACGGCCCGCATGGCGAGCATGTGCTCCACCCGGTCGTCTTCCTCGCCGAGGACGTCGGCCAAGGCGACTGTGCCGGACGAGCCGGCCAGCGGCGTGTCCAGCGAGGCTGGCTGGGAGGCCAGCTGCGCCCGCTGCGCTTCCCGCAGATCAGCACCGCTGACTCCCAGGTGCCGGGCCATTTCGGTGTCGGTCGGCGTACGGCCAAGGTCCTGGGTCAGCTGGTGGGCCGCCTTGCGGGCTTCCAGTACCAGCTCCTGCACCGGGCGCTTGACGTGGACCAGCCAGCACTTGTCCCGGAAGTGCCGCTTGATCTCGCCGCTGATGCACGCCTGCGCGTAGGCGGCCAGGTTGCCGCCGAGCGCCGGATCGAAACGGCTGATCGCCGTCATCAGCCCGACGTACCCCACCTGCTTCAGGTCCTCGGCCGGCTCAAGGCTGTGCCGGTACCGCTGCACGCACGAGTACACCAGGTTGCAGTGCCGGGCCACCAGCAGCTCACATGCCGCATCGCGCGATGCACTGTCCCCCGCCAGCGACCCCACCATGCGCAGCAACTCCTGGTCATCCAGCCCGGCCAGGCACTTCTTGAGCGCTCGGCCCACCGGTGCAGGCGGAACCCGCGCAGCATCCTGGGCAGATACTGCCGGTGAAGAAATTACTGTCATGCTCGCCTCGGCTCACAGAAGGCCAGAAAGAACCGCCGAGGTCCAGAGCAGTCAGGTACACCACCGTGCACGACTGAACACGATGACGCTCATCGCTATGACAGTAAGGCTAGGCCACAGTCACACCGACAGCAATGCCGGCAATGTCTCCCGGCAGTTTCCCCATAGCGGGCGCCGGGCTGGGCGGAAGTCACGGAACAAGGGCGAGCATGCCGTACGCCGGTAATCCAAATGCGGTTCCCGGGAGCACGAGCTGCTCAACTGCCAGACCGTCATTCACACCGTCGATCCGATGTCCAACGAGCAGAGAGTCACCTTGTGGCTCCCGCCTGCTGTCGGTCATCGGCCGCTGCCCGTACAGCCGGCAATGCGTGAACCTCATCGCGGCTGGGAAACACACGCCGTCCCGCGGCTAACCGTGGACGAGCCGGCCGTGCATTGCCCCGAGGGGATCGGCATCCGGGACCGGGCAGGGATCAGCCGTGGCACCGAGCCCGGCGCCCTGCGAGGACACGCCCATCCTGGAAGTCGTGGCAGCCGCCGTCTCGACCAGGCGCGCTCCCACGAGCCGCTCGTCCAGCAGACATGCAGTTGGCGGCCGCGCCCAGGCGACCTGGCTGTCGCCCATGGTCTTCGCATCGAGCCCCGCGCCACGGTCGACCCGACGTGATCAAGACCCAGTGCCCGGCCGGCAGGTCGTTTGGCATGATGTAACCCCACCGCCAATTCGCCGGGACCACCCACGCCCGGTTCCGGATTTCCGGCACATCTTGGCCGTGCTGGCCAATGTGCCGACTGGCATGGCGGCAAGGAATCTGTTATTGGCTGCGGAATGGCCTATGCGCAGAAGCCCAGAAATGGTAAAGTGAGGATCACCGCTCCGGACCCAGGCAGGTGCACCCGCAAAAATCTGCGGGTGCACAGCAGGGCCCGGATTTTTCGTGCACGGAACCGATGCCGGCAAGACGCCACGAACCAGGATGGAGAGTACGCAAGGGAGATTTCTTCTCCCGCCGCGATCTGCCTGAGCATGACCGGATCACCGCGTGCGTGACTTCGTCACTGGCTAAAGGAGTCTGTTATGGGCATCATCGCTTGGATTATTCTCGGCCTGGCCGCAGGCTTGCTCGCCAACATGCTGATCCCCGGCAGGAGATCACAGGGCCTTATCCTCACCTGCCTGATCGGCGTTGCCGGGGCGCTGCTCGGTGGCTGGGTCGCCACCAAGCTGTTCCACATCCACAGCCTGCAAGGGTTCTTCAACCTTTCCACCTGGATCACCGCGATCATTGGCGCAGCCGTCCTGCTGCTCGCCTTCCACCTGATCACCGGGCGGTCCTCCAGCCGGTCCGGCCGGTCCCGCTGGTTCGCGCACCGCTAAGACACTCCAGGCGGGGGTCCAGCAGGCCAATCAAGCTCTGGATCTGGCCTGGCTCGTCACGGTGATGATCGTGCCCGGTGGTGAACACGGCCCACCACCGGGCACGCGATACCGGCATCTGCCAGATGGAAGGACTACCAGCCGACATCACCGCGTCGTAGCGCAGGCCCTTCGTGTGAGGCCACTTCGCCGTGACCCAGAAGCACGGACCGGACGAGCACGCCTGACGGCCACCCGTCAGGAACGATGACTTTCGCCCGGGCCGCTTCCGGACCAGGAGCCAGCCCACCATCTGCGGTCCTACGGCGTGTCGCCACCGCCGATCTGGCGAGCGGCGTGGTTCGCCTTCTGCGCGCTGCCCAGCAGGCCGTCGCGCATCTCCCGTACCAGGCTGTCCACAACCGCCCACAGGTCGCCGCCCGCTCTGGCGGCCACCGCCCGCTGCCGCTGGTAGCTCGCACCAACGGTCATGAGGTCCGACACCGACGCGAGTCCGGCCGAGCATCCCAGCCGCGCCGCCACCGGCTCGAGCCGGTTGAGCAGGTCGTGGAGGTCGTCGGTGACGAGCCGTTCGCGGTTCTCCGCGTCGAGGATGACCTCCGCGTCCAGCCCGTACCGGGCCGCACGCCACTTATTCTCCTGCACATGCCATGGCGGCAGCACAGGCAGCGCCTCGCCGGCTTCCAGCCGGCCGTCGAGGTCCACGACCAGGCAGTGAGTCAGCGCGGCGATGGCGGCCACCTCCTCGAGCGTAGGCAGCCCGTCGCAGACGCGGACCTCGATGGTGCCCAACGCCGGAGAGGGCCGGATGTCCCAGCGGATCTCCTTGAACTCGCTGATCACGCCGGTCGCGAGCATGTCGCCGACGTACGCCTCGAATTGCGGCCAAGTATCGAACTGGAATGGCAGCCCGGCCGTCGGCAACTGCTGGAACATCAGGGCACGGTTGCTGGCATACCCGGTGTCGGAGCCGCCCCAGAACGGTGAGGAGGCCGACAGCGCCTGCAGGTGCGCGAACCAGCGCAGCAGCCCGTTGAGGATCGGCAGCACCTTGCCGACCGAGTCCACGCCCACATGCACGTGCACGCCGAAGAGGAGCATGTGCCGGCCCCACCACTGGGTGCGGTCGATGAGCGTGGCGTACCGCTCGCCCTCGCTGACCTCCTGGTCATACCAGCGGGCGAACGGATGCGTGCCGGCGCTGAAGATCTCCAGTCCGCGCTGCCGGGCGGCCCGCCGAACGGCATCCCGGCTCTCGCGCAGGTCGTCGACCGCCTGCGGCACGGATTCGCAGATCCCAGTGACCAGTTCGACTGTGTTGCGCAGCAACTCCTGGTGCACTCGCGAGTCGCCCTCCGATATCCCGCCCCGGGCCTCCTCGACGACTTCCGCCGCCGCGGAGACGAGGTCACCAGTGCGGGCGTCGACAAGGCCGAGTTCCCATTCGACCCCGAGTGTCGGCCGACGCGAGGGCCGGAAGTCCACGACCATGCCGGTCAGGCGACCTTGTTGAGCAAGCGGGCCGCGACCTCGAAGAGGAATCCACGCACGCCGCGGACAAGCGGGGCCAACGGATTAGCCTTGATGCAGGCGGCAGACTGGTGCGCGTCCTGCTCGATTGCGCAGCGGGTGTGCTGGACGGGCACCATCTCAAAGATGACGAGCAGGCTTTGGCCACCATCCAGGCAGCGAGCACGATCAACCATCATCTCGGGACCCCTTGTCTGGACATGCGAGGACAGCGTCCGCCACACAGCATGGCGGAATCCGGGGCTATCAGGAAGATCGCGCGTGTATCCGGCATGCACCCCTGAACGCTGGAGCCGTTGAGCGCCTACATACCGCCCACGTCAGAGCAGGCCCAGGCCGAAACGCTGGCTCTCATTGGCGGATAGGGATATGTACCACGATCCCACAGCCGGAAACTCTCGGCTGGTCACCCGGGTACCGTCCTGCGGTGGCGATCATAGCTTGGTCATTAGTGGACCTATCGCACCGAGCCCGCCACCCGGTGAACGTCTCATGAGGTATTGCAGGGAATAGCCGTAATTCGCCGCATCATCGAGCACAATCAGCTCAATGGCGTCGCATTCTCGATTGCAGAGTTCGCCCTTGTCGCTGCGGCCGGGGCCCTTCTCGCTAGCGGGTACGCGTGGGAGGGTCGCGTGCCCAGCGTGGTCTCGCGCTCGGCGCTGCGCTGAACAGCCTCATCATTGTCGCATTTGGGCGTGGTGGCGCATATCCGCGGCGAGCGCTGTGGCGCGGCTAGCAGCAGGCCATCCCGGCGTGTCGGGCGTCCTTCGAGAGTGTCGCGAGCAGTCCGGCAGCGGCGGCTGCGGAGCTGCGGGGAGTCTGCAGCGAGGGTGGACGCGCAGGTGAACTAGGGGAGGGGCGGGTGAGCTGCACCGAACGGTAATGCGTACCCGAGGCCGCATCGCCGAGGCTGGCGACCTGGAAGCGAGCGTAGGCCGCGGATGAGCCGGCACCGGCGGCGCAGCGGTGCACGCGCGGCGCGAGACCCCGGGAGGCGTCAGGGGCGGGGCGCTGGCGGGCAGCGGGCCGCGCGGCGGAGGAGCGGCGCTGCGCACGCGCTAGTGCTGCCCACGCCGCTGGAGTCGATGAACTCCACGCCTGCTTCGTCGACAGCGCTCGCGGAAGATACATCTCGACGTTGACGTTCTCGATGACGCGCTGATGCCGGCTGTGGACTACCGTCACCCCGGCGGCCTCACCTGGGAAGAAGCCGCACAGATTCTCGGCGGCCTCCTGGCCAGCCAGAAGGCACGCGGGCTGGACGTTACCATCTTCAACCCCCGGCTCGACCCCGCCGGGGGCATCGCCCGGCGCCTGTCTGACCTGATCGCCAGCAGCCTCCAGCGACGTCCGCACCCAGGCGGCTACGGATGATAAGGGCGACCTAGCATCCACATCCCCGCGTCAATGCGTGGCTCACACGCGGTTCAACTGGTCCGACACAGACGCACCCATTTCGAACGACCGAGCGTCGGTTCAGCCTGCCGACCACGCGGGTGTGCGCGCAGATCACCCAGATCTGCGCGCCGCGGTCAGCCGCGCCGGGCGCCATGTCGATTGACGTAAAACGGAACGGACGTTGCCTTGGATTTCAGATGTTATGTCCAGCTCCTTGTGATATCCGCGACGAAACTCACGACTCGTCCGGCTGCCCGCCGCTCTGGATCAAGGTCAGGGTTGTACACGCCAAGACTCCATCCGCACAAGCCGCCGACTCGCATCGCCGATGAGGTCATGGCAGCTAGCTCGGGCCATGACAGGCCGCCGGGGAGTGAGACCTCGCCAGGAGCACCGCAGGCGCTGAAATCATTCCTGTCGAGCACGTCCAGGTCTATGTGCAGCCACCAGCCGGCAGCCTGTGATGCGACCTGCCCTGCAGCCTGACGACCGCCATTTGCTGGATCTGCGTGGAGGCCAGCTGCAGGGCGGACCCGCACTCGATCAGCGATCGTAGGGACTGCGATTTCACGGCGCCACAGATCGTCGCGCATCCCCAGCATGGCGACCGCCTCCGGGCGCAGCACACCCGCACGGCCTCGCAGTGGCCCCGGCGCTCGCTGACCAGTCAGGCCCAGCAAAAGGGCCACCTCCATATTGGCGGCCTCGCCTGTCGCTGACAGTTCCATAGGCGTGGCGTCTTCGTGACCGTCGATGAACACCAGGCCAGCCTCGCCGACAGCGCTGGCCAGCGCAGGAACCGCGCCAAGCAGCACGGCGCAGTCAGCACCATAGACCAGCGGGAAACGTCCTCGTGACAAAGCTGCCCGCACACGCTCATAGAGCACGTCCACCATTTCCAGAAGCGCCCGCTCGTTCAGGAAGCCGGAGGGCCCACGCACCGGAGCAGGCTCCGAGACGACGACGTCCGGCGTCAAGCCCGCGCGCTCCTGCAGGGCCTCCACCAGGCCAGCCTCCCGCAATGCCGCAGGTGCGCGTGCCTGCGCGCCAGGACGCCCCATGCCGTCGAAGCACACACCAATGAGATCAATTGCTTCCAGCCGGGGCATCCCCCGGCTGGCCCCTCGCTCAGCCATAGGCCTCCCCCATCTATCGGTTCCCAGAACTCCGCCCAGAAGAACCGCCGCCGACTAGGCCTCGGTGGCGGGATACCCGTGGGACGACACCCGCCAGACAAATGGTCAGGTTATTCATATTGGCAGCTCACGAGCAGCTGACCGAGCATAACCGCGAACACCTGTAAGGGCTCTGTTGCGTTGATCGATCGCCGCCGCAAGACACAGGTGTTGTGACGTCGTCGATCGAGTCCTCTGTGTTCGCTGGGTTCCGGTTTCCGCGGGAGGTGATCGCGATGGCGGTCCGCTGGTACCTGCGCTATGGCCTGTCCTAACGGGACGTCGAGGAACTACTCGCCGAGCGCGGCGTTACCGTCGATCACGTCACAGTGCACCGGTGGGTGCAGCGGCTCACGAGCGAGTTCACCGAGTCGGCACGGCCGTGCCGCCACGTGCCTGGTGATCGGTGGTTCGCCGACGAGACATACGTCAAGGTGGGCGGCCGGTGGACGCATCTGTACCGTGCAGTTGACCAGCACGGCCAGGTCACTGAGGTACTGCTGTCCCAGCGCCGCGACCTTGGCGGTCGCCCAGCGGTTCTTCACCTGCGCGCTGCGATCGGGCACGGTCCCGGCCGAGGTCACCACCGACCGCGCCCCGGCCTATCCGCAGGTCCTCGATGAGCTGATCCCCTCTGCCCTGCACACTATCGAGCAGTACGCGATGGCCAACTGACAGCAGATCATCCTCGTCAGCGCACTCTGTCATGCGGCCTGCCCGAGCTGTACCGCCGGCACCGACGAGCTGTCGGCCGGCTTCTTCGCGCACCTGCACACCCGCGATACCAGCTACGCCATGGTGTCGGGCGCCACTGGCCAAGCTCGAGCGGTGGAAGGCCTCGAAGGGCTGGGACATCCCCTGGTATTCCTCGTTCGGGACCGACTTCAACTACGACTTCGGGGTCACGATCGATGAGTCGGTCGCACCCGGCGAGTACAACTTCCGCACCAGAGCCGAGTCCGAGGCCATGGGGTCGGACTTCTTCGCCTCAGACCAGCCCTTTGGCTTGGCGGGTGAGTCTTGGCCCCACTTGCGGGTGAGTTTCGGCCCCAGTTGGCGATCTTGGAGACGCTGATCGTGAATGGGTTCCGGCCCCACCTCGTCGCCGATGATGGCCGCCACTCGTCGCCCGTCAGCGTCGTACGTCCTCGCTTCGCTGCGGCTCCACGTTGACCTGGTCCTCGCTGGCGGCAAAGACCCGACTTTGTCAGGCTAGTGCGCACCTAGCCGGGCGCTGTTGATCTTGTTTAGGGCTGCGCGGATGTCGTCGGGGAGGGGTCGGCGGCGGTGATGACGTGGTCGCCGGTGGCGGAGACAGTCATATGCCCGGCCAGTATCCTGCCAGGGTGAGCGACCACCGATTCTGGGCGGTGCAGAGCCTGGTCACAGAACCGGGGCCCGCCGCGGCCGCGATCGACCGGCTCCCGTCCGACCTCGGCGCGCTCCGCGCGGCGAGCCGGCAGCTGGTGTTCCACCACTGGGCCGATGGCGATTGGGCGGCGAATGGCATCGCGCCGGAGCGGATCAGCGAGGTCGACACCCGGTATGCGGCAGCGATGTTCGCCCGGCTTGGTGAACTCGCGGACCTCCCGCTGTCCGCTGCCCGCGAGCCCAGGCAGCGGCTGGTCGGTTGCTGCCGGGATTTCACCGTGCTGTTCGTCGCCATGGCCCGGCACAAGGGGATCCCATCGCGGGCCCGGGTCGGCTTCGCCAGGTACTTGTTGGACGGCTGGCTGATCGACCACGAGATCGCCGAGGTCTGGGACGGATCGGCCGGGCGCTGGCGGCTGGTCGAGCCAGAGATCGACGACGACCACACCGACCCGGTCGACGGGGCCAGCTTCGACGCTCTTGACGTGCCCCCCGACCGCTTCCTGACCGCCCCGCGCGCCTGGCAGCTAGCCCGCTCTGGTGCGGTTCGACCCGGAACGGTTCGTTACCGACCCTGACCTGGAGATCCCCGCCACCCGAGGCTGGCCCCAGCTCCGGCACAACCTGGTCCACGACCTCGCCGCCCTGAACAAGACCGAGATGCTGCTCTGGGAGGACTGGGGCGCGCCGGACTCGCGCACGCCACCGGGGCCCGGCGAGCTGCCGGTCCTGGATGAGCTGGCCACCCTCACCGGGCAGCCCAGCCCGCCGCTGGCCGGCCTCCGGTCGGCCTACCGTCGCCCGGAGTTCGTGGTACCGGACACCGTGACCACATACAGCCCCGCCCGGGCCTATGTCCCGGCGGTCGTCGACGTCAGCGCGGTGGCCCGGGCAGCCAGCTGACCGGCGCTTTGGCAGAGCCCACGTGCGGTGGGGCCGGGCCATCTGCGCCCGAGCCCACGTGCGGTGGGGCCAAAACTCACCGAACAGGAATCCCTTCGTGAGGGTGGAGCCATCGCTCGCCGGCAGGTGGGGCCAGTAGTGACCCGCGGAGCCAGCCCTTCGAGATGCCGGGCCGGAGCTGCTTCCTCCAAGCCGGCGGCCGCGTGTTCCACACCTACTCCCAGTACGCCCGCAGCCTGGAGTCCACCGGCGGCTCCTACTACTTTCTCGACCTCACCGCACTCGGCCGGCAAGAGGAGCTATGCACCATGCCACCGCTAACTGCGTCCGAGGCTTCCCGGGCTCTTGTGATGAGCCAGCCAGCTGCCGGTCTCGCCGGGATCGGCTGAACGCCGAGCTGCGGGCGTCGCCCAGTAGGGTGAGTGTGTGTGCGGGGCCGGTGGGAACATCGCTCGCGGTGCGCTCCTGACGCTGCTGCTGCTGCTGGCACCGCTCGTCGTGGTTCTGGATCGGCTCGGCGCCGTCGGCGAGCTGACATTGTTCGTACTTGCCGGCGCGGCGCTGATCCCTCTTTCCTGGCTCATCGGCGAGGCGACGGACAACCTGGCCCGCCATACCGGTCCCGGGATCGGCGGCTTCCTGAACGCGACGTTCGGTAACGCGCCGGAGCTGATCATCGCGATCATCGCCGTGTCCGGGGGTCTGACCGCGATCGTCAGGGCGTCGCTCGTAGGCTCGATCGCCAGCAACCTCCTTCTAGTCCTCGGCTTCACGCTTCTCGTCGGCCAGAGGGGCTCGATCGATCGCCGATCTGCCTACATTTCACTCGGCCTAGTCGGATTCACCACCGTTGTCGTGCTCGTCGCCGCCGCGCCAGGGTTCCACGGCGATCCGGAACGCCGCTCGCTCGCCGGGCTCTCGGTTCCTGTTGCCATCGTGCTCCTGGTCGTCTGCGTGATCGTGACCCGCTACGCGCTGCGCCGCCAGTGGCAGCTCTTCAAGTCCGCTGAACCCGAAAGCACCGGCTGGTCGTTGCCTGCCGCCCTCGTGGTGCTCGGCGTCGCCACGATCGCTACCGCCTTCGTCAGCGAAACGCTCGTCAGCACGCTACGAGCCTTCGCACACACCACGCACCTCTCGGAGTTCTTTACCGCGTTTGTGATCATTGCGATCATCGGAAATGCGACGGAGCACGGGAGCGCGGTGCTGCTGGCGCGACGCGGCCGGGTCAAGCTGGCAACCGAGATCCCGCTGGCCTCAAGCGCCCAGATCGCCGGCTTGGTGATACCCCTGGTAGCTCTCATCTCGTGGGCCTTCACGCCGCTTGCCCTCAGCTTCCGGCCGGTCGAGCTCGCGGCCATGGCAGTAGCGGCTGCTCTACCAGCGCTCGTTCTGCGGACCGGCAGAACGAGTCGGCTTAACGGAGCGATCCTCCTGGCCGCCTACTCGGCTCTCGCCGTTGCCTCCTACCTGTCCGGCGACGGATGACGCGTGCGGGGATGTCAAGCCGGTTCGCCAGCAAGGCCTCGGACTGGCGACCTGCGGCTTGCCGTGACCAACCGATAGCGGCCGGTGGCCTGGCTGTTGGGAAGGAGAGAGCCCATGGGCAGGTGCTCGGTGCGGTCACCATTCCCGTGGACGGCACTGAACCGCCCGTGACCTGGTACGCGGGGCCATGAGCCGGGTAAGCGTTCGGCACCGTCCCGCCTGGCCACCGACGCCGGATCACCGGCCGTTCGCGGAGAAGTGCTGATAATCGCGGGCACCCTGCCAGGCGCCGCCCCAGCCCCAGCCGATCGAGGCGAACGCGCGTACCACCTTGTCGCTCGCGTGAATGACCCCCGGATCGTGCAGGCTCCGGTCGACATACTTGCGGCAGCGCTTGTGTGCCTCGTACCCGTCGGCGTAGACGTATGGGTTCTCGCATGGGTTCAGATCGACGGCGAGGCCGTAGGCATGCTCGGACCAGCTCGACGAGCCGGCGGCGTCGCGGCAGTTGAACGCCGACGTGTTGTCCGCCTGGATCGACGCGAAATCCGAGCCATGGTAGACGTCCACCAGCACCATCCTGCGGATCGGGTAGCGCATAGCGAACAGCTTGCGGAAGACCAGGATCAGCTTGCCGGTGACCGCGGCATTCACCACCAGCCGACCCGTATGGACCCTGTGGTCGAACCCGCGGTAGGTCATGGTGATCAGCCGCAGCCCGGAGGGCGCGACCGGGCAGCCGGGATGCCAGGAGTACCTCACCTGAGAGCGATGCCGGATCCGGGAGACCTTCGCGGTGAACGCCTGGGAGCGCCGGTGCTTACCGTACGGGACGGCAGACGGCGCGGCGGCCGGTGCCGGCCGCGTCAACGAGTCGGCCGGACGCGGCGGCGACGCGGCGGGGGCCCGCCCGCCGCAGCCGACACCGGCTAGCACGAGCGCAGCCGTGAGCACGGCAGGGACCACGACTGCCCGCATCCTCGTCATGGCAGCAGAACCTACCCGTCCGGGGACTGGCCCCATGGCGAGCCAGGTCAGTATCGGTTCGCCGTTGGCGTCTGGGCCGATGTGAACAGCTTGGGTTCAAGGGGTCCTCACCGCGCCGGTCGCAACCGTGCTGCCGTTGAGCAGCAGCGTGACCCTCTCGCCCGGGTGTAGACGTGCACGGTCATCGCGTGGCCGGATTCGACGTCCCACGTGGTCAGACCGTGTGCCGCTCCCTGGGCCTGCCCTCCGGCCGCCGGTCAGCGGGTGACAGTGCGGGTCACTAGTTCGGCGGCGGTCCCTACCGCTTGCAGCGCGGCAAGATCAGCGCGATCTGGGCCGGCGACGACTGGACCGCGATCCTTTTCTACACCGGCACGCCCTGGATCCCCTGATCCGCCTGCGGTGCCGTCACGCGACGACCGCGGCACCGGTTTGCGAGCACGGCTGACCTGGCGCCGCGGTCGTCCTGTCCCCGCCTGTAGATCTCCGCTCCTTGAGGCCAGCCCGGCGGGCTTTGTAGAGGCGGCCAGTACGAACCCCGGCGGGCCGGCCCACTGACCACAACGCGCAGCAGCCCGATCCGGCCCTTGTCCGGTTTGGGCCGGATCGCCAACGACCGGCATAGCTTCCGCCTGCTGGCTCATCACTTCGCGGGCAGCCCGAGATATCCAGTCGCCCGGGCCAGAGTGCGCGTCACGTTCTTGGTGTCAGGCATTAGACGGTCGCGTATCGATCCAGTTGACCATCAGCCGCCGCTCGGCAAAGAGCCACTGGCCGTCCCGCTTGATGAACTGATCGAGATACCGGATGGACGCGACCATCAGTGTGCGCTGCCTGTCCTCGCTGACCTTGAGGTGGTGAGCCAGGCAGTAGCTTTCGCCGGTGGCCCGGTCCCCATCAAGAGAGATCGTGCTCTGCCCGTTGAAGTGCATGGTGGCGGCGTACTGATTAAGGTCGTCGAATACCGGAGCCAGAGACTCTCGCCCGTGCAGCTCCTGGGACGGTTCCTCGGAAGTCAGGTCATAGAACACCAGGAAGCGGGTGTCTTCGGTGAACAGATCCATCTGCCCCCTGGCGTCGCGCCCGTCGGCGCAGTGGGCATAGGCGTCAACCAGTTCCCGGATGGCCAGGCGGTCGGCGGCTTCTTGCGGCGAGATAGCCGTATGGGACGTCATGCTCAGTCCTTTCGTGGCCCAGCTAGCAGAGCGAGGCCGTGTCGATTCAGAATCTGCTGATGACAACTCGGGTGAGCTTCGGATCGGCGACCTTCTGATAGCCGGACTCGGTCTCCTCCAGGCTGATTTCCGGCTCGAACACGCTGCCAACGCCATCGGGCAGCAGTTCGTGAACCGCCTCCACGGGGTCGGCCGTCTCCGAATTGATGGCATCGGTAGCGCCGGACCGCATCGCTCTCCCGAGCGTGGCGCCAACGGCGTCAACGACTGTGGCTTTCATCCTTCCTCGAGCACCAGCCTGGGCCGTGGCCGGACAGTCTCGACAGCCCGACAATATATGAAGGTAATCTTCGAAGGCAACCTTCATATATCGTGGCGGGCTCGTACCCTGTTTCGGGAGGATGGGCAGGTGAGAAATGAACGCGACTCTGTACCGATCGATCAGGCTGCTGTCGCAGCTCAGCTCCGGGCAGTGGCTGTCGGGCTCATCCGGCGCCTGCGGTCCACGGCCAGTCCCGGCGACTTGACGTGGTCACAAGAGTCCGCTCTGCTCAGGCTGGAGACCGGCGGGCCCCAAACCATTTCACAGCTAGCGCGCGCTGAGGGAACGCGGTCGCAGTCAATGGGCACGATCGTGGCCAGCCTTGAGGCTCAAGGATTCGCGGACCGGACAGCGGACTCCAACGACGGTCGGCAGAGCATCATCACGGTCAGCGACGCGGGCCAACGCGCCCTCAACGAAGCCAGGGCGGTAAAGCAGGACTGGCTGGCCGAACGCCTGACCGACCAGCTCAATCAGCACGAGCAACGCGTTCTCGCAGAAGCCGTTGCGCTGCTCCAGCGGATCGTCGATCTCACCGCCGACACCCCGCCAGGTGGCCCGCCGTAGCGGACGTCCTTAAGCTCTGGCGCCAGATCTGGTCCAGCAACGGGCAGGAGCGGCTGAACCGCGAGATCCGCCGCCGCACCGGCGTCGTGGGCATCTTCCCGGCCTCGACTCCCTGGCCCGCCTCGTCGGCATGGTCCTGGCCGAGCAGCACGACGAATGGACCGAAGCCGCCGCTACCTCGGCCTCGACATGCTGGTCAGAGCCCGGCGCAACCTGGCCCACGATTTGGGCCACTCAATGGTGATGGTTGCGGAGCGAGTTCTGCTTTGCTGCCACGCCTTCGGCGGGCCAGGAGGTCCTTGCCGATCACAGCACGTCCTGCTGGCGGTACGTAGGCTGGCAGCATGCGTGTAGTGATCGCGGGCGGACATGGGAAAGTCGCGCTCTTGTTGGAGCGTGTCCTGGCTGGGCGAGGTGATCAGGCCGTGGGGCTGATCAGGAACCCGGCGCAGGCAGCCGATGTGCAGCAGGCGGGCGCCGAAGCTGTGGTCTGCGATCTGGAGGCAGCCTCGGCCGGGGATGTCGCGGTGCTGCTGTCTGGGGCTGACGCAGTGGTGTTTGCGGCCGGCGCAGGCGCGGGCAGTGGCGTCCCTCGCAAGGACTCCGTCGACCGGGCTGCCTCCGTCCTGATGGCCGACGCCGCCGAAAGAGCCGGGGTAGCCAGAATCGTGCAGATCTCCTCCATGGGAGCCGGCCAGCCGCCGCAGCCCGGCACCGGTGAGGTCTGGGCTGCCTACATCACGGCGAAAACCGCCGCCGAGGACGACCTGCGCTCCCGGGATCTGGACTGGACCATCCTTCGCCCCGGCCATCTCACCGACGCCCCTGCCACCGGCAAGGTCCGGCTCGCGGCCCCTCCGGTCCCCGCTGGCAGCATCCCCCGCGCTGACGTCGCCGCGGTTATCGCTGCCCTGCTCGACGAGCCGGGTACCCGGCACCAGACGCTCGAGCTAGTCGGCGGGGACAGCCCCATCGCCGCCGCTGTGCCCAGCATTTCTTGATCACCGCCCAGTCTGCCAGCCTGCCCGAGCAAGGGACGGCGGCGTGCCCGGGCGAACGGGTGGCCTTGTAGTCGTGGACGACAGCTGCGTGCA